>CAVXRU010000011.1:0-736676 GCA_963763905.1 uncultured Acidobacteriaceae bacterium | reverse complement strand
TATAGTTTGAATGGGTACACGCGAATTTTGAATGCGACCGATACCGCTCTGATCCCTGCCACCACAGCGACAACGCCGGCAACATTCAAGCCAACACCCGGCTTCAAGTTCATTAACCCGACGCACAACGACTGGGCCCCCCGGCTTGGCTTCGCCTATCGCATTAGGGAAACGACTGTCCTTCGGGGAGGTTTTGGAATTTACTGGAATGCGAACCAGCTGAATACCTATACCCTAACCACGCAGAACTATCCGCTTTCCGCCTCAGTTGCCTACAACGGTCAGGCGACCAGCCTCTTGACTTTTGCCAATCCCACTCCGGGCGCCGGCGCAGGTTCTCCCATGGCGGGCATTCCCGGGACCTACGTGAATGCGGTCACCATGGGCCCGCATCTGCCGACCCAGGAGCTCTATCAGTGGAACCTCTCCTGGGGACAGGAGTTGTGGAAAGGAGCCGGCGCGGAGCTGCAATACCTGGGATCTCATGCCATTCATCTTGACCGGGATTTCTATAACAACTCGCCTCAGCCTGGTGGTCCCGTAGGTGACATCAACGGACGCCGCCCCAACCAGCTCTTCGGCCGCATCCGCACCATCCAGAATGACGAATACTCCCACTACAACGGCTTTACCGCGATTCTGCGCCAGCGCGCGACCCATGGGCTATCCGGGCAGGCCAGTTACACCTGGTCGCACGATCTGGACCTCTCGGATAACTCGAACAATGGCGGCACGACGATGGACCAGTACAACATCAACCTGGATTATGCGAGCTCAAACTGGGACATCCGCAACCGCTTTGTGGGCATCGCCACGTATGACCTGCCCAAGTTTTGAAATTTTAGCTATCTGATGAAAAACACCCTGGGCGGCTGGCAAGTAAACGCGATCGTGACCCTGCAGACTGGTCTGCCCTATAACGTTTACCTGGACAACGATCAGGCCAACGTCAGCCAGCCCAATGGAAACGTGCAACGGCCCGATTGGATACACCTGCCGTCTGCTAAATGCACGGCAAAGTTCTACATTAATAATCCCAGTGGCTCTTGGTGTCTACGGTTCGGCGTTTGCCTATCCGGCACAATTTACCTTTGGCAGTGGAAGACGAAATCCGCTCTATGGCCCTGGTTTTGAAAATGTGAATGCATCCATCTTCAAGGACTTCGGGATTTGGGAAAGGTTAAGGTTCCAATTCCGTGCCGAGGCTCAGAACGTCTTCAATCATCCCAATTTGTCTAACCCGAACTCTGACATGCAAGGCGGTTGGGATCCGGGTGATCCCACGACCTGGGGTGACTTTGGGCACAACGACGAGCACCCAGAAAAACAGCTCCGGCAGCAGTGGGCGCCTGCTTCAGCTTGCCGGGAAAATAGTTTTCTAGCGCAACGTGGCTCATTGTTTCTCCACACAGCCGCTGGCATGACAGCGGCTGTGTCTTTGTGTACCTGAGACTGTTGCAAACCTTGAGGGATAAAACGTGGTATGTTCGTCAGTTTGTTCGAAAACGAGGCCGCTATGCCGGGCTACTGGGGATTTCATTGTTGCTTGCGCTTGCGTCCCCGGCGCTTCACGGGCAAGCCTCGTATGACCTGGTGCTCAAGGGCGGTCATGTCATCGACCCTAAAAACGGCATCAACGCGGTTCGCGATGTCGCCATCAAGGACCACCAGATTGCTGCGGTTGCCGAGCATATTCAACCGGGACCGGGCGCCAAAGTAGTTGATGTTTTGGGCTTCTATGTCACTCCGGGGCTGGTGGACATCCACGTACATGTATATGCAGGCACGGGCGAACGCCACGCCTACGCAGGCGACCACAGTGTGTATCCCGATGGCTTTACCCTGCGCAGTGGAGTGACGACCGCAGTCGATGCGGGCAGTTCAGGCTGGACAAACTTTCCCGATTTCAAGGATCGTGCCCTTGATCCGTATCGCCTCATCACCCGCGTTCTTGCTTTTATCAAGATCGTCGGCGGCGGTATGCGGCCCAATCACGAACAGAACCTGAACGAAATGGATGCCCAGGCAGCTGCTGCTCAGGCGTTGAAGTACCCGCAGGTGATCGTGGGTATCGAGAATACGGCTCACTACGATGGCCCGGAGTGGACACCGGTAGAGCGCGCGGTGGAAGCGGGGACGATTGCCAACATCCCGGTGATGGTCGACTTTGGAACCTTCTGCCGGAGCGGCCTTATGAAGAATTGGTGTCGAAGAAACTGCGTCCTGGGGACATCTCCACGCACATGTATCTCGACGACGTGCCCATGCTGGATGCGGGGGACAAGGTACGGCCTTTTCTCTTCGAGGCAAGGAAGCGCGGCATCATCTTTGACGCCGGCCACGGTGGCGGTAGCTTCATCTTCCGCCACGCATCCACCGGCGATCCAGCAACACTTCGTGCCGGATTCGATCTCGACGGATCTGCATAACGACAGCATGAATGCAGGAATGAAAGACACGCTGAACGTGATGTCGAAGGTTTTGAACCTGGGCGTGTCGCTTGAGGACGTGATCCGGATGTCCACCTCAAACCCTGCACACGAGATCAAGCACGACGAGCTAGGAAATCTTTCTGTGGGGTCCGATGCAGACGTTGCTGTGTTGCGTGTCGAAAAGGGGCAGTTTGGTTTCGTGGACACGTACGGGGCGCGCCTGGCAGGCGATGAGAAGCTGGCTTGCGAGCTGACGGTGCGCGATGGGCGGGTAGTGTGGGACCTGAACGGGATCACCCGCGAAGACTGGACCGGGCTTGGCCAATATCACACCCAGGGCTCGCCTGTTTGGGATCACACCATCATCGATCCTTAGGCCCACTCGTGCCAGCCTGCAAAAGCAGGGACTGCTCTTAGCAGGCTGCGCCAAAACAGGGTGTTGTGTTAGTACCGGGGAAGAACCGTCAGGCCCCTCCACTACGCTTTCTGCTCTCCGGTCGGGGTTTATGTACTTAATTTCTTATTTTGCCGGGACGAGTCTCAGAAGGCACTTGCTGCCCCTCGACAGAATTGTCATCCCCGACCGGAGCGAAGCGCTTGTGGAGCGTGGACCTGCGGTTCTTCCCCGCTGTCGGGAGTTCCGACCACACCCCTGTTTAGCCACTGAGGTACGTCTTCCTATCCGGTCCCGGCTTTTTCCACAGAATGCTCTAGACTGTAGATCTGTGCGCATCTTTACCCGGTACATCTGGCACGAAGTGCTCTCCCACGCTTTCCTGGGGGGCGCACTGTTCACCTTCGTCCTGTTCATGAAGAACATTGGCGATCTGCTGGAGATGGCGGTGCGCAATAGCGCGTCGTTGGGCGGGGTGGCGAAGGTCTTTGTCTTCCTGCTTCCCAACACCCTCACCCTCACCATCCCTATGGCGGTGCTTGTCGGGGTCTTGCTGGGCCTCAGCCGGCTCTCCGCCGACAGCGAGATCACGGCCATGCGGGCAGTGGGCATTGGCGCCTGGTTCTTTGTCAAGGTGGTCTCGGCGGTAGCGGTTATCGCGTGGGGAATATCACTGGCCGATTCTCTTTATGTGGCTCCCAAGGCAACAGCGGCGCTCCTGCAGTTGAAGGACGAGCTCAAAAACCAGCAGGCATCGTTTGAAATTCAGCCGCGCGTCTTTTATGAAGACTTCAAGAACTATGTGCTTTACGTGCAGGATATCCTAGCCGGCACAGGCGCCGCGCGGTGGCAGCGGATCTTCCTTGCCGACCACAGTGATCCGGTTTCGCCCAGAATCACCACCGCTGAGGAGGCTTTGGTCGCTAACGGTGGGCCCAATACGCTGCTGATGCGTCTGCGCAGCGGTACCGAGCACGAGATGGTCACCACCAACGGCAACCCGCAATACCAGGTTTCCACCTTTGTGGAATCAGAATTGCCGCTGTCGATTGGCACTCCAGAGGATACTCACCTCGGCCGCAATGACGCACCCATACTCGCCATGGGCAACCGCGCTCTCTACGCGCGCTCCAGGGAGCCGGGGGCAAACAATACCTCATCGAGTTGCACAAGCGTTTCGCTTACCCGGTGGCCTGCCTGGTACTGATGCTGATCGGAATCCGCTCGGCCTTTCCTCGCGACGGGGTGGTAAGAGCACCGGGTTTGTGGTGACCATCGCGCTGGTCTTCATTTACTACTCTCTGTCCTTGACGGGTGTTTCGCTGGCTGGTGAAGGCAAGCTCCCGGTCTTCGCCGGGGTATGGTCAGCCAACATTCTCTTCGCCCTGGCCGGTCTGGAACTGTTGCGCCAGATGGCGGTCACCGGATCGACCGGTACGCAATTCGCGGCCGTTGCCGCCCGGCTCAAAACCGTAGAGTTCCTTCGCCAAAGGGCAGAACCGGAACGGCGTACCGAACAGGAACGCCCGTCCCACGAACGGGGGCGCTTTCCGCTCATTCTCGACGGCTATGTGCTGCGTGAGTTTCTGAACACCTTTGTGATGGTGTTGGTCAGCTTTGTGCTGCTGTTGCTTGTCTTCACCTTTTTCGAACTGCTGGGCGACATTATCCGCAACCGCACCCCTCTGGTCACGGTGGGTGAATACCTCATCAACCTGACACCGAATATGTTCTACAACATCACGCCTTTGGGCGTCCTGGTTGCGGTGCTGGTCACTTTCGGCGTGCTCACACGAACCAACGAGTTTACCGCCATGAAGGCCACCGGGATCAGCTTGTACCGCGTCATGGTTCCCATCCTGGTAGTGTCAGCGCTGATCGCGGTTGCCCAGTTCCTGTTCGATCAGTCGTACCTGCCGAGCGCGAACCGCCGCCAGGAGGCACTGCGCAGTGTGATCAAGGGCCGCCCCGCCCAAACATTTCTCCGTCCGGATCAAAAGTGGATCTTCGGCCGCCAGGACCCGGGCAAGCCTGGGCGCATTTTCTACTATCAGTTTTTCGATCAACACGAGGACCGCTTCGCCAATCTCACCGTGTTCGAATTCAACCCGGAGAACTTTGCTCTTTCCCGTCGTATCTTTGCCTCCAACGTCCACTGGGAACCGCAATTACAGCAATGGATCTTTGAACACGGATGGGAGCGCCGGTTCGACGGAGAAGCGGTAAGCAGTTTTGCCCAATTCAACGTCGAAAGCTTTCCAGAAATCAACGAGCCGCCGCAATACTTTAAAAAGGAATCCCTGCAATCTCAGGAGATGACCTTCGGCGAGCTGCAGCGATACATCCGCGACCTGGGGCAAAGCGGATTCGATACCAAGCACCTCAGCGTGCAGCTCAATATCAAGCTTGCTTATCCCATCATCACCCTGGTCATGGCGGTGCTGGCCATTCCTTTTGCCTTGTCCATGGGTAAGCGCGGATCGCTCACCGGCATTGCCGCAGCCATCGGGGTGGCGATCGCCTACTGGGTGGTGAAAAGCACGTTTGAAGCCCTGGGCGACGTAAACTTTCTGCCCACGCTGCTGGCGGCCTGGTCGCCCGACCTGCTTTTCGGCTTCGCCGGAGTGTATCTGCTGCTGCGCACGCCTACCTGATGTCCGCGCGGGATTAAAATCGAGACAGCATGCTTGCCACACTCCGGCCTCTGTTTCCTTATCTGCGCCGCTATCGCCGCGATTTTGTCTGGGGCGGCCTGGCCGCTGTGGTTTCCAATGTCATCTGGATCTTCTTCCCCCAGGTCATTCGCATCGCCATCGACGACCTGAACCAGGGGGTCACGCGGCAAAAGATCCTCCTCTATGCCGGGCTGCTGGTAGCTATTTCGGCGGCTAAAGGCGTGTTCCTCTTTCTCACCCGCTGGATCATCATCGGCATTTCCCGGGAGATTGAGTTCGATCTGCGCAATGACCTGTTCCGCCACCTGGAACGGCAGCCGGCGGCTTACTTCCAACAGCATCGTACCGGCGACATCATGGCCCGGATGACCAATGACCTGAACGCAGTCCGCATGCTGCTTGGGCCGGCCATCATGTACAGCGCCAACACGGTTCTGTTTTCCGTCGGCGCTCTCTATTTTCTGCTCCGCATCAGCCCCAAACTGACCCTCGTAGCGCTAGTCCCGCTCCCCTTGGCCAGCATCCTCGTGCAGGCCCTGGGGCGCAAGATTCATGAACGCTTCGAGCGCATTCAGGCCATGTATTCCGAAATATCAGCCCAGGCGCAGGAGAATTTTTCCGGCGCACGGCTGGTCCGCGCGTTTGCCCAGGAAGAAGCCCAGATCGCAGCCTTTGAAAAATCCAACCAGGAGAATATCCGCCGCGGGCTTCGCCTGGTTCAGCTCATGGGCATGCTCTGGCCGACGCTTGAGTTTGTGCTCGGGCTGGCGCTGGCGATCACCCTGCTGGTGGGTGGGCATGAGGTGCTTTCCCACCGCATCAGCATCGGCGACTTTGTCGCCTTCAATACGTATATGGTGATGCTCACCTGGCCGGTGATCGCTCTCGGCTGGGTGGTTAACCTGTGGCAGCGCGGAACCGCCTCCGTGGTGCGCATCGATGAGTTGCTATCGGACAAGCCCGCGATCGACGATGCCGTAGCTGACAACACCATCCCCGGCGACTTGAAACTGCACGGCGAGATCGAGTTTCGCAACGTCAATTTTTCCTACGCCGGCGCAGACGCGGGCCGCTCCGAGGTACTGCATTCTCTCTCGCTCAAGATTCCCGCCGGAAGCAGTCTGGCCATCGTGGGACCGACCGGCTCGGGAAAATCAACCCTGGTCAATCTGATACCGCGGCTGTATGACGCCGAGCCGGGAGCGGTTCTGATCGACGGGCGGCCCATTCGCGATTATCCCCTGGAGCTGCTGCGCTCGAACATTGGCTTCGTTCCCCAGGAAACGTTCCTCTTCAGCCAGACCATTCGCGGCAACATAGCCTTTGGTGCTCCACATGCCACCGACAGCGAAGTGTTGCAGGCGGCAGAAGCGGCGCACATCCGCCGCGAGTTTGAAGAATTCCCCGCCGGCTTTGCGACTACGGTTGGCGAGCGCGGCATTACGCTTTCGGGCGGCCAAAAACAGCGCACGGCCATTGCCCGCGCGGTCATCCGTAATCCCCGCATCCTGATCCTCGACGACGCGCTCTCCAGCGTCGACACCTACACCGAAGAGCAAATCCTGGGTGAACTGCAGCGGGTCATGCAGGGCCGCACTACCTTGTTCATCTCTCACCGCATTTCGACCGTCCGGCACGCGGATCAGATTGCGGTGTTGGTCGGCGGCCGAATTGTTGAGCTCGGCTCGCATGACGACTTGATCGCGAAGAACGGCTACTATGCCGATTTGTTCCAGAAGCAGCTTCTGGAAGAGGAATTGGCCGTCACCCGCTGAGCCTTCGGTTTTGTTGCCGGCGTGTTACAAAAAGAGAAGGCCCCTTCACACATTAAGACGGAGGCGACTCGATGAGTCTGACCCGGCGTGTCTTCCTGGAGCGGATCGCCCAGATTGGCGGCTACTCTGCGGTCTTTCGCAGCATGCAGGTTCTCGGTCTCACACCTGCCACCGGCGCTTCCCCTCTCCCCCAGCTCGCCGCTGACTTCGGACGAGGCAAAAGCGTGGTCATCCTCGGCGCCGGGATCGCTGGCCTGGTGTCTGCCTACGAGCTCAGCAAGGCTGGATTCCGATGTACTATCCTCGAAGCACGCAGCCGGCCCGGCGGCCGTAACTGGACCGTTCGTGACGGGTGCAAGGTCGAGTTCACTGACGGAAGCACTCAGAACTGTAGCTGGTCGAATGAAGGCTACCTCAATGCCGGGCCGGCTCGTATCCCTTCTATCCATACCCACCTGCTCAATTATTGTCAGGAGCTGGGCGTACCCCTTGAAGTCGAAGTCAATGTTTCGCGCTCGGCCTTGATGCAGTCTCCGCTGCTGAACTCCGGCAAGCCGGTGGAGCAGCGGCAGGTGGTTCACGACACCCGCGGCTACCTGGCCGAGTTGCTCACCAAGTGCGTGCGCGCGGATACCCTCGACCAGGAGCTCTCCAAAGAAGACACCTCGCTGCTGCTGGATCTGCTGCATGAATTCGGCGACCTGGATGCGAACGGAAAATATGTGGGCTCTATGCGCGCCGGCTTTGTTACGCCCCGCGGCGCCGGCCTCGGCCAGTCTGTGCTGCACCAGCCACTGAAGCTTCATGAGCTGCTGGCAGCCGACTTATCCAAGGGCGAGTTCTACGACGATGAAATTGATTGGCAGGCAACGATGTTTCAACCCGTAGGTGGAATGGACCGTATCCCGTATGCCTTTGCCAAGGCGCTGCCCGCGGACATGATCCTTTACGAATGCCCGGTTGCCGAGATCACCACCGGCGACAAAAACGTAACCGTTGCTTACCTGAAAGACGGAAAGCCGCAGACCATCACCGCTGACTACTGCATCTGCACCATGCCCCTGGCCGTGCTCGCTACCACCAGGAATAATTTCTCTGAGGAGACCACGAAGGCATTCACCGGCATGCCGATGACTGCTGCCTACAAGATCGCGTGGGAATCTCCTCGATTCTGGGAGAAGGAAAACCATATCTATGGCGGTATTTCTTTCCTCAAGAACACCGTGGACCTGGTGTGGTACCCAAGCGCAAAGCTGTTTTCTCCAACGGGCGTAGTGGTTGCCGGCTTTGGTCTGGAGCGCCTGCCTACATACAGCCGTCCGTCCCGACCCACTGCATTCGGAGAGCTGCCCTCTATTGCGGCCAAGTTCGATGCTTCCCGGGCGGCGGTCGAAGCGCTTCATCCTGGCCGCTCGCGGTTATTGGAGAAGCCAATTTATGTCAGCTGGGAAAAGATCCCCTACTCGCTTGGCTGCTTCGCCAACAACCGGGTGCGGGGGAGCGAGCCTTCTTATGCCCAGCTGGAGAAACCCGAGGGCCGCACTTATTTTGCGGGTGACTACCTCTCCCATCTTGTTGCCTGGCAGGAAGGGGCCATCCTCTCCGCACACCACGCCATCGAACGTATCGCGGCCCAGGTCAAAAGCTGAGGTGAGAGCGATATGAACGAATACCGCGACGACACTGCGAAGGAAACGCCAGTACGAGGTTTTCTGCACCGGCCGGCTGAAGCGAACGGCGATTCGCTGGTCTTAACCCACGGTGCCGGAGCGAACTGCAACGCTCCGGTCCTGGTCGCGCTTGCAGAAGCGTTCAGCGCCTCAGGTCTTACTGTCCTTCGCTGCGATCTGCCCTTCCGCCAATTGCGTCCCAGCGGACCTCCGCCTCGCGGCAGCGCTGAGCGCGATCAACAGGGGCTCGCCGCAGCAGTTGCGTCCGTGCGGGCGCAGACTTCGGGCCGGGTATTTCTCGGTGGTCATTCTTACGGAGGAAGGCAGTCGTCCATGCTGGCAGCGGATCAACCCGGGCTGGTCGATGCTCTCCTGCTGCTGTCCTACCCATTGCACCCGCCAGAACGGCCTCTCGAGTTGCGCACCGCGCACTTCCCTCACCTTCGAACGCCGGCATTGTTCGTGAGCGGTGCGCGGGATGGCTTTGGTTCTACCGAGGAGTTGGTGGCCGCTTTGAAGGCTATCCCCGCAACCACTGAGCTGCTCACGATCCCCAGTGCAGGCCATGAATTGCTGAACAAACGAAACCGCGATGAGTTACCGGCAAGGATAGTGGCGGCGTTCCAGTCTTTCGCAACTTAACGGATCAAGGAACAGGTACGACCGGTATGTCGAAGGGCGAGAACTGGTCGTGAACGACTTTATCCTCACCCACCGCGACCACGGTCATCTTTTCCGGCGCAAGATAACGACTCGACGCCTGCTGCACTTGTGCGATGGTGGAGCTCATGATCCCGTCAGCATCCTTGCGGATGAACTGCGCGTCCAGCCCGTCGACCCACAGGTTCGAAAGACGCAGCGCCACCGAGGCCCGGGATTGCAGCCGAAAGCCGAGAGTCCCCAACAGGTAGCGCTTTGCGGATGTCAACTCCTGCTCGCTGACCGGCGCGGTGGCCATGCGATTCAGTTCAAATACTGTTTCCTTATAGGCGGGGCCCGTGACCGCATTGCGCACATCCGCGCCGGTGAGCACAACACCCGCGTTCCGGTAGACGTTCAAACGGGAATACGGAGTATAGGTGTACCCCTTGTCTTCGCGGATATTATTGGTCAACCTGGACCCGAACATACCGCCGTAGATCGCATTGGCAACTTCGAAGGCGGAGTAATCCGGATCGGTCCGAATGGGCGCGGGCGCCCCCAGCAGTAAGGCTGTCTGGACCGAACCAGGCCGGGGAACGAAGAAAATCTTTTTGTCAGGCGTCGAGGCCGGCTCGGCCGCAGCCAACGCTGTGCTTCCGGCTCCGGCATGTACAGTCCAACCGTCGAATGCCGAGTGAACCGCTGCCAGCACAGCCGCAGGATCAAACGCGCCCACTACGACCAGGACGGCGTGGTCTGGCTGAAAGGTCTCTGCGTAGAGTTTGCGCAAGGACTCTTGAGTGGCCTGCTCAACCACAGCCGAAGTTGGCGAGACCACTCCGTAAGGATGATCGCCAAAGTGGATGCGACCGAACGCTCGTTGCGCCAGAAACCTCGGCTGGGTTTCTTGCTGTTGAATGTTGGACAGCAGATTCTTCTTGGCCAACGCAACTTCGTCTTCTGGAAACGAGGCGTGGGCCGCCAGATCAGAGAGCAGCGCAATGGAGTCAGAGAGATGCTCGGAAAGCGGTTCAATGGAAAGAGTAAGGTTTTCTGTGCTCGCCTCCGCCATCAAATCACCGCCGGCGGCTTGGGAACGCTCCGCGATCTGGCGAGCATTCAGTGTGCTGGTACCAAGCTTAACGGCGTTCGCGAGCAGGTCGGAAATCCCTCGTGCATCGGCCGGATCGGCGCAGTAGCCTCCGCGCAACGTCAGCGTGACCGCAGCTTTGGGAAGATTGTTCTGCTGCACCAGCCACACCGTCAATCCGTTGGCAAGTTTCTCACTCTGTACCTTTGGGGCTTGCGGTAACTGCATAGGTCCGTAGGGTGGCAGATCGGCGGGCATCTTGACATCAGCGGCATACGTTGAGGATGCGGCGAAGCTAAGCCCGGCTAAAAAAACGGCGCAAGCAAAACAGAATCGATGGAGAGGGTAGGTCATGGTTATTCTCCAGCCTTTTGAGCGGGCACCTTGGGAGCCGGGTTGCGTTCCACCACAGTGCGGTTGCTGGGTACGAGGTATTTCTGCGCAAACGCCTGAACTTCTTTGGGAGTGATCTTGTCTATATCCGCAGGAATCGTATTCACGCGCGCAGCATTGCCATCGAAAAGAGCGGCATGCGCGATCAGCGAAGCACGATTGATGGGCTGCTCCATCTGGTCGTACCAGTCGGATCGCATTTTCGTCTGCACCCGGGCAAGCTGCTCAGCCGTCGGACCCTTGGTGGCAAGTTCCTGGATGGTTTCGTCATACGCTGCCAGCACCTTTGCCGCTGAGGTTCCTTCTGGATCGACCAGCAGTGTCGTCATCAGCGTGGGCCCGTTGTACTCAAAAGGATTGCCTAGTGGCCAATTCGCTCCGCCGTCCACGGAGACGGAAACCTGCTTCTGTTTCACCAGGTGCTGGTAGAGCAGCGACGCCTCTCCATTGTGGAGCAAGTCGCCGGTCACCGCGGCCACAACTGCGTCTTTGGAGTTGCGGTCAGGTAAGCGATAGCCGATGGCGACGGCGGGCAGCTTGGCCAGTTTGTCCTCCTCCACTGCATGGCGCTCGGCGGTCTGCTCTTTCTCCGTCACTTTGAGCAACGGGGCCACCTCGCGTCGCGGAACAGACGCAAAATACTTTTCGACTTTGGCAAACACCTCGGCGGCGTTGACATCGCCGGCGATGGCCATCACTGCATTGTTGGGAGCGTAGTACTTCTCGTAGAAGGCGCGCACGTCTTCAATGCGGGCGGCATCGAGATCATGAAAGTCGCCGTAAAAATTATGGCTGTCAGGGTAGGTGTCGTAGGCCTTCATGGGAAGGTCTATGGCGAAAAATAACCCGTACGGCCGGTTCAGAACATTCACCCGAACCTCCTCCTCCACCACCTGGCGCTGGTTGTCCAGATTCTTGGTGGAGAAGTCGAGGGTCTTGAGCCGGTCCGCTTCCAGCCACAGCACCGGATCGAGCGCCGAGACGGGAGCGGTTTCAATGTATTCGGTAAAGTCCCAACGGGTGTCTCCGTTGAGGTTTCCGCCGCCGCCCTCCACCACCTGCGTCAACGTGCCTTTGGGCGCAACGGGCGTGCCTTCAAACATCATGTGTTCAAAAAGGTGAGCAAAGCCGGTCCGGCCCTCGGGCTCCAGACGGAAGCCAATTCGATAGGCAATGCACAAGCCAAAGGTCGGAGCGGAGTGGTCTTCTGAAACGATGACCGTAAGACCGTTGGGGAGTGTTTTCTGCTGCAAAGGGATGGAGAAATTCGTTGCCGCGATGGCCGGTGTCAAGCCAAGGGCAACCAGGACAACGGAAACCAGAAAGCGGATCAAAGCATCCTCACGTTTCGATGATGAGCAAAAGTATAGCTCTTAGGTCATCGCTTCTCGAAGATCAGGAAATAGTCCTGGCCGTCTGCTTTGGTGAAATCGTAGCGGGCAATCTGGCGGAAGCCGGCGTGCTCAACCTCAGCACGAACGATAGGTTCGTTCAGGCCATGATCCGCGCCATTGCCGTTCTTATCGATAATGCCGAAGCGCGCACCAGGTTTGAGCGCGGCGCGCAGATTGGCCAGCAAAAGCGGAGGGTGAGCGATTTCGTGGTACACCTTCAGCATTAGAGCAGCGTCGAGCGAGTTGGGCGCGAGCTTGGGATCGTCCGGTGTTCCCAGGATGGTTTCGATGTTGTCCAGCTTCTCCCGCTGCGCGCGCTGTTGGATGGCGGTAACCGCTTTGGCATTAATTTCCTCAGCGATGACACGGCCATTGGGGGCGACACGGCGGGCAGCGCGGACGCTGAACCAACCGCCTCCAGCCCCGATGTCTGCAACCACGCTGCCGGGCTTCAGCTGCAGCAGGTCCATAACGCGGTCGATCTGCAGACGTTTGTCGCGCCCGGGTTCCTCAAAGATGCTCAGGTCGCCCGCATAGGGCGTGCTGGTGGGGTGAGTGGCTGGCGTTTGCGCCTGAAACCTGGGTGCGAAAACGATGGTAAGGATAAACAGCGCGCTGAGGAGTTTTCGGCGAGTTCCCGTAGGTTGTAGAGGCATAAGGTTCGGCGCTTTCATCATACGTCCTGCGCGAAAACCAAAGTGGCTTAATATCCGTAACCTCTTTGGCCCCGATGAGAGTCTTATTGGGTGCTGGCGGTGGACGAATGTTCCTGGTACTTCTGGCGTATTTCGGTGGCGTGCTCACGATTCTCAGTCCCTGCATCCTGCCGGTGCTGCCCTTCGTGTTCGCGCGCTCCGACCAGCCTTTTCGCAAGAGTGGTTTGCCGCTCCTGGCTGGCATGTGCATCACGTTTGCGGTAGTTGCCAGCCTGGCCACAGTGGGCGGCGGCTGGGCAGTACGAGCCAACCAGTTCGGCCGTATCGCCGCCCTGGTTCTGTTTGCGCTGTTCGGGCTGACTCTGCTCTTCTCGTCGCTTGCCGACCGGCTCTCGCGGCCGCTGGTCCGGCTGGGAAATCGGCTATCTCAAAATTCCGATGCCAGCGTCCTCAACTCTTTCCTGCTCGGGATTGGTACCGGGCTACTCTGGGCGCCCTGTGCCGGGCCCATTCTAGGCCTCATTCTTACCGGAGCCGCCCTGCAAGGGGCGAGCGCGCGTACCGCCCTACTCCTGCTGAGCTACGCTGCTGGAGCAGCCACCTCGCTGGCGGTCGCTTTGCTCGCCGGGGGCCGTATCTTCGCCGCCATGAAGCGGGGCCTGGGCGTTGAGGAGTGGATTCGCCGGGCTCTCGGGGTTGCCGTGCTTGCGGCTGTAGCTGCGGTGGCCTTTGGATTGGATCGTGGCGTCCTCACCCGGCTTTCGCTTGCCAGCACCAGCAATCTGGAGCAGCGCCTGCTCGACCGGTTCCATAAGCCGAAGCCAATCGTGCTTACCCAAACCATCGACGTTTCCGACAGCGTCAAGCTCGATCTTTCCGGCGCCACGGCCTGGATCAACTCGCCGCCACTCACCTTCGCGTCGCTTCATGGAAAAGTAGTCCTGGTGGATTTTTGGACATACTCCTGTATCAACTGCTTGCGTACCTTGCCGTACATCAAGGCCTGGAACGAGAAGTACAAAGACAGCGGCCTGGTGATCATTGGCGTTCACACCCCTGAATTTGCCTTTGAAAAAGACGAAGCGAACGTCCGTAAGGCGGTGAAGGATCTCGGTGTCACCTATCCGGTCCCGATGGATAACGACTACAAGATTTGGCGTAGTTTCAATAACGAGTACTGGCCGGCGGACTATTTTATCGACGCCACGGGAGCGGTCCGTTTTCACCACTTTGGCGAGGGCGCTTACGACGAATCTGAAAAGTGGATTCGCACCCTGCTCGAGGAGGCGAACCATGCGCCGCTCCCTCAGACCGCAACGGCGATCGCAGCCAGCGGCACGGAAGCTGCCGCGGATGCAAACGATGTCCAGTCTCCGGAGACTTACGTAGGGTATGCAAGGGCGCAAAATTTCGCTTCCCCCGGCGGATTCAATCAGGATGATCCGCAAACCTACCGCACTCCCGACGCGTTGAATCTCAACCAATGGGCGTTGGCCGGCAAGTGGAAGGATGAGGACCAGGTCGCGACTTCGCTTGCCGCGGGCGATAGCATCTCGTATCGCTTCCACGCCCGCGACCTGCACCTGGTCCTAGGGCCGTCTGCGGATGGCAAGCCAATCCGTTTCCGGGTTACCCTCGACGGCCAGGCGCCTGGCGCCGACCATGGCGTGGATACGGATGCCGAAGGATACGGCGTGGTCACCGGGGACCGGCTCTATCAACTGATTCGTCAGCAAGGCAGTATTCATGACCGTACCTTCCGCATAGAATTCCTGGTGCCGGGGGTACGGGCGTATTCATTCACCTTCGGTTAAAAGGAGTAGTGGTATGAGCGATTCACAAGGCCCTAGCCGGCGCGCGTTCCTGGTTACCTCAGCTGGTGTTTGCGGGGCATTTGCCATTTGGGCTCTCGACAAACCGGGAGTTGCGTCAGCGGCGAGCGGGAAAGCTACAACGCCGGGAATGGTGACGATTGTTCAATTTGGTGCGGACGGCAAGAAGATGGGCAAGATTCAGGTCGCGAAAATAGTCAAATCGGACGCTGAATGGCAGAAACAGTTATCCGCCCTTCAATACCAGGTAGCTCGGCAGGCGGGCACTGAGCGCCCGTTTACCGGTGACACGTTGAACGTGCACGATCGCGGGCTGTTTCGTTGCATCTGTTGTGACACGGCTCTGTTCAATTCGGAAACCAAGTTTGATTCCGGCACCGGGTGGCCTAGTTTCTGGGCGCCGATTGCTCGTGAGAATGTGGTTGAGACGACGGATCGAAGCCTGGGTATGGAGCGAACGGAAGTTTCCTGCAAGCAATGCGATGCCCACTTGGGGCACGTCTTCACTGACGGCCCGCCGCCAACGGGTCTGCGCTACTGCATGAACTCAGCGGCCATGCACTTTGTGAAGTTGGCCTAGGAACCCACTTCGATTCTCCAGCAGTCCTCATCGATAACGCGCAGGATCCTGGCGCGGCCATCGACAATCGTCAGGAACTGCGCAGTATCCGGTGACCAGGCCTCCTCTCCGATGCGAAAGAGCGCCGAGCCGAGCCCGGTCAGCCGAGTGTCGCCGAGCCACAGTTGTCCCTTACGTAGAAACACCCGCACATCATCCCCACCGTCGCTGCGATAACGGCCCACAAACGCGCTGTATTCGTTGGAAGCGCGGAACTCACGATCGCCATGGTACGCCGAATTGACGAACCAATCGGAGCCATACCCCACCTCGACAACAGCAGTCTTATCTCTGCCAAAGACAAGGCTGTAGTCCGAGAACCGCCCCTGCTCTGTGGAAAGAAACGAATCTCCCGCGCGACGCTGCAGAGCAACTTCACCGCCTCGATCCACAAGCAGCAGCCGCTTGCCGTCAGCCTTGAAGACCAGTTCCCTGCCGTCGGCGCTCTTAAACGAGCCGGCATACTCGCCGGCATTCTCGACCTCCATCGGATTTCCCAGAGGCTCCGCCGCAGGCAGTGGCTTCGCCTCACGCTCTGCCCTCAGCAGCTCGACCGCGTACTGCGTGACCGGAGTCGGCCTATAACCCTGCATCGCATTGATCGAGGCAAACGCCGCAACACCTCCGTCCAGATCCACGTGGATAGAGGATGCGAAGCAATTCATCCCGCCCGTGTGGCGGAGTATCCGATGGCCATTCAGAACATCGACAGCAATGCCGTAGCCGTACGACGCAGTGGGGCTAAACTCCGTAGCCTGGATATACGGCGTCGACATCAGCCTGAATCCGTCCTCTGAGACGATGCGTGCGCCGGGCCCCGGTCCCTGGTTGAGCAAGGTGCGCAGATAGCACGCCATATCCGCGGCGGGAGAAGCAATGCTCCCCGCCGGACTGTCGAACACCTCGGGCGGCCTGGCCGTCAATCGACCCTGACGCGGATACACCTGGTCATCAAAAAATGGCTGATAGCCGGTAGCGCTGCGAGCACTGGATTCGATCGTGATGACCGCGGCCGTATCTTTCATTCCCAGGGGCGTAAGGATGCGGGCCTGCAGGCATTGATACCAGGGCCTTCCATCCAGCTTCTCAATCATCTGGCCAAGAATCCCGAAGCCCAGGTTGCAGTAGTGAAAGTGAGCACCGGGGGCAAACCCCTGCACATACCGGGCCGCGGGATCGCTTTGAAACGGCGCGGAAGCGTCGGGAAGACCGGAGCTGTGCGTCAACAAATGATGCGCCGTGATGGGCCCATACGGCATGATCACCGGAAGCCATGGCAAGTACTCGAGCACTGGCCGATGAAGATCCACTTTGCCTTCATCACGCAACTGCAGCATGATGAGCGCGACGAAGGACTTGGTAATGGAGCCAATTTGAAAGAGGTGCTCCGGCGCTACCGCAGTCTTCAGATCGATGTTGGCAAAACCGTAGCCGGCCGTGCGGATGGTTCCTTTTGTATCGGTCAGCGCCTGGGTCATTCCCGGGGCGTTCATGGCCCGCATGTATGTCGCTGTGAACGCGTCCAGCTTGCTTTCGAACCCGCCCTTGGCGGATGGCATGGGCATCGTCCCCAGCGCCCAAAGCCTGGTGGAGGCGGCCGCAGCGACGGCCGTGCCTCCCCCAAGGGCAATAAACGTACGCCTATTGAGCAGATGCCCCATGAATCGCGTAAGTCTAGCATGACGGCTTTTCTACGAAGGCATCTCGTCCGCAGAGGGGCCATACACGCCGGGAATCGCAACTCCGTTGAGCCGCAGATACACTCCCAACTGGGCCCGATGATGAACCAGATGGTTCATGACCCACTTGCGAAGCACTTGCGCCCGAGGCATGTCGATAATCGTCTCGCCGGCCCAGATCATCTTCCATTGTGCAGCCATGGCGGCCTCGTCCGCCGCAGCCAGCCGCGTTCGTGCATCCTTAACATGTTCATCAAATCCAGACAGCATCTCTTTCCTGCCCTTGCCTTCCCGCGCTGCCGCCATTTTCTTGGAGTCTTCCTCAGTCATGGTCAACGCGTCCTGCTTCAGCGTGGAACAATACCACGACGGCATTTCCGCTACATGCCAGGCCAAACGGCCAAGGGCCATCGACTTTTCATGGGGCTTCCATCCCAGTTTTTCGTCCGGCACAAGCTCCAGGAATTTCCTCGTGCTTGCCATTTCCTCATCGAATTCCGGTAACAGAGTCTCGCTGATCTTCATGGGAATGTTCCTTTGAGGCCAGGTTGGCCTATGTCTGGAACATTAGGCCACGAAATATGCCATCTGATGTCATATTGAAATTTTTTATTTGGCTAGAGATCCCGGCGGGAAAAGAGCACCTGCGCCAGCAAGATGGCGAGCACCGCATAGACGGCGGCGTAGACGACCATCGCGTTACTCGGGATGAGGTTACTGCCAAAGGGAGAAGCCCCTACACTTCCCAGGATCGGCGGCTGGAATACAAAAGCAGCGCGTCGCCAGAGCGCGTCGCTGGGCATGATGAGACTGGAGAGGATTCCCAGGTCAACCAAGGCTTGCACATGCCGTAAGGCCCCAAATTGCTCGATCCATCCGCCCACAAACGCCAGACCATAGAGCCCCAGCGAGATTGCGCCGCTGGAAAGAGAAGAAAAGCAAGTGCCGGCAGCCATGGTGACTCCAAGCAGAACGACAGCTTGCAGCCACACCAGGCTGAGCACGGCGAGCGCGTGGTGAGCAAGATAGCCACTCTGAAGCCGGCTGAGCAGGATCGTGCCTCCCTCGATCAGGGACACATAGAGTGTGAGCATGCCAACGAAACCAATCCATTTGCCGAGCACCAGGCACCAGCGGTCGACTGGCTTGGTTGCAATAGCATGGATGGTTCCAGATGCGATCTCCCCGGAAAGGGTGTCGCAGGAAGTGAGCACGGCCATGAGCGAGGTCATCATGCTTCCGGCATAGAGCACCATCATGGTCATCATGGCAATGCTTTCACGGATGCTGACGATATTCACGTGCGGCCGCTCATGCCTCAGAACAAAATGAAGAGCGGTCCAGAAAAAACCCAGGAAAGCGAAGCCAGCCAGGGCCGCAATCCACAGGATCTTACGCCGGGCAGCCTCTAGGAAAGTCACTTGCGCCATCAACAGCGTGGTACGCAATGCACGCGGCCCGGGTGCAACTCTGAGAGAAGACGGCGTCTCCGTTACGGATGCAGCAGCGGGCACGTGGATTGCGTTCTCGCTCATAAGCCGGTGTCCGGTCCCATCATCTGCAAAAACAACTCTTCCAGGCTCACGCGCTGCGGGATGACAGAAAAAACTTCCGCCCCATTTTCTACCAGGCAGCGAACGATGTCTGGAAGATCTTCCATCTGCATCACGCGCAACCGCAGGAGTTGCCCCTCAAGCCGGACATCCGGCGTCAACTGTTTAAGCCTTTCCATCGCGCTGGAGTTAAGCCGCGCGACCCTGATTTCGACTTCCGTCTGGTCGGACTGCCAACCATCCATCTCATATCTGCCGACGATGCAGCCGTCGCGAATGAAGGCTACGCGATCACAGCTCTGCTCGACCTCGCCGAGTAAATGTGAGTTCAGAAAGACGGTCGTGCCGCGATCGCGCTGCTCGCTAATCACGTCGCGCACCAGCTTGCGTCCGGCCGGATCCAGACCTGAGGTGGGCTCGTCGAGAAAGAGGATTTCCGGATCGTTGACGAGGGCCTGCGCCAGGCCGACCCGCTGCATCATCCCTTTGGAGAAGCTGCGGATCGGCTTGTTGCTTTGCGCGCCCAGGCCGACTCTGTCGAGTAGCTGTGGGATCTTACTCCGGAGTGCATCCTCTGCCATGCCGCAGAGCCGCCCGTGAAACAGGATCAGTTCCGACGCGGAAAGCCAATCGTAGAAACGAAAGTGCTCAGGAAGAAAGCCGATGCGGGCTCGTACCTCGCGCGTACCCACTGGTTGCCCCAGGAGCAGAGCCCGGCCACCCGTGGGCTCAACCAGGCCCAGTAGCATCTTGATCGAAGTGCTTTTGCCGGCCCCGTTCGGACCCAGAAACCCGAAGGCCTCTCCGCGCCCCACCTGGAGGGTCAGGTCGCGCACGGCAGCACGGGTTCCGTAGGTCTTTCTAAGCCGGCAAGCGTCGATGGTTAGAGTTGCCATGCACGTTCCGCTACTCCAATTGCGAGGCCAGGTTGATCGCCGTGGTGTCGTCTCCGGTCCCGTTCAAGTTGAAGATGATTCCATTGTCCACCCACATCAGCGAGAAGCGGGCAGATTCTGCTCCATGTGCCGGCCGCAACAACGCGGCATCATTCCCGTTGACGTGCACCTGCTCGTACTTCGAGTTGCCGCGGATTACGGGGAGAACGAGGGTCGAGGTCCAGTCGACCGTCTGGGTGAAGTTGGCAGCGTCATTGGCGCTCATCCCCAGAAACTGGAGCGCCACCTGAGCAATCTGGGCCGGGTCGATGTCTTGAGGAGCGGATACGACCGGGCTGGGAAGCTCGGTGAGCGAAATGCAGGTCGCATCGGGCTCCGGTTGCGATTTGTCGTCACTCCTGGGAACATCCCCCGCTGCTCGAGAGGCCAAATCGCCGCAATTTCCGTACAACGCCAACAGACCGGCAGGCTTCCGCACAGCGACGGTGGCGCCATCGACCGAGGCCGGGACCTGCAGGTCGCTGCGTCCAGCCTCGTCAAGGATGGACTGAATCCGGTCGCGATTCAATTTCATCTGCATAGCGCCGCCACTCAACACCAGCATGCCGGACGGTGCTTCCCCGGGCAGCAGCTGCACCTGAAAGCCGGCGGCTTTCGATGCCGTGGCAGCGTCGGCGACCACTTGCGCCTTCTGCGGTTTCTGCGTCACCGTGACCTCGTCGGAGAGAACGCGGCTGATCGCCTGGTTGAGCAGCTGGTTGTTTTGCCCACCATTGCCTCTAAGGGCGGACTGGTCGATCTCGAGGACGGTAAAACGCTCGACGCGGAAGATGCTCAGCAGACTTTCCGCCCATGCCCGGACCGGGGCAACGGTCAACACCACCACAACTGCGGATACGCCAAGGCAGGCACCGGCGAGAGACAATCTCCGGCCCCAGGACCACCGGTTCTGTTCCCTTTCCATCCAGTCCTCCCGCTTCTTCTGAAACTGAGCCCAAGCCATCGCGGAGTTATCCACTGCGGGCAACTCAGGCAGTCGATCGAGACCGTCGCGCACACGTGACGCACCTTCACGCAGGGTCGCCAGCTCTCGCTCGCATGCGCCGCAGCTCTTGACGTGCTGCTCAACGGTAGCGAGCTTGCCAGGGTCGAGTTGGCTATCGAGGTAGGCACGTAATGTTCCTTTTTCTGTGTGCTTCATTGCCCCTCCTTCGCAGTCTGTAACTGCTGGGTCTTGCGATGGCGCCGCTGCTGGCGCCCATAGAGTGCTGAAAACTCGGCCTCTGCCCGCGCCAGCTTGGTACCTACCGAGTGCACGTCCAGCCGCATGGCCTGGGCGATCTCCTGGTACGTCAGGCCGCTGTGGCGCAATAGCAGCAGTTGTGCTCTCTCAACTTTCAGCTTCGCCAGCACTTCGCGCACCTCGCCAATGAGTTCCTGCCGTAACAGGAGGGTAAGTGGGCCCTCGGCCGGGTCTTCACCCTGGATGCCGCCATCGTCTTCAACTTCAGTGCCGCGCCGGCGATGGGCGCGCAGGGCATCGATCGAAGCTCGCGTCGCGGTGCGATAGAGCCAGCCGCCAACCAGCCCATCGGCGGCAACTCCGGGACCGCTGCGGTAGAGCCGGAGGAAGACGTCGGCACAAACTTCTTCGGCCTCGGAGTCGGGCCGCAGTACTCGCCGGACGACGCGGAGGATGCGCCCGTAGTGCTCCCGAAAAATCGCTTCGAATTCCGCTTCTACCCAGCGATCACGCATGCTGACCACGTCTACACCTCTATAACGATAGGCCCGGGTGGTTTGTGCCGGGAAAATAGGCACTTTGACGGGGGCATCCCGGGTACTCTAAAGTCTCCAGGTCCCACCGGAGGAACATTGATGGCCTATATCCTCTCGCTCGACCAGGGAACGACCAGCTCGCGTTCCATTCTCTTTGGCAAAGACGGCGCCATCGTCGCCCACGGGCAACGGGAGTTCAAACAGATCTACCCCCAGGGCGGTTGGGTCGAGCATGATCCCTTTGACATTCTCACCTCGCAGATGAGCTCGGTGGTTGAGGCGCTGGGCAAGGCGGGGATACGCCCCCGCGACCTGGCAGCCGTGGGCATCACCAATCAACGGGAAACGACTATTGTGTGGGACCGGGAAACGGGCAAGCCGGTCTACAACGCAATCGTTTGGCAGGACCGCCGTACCGCGGAACGATGCCGGCAGATGAAGAGTGACGGTACGGAAGAAACAGTCCGGCAAAAGACGGGGCTCCTGATCGACCCGTACTTCTCGAGTTCAAAAATTGCGTGGATCCTCGAAAACGTAGACGGAGCACAACAAAGGGCTGAGGCCGGCAAACTGGCGTTCGGAACCGTGGATAGCTGGCTGATCTGGAATCTCACCAGCGGGAAAAAGCACATCACCGACAGAACCAATGCGTCGCGGACCATGCTGTACAACATTGTCGAAGATCGATGGGATGCCGATCTGCTCAAACTGTTCAGGATCCCCGAGAGCATGATGCCCGAGGTGGTGTGGTCCAGTGAGAAGATCGGTCAGGTGACCACGTCTCTCGGCCTGGAAGCAACGGAAATCGCGGGCATCGCGGGAGACCAGCAGGCAGCGCTCTTCGGACAATTGTGCATCCGGCCCGGCGATGCGAAGAACACCTACGGCACCGGCTGCTTTTTGCTGCAGAACATCGGTACCGGGTTTGTTCTCTCGCAGAAGCGTCTGATCACCACCTTGATCTGCAGCCTGGATAAAAAACTCGAATACGCCCTCGAAGGCAGCATTTTCATTGGCGGAGCCGTGATCCAATGGCTGCGCGACAGTCTGCAATTGATTCGCCGCTCCTCCGAGGTCAATGCGTTGGCGGCTACCGTGGAAGACTCCGACGGAGTCGTTCTGGTACCCGCATTTGTCGGGCTCGGAGCGCCCTACTGGGATCCTTACGCGACGGGATTGTTGATTGGCCTCCGCCGCAGCACCAAGCCTGGCCACATCGCCCGGGCGGCCGAAGAGAGCATCGCCTTCCAGGTGGCCGACGTCATCGATGCCATGGATGCGGAGACCAAAGTCCCCTTCAACTCACTGCGCGTGGATGGAGGCGCGGCCGTGGATGATCTGCTGATGCAGTTCCAGGCCGACTTGCTGGGCGTGCCGGTCATCCGTCCCGCGGTCAGCGAGACCACTGCGCTCGGCGCTGCCTATCTAGCCGGCCTTGCCGTGGGCTTCTGGAGTAGCCCGGAAGAAATCCGCAAGCTACGCGCCCCCGATACACGCTTCGAGCCGCATCCCGACGAGAAAAAGATTGCCGCCGGACGGGAACGCTGGAAGCGAGCTGTGGAACGGTCAGGACACTGGCATGAAGGAGAGGAATAGATGAATCGGCCCGCAATGGTGGCTCGCGTAAAAGAACGATCGACTCCCTGGGACATTGTAGTGATTGGCGGTGGAGCTACCGGAGTAGGCGTAGCCGTTGATGCCGCCGGCCGCGGCTTCGATGTGCTGCTACTGGAGCGGATGGATTTTGGGTCGGCTACTTCCAGCCGCAGCACCAAACTGGTCCACGGCGGCGTTCGCTACCTGGAACAGGGAAATATTTCGCTGGTGATGGAAGCCCTGAAGGAGCGCGGTTTGCTGCGCCAGAATGCTCCTCACCTGGTCCATGACCTGGGGTTCGTGGTGCCTAACTACTCCTGGTGGGAGGCTCCTTTTTACGGCATTGGCATGAAGGTCTACGACTTGCTCGCCGGCAAATACGGCTTTAACAAGTCGCGTCTGCTTTCGCGGGAAGAAACTTTGGAGCGGCTGCCCACGATCCAGACCAATGGTCTCCGTGGCGGTGTCATTTACTACGATGGGCAGTTTGACGACACTCGCTTGCTGATCCACCTGGCGGATACGGCATTCGACCACGGCGCGGTCTTGCTCAACTATGCTCCGGTGGTTGAGATCACACGAGGCGCTGACGGCTTTGCCGATGGAGTCGTTGCGGTCGATAGTGAATCCGGCGAACGGATGAAGATCCAGGCTCATGTGGTGGTGAATGCGGCCGGCATTTTCGCCGATCAGGTGCGGCGGTTGGCTGAGCCTGAGCTCGCAGACATGATCGCGCCCAGCCAGGGGATCCACCTGGTCTTCGAGCGCGCGTTTCTGCGCGGCAACACCGCCATCATGGTGCCCCACACCAGTGACGGCCGGGTGTTGTTTGCCATTCCGTGGCACGAGCACACCGTAGTGGGTACGACAGATACTCCCATTCAGGAACCGTCTTACAACCCAGTTCCCTTCGAGGAGGAGATTCAATTCATTCTTGATACGGCCGCTCAGTATCTCAGCCGCCCTCCGCAGCGCAGCGATGTGCTCAGCGTTTATGTGGGCATCCGGCCGCTGGTCAAAGCAAATGGGGCATCGAGCAAGACTTCGTCGCTCTCGCGGGATCACACCATCCATATTGATAACTCAGGGTTGCTGACCATCGTGGGAGGCAAGTGGACCACTTATCGGCATATGGCCGAGGATTGTGTGAACCATGCCATTACCCTGGGCGAATTACGCGACGTGCCCTGCGGAACCCAGGACTTGAAGATCCATGGCTACAAGCAGGACGTCGACTCGCTGACCAGTCTCGGTATTTACGGTTCAGACGCGGACGCAATCCTTGCCCTGGCCGCTGCTGACGAGCGGCTCGCCAAACCGCTGCATCCGGCTTTACCTTATATCGGTGCTGAAGTGATATGGGGAGTCCGGATGGAGATGGCGCGCACCGTGGACGATATCCTGTCTCGCCGAACGCGGGCTTTGTTTCTGAATGCGCGTGCGGCTATCGAGATGGCTCCGGCAGTCGCCGCGCTCATGGCCGGGGAATTAGCCACGGGGCAGGATTGGATCGACCAGCAACTGAGTGAATTCAACCAGCTTGCAGCAAATTACCTGCTACCGTAAAAGACACCTTGATGAAGAGACACGATTTCGGTGAGTTGCTGGCGGAGGCCATTGCGGTCTTTA
Organism: uncultured Acidobacteriaceae bacterium; assembly: GCA_963763905.1. Taxonomy (GTDB): domain Bacteria; phylum Acidobacteriota; class Terriglobia; order Terriglobales; family Acidobacteriaceae; genus PALSA-350. The sequence continues at coordinate 711,972 of CAVXRU010000011.1, read as the reverse complement.
TCATCATTGCGTTCGGAGACTCGGTCGCCGCGATGTACTCCCTCTACAGTCCCAGCCCGTATCAGAACGCCTATTGGGGAGTGTGTATCGCCTGGGGCCTGGCGGTGACCATGGCCATCTACGCCACTGGATCTATCTCCGGTACGCATGCCAATCCGGCAGTGACGCTGGCGCTGGCGCTGTATCGGAAATTTGCCTGGCGCAAAGTCATTCCTTACATGGCTGCCCAGGTGGTGGGTGGATTCGTGGGGGCGGCGCTGGTTTATATGCTCTATGCTCCGGTGATCGATCACTTCAACCAGGGCGCACAACTCACCCGCGCGGCCGGCGGCGCGGCGGGCGTGTTCTTTACTCATCCCGGCCTGGCCATCACGCCGATGCACGCGTTCGGCGATGAGATTGTCCTCACCGCGTTTCTCATCTTCGGCATCTTTGCGATTACGGAACAATATAACGAGATGGCTCCGCAGGCCAACTCCGGTGCTCTCATGATCGGCATGCTGGTCGCGTTGATTGGCGCTTCGATGGGCTACCTGGAGGCCTGGGCGCTCAACCCTGCTCGTGATCTTGGCCCACGCATTTTCTGCTTTCTCGCCGGGTGGGGATCGGCCGCGTTCCCTTCCCCCGGCAACTACTGGTGGATTCCGATTGTTGGTCCTCTGCTCGGCGGTTGTTTGGGCGGCGCGGCCTATCAGTACATGATTCGTCCATTTCTGCCCGCGCACTTGAAGGCGCAGAGCGCAGAAAGTAAATGAGCACGCTTTCCCGGCGGGCCTTCCTCGGGCTGGCGGCGATGGCATCGGCCGGCTGGGCGCAACCTAAACAGACCAGTGTGGTGCTGCTATTGACCGGCGTGATCACGGACGGCGGCTGGAGCCAACTCGCCTTCAATGGCCTGAAGGCGTTGGGTCCGGGATTCAGAACTGCCTACGCGGAAAATATTGGCCTGGCGCAAATGCAGGAGATGGCTCGTGGCTACTCCGATGATGGTTTCGATGTGATCCTCGGTCATGGCTTCGAGTTCAGCAGTGCCCTGCTCGACATTGCGCCTGACTATCCCAGCCAGAAATATTTTGTGACCAGCTTTCTGCCGCAGCCTAAAGTCCCGCCGAACATTCTGTTTATTAATTTGGGCTATTTCGGCGCTGCTTACGGAGCGGGCGCGCTGGCGGCGTTGATATCGGAGAAGAAGCAGGCGGTGGGCTTCGTCGGCGGCGAGGACGACCCGACGCAGCAGCGAATCCAGAAATGCTTTATCGCCGGCGCCCGCAATACTGTGCCTGGAATACAGGGATTGGGGATCATCACCGGAGACTACGACAACGCCGCCAAAGGCCGAGAAGCCGCGTCCACGCTGGTGGGGAATGGAGCGGATGTGATCTGGCATGCGGCGGATGTGACTGGGTTGGGAGCGATCCAGGGCGCGGTCGCGGGCAAGGCAAAGGTGCTGGGTTGCTATTCCGACCAGACCAGTCTGGCTCCTCATAACATGGCTGCAAGCTTTGAGATGAACCTCGAAGGGATGGTCCAGGCCGTCGCGCATGCGGTAGCCAACCACACCTTCGTGGGGGGCACCGAGTGGAAACCGGCGGTGGACTGGATGTGGCTGTTGAAGGCAGGCGCGATGGGAGACCACAATCCACAGCTTGTGACTGCTCCCCAGTGGGCCGCGTTCCAGAAGGTATGGGGCGACCTGTCTGCGAATAAGATCAATCTTTCCCCTTGGGTCTCGTAGACGATTCTGTCTTTTCGGGGAACGCCAAAAGTCCAGCTGAGCTAAGTCCTTTGTTTCATGAAGGTGCTCAAAATTTTTAATTATTTATTTGAGCATCTTGCCTTCTGCATAGGTGGTTGCTCTCCCGGCCAGCCACGTTCATCTTCGCGGAAAGAGGTGCGGAACATTTCCACGCGGCGTCTGTAGAAAAGTGCGAATTAAGCGAACTAAGCGAACTAAGTCCAGTGCGGGGACGGCATTTCCCCCAAAAACGGGACGATCTTTCTGCCTACGAGCGACGCAATGGCGAACGTCCCGTCCAGTCATCCGGCACCCTTATCATATGGCCTAGGATTGCCTCAGGCTGGTGTCCGGTTGTGCGGTGTTCCTAAATTGTCAAAACTGCTCATTCAAGAGGACGCACTAAGCGTACCCTGCTTTATTAATCCCACAGTAGTACGGTTTTTGGACGGCGTCGAGAGGCGAAGAAGATTTCTTTGGTAACCATGCTTGCGCGCTTCTTCTCCCTCATCGCACAAGGAATTGATTGCATCGATCACGGGAACCAATCTCTCAGCCGCTTCGTCACGTATCGTCACCGAAGGTTTTTCCACGACCGAATTTTGCGTTTCGGTTATTTTGCTAAGTTATTCCTCGCGAATTGATGCCTTTACTTTTTCCTCGACATCCGTTGGAATGGTCTGCATTCCGTGATCTTTTCTTGCGTGCTCAGCAACCTGGGCCATTATCTGCTCGTCATTCTCGCCGCGTGCAACGAAATCACAATCCAGTCCAACGGTCCGGCATTTCATTACCTTTGCCATAATTGGTTTCCCCCGGAGCGCATAGTATCACTTCGTGAGAGTTTCTGAGAGTAATGGGAGTTTAGGAAGTTTCGGGGACAGAGTAACCCCCGCCGTTCTGGCCTTTCTCGGGAACGGTGGGTAATGCGTCGCTGGTCTCCATTTCCGTGAAGATTTGAAAATCGAATTACTGCAGGTTCGCGTACTCCGTCCTGGCTCGCTTCAGGATTGGGATGTCGGGGTCAGCTTCTTTCCACAGCGTTAGGAATTCCTGATACGCGGCCCGTGCTTTTTGAGTATCGCCTTGCATGGCATAGGCTCTGCCGATTTGCAGATGTGCGAGTGCCCCGATGGGTTCGTTTATTGCAATTCCACGATGGTCGATGATTTTCTGGAACTCGACAGCGGCTTCACGTCCCTGATGCGCGGCCAGATAAGCTTCTCCGCGCACAAAAACAGGATACAAGGCGGTCCAACCGTAAGTACTGGATGTCGTGTGTCCTAGCTCATAGGGCGCGGCGGCTTCGAGACTCTCAATGGCATCAGAAGCCTTTCCCCGGCTGATGGCGAGCTTTGCGCGGAGGGACGGTAGGTAGTTGAACTGCACGATGGTGGCTTCCGGAAACGTCTTGTCCAAATCGTCGGTCAGCGCTTGCGCTCGACTGTTGTCCCCTGCAAACGCGAAGGCGAGAGCAGCGCCGTACTGCACATCGCGGTCCGTTGAACGCCGGATTGCCGAAGTGGCAAGGCGACGTGCTTCCTCTGCGTTGCCGAACAAGGCTTCTCGCAGACCAGACAGGGCAGCGTACATCGCAGCAGGTTCCTTTCCTTCTGCCCGTCCGGCGGAATCTATCGCCCGGCGGGAAAACTCTCGGGCGTTCCTAAGCCGCCCAGAATAAGCAGCAGTATCGCCTTCCAGGCCCAGCAACTGGTTTTCAATTCCGGGCGCGCTCGCCGACCTTGCTACCTGCTGCGCCATCCCTGCCGCATCGTCCTGCAAAAACGCAATCTGATACAGCGCACGGTGGAAGAAAGGGCCCTTCAGTTTGCGTTCGAGTGCTTGCTCATAGACGGCCTTTGCCTCGTCGAGCCGACCCAATGAGGTGTAGTTGAACATCAGGAGGGTGTAGGCAATGGGAAAGTCCGGGTTCAAACGGATTGCCTCTCTGCCTGCTTCAATTCCTTTCTCATATTGTCCAGTGACGGGGTAAATGGCTCCCGACAAAAGATCCTGCGGCATTCCCGAGCGCGGATAAGCCTGTATCCAAAGCTGACAGGCTTGTTCGGCCTTTTCCATGTTCCCAGTTACCACTTTGTGGAAGCGACAGGTGATGAAATACTTCTCTGCCTCACTCGTTCGGTCGCGCAGCTCATATGCTTTTCGGGTGTAGTCGACAGCGACGCTGGATTCTCCGAGATTCACATACATGAGGCCCAGCCATGCGTAAGCGAGTGCAAAATTCGGGTCGACTTCGATGGCATGGTTGAAAAACGGAATTGCTGCGGCATCCCCAGCTGTACTCTCAACTTTACGGCCCGAACTGAAGGCCTTAAGAGCCTCTAGCGAAGGCGTAGTGGCCTGTTCCAGAGGCGTGTCAAACTTCTGAACCGTACTCAGCGACTCACCGAGTTTGCTGCGAATTTCCGACGCTGTCTTTGCCAGAGCATCGAGCACATGATTCTTATCGTCAGCCTGAGCTTCTGCGCTCGCCACCGACTCGCCGCTGGCGCAGTTGACCGCCTTAAGGGTCAGAAGGTATTGCGTGCCAATCTGCGCAATCGAACCGTCGAGGACGGCGGTGCTTGCGGTCCGCTCGCAGATTTCCCGAGCGACCTCTGGGCTAAGTCGCGCATCGGGTGGCTGACCCATCATTCGCTGTGCCCGTTGGATGCGATCCTCCGAGACCAAGTTCAGGAAGGGCGATTGCTCAAGCTGCACTGCCAAACCTTGACGGAGTGTTCCGTCGAATACGGGGTCGCCCGTGGTGTTCGTGAAATCGGCGACTAAGAGAGAATCTGTCTCGCCCAAGCCAATCGGCCGGTGCCTGCGAAGAAGGAAAGCCGTGCCGACAACCAGCAAGGCAAGCACAGTGGCAATCGGCAACAGGTACTTCCAGATCATCTTGGGATGCAGACGGGTTGGGTGAGCATGAAGAGTCTCACCGGGCGAGCTGTTCGTTTGTTCAACGACGATTTGAGAGCGAGATCGGCTCTCTATGATCACGTCATCGCCATCCTGCATCACCGTGCGCACCTGTGCCGTGAAGCGGTAACCCTGTCCAGGGAGAGTCAGAATGTAGCGGCGGTCCTCGGGAGTGTCTCCAAGAGCTTTGCGGAGCATGAAGATGTTCTGGCTCAGGTTTGCTTCCTCGACAAAGGCATCCGGCCAGACAGCCTTCATAAGCTCGTCCTTGGAAACCACCTCTCGACTGTGGCGAACCAGGATCAGCAGCGTTTCAAACACTTTAGGCGTAATGGCTACGGGCTGGTCATCGCGCAGCAGAACTTGCTTGTCAGGATCAACCTGAAAGGGTCCGAACTCGTAAAGAACCTTGGGTTCTGTGACCATGCCTTAACACCCTCGAACCGGCTTTCGGTCTGGGGACAACACCCGATGGCTACTTACTGTATGCGGCAACCTATCACTTAAATTTAGCCTGAGCAACCATCGAACTTGGCCCTAGTGGCTCCCAGCAGACAGATCGCTCATGCCGTCTGTAACTCCTTCCCTTTCTTTAGAAAACAGACATTGAGAACTTTTGAGAGGTTCTGAGGCGGCTCTAAAGACTTTTGATCCGCCATTCGAGCAACATCTGTGCATTCGGAGCAGGGATGCAGCCGAGGTCGACGAAATGGAGCGAGCCCTGATGGCGAAAACAACGCGGATCACCATTGAGACGGAAATGTTGCTGGTTATTCGCCGCGCAAAAGCAGTTTTGGGCTGGTGTCCCGGTTGTCGTGCCGAAGTGGATGTGATCGCCCTCGACCACGACAACCTCGCAGAACCGGTCGCGGCGGCTCAAATCCAGGAGTGGCTCGGTACAAGCGAACTGCACTTCTGGCGGACCGCCAACGGACCAACCCAGATTTGCCTGAACTCCCTTTTCCGATCTTTCGAGTTGGAGCAAGTTCAAAGATTTTGCCGTACCAACATGAACCCACCAGATCAATCAAGGAGGAAACAACCATGAAGCCAAGCATTCTGAAAGCGAAATCGTCTTGCATCGGCCGCATTGGGCTGGCAGTCGCGGTTTGTGCCGGGCCAGTCTGGGCACAGCAACTGGTGTCGCAACCACCACGCTATAGCATCACTGACCTCGGCACGGTGGGCAACCCGCCTGGCGGGGCGTACTCGATCGCCAGTAATGGCTTGGCAGGTGGAGCAGCGCCCATCTCTGCCACCAGAATGCATGCCGTCCTCTGGTACAACGGACTGAAGCTAGACATCGGCGCACACGGACTCGGAGGACCGAACAGTGCAGCGTATGGCGTCAACGCATTTGGCCAAGCCGTGGGTCCAGCCGAGTCTTCCGTTCCGAATGGTGAAGACTTTTGCGGGTTCAACGCGTATGGGTTTCCCTCTGCTACCGCATGCCTCCCTTTCGTGTGGCAAAACGGTCTCATGACAAAGCTCCCGACGCTGGGAGGCGCCAACGGCGTCGCCAACTGGATTAACCATCGAGGCGAAGTGGCCGGGTGGGCGGAGAATACTACGCAGGACATGGGCTGCCCGGTGTCCCAGTTTGAGCCCGTGCTCTGGGAAAACGGCCGGATCCACGAACTCCCGACATTCCCCGGCGACGCGTACGGAGTCGCGGCCTCGATCAACCAAAACGGCCAGATTGTCGGTGCGTCGGGCACTTGCGCAACAACCTTCAACCCCAATAGCGGGCTTTATCTGGTGGAAGATCACGCCTTGCTCTGGGAAAACGGCACGATGACTGACCTTGGCAACCTCGGTGGGACAGGAGGGCTCGCGGGGAACCACGCTTGTGCAATCAATAATCGAGGTCAGGTGGTTGGTCATTCGGAGCTGCTCAACGACACAACTTTTCACGGTTTCCTGTGGACGAGGGAGACGGGTATGCGGGACCTCGGCACGCTTACCGGGGACTATGCGAGCGTCGCCCTCAACATTAACGACGGAGGCGAGGTGGTCGGCGCGTCGCTCAGCGCGACCTTTAGCTCACGCGCGTTCCTATGGAAGAAGGGCCGGATGACCGACCTCAACACCCTCGTTGTTGCCAACCCCTCGAGGCTGAATTTGCTGCAGGCTTCGGCTATCAATTCCAGGGGGGAGATCGTAGGCTTGGGCGTGACAAGCACCGGCGAGGCTCACGCATTCCTGGCTACCCCCAGGTGAACGGAATCACGGAGTGACATGAGCGGCTAAGAGAGCAGGAGAGTTCTCCTGCTCTCTTTTTCTTACCATCTTTCGCGGCGAGACTATGGAAAGACTGTCAAGGATCCGTGGGCGCATAGAGTTTAGCGATGAACTCCTTGCAGCGTTCAATATGCGTGTTGCTTTCAGAATTATTTGGCGTATTGTTTCAGAGCTATTTGGCGTAGTGTCGGCGCTCCGCCGCAACGCGAGCCAGACAGTAGCCGCCACAAATATGCCGGCTCTACAGGATAGAAAAAAGCGTACCCCAGCGGCTAAAGCCGGGTTTGGCTGGCCATTTACGGCACGGCTGAAGCCGTGCCCTTCCTCAAGACCGAGTTCTCACGCAAGCTGTAACGCCCTCGCTGCCGGAGCTGGATTTCGAGGAAAGCAGCCGGTGGGCGGCGCGGCCTACCAGTACATGATTCGGCCGTTTCTGCCCGCGCATTTGAAGGCTCTGAGCGCAGAAAGTAAGTGAGCGCGGCTCCCACGGGCGGGCGGCCATGTCGGTAGGAACTGGCCCCAGGCGATTCCTCTGATAGACCTAAGTCCTTTGTTTCATGAAGGTGCTCAAAATTTTTAATTAATTATTTGAGCATCTTGTCCTCTGCTTAGGTGGCCGCTCTCCCGGGGTCAGGTTCATCTTCGCGGAAAGAGGTGCGGAACGTTTCCACGCAGCCACCGTGTTACCTCCCGCCTGGTCACGTCTTGCAAAAAAGTACGAAAAGTGCGCAAAAAGCGCAAAAAGCCCCCAGGCTTGCTATCGGCGTCTGTAGAAAAGTGCGAATTAAGCGAACTAAGCGAATTAAGTCCCCGCACTTGCTATTTGCGTTTGTAGAAAAGTGCGAAAAAAGCGAAGTAAGCGAACTAAGTCCAGTGTGGGGCCAGCACTCCCTCAAGACGGGACGATCTTTCTGCCTTCGAGCTAAGTATTGGCGAACGTCCCGTCGTGTCATCGGCACCCTTCTTATCCTCCCTGGGATGGCCTCGGGCGGGCACCCGGTGGTGCGGTTTTTCCAAATTGTCAAAATGCTCATTCAAGAGCACGCACTGAGCGCACCCTGCTTTATGGCGGAATCCGTCACTTCGATTGTCACTTTACCGTTGCTATACCCAGATCATCATGCCGACAAGCAATGATGCTTTCTCGGTGGTTGGCGGCAGATGCACGGGCAAAGCGCACCAATGCAAAGCCAAGCAGGGCCGTCGTGGCAAGACGACGCTGAAGTTTGGATACTAATCCCACAGTAGTACGGTTTTTGGACGGCATCAAGAGACGAAACGGATTTCTTTGGTAACCATGCCTGCGCGCAGAGCCGCTGTATCGGGGAGATCGCTTAGAGGGCTTGCCAACGTTGCTCCATCGATACCGCCGTGATCGGTGCTGCACAGGTCGTTAACTAGTGCGATTGGCTCGTATATTGCACTTTGGAAGTAAGGCAATTGATGCTAGAATGTAAGGCGGAGAGAACGCTTGGATTTCGCAACTGAAAAAAACGCCAGGACCGTGGAAGCTACTGTCACCTCCAAAGGCCAGGTGACATTGCCCAGGGAGTTGCGCAAGCACCTTGGACTTGAAAAAGGGAGCCGCATACGGTTCAGTATTCCCGCCACCGGCGCCGTCAGGCTAGAACCTGTGCTCTACGACCTCGAAGACCTCTGGAAGATGGCCGATGAAGGGGGCCATGCCGATGGCGTCATGACCTTTGAAGAGATGGACGACGCAAAGGCGCGTAGGCAGTGGTGATGCTTGCTGCGGATACTAATGTATGGGCGCGGGCCTATCTCAACGACGAGCCGGCGCAAACGCGAAAAGCTCGTTCCGCCCTTGCGGAAGCTCGTTCGGCGGGTGGCGTCTTCCTTCCACTTCTCGTTCTCGCTGAACTGTCTTGGGTGCTTCGTGGCAGATGGGAGCGGGAAAGGGTTCTGAACACTTTGCAAGGCCTGCTTCAAGCGAGAAGTGTGACCGTCGAGTCGCCGGTCATTGCCTGGAAAGCTTTGCAGGCGGCCCGCAACAGCGCGGCGGGCTTCGCCGATCACTTGATTGCGGAGATTTGCTTTGCGTCCGGCGCCGGCGAAGTCATTACGTTCGACAAAGCTTTCAGCCGCAAGCCGGGTGTTCGCCGTCTGAAGTAAGCGTTGGGAAGTATCAACGGATAATCTGGGCAACCCCCCCCGGGATGGGGGTTTGGGGACTGGAAGGACCCTGTCACTTTCACGAAACGGAACTCACCTTTGAAACTTAGACTGACTTGTTTCCCCAAAGTGTCAGGTCCGTCTGTTTGAATGTATAGGTGTTGGAAGAAGGGATTGCTACCCAATGAGAAAGGGTTCTCCTCAAGATTACACTGCTGAGACCGGCTGTTCGAAGCAGCCGGCTCAGAAATCTCGATTAGGAGAACCCCATGAATGCTATTCACTATATCGGATTGGACGTACACAAGAAAACCATCAGTTTTTGCGTAAAGACGGCGGACGGCCAGATTGTGGAAGAAGGCAGACTGGAAGCGGATCGTACGGTGTTGCGGCGTTGGGCGGCGGGTCGGAAACAAGCCTGGTATGGCGCCATGGAAGCCACGCTCTTCAGTGCGTGGATTTACGACACGCTCAAGCCTTATGCCCAGCAACTTTCCATGGGCCATCCGGCCAAGATGAAGGCCATTACCGCGGGCAAGAACAAAAGCGATCAGATCGATGCACGTACGATTGCCGATTTGCTGCGTTGCAACCTGCTTCCTGCCTGCTATGTATTATCGCCACAGTTACGAGATCTGCGACGTCTGCTCCGTTATCGCAACCTGGTGGTCCAGCAATCGGTGCGCATGCAGAACAAGATGGCGGGTCTGCTGATGGAGAGCGGCACCGCATTCAACAAGCGGAAGCTGCACCAGAAGAAATATTTCTCCGATCTGATGAAGAGTCTCGAGGAAGTACCAGAATCGGTCAAAGACTTACTCCGCATGAGTCGCGGCTCCATGGAGATGTTTCAGTCTACCCAGAAGCAGCTCGTCAAAAGGCTGCTATCAGAACCTGCCTTGGAACAACGGGTCGAGCGGCTGATGAGTATCCGCGCGGTTGGCCCGATCACGGCTCTGACCTGGGCGCTGGAGATCGCCGACCCGCACCGCTTCGCCTCCATCGCCGACGCAGTCAGCTACTGCGGCTTAAGCGCAGCCTTCCGCTCTTCTGCCGGCAAACAGCAACGTGGTCCGATCTCCAAGCAGCGCAATGCCTGGCTGCAGCCGGTGTTGATCGAGGCCGCCAAACTGGCGCCGCTCTGGAACCCGCAACTGGCGGCAGTGCATGCCCGCGCATTGGAGCGCGGACATGCCAATCGAGCGACCCTGCAAGTGGCGCGAAAACTCGTGGCGTACCTGCTGGCTGTGGACAAGAGTGGTCAAACCTTCCAGGTACACACCCCGCCACCGCCGGCAAGCACTACGGCAAAGAAGAAGCCAGCGAGAAAGAGCAAAAAGGCAGTTGCTTTAGCACCGGCAGCTTAAAGCGAAATACACCGCCGGCTTACGCTCTTACCGTCAGGTTCGTGAAGACCGAACATATCCTTGCGAGTTTTCTAAGGCATGCCGATCTTTCCCCCGATGGTCACTCTGTTTGGCGCAACACAAAGGGGAATCTAGCTTCGCAGATTCCCCTGACGACACATCGGTGGGATGAGTCGGATCGAGTATTCCTGGCAGGTTGCTCTCCAGCAGAGCCTGCTTCCGCTTCCTCGATCCACTCAGCCTACCAGAGCTTTCTATGTTCGATCTGTCAGCGACCCACCGGCCGGTCCTTGCGGTTCGTGGACTGTGCACGGGAATTTCGGTTCCCAATACACCCTTCCGTCTGTTTCAAGGTCGGCCGGCTTACTATAACTCAATCTTCGTGGACGGCGCCTAATCAGCGTTGTTCCCGCAAATGGATGTCTGGCCACGCTGCCATTGCGTTGGTCCTGCTAAGGGATCGAGGACAGTTCGCAACACTAACTATCTGCCCGCTCGGAGAACCTATCCCGCCGAGTCAAGAGGAATCTCCGTTTCCCCTTGACTTTTACCTATCATGGATGTCCACGAAGCTTGTCCACGAAGCTTCTGAAATAAATATGCTATCGCACTATTCCGTCCTCTCGCGAGCCGTTGCTAATTTCAAACTCAAGCTGTAACAGAAAGCTCAGGTTTCAATGGAGCACGATCTCGAACAAGAATTTAGAAACGTATATATCGGCTTCGCAGAGAACTGGGGATTTGTACAGGCGCTCCGGGAGTGTTTCGAGGTTTCCTTTCCCAATGCTGGCGACGCATTGATTCCGCATTTGGATCGAAGTGTTCGGGAAACCATGGGTGAAGCCTTCCCCCGGATCGATCCGGCCATGAATTCAATGGTGCTGCAACGGATGGCAGGAACTAAAATTGCCTTGGCAAGAAGCGCGGTGGATTCTGCATCAGTTGTGATCATCCAGGCAGCTCTCGACGCGGTGGTGAACGACTACATCCTGCTCACTGCTGAGGCAGAGCCAGCGATCTGGGAGTCAACCGTCGGCGATGATACCGTGCCACTTAAGGTGGTAGCACTTATACCCTATCCTGAATTAGTGCGGTCGAAGGCCTTGGCGGGCGCAAAGGCCTTAGGCAACAAAGCGCTTCCGAAGAAGGTGCAATGGATCCTGGATAATTGTTACCGGACTGATTGCACTCTTTCGCCTCCAGATTTTCGGTTTGACATCGAGAGGCTAAGGAAATTTGACGATTTGCGCCATGCCATTGCCCACGGGCGAGCCACTTGTGCAACAGTTGAAAATATGGACGAAGTTTTGCTGTTTATTTGGCAGACGTTTCTTTCCTTGCAAAACGTTGTCGGTAATCGGCTCGGTTTCCGGCATGACCCTTTGCACGGCCTGGATCGACGCGAGGCCACCCGGTCTGTTGAGTTGTAACGGGTCTGAGAGGTTCTTTATAGCGAATCGGCGGCAAGAAAACGACTTGCCGCGTTGGACGCAATAAGCGTCAAGCGGAGGCGCCCATATAGACTGTACCTTAAATTGACACCAAAAAGCATGCCTGGGCAGAAACCTACGTCTGGCCTGGATTTGTTCAGGCTGCATATGGCCGGCATGAACATCTGGTTTGTCGATGATTCACGTGAACGAAGCCCGACTCGGGATCGGATGGGTCCGCCTTGTTCGGCAGCCGACCTTTGCGTTCCCGAGAGCCGCTTAAAGGATTTCGAAGCCTCGCTTGAAGAACTTTGTTCCCGCGACGCAGGTTTCCGATGCCGGTATACTCAAGATGCTGGCTTCAGAACAACCATTTCAAACCAGCTATCCTCTCGCTTCGTGCCCACAAACCAAACACAAATCGCCTGAGTGCCCTTAACTTCCTCGACTGTCATGTTCGGGCCACCTGACTTTAGCTGTACTACATCGCCTGTTTTAAAATTCATGCGTTTGTCGTCCAGGCGTGTTCTCTTAATCTCCTGTGCGAGGTGATCTAAATCGTTGTAAATCGAAAACTCGTTAATATTGAGTTTCCTCAGCTCAGCCAGCATGCCGGGCTTCGCTTTGCCCGGAATCCTAATGCGCCTCAATGTAGGATTGTTGCAAGGCTTGGCGCCATGCATGTGAAGAGTGAAGCATGAACTCTGCTGGCCAATTCGCCCCGCCTGATTGTCCGGGCGGATCAGCAGCACCAGTGCAGGCAGGAGTGACACCTTTGGGTTCCAGAACGATACACCGATGGCCTCCTTGACGTAGGGATGACGCATCCCAACAATGCTCTTGGGAACGCGGGGCTGTTCGGGCTGTTCGGGTAGCAGCTTCGGCGCATCCATAATGAGGACTTCTCCGTCTTTATCCTCATTGCGTTCTTTAACTGCAAAGAAGAGAGCCGCGAGCGGGTTCATCGTCCAGTCCAGAAGCCGCGTCGGCATGCCAGAATGTTGGGCGGCGAAATAGACCTCGACTTCGGCGTCGGGGTTCAAGAGCGTTGCGCCCGATATTCGGAACTCATCCAGCATATGCCGTTCGAGATTGAGCCGCCTCTCCTCTGCGTCCTTGCCATACATCGTTTTTACTGAAGCCGCAGTAAATTCGGGGCGATATACGCCTGGCCACAGTATGTAGGTTTGATCGCTGTGGCCCCGGTACCAGACCCGAAGATGAACGTCGGGTAGATTGACCCTATTGCAGTCATGCCAATTGGCGACTTGTACCAGCAACTCCGAAAGATTATTTGCATCGCCTGCAAAGACGTCCGGTTTTTCGATCTGAGCCACAGAATTCAAGATTAGACGAGGGTTTGTATCAAAACACAAGGGCTAACCCACTCCGCGAACGTTAAACAGATCGACGGTACGATGGCGATTGACGCCACCCATTCAGGTCCTTGAAGCGTTTGGAGCAGCTTTGATTAGGCATGAGCGTCAAATGCCCGAACCGTGCCGGCGCAGTAGCTCCCTTAAGCTAATGCTCATGTACATGCCGGAGTTGGAGACGGACGGTGCGATATGTCAAACTTGCGGCTTTTTGATGACTCCCGAGTATACCCCAGACAGACCCGTTGTATTTCCCTTGTCTGGATATCTGACCGGTCGAATGATGAAGCAAGCTGTCCGGAAGGGTCTCAGAAGTGTCCTAGATTCTTCGCGGGAGGAGCCAGAAGGCTACTGCTCGGCCAGGACCTTGGCGACGGAGGGCCCACAGAATCTAACAGCGGTACCGATACGGAAGCTGGGCAGGATACCCTTCGCCGCTTGCTTGAACACAGTCTTCCTTACGAGACCTGATTTCTGCCTCGTACGTCATCCCCAAGCAGACAGCTGTGAAAAGGCAGCATCTGGGTGGATGCTGCCCTGGTTTTGCTTCTCCTCAAAAAGCTGACGCAGTGACTTGCTTTTCCATCTGATCAGCCTGCTCTCTCTGTCGATCGAGCATAGCCGATGAGTCCGCTGCTGATAACAGCGGCAGACCCTCGATCGGAGGACGCGGCGGTGCGGCTACCGCGTCCGGCGGCGGCGCTGGTAAACCGGTCAGGCTTTGGTCGCTTCGTAGGCTTTCCAAACCCGATTCGACTCGCGCTTGGAAAGCGTTCTGCATTTCCTGGATATCCTGCACTGAGACGCTTACCAGAATCCCTGCTGGACAATCCATGCGCTTGCTGCTGGCGACGCGCAACTGCACAAAGCTGGCTTCGTTTGTAGCCGGCGACGACACCTGCAACATATCACCGGCCTGCAGTGCGCATGTCTGTTGGTCCGCGGTGGTTACGCTGAGGTCAGTCGACAATACAAACACGTGATTCGGTGTTTGGAGTGCCGCCGGCAACGTGTCAAAATTGGCCTGACTCGGGTTGGCCGCCTCGGCATTATCGTCGGCCAGTTCTCGCTTCACTTCTTCCGCTAGCTTCGACTTGATCTCCGGGGTAATCGGCGTGGTAACGTCGGCATGAATCGTTGCCTGCGGACTGGAGGTTGCGTCGGAGTCGCCGTCGACGGGCATTTCGGCATTGGCGGTGTCACTTAGGCCGTCCTCATCGAAGATGGCGGTGTCGCTGTGTATCTGGTAAGCAGTGGCCAGCGTCTCGCCGATCATATAGTCGGTGAGCCAGAATGCCGCGCTTGGATACACCGGAGAAGCTATGAAGTAGGGGTTAGGTCCCACGTACCAGGGAGCGCCAAACCATCCCCAGCGGTAGCCGACGGCCGTTGCCCAAGGGTAGTAAGCCCAGCTGTAGAATCTCGGAGCATAGAAGACAGGCGGAACAAAACTCGTCACCACGACGCCGCCGTGGCGGTAAGCCACAAAGGCGCTCAAGTAGGCGCGCCGATTTAGGATCATTGTCCGCTGCGTGTAGCTCTTGTTGTTTACCACCACTGTTCGTTCCACATAACCGCTGTGACGGCCGGTGCTCACCACTTTGCTGCCATCGGCTCCCCGGCTGATGATGGAGCTCTGACTATGCGGGCCGTGATACATGTCCAGGTTTGCGGTGTGGATCGAGCTGACCCTCCCCTGCTCGTTGAAGGTGACTGCCTTCTCCTGATCGCTATAAGATGCGACCGTGCCGTTGGGTCGGACCCCGAACTGCCGCCCGCCTCCCGCTTTCACTGTCATAGCTCCATTCGAATGGACTGTCACTTCACCGGAAGGCAGCGGCTTGCCGTTGATTCCACTCATGCTGGCGCGTGCGGAGTTGAGCCGCTGAATCGTAGCTCGCGACTTGCGCGCCGTCAGTACAGAAACTTCCGATGTGCTTCTCCCTGACCCCGTACTGGTCGCCGGATCTTTGAATGATGAAGACCGCACGGTATTTTTGAAAGACAAAGCGGACGCTGAAGTGGTACCGTCCTTTGCAGTCTCCTTCTTCTGCAGTTCCTTTTGTTGGCGAGCCTCGTCTTTCTGCTGTTTTTGTTGTTCCTTCTGTTGTTCCTTTTGCTGGCGGGCCTGATCCTTCTGCAGTTGCTTCTGCTGGTTTGCCTGGATTTTCTGTTGTTCTTGCTGCTGCTTCTGCGCTTCTTTCTGTTGATGGGCCTGTTCCTTCTGTTCCTTCTGTTCCTTCTGTTCCTTCTGCTGGACCACCTGCTCTCGTGGCGCTGAAGAGGTCTTGGTTTGAGGGTGCGGCGTCGACTGTGTCCGGGTCTGAGGCGCAGACTGCGCCGGGGCATGGTACTGGGGAGCTGGGCGTGGTATCTGAGGGGCCGGATGGTATTGCGGCGCTGGCGCCCGGTAGGTGGGCATTGAATAGATCCTCTGGCCGTGGCTGGGAAGCGCTGACGCCAGCGCCAGCAGTGTGAGAAGCGCCAGAGACAGGGTGGGGTCGCTCGATTGCATCGCCCATGTCGGCTTGGATTCGGTGACGGTGGTAGACACGCTCAATATATTGCTCACGTTTTTCATAACTGCCTCCTGATCGATTTATTGGCGATTCCGGGCTCATTTACTGAGCTCGTTTCTGCCTTCACTCCATAGCGCGACACATGGCAGCAAACGGGGTCATCGGCCGCAGAAGACGGCGAATGTCCCACCGAGCCCTAGGCGCGAGCGGGCAGTCCCCGGGAGGTATGTTGTCGAAATCCAGTTGTGTGATCAGAACTGGGTTAGAATGGCGGTCCAGTGAGTATAGGCAGGGACGTGGAACATGGATCATCCATTTCGTGTAGATCCGGGGCGTGAAGAGGTAACTGCCCTTCTAGCGCAATTGGGGAAGGGCAATGAAGAAGCAGCGTCCAAGCTTATTCCCCTCGTATACAAGGAGTTACGCAGGCAGGCGGGCGGCTACATGCGGCGGGAGCGGAGCGATCACACCCTGCAGCCCACTGCGTTAGTACACGAAGCGTATCTCAAGCTGATCCAACAACATTCGATTGACTGGCAAAGCCGGGCACATTTTTTCGGGATTGCCGCTCAAGTCATGCGGCGGATTCTGTTAGATCACGCCCGCGGACACCTGCGGAAGAAGCGGGGCGAAGGGCAGAAGCCGGTTCCAATTGATGAGGCCCTGGCGTTCGCTCCCGAACAGTCTGGAGAGCTTCTTAAACTGGACGAGGCGCTAGAGCGACTGACTAAGCTTGATCCGCGGCAGGGCAAAATTGTGGAACTGCGATTTTTTGGTGGATTAACCGTGGAACAAACAGCAGACTTGCTGGGAATCTCACCGAAGACGGTAAAGCGAGACTGGAGTGTGGCCAAAGCGTGGCTTCACGGAGAGTTGAAAGCAAGCCATGACGGAGAACTGGGAGGCAGTTAAAGCGCTCTTTGAAGCTGCCCTCGAGGAGGATTCGGCACGCCGTTCCTCCTTCTTGAAGGAGCGGTGCCCAGACGCGAGTCTACGCGCTGAGGTCGCGCGCCTCCTTGCCGAACACGACCAGGCCGGATCGTTTTTGTCGACACCCGCCGTCGGCAGCTTGATTCCCGACGCCGTGTCTGCAGCGCCGACGCGCAAGCTGGCCGAGGGCGACCTGCTGGCCGGAAGATTTCGCATCGTTCATTTTATCGCCAGTGGTGGTATGGGAGTGGTGTACAAGGCCCAAGACAGCCGCCTGCACCGCTTCGTGGCTCTTAAGCTCCTACCGGAAGACGTAGCCCGCGATCAGCAGTCTCTGGTGCGTTTTCAGCGGGAAGCCCGAGCTGCGTCTGCTCTGAACCATCCCAACATTTGCATAATTTACGACATCAGCGAGCACGAAAAAGAAGCTTTCATCGCGATGGAGTTTCTAGAAGGTACGACTCTAAAACATCAGATAGCGGGCCGGCCTTTGGATATGCAGAGCTTGTTCGATATCGCCACGGAAATCGCCGATGCACTCGATGCCGCTCATGCAACTGGCATCATCCATCGGGACATCAAGCCGTCCAACATTTTCGTGACGAAGCGCGGTCACGTTAAGGTTCTCGATTTCGGACTGGCTAAGGTCGCCGCTGCAACTCGTTCCCCCAGTGAAGCTGCAAATGCCCAAACAGACTCCGCGAATGAGGAGAGCTTAACCGTTCCGGGAGCGGCTATCGGCACAGTGTCATACATGTCGCCGGAACAAGCACGCGGTGCCGAATTGGATGTGCGCACGGACCTCTTTTCTTTCGGTTCGGTGCTGTATGAGATGGCGACAGGTGTTCTTCCCTTTCGGGGCAAAACCCCGACGGATATATTGGAATCAATCCTGCACAAGGCTCCAGTTCCTCCGGTCCGCCTGAATCCGGATGTGCCCCCCGAACTTGAAAACATCATCATGAAGGCGCTGGAGAAGAACCGGGAGCTGCGTTACCAGCACGCCTCCGAGATCCGTAGCGACCTGTTACGGCTCAAGCGTGACGCAGTTTTCGGTCGCGCGGGATTCCCGCTTGACTCCTTACGAGGTCCGAACTCTCCGGCGGGAGTGGAGCGCCCCGGTTCCAAGAGGCAGGAGCCTGGCGAAGTGGACCCTCCCGAAGTCGCGAAAATGTCATCGAGTACGCCTGCTCCCGCCGAGCAAACCAGCAGAATCCGCCTTTATGCGCAAACCATTCTGGGCTCTGGCCTCATCGTTCTGGCAACTCCTTTTGTCCGTTATCTGTTCTTCCTATTCGGCAAGGTTCTGGCGAGATCGAATCCAAGTGTGTTGGCCAATGTCGGAACCGGAGTTTTTGACTTGGTCGCGGTTTACTTCCTATTGAGGCTGCAGCAGAAACGCAATGCGGCAGATGAAGCACGTAGGCGCCTTGAAACCTGGGCACAAACTTCTCATACGGCATCATTTCGAAGTCTCGACCCATACTCAGAGGCGGACACCCTTCCAGGTACCGACCGAAAGCGGCAAGCCCGCCGGCTGGTCACGAGCATCAGGGATCGGAGCTTTCGATTCGGAGTGGTCAGCGGGGACGTCGGTTGTGGAAAGACCTCTCTCCTGCAAAGCGAGACCGTGCGGTTACTGAAGACCGAGAATTTCACTCCCATTTTGCTAACTCGCTCTGAGGTTGCCGATGCCAAAGAAATAGCCGACGTGTGCGACGCGATTCGAGCTGTAGCCACGCAGGGAAGGGAGTCGAAGAATCGCGTCCTGATCATCGATCAAATTGAAGAAATCTTCATCCGGTTTCCCGGTCGAGAGTCTCGCGAAAAGCTGGGTGTGCTTTTTGGTCAGCTCATCCGCGGTGATCGAGCCATGCAAGGTTGTCTGCGCTATCCGTAAAGACTACTTCCTGGATCTGTACGACCTGGGTGCCACAATGGGCAACGATGTCAGCCCTACCCTTGTCCTACATAACTTCAGCCCCGACGAGGCCAAAGAGGTCATCGGAGAGTGCGCGGCGGCGGAAGGTCTTAACTTCACGGAAGAGTTGGTTGGGAAGATCGTTTCCGACCTCACGAAGGAAGCCCAGATCAGGCCCCCGGAGTTGCAGATCGTGTGCACCGCGCTCACCGCAAATTTCACCTTGCGGCATTACAACCAGCTGGGCGGCGCGATGGGCATTTTAGAGTCATACCTCACGCTGACCTTGGAGACCTGCATCGATCAGCAGTTAGCGCGTCTGATTCTGCGCCAGATGTGCGATTTTGAACGGCAAGCCAAGGCAGAACCAAGAACTGCGCTTGAGTTGACGCACGCAATCGGCCCACAACAAGACGACTCGGGAGCAACTGCACGCGCAGTGCAGGTCGTGCTGGAGCATCTGGTTCGCTCCCGGCTGGCGGTAATGGTCAGTGGCAGAGCGAGCTTAATCCATGACTACTGGGTCTCAGTAATCCACGACCTCACTGCTCACGACAGGTCGGAGCAAGAGAAAGCTGATGAATTGCTCCGCCGGCATCTTTACGAACTCGAAGCCGGGTTTACCTCAACGCTAAGCTCTAAGCAGCTCCATCTAGTACGCCGCTTCGGAAATCGCGATTTGCTCAGCACGCAGGAAGCAACTCGTCTGTTGCGGAAGAGTGCTCTTCGATTGTGGGTTTCCCGCGGCGTCGCCGTCGGCGTTCTACTGGTTCTGTTTTTTGTCGGTGTCCGGTCGAGCAATGTCGTTTGGGAGATGACAGCACTTTCGGATCCAGGTACGACACGTGCCGTGGAGAGGGATTTTCTTAAAGACACCGGGCGGCTGGTAATGACGCCAGAGACCTTTGGGTCCCAAAAGCGTTCCTCAATTACGGTTTGGAATATTAGAAGCGGCAAGCGCGTGTCCGAATTCACAGCGGACGCGTGGGCAATACCGCCTGAAGGTGATTCACTCCTGTATTCGGACGCAGGTCGCGCTTACATCACCGACCTTAGACGACATACTACGGCACCGTTTCGCCAGCCTTTCAACGACGGAAACGAGATCAGATTTTCCAGATCATCTCATTGTGCAATGTACGCCTTGTCTGCAAGCAATGGACGGGATTTGACCAAAGGTCCGCCCGGCCGTATCCAGATTCAGTTGTGGTCTGTTCCGGAAGGCAAATTGATCGGCAGCACTAACCTGCAAGCTACCGAAATTGGTCCAGGCTTCGTGTCGGACACATGTGATTTCGCCGTAATTAATTCAATAGAGGCTGCTTCGCTGGTAACGACCGGAAATGCAACCCTCACGATCCCAAAAGGTAGGCCATGGATATGGCACCTGAAGGAAGGGGGGCCCAAACCTCTCATGGCGGTAGCCCGTGTACGGGCGTCCGTGAGCGAGGAATCAAAATCGCTTGTCACTCTCGAAACGGACGAGCATAACATCGCCAATATCACCTTGTGGGATTCGAAGACCGGCGCGAGACAATTGGGGCGTCGAGTCAACTTGGGACCAGATGATTTTGGTTCAGTCCGATTCGGCCCCGATGCGACGTACATCGTGGCTTCCACCTTTACTTTTACGGAGGAAATGGTAGGCGTACCGGCAAGACTCCACGTACTGCGCGCATCAGACCTGCAGGAGGCACCGATATCTAAAGAGCAAAGTTTAATCGAATGCAACCTTGCTCATTCAGATTCCGGGTCAACAGGCTATTTTCTGTGGTCCATTCCTGGAAAGGGAGGTCGCATTTGGGACGCAAGCAGCAGTGAGCCCTTGCCTCTCACGGGGTTACAAGTGTCGGGTATTCGCTCGTGCTCTGTCTCTCCCGATCGATCGAAGTTCGTCGTACTGCGAGAAGGAGGATCTGCGGAGCTGTGGGGGCTCAGTGGGAAAAAAGTAGCGGACTTGCCAGCAGGAGGCGCTTCTAAGCAAGCTGATTGGACACTTCAGGGATCGGCTGTCAAGTTGGAGAGAAGTACTGGGGAAATCATGCTTTTCGATCTTAATGGAAATCTGCTAGCACAGCTGGGATCGCCGGGATCGTCCAGCCAACCGATCCAGAGAGCCCAAATCGCCGACGTTTCGTTTGAACCCTCCTGTGGTTATGCTGTGCTTTGGACATCAGATGGGAGAGTTGTGAAAGTAAAGAAAAGATGGAAGGTCTTCAATCTGCCATACTCCCTACCACTTTTCTTGCGGCGTACCAGCAGCTCGTGCGAAGAGTGAAGGGCTGCGAGTCGAGGGGGCGCGGAATGGTCATAACTGATAATTGGAGGACGGCCTAGTGTCCCGTCCTCCATGCAGGTCGCATGCGCTGCCGGTGTCAACCTCATTACTCGTCCTCGCCGCCTTCGGTGTTGCACCCTGGAGTCAGCGATGCAACGGTCGCCCCTGGATCCGCGCCATTGGCCACCATTGTCATTCCGGCGAGGAACGCGATTTTGCCAAGGGCACAAGGGTCATTCACCTTCTCGCGTCCGATCTTATAGACCTTGCCTAGCGCGATCGGTACATCGGTCTTTGGGTCGCCCTCGAAGTTCCACTGAGCCTCGACCTCGACTATCGAACCCGGAAATACCTAAGTGAAATGCGTCGACATGATGTCTATTCACCGTCAAGTTTGTTCACTTGTTGCAATAGGTATGCTGTCGACGCATTACCCTCCATCACCAGCTGCGGGGTGTCCCCGCTCGAGCACACTCGCATGATACGGTTCCACTGAGGCGGGGTGCTGTCGCGTTTGTCCGCCACATAAAGAATGGACCCGTCCGGGCTCATCCGGGGCATCCGGGCCTGCCCAGGACCTGTGACCACGGCTTCTGGGAAAAGCAGGACGGACTTGAGGTGACCTAATGGAAAAGCGTCGTTTGGCTTTTACTCCAATGCGTTTTCTCATTGTTATTTCCATCTGGTCACCATTTCTGTCTTTGTAACGATCATGCGGATATATTCACCATAAGTAGTAAGCGGACCTGAAAAGGTAGTAGTAGGGGCGACATCGCCGAACTGCTTCGCGTGGTGGCTGCTATTCGGCCACAGCAACGCATCGGAGCGGTGGTCCGCATCGCACACTGAAAGGAGAACGCCATGGCAGCACCCTGCACGAAAGCTGTTCCAGCGCCCTGCGCACCCGCGGTCGCCGACCCCCGCGTTTTAGACAACTTTACCCGGCGTTTTAATACGGCTACCAACCAGGCGCTGGTTCCATCAGCGGCCCATCCCACCAACAACGACATCGCTCTTGCTGACGAATGCGGCACGTACAGCAAAGGCATCAAGCAGGCCAGCCCGGGGAAAGTAGACCTTGCGGCGTTCGCGAAGTTCAAGGCCGCGATCGCGAGCGGTCAATTCACGAATTTTGAGGCTATTCCTCTCGGTGGAAGCGCGGGCAAACTGAATGGCCCCATGGGCGCCTATGCAAAAGCTTTTCTGGGTGCGGATAGTAGTCTTTTTGGAGCACCCACCGTAGCGGCTCCCCCGAGCATAACCAGCCCGGAATACGCGACGGAACTCGTAGAGCTCTACTGGTGTTCCTTGCTGCGGGATGTTGCGTTCACAGATTACGCTACGAACTCTACGGCGATGGCGGCGGTGAAAGAACTTTCGAACGCGCCTGGCTACCAGGGGCCGGTTAACGGCAGCGGCAAAGTGACACCGGAACTTCTGTTTCGTGGTGGCTTACCCGGCGAGCTTGTCGGGCCGTACGTTTCCCAGCTTCTGCTCACTCCTACCAACTTCGGAGCAGCGCCGTACGATCAGAGATATATTACCTATCGGGCGGGCGTCGACTATATGACCGACGAGACCTCCTGGTACCAAGTGCAACAGGGCATTCCCACCGGTTACACCAATCAAAAGGATTCAACACCCCGCTATCTGCACGATGGCCGCGGCTTGGCTGCCTGGACGCATGTCGACGAACTATACCAGGCTTATTTCACTGCGTACCTTGTGCTCGAGTCACTCGGGGTACCAGCCAATCCAGGCAGCCCTTATCATGCGGCCGTAGCGCAAAAGCCGTTTGGCACTTTCGGCGGCCCGGATATCGCCGCTGTGTTGGCACAAGTAGCGAAATACGCCCTGAGTGCAGTGTGGTATCAGAAGTGGGTGGTACACCTTCGTCATCGGCCGGAAGCGGGCGCGGGCCTGGTACATTTAATCAAGGGAGGGATGACGTTCGACGCCGCTCCGGATCCATTTGTGTTCCATTCGCACGCGCTCAAAATGAGCCACCAGAAATTCGGCAGCTTCCTGCTCTCGCAGCCCTTCCCTGAAGGTTCGCCAACTCATCCCGCGTATCCCACCGGCCACGGAACAGTCGCAGGCGCCTGCATCACGGTTTTGAAGTTCTTCTATGACGCAGCGAATTACGACTTCACCAATCCGGTGATGCCTACTTTCGACGGCACAGCCCTTGCCCCGTGGACTGGCCAGCCAGGTACAGGCCAGGCTGGCGTGTTAATCCTGAACGGAGAGTTGCACAAACTCGCCCACAACATCAGCTTCGGACACGGCATCCACGGCGGCATCCATTGGCGGAGCGACACGGATGCATCGATACAACTAGGCGAGGCCGTGGCACTGAGTTTTCTGCAAGATCTCGCGTGCACGTATGCAGAGAAATTCAGCATAACCCTGACCAAGCTTGACGGAACGACGGCTACCATTAGCAACTAAACCCTTTTTGGGAGTCCCTCTTCTGGGACGAGAAATATCCCAATGAACGGTCGGAAGGCGCTTTGCTGTGCGGTCCATCTTGATGTTTAGGTTTCGATGTCCCGAAACTTCTCCGAAACTTCCGCGGGAACGGGAGGTGTTAGCAGGTAGAGGGCGATAGGGAGATAAGGGGACATGATACGTTCCCCCCGAATGCTGCAATACATATGCTTTCCCTCTATCTCCTCTAGGGCAAAGTAATATCTTGAACGGTCATAATCCAGGGAGAGAATGGTACGCCGCTGGCTGACTTAAAGCTGATGGTCGTTGTGCCTGGACCGTAAGCGAAGGCCTGCCCTGTTGGCTGACGTACATGACCGCCGGGTTACTGGAAGTCCAGACACCTTCCAAGCCGTCAAAGTCCTGGTTTAGCACCGGACGAACGACGCCATCACTCCACCGTGCCTGGGGAGTAAAGATCAATGCGCCACCTGTAGCAACCGTGTTCACCTGTGGCTGGTTTTCGTATTGTCCCATATCGGCGTCGGCAAGGAGTATGTCACTCAGGTATCCACTTTTTATGGTCAGGCCATAGGCGGCAATCGCGATTTGCGCAATCGGCAGTGCCAGCAAGGTGGGCAATGTGCCGTCCCTTCGGGACTCGCTTCATGCGTTTTTATCCTACCCGGCACTACCGTGCCGGGCTACAGGCTGTTCCGTCCCTTCGGGACTGCTTCTGTTGCGGCCTCTGTCCAGGGCTTTTCGCCCGATGTATTCTCAACCGTTTACGCAAAACAGAATTTTCCGCAGCCTGTGACGTCGTGCCCCTGCACTTACAGTCATCCCCAAACAAACAACCGGACACTCGTGCGAGGGAATATGTATCCTGTGAGACTTGGATCGCTGCCATACTCTCCTACGCTCGTCAACAGATCTAAGGGCCAACCATCCTTATCGATCGATATGCCGGCATCGATTTATTTCATGTTGAGAATTTATTCAGATGCCCTTACACTCGGGACAATTCTCCTCGTCGAAGCAAGATCCTTTGGCAATTTGCGAGGTAAGCTTGCTGCTCTAAGACCCGGCTTTCGTAAGAGTCACGGATACGCAAAGAAGCGGTTTGGTAAAAACCCGCGCCACATCTTAGATTCCGGGCCCCTCATTCGCAAAATTGCCACCGGCTCGCATATCGTCTTTTGCGAGCCGCATCGGGAGGGAATCATGAATATTGCTGCTTTCGCCAATGCACTCTTTCGCAAAATTGGAAGCGCTTTCATAGGCGTCTCTTGCCTCCTCGCTTTCGCGCTCTGTACCCCGCCGGCCCTTTGGTCGCAAGCCGTCGGTTCTATTATCGGAACCGTGACGGATCCAAGCGGCGCCCTCGTTGCCGGGGCCACCGTCACCGCCACCAACGTGGACACGCAAGTCGCGAAATCGGTCGTTACCGGCGGCGTGGGTGAGTTCACCCTCTCCAATCTGCCCGTTGGCAAGTACAACCTGACCGCCAATGCCCAGGGTTTCTCCATCGCCCACGCCGACGCCGTCACCCTTGACGTGAGCCAGACACGAAATGTTGACTTCAAGCTCGTTCCTGGCGGCGAGAGCCAAACTGCCATTGTGACCGCCGCAGCGCCGCTCCTCAATACCACCGATCCCTCGTTGGCCGGACTGGTTTCAGAACAACAGGTGCAGACGCTGCCGCTCAACGGACGCAGCATCCAGAACCTGGTCATGCTGCAGCCTGGCATGGCGCAGGACAACAATGGATCCATGGGCTGGCTCGCGCCACAATGGATCGGCAACGGAAATCGCGGCGAGACCGAAGTGGCTACTCTGGATGGCGCCGATTCCACAGATGAGGAGATGGGTACCATCCAGTTCTGGAACTTCAACCTGGACGCCATCGCCGAATTCAAAGTACAGCAGGCCAACTACACCGCGGAGTATGGCCGCGGCGGCGGAACCATCACCCAGATCGTCAGCAAATCAGGCACGAACCAGTTTCACGGCTCGGCCTTCGAGTTCATCCGCAATTCTGCGCTCGATGCCAGCAATTATTTTTCAACAACAGGCGCTGCCCCGTTCCAGCGCAATGAGTTTGGGGTCGCGGGCGGCGGTCCCATCCTGCGCAATCGAACCTTTTTCTTCGGCGAGTACGCCGGCTTTCGCCAGCGGCTGGGTGAGCCGACGACCATGATCGTTCCTACCCAGGCGCAGCGGGGCGGTTCCGTCGTCGTGAATGGCTTCACGTATCAGGTTCCGCTGAACGCGGTGGCCGCAGGCATCCTGGCCAAATATCCGATGCCCAACAACCCCAACGGGATTTACGGCGCCAACACCTTCACCGAGCAGTTCAAGCAGCCTACCAACGTGAACCAGTTTTCCGTCCGTATCGATCATCACTTCTCGGAGAAGGACATCCTCTTTGGCCGCGCTTCGTACATCAACAACGAGGCGACGGAGACCGATCCCGTGGCGGCCATCGAGGATCCAAGCTTCTCCGCGGAGCAGATCAACAATCCTCGCAACTATGCCGTAAGCGAGACCCACCTCTTCTCGCCTAACTTCATCAACGTTGCGATGTTCGCGGTCAATCGACAGATCGAAGCCAGCCTGCCGCCATCGCAGGAGTTTACGCAAACCACCTTCTCCGACGGCAGCCTCTCCACCTGGGGTCCCGACACCTTTATCACCAAGTACGTCGAGACCTACTACGACCCCACCGACAAGATCACCTGGACCAAAGGCCGCCACAACCTGAGCATGGGCCTTGAATATCGCTATGGCCAGGACAACGGGTTCGGCGTAACCAGCGCAGGCCCCAACGGCGTCTATACCTTTAACAGCAACACCGCCCTGGTGGCGCCCATCCCTTCGACGAATGGTGGTCCTACCCTCGCGATCGGATCGCCCAGCCCCAGCGGTCTCATCAGCATGATGGAAGGAACTCCTATCACCTACAACCGGGCTACGACTTTACCGGGCTTTGGACCAACCGGCGGCGGTGGCACCCTCTGGGGACTGCGGGTGTGGCACCTAGCAACCTATTTGGAGGATGATCTCCGCTACACCCCGAGGCTTACTTTTAACCTCGGCCTGCGCTACGAATACACGTCTGTTCCTTACGAAATAAGAAACCGCCTGGGAGGCATCATCGACCAGGGCGACCTCTACGGCCACTTTGTTCTAAATCCCAACCCCTTATATAACGCGCAAAAGGCCAACTTTTCTCCCCGCCTGGGAGCGGCCTACCGGGCGACGGACAAAACCGTGGTGCGGGGCGGATTCGCCATCTTTAGCAACTCCATCCCCACGGTCTATCCCGATCAGGCCGCGGTCAACCTTCCGATGGCTAGCTTGAGCGTGCTCAACAATCCCACCTATTCGTTGACGCCCTTAGCGGTCAGCCTGCCTGCGCTTACCAGCACTACCGGTGTGGTGATGCCTCCAGGGGGAGATACAACCAAGATTCCTGCCAGAACCCCGGTTAACCTTGCGCCGATCGCAGCCATCATTGGCAACATCGCCGGTGACTGGCCCTCTGACAGATTGAAAAATGGCTACACCCTCACCGGCAATGTGACCCTCGAACAGCAGATTCCGGGCGACATGGCGGTGCAGATGTCGTATGTGACAAACAACAGCAACAACTTGTACAACACCGGCTACCCGAATTCCTACAACGGTGCGGAACCGGCCTATGCTCCCTTTTCCGCGGTGACCCCGGGTATGGGCGAAGTCCAACTCTTTTATAACCAGGGCACGTTTCACTACAACGCCCTGCAGTTGCAGATGCGCAAAAATTCTCCGCTGCATGGCCTGCAATACCAGGCCACCTACACGTGGGCGAAAGATATGACGGACGCAGATGCGGTGTGGAGCGCGTCGGGCACGAATGGAGCAGTGAGCCTCAACAACCCGACGTGCATCCGTTGTGAATACGCGCGAGCCAGCTATGATGTCGGCCAGCGCTTCGTCGCCAACTTCAGCTATAACGTGCCGGGACACTGGGGATTCGTTCCGGGAATTCTCAGTAACGGCTGGCAGACTCTGGGAATATTCAGCGCCCAGACCGGCTTTCCCTTCACCATTACAGAGCCTTACGGTACCCTGCAATACGGCTACGACAGCCTGAACGGCGCAGGCGCCCGGCCCAACCAGATCCGGACCCCCACCGTGTTGGCCCACGGAGTTCCACAGTATCTGTCGAGCGATGTGATCCAAAATCCAGGCAACTACTTCGCCAGCCAGACGACTGTCGCCGCCAATGGCAATACCGTGCAGGAGCTGCCTGGAACACTTGGCCGCAACACCCTCACCGGACCCGATTGGTGGAATGGCGACTTCTCGTTGATCAAGAATACTCAATTGACAGAGAGGGTCAGAATGGAGTTTCGTTCTGAGTTCTTCAACATCTTCAACCACGCCACCTTCAATACACCGACCGGCGTGATCGGCAGCGGCAGTTTCGGATTGAGCACTTCTACGGAGGGCACCAACGGCAGTGTGGGCTCAGAGCGTCAGATCCAGTTTGGTGCACGGTTCCTTTTCTGATTGCACCTACGGTTGCCAACATGGGCCCGCCTTCTTGCAGGCTCTGACGCGCCGGAGAAGGCGGGGCCCTTCACTAGTGTCCGGCTTAGAATTGTCTGCGGCCGGGCATTTTGCGTGGGATGTGCCATGGCAGGGGCTAAAGAGCGTGTGTGAGAGCTCGGTTCTGGAAGGGCACGGGTTCAGCCGTGCCGTAAATTCATTGAGAGCTTCCGGGCTTTACAGGCTGCGGAAAAAGTCGCAAACCGCTTGGGAGCAGCCACCAGGGCTGAAGCCCCGAATTTTATTGCCCAACATTTAAGCGGGTTTGAAAACCCGCTTCCCCGGACTAAAAGTCCGGGGCTACACCCGGACCAGCGTTTTTCCGCAGCCTGTTTAGCCCCTGAGGGCATCTGTTATCAGTGCACAAGAGAATTTGGAGGAGAGAAAAAACGTACCTCAGTGGCTAAAGCCGGGTATGGCAATGTCATTTACGGCACGGCTGAACCCGTGCCCTTCCAGGACCGAGTTCTCACACACGCTCTAAAGCCCAATCTATTTCAGTCTGGAAGGGCACGAGTTCTCACACACGCTCTAAAGCCCAATCTATTTCAGTCTGGAAGGGCACGGGTTCTCACACACGCTCTAAAGCCCAATCTATTTCAGTTCGTTTACGGCCCGACTAAAGTCGTGCCCTGATACAAAACCAAAACTCAGCGTCGCAAACCGTATCAGTCGTTTCAAATCGTGGAGTTGAACTCCGAAAAAAGCGAGGCGCGAGCCATCGGGTCTTGTCCCTCCTCCGGTCTGTCAGCCTCAGTGACCCGATCCAATTCGTTTGTAACCTTTCTGGCTGAATCGTCTCCTTCAGGAGTGCGACCTCATTCACGGGAGAGTTGACGTCCATACAACTCGCGCCGTGTATCTCCGCATAATTTACCTTTGGCCCCAGGCAGCCTCAGATAGATCGGCTGACTCGTGGTCCGCCGATGATCCGGTCGCATTAAGCGCGAGCGCCTGATATCGAAAACCTTCGATCAACCAGACAAGCAGGAATGGACATCATGATTAATTAAAGAAGACGACAATAAGCCGTCTCGGCCAGGACCGGCGAACACTCTCTCAACGACGTATGGCGCCGGCTCTTTCGCTGGCGATCTTACGCTTGCTAACCACGGCAGCCTTTGCACAGCTGATCACTCCGCGATTACTTCGTCCAATCAAGCGCGCAACTTAGATGCCTTGACTAACCTGCCGAAAACAAAGACTGCGAGTCGGTCGCGGCCACCGGTGACTGTGACCGATGACGAGGCCGCTTCCTTGCACAAAGCACTAACAAGCGTGCAGCTAAGAGCACCCCGGATTGAACCTTAAATAATAGATCCATCGTGCACCGCGAACTCTTCACCGCAACTGAGAAACCTTGTAACTTTCCTGCGCTTCGCGTGTCTCACGCCTGTACATTCGGAGCGCGAAGGTGTAGGTCCTGGTCTTCAAATATCCATCGGCTTCGAATGCACGCAACTCGTAGGAGGACAAATGAGCGTGGTAATTCGCAGATCGTTGATGCCGGGAAGAAGCGCGAATGGAAATACAACACGGTTACATTCTTTCGCAAGCAGTCGAACCATTGTCACTTTGGGTAGTCTATTCCTTAGCGGCCTTGTCTCCCCCCTTGTCATGGCGCAGGTCACCCCGCCGGGCAAGGTGCAAATCTCCCCGGAAGCAATGGCCATCCACCTTCGCGCGAAGCGGCCGGCCGTAAAGGAGACTCCCAATTTAGAGCGTGCTGTATCGGCGGAAGCGGAGCCGTCCTTCAATTCAGCACAGGGGCCGGGACCGGGGCCAATTGGGCCGGGACCTGGTTGCGATCTATTCCCAGCACCTGCATCGGTGGGCGCGGCCGTGCCTCTTTCATACTTTGGCCCTCCGCCTTCCACGACGAACCCGAGCCTGGTGGGACCAGTTCAGACCCTGAACACGGGCCAAATCGACACTGCGAAGGGCACAATAACAATTCCCCTGTACAAGGGAAGCCTGAAGGGCTCGAACAAGACTGTCTGGTACATCCTCACTGACACCTCGAACGAAGGTGTAGCTGCGGAACTCGGGCTGAATTTTTCAGCAAAACTCAACTTCGCCTCCAATGCCGCCAGAACCGGTAATCTGGATCTCAATGGAAATATCGTATTCGATAAGGGCACGGTCAACTTTGCGCCCCTGAGAAGCATCGTGCCCGGACCCGCGGGACTCGAATTTCCCCCTAAAACGTTCGCTCCTGGAGCGGTTGGCGATGCTGACTATGGTCCCTTTGTAAGTATCACTAATGCTGGAGGCGTGATTTACAACGCGCCCATGATAGCGTTCAATGTTGACGCCAGCCAGATCAATTTTCCCAACGGTAATGTGGACTACACGAAGGTGAACGACCAGGTTGTTGCGATCGATCCAAACAACATGACGGTCACCCTTAATCTGATTAACGGCTTCAGCTTCGGACGTCCGGTGTGGTATCTCTCCATGGATGCGAGCATCCCTCTTGCAGCAGCGATCGAGCACAACACTTACGCTCCGCTGATGGATAAGCTTCTCTTGGGCGACGACGACACCTTTGGGAGTCCCATTGAGCGCATCTTTCTCGCTACCAACGGACCGGAATCAGGCGGTTGCGACAACCCACTAAGGCAGGGTTTGTCTGCAGACCTGGCTGATTCATTCCGGCCAAACAATGTTCTCGGCGGGATCCCGACAGTGGCTCTCGATTACAGCCCTGCGTGGGACGCCCAGTTGTATACATGGACCGATGACGCAGTCAACAAAGGTTATCGCGGGCAACTTAAGGACGAATTTACAATCCTTACCCTGGTGCAAGACGGTCTGCTCACGGGCTTTCCCCCCGGGGCACCCTTTACCACCTCACACTTCTCCATCAATTGTCCAATTGTTCTGCGTCTCTTCTGAACGATGAAAGGGCCTGCCGATTCAGCGATCAGAATCGGCGGGCCTTTCAGCACTCTCAATCCCGCGCAGTCGCTCAAATTTCACAATGTGAACAACTCAACTTTGCGAAAAAGTCTGGGGCGAAGAGCCGTGGTATCCCACATCTCGCAAAAAACGAGCGAGATGTGGGGCACCCGGGGTCCTTTTTGGGGCGAATGAAAACAGCGCCCAGGGGCTAAAGGTCGTGGCCTGATACAAAACCAAAACTCGGCGTCGCAACACCGTGCAGAACCATACTCACACCGCACTTACAGCCATCCCTAAACGAACCGGACACTCGTGTCCGGTGGATAGTCAAAAATTTTCAATCATCCAGACGTTGCTGTCCCTGGTAATACCGGCGATGGCTAGTTCGCGGCCGTTCGGCGCGGGGACCCCGTAGGTTCGCCAGGCCCCACGTTGGTCCCAAAGAGGCGTCGCGTGACCTTCCAGGTCCACGTGCAGCAGGGTCGCGCTCGTGGGTGACTGACTGGAAACGAAGAGCGACTTGCCATCCGCAGCCCAGTCCAGAGCATTGAATCCTGCCCAGCCCTTGACGACGATGTCGCGGTCCGGATCGCCCCGGAGCGAGAGCAGCCGGATGCGGCCTTCCAGGATGTTGAACTCAGAAAAAGCGAGGCGCGAGCCATCGGGCGACGGCATCCAATTGGTGTTGACTCCTGGGTGAATCGTGACGGTGCGTACTTCGCGCCGTTTCCCCGTCACTGGGTCAAACACGTCGAAATGGCATTTCTGCCCGTCCTCGCTATTTTGCCCCACGAAGCAGACGTCGGAAGGCGACAGCGGGCAAGCATAGTTAGCCAGCCGCGGCACCTCCATCACCAACTCCGGGGTGTCCCCGCTCGACCGCACTCGCATGATACGGGTCCACTGATTCGGCCCCTGGCGAGACGGAGTGTTGTCGGGTTTGTCCCCCACATAGAGAATGGCCCCATCCGGGCTCAACCGAGGCATCCCGGCCTGTCCAGGACCCGTGACCACGGCTTGGGCGGTCTGCTGGTTGATATTCTGCATGAAAATCTGGTCCAAACCGTTACGGTCGGACCAGAAGATCACGGCGCGGCTATCGCTGGTCCAGAAGGCAGGCGAGTCATTACGATTGTCGAGAGTCAACCGTCGGGGAGTCGTCAGCCTGCCGCCTGCCGCTTTCAGTTCGGCGAGGTAAGTGTTGGTCTGAAAATTCCACTTCAGAAACGCTACCCGCTTCCCATCCGCGGTGAGTGTAGGAGAAGCAAAAGAAAAGCCGACCCAGTTCGTGAGCCGGGCGGGGTCGGCTTCGGGTTTTCCAGTGCGGGGATCGAGTTTGACCTCCCAGAGATTGGAATCTTTTCCGTTGGGGGCGGGCTCGGCGAGGGAGAAAATGAGCCGGCCGTTCGGCGCCCACCAAAATCCTTCAGGGTTGTTGCATAAGTTAGCGCCTGCCCTTACCAACACGGCCGGCCCTCCCTGCAGGTCGCGATTCTCCAGGGTGCATTGCAAATCGCCCGAAACCTGGTGCACTGCGAGGTAAGCAATTCGACTACCGTCAGGAGACCAGACCGCTTTTGTGAATCCCGTAGATCCATCGCCCTCAGTTATCTTTTTCGGAGGCTGGCCATTCACCTCAGCCAGCCACATTGTGTGATCGCCAAACACCCGGTGTAGCTGCCCCTCGTGCTCGCTCGACGCCGTGCTCGCACTGGTAAAAACAATCCTTTCGCCGTTGGGCGAGATGGAGTGCGCGTAGCCATCGTCACGGAATTTGCGCGGCGCATAACCAATAAGCGAGACAATCCAAATGCTCGGCGGTCTGCTTGCGACTTCCAGGTTTGCGAGCAACCGGGTTCCGTCGGGAAACCAGGCCACTGGCAGCCACGTAGCGTGGGTTGATGCCGCCTCCTCCGGCAAGGGAATCGTCTTCGTGTCTCCCGTCTCCAACAGTTTGATGTGCAGTCCCAAGTCGTCGGAATACGCCAGGTATTTGCCGTCAGGGGAGACCGCCGCCTGCGTCGCGCCGTGCCCCATGGGATTGGCAGTAAGCTGATGCAAGCTCATGGGTGGCTTGCTTAATGGAGCGTTGCGTGTGATCGCCAGTCGCCAAGCGTACGCTCCGGCTAAGAGAGCAAGCGCCGCGCCGCCCGCGATCCACCTGCGGCTCGAGCTAACGGCCGGCTTTCGAGCTGCTACCTCACCCTGCCCCGCGCCGGATGCAGTTGCCGCTGCAGCCGGGCCAGCGATCAGTCCGGGCGAACGCCGCCCCGACTCCGTATCGCGCCTGAGACGCTTCAGATCCGATCGCATTTCTGCCGCACTTTGATAGCGCAGCCCGCGGTTTTTCTCCAGAGCCTTGTTAATGATGTCTTCCAGCTTGAGGGGAAGATCAGGATTGAGCCGCACCGCGGGAACTGGGTCATGATCCAGAATCTCGCGGTAAATGACAGCAGAACTCCCACCACGGAAGGGCAGTACACCCGTGGCCATCTCGTACAGCACTGAGCCGAACGAGAACAAATCGCTACGTTGATCGACTTCTTCCGCTCGCGCCTGCTCCGGTGACATATAGGCAACGGTGCCTAGCGGAAAGCCCGGACTGGTCAGGTACTCCTCGGTAACGGTGGTTTGTTGAACCGTCGCTGCGAAAACCCTGTTGGCGGCCGGCATCACTTTCGCGAGACCGAAGTCCAGAATCTTCGCGTGGCCGCGCTTGGTCACAAAGATATTTGCCGGCTTGATGTCACGATGAACGATACCCTCGGTGTGAGCAGCGTCGAGCGCGTCGGCAATCTCAATCGCCAGATCGAGTAAGAGCTCGGTCTCCATAGGCTTGCCGGAGATGGAATGCTTCAACGTCTTGCCCTCCAGAAATTCCATCACCAGAAAGCGTTTGCCCTTATACTCACCGATCTCATGGATAGTGCAGATATTGGGGTGGTTGAGGGCCGACGCAGCGCGGGCTTCGCGACGGAACCGCTCCAGCGACGCTGGCTGGAGAGCCACGTCTTCAGGAAGAAACTTAAGGGCAACCAGGCGGCCGAGTTCGGTGTCCTCTGCCTCGTAGACAACACCCATCCCACCACCACCAAGCTTCTCAATGATGCGGTAGTGCGAGATGGTTTGGCCAATCATTCGGGACAGACTCCGATTCAGGTTTTCATGCAGGCCTTTGGAAATGGGTTTCCCGGGTCCCCGGGAGGTGGTCTCAGGTGAGGCGATACGCCTAAAGTATATTACCGGTTAGGAAATTAGGATTCTTTGCCGAAAGCGCTGCTTTATTGCGATTCTTGTTGGGCCCGTCACCAGCGATTGTGAAATGAGAGAGAACGAGAGGGAATCTCCCTTTCAATCATCGCCATTGCATTTCGAGCGCATATATTTCCTGAGTGCTGATGTCGCGCGCGAGCAAAGGAGAGTCATCTGGGGCGAGCCCGAACCACTGCCCCCAACTGCCGGTCGTCTCGCGACCAATCTTGCTGATTTCCGCGACATCCTCGATCTTGCGATCGCTCATCGCGGAGGCGGACGATTCGGTCCGCCTTGTCCGGTGCAGGAGAGTACCGGAAGTAGAGATATTTTCCATCATGCGACCACATCGGGTAACCCGCTTGACAATCGCACGGTTTCGTCCACTTCTGTGCGGAGGTGTCGAAGAGCATCAACCTTTGGGATGCGACGGTCGTGCCCGAAATGTATCTGCCATCCGGAGACCAATGGGGAGAAAAGTATCCCGCGGAGCCGGGCAAAGTAGAGACACGCCGGGATTTCAAGTCGAGGATATGGATGGCGCCGTTCGGTTCCACAGCGGAGCCGAAGATCACTGACTTCCCGTCTGGCGACCAATCCACATCCACCTGGCTCTGCTCGCTGGGTAGTATGCGTTCGGCCGAACCGCCCGCGCTCGAGATAACATAAATATTCCAGGTGGCCGGCGCGGGAAGAATTGCATTGAAGGCGATCTGCGTTCCATCGGGCGACCAACGTGGCATAAAGACCCTCATGGGCGGCGGGCTAAGCTGCAGCCGGTCGCTTCCATCCACTCGGCTCCGCCATAGCGTCCCATCCGGGAAGGATGTATAGGCTACCCATTGACGATCTGGCGAGAAGGCCAGGCCCTCCGCCGATATTCCGTCGAGATATGGAGCAAATTTGTGGCTGCCCGAATCGTAACGAATGACTTCAGCGCGCCAGTTCACTGCAAGCGCAAAGATTTCCTTTTCGTCTTTTCCTGCGACTGGCCAGCGGAACTCGAACGGGCCCGAAGTCAACCGAATGGGTTCGCTATCCTGTTTGGTCCATTGGAAGGCTTTCAACTCCGGGAGCGACCAGACCTCAAGATGGCCACTGGTATAGCCCGGGTCTCTCCTCTCCATGATGAAGTATCGTCCATCCGGACTCCAATCTCCGGGACCCGCACGGAACATCTTGTGAAGTTCTGTTCCATCTGCGGCGGCGCTCATCAGCCAGAAATTATCTGCGTTGTCATTTTGGGTGAATCGAAGGAGTTTGCGGTCAGGAGAAAACCGGAAATGGGCGGGAAAATATTCGACCGTGAACAGTTTCCTAGGTGAGGAACCGTCTCGGTTCACCGCGTACACATCATGTCCCTGGCTGTAGATGATGCCGGTCCCATCGGCGCCAAACGCGGCATCCCTGGCAAGAATGGACCCGATCCGAAGTGGCGATCCGCCCGCGACGGGCTGAACCCAAATCGACCTCTCAGAAATCCCTCGCATTGCTTGCTATCAGAAGCTCAGTCCCATCCCTCGACAGATCGCGAACGGTTGGGGCCTTGATCGGTAGCAAAAGAGGAGTAACTTCGCCTCCTTTCACAGACACCTGGGCGATCACGGTTCTGCCATCCGGAAACGCTTCGTTGAAATAGATCCGCACTCCATCGGTCAGGATGGGGCCGCGCTTTCCCTGGCCATCATGGGTCAATTGCGTGAAGCGCACGACTCGCGGCGTTCCTGCTGTCTGGAAGAGCGAAATCCAGAGGACAGGCCCATGGCGCCAGGTATATGCCGCGGCTAAGAGCAGGACAGCGGCGACGATCCACCCGCGCCTCCAGGTAGCGGTCGGCTTTCGAGCCGCTACCTCACCCTGCCCCGCACCGGATCCAGTCGCCGCTGCGGTCGGGCCAGTGATCAGTCCGGGCGAACGCCGCCCCGACTCTGTATCGCGTCTGAGACGCTTCAGATCAGCTCGCATTTCTGCCGCACTTTGATAGCGCAGCTCGCGGTTTTTCTCCAGAGCCTTGTTAATGATGTCTTCCAGCTTGGGGGGAAGATCAGGATTGAGCCGCACCGCAGGAACTGGGTCATGAGCCAAAATCTCGCGGTAAACGACCGCAGCACTCCCGCCACGGAAGGGCAGTACGCCCGTTGCCATCTCGTACAGCACCGCGCCGAACGAGAACAAATCGCTACGTTCATCCAGCTCTTCCGCTCGCGCCTGCTCCGGTGACATGTAGGCGACGGTGCCTAGCGGAGAGCCCGGACTGGTCAGGAGCTCCTCGGTAACCGTGGTTTGCTGAACCGTCGCTGCGAAAACCCTGTTGGCGGCCGGCATCACTTTCGCGAGACCGAAGTCCAGAATCTTCGCGTGGCCGCGCTTGGTCACAAAGATATTCGCCGGCTTGATGTCACGATGAACGATACCCTCGGTGTGAGCAGCGTCGAGCGCGTCGGCAATCTCAATCGCCAGATCCAATAAGAGCTCGGTCTCGCATGGGCTTGCCGGAGATGCAATGCTTCAACGTCTTGCCCTCCAGAAATTCCATCACCAGAAAGCGTTTGCCCTTATACTCACCAATCTCATGGATAGTGCAGATATTGGGGTGGTTGAGGGCCGACGCAGCGCGGGCTTCGCGACGGAACCGCTCCAGCGACGCTGGCTGGAGAGCCACGTCTTCAGGAAGAAACTTAAGGGCAACCAGGCGGCCGAGTTCGGTGTCCTCAGCCTCGTAGACAACACCCATCCCACCACCACCAAGCTTCTCGATGATGCGGTAGTGCGAGATGGTTTGGCCAATCATTCGGGAGAGACTCCGATTCAGGTTTTCATGCAGGCCTTTGGAAATGGGTTTCCCGGGTCCCCGGGAGATGGTCTCAGGTGCGGCGATACGCCTAAAGTATATTACCGGTTAGGAAATTAGGATTCTTTGCCGAAAGCGCTGCTTTATTGCGATTTCTTGATGGGCCCGTTCGGGGACGGGCCCACTTTGGGGACTCTGGCAGGGACTGGTGTGGACCCCAAACTTGAGACACTGAAAATGGAGACACACTGCAGCGAACACGGGTTCGGATGGCAGGTGCCCGAGTTTTCAGGATCTCAAGTTTGGGGTCCACACAACCGCGTCCCGGTCACCTAGGCCTCACTCACTGACCTGTCGTTAAGGCAAAGTTTAACGAGGAGCTGTCCTTGGATTTGCAATGACATATCCTTTTCGGTGGCAGATAAACAGGCGGCGAAAGAGGCTGGTGGGGAGTAGCCCATCGCTATCGATAGCGTCGCGGGTCATTCCTTCACAGGTTGCCAACACGATCTCGCGGTACCTGAGGCTTCCAATGTCGAGAGCGGTGTGCTCAACTCGACATTGTCGGTCGCTGCTCAGGGAGTGAATGGAGCCATACTGCGCCCGCCCCTTCACGACTGGGAGCTCATTCTTGAGCGGATAGAACATAGCTGCGTTTGCGGCACTATCTAACAAGAAAAGCACCGGCCTCGTGAGCAGGTCAGGCAGCTTAAGCGTGACAAAAATCCTATGCGCGGCGTCGGAAGCGTTGGAAATCCCTGAGCGCGAAATCGGCAAGTGCTCTCCGGTAAGCGAATCTTCGAGCTGTGGTGTCTGATCCAGCACGAGCAGCTGCTTGTCGTTGTCAATAAGAAGGTCGAACTGCTCGAGGAAGTTTTCCCCTAAGATTCCCTGTACTTGTTCCTGGATGCTACCCAGTTCTGGGCCCTCCAGCGTGCTTACCTCAACGTCCTGGACAGAGAGGCCAGAAAGGCTGATACTGTGCAGCTCCGCGCGCTCGTGCAGGCTCTCACCCAAAGAAGCCACTAGGACCACAGCACCAGCGACAGGCACCTTCAATTCCCGCAGAAGGCGACGCTTCACCATGGAAACGTTCGCTCCGGTGTCCAGCACGAAAGGATAGGGGCCGGCTCCATTCAAGGAAACCTGCACGATCTCTATGCCGGCGGATGGTTTCATTGAGATGGTAATAGGGCTTGTCTGAGCTTTTGAGGTGAGGGCGAAGGCGAAACAAAGGCACGCAGCGACTGGCCATTGCAAGGCGGACCTCCTGGATCCGCCTCACAATGGTTTCAGTTGTCCGGAATTTCAATGGCCGCCAGCTGATTTCCTCCTTACAATCGGATCCTGGCTATCTGCTTGATACGGCGCCAGATGCGGCAGAACCTCCCGGTCACCTATCGCCGCTAAACCGCTGAGTAGCTCATTTATCCACGGGCTTTCGACGGCGTTCGACCAAGCCAGAAACTGCAAGTGGTAAAGTTGTGCGCCAAGGAGAATCCAGGGGTGCTGGCCAGGATCCGTTTCGGAAGCTACGAACTTGATAGCGAAGCCAGGGAGCTTCGCAGGAACGGCCGGGTGATCGCATTGCCGGATCAACCTTTCCAGGTTTTGATGATATTGGCCGAGAGGCCAGGGGAGGTTGTTACTCGAGAGGAGCTTCAGCATCGTATTTGGCCCGATACGTTCGTCGATTTCGACCAATCGCTCAATAGAGCAGTCAATCGCCTGCGGGAAGTACTAAACGACCGGGCAAGTAAGCCACTTTATATCGAGACAGTTCCACGCCGAGGCTACCGGTTCATTGCACCGGCAGCAGAAGTGCCGAACCAGGCTCTGGCGCCGGTCTTATCGTCCGCTGCAGAAGCCAACCCTACTGGCCCCACAAACTCCGGGACCAAAAAGTCTCCATGGAGATTCATCTTCGCTGGGCTACTGGGCGTGGCGGCCATAGGCGTGGTGTTCGTGTGGCTGAGGCAGACGAGGAAGATTTCCCTGCCAGAGCCACGATTGGTCGCTTCCGCCGGATTTGATGCCGCGCTGTCGCGCGACGGTAAAGTGTTCGCCTACTCATCCATTGTTGGGCCTGGCGGACCCCAACTGCTCGTCCAGCAGACGGCAGCAGAAGAGGCCTTTCCGTTGACGACGGCCCCCGGAGCGAACTTCGGGCCAGAGTTTTCGCCCGATGGCTTGCATATCGTTTTCTGGCGAGAAAACATCGGCATCTATATTACTTCGACTTTGCGGGGCGAACCCAGATTGCTTGTGCGCGACCCCATGGCGTCGTTCCCTCAGTTCTCTCCCAACGGCGCCAGCATTCTTTACGTTCAAGGTACAAAAGCGCTTGTGGTATCGAGCAACGGCGGGCCTCCGGTTGATTTGCCTTTGAATCGCAATTTCCACCTATACGCCTCCGCTCTCTGGAGCCCAAGCGGCAACGAAATTCTGTTTTATGGATTTCACAGCGACCGGCAAGACGAGCCTGCCCATTGGTGGGTCGTTCCGTTGGCATCCAGCCACGCTCGCGTGGTCACGCTGCCCGGACTCGAGAACAATTACCTTCAAGCGATTGCGATCCGCGCCTGGGTGCGGACTTCGGACCACCGCGAGTGGATCGTGTACTCCACCTGCGACCTCGAAAATTGGAAACTCTGGCGCGCAAGTGTAGGTGCCGACGGAATGATTGGTCAGAGCGTTGAATTGCTGGCCTCCGGCACTGGCAGGCTAAATTACGGAGGCTCCGTATCAGAAGACGGGAAACTCCTGTACAGCACCGCGAGCCTTAGAGCAGCGATTTTTCAGATCCCGATCACAGAACGCGGTCAGAAACTCGGTTCCAGTGCACAAATACCATTGCCCGACGGAGGAACGTACATCTCTCCCGCAATCGCCCGCGATGGCAAACGAATGGCCTACATCGCAGCAAGCAACGGCAAACGCAACGCCGTCATGCTGAGAGATCTGACCACCGGAGTGGATCAGTTAGTGGACGACAGAGGCCGATCCGTGCAGAGAACAGACTACGTGGTCACCATCACGCCGGACGGATCGAAAGTGATCTTTGAACGAGACTGTGAACACGGGGTCTTTCCGCGAGACCATCAGAGTCCGCTTCCTTGTACGTTTATCGCTTCACCTTCAGACGCAGATCCTGAACCGATCTGTGAACGTTGTCGGCCGCGCGGGCTTTCCTCCAACGGGTCTGTGCTTCTCGCCGATAACTTCGATCAGGCTGATGGCTCTAAAGACCAAATCGTTGCCGTCAATTTGCGCACAAGAACTGTCCAGCCCTTTCTCAGCGATCCAAGCGCTCCAATACACAACGGTTACTTTTCACCGGATGATCAGTGGGTTGTGTTCGAAAAGGTCGCAGCGGGAAGACATACCCCCGTCCCAAATTTTTATCGCACGAGTGCGCCATGGACTGCCTGCTCCCAAAGGTGAGTGGATTATGATTACGGACGCAACCTTCAGTGATGACAAGGCCCAATTTTCTGCAGACGGAAATACGGTTTTTTTTACCTCTACCCGGGACGGATATCTTTGTGTTTGGGCTCAACGGCTGGACCCGGAGTCGAAACATCCCCTCGGTGTGCCATTCGCCGTCGAGCACTTTCACAACTCAGAGGGCCACCACGGAACCGGTGTCCAAATGTTTTTAGAGCTGAGCGTGGCACGGAATCTCATCCTGATGAACCTGCCACAGGTTCGAAGTGCCGTCTGGATGACCAGTATGCCGTCGTTTTAGGAGTGATGGGTTTTCCGTTCCTAGGTTTTTTCGAAACTCCACAACTCCCTAAAGTCTTCAATCGTTGTCACCTGCCTGAATGCCCGGTAGCGGTTTGCGCGAGCTGCTCTTCGGCTTGCCTGGTGAGGTGAGGCACAATTCCGAGCTGCCGCTCGATAAGCATCAGCTGGCCACGATGGTGCATCTCGTGTTCCTTGGCGCCGAGCAGCTGTTCAAAACGCGACTTTGTGCCTGTGTTATCGGCCACCGTGACCATTTCCGCCAGAAACTCAGGCGTCAGCGTATCAAACCATCCGGCAAATTTCTCTCCCTCATTTCGCAAGAGATCGAGAATCTCCGCCTTGCTTCTGCTCCTCTCTTCCTCAGCCCTCACGTCGCTGCTCAGCTTTACGAAATCGAAGCCGACCAGCGTTTTGACCCGTTGCTTACCGTGAACCTCGAACCACATCCGTGGAGAAACTGCGATGTGAGTCAACAAAGCGGCAACCGGGCGGCAGTCAGGCGCCGGCACGAAGCCGTACTTCGATTCCGGAATATCCTCCGCAATCTGTAGAGTGTTATTTCGTACCACGCGAAATTGCCTGGCAAAATCTTTCCCGCCGTAGATCGTTTGCGGCATGGCTTGCTCCTTTTGCGGTGGATTCTACTCCATCGAGGCGCACTGCTCGGTTAACCGTAGCTTCTGCCTTTCAAGGCGTGTGGCACGGGTTGTGGCCCAGGAAAACCTGCCCAGCTACCCAAATGGGTGGTGAGGCCTGTTCTGCCCCCAATTAGACTCGCAGGAGACGTATAGCACCGAACGAGGGATTTTCTGCAATGGACAACCACCCAGGCCCTGAGCTGCAAAACAACCCGGCTCTCTTCCCTACCCTCACCGCCGCCCAACTGCAGCGAATCGCTGCATGCGGCACCACGCGCGACGTCGACGCCGGGACCACGGTAGTCGAGCAGGGGGATGCGACCATGCCGTTTATCGTCGTTCTCTCTGGCGAGTTGGAAATCATACGGCCTGCGACCGGCGGCGACGAGGTCGTCGCAGTGCACAAAGCCGGAAACTTCTTTGGCGATATCGTCATGCTCTCGGGGCGGCGGAGCATGGTAATCGCGCGCATGCGCGTCGCCGGCCAGTTGATTGAGATGCAGCGCGAAGCCCTGCAGCAGCTGGTGCAGACCGACAGCGAGCTGGGCGAGATCCTCACCCGCGCTTTCATCCTGCGCCGGGTGGAGCTGATCTCCCGCGGCTGGGGCGATGTCGTGCTGCTTGGCTCGGATAACTCGGCAGCCACGCTGCGGCTCAAAGGTTTTCTCACGCGCAACGGTTACCCCTTCACCTATGCCGACTTCGAAAAAGACGAAACGGTGCAGGAGCTGATTCATCAGTTTGAGCTAAGCGCCGAAGATATCCCGGTCATGATCTGCCGGGGCAAGTGGGTGCTGAAGAACCCCAGCAACCAGGAGGTGTGTGATTGCATCGGCCTCAATGAGGGCATCGACACCACCAGGGTGCGCGATGTGATCGTGGTGGGCGCCGGACCGGCGGGCCTTTCTTCTGCCGTGTATGCAGCTTCTGAAGGACTGAATGTGCTTGTCGTGGAGACGAATTTTCCCGGCGGCCAGGCGGGTTCAAGCTCAAAAATTGAAAACTACCTGGGCTTTCCCACGGGCATTTCCGGCCAGGAACTGGCGGGCAGGGCCTACACGCAGGCGCAGAAATTTGGCGCGCAATTGATGGTGGCGCGCCCGGCCGTGCGGCTTGTGTGCGCGCAGCAGCCGTATTCCCTTGAGATCGACGGCGGGTGCAAATTGCTCGCACGCTCCGTGGTGATCGCCACCGGGGCGCAATATCGCAAGCTGCCGCTCGAAAATCTGGAGCAGTTTGAAGGCAACGGCATTTACTACGGGGCAACGTTCGTCGAGGCCCAGCTTTGCCAGGGGGAAGAGGTCATCGTGGTGGGCGGCGGCAACTCCGCTGGCCAGGCGGCCATTTTTCTATCTCAGATTGCCAGCCACGTACACATCCTGATCCGGGGTGCGCGCCTCGAAGATACGATGTCCAATTACCTGGTCCGCCGGATCGAGCAAACCCCCGCGATCACGCTCCATAGCCACACCGAGATCGTTCAACTCGAAGGCAATGCACATCTCTACTCGATTCGCTGGCGCAATAACCAAAGCGGCGAAGAAGAACAACACGCCATTCGCCACGCGTTCCTGATGACCGGCGCAAGCCCGAACACCCCGTGGCTGAACGGGTGTGTTTCGCTCGATGACAAGGACTTTATTCGGACGGGCATGGATCTGGCCCCTCAAGAGTTGCAGGCAGCCAACTGGCCGCTGGCCAGGGCGCCGCTCTTGTTTGAGACATCGTTGCCGGGAGTCTTCGCCGTAGGCGACGTGCGTTCCAACAACGTGAAGCGCGTGGCCTCGGCGGTAGGCGAAGGCGCCATCGCCATCAGCCTGGTCCACAGGGTTCTGCAGGAACAGGCGATGGCACCTCAGGTTTAGGTAAACACCGGGGACGGAAGGAAAGTTACCGCTGCTGGGACGCTAACGGGTTTGACGTGAACATCCCTGTTTTCACGCCGCACCGTGGAGGAAGCGCGACGCCGGAAAACGCGCCCCTGCCTGGTCGTCTATCACACGCTGGAAGTTGCACCCCGCATGAAGTGAAAGATCACGGATATCACGGCAAGAATCAGAAGAATGTGGATGAAGAAAGCGGTGACATGAAAGACCAAAAATCCGCCTAACCACAGCAGCAGCAAGATAATTCCAAGACCTAGAAACATACGCTCCCCCTCGTCAAGTAATCACGAATTGTTACGGGCCCACAAGCGCCCTTTTTGTTGAGGGCGCGCACTGTATTAGGTGCTTAGGGAGTGAAAAGTGTTGTCTTGCGAGGTCGGTGTCCGCTTGCGGCGCTTTACTTATTTCCTGCACCACCGCATATCCCGCCAGCGAAGCGTATGGTTAATACATAGCCCGGATTCTCCTCCTCGCCTCCAGCTGCTCCCTGCTTGGCTTCAGACGGGCGCTCATCACAGACAACAGAATTACTGGAGAACGGTATGAGTTTCCTCCAAAAGTCCGACTTGAAAAAGCATCTTTCCACAAAATCCGGCAACATGGCTCATCACAATGAAGCGCCGCCCACGGAAGGTTCACGCGTGGTTCTTCGTGATGGCAATCTGATTACACTACCGCCTTCGATTTTGGAAGAAGAGGCAGCAAAAACACCAGAGGAATAAGGGGAGGATAGCCTACCGTTCCGCAGATCATGTGGCAACACGTCCTGCGCTGTCGGCGCAGCTCACAAATGGTTGCGGGATGGCGTTACTGCTTGTCGTAAACCAATGTGAT
The DNA here is from genome assembly GCA_963763905.1 of uncultured Acidobacteriaceae bacterium. Taxonomy (GTDB): domain Bacteria; phylum Acidobacteriota; class Terriglobia; order Terriglobales; family Acidobacteriaceae; genus PALSA-350. Next base: position 668,036 of record CAVXRU010000011.1, on the reverse strand, counting down.
CGTCATTGGCTTTCCGTTCGCATCCGTGCCTTTCGCCGTCAAGGTCAACGTTGTCCCGTCGGGCGAAACCGCGAGCCGGCCATGAGCATGATATTTTCCGTCCGTCTTTTTTGCATCATAGGCAAACGTATTGGCGTTTACCTGCTTGAGCGAGACGCTGTCATACGGCGCTCCCTGGCCTGAGACGGAGGAGGGCGAGCCGTCGTACTTTGCCGTATAGGTGGAGTTGATGGCGGTGCCATCGGTCCGCTCACCAGTACTGGTCACCTTTACGCCACCGGGAACTGCTTCCCGAACCGCTGTAACACTTTTCACCGGCCAGGGTGCCGGGGTGTATTTGGTCTTGTCAATATTGGCCTTCCAAGTGCCAAGGGAATTGTCAGCGCCGAAAGCGGCCGCCGCGGAGGTGATCGCCAAAACGATCAGAGCCAAACTGAAGATTCTTCGCATGGGACTCTCCTCAGAGATGGATTTGACTGTGTTTTACTGAGACTCGCAGAATGTAGGCGCGTTTTGCATGACTGTCAAGCTGGAAGTCGGGAAACGCAGGACAGGAACCTCTGCAAGACTCCCCGAACTGATCGAGACGGTCGTCGTCAAGTCACTGATTCAGGTTCCAGATATCCGTATGCCACTTCCAGGCACCTTCTTCAAACTTCCAATGAACGACGTATTTGATTGGAACCTTACGGCCATCTGCAAGGGTTAATTCGGCCCGGCCGATTTCGACGATATCGTCCCCAACAGCTTCTGCTGAAACTGTCGCGAGGGTCGCTCCCTTGACATCAAGACCAGTCACCGCCTGGAGCCAAAAGTTCTTGATGGCAGGCATGCCGCCGATCATTTCGGCGCCAGGTGGGAGGACGTGGGCATTAGCGGTATAGACGTGGTCAAGAACACTCATATCGCGCAAGCCGATTGCCGTTGAGCAGAATAAGTCGTTGGTCTTCCGCATACCCGCCAGTGTCGCGTCAGGAAGATTCATTCCTCACCTCAAGTATTCGTCATAGGGGACCGGGATCAGAGTACACGAAGGATTCAAATCTTGTCCGCCCGGATCAGAGTGAGAGTAAGCCAGCCACATCGGCGATCACTTTCTTACGCCATGATGCGCACTTTTTCGGAATAGGTGACCAGACGGAAGGTTATACGGTTGTCAAATCTTCGCAATCGAGGCGCAATGCACTGTTATGCAGTGCGCCTCGACTGCAGGTGAGTTGCCTCATTTTGGAGTGAGGACATAAAGCTGACCGTTCAGTCCTTCGACGACGATCTTACCGTTGTTGCTTACGCCGCTCGCACTGGTCAGCAGGGGAAGGGACGAGTCGACCAGTTCGTTCAGGTCGATCGAGATACCACGGAAGTATAGGTAGGCTCGACTGACGGCTGTAACGGCAGGTTTGGTGCCGACGATCAATAAGCTATTGTTGATCCCGCTACCCACAAAAGGCAGCTTGAAGAAGTTGTTGTTCCGGTACAGATAGCTCGATCCCACGCCTCCTGAGCCGGCAGTGGATGCAAGTATTTCGCCGCGATCGTTGAGAACCGCAGAGGCGAAAGACTGTCCACCGGCCGTGCCCAAATCGCGCATATGGCCCTGGGTGTAGAGAAAGAGATGCGTTGCACCGTTGGCCAAGGTACTGATTCCCGCGATCTCACCCCGATCGTTGATGCTGGTCCCTTCGCTGTAGGTCCCACCGAGCGTGCCGATATCTGCCAGCCCGGATCCGGTGTAAAGGAAAGCGTGGGTGTCTCCCAGGCAAGCGGGAGTATAGGGCATCAGCGGCGGGCACGCTCCGGTGGAAAGCGAGCCCGTCACCTGCCCTGCATTGTTGATGCCGTTGGCGGCGCTCTGCCTCCCCGTCACGTTGCCGATAACGTTGGTCGTGTTGTTGCTGTAGTTGTACAGAAACGCCTGCGCCGGCGGCTGCAATGGGTTGGGAACCTGTGGGAACTGGAGCCCCACGACCTGTCCCTTATCGTTGAGGCCATTACCGGCGCTGCTACGGCTGGAGGCAACACTGTTCGTTACGCCCCCGGCATAAAGAAATGCGGCCATAAATGGCTCGCCGCCCTCTGAAGCGGAAAACGAGCCTGCGACCTGCCCGCTATCGTTGACTGCCACGGCGTTGAAGGCTGTAATGCCCGCGTATCCAGAAGGCGATGCAATCTGGGTGGCGGTAAACACAGGAAAGGTTTGCGGACGAATCAGGGCGATAGAGACCGGCGCATTGCCAGTCGCATAGGGAGAGGCGCTTAAGGGCTTGAAGATTCCGGTGCTGAGATTGAAGCCGGAAATGTCACCGCTGTTGGCCGAGTATAGAAAGGTTCCGGTGTAGTCGACGGTCACGAACTCAGAAAATCCCCGTCCAGACGGCGAACCCGGGTTTAGCGTCAATTGTCCGTACAGGCTTGTGGGGGGCGGAAAGGCAATGTCCGTGCTGTTCTGGTTGATGGAATAGGCGTAGATGCCGGCATTACCGGCCACATAGACCTGGGCGCCGGTCGGGGCAACGGTCACGGAAGTAAGACCGGTATCTGCGACGGCATAAGGCGAGGTGGCTAGCGGCGCCAGGGCGCCGCTGGTCGCATTGATGGTGTATCCCCAAATATTGTCGGAGCCCTGGTTGGCTACGTACACGAATCGTTCGTTGGGATCGACGGCCAGAGACCTGGGGCCGCTCCCGGTCGCAAAAGGAGAACCGGTTATCTGCGTGAGAGCGCCGGTCAACTGGTTAATGGCGTACCCTGACACATCGCTGGAAGATCCGTTGGCCACATAGACGAATTTGCCCATCGAATCCACCATCACCGCGTCTGGAGCGCTTCCCGCTGCATAAGAGGCGATCGGTAGCAGCCTCCCGGTGGTCTGATCGATCTTGAAGGCGGATACGTTGTTTCCGTGAAAGTTAGCGGCGTAAGCGAATCTGCCCGAAGGGTCGATTGCGATGGCCGATGCCGCCGCGTCGGCGCCAAAAGGGGAGCCCGGAATGGGACTGAGCCTGCCGGTCGGGCGATCAATTCTGAAGCCGATGACATTTATGTTTTTGGGTGCATACTGGCTGGTTGCATAGAGGAATCTGCCGCGCGGGTCGGCCGCGATGGAGCTTAGCCCGGCGTAGTTGCTGTTGGGGAAGGGCGATCCTTCGAGGGAAGTCAGGTTGCCATTCACGGCGTTAAGCCGGTAGCCGTAGATTTGTCCTGAATCTGCGATGGCTACATAGGCATACTGGTTGTTGTTTTGGGCTGTGAGCGCCAAGGGTGAAAGGGGGAGAACCAGACAAAGAATGGATTTCAGGAGTTTCCCCAAAGTCCGAATTTGAGCCAATGTAAACATTAAGTGAATCCTCCTCATGCTCCTGCAGGATGATGCAAAGGCTAACAGTGTAGGAGATTAGAAGCTCTCCAGCAGGAACGGCGGCATTATATCCAAAGGCGAATGAAGATGGATAGTAGCGAGTCTGGCGCAGATGAGAAGACTTAACTAAGAAGCTTTGCGCTTCTTAGCCGTGTTAGGAAAGGTTTCCGAGACCCATGGCATAGATCACCAGTTGTCATTTACCGATCCGGTGCCACTCGCCGGGACCGTATAGGAGTGATTGTTGCCAGGCTCCCAGATGACATTGCCGTTCGATTGAATATCAACGTACTTATATTGAACATTCGTACCCGCGGGCAAAGAAACATTGAGGAACCAGTTCGGATAGTTCGGGTCGAGCATGGGTCCAACGGCGGTCTGAAAGGTGGTGCCCCAACTACCTAGTTCCGGGACACTTCCAGTGACGAAGATGTAATCACCCGTGTTCGTCGGCTGTGCATTGTTTACCGTGAACGTCACCGGGATAAGCTTTGCGGTGAGGACGTTAAAGTTGATGCCGTTCGATTGCGTTCCGCTTGAGTTCTTTACCGTGACGCTGTAAGTACCGGCGGATACGGATGGTACAGCCACAGTGATGGAGCTGTTGGACCAACTCTTGATGGTAGCTGTGGCCGTTCCGAATAGCACGCTGCCGGTCGCGGTCCCAAAGCCGTCGCCCGCGACCGTGACCGTCATGCCTGGCTGTCCCACGTACGGTCCGATACTGCCGACCTCCGGCGTGGCCGCGTTCACCTGCTTCTGCCAAACAGCAACCGTCGAGGGCCCAAGCGTAAATGGCGTCGCCGGATTGTTGCCCCCGGACCCGCTCGTAACCGTCAGGCTCCCGCCGCTGAGCAGCCCACTGAGGTAGTCAGGGTAGGTGCCCGCCGGCAACGCGGTATTCAGACCCGTGATGCTATATCCCGTCGTATCGTTTTTGTTGATGGCGACCAGCACAATGTCGTTGTAGAACCGCCGCTCGAAAATATAAACATCGTTGTTGATCCAGCGCTGTTGCGACGTGCCATATCCGAGAGCGTCATTGGCGGCGCGCAGAGCTGACAGCTTGCTGATAAGTTGATACGCCGTCGTGCTGGTCGAAAATGAACTCATGGCAACCCGGTTGTACGGGTCGTTGCCGCTATTGGTGGTGTTGTAAAGGTATTGCTCGTCTCCGTAAAAGATGTTGGGGATGCCGCGACAGCTGATCAGGAAGGCGAGCGCCTCGTGCAGGCGGTTCTTATCGGTAGTGATGTTGCCGTACAAGCGGTTTTCGTCCTGGGAATCGAAGAACGTGACCAGGGTGTTGGGGAAGGTAAAATTCGCGTCTTCCGTCGACAGAGTCGAATCGATCTCTGACATGCTGTTGTTGCTGCCGAAAACGTCGCGGATCGCCTGGTTCAGACCAAAGTCGAGTTCGCTGATCCCCGAAAGGTTGGCGAATTTGTATGCGTCGGCGTAGAGCGCGTCGCTCGAGTTGTTCGGATTCCACTCGCCAAACAGAAAGCTCGGTTTGTTGTTGAAGATTGCATTCGCGAAGGAGTACTCCCAGCCCCACGTCACGCTCTTGAGGGCATCCAGCCTGAACGCATCGGCGCCATTGCTTTCGAACTGCTCGGCGGCGGTCTTCAGATAATTGTCGATGGTGGAGTTTTCCTGGTTGAGATCCTGAAGGTAATCCAGGTTGTAGTACTGGACCTGGTAGCGGTCGTCGTAATTGACGATGTTCCCATTGTGATGGAAATAGCCGTTGGGGTCGTTGGAGGGTGTCGCCATCAGCGTCCCGTTGTTGTAGAGCGCGCCGTTCTCTCCCCCGTTATTGGGATTGGAGTGGTTCTGAGCCCAGTCGACAATGACCTTGATACCATCCCCATGTGCAGCGGAAGTGAGATTACTGAACTCCGTCCACCCGTTACTGACATCTCCAAAGTGCTCTTCCACGCGCATGAAATCGCGGTTCCAGTAGCCATGGTATGGGGCGGAAATGGGCGTTCCTGAATTTGCGTTCAGGTTTTCATTGTCATTCGTTGGCGAGATCCAAATCGCCGTGGCGTTTAAACCCTGGATGTAGGAGAGCTTGTCCTGTATGCCGAGCAAGTCGCCACCCCAATAGGCCTGCCAGTTCGCAGTGGTGTCTCCACTTCCCTCTTCGGCAAAGCCGTTTGAGTCATATAGCCCCGCACTTTGAGAAGGATTGTCGTTGGATGTGCTGCCGTCATAGAAACGATCGGTGACGATCTGGTAGATAACGGTCTTCTTGTAATCCTGCGCGTGAACAGCAACCGCCGAAGCTACATAAAGTGCGGATAGCCCTAATACTTTATAGGTAAGGTGACGCATGCGAATCTCCTTGCGAGATGCCAATCTCCGGCGGAGGTCGGTAGTCCGTCGCCCAGCATCATGCTCCCGGTTCACCGCAACCGTCAACGGAAATATCCCGATATCCCGGCGAGCTTCGGGAACGGGCCAAGTAACCCCGATCGTTCTTAGATGAAAACGCACTGTTTCACTTGGCTCAGAACATTGAGTTATCATCGCTGAAACGTTTGCCGGCTCATTCGCACTATATCGTGGCGTATGCCGGCGAATGATACTTATCCCTACAATCCGTCGGAGACAGCTTTCTGGGTTTCGCCGACGGACGCGGCTGACACCCTGCTGGTTTCGTATGCGACCCGTTGAATTTGCGTAGCAGGTGTGCTGTCACCGGACTAACCCGGAATGGATCATCGAACCTGGTTTTCACATTGAAGTGGAGGTAAGGCAGCTTCTGCCTCTTCATTCCTCGGCGTGCCCCGGTCCCCGAACGAGTCAGGCAAGATTGCCGGCGCCAGTGCGACTTCGGTGCTCCTATCATCCATGTAGCGCATGAGTGCGCGTACCCGCCCTAATGCCGGATGCCCGTCTGGCAAATCTGGTTTGAACTTCCATTGACGCACTGCTTGCATTGCCGAATCACGGAAGAGGGTGGGGCCGCCAAGGAAGCGGGTGCCGTCAATTACGTCGCCGCTCGTCGATATCACGAGACCAATCTCGACCGTTCCTGCGACCGCCGGTCGCACTTGTGAATCAGGGTAGCTTGGCAACACGCACTGTAGGATACGCTTCGTCGCCTCTTCCGGCGTGAGATTCCGGATCGGGTTCCGGGTGACTTGCGGCGGCTCACCGCGGACGAAAAACTCTTCGCTCCCGAAGTCGCGACGGCCGGAGTGGTCATGGAAGTCGGCTTTGTACTTGATCTGCAGGCGCCCGTCCTCAAGCGGCTGCAGTTGCATCGCTGTGGTTGCGAAGCCGTGATCCCAGCTTGCTTTGCAACCTGCACCGTGCGGCGCGCACTGCACCTCGCCCCAATCACAATCACGAGGATGACACGCGCCCCAGGCGCGGACGAATAGCTGCCGATTATCCGATCGGACGACGAGTCTGGTGACTCCTCCTGTGCCGGAATTTCCATTGATCCAGCTTCCGGCGATCGAATCCGCGCCGATTGCCGTTGCGGCGATGCTGAGCGGAAGCAGCCACAGGCAGAGTCGCACCGCGCACCTCCCATTATTTTTTTGCCGATTCTATGCCTTTTTGAGCTCGATGGCTCGGACATTCGTGGCCAGCGGGAATGACGCAAACTGAGGCAAAATCGTCACAAACGGGAATACGCTTAGGATCACGGCAGCCAGAATCGTTTTCCAGATGGTCCTGAGGAAAGCGGCAAACAGTGAACAAGTCGCGTTCGAACTAACGTGCTCGAGCCGATCTGCCGATAACACGAACAGCCAATCTCAAATCAAGGATGGCCCACTATGAAATTCGTAGCCCTTTTCCCGTTATTGCTCTGGCTATCCTCCCCCGCCTATTCAGAGCACTCGCCCTTTGACAGAAACATCGAAAATACAACCTTCCTGAACCCCGCGTGTCCGGCAACACTCACCGGCGTATATGCGGATTCGAAGGAAAAGGGTAGAGTGAGTGTGCATCTGGTGAACCAGACGGAAAAGCGCGTGATCGCAGTAAAGGTCGGGTTTGAAGGGTTCGACGCCGCCCTGAACAAACACGAATTCCCTGAAACCTATGCATCGGCGGTGAGCTTAAGGCCGCAACGAGAAGCCAAGCCCATCTGGCGCGTTGAGGATGAGACCTTCGCTCTGAATACGGCCAGCGGTGTACGTGTTTATCTTCTCAAGCTGATGTTTGCAGACGGCTCTTACTGGAAGGATGACGGGACTAAATCCTGCTCCCTGAGCATCTCCGGCCTGGCGAAGCATCAACCTAGCGACGAATGAGTACCTCCCTTGTCCACGCAACCGTTTCCACGAAACCTCCGGTTTTGCGTGCGGCTCGCTCCAATTGGCCCTTATCGGAGATCCGCGTAAGCACGTTTGTGCTAACATAAATCAGGAGGGCAGGATGCGCATACACAGGGCCAAGGCCAAGACGGGTGAAAGCGAACTCACCATTGGCGCGGAGTACCGCGGGAAGCAAACCAAGACGGGCAATTCCTCGGGTTTTCGCTTCGAAGGCGCTCTTTTCAAAAGCCACCCCGAGTTCAATGGCGATGTGACCGCCTATGTTCTCGCACCCGGTCGTCTGCTCGTCACGGCCGATACTGCCCCACGAGACAAAAGCGATCCCGCTATGGAAGCGTTCCTCGCATTTCTCTCTCAAGACATCGCAACAGCTCCTCATCGGATCACGCCGCTGGACGCCAATCTCGCCACGCGAGTCAACAACCTGGTAAAGGGCGTGACGATTTCCCGCGACGAAGATCTTGGTTCCGAGGTGATCTTGTAGATGGTCGTGAATGGGTGGAAGCTCTACGTTCATCCACTCTTTCACGACCAGCTCATTCATTTGGTCGAACAAGTCGAAGCGCTAGCGAAGAAAAACCCGGCCGCCTATAAAGAAGAGGTTGCGACCAAGCTGCTGGCAACGATCAATCGACTCATCCGAGAAATTATTCCTCGCGATCCAAACGCTCCGGAGTTCCGCCAAGGCAACACCCTCGGGAAAGACAATCGGCATTGGTTCCGTGCCAAATTCCACCAACGCTATCGTCTGTTTTATCGCTTCGCTACCAAAGAGAAGGTCATCATCTACGCTTGGCTTAACGATGAGAAGACCCTCCGCAAAGCGGGATCGAAAACAGACCCTTACAGCGTTTTTCGCGGGATGCTGGAAGCTGGGGATCCACCTGGTTCGATTGCAGACTTGTTGCAGCGATCAAAGGATCTGAAATCTAGAGCCGAGTAGTATCTGTCTTTCTTGGAGAACCGCCAAAGTTCCAGCCCCACGATTAAGAACCCCGGTGTGATCGGGGTGGTTCCGTTCCGTCCCCCCAAAACGACCCACATCCTCACGATGACGGCGTCAGAGAAACGCAGCGCGTTAAATTTTTAATTACCGCAGCTGAGTTCCCTTTTGATACATTGTGTGGGCATTCCTGGCGTTGCGGGCCCCGGGGCTCTAATTCCTAACCATGTGTGCCCGAGAAAGCTGTTCACATTGTCAGGCGTGTACAAACCCAAGGCGCCGTCAGACCAAACAATCTGCTTCGAAATCCAAGGAGATGAGTTATGCAAACTAAGGTGCGGTTCGGTACGCGCAGTCTGCTTCATATTGCAGCAGTGGCAGGCTTTGTGAGTGTAGTCCCACTTTCTTCGGCCTTTGCCGCGCAGACAGCGGAGGAAGCCACTTACCATGCGGAAGCGCGGGCGCGTGAGACTTGGCGCGGAATCATGCATGAAACCAGCGCGCCCTCAGAAGGATGTTTCCACGCCTCCTACCCCAGCACGCAATGGCAGGAGGTGGAATGCGCAGAGGCACCAGGCTATCGGTCTGCGCTCCCAAAGGCTACATACAGAGAGCAAACGGTGGGCAATGGATACGATTATGTCGTCCAGGTACCATCAGGGCGCCTGCTTAACTCAGCGACGGGAAGCTTTCCAAAGGTGACGGGAGTGGAATCCGAAAAGAGCGTCGGCGTCGCCGCATTTGGCGATGGCGGCATTCTTGGACCGAATGAATATACGCTGCAGGTCAATACGAACTTCGATGGCCATTCTCCAGCTTGCGACGGCTACTCGGGTTGCCTTGCCTGGCAACAGTATGTGATGTCGACGAACACGCCGGTATCGCTTAGCAGTAACAAGCTAACGGACAAGACAGAAGTATTCATCGAATATTGGCTTATCAACTACGGCGTTGATAACGGCTCCAATATCTGCCCGAAGGGCTTTCTCGATGGAGGTGCGGATGCAGAGGGACCCTGGGGACGACTGCGTGCAGAATACGAAAGCTACGGTGATCGCCAATGGGCAACTTCCCATTACCGATCTCGCAAGTTTGAAGCTCTCGGGTTCAGCCAAGCCAGGTGGAACCGATGCAGCCACGGTAACTTACGATACTGAGGCCTATACAGCAACCGTGAGCGATGGCCTTACGGAAATCGCGAGCGGGTGGACCCAGGCGGAATTTAATGTGCTTGGCAATGCCGGCGGCTCGAAAGCCGACTTCAACACCGGTTCGTCGGTTACGGTGAAGATAGCGGTGTCCGATGGATCCACGACCGCGCCGACATGCGTATCCCCATCCAAGGATGACGGTACGACCGGCGAAACCAATAATCTGACGCTGGGGAAATGCACCACCGCCAGCGGATCGACGCCCTCGATTCAATTTACCGAGTCACATTGAACGATGTGCGCAAAGGATAAGGATTGATTTAGGGACGCATCTCACGATGCGCCCCTAAATCAATGGGCTGACTATCAGGCGAAAGGATGCTCTTGGTCCGTCACCGGGTTTTCAAGGACTCGCTGGATTCTATCGTCGGTATGTTGCCTTACCGCAAACTTCAGCAACAGCGCTGCCGTCATGGCGAGGAGCCCTAAGAGGATCAAGGGTAGCTCTACGAATAAAGCGGCTGCGAGACCGCCGACCAGGCCCGATAGAGCTTCCGCACCCACCTGGAGCGCTTGATTGTTCCCCATGACGCGTCCCTGTTCCGCCCCACTGGCTGCCTTGGAAAGCAAAGTCGCGCATGCCGGCAGACAGATAGCCAGTGCTGCGGATGTCAGAAACAGGGTTGCCCAGAGCGATCGCCGGGGATGAATTGCGACCACGACGATCATGAAGGAGCCGGTGAGAAATGCCGAGCACACGGTCAGGGTTCTGGTGCTGAAGCGCGCAGCGAGGAAACCCGTCAGCCAGGCGTTGGCGATCACAATGGGAACCCCCACCCATGCCACAAACTCCGAAACCTGCGACACACTGAGATGGAAGCGGCCCACCAGATACATTGGATAGCAGCGGAAAAATCCAAAGATCGCAAGATAGAAAGGCAAAGTTGAGCCAATAGAGCCGGCGCAGACGGCGATCGGAAATAACACCTCGAAGATTTGTGAAGGCCTGCGAAAAGCTGACTGAGTGGCGTTGCGCAGGCGGATTTGTTTCGCGAAAGAAGAGCCCCGTAGCTGCCGTGGTGATTGCGAGCACAATCATCGCTGCCCAAAACGGGGTTGCATCGCTGAACCACGAAACCACATCAGGATCCGCCAGCTTTCCGCCCACCAACGGCCCCACAATATACGCCGAGCTGGCGCTGAGATAAATGTAGCCGAAGAATCGGTTGCGCTCTTCCGGGGTGATTACATCCGCGATGGCGCTCTGAGCTGCCACAACGTTGGCTTCTGCCAGACCAGCCAGCAGCGAAGCCGAAGCAAGCAGAGCGAAACTCCGCAGGGAGAGTGCGGCGCCGATGAGCGCATAGCAACCAGTTGTGAAACAAAGCGAGATCATCAAAACCGGCTTGCGCCCAAAGCGGTCGGACAGCGCGCCGAGCACCGGCGAACCCGCAAATTGACCCAGCGGATACAGGCAGAGCAGGACTCCGAGCAGGATCACTCGCCGGCTCATCGGCTCGTCTGCCCGAAGCAGCAAATCGTGATTGCTCATGAGCATCGGGGTGAAGACCGTAATCATCAGGCTATAGCCCACGAAGCCGGCAAAGACGACCGCATACAACGGAAGCAACCGCTTCAGGCTTTTTGCACCTGCCGGCGTCGATCCCATCTCGTCCGCATTCTTCGCTCTTGCCATGAAAATCCCTCTTCGCATATCCCTGGCCGGCAAATTGTATCTCGCCTCATCGCTACGGATCGACGAATCTCAATCAAATATTTTTAGCGACAGCATTTCAGGTTGACGTACCATACAAAACGCACTCCCCGGAATGGAACACGAGATCGTGAAAGCAGCAGCAGCGCCAGCTTTGCGAGAGGAGCGAACCCAGATCGCGCGTGTCAAACCAGCCAATCTGACTTATTCGGTCGATGAAGCTCCGCCCCTGCCACTCACCATCGTGATGGGCCTGCAGCATGTCTTTGTCATGTCGGTGGGGTGGATTTTTGTCGTCGTGGTCGCCACCAGCATAGGCGCTTCCAGCCTTGAAACCGCAACCATGATCCGCATTTCGATGATCGCCTCGGGCCTGGCGACCATCCTGCAGGCCCGGACCAGGGGCCCGGTCGGCTCGGGATATTTGTGTCCGTTTTCGTGCGGTCCCGCGTATATCTCCGCTTCCATTTTGGCGGGCAAGACGGGCGGCCTTTCTTTGGTTTTCGGCATGACTTCCTTTTCAGGTGCATTTGAAGCCGTGCTCTCCCGATTCATGAAACGCCTGCAGAAGCTCTTCCCGCCGGAAGTGACCGGTCTGGTTGTGGCGATGGTGGGACTCGATCTGGTGAGCATCGGCTGTCCGCGATTTATGGGCTATACGCCAAACAGCCAACATCTCGACGTGCGCGCCATCCTTATCGCCCTGTTTACCCTGGCTGCTATGGTTGTGCCTACTTTGTTAACCAAGAGCAAGCTTCGACTTTACCCGGTGCTGCTCGGGCTCTTCCTGGGCTATTTGACCGCCATCCTGACGCGGACTCTGACCTCCACTCAGATGCGGCAGGTTCTGGACGTTCCGCTGATCGGTTTTCCCCGGCTGCCAGCAGGTCATCATTTCAGTTTTGCCATGACTCTGCCTTTCATGATTGCCAGCGTCTGCTCCATCTTCAAGACAGTCGGCGACCTGACATTCTGCGAAAAAATCAACGATGCGCAATGGAAGCGCACGGATATGAGAGACATCAGCGGTGGAATCCTTGCCGGAGGGATCTGCTCTGTGCTTTCCGGCCTGCTTGGAGGATTGGGCCAGTCTACCTTCTCGAGCAATGTAGGACTTTCCCTGGCTACCGGCGCAACCAGTCGAATCATCGCCTGGCCTGCCGGGCTGATCTGTATCGCGCTCGCCTTTTTCCCCCGGCTGGCGGCGGTCTTCTCGATCATGCCGGCGCCCGTGATGGGCGCGGTCGTCGTCTACGTCGCCTGCTTCATGATCCTCGGCGGCATTCAGGTGATGCTCTCGCGCATGCTCGATGCGCGGCGCATCTTCGTAACCGGTCTGGCATTGATCTTCGGGATGAGCGTGCCGATGGTGCCCGGACTTTATGCTGCCGTGCCGGCATGGATAAGCCCGCTCTTCAGCTCTTCGCTGGCGCTGGGCACGGTGCTGGTGGTGGTGTTGAACCTATTGCTTCGATTGGGAACTTCGAAGCGTAAGGTCTTTGAGATCGACCCCACAACCAGTGCTGAAGCCGACAGCGACGTTCGCAGGATTATGGAGGTCGAAGGCGCGACGTGGGGGATGCGGCCGGAAGTCGCGGCCCAGGCGGTGGAGTGCCTGCATGAATTGATGATCTATCTCAGTAAAATCGCGGTGGTCCCACCCGTCCGGATTCAAATGCAGTTTGACGAGTTCAACCTTGATTTCGACATTCAATATACGGGTCCGCCGATCCGGGTCCTTGACGAGCCGCCAACGTTGCAGTCGATCGCAACGGACGTCGAGGCGATGCCGCTCCTCAGCGCCTATATTCTGCGCAGATCCGCGAGTACCTTCCGCGTCAGTTCGCAAGCCCAGCAATCACGAGTACACCTGCACTTCGACCACTAAGAACTGCGGCCTGTGGTTTGTTGGGGATCGTTGAAGCAAACGTCCTTTACTATTCACTACCTGGCTTGGTAAGCGTGAGTGCAATGTGTGGACTATCGAACCAATCAATTAGGGACTATACCCCTAGTTCGGTACCTTCTAATTTGAGAATGTGAACACGCCCATCTTGCTCGACGGCGATGACCGTTTTACCGTCAGGCGTGATGCTGCAAGATCGCATTCGTCCCTCACCAGTGAAGGTGGCAAGCGACACTTCGACACTGGATGTCAGGTCCCACACTTTCACTGTTCGATCTTCCGAAGCACTCACAACGAAACCGGTATTAGCTGATGCCGCCAGCGAATATACCGTGCCCTTGTGCCCCGCAAGGATCTTAATCTGCCGCCCCGATTTGACATCCCACACTCGCAACTTCCGCCCGATGGATCCGGAAATCACCCACCGCCCATCTCCGCTAAGGCAAGCAGCCGTCACGGGAAGCGAATGACCGATAAGCATGACAGGTTCTGCCGCACCTTCTTGTTGTATCCAGAGCGGGTAGCCTTGACTCCCCTGCTCCAGTTGGTCTGGCTCCTCGTACTCACCGGTCTTCTTTAGTTGCCTGCGCGTGAGCACGGTGACACCCTGCCCTGTCGAAAGAACATTCATGCGCTCATCTCTCTTGCCAGTCATAGAGGAAATGGCGGTCTGGCGCGTGGCAGTAATAACCTCTTCAATAGATGTATCCAGGTCACCGGAAGAGACTTCTGAGCCGGTCGTTAAGTCCCAGATCCGCTTATCTCGCCCCTCAAACCAAGCAACGCCGTACATCCCGTCATGAGCTACAGTATAGAAGCGAAGCTGGGATCGAGGCGGTCCTAACTCCCGCTGGGCGAGGCTGACGTCCCAAATCCTCACCCTATGGTCAGTCAGGCCAACTACCGCGCGGCTACCGTCCAAAGTAAGAGCAGCGCAGTAAACGGACGCCATCTGATCTGGCAGAATGGCCCGTCGTGTTCCCTCGTGATAGTCCCAGACCTCGACAGACCGATTATCGGTCGATAGGAGCGCAATCTCTCCATCGGCCGATACCGCCAGCACACGAAGTGCAGGCTGATCTTCCGACAGCTTCTCAGTGATACGGTCGGTGTCCGGCTCCCACCGTCGCCGCCCGAAGAACACGACATCTCCTCGTAACGAGTTAGACAGCCATAGCTTCGGCAACCCCGAGGTCGCATCCACCTTCGTATTGGTGAACCACAATCGCCCGCTATCAACGTCCCAACGGGCAAGACCCGACGGCAACAGCGCACTGGCATAGCGCCCGTCAGCAGAGATAGCAACTGCCGCGACTGACACTTCACAGGTGGCGAATTGCCTTCCAGAGCGCGTCGTAAGGTCCCACACGTAGAGAGAGCCATCCGGCGAGGCGGACACGGCTCGGGGAGTTTCTGTCGCCACAGCCAGTGCTGCAACCCTATCTTTGTGCCCGGCGAGAGAAAACAGCATAGTGCCTGTTGTTCGATCCCAGACATGAATGACCGTTTCGAAGCCGCATAGCAGCAAATCTCCCTCTGGCGAGAAAGCAAGAGGAGTGTATCCGCCCGACTCTGCCTGATCCCGGAGAGTATGAAGCGGAAGTCCGTGCTCTGCGTCCCAAATACGGATCGTCTGGTCCGGGCTCGAATTGCCAGCAGAGGCTGCCCATCGTCCGTCTTTCGTGATCGCCACAGATCGAGGCGAGCCTTCGTGGCCCTCGAGTGTGAAGCAAATCGCGTTACCTGGCGACAGGAGCGACGCCGTGAGTGGCCTGAACCAAGGCCGGCGACGCCAACCGCGTGCCCGTTCCAATAGCGGCTCCAATTCAGACGAGGGATGAGACACCAAACGTCCTAAGATCTGACTTGTAAGTTGGCTCGGGTCCTCCACCAGAATCATCGCCGAGCGGCGAATGGTCTCAGTCAGGAGCGCTCTAACGTTGCGCGGCAGGACTTCTACTCCGAGTTCGTAGTCGGACAGCAACGCTACGACACCGGCTCTTTCTAACTTGGCCTCCATCCAGGCCGGATCAAGCAGCAACTCCTTGAGCTCTGCAGTTCTGTGGCAGGCTGCGAAATGAGATGGCGCATAACGAATAAAGTAGGGTGGCATGTTACTCAAGTCGCTTTTGTACTCACGCCATGCGAAATCAGCAAAGCGTTGCTCGTGTGCGGTAACATCAATCCAGTAGTCACCAGATCTGTCTGGATCGATGAGCCAATCACGCACGGACTGATGGAATGCCCGCACCCTGCCTTCCACAACAGGGAACAGTGAGCCCAGTCGTCCCATCAGCGAACGCATATCGTATTCGGACCGGCCCAACAGAGCAGCCAGTACTTTGCGATCCAGAGGCTCCCGCGCTGCACAAATGGCTTCCAGCGCTGGCCGGCACTCGGATGCGTATTCGCCCTTTGGATCTGGGAAATACCGACGGAAGAATTGAGCATACACTCCCCCCAATCCGCGTGGAAACTCTTCTACTCTGTCGAGCGAGAGGTGCCCATCCTGTAATTCTTGACGCACCCAACTCGCATACAGAAAAAGACCTTCGCTCCGGTCGATGATGGCTTTCACAACTCTGTCGGACGGCACCATTCCGCCGGCGAAAGTTTGTAGCTCGGTCCGCAGATATTTTGCAATGTCGTCCAGATTATCCTTGCCCGTGGGATTCAGCTTCTGTGCATCCAGTCGCTGGAGAGCAAAGGTAACCTCTTTTTCGTAAGGACGGCTGGTAACGATGAGACGTATCCAGTTTGGCAGACGTTCGAATTCGCTGCCGATTAGTTCGGCCAGTTCGTTCCTTCCGTTCGTAGTCGCCTCATCGAGAGCGTCGATTAGCATTACTTGAGGCTCTTTTGTCACCGGCACGGAGCCGGTCAACGGATCTAAAAACAGGCGACGAAATATCGCCGGCACATTAGTCTCGGCAACGGTCTCGTCCAGACGCGAGGCATTGAGCCGGTGCTGGTAGAAAGGAAGCTTGGTGCTCAACTGATAGGCCAAGGAGAACAGAACTCTGCGCGCGTCTGCGCGATCGCTGTTTCCGAAGTGACAGAAATGGTACGCCGCGACTTCGGGCAGTTTGTCGCAGACCCAAGCCGAGAACGCCGACTTTCCCACTCCAGCGTCCCCTGTGATCCACAACACACAACGCGAACTGTCGAGCCAGGCTTCCACCTCCGCCATCAGCCATTCCCGGCCAGTGAAACGCAAGAGATAGCGGGCCAGATCGTCGTCGTAAGAGAGCGGCTGCAAGTACTGGATCAGTCGCTGCTGAACGCCTTCAAATGGCACCTGCTTCTGTTCCAGAGCCTTGACCAAGAGGACGAATTGGTCGGCGTACTGCTGCGCATGTTGCTCGGCGGGGAAACAGCGGCGCATATCCAGCCATTGCAGGCGCCTAATCGAGAGCGGCGGCTCGATGTCAGATACCATCACGGGGATGATTGGCAAATTACGACCATAAGCCAGGGAAAGTTCGTTCAGGCAGTAGCCATCGGGCCGGCGGACGGAATGAGGCGTCATCAGCAGCAGGAACCGACCGGCACCTGGAACAGCCGATGCAAAGTCGAGACCGTCCTCGATATAACGCTCCCAGTTGTCACCCGGTTTCAGGCGATCGACATCGAACCAGACGCTGTGGTGTTGTGTTTCAAGGTCGTGCTTGATGCGCGCAGCTAGCGATGCGTATATGTCGTGTCCGTAGCTGAGGAAGATACGCATACCGCTTCATTCAAACTAGAAGACCTACATTTCTATCATTATGACATTCTTTCAACATCTCGATCATACGTAGCTACCAGGTCTGCACCACGTCCGTGTCGAAAACAATGCCGGCAAATCATCATCAGCGACTTCCTCGGCTGGAAGCATTGAGATGGGTCCTTGAGACACGAGAAGAGCAAACATCCAGAATTGAACCACACAAGAATCAATCGCAAGGCCCCGAGGCCACCTGTCCAACCTCACTGCAAGCGATCCAGAAACGGGCTTGTGGGAAATCGCCGTCGCACCTGCGGGCTTGCTAAAGTCAGGTAGCGAATGATAAAGGACGTTATCACATTCAGCGTCGCTCCAAACTGGGAGCACCCGTTCGCCAGTCGGAAATACGATACAGCGGTGATATTGCTTGAGCTTCCGAAGATCTTCTTTGAGTGAGCGGATGGCTGTCCGTTTGAGGCTAACTAAGCTTTATCTCGGAAATATCGGTTAGAAGGACGACTTCGGCTTCGTCTCGAGAACTCAAAGGCGGGGCGGACGGGACTCTTACTTGCCTGTTACGATTGCTCTTGCAAAGATAACGTCCCGTCTGCCGCTTTCCCCTGTCCCGCTTTCCCCCCAACTTCCGCACCCCTTTCCTAATCCGATTGTGGAAGAGTTGCCCGTCATACGCCCGCAATCGGCGCAAGTGGGAATGGAACGGTCCGATTTCCAGCAACAGGACTTCGGAGGACTGCGTCTTCCCCTATCGGGAACCTACCTCGAGCCTATTTAGGTTTGATCCCAGCGGCTTCGACGATCCGCGCCGCGCTTTCACTCTCGCTCAGAACAAAACGCGCAAACTCCGGCTGTGTCATGCTCATGGGATCGGCCCCATGCTTCGCAAGTTGGTCGCGCAAATCGGGCGCAGCCATGACGCGTGCGATGTCCTTCGCTAGTTTGTCCACCACTCCGGCAGGAGTACCTGCGGGCACCCACACTCCATACCAAATCGGGTAGTCGAAGCCGAGGACGCCAGCCTCCGCGATCGTCGGGACCTCCGGCAGCAAGGACGAGCGCGTCTTAGTGGTCACGCCTAGCGCACGGAGGTTGCCCGCAAGGATATCGGCAAGAGCGAGCGGGATGGGCGCCATCATGTAAATAGTATCTCCCTCGACCATGTTGGCGATCACGTCAGCAATCGCATCGCCCGGTCGCGCGGGCACATGTGCTGCCTTAATACCTGCCTCCAGATTGAATTTCTCGAGCCCCAAATGCGTGCCAGTACCCGTGCCTGTGGAGCCAAACTTCAGCCCACCGGGTTTTGCCTTCGCCACTGCGATAAGCTCGCTCACGGTAGTGATGCCCGACGATTTACCTGCGACCAGCACGTAGGCCTGGCTGGTGAGTGCAGCAACCGGGATGAAATCCTTCAACGGGTTATACGGCAGGTTCTTCAGGACCGCGGCGCTGTAAGCGTGAGCGCTGGTGTTCACGAGCAATGTGTAACCGTCGGGCGGCGACTTCGCGACCAAGGCGGGGGCCGCTGTACTTCCCGCGCCAGGATGGTTCTGGACTGTCACGGGCTGGCCCCACAGCGCAGAGAGCTTCGGGCTGACGGCACGGGATATCACATCAGGCCCGCCACCTGCCCCGAACGGCTCAATCATGCGCACAGGCTTCGTTGGATAGTCTTGTGAACTTTGCAGCATCAGTGTCAGCGAACAAACAAATCCTAAAGCCATTCGAGTCCACATGCTTTACTCCCTACTGGAATATTGAGTTCAGGACTGTCTCCCCATGTGAATTCCCGATTCTCCGTGGCAAGGACGGCCCGCGTCAAATGAGCTCCGGTCAGCTGAATGTAAACGGCCAACCGGTACATGGCAAACCAGGTTTCCAACCATCATCAGCGCGCAACGGACGCGCGATTCTGGACGAGTGGTCTGCCAACCGGAAGTTGATGTTGGACTCCCCACCGATAACTTCAGGTTTGCCCGTGAATCGGGCGCAATTGCACGAGGTATCGCTACAGCGGCTGTCGCAGGTCACTTCGACGAGTACTCGACTTACCAGGAGTCAGCCGCCCATGGCGGAAGTCTCAATGTGAAGGTGAACTATCGGAGTGATACGATCAGGTCGCGCCATCTACGAAAGGAGATGTGCGATGAACTCAAATTCAGTTAGGACAACCTTTGCGACAATAGCTGTGATGCTCGTTGCAGTTTGCGTCTTTCAAACTCGATCAACACAATCCAGTTCCGAAACCACGTCCCAGGCCGCTCCAAAACCACTCCTGCTGGAGAAAAATGAGGGTGAGCGGCGGATTTGGCGAGAACCTCCTCCGGGGGACTTCATGCTGAAGGTCAGCCCAAAAAACAATGGTTCTCAGCACCTTGTTATGGGAACCGAGGACATGGCTCCCGGAGACGAATTTCCAACTCACAAGCACCTCGGGCAGGATGAAATTCTGTATATCGAAAAAGGAACCGTTCACGTTCATCTGGGAGACCAGGAACGCGATCTGCACGCGGGAGGAACAGTGTTCATTCCGGCGTATACCTTTGTAAGTGTAAAGAACGCGGGGACCGAGACCGTCAGCGTGGTGTTCGTATTTTCAGCCCCAGGGTTTGAAAATTACATGCGGTGCGACTCCGTGCTGCCAAACGAGAAAGTGACACCTCTCTCGCTAGAAGAACAGAGAGGGTGCGCTCATGCAGGGCACGTCATCTACAAAGACCTAGAAGAGAACCCCAAAAAGTGAAAGTAAAAGCCGGCGGCTCAAAGGCTTGACCCTGCCCGGTTTATAGTCACGACCAACGCGCTATCCGGAGAAGTCACCCATTTTGGCCTCGCGATTCGAGCCACCACGCGAGATAGCTCCCGGATTGTCGGCAACTCGGCAGTCGGCAACTCGGCAGTGTCGGCAACTCGGCAGTAGCTGGTTGAGTAATAGCCCGCCAAGGTCTGTGAAGCCGACAGCGCCGGGTTCCTTGGAGGTCCGCTCACCTCCACCCAAAATCGACCGTTTTAGTCCAGCGAGCAGGATCAGTCCTGAACGCCGCAGCGTTCCGCGAAACGACACTTCCGAGAATTACCGAAGCCTGGCCGACATATCGTTCCTAATCCGCTTGTTGCCCATCTGGATTACTTCGCTAGGTCGAAAGTTTGAGTTCGTGTGCCAGACGCCTGAATCTTGCTTGCTCGCGTATAGCGTCGTAAGCGGGGAATACCATTGCAGATCCCAGGAACGGATCGTGTTCGGCCAGAGCTGTCTCCAGCCATTCGAGGCCGGGTGCCGTTTCACCCAAGCCGAGATACGTCCACGCAATGGGCAGCGCTGGGCCGTAACCTCTTTCGCGGCGGGCCTCCAGTTCCCGGACCACGCTGCGGGCTTCGGGTGTGTGTCCCAGCGCTCCGGCAACATAGCCGAAGTAGCCCTCGCCCAGGGGCAGCCCATCGTTTAGCTTTTTACCCATGTTGGCCATGCCCCAAGCTTCGTCGTTTAGTCCTAGCGCCGCCAAAGACAAGGCCAGGTACAAATAGGTATAGGGCGAGTCTGGCGTCAGCTCAATAGCTAGACGGCCCGTGCAAACCGCCTCGTCATAGCGCCGCGAATAATAGTTAGCCTGCAGCAAACGGAAATTCGTCATCAAATCCAGCGGGTCGAGCTCGACGGCCTTGCTGGCGTGCAACAAGGCTTCGTCATGCCGGCCGAGGAAACTGCAAAGAATGGGGTACGCCATGTGCGGGAACGCATTCGTAGGTTCCAGACTGATCGCTCGCTGGTACGCCTGTTCGGCCTCCGACCAGCGCCACTGGAAAACTCGTAACATTCCCAAGGTGCTGTGGAGGCGGGTCGAATTCTCGTCCAGCGCCAGCCCCTTCGACAACAAGTCTTCCGCCTTGGGAAGCGCAATTCGGGGCTGCAACGCTCCATACGCTGCGCTCACGTTGTAAAACATGGCCGCCCCGTAATAAGGCTCCGCGTAGCCGGGCTCCAGCCGGATCGCCTCCATAAAGTACTGGAAAGCGCGCCGCACATCGTCCGGCCGTCGCTTTTTAAGGAGGTAGGCTCCCTTCAAGTACTGCATGTACGCTCTTAAGTCGCTTGGGCGCTTTTCTCGTACCTGAACCGCGAGGCGAACGTGCAGCGCCTCCGCTACCGCCGCGCAGACCTCATCCTGGATGCCGAATAAGTCTCCCAAGGTGCTGTCGAAGCGTTGTGCCCACAGATTGAATCCGTCCTTCACGCCGACCAGGTTGACGGTGATGCGAATGCGGTCTCCGGACCTCCATACCGATCCTTCCAACACAGCTTCGACCCCCAGTTCGCGGCCGACTTGTCTGGCATCCCAGGTCTGCCCCTTGAAGCGAAATGCCACGCTGCGCGCGGTGACCCTCAATCCCTCGATCCGCGACAACACGCGAATCAACTCGTCGGCCAATCCATCGCTGAAATAGTCATCCTTGGCATCTGCCGTTTGGTTCACGAATGGCATCACAGCCACCGCAGGCCGCCTGACGATTGGGACTACAAATCGGTAGCCACGCTTGGGGATTGTTTCGATCACGCTGGGCGAGTTGGCGGAATCTCCAAGCGCGTCACGCAATCGGCTGACGGCCGAGTTCAGGGCCACTTCGAAGTCGACAAACGTGTCCGATGACCAGAGCCGCCGGCGCAGTTCTTCGCGGGTCACGATCTCGCCGGGTCGCTCCATGAGAGCAGCGAGCACCTGGAACGACTGTTCCCGGAGGGTGATTGGCATTCCCCTCTTCAACAATCGGCGGCCTTCCAGATCGACCTCGAATGCTCCGAACCGCACGTTCATGGCTGTCGAACATTCTTCCTTTCAGTCATTTGCCTGTCAACATTTTGGTCAGATGCGCGCCATTGTTATGTCTGAGCGCGCAGTTAAGCTGACATCGCAGCGCAGAAACCAGGACGTGCAGAGGGCTGTTTGAACCGTTCATTCGGAGGTAGACACTGTGGCGAAGATTGACCTGAGTTTTCTGTGGGAGCCTTTTGCTATCGCGTCGGGCGTTCCTCCGTCCACTTGGCAGACGGTTTCTGGTGACAAGGTTGCGGTGGTCCCGCCTGATGAGAATCGGTTCCGTTATCCAGGTGACCAGCAGGGTCCGCCATTGCGTGGCCACCTCTCTGGAAGGAAATCATGATGAGCGGTCCCAGCATGGCCTCCAACTCGATCGAAGCGACGACTCTGCGGAAGCTCAGGATCAGGCTGCTGCCGTTATTGTTTGTACTTTTTGTGTTCGCCTTCATCGACAGAATCAACCTGGGATTCGCGGCCCTGACAATGAATCGGGAACTGGCTATCACCAGCCAACAGTTCGGATTCGCAGCAGGAATTTTCTTCTGGGGCTACTTTCTGTTTGAAATTCCCAGCAACCTTATGTTTCACCGGATTGGCGCGCGTGTCTGGATCGCCCGCATCCTGATCACGTGGGGTGCAGTCGCTACCCTGACGGGATTTGTTCAGTCGGCCCATCAACTTTATATCGCCCGCTTTGCGCTGGGCCTCGCGGAGGCAGGGTATTTCCCCGGCATCTGCCTGTACCTCGGCTACTGGTTTCGGCAACGAGAAAAAGCACAGGCGATTGCATTGATCTTGATCGGGATACCTTTGGCCAGCGTGTTGGGTGGGCCGATTTCAGGTTTCATTCTGGATCACACACATTGGTTCGGCCTCAGCAGTTGGAGATGGCTACTGATTCTGGAAGGTCTGCCCGCCGCAATATTCGCATTTCTGACGCCTGCCCTGTTGCCGAGCAGACCGGCAGAGGCAGGATTTCTAACCAAGGAAGAGAAGGCATGGATCGCCGACCAATTGGAGCGAGAAGACGGGCTGAAGCTGGGCGCAAAGAAACGATCCATTTCGGTAGCGCGGACTCTCGTTCATCCGAGGGTCTGGCATCTCGCATGTATCGGCTTTGCTCACGGCTTTGCCAGCTACACCTTTACCTTCTGGCTGCCACAGGTTATGAGGTCAGTCTTTGGCGGGCAATCCAACACTGTGGTTGGCTTCGCAGTTATGATCCCCAGTTTCGCAGCCCTGATCGCGATGATCCTTGTGTCTCGCCACTCCGACCGCACGCTGGAGCGCCGATATCACATCGCAACTTTGGACACTTTCGCCGGAATTGCCTTGCTGCTGCTCGGAGTGCCTCACTCCACCTTATTTTCTCTTGTTCTTTTTTCGGCCGTCGCTGTTGGAGCCTACAGCTCTTTGCCTGTCTTTTTCTCGTTGCCCGGCGAATTCCTGACTGGCTTCTCAGCAGCTGCGGGCATCGCGCTAGTGACATCCGTCGCCAACTTCGGCGGCTTCGTCGGACCGTTTACGGTAGGCCTGATTCGCCAAAAGACCGGCAGCTTTTACTCCGGCCTGATCTGCGCCGGAGTTTCTTTTCTTGTATCGGCGAGCTTGGCCCTGGTCCTCCCCAAGCGAGCCCTGCCTGCTCCTGGTCCACTGTCAGGGGCAGCCAACCTAGCCTCGAAACAGGTGCCTGGAGCAGTGCAGGAGCGATCATGACGCTTATTGCTAAACCTATTCGCATCGAGCCAGCATTCGACGAACCCGGGCAGGTCCGCGACATGTTTGAGCGGCATGCTCCCTATCGTGCCCTTGCGGCCTACATTCCAGACAGTGTTCTTGACCAAACATCTGACGATGCCAAGCGCTGCGTTTTTCCGTGGTTCCGGGGAAACTGGGCTCTGGGCGGCAAGCCACTTGTCGACGGCGCGGACATCATTCTCCACAACAAGCGGTTTCTCGAAGGCGCCAAGGCTGCCTTCGGCACATCATTCGTGCATCCTGAATTCGTCGTCGTCAATGTAAATGCGCCCAGTCCCGCGGGGTTCACCCACGTGGACATCCCGTCATTTTACGGAGCGACACGAGGAGATTGTCCGTTACCGTTCTTGAAAGCGATGGGTGACTCTGAGCTATTCGAAGCCTGGCGGGTGGTGCGTGCAGGCGCGATCTCCTGGTTTTATGAAGGCACAGGCGGCAACTTCGACTACTGGCCGGAGGGGCTCGATGGTCCCATGTTTAGTGAGCGGCCGCCCTTCGGCAACGTTGCTCTTCTCTCAGACAATGACCGAATGTATCACCGCATCGGTGCAATGGGAGATCCCGACGCTGAATTGCCCCGGATGTCGGCCGAGGCCCAGATTCAGTGGGACGGCGATGGCAATTGGGTGATTCTGGAGAATGGAGGAGTGCGCGCCACTTACCCAAGCCCTGCGATTCGGTTTTCCGTACTTTGGAAGGCCGAAGTTCGTAACGGAAATCCCGGCATCGACCATTTGACTCTTGATCGGATTATGGAGATTTTCACAGCGGACCTCCGCCATCGGAGCGTGGATTTCCAGGTGCCTTCCGATCCGTTGGCCGACACCGCGTGGATTCTTCTGCTGCAGCGGATTTATGCTGACTCGGCCTATTCCCGCGGGAAGCAATAAATCCCATTCAGAGTTAAGAGTCGCCGGTCGCGGCTACATCTCGACCCCCAGAGCCCAGATTCAGGACGCGCTGCGAAGGCCAAATCCGGCAATCACACCAAGAGGATCACGACTGGCTGTGAACAACAAGCAGCTGAGATCCTGACGTCGAGGCAATGCCGCTCCTCAGCGCGTATATTCTGCGCAGAGCCGCGGGTATCTTCCGCGTCCGTTCGCAAGCCCAGTAATCACGAGTACACCTGCACTTCGACCACTAAGAACTGCGGCTACTTATTTTTCCGCGGTGGCGGTGAAGTCGCCGTCCACCCCGTACGGATCCACATAAACTGTTCCGGCAAACTTTTCGTCGATCACATTCAGCTTGGCTGTGTACTTCACCGTGATCGGGCTGCCGTCGTAGACACTCTCGTACTGCCAGTTGACTTTTGTGCCGTCCACTTTCCCTATGGCTTGAACCTCCTTCATTTCGGCGCTACTGCAGGTCCCGGTGACGGCATCGTCTGTTTGCGTCAGAGTGCATTCGCAGTCGCTTTCGTTGCCGGCGATGCTGCTGTGAATCTTCCATTTTCCGGTCACGGACGCGTTGTCAGCCGCGAGCGATGGGACGGCGCTCGAAACCAGGATTGCGGAAAGGAGCAGGATTTTCATTTGCGAAACCTCGTTTTGGTGTGCTTCGGCACGTCAGCGTGCCATTTCGCCATAGCATATATGAGACTGAGTCTCAAAATCAATACTAAACGTCAAAAATGATATACTGCATCGAAAGTAGCCAGAACAGCGAAAAGACCGCGACGGGAGCCGGCTTGACCAAATCCAGTCTTCGAACCCGCAAGCATCAATTTGTTCGCGATGCGATCTATGACTCTGCAATTGAGTTGTTCGCAGCGAAGGGTTTTGACGAAACTACGGTCGAAGAAGTGGCTCAGGCTGCGGGCGTTTCCCGCGCTTCGTTCTTTCGCTATTTTTCAAGTAAGGATGACCTACTGGCGCAGAGCGTCATCAAGTACGGGCATGCCTTGAAAGCGGCTATCAAGGCATCTCCCCCTTCATCGACACCTCTTGAGATCATGCGTGAAACGGTTCTGGCGGTCGCCAAAGAAACAGCCAATTCACGGCACACTCGGCAAGTAATCGACATCTCCTTGCGCAGCGCCGCGGCGGCGCAAGCTCACATGTCACGCATGGTCGAAGTGGAACGCGATATCGCGGCGGCGTTTGCGGAGCGAGTCGGGAGCTCGTCGAAGGATGAAATCGAGCCACGGCTGCTCGCGACCATGACCTTATCTGCGATGAATGTTGCGGTCATGTCCTGGCATCGAGGTGATTCCCGGGAACTCTCCGCTGCCGTAGAACAGGTATTCTCCAGTCTCACCCGCATTGTCCGCGGCCAGAAAAGTCCTAAGGGAACGACAGCAAACGGACGCCGCTGACGAGGCTTACAGCGTGACCGCCTTGAGGCACGAAGACAAATATAATGCTCGAGGATAAACGACGTCACCCACTGGGCCCCACTACGGAAGGAGCACCATGCCAAACGGAAATATAAGCCGCCGCGCTTTACTCGGAACCGCAGCTGCAGCAGCGGTCCTGGCGGCCTTGCCAAAAGCGGGAGCGCGTACCAAAGAATGGAAGCCGCGTCTTGGCATTCTCGGCAAATATACCGAAGCGAACGTGGACTTCGCGATCCAGGAAGGATTCAACAACATGATCCTCTCCGCCGGATCGGGGGTCCAGGGATTGGATACGGCCAAGCTCACCGACGAAGAAATCGGACGAATCAGCAATCATCTGTCATCGAAAGCGATACACGTTTCGGCCCTGCAAGTGAGCGCAAATCATATTGCCCCGGATCCCACAGAGCGCGAGCGGCAAAACAGCAACTTCGTGAAGAGCATCGAACTGGCAGGCAAACTGGGGGTTCCCTATATAGGAACGCAGTCCGGCAAAGATGTCTCCATGACGTTTGCATCGCAGGTGGACGAGATCGTCCGCGTCTACCACGAAAAGTATTTCGCTGCTTGCCAGCAGCACAAGGTGCGCATCTTGTGGGAGCCCTGGCAAGGAGGCCCCAACATTGCCACCAGTCCGGTGGGATTCGAAGCGTTGTTCAACGCCTTCAAGGATTCTCCCTATGTCGGTCTGCAATACGACCCCTCGCATCTCTTGTGGCAGATGATGGATCCCGTTCAAACCGCGAAAGACTTTGTGGACAAGATCTATGACGTCCACCTGAAGGATACCCAGATTCATTGGGACATCGTGCGCCGCGGCGGAATCGTGCCCGTAGACCAGGCCCGGTGGTGGCAATTCCGCATTCCGGGTATGGGCAGTATTCCCTGGCCCGAGTTCTTCAGCGTTTTGCAAAGCGCCGGCTATGAAGGTGCGATGAGCATTGAGCACGAAGACGATCTCTACGGGGCATCAGACAATCCGGGACCGGATTTCAGCGAACCGTATAAGGTAGGCTTCCGCATGGCCAAGCGCTATCTCAATCAGTATGTACCGGTATAGAACCACCCTGTGAACCTTGGTGTGTTCTGGCCGCGCTGTTCATTTGCATGCGGGGTGCGGTTCACGAGTAGACCATACGTAACTCACCGGATGGGAGTCATGGCGAATCGCCAGCAAGCCGCCGAACGAGTGTTTGCAGAGGCTCTTAGTCTGCGGCCGGAGCGCAGACCCGCGTTTCTTGACCAGGTATGCCGCGGAACCCCTGAGGTTCGACAGATGGTAGAAGACCTTCTGCGCGAGAATGAACGGCTCGGCAGTTTCCTTGCCGAGCCGCTGGTCCGAGAGGACAGTCAATCGCCCCTCTCACCGGGTGACTTCCTTTCGCACTATCGGGTCGTTGAGAAACTTGGCGGTGGCGGCATGGGAGTGGTCTATAAAGCCGAGGACCTGACCCTCCGCCGCCCGGTCGCTCTCAAGTTTCTGGCCGACGATCTCGTGCCGGATGCGCAGATATTAGAACGATTTCGGCGTGAGGCGCGCGCCGCCTCTGCTCTGAATCACCACGGTATCTGCACCATTTACGAGGTCGGGGAGCAGGACGGCCGGCGCTTCATCTCCATGGAATTCCTGGAAGGCATGACGCTGAAGGACCGCATCGCGAGCAAACCCATCGAGATCCCCGTGGTCCTGTCGCTGGCCATCGAGATCACCGACGCGCTCGATGCTGCGCACCAAGCAGGAATCGTGCACCGCGACATCAAGCCGGCGAACATCTTCGTTACCTCGCGTGGGCACGCGAAAATTCTTGATTTCGGGCTGGCAAAATTCGCACTTCCTCCCGGAACGGAGTCAGAGACAGGCGCAGGCTGGCACACGGGTACGGGAATGGTGCTGGGAACGTGCAATTACATGTCGCCGGAACAAGTGCAAGGCCTGCCGTTGGATAGCCGCACCGATCTCTTTTCTTTGGGCGTCGTCCTCTATGAAATCTCGACCGGGGTCGCAGCCTTCCGAGGCGGAAGTATGGGGGTTGTCTTTGAATCCATTCTGGACCGGACGCCCGTGTCGCCGCTGCGTTTGAATCCGGACGTGCCGGCAGAACTGGAGCGCATCATCGCCAAGTGCCTGGTGAAGGATCCTGACCTGCGATACCAGCGAGCTTCCGAGATTTATTCAGATCTGCAGCGGCTCAAACTTGATCTGGATTCGGGCAACCGGGCTGTCAGCCAGGTAGACCCTCCCCTGGCTGAAGTGGCTCAGGGTCCCGCTGACCAACCAATCGCCAATCCCTTGCCGCAGAGCCGCATCTTGCAATACGTTTTGCGGGTGACCACCGCCGTAAAGCGCCTGATTCGCTTCACCGGCCGGCATTCTTAGATCCACCGTAGGCAGCGAGAAAGACGCGCACACATTCTTGAGCATGACGGCGAAGCGCCGCCTGCTTCGGAATCGTCGCATCTCCGAGCAGCATCGCCCTGTTCAGAGGCTCGGACATCACCAGCCAATTGAAGTGAGAGGCCGCAATCCTGGAGTCGTCGATCGTCAGCAAACCGCGGGCGGCCAGGTTTTCGAGCACCTTCGCAAATGAGGCGATGGCGCGCTGCGGTCCGCGCTCATAGAGAATTCGCGCCAGCTCTGGAAAACGGCTGACCTCACCAATCACCAGACGGCGCAACTGCATTAATGACGGCGTAAGAACTACAGTCAGCTGTCGCAAGGCGTACAACTGAAGGTATTCCGCAACCCGGCCGCTGTCAGTCAGTTCTGGGATGTCGTTGTGCACCGTGTCACTCGCCGTATCCGTCATGCTGGTGACAATTTCGACGAACAGCGACTCTTTGTTCGAGAACTGCTTGTACACCGTTTGCTTCGATACCTGGGCCAGCGCAGCAATCTCATCCATGCTAGCGCCGAGGTATCCGCTCTTCAAAAAAACGCTCATCGCGGCTTCAAGAATCGCTCTGCGTTTCTTCTCAGAGTTGCCCGTTTCCTCCGCGAACCCGGGTTTGTTTGCCGAAACGGAATGCGCCATGCTACCTCGCTGCGACGAATTTGTGTTCTTGACATACAGTACTGGACGGTCTAGTCTTGCGCAAATGGCAAATCAGGTACTAGACTGTCTAGTACTAAAAACATTGCGAGGCATCGATGAAAAGCTTGTTTGAACATTCTTCGACGACGGAAATCAGGAATCGGATCGAACGTTTGCAACCGGACAGCGAAAAGCAATGGGGCAAGATGAACGCCGCGCAAATGCTTGCACACTGTTCCGCATGGATGGAAATGGCCGCAGGCTTGAACTCTCCGCCACGAAGCTTCGTTGGCCGGATCTTCGGAAAGATGGCTAAGAAATCTGTGTTAGGAGAAGAGCCAATCCGCCTGAACATGCCATCGGAGAAGAGCCTGATCATGCAGGATGAGAGAAATTTTGCAGCCGAACGCCAACGTCTGCTCGACTGGGTCGACCGGTTTTCGACGGGAGGTCCAGAACAATGTACGACACATCCGCACTGCTTTTTCGGGTCTATGAGCCCGAACGAGTGGGCCATTATGGGGTATAAACATCTCGACCATCATCTGAGGCAGTTCAACGCATGAAAGACTCGGTAGCCTCCTGGTTTAGAAGGCTGGTGCTCAAGTCTTGACACATGCCAGGACTACTTTCTCAGCGTCTCGCAGCAGTACATCGATAGACTCAAGGCCAGCATCTTTGAGCGGACGAACCCACTGCATCACAGACAGGCCGTCCCCGATATGGTCTTGACCATAATGATCGTCAGGATCGCCGAGGAAGCCGTAGTCGTAGCCCAGAAGATCGTTCACGCGCGTCCAGAAGCGCCGCCAATCTTCGTCCTTGTGCTGGCTTGGCTGTTCCTTTGCCACCTCTCGAACCCAGGCGCACTCACAAATTCATTCAGACAAGACACGCTGGGTACCGTCCCAGCTATCGCCACCCCTATGCTAGTTTAGGAGCATGCCGGTGGGTGTGATGGAATCAAGAAGCGCAGGGGACGGCAGGTATCGGACCTTGCTTGAAGTGTCCAGTGCCATCGCATCCCAACCAAACTTGAAGGCTGTCCTGCAGAGTTTGCGCCGTCTGTTATCGAGCGTTGTGGCTTTCGACTCGGTTAGCCTTTCCCTGTTGGCTGACAACGGAAACTCGGTCCGGCTCATAGCATTTGACCGAAGCCCGGAAGCTTATCAAGTCGAAATTGGCACTGAGGTTCAACATTTGGGGACCGCTGTCGGAAGAGCCATCGACGAACAAAAACCGATATATGTTCCTGACCTGCAGGCCGAGCTTTCAAGGATTCCCCAACTGGCATCGCAAGCGAAACTTCGGATTCCGCATAGCGCATACATATTTCCGATCTCGATATCCGGGAAGAAACTGGGGACGTTGACATTTGCGACTGCGCAGAGAGAGCAGTTCAGCCCTGACGACATGGAACTTATGCTCTCCGTCTCATCGCATGTTGCCGTAGCGCTTGAGGGCGCGGTTGCCCGCGATGCCGCAGAACTGTACCAACGGCAACTAGCGCACGAGCGTGATCGGCTTCGACTGCTACTCGAAATCAATAACCAGGTTGTGACGCAGTTGGGCGTCAATGAGCTTTTTCGCTCTGCTTCATCGTCGATTCGCAAATACTTTGCGAATGACTTCACCGGTTTTTGGCTTATCGATAAACACTCTAACCGGATCGAATGCGCGGTTCTCGATTTTCCCGGCGGCAAGGGCTTCCTTGCGGATATTCCCGGCCGTGAAGTCACCGATCAGGAAGTTGAGAAGATGCGAACCCGGACCGCTGAGATCTGGTCGGAGCAGGATATCGAAAAGCTTCGGCCAGCTGTTCTCGAACGACTGAAAGACGAATCGATCGCCGCCTTAGCCGTCGCCCCCCTGGCGACCCCGAACGGACCCCTTGGGCTTCTCGCCATGGGGAGCAAACGGTCTAACAACTTTGGACAAGAAGATCTCGACATTTTGTCCCAGATTAGCGCGCAGATTTCCCTGGCGTTGGACAATGCGCTCGCGTATGGACGACTCAGCGCATCAAGAAATCGCCTGGAAGACGAGCGCTTGTATCTCGAATCGGAAATCCGCGCGGAATGCAACTTCGAGGATCTCGTAGGCAAGAGCGCCGCTCTGCGCAAAGTCCTCGACCAGATCGAGATTGTCGCCCCAACCGGATCGACTGTCTTGCTACACGGCGAGACGGGGACCGGGAAAGAACTGATTGCGCGCGCAGTTCATAACCTCAGTCCGAGACGAGACCGAACGTTCGTACGTCTCAATTGCGCTGCTATTCCATCCGGGCTTGTCGAAAGCGAACTGTTCGGACATGAGAAGGGTGCGTTCACTGGCGCTTTGATGCAGAAACGCGGCCGTTTTGAAATTGCCGATCGCGGCACGTTGTTCCTGGATGAAATTGGCGACATTAGTCTGGAGTTGCAGCCAAAGTTGCTGCGCGCGTTGCAGGAACAAGAGTTCGAGCGGCTGGGAAGCAATAAGACCATTCATGTTGACGTTCGCCTGATCGCGGCGACGCATCGGGATCTGTCGCTGATGATCCGCAACCATCAATTCCGCGAGGATCTGTTTTACAGGCTCAATGTTTTTCCAATTGAGATACCACCACTGCGCGAGCGACGGGAGGATATCCCGCTCCTGGTTCACTATTTTGTTTCGCGGTTGTCGGGCCGGATGCAGAAGCGCATCAAGTCAATCCCGACGCCCGCGATGGATGCGTTGACCAATGCGGCATGGCCCGGCAATGTTCGAGAGTTGGAGAACTTCATCGAGCGGGCCGTCATTCTGACGCAGGGAGACGAGTTAAATGTCCCGCTCACTGAACTTAAGAAGTCATCCGTCGGCTATGCCTCTCCTGTGTCGACATTCCAGGAAGCGGAAAGGCAGGCGATCATCGACGCATTAAGAGCGGCGTCGGGACGAATCTCTGGTCCGGGAGCGGCTGCGGAGCGTCTCGGGCTGAAGCGCACAACACTGCAAAACAAAATACGGCGGCTCAACATCACGAAGGCCGATTACTGAAGCCCGAATGCGCTCCGTGCACGGGAGGCCTGAAATGGACTGGCTTCGGGTTTAACCAGATCACCACCTGCCCGCATTCGGGCACCGCCCGCAGAAGGGCATGGTTACGATTTGTATCACGTCTGGAGCGCTTGCACACTCAACCATTTACGCCCCAACCTCCGTTGGCACGCTGCGTGCACTATCTCATGCCGGCGGAATCATCGGGCAACAAACCATGCTTCGTTATGCATCAATATTTCTGCTTCTCCTCCTTCGTCTGACCGCCCTGCCCCAACCTCACGATCGAAGTAATCCCGACGTGCTAAAGCGCTTCCACGATGACGCTCTGAATATCACCTATTTCTACCCGTCCCGCTTCGTGGCTGTGCCACCTCCTCCGAGCACAGCATTTGCTACCGGCACGCCGCAATGCGTTCGGACCACACTATTCGCGAACTCCGTCACCCAGATCGACACTTCCTCTTTCGCCCTCTCCACCGTCGACGATACCTGCCCCGGCTTCTTGCGCCGCGGCATCCAACTCGGTCCCTTCGTCCGCGAGGCGATCCTTCACCAGCTCAAGCAGTATGGCAAACCGAGCATCACCCAGGAGCCCACCCGTTACAACATCGATGGCCGTCCCGCCGCCATCATTTTAGCCTCGGTTCCGATGCCCGAGACCTCTGGCAAAGTCGCGCGAACGATCTACGCCGTCAAGGCATGCGCGTTGGGGAGCATTCCGGTCAAGGCTCGAAAAAACGACTCCAAGCCCGTCGGTCCCCTCAGTCAAGTCCTTTGCTTCGATTTCACGACTCAAAACAGCGACCTGCTTAACCTGATGTTCTCCTTCATCGTTGAATTCGACAACGATCCCCTCACGCCGGTGTTTCCCGCCGGCGTTGTCCGTCGCCGCTAGAACCGGCCTGGCTGCATTTTCAGTAGGCTTGCATGCGGACCGTGCATGCATTGGGCCTTCTACGAACAACACGCGGAAGAAGCGTTTATTCCTAACAATCGTAGCGGGACACGTCGATGTAATATCGAGACAAGATGAGTGGTGAAAAGCAGAACCAGCACCCCGGTGACCGATGCCGGTAGACGTTCTCCTGTTTGGTGCGCATCCTGACGATGTGGAATGGGGTGCAGGCGGAAGCGTGCTGCTTTTAAAGGCCAGGGGTTCTTCCTTCGGTGTTGTGGATCTCACGCGAGGTGAAATGGGATCTCGAGGTACGAGTGAGGAACGCGACAAAGAAGCGCAGGAAGCCGCATCCTCGATGGGTGCCGGGTTTCGTGAAAATCTCGGTATGCCTGATGGCGGAGTCGTCGATTCCGTAGAGAACCGTAAGCAGATTGCGAGCGTTATTCGGCGGCATCGTCCGAAACTGGTGCTGGCGCCCTATTGGAAGGACCGGCACCCCGACCACGCTGCGACCGGCCGTCTCATTCGGAATTCGGCCGTGTATTGCGCCCTGAGAAAATCGAACGATCCGAATCCACCACACAAGCCTTCGGCTTACCTGTATTACCTATTGCACCATTTCACGCGTCCGAGCATGGTTGTCGACATCTCGAACGTCTACAACCGCAAGCTTGAATTACTTCGGATGCACGTGTCGCAGTTTGCGAAAACTGCTGAAGGCTTTGGGGTTCTGCCGCTCGGGATGAACGACTACCTATTCGGGCTGGAATCTCGCGACCGGTTCTTCGGCTCGCTGATCGGCGCCCATCACGGAGAAGCGCTCGTCAGTGAGGTTCCATTGAAGCTTGCCAGTCTCAGCGATCTTCCAGTCATCTTCTAGTTGATACCTTCATGTCCGAGTGCCCGAATCGAGCTTCTTTGCGATCGCGCTCAATAAACTAACGCAAAAAATCTTCGTAAAGAAATGGGAACGCCTGAACCCTTCGGGTCGGCCGCAGCATCTGTTTTTGTGAGGCGACACCTTTGACCATGCGAATCGGCCAACTGTTGTGTGCTTTTATCCTGAGTATTATTCCGATCACGGCGCCCGGCCAGCAGACCGATGCGCCTCAGCCGCAGCGCGGAAGCATCCGTGGCACCGTGACTGATGTCGACGACGCCGCGATTCCGGGGGCAACCCTTACGGTCGATGGACCCGCCGGGAGCGAAAACCGTGCGCTCCAGTCAGATGAGACAGGGACGTTCGAGGTCAAAGACCTCGCTCCGGCGGTTGCTTATAAGATCACCGTCAGTGCAAAGGGATTCGCAGATTGGACTTCGCCCGCTATCGTCCTTACGCCCGGCCAAACATTGGAGATGGCCGATATCAAGCTGAAGATATCAGTGGTGGAGACTACGGTGGCCGCCGTCACGGTCGAGCAACTCGCTACCCAACAAGTTAAGGCGGAAGAGAAACAGCGAGTCTTTGGCATTTTACCCAACTATTTTGTTGTCTATGACAAGAACCCAGTGCCGATGACAACGAAGCTGAAGTACGGGCTCGCTTTTAGAGCTGCCACCGATGTAGTCAGTATTGCGGGCGATGTTTTTCTAGCAGGAGTGAATCAAGCGGCTGACACTCCCAACTATCAACAGGGTGCAGAGGGTTTTGGTCAGCGCTTCGGGGCTGCCTATGCCGACAGCTTCACCAATGTTATGATCGGCGGCGCCGTGTTGCCCTCGCTTCTGCATCAGGATCCGCGCTACTTCTACCAGGGCACGGGATCGGGGAAGTCGCGCGCGCTTCACGCGATGTCCTACGCAATTATCTGCAAGGGCGACAATGGCCGTACGCAGTTTAACTACTCAGGCGTTGGCGGCAATCTAATCGCGGGCGCTCTTACAGAGCTCTACTATCCGCCAAGCAACCGCGGGGTGGGATTGGTTTTCTCCAACACGCTCATCAATGCCGGGGGGCGGCTCGCCAACGGCCTGGTACAGGAGTTCATCCTGCGCAAGTATACGACCAATGCCAACCAATAGGTAACAGCCTGAGAGAGTAAAGCGCGATCGTAGGTATTGCGAATTGCTTTACGTTCAATAACTGTGTTCTTTTAGCGGTAAGTCGCAAAACTCATAAGTAGAAACCCCACCTGGTGACAAAGTAATTACATCTCCGTGACATCCAATGTGCGGTGACCGGTTAATCTCGGTGAGGGTTTTTTCTGCTCCTCCCCGCTTGCATGAAAAGATCCCTGCGTTGCATCCAGCTCTGTCGGCCAATGCAGACAGCCACCGGGAAGTGGGGCCTCACAGCTTCAGGAGACTTCAATCATGAAGATGTTCCTATCCCTGGCCACAGCTGCATCGCTGTGCTTGTCCGGGGTGTTATCCGCTTACGCGCAGCATTACACCCAGGTTAATCTCGTAGCCAACACGTCAGGCATAGCCCCCGTCACCGACCCCAATCTCGTCAATCCCTGGGGAGTCTCGCGCACTTCCGGCAGCCCTTGGTGGATCTCCGACAACGGCACTGGCCTGAGTACCCTCTACAACGGCGCTGGAGCCATCAATCCACTTGTTGTGACCATTCCTAAAGCTGACCCCAACAGCAAGACCTTTCCCACGGGAACTCCCACGGGCACCATCGCCAATGCCAGCCCCACGGATTTTCTCCTGGCCGCAGGCGCGCCCGCGGATTTTCTTTTCTCCACCATTGACGGCACCATCTCCGGATGGAACCCGACGGTCGGAGTAGCCAGCGGCGCGAAGACGTCCACGAACGCCGTGGTGGTGGTTAAGACCACTGACGGATCCAGCTACACCGGCCTCACCAGCGCCACCGTCAACGGCAAGCGCTATCTCTACGCCGCCAACTTCAACAAAGGCACGGTCGATGTCTACGACAACGCCTTCAACAAAGTGACTTTGCAGCCAAGCGGGTATGGAGATCCCGATCGGGACCACGGCTCCGAAAACGATAAGCCCTTCACCGACGATCGTCTTCCTCGGAACTTCGTGCCCTTCAACGTCCAGGCCATCGGTAACGACATTGTCGTCACCTTCGTCCTTCACCAGGAAGGCAACCCATTGGAAACCGATGGCCCCGGTCTCGGGTACGTTGACATCTTCTCCTCCGATGGTCAACTCTTTAAACGCCTCGAACACGGAGACTGGCTCAATGCGCCCTGGGGCGTAGCCCTCGCGTCTCTCGACTTCGGCGTCTTAAGCCATGACCTGCTCATAGGCCAGTTCGCCGGCGGCGGAACCACTGACGGTAGCGGCACCATTGCCGCCTACGATCTCGCCACTGGTAAGTTCCTCGGCCTGGTCCAGGATGCAACCGGAAAGACGCTCTCCATTAGCGGACTCTGGGCTCTCAGCCCCGGCAACAGCGCCTCCGCCGGCAGTTACGACCCCGCCGGCTCGCCAGGCTCCGAACTCTATTTCACCGCCGGACCCAACCACGGCACAGGCGGCCTCTTTGGCTACCTCAAACCCGTCTCGACCGAACTGACCGTGGGTAACGACCAGTAATCCATCACGCTACAGTTACCATTGGCGAAGCCCAGATCTCGACCTCGAAATCTGGGCTTCATCTTTTTTCTACAATCCGCGTTGATCCCCGCGAATCCTCCACTCTGCCCACATTTGGGCACTGCCCGTTACAGGGCATGGCAAACACTCGCGTCGCATCCAGATTCCTGTCGCTACAACAACTTACACCCCACTTCCGATGGCATGCCAGTTGCATCACCCTATGCGGCGAGATTGAGAAGGCTCCCCGAAAGAGATTGAAAGATGTTGAGTGCGATTGGAGACCGCCATTGCTACGTGTCGAATTTGAGGACGTTGGGGACACCTTGACCATGCGATTGCAAGGCCGGTTTGTTGGGCCATTCGCCAAGGACACAAGGGATCTGGTGACGCACACAAAGATTCCGCCGCGACTCGTGGTGAATTTGTCGGAAGTGACCTTCGTCGATGCGACCGGTGAAGAGATGTTGTCGTGGTTAGCTCGCATTGGAGGGAGGTTTATTGCCGACACTGCTACCCCCTCCACGTCTGCCAACGCCTGCAT
Source organism: uncultured Acidobacteriaceae bacterium (assembly GCA_963763905.1). Taxonomy (GTDB): domain Bacteria; phylum Acidobacteriota; class Terriglobia; order Terriglobales; family Acidobacteriaceae; genus PALSA-350. The sequence goes on along the minus strand of CAVXRU010000011.1, from coordinate 631,012 downwards.
TTGCCGATGGCGCCGAAACGTGCCGGTTCCTTCTCCCGGGCGATGTAACACGTTGGCGGAGGTTTTAGAAATTCGCTCGCTGGTGAATGGTAAGAGAGAACCTAACATGAAAGACGATGCTGAAGACTATCCGACCTCCTATTTGCTGTATGTGTCTAGCGCATTAGTGGCGATTGCTCTCGTAGCCACAATTGCATACGTTTTCCTGTCTTAGGGTTTCCGCACACTCGTCCACGTCTGGAAATTTGCCCGCCGTCTGGACTGGCACTACTGGAGGACACCTGGCACTTATCAGGCACTTGTTACCTCTTGACGATTGCGGAGCAGCTGCTTCGGCCTGGTTCTCCCCGTCCGCAGAAGGAATCCGTGGCATTTCTCCAAGGTAAGAGGATCCACCATGGAATGGTTTCATTCGACAGAACGAGACAAACAGAAGCGGCCCCAGGACAGCCTCGCTTCGAGGCACGAGATCGAATCGGCTTTCGACGCGCAACGCGATTATCTGGACTGGATCGCGCTGCTCATTACCGGAGATCAAGCCCTCGCCGACCAGGCAGTTATAAACGCAAGCGATCTGTCCGCGAGCTCCAGTAGTGTATTTCGCGACTGGCTCATCGGATGGACGAAATCTGCAACGGTGCGGGCGGCAGTAAGAGAAGTTCGCGACTTCATTTCCGCTTCGGCGAACCGCTATACCGATTCGGCCTGCGGGCACCCTGATTGTGACGTGCTTTCCGACGACCAGATCGCATTGCTTCGACATCTCGATACACGAGACATCATCGCTGCGCTCGACCCACTGGCTCGCTCCGCCCTGGTGCTTCGAGGAATACAACATTTCTCGATTGCTGATTGCGCGCTCCTGTTGGACATACCCCGGCAGATTGTGGGAGCTGCGTATTGTCAAGCTCTCCGTTGGATTAACGAGCGTGCGAGGGCGTACGGAGCGCCGAATGAAGATAGGAGGTCTCTCGACTTTGATTAAACCCGCACAAACACAACCCACGACGGGTGGAAGAGAGAAACCGTGCAACGAATAAACGAGACAAAGCTAAGAAGAAGGTACCGGACGGAATGGTAAAGAGGGATCGCGCGGAGAGCGCTCGCCCCTTAAGCAGAGGGGCCTTCGGCATCGCGAGATTGTGCAGCGTAATGTTGCTCGTCACGACGACTGCATCCTGGGCGCAGGTCTGGGCGCAGGTGATGTCAGCGAATTCCGGAAGTGTTCCCAGCGGCCCCGCCACGGACGTGGCCCTGCGCCTCACGCTGAGCGAAGCTATCAACCGGGCCGTGCGCTACAACCTGGGGGCAATCGAGAGTGAGGAGAATACCAGGGAGGCACGTGGGCAACGACTGCTTGCGTTAAGCCACCTTCTTCCCCAGGTAAGTGCAGGGGTTAATGAGAACGTCGATCAGGTAAATCTCACAGCCCTGGGCCTCGGCGCAATCAAAATACCCGGCGTCCCTGCGGTTGTTGGACCCTTCAGTTACAGCACGGCGAGTGCAAGCCTTAGCCAAACCCTATTCAGTTACGAATCAATCCAGCGCTTCCGTGCTGCGCGCACCTCCGAGCAGGCCGCGCAGCTCAGCTACCAAGACACGCTCGACGTAATTACGCTCACCGTGGGCAACGCTTATCTGCAAGTGATCGAAGCCAGTTCGCGGATTGAAGCCGAAGAGGCGCAAGTGCAGAATGCGAAGGCTCTCTACGATCAGGCGGTAGACGAATTCCAGGCCGGTACAAGACCACGGATCGACGTGACTCGGACAGAAGTCCAGCTTCATACCGAAGAGTACAACCTGAGCGTTGCACGCAACAACTTCGCAGTCGCGAAACTCACCCTCGGCCGCGCCATTGGATTACCTCTAGGGCAAACCTTCGAGATTGCGGACCAACTTCCGTATGCGGACATCCATCCGCCCACCGTCGAAGACGCTCTCACGATGGCCTACAACTCGCGCAGTGACCTCCGCTCGGCTCTCGATTCAGCGAAATCCGCCGAGCGGGCGCTGTCTGCCGCCAAGGGCGAACGTTATCCCGTCGTGGCTGTAAGTGGCGATTACGGCGACCAGGGACCAACGTTCGGTCAATCCCACGGAATCTTCGGTTTCCAGGCGGGGATCGATGTACCGGTCTACACCGGTGGGCGGATCAAAGGCGACATAACTCAGGCAGAAGCGACTCTGCGCCAGAGGAAGGCGGAAGCAGAGAACATCCGCGGGCAAATTGACTACGACGTTCGCACCGCATTTCTCAATCTGAATGCCGCCAGGGAGCAAGTTGATGTCGCTCATCGGAATCTGGGTCTCGCCAACGAGAACGTCGCCCGCTCCAAGGAACGCTTTGCAGCAGGCGTCACCGACAGCGTCGAGGTGGTGCAGTCCGAGCAGTCCCTGGCCAGCGCCAACGACCAATACATCACCAGCCTCTATAGCCACAATCTCGCAAAGCTGGCGCTCGCTCGTGCCCTCGGTATGGCACGAGTCAGTTTTAGCCAATATCTCGGAGGGCACTAAGTGTCTGCACAACAGACGGAGTTCAAGGAAACAAATTCCACCCCGGTGGCGACGGCAGCCCCAGAACTGTCCCGCGGCAGCCAAAAGAAGCAGGGCACCCGCCGGATTTTTGACGAGCATCCGGTAGGCGCTCGGGCCGCGGCGTTGCTGCTCCTCACGATTGTGATCGTAGCGGGTGGGCTCTTCTTCTGGAATAGCCTGGCGTGGGAGTCAACTGACGACGCACAAGTAAATGGTCACATCATGCCGTTGAGCGCGCGGATCAATGGATACGTGCTCGAAGTTCCAGTGATCGAGGGACAGCTTGTGCATGCTGGTGATGTGCTCGTGACCATCGATCCTAAGGACTATAAGATCGCGCTCGAGCAGGCCCGGGCGACGTTCGAGGACGCCCAGGCCAGTGCGGCAAGTTCTCGCTTTAACATACCGATCACCTCCGTTACCACGCACAGCAACGTCGATTCAGCAAGTACTGCGGTGGAAAACGCCGAGGCTGGATTCAAGGCTGCCGAGCAGAATCTCGAGTCTGCAAAAGCCGTGTTGGAACAGGCCGAGGCCAATGCGGCCAAGAGCGACGCGGACTTGATGCGCTACGAACAACTAGTCGCAAAGGAAGATATTTCACATCAGCAGTACGATCAAGCAGTCGCCGCAGCCAAAGCAAATCGGTCCGGTGTCGTTTCAGGCAGAGCGAATGTACGGGCAGCTGAACAAGCCGTGCGCCAGGCACAAGGAAAGCTCTTGCAGGCGAGGGCGGACTTACGCAGCGCACAGACCGCTCCGCAACAGATTTCGATGAGCCTCGCCAAGGCAGACGGAGCCGATGCCAAGGCGCGAGAACGCAAGGCACAGCTCGACCAGGCAGACCTCAACCTTAGCTATACAGTCGTTCGTTCTCCAGTTACAGGAATTGTCGGTAAGAAAACAGTCGAAGTGGGCCAGAACGTTGGCCTCGGGCAGGAATTGGTAGAGGTAGTGCCGCTCGACGATGTCTGGGTCACGGCCAACTTTAAAGAAACGCAACTTGCCCATATGCGGCCAGGGCAACCCGTCGAAATCAAGGTGGACGCCTACGGCCGCAAATGGCAAGCACATGTAACCAACATGGGCGCCGGCGCAGGCTCGGTGTTCAGCCTGTTGCCTCCCGAGAACGCCACCGGAAACTACGTAAAGGTTGTGCAGCGGGTGCCGGTGCGCCTCGATTTCGATCGCTCTGCAGGATCAGACTTCAACGCGGAAGCACTGCTGAAGCCGGGCTTGTCCGTTGAACCCGAGGTGAGGGTGCGATGAGCGCTGCCAGATCTGGTGCTGCCGGCGAGGATCTCTGGCAGCCCAGAGTCAACCCTTGGATCATTGCGGCTTCGGTTTCACTGGCGGCGTTCATGGAGGTGCTCGACACCAGCATCGCCAATGTAGCCCTGCCACACATCGCCGGCGGTCTGGCGGCTAGCAATGACGAGAGCACGTGGGTGCTAACCAGCTATTTGGTCTCCAATGCAATCGTTCTGCCGTTAAGTGGATGGCTGGTCGCATCGCTTGGGCGGAAGCGCTTCTTTTTGATCTGCATTACATTTTTTACGGCGAGTTCCTTTCTCTGTGGGATCGCACCCAGCCTTGGGTTTCTGCTCCTGTTTCGCGTTATGCAAGGCGCGTTTGGAGGAGGCTTGCAGCCGATGGCACAATCAATCCTGGGCGATAGCTTTGCTCCCGAGAAGCGTGGGCTGGCCTTTTCGCTGTATGGAATTACGACCATCTGCGCTCCTGCCATTGGTCCGACGCTGGGGGGCTGGATCACAGACAACTACTCCTGGCGGTGGATTTTCTACATCAACGTTCCGGTTGGCATTCTGGCACTCATTCTGGTCTATCAGCTTGTCGACGATCCACCCTACATAGCCCGCCTGAAGGCCAAACTCTCCGGCTTCGACTTCATCGGATTTTCTCTGCTGACCCTGGGCGTAGGCGCATTGCAGATCGTCCTTGACAAAGGACAGGAAGACGACTGGTTCGGATCTCGCTTCATTACCACCTTGGTTGTGATCGCCGTCCTGGGCCTCGTTGCCCTGGTCGTTTGGGAATGGCTTCAAAAAGAGCCCATCGTGGATGTGCGTTTGTTCAAGAACTTCAACGTCGCGACCACCAATCTGATGTTCCTGATGCTGGGAGCGGCCTTATTCAGTTCCACGGTACTCATGCCGCAACTCTTGCAGACTCTTATGGGATACACGGCACAAAAGGCAGGGATGGTGCTTTCTGCCGGCGCCCTGGTGGTGCTGGTTGTGCTCCCGATGGTAGGCAAACTCACCACCCGATTTCAAGCGCGTCATATCATCGCCTTTGGTTGGATAGGTCTGGCCGCAGCTATGTACATATCGAGCAAACAGATTGATCTCCTTATGAGTTTCCGCTCGGCCACCCTTTTACGCGTGTGGCAGTACATTCCCGTGGCCTTTCTCTTTGTCCCCCTCACGCTTGCCGGATATGTCGGCCTGGCGCCTGAAAAAACCAACGCCGCGGCCGGGCTGATGAATTTCTTTCGCAACATGGGGCAGAGCGTTGGGACGTCCGCGGTCACGACGTTGATTGCCCGACGCAGTCAGTATCATCAATCCGTCCTGACCGAATACACAGCTTCTGGCCGGTTTCATAGTTCTATCACTGTTCTTGCAATACGACTGACGCGCTCCGGTTTGAGCGCGCATGCCGCTCAACAACAGGCCCTGGGCCGTCTGTACGCCGTGGTTCAGGCCCAGGCGGCAGTTCTCTCTTACATCGATGTGTACTGGCTGCTGGCAATGGGCTCGGGGATTATGTTTGTCGCCTCATTTCTGCTGAAGAGAAATGAACCAGGCAAAAGTGCGAAGGTGTCGGTTCACTAGGTTGTTATGTCAAATGGACCCCTCTGCCGATGACCATGCTTGCCAAGCCGGCGTAACAGCCACCGCGGATGTGGCGACACCTTGGGCCGGTAAAAAGCATAGACACTACGAATCACCCTAAGGGTTTGTTTCTGGGCCCTTGAAAAGGGGAGTGTGATGGCGGAAATGGATTCAGGAAAACAACAGGACGAGCTACTAGCGAACGCGACATTAGTTGATCCTGATGTAGCCCTCGTTGCGGCGGCTAAACTAGGGGATGACCGAGCCTTTGTGGAACTATGGAGGCGGCACTCGAATCGAGTATTCAAGACGGCCTATGCGATCACCGGAAAGCGAGAAGACGCAGAGGACGCGATTCAGGATGCGTGGATGAAAGCCTATCTGCATTTGAACACGTTCAATGGCAGGGCAAAATTTGTGACCTGGCTCACGCGCATAGCGATGAATTCGTCGCTGATGATTCTTCGAAAGAGGCGTTCTCACCCCGGATCTTCTATGGAGATCACGAATGGTGACAGTTGGCAACCTTCCGACATTGCGGATCAGGCAAAGAACGTGGAAGAGCTTTATGCGAGGCGCGAAAGAGGAGAGCGCCTGAGGCAGGCAATTTGCTGTTTACGGCCTACCCTGCGAATTGTGGTTGAGATTCGTCAATCCGATGATAGGTCGGTACAGGAAATCGCCGAGCTCGCAGGGATTTCTGTTGCAGCAACTAAGTCTCGTTTGTTACGCGCCAAAAAATTTTGCGCAAGGCTTTGAGCTAAAGGGTTTCTTTGGGCCGGTTACTTCGCGCTACGAACGCCGTCTGAATTCATTCGGTGACAAGCCCGCATGTTTTTTGAAGACTGTGAAAAGTGATTTTGCCGGGCAAACCCCACGCTAGCTGCCACTTCCGCAACCGGCTTGGCTGAATCGGCAAAAGCGACTTTGCCCGCTTGGCCTGTTGCACCAGCTGATGATCGAAGGTTATTCCACAGTTTACCCGCGTTCATGAACGGCTGTACGCGAGAGGCGGATACCCAGCTTCTGCATCCTAAGCTGGAGTGTAGAACGCTTGATTCCGAGACGAGCGGCCGCTCCGTTTGGTCCTGCAACCACGCCGTTCGCTTCATCAAGGGCGCGCAGGATTTGACTCCGCTCCGTCTCGTTCAGCACGTCCTGAAGGCTTTCGTGATTGGCCGAACTGACCTTGGTATTGACCGGACTAGTCTTCGCACTGACATCCGGTCCAAGTTCGGCGAGGGCGACATTGAGCACAGAGCCTTTCGAAATGATCACTGCCCGCTCGATCACATTTTGGAGTTCTCGAATATTACCGGGCCAGTGATAGCGAATCAACCCTTCCATCGACTCGGAGGGGATGGTTTCGATCACACGGTTGTTGCGCCGGCTGAATTGCTGGACGAAGTGCCGGACCAGCAAGGGAATATCCTCCCGCCGCTCACGCAAGGCCGGAACTCGAATGGGAAAAACGTTCAGGCGGTAGTACAAATCGGGCCGGAATTTCTGCTCGTCGACCATTGTTTTCAGGTCGCGATTCGTGGCCGCAATCAGACGGGCATCTGCGCGGAGAGTGCGGGAGCTGCCCAGGCGCTCAAATTCGCGCTCCTGCAGAACGCGTAAAAGCTTCGGTTGGAGCTCCAGGGGAATCTCTCCTATTTCGTCAAGGAAGATGGTTCCGCGATGTGCCAGCTCAAAGCGCCCCGCGCGTTGCATGATTGCGCCGGTGAAGGCGCCTTTCTCGTGGCCGAATAACTCGCTCTCAAGCAAACCCGTGGGAATCGCGGCGCAATTCAGCTTCACAAAAGAATTCGATTTGCGGGAGCTGAGATTGTGCACCGCGCGGGCGATCAGTTCCTTTCCTGTGCCGGTCTCCCCATAGATCAATACGGTGGACTCGGCCGGTGCGACCGTCTCAACCTCTTTCAAAACGCTTCGCAGGGTCTCGCTGTTGCCAACAATCTCTTCGAAACCAAGTTCGCTTCGGATCTCGGATTCGAGGTAGACGTTTTCGCGCGCCAGCCTGTCTTTAAGTTGGGAGATCTCTCCGTAAGCGAGAGAATTTTCCACGGCGAGCGCAACCTGATTTGAGACCTGACCGAGGAATGCCAGATCATCCTCGGTGAAGGCACTCTCCCGCGAGCTGCCAAGACCTAAGACACCCAACACGCGCTCACGACTGATGAGGGGCAAGAGGGAAAACGAATTGATTCCTATAGGGACGCCGCTCCCGACAAGCTGCTCTTTGGTGAGATTGACCGCCTGACCGGTTCGGAATACGTGTTCAGTGGACCTTATTCCGGGTCTCGAGTCGACGATTTCATGATGGCCTTGATAATCCCTGGCGTAAACACGCAATTCACCATCTTCCGGATCCGGGAGAGCTACGCCGACAGTGTTGCATTGCATGACCCCGCGGATACTGGAAGAAATTTCTTGCAGCAAGTCGCGCAACTCCAGCTTAGTCACGACCCGATTCGTTAAATCCAGAAGAAGCTTCAATCGCTCCTGTGCCCGGGCGTCGTCCATCGCAACAGCGATCTGATTCGCAATGAGGGATAAGAACTGCTGGTCCTCGGTGGAATACGCTTCCTCAAGATGGCTGACGAATACCAAGCTCCCTAACTGCCGGTGCGCCGTGCTCAGCGGTACCGCGTACAGCGAGCGAATTCCGGTCTCAACTAGCCGGTCGGCCACACGCGGGAAACGAGTCTCCCCATCGGTGAACCGCACAAATAACGGCTCCTGATTGCGATAAACCCACCATGCTACCGTTTCCTCTTTCGGAATAGGCCTGTAAGGAACGCCTCGATCTCTTTGTTATAGGGTTCAAGGAAACGCCACTGGACCCAGTTGGCTACGGCGTCGAAGTAACTGATGCCATCGAATGGAACCAACTGATGCAGTTCGCAGGCTAACGTCTGGAATAGATCCTTCTCCTCCGGATGAGATCGGATTACTTCTGCAAGACGGATAAGCCCCTCGTATCGCGAAGCAAGTCCGCTGCGCAACGACACTTGCTCCAAGGGAGTTGCTGCAGGCGATACCGGCATACCCATCACTAACCCACTATGTCCTTGGATGCGAAGCCGGGCCGCCGGATTCGCTTGATTGTGCCGGTTTCCTGGCAGCGTGTTGACAGAAAGGTGGCACGCGTAACTTGCTGGTCGCGGTTAAGCCATTGCGACCGTGAGGGTTAACAGTGCGCGCAGATTGGTGCGAGACATGCTTTTAGCTCCAGGGGAACGCGATGTTACGAATCACGGTTCATGAGAATGGCGCGCAGTGCCGCCTGGAGCTCTCAGGCAGACTCGAGGGCCCCTGGGTAGCCGAAATAGAACATGCCTGGCGTTCGTCGTTGTGCTCAGGCAAAGAAATCGAGGTCGACATGCGAGAGGTTGTAGGAATCGACGATGCTGGGCGCGAGTTGCTCACTGCCATGCATCAGGCGGGAGCACACCTGTTTGCAAAGGGTGTGTGGATGAGAGCTCTCGTCGAGGAAATCACCGGCGAGCAGGCTTTCGACGGCAGCAAGGAGCCGCAGACAAAGAACCCAGACCAAAGTTCACGAATCAGGAGACACACTCGATGAAGCCCAATTCCCTTCTAAAACTAAAACTGAAACACGTGGCGTGGGCATCAGGTGGCCTGCTCGCCGTCATCCTGGCAGTCGTCGTCGCTCAATCGGGCGCGAAGCCCACAGTGCAGCCCCCACCGCCCGTCGTGGAGGTCGCGCAGGTCGAGCGGAGAGACGTGCCGGTTTACGGAGAATGGATCGGAACTCTCACCGGGCAGGTGAATGCCGACATCAAAGCGCAGGTCACCGGCTATCTGCTCACGCGGGACTACAAAGAAGGATCGTATGTCAGGAAAGGACAACTCCTGTTCCAGATCGATCCCCGCCCCTTCCAGGCCGCACTCGACCAGGCAAAGGGCCAGTTGGCCCAAGCGCAAGCGCAACTCGTTCAGGATCAGGCGCAAGTCGCTACGGCTGAGGCGAACCAGCTCAAGAGCCAGTTAGATGTGGACAAATATGGCCCTCTGGCAAAGGCGGAAGCCGTCAGCAAACAAGATTTTGACGACGCAAACCAGGCGAATGTCGCCAACAAGGCCCAGGTGGAGGCGGCGAAAGCAGCCATCCTCGCTGCCAAGGCTCAGATTCAGGCTTACCAAGCCGCAGTCGAAACCGCCAGCATTAACCTCGGTTTCACCCGCATAGCTTCCCCGGTCGACGGCATCGCCGGTATTGCCCAGGCACAGGTAGGCGACTTAGTAAGTACCAGCAGTGGAAGCCTAACTACTGTTTCAACGCTTGATCCTATCAGAGACTACTTCACGGTCAGCGAACAGGAATATCTCGCCCTACAGAAGCGATTTTCAGAGCAGAACACAGACCGCTGGGAACTGGAGCTCACACTGGCCGACGGGACAATCTATCCGCACCAAGGCGAATTCTATTTTGCCGATCGCCAGGTGAATCAAAACACGGGTGCGATTCAACTCGCTGCCCTCTTTGCCAATCCCGGCAATGTTCTCCGCCCCGGGCAGTACGGCAAGATCCGTGCAGTCATCCGAGTACAGCAGAATGCCCTAGTGATTCCTCAGGCTGCCGTCAACGAACAGCAGGGCAGCTATCTGGTTGCCGTGGTTGGAAAGGATGGCCGGGTCGCCATGCGCCCGGTTCAAGCCGGCGAGCGTACGGGCACGATGTGGGTGATCCAAGACGGGTTAAAGCCCGGTGAACGCGTGGTCGTCGAAGGCCAACAGAATCTCCGCCAGGGCATGGCGGTACAAACCAAGCCATTCAAGGGCAATGTCGAGTAAGAGCTGACTGCTTAAAACGCAAAGGAATCAAAATCATGTCGAAGTTTTTCATCAAACGGCCTATTGTGGCGATGGTTATCGCGATTCTTATGGTGATCGTCGGCGCGGTCACAATCGCTACCTTGCCGGTAGCGCAGTTCCCAAACATCGCCCCACCCGAGATCACGTTGCAAGCCACCTACCCCGGCGGCGACGCCAAGACCCTGGAGGAGGCGGTTGCCACGCCCATCGAGCAGCAAGTCAATGGCGTGGACAACATGACCTACATGTACTCCGTAAACGCCACCGCCAATCAGCAAACGACGTTGTTCGCCGATTTTGATGTCAAGACTGATCCCAACACGGATCTGCTGCTCACGCAGTCGCGGGAGCAACTGGCGACTGGGCAGCTTCCGCCCGAGGTGAACAGCTACGGAGTCACGCTTAAGAAGGCGAGCCACGCGCCGCTCATGCTGATCGCCCTATACTCGCCGCACGGAACGCGCGATGCGACCTATCTGTCTAACTACGCCTATATCAATCTCAATGATCCGATCGCCCGCTTGTACGGAGTCGGCCAGACCACGATCTTCGGTGCAGGGCAGTATGCCATGAGGATGTGGGTCAAGCCTGACCAATTGGCGAAGCTCGGCATAACTGTCACCGATATTGTGAATGCGATCAAAGCCCAGAACACTGTCAATCCGGCTGGTCAAGTCGGAGGTGAGCCAGCTCCGCGGGACCAGCAATACACCTATGCTGTGCTGGCTCAAGGCCGTCTGACGACGCCTGAGGAATTCGGCAACGTCATCCTGCGCGAGGCGCCCAATGGCGGGACCGTTCGGGTCAAGGACGTGGCCCGAATCGAGTTGGGCACGCAGGACTACAGCATGCTCGGTCGGCTGAATGGGAAGCCAGCAGCCATTATTGCCGTCTACCAGTTGCCGGGATCCAATGCTGTTCAAACGGTGGCGGGCGTTCAAAAGCTCATGGCCCAGATGAAGCAGCGCTTCCCTCAAGATATCGATTACGCCGTTTCACTCGACCAGACAGCGCCGGTCAGAGAGGGCATGAAAGAGATCATCAACACACTCCTGATCGCGATCGTGCTGGTGATCCTGGTGGTCTATCTCTTTCTGCAGGATTGGCGGGCGACATTGATTCCCTTGCTGGCCGTACCGGTCTCCCTGGTGGGAACCTTTGTCCTGTTCCCCCTCTTCGGCTTCTCCATCAATACGCTTTCGCTGTTCGGGTTGGTGCTGGCCATCGGCTTGGTGGTAGACGACGCGATTGTCGTTGTGGAAGGCGTGCAACGCCATATCGAGGAGGGTTTGAATCCTAAAGACGCCGCCCGAAAGGCGATGGACGAGCTCTCCGGGCCGGTGATTGGTATTGCGCTCGTTCTGTCGTCGGTTTTCGTGCCAACCGCTTTCATCCCAGGCATCACGGGTCGTCTCTATCAACAATTCGCAGTGACGATCGCTATCTCGGTGATTCTCTCCGCGTTCAACGCGCTCACCCTCAGCCCTGCGCTTGCCGGACTCCTGCTGCGCAGAAAACAGGAAAGTCACGGGCTGTTGCGACGGTTTTTTGACTGGTTCAATCGCGTATTCGAACGCGCCACGGGAGGATACGTTCGCTGGTCGGGCGTGCTGCTTCGGAAGGGTGCGGTAGTGCTGGTGCTCCTGGTAGCTTGCGGCGCGGCTGGAATCTTCTTCGGCAGCCGGGTGCCCTCCAGCTTTCTGCCTGATGAAGATCAGGGGTACCTCTACATCAACATGCAGCTTCCCGATGCGGCCTCGCAGGAACGCACAAGCGCTGCGGCGAGACAGGTGGAGACAATTCTCGCGAACACCCCGGGTGTCGAGTACACCACAAGTGTCATCGGCTACAGCCTGCTCAGTTCCGTCCGGACCAGTTACAACGCTTTCTTTTTCGTTACTCTGAAGCCCTGGGATGAGCGCAAAAGCCAGATCGAACAATATCAAGCCATCAAGGCGCGTTTGAATCAGGAACTCAGGCGGCTGCCGGCAGGGACGGTTTTCAGTTTCTCACCGCCGGCGATACCGGGTGTCGGCACTGCCGGAGGAGTAACGTTTGTCCTCGAGGATCGTGCTGGCAAGGACGTCCAGTTTCTTTCAAATAACCTGGCCAAATTTTTGGCAGCCGCTCGCAAGCGGCCCGAGATTGGCACGCTCAACACCACGTTTCTCCCGAGTGTGCCGCAAGAGTTCATCAATGTGGACAAGGACAAGGTGCTGAAGCAAGGCGTAGCTTTGACCGATGTCTACAACACCATTCAGGCCTATATGGGCGGGTTGTTCGTCAACTACTACAACAACTTCGGCCGCACCTGGCAGGTGTATGTCGAGGCCGAAGCGCCTTACCGATCGAATACCAGAGACCTTGCGCAATTCTACGTGCGCAACAACCAGGGCGACGCGCTGCCGCTTTCGGCGCTGGCAAACTTCGAGACCCGTTCCGGCCCTGAGTTCACGATGCGTTACAACGAGTACCGGTCCGCGCAGATCAACGCCAGCGCCGCGCCCGGTTACAGCTCCGATCAGGCAAGCGCGGCCCTGGAAGATGTTTTCAAGCAGACCATGCCCAGCGAAATGGGCTTCGACTACATGGGCATGTCTTACCAGGAACAAAAGGCGCGAGAGGGAGTGTCCTCGTCAGTCATCTTCGGATTTTCTCTGCTGTTTGTTTTTCTCATTCTGGCGGCGCTCTATGAAAGCTGGAGCTTACCGTTCAGCGTGCTGCTGAGCACGCCGGTCGCGGTTTTCGGCGCTTTCGGAGTGCTGTGGCTGCGCCGTGTCGTGCTGGGCCTCTTCCTGCCGCCTTACATGATCCAGATGGAGAACGACGTCTATGCGCAGATCGGGTTGGTGATGCTGATCGGCCTGGCCGCCAAGAATGCGATTCTGATCGTCGAGTTTGCTAAAGACCAATACGAACAAGGCAAACCGCTGACGGATGCGGCGCTCGAAGGCGCACGACTTCGCCTGCGGCCCATCATGATGACCTCTTTCGCATTCATTTTGGGTTGCGTGCCGCTCTGGACCGCTTCCGGGGCCGGCTCGGTGGCACGCCAGATCATGGGTACGACCGTGATTGGAGGCATGGCAGCGGCAAGCGTGCTCGGCATATTCGCCGTCCCGGCAGTTTTCTATCTGGTGGAGCGATGGTCCGCGATGGGCCGAGAGCGTTTCCTGACGCCCTCATCTCAGCACGGTGCGTCTCCGGAGGGTGAACAGAATGCGTAACATCTCGCAAAACCGATTTGGCGCAAAGGCCGCGTGGACGTTCGTCGTGCTGGCAGCGCTCATGCTCTCGGGCTGCACGGTCGGCCCCAACTATCATCGGCCGGTGGTGCAGACGCCTCCGGCCTTCCACGGCCCCAGCGAATCCCAGCAGGCTGAAGCGCAACTTGCATCGTTTGGCGACCTGCCCTGGTGGCAAGCGTTCCACGACCCTTACTTGCAAGAACTGATCCGTACGGCGCTGAAGCAGAACTACGATCTGCAACTGGCGGTGGAGCGCGTCACAGCCGCTCGGGCACAGGTTGGGATCGTGCGCTCTAACCAGTTTCCGATGATTACGGCCAATCCGGATTTCAGCGGCGGAAAGACCGACCAGAACATCAAGTCCAACATTTTTTTGCTGGCTGCCGACGTGGTCTTTCAAGTCGACTTATTCGGGCGCTATCGGCGTGCCACCGAAGCGGCCCGAGCCCAACTGCTGGGCACACAAGACGCACAACAAACCGTGGTCCTGACGTTAGTCAGCGACGTGGCGAGCGATTACTTTCTGCTCCGCGACCTCGACCTGCGACTTCAGATCGCAAAAGACACAGTGCGAACCCAGAAAGATTCTGTCAGGCTGACCGAGATGCGCCTAAGTCACGGCGTGGGCACGACGCTTGATGTGCTTCAGGCGCGGCAAGTGTTCGATACCGCCAATGCGGAAATTCCGGACCTGGAGCGGCAAATTGGCCAGACCGAGGACGCGATCAGCATCCTCTTAGGAGATTATCCGCACGATGTACCTCGCGCGAAGGACCTTGGCATCGATACTCCCAATGGTTGGACGTGGAGCGAGACTCTTGCTCCGCAACTACCTTCCGGGTTGCCGTCGGCGCTGCTGGAGCGCAGGCCGGACATCCGCCAGGCGGAGCAGAACCTCGTGGCTGCCAACGCAAACATCGGCGTCGCCAAGGCGATGTTCTTTCCGCAAATCTCTCTCCTCGGCTCAGGAGGAGGGGCATGGGGACACAGTGACTTTCTTGGCTCAAATGTGCCGGTACATTCCGGACTAGGCAACTATGAGGCAAGCCTGTCGCAGCCGATTTTTGAAGGCGGCTACCTGCGCAACAACCTGCGATACGCCACGTCGCAAGAGCGGCAGGCCGTGATCAGCTATAGGCAGACCATCCAGCTCGCGTTCCGCGACGTTTCCGACGCCCTGATTGGTTATGAAAAGTATCACGGAGTCCGCGAGCGCCAGGAACAGTCTGTGAGGGATCTTCAACAATCAGTCGACGTGTCGCTCATGCGTTATCGAGGCGGCACGGCGAATTATCTCGAGGTCCTCGACAGCCAGCGGTCTTTGTTCGAAGCAGAACTCACTCTGGCGCAGGATCGAAATAACGAATACCAGGGTCTGGTGCAGCTCTACAAGGCGCTCGGCGGCGGCTGGAAGTAGGAACGATCATGTTTCTTCATCAAGCATCGATGGCCGTCGTTCTAGTGGTCTTACTCTATGGCTGCAATATGTGGGAATAGCTACGCTCATCGATTGAGCAAAACCTGCGGCATGAGCTTTGCCTAAGAGTTATGTAACGGACTCTAAAAGAACGTGGGTCAAAGCGCATGTGCATTCAAGGAATTATTTATGGCACGGAACAGGAACCAATCAGGCTGGAACGAAGAACTTACGGACGCAGAGGTATCTGCGGCAATTCATTATCTTGACTCGGATTCAAGTGGCGAAAAGGGTGCTGGTAGCGACAGCGCCACCGGTGGAATTTACCTCCCCTTGATGATTTTGTTTTTCGAGTGCGCAGTCGTCATCCAGCTCTACTACTACACCCGTTGAGGGCGAGCCTTTCCTTGCCCTGACTGATTGTTCCATCGGAGTAGAAGATATGGCCCACAAACAGACCTCTTCCCTTTCGCCGCAAGCTCGTGGTTCTGCTCCTTTTGTCGAGTTGCGGCAGTCTCTCCCGAGTCAAGTTGCACTTATCTCGCCATTCGTAGATCAACTCAAGCGCTTCTTTGCCAAGTGCGGAAACCAAGAGGACAGCGGGTTTGAGATTGAGATGGCGTTGCGTGAGGCACTGGCAAATGCCATCGTCCATGGCAACCAAGAAGACCCTCACAAGCGGGTTTACGTCGCGTGCCGCTGCACTAACGATGGAGAGGTTTCGATCACGGTTCAGGACGAGGGACAAGGGTTCGACAGCAACGCAGTAGCGGACCCGACAACTCCAGAAAACCGGCTGGTTCAGCATGGACGCGGGATCTACCTCATGAAGACGTTAATGGATGAGGTTGGTTTTGAGCAGGGAGGTTCCGTTGTTCATATGCGCAAGAAGCCCAGCGCCGGACCGACGGCAGAGAGGAAAGCAGGTTGACATTTTGTCGCCTCATTTCTCTGAACAGAGATGAACCAGGCAAAAGTGCGAAGGTATCGGTTCATTAGATCATGGCCCCATATCGTGGGGAGTCATCTCCACTAGAGCGGGGCTGTCGCTCACGATCTCGTGGAATTTGCGCTTTGTGCTTCGCCTCGCGACCCTGCCGCATGCCCCCAAAGCCCAAGACTCCTATCTTTTTGTTCCAGAATCCCGCGAACAACAGCGCCCCAAACAGCCACTTCGAAACGCCCAGGACGCAAATCACCAGTCCCACGTTCGGCTGGCAACGGCGACCGCGTACACTGAACGGCAGATCCAATTGGGTGCAAGATGATGCGACCTATACCCTCGAGAGTTGATGCAGGCGCTGCCGTGACTCTCTTGTCTCGCACCCACGGAAAGGAGACCTCAACTATGAGGTTGCAAAGAAGACTGTGGTTGTTTGTCGCCATGGCGGCGGTTTGTTGCGGAGCCTTGGCCGCTGTGGACCCTTCCATCACCACCGCCGCGGCTCAACCCTTCCTGGGCCGATGGGACTTGACCTTGAAAACCCCTACCCGCCCATATCCTTCCTGGTTGGAGTTGTATGAGCAACAAGGGCAACTCAAGGCCAACATGGTGGGGCGGTGGGGAAATGCTCGTCCGCTGCCAAAAGTTGCCATCACTCATGGCGCTCTCGTGTTTACCTCGCCTAAGGACGAAGAGAACCGTTCGACCGACATGATCTTCAAGGCCAGGCTCGCCGGTGGAAAGCTCGTCGGCACAACCACCGGGCCAGACGGCGCCACGTGGACCTGGGTAGGAGAACGGGCGCCCTCGCTCGAGAGAACCGCGCCACCCCACTGGGGAAAGACGATCTCGTTGTTCAATGGCAAGAATTTGGATGGGTGGCATGAGTATTCCGCCAATCCCTTTCCCGAAAGCGGTCATCACTGGACGGTTTTGAACGGCACCCTGGTGACGCCGGGCAATGGACCCGAGCTTGCCACAGATCGCAAATTTCAGGATTTTAAATTACACCTGGAGTTCAATTGCGGCCCCAGCTCGAACAGCGGGGTCTATCTCCGTGGCCGTTACGAACTGCAGATCGAGAATGAATCAGCAGGGGAGCCGCCAAGTCACCATACTGGCGGCATCTACGGTTTCATCGTGCCCCATCCGGAGCTACCCAGAACCACCGGAACCTGGCAGACCTACGACATCACGCTCATTGGCCGGCGCGTCACCGTCGTCCAAAATGGACAAACCATCATCGACAATCAGGAAATACCGGGTCCGACTGGCGGAGCCATCGACAGCCACGAAGCGCTGCCTGGACCGATCATCCTGCAAGGCAGCGAAAAAGGGCATGTCTCCTTTAGAAACATAGCTATCACGGTTGCAGATGCGAAATAACCTCAACATAGGCGGTGATAATTTACGCGCGCCAGGGACCGTGCTGCTCTACCATCAGGGTTGAAATTCGCGGTCTCCAGCCTGCCATAAGAGAAATGACATTTCGTCGGCGAACTCCAAGTCGTGTTGTGCCCGGGTAGAACCCATGCCGTGACCCGCGTCGTAGTCTACACGCAGCAATACGGGCTTCTTACTCGAAGTGGCTGCCTGCAAGCGGGCCGCCATTTTAGCCGATTGCGAGGGATCGACCCTCGGATCGTTGATTCCCGCGGTCAACAAAATACCTGGATACGCGACACCGTCTTTCACATGTTGATACGCATCCATCGCATAAAGTCCTTTGAAACCGTCAGCATCGGTCACGGTGCCGAACTCGGCTATATTCGGCGGACCATTCGGAGTAAATTCCAGGCGAAGCGCATTGGAGCAACCTACCCGAATCAACGCTGCCGCAAACAAGTCAGGCCGTTGAGTAATGGCCCCGCCGATGAGGATCCCGCCGGCGCTGGTGCCCTCGCCGGAGAGATAGCGAGGACTAGTGTAATTGTTCTCGATTAAGTACTGAGCACCGGCGATGAAATCGTCAATGGTATGTTGCTTGGTCAGCTTGTACCCTGCGCGATACCACTCCTCACCGTATTCCCCGCCGCCGCGCACGTGCGCGATCGCGATCACGTTTCCCCGTTCCAACCAGGCAAGCCAAACCGGATCGAAGTCCGGATCATAAGAGATTCCATATGCGCCGTAGCCGATCAAGTGAGTAGGGCGCATTCCATCCAGTTTGATGTTTTTCGCACGGATGATGGAAAGCGGAATCATGGTTCCGTCTGCGCTCCTGGCCTTTACCTCTAATGATTCATATGCAGACGTGTCTACTGGTATGGGAGGCTGAATTCCCGTGTCGATGGCCGTCTTTCGCTGCGCATCGTAAGCCAGCCATCGCGGCGAGGTGGTCCAGGAAACGACGTTCACCAAGGCGCCGGGTTCAGTGGGGCTAACCGAAATGCCCTGTACCGATTTGCCTTCATCCACCCTTATTGGCTCGATTCGACCTTCGAAGGTGAGCCGCCGCATGCGGCCAATTCCACCGTCGAGATCGCGGATGTAGACGCCGTCCTGGGCAACATCGGCTTCCTGAATCACGACTTCTGTGGCGGGGACGATCACTGTGGCATGCTCAACATCCGGACTCTTCAGACTGGTCACCGTAACTTCATAGCGCGGTCGTCTCTTGTGTGTCACCAGGTAGATGTCATCCTTGTGGACGTCAAAATTCACCACACCGGCATCGACGTCGAAGAGCTTCTTCCACCTGATCTGTGACGACTTCAGCTGCTCGATCGGTGCGTAGTAAAGGGTTTCCTCGTTTTGGGTTCCATGTGCCAATTGCCCAAAGAGATAGGGCGATGCCGGCGAGTACGAAATGAAGCTCAGGTCGTTGTCATCGATCTTGACGTCCGATGAATAGCCGTAGCCAAACATCAAGCGATCATGGTCACAATCCTGACCTAGCTGGTGCAGGTACGCCCGGCTGCGCTGCTCGAACGCAGTTTTGGGCATATCTGGTGTCACCTTCTGCAGGCGATTGTAGAAAAATGACTTGTTGCCCGGCAACCACTGGATAGCGCCAAAACGTGCACGATCAATTGAGTCCGGTAACTGCTTCCCGGTCGCCGTTTCAAGGATGTGGATGACACTCTCCTCGGAGCCACCTGGAGAGATTCCATAAGCCACAAGCGTGCCGTCGAGCGAGGGTCGATAATAGTCGATCGAATAGTGCACCCCTGCTTTCGTAAGTAATTCGGGATCGAGCAGCAGCCGCTCTTGCGCGCCGGAGCGATCTTGGACATACAGCTTTACGTTGTCGGCTCCAGGAACAGCTTTGAGGTAAAAGGTCTTGCCCCCGCAAACCCGTACATCTCGAACCCGGGTGTTTGCGGTGTCGAGCGTCTTCACCCGCTCCAGGAACTTCTCGCGTCCCGGGAGGCTTGTCAGTACAGCGCGCGTGTAGTTGTCCTGGGCCTTTAGAAACTGCTCGGCCTTGGCGTCGTGCCAACTTTCAAGCCAGCGATAAGGGTCGGTCACGCTCTGCCCGAAGAAGGTTTCGGTTACGTCCTGCCTCTCGGCGAGTGGCGGCGCGGTCTGGCCGTTCAGTTTTGAGGGCGCCGCTAAGGCGATGATGATTCCAATCCAGAGACACTGTACGGTTGGTGCCCAGCGGCGTTTCGAGGGCAGCATAGGTCTGCTCCTTTTCGAAATTGGCTCAGAGGATTCCCGTGGGTGGGCCTGATGATAACAGAATGTGGACGCTGTGATCCTATGGACATGGGGACGGAACAGAAATGGCCATCAAGGCGATGCCATGGGCAACAGACCTCGAAGCGTATTCTGGTAGCACCTCACAGGAGAGATACCGTTGCCGGCTTTCGCGATGAGAAGAATCGTCAAGCGGTTCCCCGGCGTAGTGGCCAACCGCGACGTGGATTTCACCATCGAGCCGGGGGAGATCCATGCTCTGTTGGGCGAGAACGGCGCCGGTAAGAGCACGCTGATGCAGATTCTCTACGGATTCCACTCCATGGATTCCGGATCGATCCTGATGGACGATAAGCCAGTTGCCATCGCCAGCCCAGGAGATGCCATCGCGCTCGGCATCGGTATGGTGCACCAGGAATTCATGCTGGTGAGAAGATTCTCCGTACTCGAAAACGTCGTGCTCGGCCTGAAGCAAAAGTTCGACCTGCGCGAAGCCGCGAGCCGGCTACGCAGCTTGAGCCAGCAGCACCACTTGGCCATCGATCCTCACGCCTTGGTGCAGCACTTGCCCATTGGCGTGCAACAGCGCGTCGAGATCCTCAAGCTGCTCTATCGCGACGCCAGGCTGCTGATCCTCGACGAACCAACCGCCGTGCTTACCACCCACGAAAAGGATCAGCTATTCACCGTCCTGCGTGCGCTTCGCGATCAGGGCCGTTCGATCGTTATTGTCACCCACAAGCTCAAGGAGATTCTGGAACTGGCGGATCGCGTGACCGTCATGCGTGACGGCCGGGTTGTAGGCACTGTCTCCACACAACAGACATCCGAGCAGGAGCTGGCTCGTCTGATGGTCGGACGCGATGTCAATCTGCGGGTCCATCGTGCTCCCGTCGAGCGCGGACGAGCCGTTCTCCGCGTGCAAGGACTCCACGTACGCGATGATGCGGGACAGGAGAAAGTCCGCGGCGTTAGCCTCGAGGTCCATGCAGGGGAGATACTCGGCATCGCCGGTGTCGACGGCAACGGGCAGTCGCAACTGGCCGAAGCCATCATGCACCTGCGGCCAGCGCATCAAGGACGCGTCTTTCTCGATGACCGGGAAGTAACGCGGCTTCCAGTGGCGCAGCATCGCGCTCTCGGTCTGTCCTATGTTCCGGCTGATCGCCGGCATGTAGGCTCGGTCACAGACCTCTCCATCGCCGGCAACGCAATTCTGGGATCGCAACGAAAATGCAGCAAGGGATTGTTTCTGGAGTGGCGCAGCATCCGCGAACATGCCGCCCAGCTCATGACGCGTTTCGCAGTGCGTGCAACCACTCCCAACGCAATCGCCGGCAAACTTTCCGGCGGCAACTTGCAGAAGCTGATCCTGGGACGGGAGATCCTGCGCGATGCGCCGGCAATGGTAGTCGAACAGCCGACACGAGGACTGGATGTAGGTGCGGTCGAGGCGCTCTGGCTCGAGTTGCTCCGCGAACGTGAACGCGGTAAGGCAATTCTTTTGATTTCCGCAGAGCTCGAAGAACTGATGAACCTGGCCGACAGGATCGCCGTCATGTTCGAGGGGCGCATTGCCGGCATTCTCGATGCAGCCGGGGTCACTTCAGAAAAGCTGGGCTTGATGATCTCCGGGATAAGCGGAGAAGCATGAAGCTGATCGAACGCCGCGTAGCTCCAGCAGGCTCGAAGCTCGCGATCTTTACTTCCATATCTCTCGCTGTCGTCGCGGCGTTGCTGGTGACGTCGTTTCTGTTTGCTTTCTACGGCGCGAATCCGCTGCAGGCTTACGCCGCGCTGTTCCATGAACCATTCGCGACTTTGCGCGGCTTCGGCTACACCCTGGTACGGACTGCCCCTCTCAGCTTGATCGCCCTGGGCACAATCGTTAGCTGGCGATCTGGCTTTGGTTACCTGGGATTTGAAGGGTGTTTTGTCCTTGGGGCCGCGGCTACTACCTGGTTGGCTTTGTTCTCGAACCCGTCGCGGTGGGCGTTTTTTCCTCTGGTGCTGCTCCTGAGCTTTGCCGCCGGATCCTTCTGGGCCGGCTTGGTAGCCCTGATCAGGGCTCGCTTCGGAGGCAACGAAGTGCTCATCTCCCTGATGATGAACTACGTCGGCATCCTTATTGTGCAGTACCTGGTGTCGGGCCCGATGCGTGCCCCCGGAGGAGTACCGGAAACCGCCCTGTTGCCCCGTGCGACCTGGCTGCCATTTATCCTGCCCGGGACCCGCGCCCATGCAGGCATACTGCTGGCCATCTGCGCGACCCTGGTGGTTTGGGTGATGCTGCGTAAAACGGCGTTGGGTTACGAGTTGATCGTCAGCGGCCTAAGCCCATCGGCGGCGCGCTATGCAGGAATCAACGTGGGTCGCCGCTTGGTGTTTGCGGCGATCTGTGCCGGAGGGCTTGGCGCACTCGCCGGAACTGTTGAAGTGTTAGGCGAACAACATCGGCTAATGGACGGAATCAGCGGAGGTATCGGGTTTACCGGGATCATCGTTGCTTTGCTGGCCCGGCTCAACCCGCTGGCAGTGATCCCTGCGGCCCTGCTGTACGGCGGAATGACGGTGGGCGCGAACGCCATGCAGCGGCGGGCGGGTATTCCTTCTTCCATCACCTTCATTCTGCAAAGTCTCATCGTGTTGATGGTGCTGGCGAGCGAGATCTTCCGCCGCTACCGGGTGAAGCTGACGTGAATCTTCATCGGCTGCTGAGCTCGGCATTCCTGGTGACCTGGTTAGCCGCCAGCCTGCGCCTCTCGGGGCCGGTGCTTTTGGCCGCTCTGGGAGAAACCTTCGCGGAGCGCTCCGGGGTTTTGAACGTTGGCATCGAAGGTACGATTTTGTTGGGTGCGCTGGCCAGCTTCCTCACCGCTTATGTAACCGGGATGGTTTGGATGAGTCTTCTGGCGGCTATGCTGACCGGTATCGTCTTTAATCTTCTGCTGGCCTGGATGTATGTCACTGTCCGCGCCAGCCAGGTGGTTGTCGGCCTGGTTTTCAACGTGCTGGCGCTGGGCATTGCCGCCACGGTGTACCGCCGTGCTCTGGGTGAATCCGCGGGGCCGCAGAATGTGGCCATGTTTGCGCCCATGCATATTCCATGGTTGAGCGAGCTCCCTTTGATCGGACCGGCACTGTTTGGGCAGACGATTTTGCTTTATTTAACGCTGGGTCTGGTTCTGCTGGCGCAGTTCATCTTGTTTCGCACCAGCTTTGGCCTGGCACTGCGAGCCGCGGGAGAAAATCCCGCCGCGGCCGACGCAGCAGGGATTTCGGTAGCCCGCATGCGGTATATCGGCGTATTGATCGGCGGCGCAACGGCGGGGATGGCTGGCGCCTACCTGGTCCTGGCGCAGATTGGCCTGTTTCGTGAATCGATCGTCGCCGGGCAGGGGTTTATTGCCCTGGGCATCGTCATCTTCGGACGATGGAGCCCGTTGAAAGCCGCTCTAGCTGCGCTGGTGTTTGGCGCCTGCGATGCGCTGCAGTTGTCTCTGCAACTGGGAGGGGCGAGCATTCCACCGCAATTGCTGGCAGCACTTCCCTACCTGGTGACGATCCTCGCGATCTCGGGACTGTTCGGGAAAGCCATCCAACCGGCAGCGCTGATGCTGCCGTACAGCAAAGATTGAACCGAGCTCTGGGCCACCCACTCGAAGTTTGGAGGAGTGTAAGTTTGGAGGATTGCAGTTTGGTTTTCGGCTAGCGCAGCGGAGTGATCATCTCCCTGGCCACGGGCGTCGCTTGAACGCATCCGTGCCCGCGCGCTGAGTAAGCGCATCTGCGCTGATCTGCGCCTGGCGCCGAACCGCCGCCTCATCGACCGTCGCAACAATGCCGTCGCGCATCACCAGGCGGCCGTCGATCATCACCGTGGTGACTTCACTTCCCAACGCTGAATACACCATGGCAGAAACAGGATGATGAATGGGCGTCATAAAAGCATTGTTGTAATCAAGCACGACTATGTCTGCCTTTTTGCCCACCTCGATCGAACCAATTTCCGCTTCCAGGCCCACCGCGTGCGCACCATCAATCGTAGCCATCTCGAGCACCTTTTCTGCCGTCATGATGGTGGCATCCTGGTGCACTCCCTTCTGCTGCAAGGCGGCAAACTTCATTGCCTGAAAGAGACTGTGATTGTTGCTGCTAGCCGGACCATCCGAAGCCAGCCCCACCGTGACCCCGGCCGCTAGCATCTCGGGAATCGGCGCACACCCCGAAGCCAGATACATATTGCTGCAAGGGTTATGCGATACCTTGGTGTCGTGCTGACGCAGAATTTTGATGTCATCCGTCTTGCAATGCACACAATGCACTGCGATCACGTCGGGGCCGAAAAAGCCGATGTCGCTCAGAAACTGAGTGTCATTCATTCCGTAGGTCGCCGCGGCCGTTTCCAACTCGAAGTCAGTTTCTGCCACGTGGGTGGTGATGAGCACATGCTCCTCATCAGCCAGCTTGCGGGTTAAGCGGTAGCCTTCTTCGTCAACCGCCCAGATCATGTTGGGCGCAAGGCCGACCTGAACTCGTCCCCCCGGCTGGTTGTAACGCCGTATCTGCTGCTTGGCATCGGCCAAAGCAACCGGAGGCGGCTCGAGCAGCGCTGCCGGAACTCCATATTGCACACCGTCGGAGATGAACCCGCGGCAAACGAAGCCGCGCATGCCAGTCATTTGGAATGCGTCAACCACCGAGGTGATCATGCCCGGCTGGGGGTGGACATACATGAAGTCGACCACCGTGGTCACCCCGGAGCGTATCGATTCGACGCAACCATGAAGCGCAGCAGCATGAGTATCCGGAGCGGTGAGGTGCACGCCGCTCGGCCCGGTCATACACGTGAACCACTTCTTAAGCACCATATCGTCGCCCAGACCTTTGAGCAGGGTCTGGAACAAATGGGTATGGGTGTTCACCATGCCCGGCATCACAATACGTCCGCTGCAATCGATGATCTCGGCCCCTGGATACTGCTGCTCGAGTTGCCGGCGGCTGCCGACTGCAGTGATGCGATCATGGTCAACCGCCACGCTGCCACGCTCCAGGATCTCGCGGCGATCGTTCATGGTAATCAGCCAGCCATCGGCGAGGATGATGCTCATTCGGGCAGTGCCTCCGGTAGATGCTTTGTTTCGTTCATCCTAACCGCTATCATTCAATCAGGCCATTAAGACTATGCCATCACCGTCCCAGTTCTCCCAGGCCGAAGAACTCTATTACCAGGCGCTCGACCGGCTCGCCGAAGGGGACGCCGCAGCCGCCGCACAAACCCTTCGCCGCTGCCTGGAAGTAGATCCCGGGATGCTCGATGCCATGCACGGGCTCATCCGCGCACTGCAGGATCAGGGCGACCTCGACGGGGCCATCACCGCAGCGCAACGCCTGCTGCAGCTCGACCCGGAAGAACCGTTGGCCCACACCAGCCTCTCCATCCTCTATCAACACAAGGGCCTGATCGCCGAGGCGGAGGCCGAGGGTTACGCGCCAAGCTGCTGGGCTGGAAGAAACAGTTGCAGCAACAGAAGACGAATTCCGTGAACAAAGCAGCCGCGGCACCCATTCTGCGCAATTTTCACGACCAGCTCGCTGCCGCCTATGGTCCCCAGCAATGGTGGCCGGCGCAGACCGCCCTGGAGGTGATCGTCGGCGCTTACCTGACCCAGAACACCTCGTGGCGGGGTGTGGAACGCTCGATCGCCAACCTAATTGCCCACGACGCGATGAACCTCGACGGCTTGCGGGCAATTGCCGAGGAGGAACTCCGCACGCTCATCCGCCCCTCCGGCTACATGGTTCGCAAAGCTGCGGCCATCAAGGCATTCGTCACCTTTCTCGATCAGCAGCACGGTGGTTCCCTGGCACGGCTCGGCGCCCAACCGACCCCCCTTGTCCGTCGTCAACTTCTGGCACTGCCCGGCGTGGGCGAGGAAACAGCAGACGCCATCCTGCTCTACGCGTTGCTCCACCCGGTAGCCGTGGTTGATGAATACCTGCGCCGAATCACCGACCGCCACGGCCTCGCTGGCCGCGACCACAAGTATGCCCAACTGCAGGAATTGGTGCATACCGCGTTTGCCCAGGACCTGCCAGAATTTCATCTGCCGCTCCTAAACGAATTTCATGCGCTGGTGGTTGCCGTGGGCAAACATCATTGCGGTCCGCGGCCTCGCTGTGAAGGCTGCCCTCTGGCTGCTTTTCGCTGATGGCTCGCAGTCTTTACGTCGCCAGCAGCAACCCGGGCAAACTGCGCGATTTTCGCGTGGCTGCTGCTCAGCATGATATCGACGTGCTTCCCTTACCCGGCCTCGAGGGCATCGCAGCCCCGCCGGAAGATGCCGCCACCTTCGAAGACAACGCATTGGAGAAGGCGATCTACTACAGCCGGTTTCTGCCCGGGGAGATGGTGTTGGCCGACGACTCCGGGCTCGCAGTTGATGCACTCGAAGGCGCTCCAGGCGTTCGCTCCGCCCGCTATGCCGCCGATGCAGGGTTTCGCCAAGTGACGGCAACCGACGCGAATAACAATCTTTTTCTGTTACAGCAACTTGGCGCAATTACTGAAAGTGACCGTGGAGCTCGCTATCACTGCGCGCTGGCCGTTGCCCAGGACGGCACCTGTATGCTGGCCTCCCAAGGCACGGTAGAAGGACGCATCCTCTTCACGCCCAGGGGCAACGGCGGCTTCGGATACGATCCCCTGTTTTATGTGCCTGCGCTCCAGCGGACTATGGCGGAACTCGACGATCACACCCGCTGGGCCCACAGCCACCGTGGAGAAGCGTTTCGCGCATTGCTGCAACTGTTTGCCTGAATCGTCTCTCGGGTGCCGGATCCTTGACGCTGCTTTGATCGCGCACCGATAATAAAAAGTTGGGCCAGATTCGGTTCGGGCACCTCCTGAGGCATCGGAAAAACAAGAATGAGCACACTCGCAGCCGTAACAAGGGATAAACGGGGGGACAATCGAGCGCCCAGCTTCTGGGCCTCAACGGTCGGCAAGAAAATTGTGATGGCCATCACCGGCATCCTCATGTTTGCGTTCGTGATAGGGCACTTGCTGGGCAACCTTCAGGTCTTTGAAGGCCCGGCAAAACTGAACGCCTACGGCGCCTTTCTGCATAGCATCGGAGAATTGCTTTGGCCGGTGCGGGCGATCCTGCTGATCGCCATCGCCCTGCACATTACTGCAACCGTGCAGTTGGCGTCGCGCAATAAGCGGGCGCGCCCAATTGGATATTCGGTCAAAAAAGCGATCGCGTCCTCGTATGCTTCGAGGACCATGTATTGGTCCGGCCCCATTGTTCTAGCCTTCATCATCTTTCATCTTCTGCACCTGACCGCCGGGTATATCCATCCTGGCGCGGCCTATATTGAGGGCGACGTTTACCACAATGTGGTATCCGGCTTTCAGATCTGGTGGGTTTCACTGTCCTACATCGTGGCTATTTGCCTTCTGGGCCTTCATCTGCGCCACGGACTGTGGAGCATGTTTCAATCGCTGGGCATCCACCAGCCGCAACACACTGCCAGGCTGCAGACGTCTGCGTTGGTGATCGCACTGCTCATTGTCCTCGGCTATATTTCCATTCCGATCAGCGTTCTCCTGGGACTGGTGAAATAGATGATTCTCGACTCCAAAGCACCTACCGGGCCTATTGAGCACGCATGGGACCAGACGCGTTTCGACGTCAAGCTGGTCAACCCGGCTAATAAGCGCAAGCATTCCGTCATCGTCGTGGGTTCAGGCCTCGCGGGAGCCTCCGCTGCCGCGACTCTGGGCGAGTTGGGGTACAGGGTGCAATGCTTCTGCTTTCAGGATTCGCCCCGGCGCGCGCACTCCATCGCCGCCCAGGGCGGAATCAATGCTGCCAAGAACTATCAGAACGATGGCGACAGCGTATACCGCCTCTTCTATGACACGGTGAAAGGCGGAGACTTCCGCGCCCGCGAAGCGAACGTCTATCGACTGGCGCAGATCAGCGTCAACATAATCGATCAGTGCGTGGCCCAGGGAGTTCCCTTTGCCCGCGAGTACGGCGGCACGCTCACCAATCGCTCTTTCGGCGGCGCCCAGGTTTCACGCACCTTCTACGCCCGGGGCCAGACAGGCCAGCAACTGCTGCTCGGCGCTTACCAGGCGCTGGAACGCCAGATACATGCCGGCACGGTTGACCATGTTCCCGCGCACCGAGATGCTGGACCTGATCGTCATCGACGGCAAGGCCCGCGGTATCGTGACCCGTCACCTGGTGACCGGCGCCATCACCACCCACTTTGCGGACGCGGTCATCCTGGGCACCGGGGGCTATGGCAACGTCTACTACCTCTCGACCAATGCCAAAGGCTCCAATGTGACCTCCATCTGGCGTGCCCACAAGCGGGGTGCTCTGTTTGCCAACCCTTGCTACACCCAGATTCACCCTACCTGCATCCCCGTCACCGGTGAGTACCAGTCGAAACTCACGCTGATGAGTGAATCGCTGCGTAACGACGGCCGCATCTGGGTGCCGCTGAAGAAAGGCGACAAGCGCTCTCCGGAACAGATCCCGGAAGCAGAGCGCGACTACTATCTCGAACGGCGGTATCCCAGTTTTGGCAACCTGGTTCCGCGCGACGTTGCGTCGCGCAATGCCAAGGCGGTTTGCGATGAAGGCCGCGGCGTGGGCCAGACCGGGCTCGGGGTCTACCTCGACTTTGCCGACGCCATACGGCGGCTGGGCGAAAAAACGATCCGCGATCGTTACGACAACCTGTTCGACATGTACCAGCGCATTACCGACGAGAACCCGTATAAGGTTCCCATGCGCATCTACCCTGCCATCCACTACACCATGGGCGGACTGTGGGTGGATTACAACCTGCAAAGCACGATTCCCGGGTTATTCGTCATCGGAGAGGCCAACTTCTCTGACCATGGCGCCAACCGGTTGGGAGCAAGCGCGCTGATGCAGGGGCTCTCGGATGGCTACTTCATTGTTCCTTACACGGTCGGCAATTATCTCGCGACCAATAAATTTCCCGCCGTGCTCGATACCGCGCCTGAGGTCAAAGAGGCCGTCGCCTGCGTGAAAAAGACCACCGAATTGCTGCTTTCGATCAAAGGAAAGCGGACGGTTGATTCCTTCCACCGCGAGCTGGGCAAGATCGTCTGGGATTACTGCGGGATGTCGCGCACCGCGCAGGGTCTTGAATCGGCGATTGACCAGATTCGCGCGTTGCAGGAGGAGTACTGGAAAAACGTGAACGTCCCCGGCAGCGGTGAAGATTTGAACCAGAGCCTGGAAAAAGCCGGCCGGGTGGCGGACTTCTTCGAGCTCGCCGAACTGATGTGCATTGACGCGCTCAACCGCAATGAATCCTGCGGCGGCCACTTCCGGGAGGAATACCAGACGCCGGAAGGCGAGGCACAGCGTGACGATGAGCACTATTCCTACGTCGCGGCCTGGGATTATCGCGGCCCCGGCAACCCACCCACGCTCTCGAAGGAACCGTTGGATTTCCACTACGTGCACCCCAGCCAGAGGAGCTACAAGTAATGAAAGTAACGTTAAAAATCTGGCGTCAGAAAGATCCCAGGGTTGCGGGCAAGTTCGTCAGCTATCCGATGGACATTGAAAGCACCGAGATGTCGATGCTGGAGTGCCTTGATGTGCTCAACGAGCGTTTGATTGAAGAAGGCGATGAGCCTGTGGCTTTTGAGCATGATTGCCGCGAAGGGATTTGTGGCTCCTGCGGCTTTATGATCAATGGCGTTGCGCACGGGCCGATGCGTGCCACCACGGTTTGCCAGCTTACCATGCGCCACTTCAAAGATGGAGATGTGCTGGTTCTTGAGCCCTGGCGCTCGAACGCCTTTCCTCTGATTAAGGACCTGGTCGTCGATCGCCGGTCCTTCGATCGCATCATTGCCTCTGGGGGGTACATTTCTGTCTCCACCGGAAACGCAGTCGACGGCAACACGCACCTTATTGGCAAAGATACTGCGGATAGGGCCATGGATGCTGCCGCCTGTATTGGCTGCGGTGCGTGTGTGGCCGCGTGTCCGAATGGTTCCTCCGCGCTGTTTACCGGGGCCAAGATCTCCCATCTCGGGATTCTTCCCCAGGGCAAACCGGAACGCGAGCGCCGTGCCCTCGGCATGGTGGCGCAGATGGATGCTGAGGCTTTTGGCAGCTGCACCAATATTGGTGAGTGCACGGCCGTCTGCCCCAAGGAAATCAATCTGGAAGTGATCGCGGTGATGAATCGGGATTATCTTCGCGCCAGCATCAGCAACCGCGACGATCTGGTGACCACCATAAGCCCCTTCCCCGAATGGAGCACCGGATCGAAAATCAGCACCCCGGTTGCCCGGGAGTAGCTGTTTCGGAAACATTTCCACGAAAGGACCGCCAAACCGCAGATCTCTCCACTGCGCTGCACTCCGGTCGAGATGACAAAGGGGAGAGGGGCGCTTCCAGGAAGAGTCGTTGCTGAACAGAAGCGGCTGCAGCTTTTCGACCGGAGGAGGAGTGGGTCGACGGTGATGAAAAGCGGCTCTTGTTCAGCAACCACTCTCTCTGGAAGCGCCCCTCTCCCCTTTGTCATCTCGACCGGAGCGCGGCGCAGTGGAGAGATCTGCGGTTTGGCGGTCCTCTCGTGAAAATGTTTTTCGACAGCCCCTGGTTGAAAACACCTTGGGCGCCGCCGTATTTCGAAATGGCTTACACTAAACGCGACCTCCCATGAAGATTGCCCCCTCCCTCATCCTGTTCACCGCTATTCTCCCGCTCAGCGCACAAATGACTACTAAGCAGAAGGACCCCCTCGCCGTCCACAAATCCGCCATTGTTATCGACACTCACGCCGACACAACCCAGCGCATGCTCGACGACGGCTACGACCTGACCGAGCCGCTCAAAGGTGGCTACCTCAATTTTGAGTCCGCGCGCGAAGGAAACCTGGGAGCTGAATTCTTTTCCATCTGGGTGGACCCACCTGCGTATGCCGGCCACGAAGCCCGCCGCACGCTGGAGCTGATTGACGCCGTCTATCAACAGGCGGCCAAACACCCGCAACAGATGCGCATGGCCTTTTCGCCGGAAGATATAGTTGCAGCTCATCGCGAACATAAACTGGCTGCGCTGATGGGGATCGAGGGCGGCCATTCGATCGAGAACAGCCTTGGCCTGCTGCGCGACTACTACCGCCTCGGCGTGCGTTACATGACGCTCACCTGGAGCAACTCCAATGGTTGGGCCGATTCCTCAGGCGACATCGACGACCCCAAGGTGGCCCATACCAAAGACGGCCTGAGTGACTTCGGCAAGGACGTGGTCTACGAAATGAACCGTCTGGGAATGATGGTCGATATTTCGCACGTCTCAGATAAGACTTTCTACCGCACGCTCATCATCAGCCGCGCTCCGGTGATTGCCTCGCATTCCTCAGCACGCGCCTTGTGCAATTCACCGCGCAATATGGATGACAACATGCTCCGCGCCATTGGCCAGTACGGGGGCGTCGTCATGGTGAATTACTACTCCAGCTTCTTGAGCGAGGACTATCGCAAAGCCGCGAAGGCCCAACAGCCGGCCATTGACCAGGCGGTCGCAGAGGAGACAGCCAAGCTCAAAGCAGAGGGCAAGCCGATTCCCAATGAACTCGCCGAACAGATCGGCAAGAGCTACATGGCAAAAATACCCCGCCCGCCGTTCAGTGTCCTGATCGATCACATCGATCACGTCGCCAAGATTGCCGGGATCGACCACGTGGGCCTGGGCTCGGATTTCGATGGCATTCCTTCGAGCCCCGAAGGCATGGACTCTGCCGCCGATCTACCCAAGATTACCCAGGCCCTCATGGCGCGCGGGTATAGCGCCGCTGACATGGAAAAGATTCTGGGCGGCAACTTCCTGCGTGTTTTTGCCAAGGTGCAGGAGGTTTCCAGGCAACTGCAGGCCGAGAACAGGCCTCGCATCACCGAAAAACAGCCATTCGAGAAGAAGTAATTCTCCTGCGAGTGTATTAGTCTGATTTGGGACCTAACGATGAAATTGCTACGTTGCTTCGCTGTTTTGTTTGTTTTCTCGACTGTTTTCGCAAACGCTCAGCAGTCCACTCCGCCGCAAACGCCCCCGGCCCAGACGCCTCCTGCCGAGCTACCCGACTCGCCTGTCAGCCAGGCTCCTCCTGTCATCGAGCCTACCGGTCCCACGGTCGTTCTCGATACCACCATGGGACGGATGACGTGCAAGTTTTTCGATAAGGAAGCGCCGCTGACGGTTGCCAACTTCATCGGGCTGGCCCAGGGAACCAAGCCCTGGACCGATCCAACGACCCATAAGAAGATGAAGGCCAAGCCGTTCTATGACGGAACCACCTTTCATCGTGTTATTCCGGAGTTCATGATTCAGGGTGGCGACCCGACGGGCACTGGTACCGGCGACCCCGGCTACATGTTCGCGGACGAGTTCGATCCTAATCTTAACTTCGATGTGCCCGGGCGCATGGCCATGGCCAATAGTGGCCCGGGAACAAATGGTTCGCAATTTTTCATTACTGAGGTGCCGACCACGCACCTTAATCAGAAACACACTATCTTCGGGCAATGTGACCAACCGAGTATGTCGGTTGTCTCTGCGATTGCGCGCGTGCAGCGCGATGCGGATGACAAGCCGGTTCAGGCGGTTGTTCTGAACAAGGTCACGATTGTGAAAGAGGGTCAGCCGCTGCCCCCTCTTCCCCCAGCCCCCGCTGCGCCGCCTGCCGCCGCACCCACGCAAAACTAAACCAATATCAGGAGCTTTTCATGTCTCGTGAACCAGGAACGTATGCCGTCTTTAATACCAGCGAAGGCAAGATTGTCACCCGCCTCTTTGACAAGGATGCGCCCAAGACGGTAGAGAACTTCGTGGAGCTCGCCGAGGGTAAACGGGAGTGGACCCACCCTGTCGGCGGTAAGAAGAGCACCAGCAAACTTTACGACGGAACGATTTTTCACCGCGTCATTCCCGACTTTATGATTCAGGGCGGGGATCCGGCGGGCAACGGTATGGGTGGTCCCGGCTATAAGTTCGCGGACGAGACCAAGGGTTCACCTCACGCCTTGAACGCACCGGGCAAACTGGCGATGGCGAATGCCGGTCCCAATACAAATGGATCGCAGTTTTTTATTACCGTCGCGGCGACCCAATGGCTCACTGGCAAACACACAGTTTTTGGTGAAGTCGTCGAAGGCTATGACGTAGTAGAGAAGATTTCCAAAGTGCCGCGCAATTCGCAGGACAAGCCCAACAAACCGGTGACCATTGAAAGCGTAGTCATCGAACGCGTCTAGGCGATTAATACTTCATGCGGCTCTTTCGTTCAGAAAAGCCGCATGAAGTTCCCCGAAGCCACCAAGCTCGACAGGATGTCCGGGGGTCCACCCTTAAACCTGAGCTTTGACGTTGCAAGGTATGGACACGTGCTTCGTCTGCCCAGTAGGCAAGAAGAAATAAAGACTGTTGCGAAGCGTCGTCGAGCTTAAGCGGTGGGCTTTTCCTGAAGAACACGGAACTGTATGACTTCACCCAAGAACCGCCGAGAGGTCCTCCGTGCGCTGCTCGCTACGTCCGTTGGG
Source organism: uncultured Acidobacteriaceae bacterium (assembly GCA_963763905.1). Taxonomy (GTDB): domain Bacteria; phylum Acidobacteriota; class Terriglobia; order Terriglobales; family Acidobacteriaceae; genus PALSA-350. The sequence continues at coordinate 597,909 of CAVXRU010000011.1, read as the reverse complement.
GGCGTGCTTCGGACATCACGACTCTATGGGACTAGTGCCGAATTGAACGCTGGAGGCGGTGAGCGGCACGATTTTTCTCCTGTGCGACGACGGATTCTCCAAGAGGTTGCAAGCGGCAAAGCAACCGGGGTTGCCGTCGCTGTGGTTCACAAAGGCCGCCTCGTTTGGGAGGAGGGCTTTGGGTTCTCAGATCGCGAAAAGAGTATCCAAGCAACCGCCCGCACACCCTTCTGCCTCGCATCTATTACCAAACCTTTCACAACCACCTTGCTAATGACGTTGGTTGCAGAGGGGAAGGTCGATCTGGACGCGTCCGGCAACCAATATCTTGCCGGAAACGGAATCAAAGGTCCCAACGGCGATCCCCACGCTGCCAGGGTTCGCTTGTTAGGTGCGCATGTGAGCGGGTTGCCGGGGATGTTCTCGGCGTACTTCGAAAGCGGACCAACGCCAGCTCCAGACGCCAATACAGTTTTGCAAGAATACGGCAGACTCGCGTATTCACCCGCGGCGGTCTACGAGTACAGCAACATCGGCTTCGTCGCGCTGGGCGCGATCGCATCGAACGTGACTGGCACGGACTTCGGCACTTTAATGAAGCAACGGGTCCTGCAACCGCTCGGCTTAAGCGACAGTTTCTTCAGCTCCGACATCGCACGGTTGTCAACGAGGGCCATCGGATATGACGACGCTGGGAAGCCGATTGCATATTACGTAACGTCAACTCCCCCCTCAGGAGAACTCTACTCGAGCGCACACGATCTCGCGCTCTTTGCAATGTGGAACATGAAGAACCATGTCAATGGTCAGAAGAGGATTTTGGAGCAAAGGTGGATCGACGAACTTCATAAACCGATATATGTTGGGCCTTCAGGCGTGGCAACCACGTTCGGTTGGTTTACCGGCACATTGAAGTCAGGTTTGCGCTACGTCTTCAAAGGTGGCGGACAGCCCGGCGTCGCTACCAAACTCTACATGGTGCCGTCAGAAGACCTCGCCTGCCTGCTGCTCACGAATCGAACCGATGGAGTGGAGCTGGCTAACGGTATCTGTGATCAGATTCTCAGGAGTTACCTACCTGAATGGTCGCCACCAGAGGAGGACGCTGGGCCTCCGTCAAAACCCTTCACGGCGACAAGCGAAATCATCGGCCAGTGGAAGGGCATACTGAGGAACGGCGGTGCAGAAGAGCCGATTCAGTTGCAAGTGGACTCGAGCACTTCAGCAACACTGGCGCTTGGAAAGGCGCCTGCAGCAAAGATTGTCGAGATGCAATCACAGGGTCCAGGCGTCGAAGGGATGTCGACCGGGCTCATTGAATCAGACGACGCTGCGGCCTTCGGAGTTCGCAAGTTGGCAATCAAGCTCATTCCGCAGAACGGAAAGCTGGTAGGCCGGGTGACGGCCCGAGGGGGTAAACGCGGGATGGTGATCGCCAACCTGCTTTATGTTCTGACCCTGAACAAGGTACGGGTTAACTTCCGCCCCTCCAGAACGATGGTGAGTCTTTCGTCTAGCCCGAACTCGCGAAGAAAAGTGCAGGGGCTGAAGCCCAATTCTTTGTTGGCCGTTTATCGGCTCGACTGAAGTCGTGCCCTGATACAAAACATCAGAGCGGTGGCTTGTGGAGGTCATGCCAAAGGAATAGCGGAGAAAGTTTCCTCCATCTCAAATCTCAGGTACGACGCTGTCGAGGATCGTTATGTGTTGTCCGGTGGTGAGAGCGCCTACGCTTGATTGCGTGACCAGTATGGTTGCGCCGGGTAGCAGCGCCGCTCTGACGTCCTCAAAGAAGGTGCGTGGCATGTGGACGCGGTTGAGGGTGGCCTCGTCGAGTTCGCGGCCCTTGTCGTCGTCGTGCCCGGGCAGCCCCACATAGATCCAGTGATTTTTGCCGTCAGCGCCACGGGTCAGGCTGATGACGTGAGATCCGGGATCGTCGTCGTTGATCTGGGCCACACTGCGGCCTATCTCGACGCCGTTGCGCAGGACTACGATGCGCTGGTCATGCTTGGAAACAATGATGGTCAGAGGCCCGGCCGGCGACTTGTCAGGCTCCCAGCGAAATTCGTCGGGACCAAGGTGTTGCTGGGTTACTTGCTGTCCCTTGACGTCTAAGGGTGCCAGCAGGCTGGCATCTGTAGTGGTGATGTGATTGGCAGCATCGCCTTCCACCACCACAGTTGCGCCGAGAGTAGTGATGCCGAAAAGTTGCTGCGAAAAAGTGTAGGGGAGGTGAACGCATCCGTGGCTCTCGGGATAGCCTGGCAAGCCACCCGCGTGGAGAGCCACCCCATCCCAGGTAAGGCGCTCCTGGAAGGGCATGGGGGCGTTGTTGTACTTCTTCGAATGGTGGCTGGCGTCCTTCTGCAGGATGGTGAAGACGCCGGTTGGAGTTTCATGTCCGGGCTTACCCGACGAAATGGTGCTGACTGCGATGCGCACTCCGTTGCGGTAGACAGTGGCGCGCTGGCGCGAGAGATCGACGTAGATAAGGATTGGACCAGTCGGCGCTACCTCCGGGGCCCAGACCCATTCGCCGGGCTTGAGACCGTCAGCGAGGCGGGCGAGCTCCGGCGCCGAGCTGACCTTGGCCCCCTGAGCATACAACGGCACACTGCTCGCCAAAGCGCCGGCCAGGATCGCCAACGTCCATGCCAGGAACCATTTCCTTACTTCGCTCGAATATTCAGTCTTCACGTTCCACCCCAACCCACAGGAATTGTCACACGAAAATGTCCCGCCTGCCAGACGCTTTCCCCCACGTCTCGGCTTGGGGCTCGAGACATGGTTGTGGAGTGTGTCGCCAGGACTAAGAGGGGAACTTAGAAGCTATAACGAAGAGCGAACTGCTGAATTCTTGGCTGAGTCAAGGTCGCTCCATAAGTGCCGAAATTTCCCTGGTTGAACTTGTTCTGAAAGGTTGCTGGGTTGGTGCCGAAGCGAACGGAGTTTGATACGTTAAACACCTCCCAGGAAAACGCAAGCTGCTGACGATCTTTGATCTGCCAACGCTTGTGCAGCCCCGAGTCGATTCCAAAGTAGCCATCGCCGCGATAACTGTTGCGTGGGCCTACTTCTCCGGTAAGCGGATAGCGAACACCGACACCCGTCGCGGGATCGACAGGCTGGCCGTTTTGAGCACGCTTCCCTGCTTTCGGATTTTGATCGGTCCGGTTGGAACTGCGAAGCTGTTGTTCACCACGGCTGTGACCGTTCCACTGGCCACCGGAGTACTGAAAGGAAGACCGCTGGTCCAGCGCGCAAGGCCGGTGAATTAGTTGTCTATCCAGGAATCAATTTGCTCTTCAACTTCGGCACGGCATTTACCACGCGCATACCAGTCTTGAAGATGGAAAAGGCGGGATACTTCTTTTCACCAGTAAACTGCTTCATCGCTTTGAGCGAATCCGCGACCGCAGCAAACGCATAGTCTCGCATGGAGGCTTCATATTCCGCGATTGCGTGGAGCAGGGGCTTTTCACCGCAATGCACTTGCAGCAACTGTGAAGTGAGCAAAGCCGCGTCTTTCAACGCGATGTTGCCGCCGACGCCGCGGTAGGGCGTCATGCTGTGAATGGCGTCACCCAACAAAGTGATTTGCGTAGACTTCCAGGGGACGGCAGGCGGCGCGGTGCGCACATGGTTGAGAAAAAGTTGTTGCTCGTCGATCATTTCGACGAGCTTGCGGAGACTGGGGTGCCAACCGGCCACGGTGCGACGCAACGCATCCTTCAACGTGCTACCGGTCACGGAGGCAGCCTGGTGATCGAGACCGAAGAAATCCGGCCGCCCCCCGATTGCGAGGATCAGATAATCCTCATCGCCGGGCAACGGCCCCTCAATGCCAAGACGGCGCAGCGTTTGGCCAGCCTCTCCGGAACGTTTCCACATCGCCATAAACATGCTGCAGGCGGTGGGCGGCACGACCATGACGGGGCCATCGAGCAGCAGATGAGGAGCCAGCGCCATGACGCCATCGGTAAGAGGAATGGTGCCACCTATCCCCACCACGCCCGTGTCCGTGGGCTCGGCATGGGGCAGGTACTGTTTGCGAACGCCGGAATTGACGCCGTCGGCAGCCACGAGCAGATCCGCCTGGGCGCTGCTGCCGTCTTCAAAATGCGCGCGGATGGCGCCATCGGAGGTTTCTTCATAGCGCAGAAATCGCTTGTTGAAGTGCACATCCTGTTCCAGGCCTGCCAGCAGGATGCGCCGCAGGGTGATGCGGCTGATGGACCGATGCCGGGCAACGCTGTCTTCTGTGCCGCCGATCCTTGCTTGAGATCGGGCTTGAGATCGGGCGAGGTTGAGGAGTTCATGCAGTTGTTGGGTGACGATGCTGAAGCCCTGTGAAAAGTCCCCTCCCGTAGAACAAAAAAGATCCCACAGGTGCTGGGGTAAACATTCGTGAAGTGCGGTGCTGCCCTGGGGATCGATGTGAATGCGGTATCCTTGCGGGCGTGAGTCCGGGGACTGGTCCCGCTCATAGACGGCTACGCTGATTCCTGCCTTCTTCAATCCGTTCGCCAGGCAGAGTCCACCCATGCCGCCGCCAATGATTGCTACATGGAAAGCGCGATTTTTCATTTTTTTGCTCCTATTGGCTTTTGCAGCCTTTTCTTCGCTTTGCCGGAGAGGATCCATGTCTCCGTGTTTCGTTCGATGGCGTCGATCTGGGCGGTACCGGATGCGGCAGCGCCGGCAAAGATCGACATCAACATGGAGAGTATCTCGGCAGGAGGGATATCATCGCGGAAAGTGCCGTCCGCTACACCCGCCTGAACCATCTGCTCGATTCCGCCGCGCCAGTGTGCGTTCATCTGGTCGACGGTCTTTTGCACCTCTGGATCGCGTTTGCCGCGCAGGGCAAACTCCTGCAGCACCAGCAACATTTCCGGATGGTGTTTGAGGTAGAACCGGCCATCGGAGAACTCCTGGCGGAGGCGATCGAGGGCGGGAAGCCCGGAAGGGCGCGGCGGCCGGCCATGCAGGGTGACAAATTTTGCACCAATGAGCTGGGCCAGCCCTTCGATGAGGTGCTGCTTGGAAGGAAAGTAATAGTGCAGGGTGGCGATGTTCACTCCGGCGCGATTGGCGACCGCTCGGGTGCGTAGACCTTCAAACCCCACCTCCGCGACTACGTCAAAAGCAGCCTGCAACAGGGCCGTGCGCCGCCGGCCATGCTCATCCTGGGGATCCAGGAGCGCGCGGCACCAGTCGTTGTTGGGAGACTCCGCCATACAAATGATTTAATCAATCAGTTGATTGGTTTGTCAATCAGATGATTGGCAATTCCCGGGACGTGCGCACACTCTGTTTATCCCACCCTTCGCAAAGAGCGCGAAGGATGGGGCACCCGAAAGTTGTTGGTTTGGGGAAAGAGGAAAAAGCCGGCTCGACTCAGGCTTGCGTGTAGTCCATGCCGTCCAGGTCGGCGATCAGGCCCGGCCCGGTTGGCTTCCATTTCAGTTTCTGTTGCGTGAGCGCGCCGGAAGCCGGCATATCACGCCCGGCGAAGTGGGCAAGCCAGCCAAAGTGCGCCTCAGCGTGCTCGGGCTTGATGCTGATCACCGGCACCTTCAGCCCACGACCCAGCGCCTCGGCGATGGCCTTCATCGATATTCCCTCCTCGTCGACCGCGTGATAGATCGCGCCCGGCTCCGCCTTCTCAAAGGCCAGGCGGTACAGCCGCCCCACGTCGGAAACGTGCGCCGCCGGCCAGCGGTTGCCGCCATCGCCGATGTAGGCCGACACACGCTTCTCGCGCGCCACGGAGTGGACATAGGGGATCAGGCCCTGCTTGCGGGTGTCGTGAACCTGCGGCAGCCGCACCACGGAGGTGTTCACGCCGCGCGCCGTCAACTCCTTTACCGCCGCTTCTGAAGCTGCGCGCGGGTTCCACGAAGCGGTCGCGCCGTCTTCCGTCGATGGCTTGCCGTCCACATTGGAGGCGATCGCCGTACCCGAGGTGATCACGAAAGGCCGGCTCGAGCCCAGCAGCACCTCGCCAATCGCCTCGATCGCCTTGCGGTCGTCATCGCAGTTCTTCTGGAACTGCGAGAAGTCGTGATTGAAGGCCAGATGAATGACCCCGTCCGACTTGGCCGCTCCGTCGCGCAGGCTGTCGAGGTCCTCGATGTTGCCGTGCTTCACCTCGGCCCCCGCTGCTCGCAGAACCTGGGCGCCGGCCCCTGATCGTGTCAGCCCCAGCACTTGATGGCCTGCCTGAATTAAGTCCGGAACAAGCGCCGAACCGATGAATCCCGGCGCCCCGGTCACAAAGATACGCATATTGATGTCTCCTTTAAGTCCCACGAATAGGAACGGCCGATCTAAGCCGTCGATCACTAGATGAGTCTCCGCCGCGAGCGATCCATTCCGAAAGTCCGTAAGATCGGTCCAATCGTCCGGCTCAGCATTCATAGAGGGCAGAACGGCGGTGTGGAACCGCACGACCATCGTGTAGTAACACTTATATCTTTCCATTGAGTTCCGGCGATATCTTCACTTTGGACGTTGGAGGCGCATCGCGCAGCAACTCCGACAAGACACCCTGAACAATCTCAACGAGTAAAGAGGAAAGCTATGAAACGCTATATACAGATAGCACTTTTGGCCGCAGCCCTGATGGGCACGGCAACTGCCTTCGCTGGCAACGTGCAAACGGACTACAACCACACGGCCAACTTCTCGCAGTTCAAAACCTATTCCTGGGGCAAGGTTAAGACTACGGACCCCTTCTTTGTCACACGAGTGCAGAATGCGGTCAATCAGCAACTCCAGGCGAAGGGTTGGACACTGGCGCCTACGGGAGGCTCCGTAACTGTCTTTGCTACTGACAACATCCATGACCAGCAGGAAATTCAAACCATGTACGACGGACTTGGCGGCGGCTGGGGTGGTGGCTGGGGCTGGGGTGGCTGGGGCTGGGGCGGCGGCTGGGGACCTGGTTTCGGATCCGGGGTAGCCACCACGACGACCACCGATCACAACGTGGGCAATCTTGTGATCGATCTGTTTGAAGGCAGCTCAAAGCAGATCCTGTGGCGCGGTCTCGCAACCGAAAACCTCTCCTCCAATGACGCCAGAAACACCAAGCAGCTCGATGGCGACATTGCAAAAATGTTCAAGAGCTTTCCCCCGAAGCCAGGAAAGTAGGCCCCCGATTCGGAAATGTTCCTAACCACGCGTTGCGGGCTTCCGGTGCTCATTCCGCCGGAAGCCTGCACGACCCGGGAAGATTCGGAGAAGGAGTGCCGTTACACCTGGGCGCCGTTCCCGCAGGTTGTGCTGACGGTCAACTCCTCCTGGGTACATCCGCTCGGGCGTCCAGCCCTTCGTTTGCGCCGCCAAGCCCCACCGTTCCTCGCCGCGAACCCAAGAGCCAGACAAGTACGATTAGCAGTGTGATCGCCACAGTTTGCGACACAAGGAAGAACATCTCGTGTACCGACCAGGGCTTCCAGCAGATGAGAAAGATCATTCCCAGCAAAGACCATGCCGCATAGAGCCGGGTACGTGGCACAAGCATGGCCACACCAGCCAGGATTTCGATCACTCCCGAACCGTAAAGACCCAACGCGGTTGACCCGCGTCCGCATAATAGTTTGCGAATTTGGCAAAATCGAGGAGCTTCAAAACCCCGGCTCCTCCCAGGAACAAGCCGACCCCGATCCCGATCACATGTGTGGCCAAGGCTCTCGCATCTTTCTTTGTGCCCGAGGCGCGCACTGCTATTACTTCTCGATTGCTCATGCATCCCCCTTGCCGTACGTTCCAGGATTGCCGGTCGATATAGTATATGTGGTCGATACTCCATACTGTCAAGTATCGACATGGCCAAGCATCATGTCCCATCATGGAAATGTGCATGCAGGCCGAACTACAAAGTTTGTCTCAGACAAACAACGCACAGCGAGAGCTGATCCAGGCAGAGAAGCCTGGACTCTGCTTCTGCGCCTGCTGCGAGCGGACGAGGGTACTTTACGTGGAGTTTGGGCCGAGTTTGACCTCACTTCTGCCCAAGGCGACCTTCTTTGCTCACTTGAACCTGGGCAATCCGCACCCATGGTCTCGCTTGCGCGCAGCCTCCACTGTCATGACTCCAATGTGACCGGCCTGGTGGACAGGCTCGAGCAGCGCGGACTGATTGAACGCCAGAGCAATCCGAAAGATCGCCGGGTCAAACTGATCGCATTGACGAAGGCCGGGGAGACGTTTCGCGGCCGGTTGTTGGAGCGCCTCTTCGAGCCACTCCCCTTCGTCGCCGTTCTAAGCCCGCAGGACAAAACGACACTTAGGGATATCCTTCTCAGAGCCACTCAAGCGATGCAGATGAATTCCGCGACCGGCAAGTAGCGAGCCCCATCCACGGATCGGCAACTAAGGCTGACTGACAGGTCGGCCTCGCTCTGATAGACTTCCGCGCATGATCCCCCCGCCGATCAAAATGTGGAGTGAAATGTGCCGCGAAGCCTCCGACGAGGAACTTCTTCGCCTGCGAGGTATGGCGCTAAAGTCGCTGTATGCCGATGGCGGTGAGAATCAGCGATGGGCAATCTACGTCAGCGTCGCTCAGGACACGTTACGCGACCGCGGCATCAAGGCCGATTCGGTCGTGGAGAAAAGCAGGACGGACTGACCCTAGTGAAAACGCTCATCTTTGGCGAGGCGCGCCGATGGAGCCGATGCTCGACCGATCCGCATGGACACGGGTTTTCGGTAATTTGCTCATCCTGCCACAAGGAATTTAGTAGGTTCGGGCCGGCCTCCGGGCAGATAAAGTTCTGAACTTCCCTCGATCTCCAAGCAAAGCCGCCGCAACGGCGTCTGGCCTACAATAGGAACAGAGTCCTCGCTGTTTACTGAATCAGCATCCTTGGCACGGGCTTAGGAGTTGCGCATCGGCGTAGCTTCCTTTTGGAAGGGGCCATCGAGATGGCCGAGCTTAAGAAACCTCCATTCGACGCTCCCGCATTTCTCGCTGAAGCCGGCCTGGGCAGAAGAATCGTCCAATTGAAACCAAAGCAGGCCTTTTTTTCGCAAGGTGATCCCGCTGACTCTCTGTTCTATCTTCAACGCGGCCGCGCAAAGCTGACGGTTGTTTCTAATAATGGCAAAGAAGCCACCATCACGCTTCTCACTACGGGCGACTTCATTGGAGAGGAGTCGCTGGCGACCGTGGGTGGGCGGCACATGACAACTGCCACGGCCATCACCGCTTGTAAAGTACTGGAAATCCAGCGAGAGGAGATGGTCCGCGTCATGCACGAGGAATCGGCCTTCTCCGATCTGTTCCTGAGATTTCTGCTGGTCCGCAGCATGCGAACCCAGGCCGATCTTATCGATCAGCTTTTCAACTCCAGCGAAAAGCGTTTGGCGAGGGTTCTCTTGTTGCTGGCGGAGTTTGGCAGGCCGGGTGAACCGGAATCACTGATTCCGGAGATCACCCAGGAAACTCTTGCGGAAATGATCGGCACCACTCGGTCCCGCGTTAGTTTCTTTATGAATCGCTTTCGTAAGCTCGGCTTTATTGAATATAACGGTCGCATCCGGGTTCATAAAACACTGCTCAACGTGATTCTCCACGACTGAAGCCTCTCGCACGACTCGTGGGCGCCCCTTTCGCGACGGGGCGCAGGAGAGGAACCGGCGACGATGCCGCCGGCCAACACTCTGCTTCTTCTACAGAGCTTTTACTCTTTGCGCCGCAGATTTAGAAACTTGCGCTTTCCCAGAACCGGTGCCTGGTTGCTTCGCAACCGGCGCGGCCTGATCTCTCTCTGCACTGCGAACTGACGCCGTCAATCTTGGCTTCTGCATCTCCTTATGAATGCTGACAACGGTTGCCCGTCCCGCTGTCATTGAGGACTTGCTCTTCTTTACCATTCTCGATATATAATCACCGATCGGCCGCGGGGTATGGTCCTAATTGCTCACAATGCCAGGCTTTGAGGATCGATAGTGATCAAAGCAAATTGCCCTTATCGTCCTGGCCTCGCGCCCCAGTCATGTGAGCAAATTTGACCAGTAAGCGGACCCGGGCAAGGAACATAATGTCTTACATACCCTCCCGGTGCAAAGCGGTTCCGAGGCTACTCAAAACGCCCGCGCGTGTTCCCCTGCCGCCTGCAGCGCTTTCGTAATTCACGAAAAAACATTCGGAAGAGGACTTATGTGTTGTCCGATCCTGCCACACAGATTTTCGTCGTGGATGATGAGCCTGTCATCGCATCCACTCTCGCCGCCATATTGCAGATGAACGGGTTCTCCGCCCGGTTCTTCACGAGTCCACTGGAGGCCCTGGCCGCCGCCCGGTCGAAGGCTCCAGATTTACTCGTATCGGATGTTACGATGCCGGGTATTTCCGGGATTGACTTAGCGATGAAGATGCGAGCGCAATACCCCGAGTGCAAGATCCTGCTCTTTTCCGGGCACCCTGCCACCCTGGGTTTAATAGAAGACGCCCGCGCTCGGGGTTACGAATTTCATTTGCTGTTGAAACCTGTGCCGCCGGCTGAGCTTCTCCTGGAGATAGGGAAAATGGTCAATGTCACGGTGCCAATTCGCCCGCGCATCACGACAATAGGTTCCGGAAGGGCCGAGCATCGCGACCGCCAAAGGAAAAGTGGCTGAATTACCTCCAAAGTGATCAATTTTGACCATACGGGGATGTCCGCCAGAAGTAGGCTTATCATCAAGTTTCTCACGCATCCAAACCACGCCGCAGGCCCATTGGCTCGCTTGCAGGCTCTTGCGGAGTGTGTCTCTGAGAGGAGCGTCCAGAGATAGCCATGACCTTTGACCTGGAAGAGGATTTTGAAAACGAGCGTTGGAGACTCCTGGCCCTGGTTGACTGGAGGAAAAACCTTAGCGATGCGTCTGAGAGTGCGATCAAGACTGATTTAGAGATCGTCGCCACGCGAGAGCTTCTCTGGATGTACGAAACGCTAAAAGGATTCTGGTCCCAGAAGAATCGTCGCAAGGGACACAAAGACGAGCGCTGAGTTGGCGAGCCTGTCAGGTACCTACGCCATGACTGACAAAACGTTCACAGTCCGGTTCAAGGCTCGTGGGCTAAGCACCCAACGCGTGATTGCGGCGAACGCTGAGATTCATGCCGAGCATATGGTCTTGCTGAACTCAACCGGTAAACTGGCTGCCCTGTTCCTGTTGGAGGCTGTCGAAAGCTGGACAGACAAACCCGTTGACCGGATGGCCCACCAGCCAGGCTGCACCGGTCTTCCTTTGACCAGAAGTCTCAAGGAGCATAAATTTTGCAACATTAAGTAACAAACCAATGCTAGAGCGTTTTCTTTCATGCAACGATCAAGGCAGGGCTCAACGTGTCATTCAGAAGCTTGCTCGTCATGACCCCCGGTCATGGGTATTGACAGGTGGCCTTGCTGTTGAGATTCATCACGTAAAGCGCGGCGCTGACGAGGCTTGATTCCAGACCGACAGAAACTACTGGCTACGCCAGCGTACTCGACTGCCTTCGAAATCTGCAAGCGCTGTATACCAACGCCGTACTTTCAATTGGCGGACCCGAAAAGATTGTTTTCCATCCTTGGCTACTACTGAAAACAGTCCCAGCACGTCCCAAGTAGAGTAAGTTTCGGAACAGTTGGTTTAGGCCCCAAAACCACGGGATCACCGGTCCTTAAACCACGTCTCAGAATTAGAGGCATGAACACCGAATCGCTAGTGTTTCAGAGCCACTCCGAACACCCGTCAACACCCGTCTCGGGTTCAGATGGGATGCTTGGGCAGGGTCCATTCGTGCTTACTGCTGCGGCCTGGGGAACTCCTCGATGTGCTGTTCGCCTTTCCGGCCGAAGTAGATCACCCTTTTGCCGGTCAGGAACGCCCAATAGCCGATCACGCCTGCCGCAGTCGACCGCTTCACAAACTCGGGGTACCGCACCGTGTCTGCCTGGGCGCCGCGAATGGCCGCCACCAAGCCGGCACTGTTAAAGTCCTTCGCTATTGGACCAGGGTCCAGGATCATGGGCACCGTGTGCGTAGTTTCATCCCCCAGGTAGTGGGTCTTCTGCTTTGCCGCGAAGTCCACGATGTACGATTCCACTCCGACTTCGAGAAGCCCTTTGACGACCTGAGGGAAGGTCATCTTGCCCTGCTGTGTTGCGATGACCAATTCGTGAATTACCTGCTTGCTCATTTCTTCTCCTTTACTCCGTTGGTAGTGTATGCAGGCCGTGTGCCTGCACCAGCTTCTTCATCGTTGCAATCAGCGCTGCGCGCTCTCCGGTTGTGAGCGGATGAAAGAACTCCTCGTCATTCTGGTCGGCCAGGGCCGCCAGTCGGGGAATCAGCCGGCGCCCTGCTGTCGTGAGGGCAATCGACTGGAACCGGCGGTCATCGCCGCGTTCCCGGCGGTTAATCAGCTTCTTGCTTACGAGCCGATCTACAAGCTTTGACACGCCGCCGCGCGTCATCCCAATCCGCTCCGCCAGAACACTCGGCGAGGTCTCATCGTCGTCGAACATCTCCCGCATCACCACCCATTCGGCCACGGTCACTCCGCTGGCTAGCAGTTTGACGGCAAAGGCGTGCGAGACGTGACTGGAGACGAAGCGGAGCCAGAATCCTATGTGTTTTTTCAGATCGCTGACGGTCAGATTGGGTGCTTTTGAGTTTCCCATGGAAATTAGATTACATGGAAATGGTTTCCCTGTAAACTATTGTTTGAGAAACCGCCGGCTCCTGGTTCGTCCGGTTTGGGGTGCGAAAAATGCCTGAATACCTGCGAACGCCGTTTTATTGATTACAGCGCATCCAGAAATTTGTTCATTTCGACCAAGACCTGGCTTTCGTTGGAAATGAAGATGTAGTGGCTGGCATTCGGGATGCGGATGACGAGCGCGGTTGGCTGGCCTCTCTCAAATGCACCAATTTGTCGTGCCTGATTTGCGTCAGCCGCAGCCGCTGCTGCGAAGTTTGTAGGTGTGTCCAAATGAAAGTTCGGACCCTTGTCCTGCGGATAGCCCATGATAGCAAGAGTCGGCAAGTGGATAGACGTGGTGTAGTGCTCGGAGCCTTTGATGATGGAACTGCTCGCTTCAGGCGCGGCATTGGGAGCGCCGACACTACCGTCCGGGTTTGCCAGAAAGCTTTCATGCGGTTCGGCCTCGGGCGGAGCGCCGCCGACTGCAAGCGCAAGTTTTTTCGTTATGGCTGTAAAGTTGGCCTTGTCCGTTGCGCTCGGGGGACCATAGGCCGGCGGGAGAGGGTTCTTTAGACTGTTCGCTTTTCGGCCTAAGTTTTCTTCGAACTGCGGCAGTGCTGCTCTCACCTGATTCATCAGCATCATGTCTTCAGGCGTTTTGGCAAGTGCATTGATCTTCTCTTGGAGGTCCTTGAGAGTGGCTTCATAGTCGCCAGCCGCGTCGTAGAAAGCATAGGTGTAGGCGGCGTCCAAATAGATCAATGCAGAAACGCGTTCGGGATGACGTGTTCCGATGGCGCTCAGTTCCTCACCTCCGACGGAGTGGCCAATCAGCACGGGCATTGCGATCTTGAGTTGATCCAACACGGCTAGAATGTCGTCAGCCAGCCGTTCCGGAGTGTAACCGGTGTTGGTGTGCGTGGACCTGCCGAATCCGCGTCGCGTAATGGCGTAGACATGATGCTTGTCAGTGAACCTTGGGGCGAAATTGTCCCAAATATGCGCGGTGTTACCGAGACCAGAGAGGAAGACAATCGGACGCCCCGTGCCGCCCCAGTCCAACACTTCGAGCTGGATACCTTGGTCTACGGTGATCATTTCTCTGTGGTGAGGTGAGGGATCGCGAAAAGCGTTTGCTGAAGCGGTTTGTCCCGCGCCCATTTGGCTACAGCCGAGGGTTGAAACGAGCAGCAACATCGCACTTGCAAGATTCACAGATTAGCTCCAGTTGAAGACAGTTCCGAGCATATGTTTCGTGAAGTTTCGTGGCAACCCCACGCAACCCCGTCCACGCAACTCCAGGTGAGCGAGATTTCACTGCAGACACTGCGATTCGGCTCGGGCACTTCTTTGCCACATCGTCGCAGTTCTGGATGAAGCTGCAAACGATCTACGATTTGCGACTGGCGCAGGATCGCAATGGCCTCGCCATAAAAGCGCTGCCAACCCTAAGACAAGAACCCAACTAGCATAACCCCGCCCGCGTGGCTAACAAACGGCGAACAAACGCGGGTACTTCCCCCGGTTTAGTTCCACCATTGCGGACTTACGTCACTGGGATCAGACCGCCTGTTCGATCAGGTCCTCTGCGTGGGCCAACTCGCCGAAGCGCGGCACGGCAGAGGCAAAAGATCGGCTCGCCCCGCACAAGGCCTTGTCGCCAAGCATGTCCATGACCGCGCTGCCGATCTCGGCCCGGCGCCGCGTCCTAGCCCAAGCGCCTCCACGCGCGCGGCATTGTCGTTCTGGTCGCGCCCGTTGGGTAGGCACAGGATCGGCTTGCCGGCCCCCCGACGACGTTGCGGTGACCCCCCGAACGGCGCACACTTCATTGTCGGCACGCGAGTTCTGATGGGTTACGTTTCGTCTGACCATTGGTTTTCAACCGCTGACTTCACAAATGACGACGTCGCTCCGCGTCTTCGGGAATTACGTTAACCGCCCTGCGAGCCTGATCGGACTATCATGGTCCATATGGTTCTCATGACCCAAGATAGTCTGCAGTTGCAGAAAACGGTGCTAGTGGTTGCGGGTTCAGACTCGCCGGTGACGAGTGCGGTGTCGACGCTTCTGTCCTCGTGGAAGCTGGAGTGCGCGCGGGATAACGAGGAAGCGCTCGCGCTGGTGGAAAAGTCCGCTTTCGACCTTGTTATCACCGACCAGGGCAGTTCAGGCCGGGAAGATGCTGAACTGCTTCGAAAGATACGGCTCGTAAGGCCACAAACTCGTTTGATCATTGTTACGGACAGGAGTACGCCCGCGGACGTGATTGCCGCGATCCGCGCGCGAGCTTTCAGTTATTTTACAAAGCCGCTTTCGACACAGGCCCTGGAGGAGATGCTGCAACTGGCGATGGAGAGTCCTGCCTGGGAAGACGGGATTGAAATGCTGTCCGGGACGGATGCGTGGATACGTCTTTCGGTGCGTTGTGATGTGTCTTCGGCTAATCGCCTGCATCAGTTCGTTCGCGAATTTCTGGATTTGCCCGAAGTTGATCAGGATAAGGTGGCGACGGCGTGCAGAGAAATGCTGCTCAACGCGATGGAGCATGGCGCGAAGTTTGATCCGGAACGGCGTATCGAGTTTTCCTACCTCCGCGCGCGTTATGTGGTGCTCATCCGCATTAAAGATCCGGGCGAAGGATTCTCTTTAGAGGAAAATCTCGATACGGCTGCGAACAATCCGCAGGATGATCCTTTGCGCCATCTGAAGCACCGCGAGGCGCAGGGGATTCGTCCGGGCGGATTTGGGATCTTGCTGGCCAAGAATCTGGTCGATGAGTTGTTTTACGGAGAAAAAGGGAATGATGTGCTGCTCCTCAAATATATCAATAATCAGCGTTGAGGCTCGGCTTCTCCACCGGCTTTTTCGCGGACAGACGGAGTAACCTCTAACGCTAGCTACCGGGGTTACTCCGTCCGGAAGCTGTGAAGAATTGATTGTTGCGACGATTTAACGCAAATGGGGGTTTGGTTCTGTCGTGATGGGCTGATCGGCATGGAGGTACGTGTAGGTGCGGATGTCGACGACGCGGCGCGATATGAGCGTCTCTGCGCTTGTTCCGGGCTCAGAACGGCTCACCCGTATCTGCTTAAGCAGCAGCAAGTGCTGCGCCATTGAGCTTGCGTCGTATGCTGACCCAGCGAATGATGTTGTAACTAAGGCAGGCCCAGGTAGCTTCCATCGAGGCCTTTACTTTTCCGCGGCATCGAAACTGGCGGAGTCCACATCGCTCTTTGATCCAGGCGTGCGGGAACTCGGCGATCTGCGATCGTTGGCGGTAGATTGCTTTTGCCTCTTCGGTCTCCATTTTGGCTTTGAAAGCCGCGGTTACCGCAGGATCCTCGCCGCGAGTGATGGACCTTCTCCATTCGGAGCCCTTCTTCTTGGGGCCGCATTGATCACGCAGCGGACAGCAACGGCATGCTGCTTTCGGTGCTCTGTAGATTTGCAAGCGCACACCATGCTCGTTGTTCTTCACAACATGAAGAGTAAGTCGTTTGCCAGCGGGACAAACGTAGACGTTGTGCTCAGCGTCGTACGGAAACTCGCTACTAATAAACTTTCCACTGCGACCGTGGGCGTCATACTCGGTCGGTTTCCAGCTGTCATGCCAGGAACCATAGAAATCGACCTTCGAGACTTCAGCGGCCTGCACTGAGGCATGATTGGTATAGTCACCATCGGCCACTATCTGCTTCGGTAAGCACTCTACAGTTTGCTGGCAGCGATTCAGAGCCGGTTCCAATTGACGATAATCGATGGCATCGGTGGTGGCTTCCACATTCACAATCAATCCGTGGGCGGTGTCGGTAACCAACTGTACGTTGTAGCTGGGAACGGTGCCCCCCTCACCGTTTCTCATCACATGAGCCTCGGGGTCGGTAGTAGAGGCTCTGGCTACGTAGTCGCGATCGTGTTTCCTGCTCTCCTGCAGCCGCTCTACTTCACGAAATGCCGCCTCCAGGCGACTGACTCGTTGCCGCCCGGCGCGGCGCTTGGCAGCGGATTGGCGTTTGGAGGCTTTCTCTTCCTCCGCGGCTTGCGCGTTCATCTCTTGTACTTGCTTCCGAGCCAAAGCCAGATGCGCTTCGATCTTTTCTTTACGACGAAATGTGTTACCGCTGGCGTTGGCTTTGATCTTCGTTCCGTCCAACGTGACTCGTTGCATGGTGATCAGACCCTCGACACTCAGCATGCCCACTACTTGTACAAACACATCGTCGAGCGCATCTTTGTAGCTTGACCGGAAACCGGATAAGGTTCGATGACTGATAGGCCGCAATCCGCAAAGCCACTCGAAGCTAGGGTCGAACTCACATCGACGTGCAATCTCACGTGCTGAGCTTATTCCTTGGCTATAGGCGTATAGCCACAGGCTGATTAACAACTGCGGAGCCGTATGGTCTCGACCAGCGCGACCTTCGACAGCCGCAATCTCGGCGTGGTACAGACTCAAATTCAATCGCCCGACCAACTCCCAGATGGATCGCGCACTGTGGTCCTGATCGATCAAATGCTCCACGTCAATGGTATGCAAGACCAGTTGGGAACGGTTAATCGAAGCCAGGCGAGGAGGAAGCGGTGGTTTGCTCATTACCCGCAGTCTATTGCCATCAGCGCATTAGTAACAGTGATTGTATTGGTACACAGGGCAATTTCTTCACAGCTTCCCGTCCCCGTTTTCCAAAACATCCCCACTCAAGCCAAAACCGGGCGTGAATGGGCCACCCTCCAGAAACGTCTCTCGGATTTAAGTGGGTGGAATCACAGTTTGTGGCGCATAGCCGACTGAATCACTTCTACCGTGGATATGTCCTCAAGTCCGCTGATGTCCCCCTGCACACGACCGGTGACAACGAGGTCACGGAGGAGCCGGCGCATGATCTTCCCACTTGAGGTTTTGGGCATGGCTTCCACCATGTAAATGTGCTCGGGAAGCGCAAGCTTGCCGATCTCCTTTTCTACTGCAGCGAGAATCGCAGCTTTCAGAGTGCAATGATCGGTAGCTTTCGACCTGGTACGTACAAACGCTGCCGGCACCAAGCCTTTTATAGGATCAGGAATGCCAATCACGGCAGCTTCAGATACCTCGCCGCAAGTAAGGATAGCGTTCTCGATCTCCATGGTGCTTAGCCTGTGGCCCGCCACGTTGATCACATCATCGAGCCGTCCTAATACCCAGAAATGGCCGTCCTGGTCACGAACCGCAGCATCATAAGTGAAGTAGCATCCGGGAATTTTACGGAAATACTCATTCAAATAACGTTCGTGCTCTTTCCATAGTGTGCGGATCATCATGGGAAACGGTTTCTTGATTACCAGGTTCCCCGGCTCACCGGAGGCTACGGAATGTCCATTCTCATCCACAACATCAACCGAGTCTCCGAGAAATTCGACGCCGCACGATCCCGGCTTCATCGGCGTGAGCCACGCAGCCCCGGCCAGCGGACAGCCGGCGAGCTCGGTCTGGCCCCAGGTATTGTTGACGTAGATCCGGCCGCCACCCAA
The DNA here is from genome assembly GCA_963763905.1 of uncultured Acidobacteriaceae bacterium. Classification (GTDB taxonomy): domain Bacteria; phylum Acidobacteriota; class Terriglobia; order Terriglobales; family Acidobacteriaceae; genus PALSA-350. Next base: position 579,707 of record CAVXRU010000011.1, on the reverse strand, counting down.
AGTGGAATGCAGCCATTCCCAGGCCTCAGGATTCAAGGGCTCTCCCACGAGCCCCACGACCTCGAGAGGAGATACGTCAAAGCGCTTCTGCCAATCGTCTTCACATCGCATCAGCATGCGCACGGCGCTCGGCGAGGTAAAAATCTTGTTGACGCGATACTTATCGAGAATCCTGAAAAATCGGTCCGGATGCGGATAATCCAGTGCGCCTTCGGCAAAAATAGTGGTTGCACCGTTGGTCAGCGCTCCCGCGATTCCCCAGATATGCATGGTCAGCCATCCAATGTCGGCTGTACACCACAGAGTGTCCTCGGGACGGTGGTCCATCTGGTACTTCGCATGGACATAATTGTTAATGATGAAACCGGCGCCGGAATGGACAACACCCTTGGGCTTCCCTGAGGTTCCGCTGGTATAGAAAACGAGTCCCGGTTCATTCGCTTCCAGCGGCTCTGCCGGGCACTCGATGGGAGCGGATCGCACCACCTCATGCCACCAGAGGTCGCGGCCGGGTGCCATCTTCACCTCAACTCCGGTTCGCCGCACCACCACCACTTTGCAGTGATCGTCCAAGTTCTTCAAACATTCGTCGACTTTTGCTTTAAGCGGGATTGGTTTTCCCCGCCGGATGGCGAAGTCCGCCGTAATCACCACCTTAGGGCAGAAGCTAACCAGCCGGTCGTTGAGCGCGGACGCCGAGAACCCGGAAAAGACGGTGTTGTAGATCGCCCCTAGGCGAAAGCATGCGAGGATCGCGACCAGGCATTCGACAACATTGGGCAAGAAGATTGCCACCGCGTCCCCGCGGCGAACACCCAGATGTTTGAGTGCATTGGCAAATCTGCTGACCTCAGTCAGCAACATCTGATAAGTGAGACAAGCAGACTCACCGCTTTCCCCTTCCCAGATCAGGGCAACTCGATTGCCCGCGCCGCCGGCTACATGGCGGTCCAAGAGGTTGACGCAAGGGTTCATCACGCCGCCACAGAAGTACTCGAACGATGGCAGGTCCCCCTTGCGCACAGTGTCCCACGGCCGCACCCACTCGAACTCGGAACCAACTTGAGCCCAGAATTCGTCGGAATGATCCTTGGAGAACTGCAGAAAGTCACGAAACCCCTCCGGGCTCCCCTGGCGGGTCCGGCTTGCTCTTGCGAGATCCAACGGATGCTCTGGCACGCTTTGGAAGGCGCGCGTTTTTTCGGGATTGAGGTCAGACGGGGACACTCAGTCACTCCTTGCGCACGCCGGCATTGTGCGCCAGTCGAACCCCGGTGGAAAGTGTCATCTGAATCAAGTTACTCTTTCAGACAACCCCGGATAGCGCCCATATTACATCACGCGTAGCTCACGTCCAGGCAGATACACTCTTGAGCGCGGAGCTATGGTGCTCATGGGAGCTTGGCATATTCCGCCTTGGCTTGCCTGAGTATCGGGATGTCGGGGTCTGCATCCTTCCAGAGGGTTAGGAAGTCCTGGTAAGCCGTTTTCGCCTTGGTGTGATCTCCCGATAAAGAGTACGCTCTGCCGAGTTGGAGGCGGGCCACGGCGCCGATGGGATCGCTGCCCACGATCCCACGGTGAGTGAGAATTTTCTGGAATTCCGCGGCGGCTTGCGCGCCTTGCTTCTCGGCCAAGTAGGCCTCACCCCGCACATAGACCGGATACAGAGCTCCGAAGTTACCGTGAATCGCGCTGCGCGGCGTGGCAAATTCATAGGGAGTGGCGATTTGTAACTGCTCGACGGCCTTTGCCGGCGCGTCCCGATTGATCGCCAGGAGCGCGCGAAGCGTCGGCGTGTAGGTGAATCTGACGGAAGTATCTTCCGGGAAGCGCCGTTCCAAATCGTTGGCGAGAACTTGAGTATGAGCAGAATCTCCCAGGAGAGCGAGCGCGAAGCCTGCGCCAAACTCCACCTCCCGGTCCTTGGAAAGCTCAAGCGCTGCCAGAGCCTTCTGCCTGGCCACCGACCCATACCCAGCGAAGGCTTCCGGGAGCGCTGCCCCCGCTTCGAACAGAGCCGAGGTTTCCCGCCCGCCCGATTGCCGGGCAAAATCCGAGGCACGTTGCGACAGGATCCGTGACTGTTGCAAATGACCGGAATATGCCTGGACGAATGCCTCTTGATAGGAGATCACGTCCTCTGCTTTTGCGCGGCCCCCCTCCTGTTCCATTCCCGCCTGGTCCCCTTGCAAAAAAGCGATGGCGTAGCGTAGGACCGAAAGGTCAGCGGAATCCACTTTGCGCTCAGCGGCCACCCGGAGGGTGTTCTCCGCTTCGTTCAGACGATCAAGATAGAAATAATCTGAGGCCAAACCCGCATACACAGCCGCCACATCTGGACTGAGCTCGATTGCTTTTTTGCCTTGTTCCACTCCGTCTTCGTATCGGCCGAGGCCCATGTAAATGACTCCCGACAACAGTCCGTGGGCAGGCATCTCACGGGGATAGGTTTCCGCCCACACCAGGCAGGTCTGTTCTGCCTTTCCCAGGTTTCCAGTCACGCGGATATAGTACGAAGCGGTGATAAAGAACTTCTCCGCATCACTGGCCCGATCCCGCAATTGATAGGCCTTGCTGAGATTCTCCGCAGACAGGTCAGACTCTCCCATCTGGCCGTACATGTCCCCCAGCCAGGCGTAGGCCATCGCGAACTGGGGGTCGATCTCAATGGCGCGCTTGTAAAAAGGCACGGCCGCGGAAGGACCTGTTGAGGAGTGAACCCTCCATGCCGCGGTGTAGGCTTTCAGCGCTTCGAGTGAAGGCGTGGTGGCCTCGGCGAGCGGCACGTCGAATTTTTGCACCGAGGCCAGGGATTCGCCGAGTTCGCTGCGTAGCTTTGAGGCCGCCCCACCCAGCTGATCGAGAACCTTTTCCTTGGTGGTTGCAGTGACCTGATCCTGGGCCAGAATAGCTCCGGTCTGACAATTCACCGCCTTCAGGCCCAGCACATATTCATTGCCCAGCCTGCCGATCGTGCCGGCAATAAAGGCCTTGCTTTTCGCTCGCAGGCAAATTTCACGGGTGACGTCGGACGTGAGCCTGGTCGCGGCTGGAAGGGTCATGAGGCGCAGCGTTTCTGCTACCTTCTGGTCCGGAAGCACGCTCAGAAAAGGCGATTGCCGCAGGGAGACGTTGAGTGCGGTTTTCAATGTGTCATCGAACACACCGTCTCCGGTGCTATTGGCGAAATCAGCAAGAACCACGGTGTCTTTCCCGGTGAGACGATTGCTCTGGCGGCGTGCTCGCTGGTAAAGACCGGCTATGAGCGCTATGGCCAAGAGGACAGAGAGGGCAATCCATAGGTTGGCGGCACGACGTCCCTTCCTTTGAATTGTCACTGTGGAGGTCTCTGAATCCCGCTTCAGCAGGTGCAAGTCCGCTTGTATCTCCGCTGCGTGCTGATAGCGAAGGTTCGGGTCCTTCTCCAGTGCCTTGTTGATGATTTGGTCTAACCCAGGGGGTAGGGCGGGATTTAATCGAATTGCCGGCTGGGGAGCGCGACGTAAAATCGATTCAGAAATCAGACCGCTGGTGTCTCCGTAAAACGGTAGTTTGCCCGTAGACATCTCGTACATGACCACCCCGAATGAAAACAGGTCACTGCAGGGATCCAGTGGTTGACCGCGAACCTGTTCCGGCGACATATACGCGATGGTGCCCGCCATGGCCCCGGTGTTGGTAAGGTCCCGATCCGGAGAGAACATCGTTCGCGTTGGCGCCGTATTTGTCATAACCTCACCCTGCGGTATGACCTTGGCCAGGCCGAAGTCGAGAATCTTGGCGTGTCCGCGGTGGGTAATGAAGATGTTGGCGGGCTTGATGTCACGGTGGATGATGCCGGCCGCATGGGCAGCCTCGAGCCCGTCGGTGATCTCGATGGCAAGCGGAAGCAGAGCGCTCAAGTCCAGGGGGCGTCCGCCAATCCGGTGTTTCAAGGTTAGCCCGTCCAAAAACTCCATGGCGATGAAGAAGTAGCCGTCGTGATGGCCGACTTCGTAGATGGTGCAAATGTTGGGATGATTGAGAGCGGAAGCGGCGCGAGCTTCCCGGCGAAAGCGCTCTAGGGCAAGCGGGTCACGCGCAAGTTCATCAGGTAGAAATTTCAAAGCGACAAAGCGGCCAAGCTCCAGATCCTCGGCCTTGTAAACGACTCCCATCCCGCCTCTCCCCAACTCCCCAAGGATGCGGTAGCGAGATAGGGTCAGACCAGCCGGAAGCGTAATGGTTTGCTGGTCATCTCTGCTTGCTTGCTCGGCCAGAGCGCGGGCGGCCGCTTCCATCGCGGGACTCTCCAGGAAATTCCCGGCCTGCTCCCGCGCTCGAAGCAAAGAGCGGACTTCGCGTTCCAGGGTTGCGTCGTTGCCGCATAGGTGGCGAAGATACGCATCCACTTCTTCGGGGGGACAGTCCAGCACCGATTGGAGAACGCTATCGACTTGTTTCCAGCGGTCCGAGTCCATCATTAGCCCCGCCTGCCAGTTCGCGGTAGAGCCAGGCTTTGGCCGTGCTCCAATCGCGCATTACCGTGACGGGGGAAACTTTGAGCACTTCCGCCGTCTCGTCTACGCTCAGCCCGCCGAAGAACCGCATTTCCACGACCTGCGCCTTGCGCGCGTCGAACTGCGCGAGGGCATTCATCGCCTCATCGAGCGACACCAGGTCCGCATCCCGATCCCCGCCGACAGTGACTGCGTCGTCGAGGGAAACGTGGCGTACATTTCCGCCGCGCTTGAGGTTATGGCTGCGGGCATGCTCCACCAGGATTCGCCTCATCAGTTGGGCAGAGACGGCGAAGAAATGGGCCCGGTTCTGCCAGTGCATACCCTTATAGTCCACCAGGCGCATATAGGCTTCGTTGACCAGGGCGGTTGCCTGCAGGCTGTGGCCCGGCCGCTCGCGTTTCATATATCGCCTCGCGAGGCGGTGGAGTTCGGCATAAACAATCGGCGTGAGGCGGTCGAGGGCAGCGCGGTCGCCGTCACTCCAGGCGCGAAGCAACCCGCTCACGTCTTCCAAAGGCGGCCTTTCTGCCTCGTCGCCCTGCGGTGAAATGGACTCCTCCTTTTGCCTTTGTTGGGGATTTTAGGCCGATCAGTCTGCATGTTCAAAGAAAATGGCGGCCCCGATGATAGTTTCCGTCCACCCTCTGCGCCTATCTAGCTGAAGCGACGCGAGTCGCTCAGCCGGTACATTCTGTCCGGCTAGACGAAAGGGGGAAATATGACATCAAGAGCAACTTCGTGGCTCGCGGTTATGAGCCTGATCGCGCCCCTGGCGACACCGCTTCGGGTGATCGCGCAGGAGCAGACGTCGCAAACAACATCCCACCGGGTTTACACCGTGAGCGACCTGGGCACGCTTGGAGGAGCATATAGCTTTGGCTATGCAGTTAACAACTTTGGCGTGATATTCGGGGGCGCTGCGACGCCCAAGCAGACCGATTTCGTGGCTGAAACTGCCTTTGCATGGGATAAAGACCTGAAGATGATAAACCTGGGCACGTTGGGGGGAGAGGCGTGCCCCGACTGCAGCAGCGCTGTGCAAGGGGCGAACGATTGGGGCGAAGCCGCGATTTTCTCCGAAACCGCCAGTCCAGCGTATGGAGGCGAGGATTTTTGCGGCTTCGGCACGCACCGCCAATGCCTGGGAGCTATTTGGAAGGGCGGTGTCATGACCGCATTGAATCCACTCAGCGGAGGGTACAACGCACAGGCTGTCACGATTAACAACCTTGGACAGGTAGCGGGTATGGCGGAAAACGGGACAGCGGATGCAACCTGCGTCGCCGCAACGCCTTTTCAGAAACTCCGTTTCGAACCCGTGATCTGGGGAGAAGACGGCAAGGTTACGGAACTGCGTCCGCTGGCTGGAGACACGGTCGGGTATAGCTTCCAGATCAACAACCTCGGCCAAGCCATCGGTGTCACGGGTTTGTGCGGCAGCACCCGTGTGCCTCCCATCACTCCAGGCATGAATGCACCGCACGCTGTTCTGTGGGAAAAGGACGGCACTCCCATCAACCTGGGATCCCTGGGAGGCGGCGGGTTCAATATTCCTGGCACTATCAATGACCGCGGAGAAGTAGGCGGCGCGTCGCTGGCGAAGGATGGTACGGTTCATCCTTTCCTTTGGACCAAGGAAACCGGGATCCAGGACCTGGGCGCATTCCCCGGCGCCGTCGTCACCGGAATTCCGTGCTGCCACACGTTGAACAACAACGGGGAAGCAGTGGGGCTGACGGCGGATAGTCACTTCAACCTGCGCGGCTGGGTGTGGAGCGACCACACCAAGACGGATCTCAATCTCCTGATTCCTAAAGACTCGCCTTTGTATCTGCAAACGGGCTGGGCGATCAATGATGGGGGACAGATCGTGGGCCAGGCCATCGTGAAGAGCTCTTGTCCGGTGCAGACGCCGCCGGCATGGCAAGTGAACCAGTCAGCATGCACGGAGATTCACGCATACCTGGCGATTCCGGAGAAGTGATCAGCCAGTATGTCTGGCGTCGAGCGGCGCATTCCTCCCGGCCGTTGCGCGGCCCACCAGGAGGGCGGCACCGCTCATCGCCAGCGTATCGGCAACGTAGTCCAGTTCTCCGCTGATGGCGATCAAGCACAGAGTTTTATACTCAGTCGTTTTCTCTCGAGATCCAGACACAGGTGAAACAACACGCAGCCGTCACAAATTCCCATAGCCGGAGGGGTCAGGAAGGAGCAACGATAGACGGGATAACCACCAATGCGTCAAGCAGCCACAATTTTGGAGTGGTGACTGCTTCGTCACCGGGACCTAAGCGAGATAATCGCGAACAATCTCAAGGTGGTTGGACGAACTGGCGCAGGAACTGAAAAAATCATCCTCAAAGTGCACCCGGTCGACGAGCCGGAAGAAGAATCAACTGCCAGGGAGGAATCGGATGAAGGTTCGCGGGCTGCTTTTGTGTTGGGCGTTGGTTTCTGCCGCTGCCGTAGGTGAGACGTTGAATTGTAACCTCCAAGGATACAAGCCGGTGGAGGGATTGAAAGCCGAAGCGAACGCGCAGGCCGCGACCCTGACATGGTCGGGCGAATCGGGGCAACAGCTCAGGGCACAGTTCACCATCCGAGGTGGCCAGCCAATGGTGCAGGAACTCGCGGCCCGGGCGACCGGTGGCCAATGGGTCGTATTAGGAAAGGATCTGCTGCCGGACTTTCAGGTGACGACGGGAAGGCGGCGCATCTCGCATACCCAGCTGGAGCTGATCAAACAGCAGGGCGTGGATACCCTGGAACAAGAGAAGATAAGGAAATGGAATACGTTCTGGGACGCGCCCCTCCAGGTGCCAGGTGGAGGCGATACCACAGACCTGCCGCGCAAAGAGGACGAAATCCGCCACGGCTCGGTTAGCTACAAGTCGGATAGTTGTGATGTAGTCAGCGACGGAGCACGCGAAAGCATCTCCTTCAACGGACTCAGCTTAGGCCTCTTCTCCGGTACGTTGCAATTTACCGTTTACAAAGCTTCGAACCTGCTCCGCCAGGAGGCGATTGCCAAGACGGATGAGGACTCCGTTGCCTTTATCTATAAGGCCGGACTGAAAGGCTTCGCGCTGCGAAACGACACCAAGCTGGTCTGGCGTGATACGGCTCGTCAGCCGCAAGAGACCGAACTGGGGGGAGCCCCCAACGATAACCCGGTCAATCTACGGGCTCGAAACCGTCTACTCATCCTCGACGCGGGCAGGGGTTCCCTGGCCGTTTTCCCTCCTCCGCATAAGTTCTTCTTCGCCCGCGAAAATGAAGTAAACCTCGGCTACGTTTACTACCGGAAGGATAGCGCCAGCTACTTCTCCATCGGAGCGATGCAACCGGAAAAAGGGGAGGGTTACCACCCCTGGGGTGTCACCGACGCGGAGTGGAAACGTCGCACGGAAACGGCCCGCGAAGAGTGGGACAATTTCGCGTTATACAACGCACCTCCAGGGACGATGCAACATATGGCGGTCTATTACTACCTCAACGCGCACGGCGACCAAGCGACCCAGCTAGCGGTGTTGGCTTACTCCCATAACGACGTGTTCAAGCCCGTGCCAGGGTTCAAGGTACTCACTGGCCACTTCCACATGGATTTCAATGAGCAGCTTCGCGATCGCGACAACATGGATTATCGACCCACGTGGGTTCCGGTATTCCGTGGCCTTGGGATCAATATTGTGTACCTGGGCGACTTTCATGACGACTCTGATATCAAGGATCCTGGCCCGAAACGGTTTGCGGAGGAAAAGGTCTATTTCGAGGGCGCACAACGCGTCTCTGACAAGGACTTCCTGGTCATGCCTGCAGAAGAGCCGAACGTCTATCTGGGTGGTCACTGGTATCTGCTAACGCCCAGGCCCGTTTACTTCTCGCATGCCGTCCCCAGACCGGCAGACCAGCAGTTCATGGAAAATGACCCTACCTATGGCCGGGTCTATCATCTCGGATCGGCCGACGATGTCTTAGACATGGTCAATCGCGAGAAAGGCATATTCTGGACGGCGCATCCCAGGACTAAGAGCTCTGAAGGATATCCTGAGCAGTATAAGGATAAGGATTTTTTCCTCAATGACCGGTTTATCGGAGCATCGTGGGAGTCTCTGCCAGTGGACTTATCGGAGAAGAGGCTCTGCGAGGTGCGCTGCTTTGGCACGGGAGACGACATGAGCAACTGGGCTCCCAAACCGAAGTACCTGATTGCAGAAGGCGATACCTACACAAAGTGGCCCGATGACGAAACGTATCCGCAACTGACGATCAACTATCTCAAGCTCGATCGGGTGCCGCTCTATAACGAAAGCTGGGCTCCGATCGTGGAGGGGATACGTTCGGGGAATTTCTACGGAACCACCGGAGAAATACTTTTTCATAACTGGGCAGTAGAAGGGGCGGGCGCGAAGCGCACCTACACCGCCAGCATCGAATACACCTTTCCGCTTGATTTTGCAGAGTTAGTCTGGAGTGACGGGAGCAAGGTTGACCGGAAGATTATCGACCTGAAAGATACCACCCCGTTTGGAACCAAGGACTTCAAGATACCTTTCGATGCGGCAGGAAAGAAGTGGGTTCGCTTTGCCGTATGGGATTCGGCCGGAGACGGCGCCTATCTCCAACCGATTGCCCTTCGGTAGAAATGTTTGTCAATGCAGCACTGTGGTTAAGAGGATTGTAACTATGAGAATCGATCCTGTCGGAGTGGTTGGGTTAGGCCTTTTGGGCAGAGGAATCGCAGCATCGCTGGTCGGCGCCGGCGTGCATGTCGTCGCCTTCGATATAAGTCAGCAAGCCCGCCAGGAGGCAGTCTCCTTTATTGAAAATGCCGTTCAGGAGATGGTTCACCATGGCGTCCTGACTCCGCAGACGGCAGCTGCCTGGCCTGAGTATCTAACTATCTGCGACTCGATTTCCCTTCTCAAGTCATGTGCTTTTGTCATTGAGAGCGTTAACGAGGATCTCTCTGTCAAGAGACTTGTGTTCGAAGAACTCGAGGCCATCGTAGGGCAGGATACTCCCATTGCAAGTAACACTTCTGCACTTCCGATTACACTTCTGCAGCAAGGCCGAACGCATGCCTCACGCTTTCTCGGCATGCATTGGTCTCAACCGTGTTACGCCACACGCTTCCTGGAGATTATTCGCGGCGAACTCACTTCGGATGCCTCCCTCCAGCGCGCCGTGGAGCTGGGCCGAAGAGTTGGCAAGGACCCATCGATGGTCAATCGGGACGTTCCAGGCTTCATCATCAATCGGTTGAGCTATGCGATGTATCGGGAAGCTGCCCATCTTGTCGAACTAGGTGTGGCCGATGTCGAAACGATCGATCAGGCCTTCTGCAACGCGGTTGGATTATGGTCTTCGTTCTGTGGCCCTTTCCGGTGGATCGATATAACAGGTGGTCCAGGCCTTTACGCCAAGGTTATGGCCGGAATTCTTCCCGATCTTGCAGGCAGTTCTGAGGTGCCTGCCCTATTCACCGCTCTCCAGGGGTCACGGGGAGCTCTCGATGGCAAGGGCTTCTACACGTACGAACCTGGAGATGCCGGACGCTGGCAAAAGCTCTTCCATGAGCATGCCTGGGAGTTCAAGCGGTTACAGGAACGCGTTCAGCCACCCACTGAGGACGGCGGCGATCACCGGTGATGGTTCCACGCTCTCTCAAAAAACCGAATCCAGTTGGCATGGAATATCCCTTCGATGTCATTTTCCGTGTAGCCGTGTTGTTGCAGCAATGGTCTGAGCTTCTGTAGGTCGGCGATGGTATCCAACTCCTGGGGACATTGTTCCGTCCCGTATCCCCCGTCCAGGTCGCTTCCAATCGCCACGTGCCTTGCATTGCCCGCGAGTTGGCAGATGTGGTCGATGTGTCGAACAGAGGAGTCCAGAGATGGCCGCGCTTGCTTATCCATGCCGTGCTTCCAGTCAGGGACGATCATCCATGCATCAAACGGCGCACCGATGATACCGTCGCGCTCGATGATCAAGCGGATCTGCGCATCATCGAACTGCCGGTCGCCCGGAACGAGCGCGCGGCAGTTATTGTGGCTTGCCAGCACCGAGCCCTTAAAATGATCGGCGGCTTGCCAGAAGCTCTCATCTGCGAGGTGAGTCATGTCGAGGATCAGGTTGAGTTCCTCCATAACGCGCAACAGTTCCCTTCCCGCTTGAGTCAAGCCACCTGGGCTGCCGGTTCCATGGGCGTATGCGCTGGGTCCGTAATGAGCCAATCCCACGACGCGCAGGCCGGCCTGATACCAATCGACCGCGTGCGCCGGCGAAACAATCGGATCGGCACCCTCCATGCTCAGGATGAAACCGAACTGAGCGTCCGCGCGGCCGGTCTTCCATTCTGAGAAGCTATTTTCAAGGGACGGCCAATCGAGCAAGATGCGGCAAGCGCCGCGTCGCTCAAGGAGACGGTAATATGCAAGTTGGCCCTGGGCCGTTGCAGACGCAATCTCCTGGGTGCGAAAGTCTATCGAGGACCTCCCCCGCGGATTGCAACGAGCCAGGACCGTCGCTAGCGCGATGCCAATTCTGCCGCGGCGCATATCTGGAAATGCAACCGTGTTCGTAGCTCGGCCCTTGTCTTCGATGCCGGCTTCGGAGAGGCGAATCGCCGCCACGGTTTGGTCCAAGTCCCGGTTCCACCCTAGCGCATTCCACGATAGGTCGAGATGTGCATCGATAATGACCATGCGGTCCTCATCCGGATCCGGCATCTTCTTTCCTTTCCCTCACCTCTTAAGAGTGACGCTCCAGCCTGCTCAGCATAAGCTAGCGGAGAGCTATGTTTTCCTAAAACGCTTCTCCGCAAACGTTTGCAAACCCGAACCGTGCTACTGCAAATCCGAAATTCCATATTCCTGAGGGCCGGCAGGCCCTCGCCACTGCTCTTCGCCTTGCCGAGTCCAATCATCCGGAATTTCAGAAATACCTCATCACCCAGATTCAGCACCCGGTGAATCATCCCTGAAGCAAGACCCTGTGAAGCTTGATTCCCTGCTCTTGTTCTTCTCTGCACGAGCGAAGTTCGATCGTTCGACTGTCAGCCTCATAGGCGGCTCAAGTTCTAATTTTAGAGCGCGGGCAGCCTACATGGGAGTGAACTGTTAATGGAGACTGCAAAGCGCCTTAATTCTAAAAGAGTTACTTGTTAATGAGGAATTAAGCGCTGATTTTGTTGACCGATCCGTTGCTCTGCCTGAGAGTCCATGACAAGCGACGCAACCGCTCAGGGCTGCGGAGTCGCTTTTCGTACTTGCACACACTCGCTCCACCAAGAGGTTGGACCCAGATGAATAAGCTCACCAGAACCATATTTGCCGTTTGCCTTCTATGTCCTTTCACGGTTTGGCCTGTTGCGGCCCAGGACGTGCCAAACTCCAAAGATCCTGCAGGCATGAGGCGGTACGAGGGGAGCGAGCTGATCGGCTATCGGGCGCCCAAATTCGATGAATATCTGTTGCCCCTAGGGCCACCAACGGATGCCTATCCTCCAAAGTATGAGAAGAGCAAAGCGATCGAAGGTCAAGTCAGCTATTACACCTATATGGCTCCCGAAGGCCGCTCGCCGGCCGAGCTTTTCCGCAACTACAAAGAAGAGTTCGCGCGCCTCGATCTGGAAATTCTGTATCAGGAGGACGCAGGGCAACGAGGGTGGTTCGGTCCCACCTTTAACCAGATCGCGCGGGAGAGCGACGTCGCCTCCATCCTCGCTTATAACCAAGACGAGGAGCGCATGGTGGTCGGCAAGAGTAAAGATGCCCAGCCGACCTACTATGTGGCTTTTGTGACGGCGTTCCGAGATGGCGTAATGCCGGACCGTTTGCGTAAGGCAATGACGAAAGGCCGTGCACTGGCGCAGCTGGTTGTGGTGTCAGCGGACACCATGGAAAAGAAAATGATCTTCGTCAATGCCGACGATATGAAGCAGGCGTTGCACGATTCGGGCAAGGTGGCAATCTATGGGCTGTACTTCGACACCGACAGTGATACGGTGAAGACGGAGTCGCAGCCTACCCTGGCTGAGATCGCGAAGCTCATGAATAGCGACTCGTCCCTCCGCTTGCACGTGGTCGGGCACACCGATAACCAGGGAAAAACGGATTACAATCTCGCACTGAGCCGCCGGCGCGCCGTAAATGTAGTCGGCGAACTGGTCAGCAAATACGGAATTAGCTCAAGCCGGTTAGACGCTTTCGGCTGCGGCCTCTATGCGCCGCTTGCTTCCAATGAAGAAGAAGCCGGGCGGACAAAGAACCGGCGGGTAGAACTGGTGAGGTGGTAGGCAGTTCAAGACGTAAGCGGAAGCGCAAGACAGCTGATTTCACGAGATCGAGGCGAACATGAATCATGGATCAATCAAAGCCTGCGTCGCTGTCTTTGTCCTGGCATTGTCGTCCCTTGCGGGGGAAACGCAGCAGGCTGCCCCAGACCTGGTGCTGCTCAATGGAAAGATCTTTACCAGCGATGCTGCACATCCCTATGTGCAAGCTCTCGCGATCCGTGGGGAGCAAATCGCAGCAACCGGAGACTCGGTGAAAATCAACGCACTTGCCGGACCGCATACGAAGCGGATCGACCTCGGCGGGCGCACGGTCATTCCCGGCATTAATGACGCACACAACCACCTCGGCATTTCTCCTCCCAATCGCATTGACCTGGAAATGAAAAGCCCAGATCCAGCGTGGCCTGAAATGAAGGCTGCGATTGCCGCCGCCGTGCTGAAGGCGCCGAAAGGGACGTTCCTTTACGGCGAGATAGCCTGGAAGATCTTCCGCGATCTCGCCGTGAATCGAGACACTCTCGACCAGGTAGCTCCAAACAACCCGGTGGTTCTGCAAACCCTGACAAACCATGCCTGGATCATGAACAGTGCAGCGCTGGCGCGTGCTGGAATTCGAGATGGCCAGCCGGACCCGGTTGGTGGACGGTTCGAAAGGTCACCCGACGGAAGGCTCACCGGGGTCGTCCGCGAGTATGCCGTGTTCGATGTGGAGCGCACGCTTGCCGACCAGACCAGCGAAGCGGACGCTCTTGCCGAATTGCGAGAGAGTTTTGCCGAGGCCGTCAAGTGGGGGATCACCACCATCCAGGACATGTCGAATGATATGGCCCCCGAGCGTTGCGTTGCCCTCCTTGAAAAAATGCCTACTCCCATTCGGGTTCGTGTGATGAGGATGCCGGGAACAACTCCTGAAGGCCGCAATCTCAAAGAGGGTAGACCGGTGGCACAAAGCTCGAATCCTCTCATTAGGGTCAGTGGTACCAAGTGGATGCTCGACGGAACTCCAGTGGAAGGAACTTTTGCCCCACGCGATGATCCTGCAACTGTGGGCTACTTCGTTCTGCACGAACAGTTGACGTTTCCCAAAAATCAGCTCGCCACTATTTTGCGGGAATCGTTGCATGACCATGATCAATTGCTGCTTCACGTTTCGTCGTATCCGCCCGCGGCGGCAATGATGGATGAGATGCAATCTGCGGGCGGAACGCGGGTTTGGGCTAAACAGCGAGTCCGGTTCGAACACGGCGACGGACTGACGCCGGATTTGATTCCACGGGTGAAGGAACTGGGGATCGTGGTGGTACAGAACCCATCGCATCTAACGGTCGAGAATTTGAATCCTGATCTGCGCGATATTTTTGAAAGCCTAAAAGTCCAGCCCTTGCGTTCCTTGCTGGCAGCGGGCATTCCCGTCGCACTCGGATCCGACGGACCGGTGAATCCCTATCTGAATATTATGTTCGCCTCTCTTGATCCGAACCGGCCATCTGAAGCCATCTCCCGGGAACAAGCAGTGATCGCTTACACCCTCACATCGGCATACGCCGAGTTTGCCGAGAAAGACGAAGGCAGTCTGGAACCAGGGAAACTTGCTGACTTGGCTGTTCTTTCGCAGGATATATTCACAGTCGAAGCTTCGGATCTTCCGAAGACAGAATCGTTGCTAACGATGGTGGGCGGAAAGATTGTGTTCGACACAAAAGTAGTCACAAAACCACTAGTCGTCACCGATACGTCACGGCTCAGCGTTCAACCTTGCTACGGCCGTACGATGGTACCGTCAAGCATGCGGTCATTTCCCCGGGTTTCAAAGGGGGTCTTGTAGGGATATTTCGCGGCCGCCCTCTCGTCGATGTCGATACCCCAGCCCGGTTGATCGTTAGCGTACATGTAACCCTTGCGGATTTCGGGCGCACCGGGAAACACTTCGCGCGTCTTCTCGTCAAAAAATGTTTCTTCCTGAATTCCGAAGTTGGGGGTGGCGAGGTCCAGATGGAGATTGTAACAATGGCCGACCGGGTCGACATTGTTCGGTCCGTGCCACGCCGTCCGCACGTCGAAGAACTCGCAGCAATGCGCTATTTTCCGGCACATGTTCAGGCCACCCATGGCTGATTGATGGCAACGGATGAAATCGATCCACCGGTTGGCCACCAACGGCAACCACTCGTTGCGATTGGTGAACAGTTCGCCCATGGCGAGCGGCGCCGACGTCTCCTGGCGGAAGATCTGAAACCAGCCCACATCTTCCGGCGAGAGCGGGTCTTCCATGTAAAACGGCCGGTATTGCTGGACGGCCCTGCACAATTCGATGGACTGATTCGGAGCAGGCCGCTCGTGAACGTCGTGCACCAATCCGATATCGAATCCGAACTTGGCGCGGATTGCCTCGAACATCTTGATCGTCGTGGTAACGTACCGGCCCGCATCGAAGACGGGTGACGGCGCGACGCCATCCGGCCGCAACGCCCGTGTGGCGTCTGAAGTTTTTGCGTCAGCCACGCCATATCCTGACCACCCTGGAACAGCCAATTGCACACGCACGACCTGATAGCCCTTCTCGATATACGACTGCACCTGATCTTCCAGTTGCTCGATTGTCAGAGCTGCAGCGTGGCCGTAGAGCGGCACGGCCGCGCGGACCTTACCACCCAGCAACTGATAGACAGGGACGCCGAGACGCTTTCCCATGATGTCCCACAGCGCGCCGTCAATGCCGCTCAACGCGTTGTTGCTCTCCGGGCCTGACCGGAAGTATTGCTGCACATACGCGGACTGCCATATGTCCTCGATGTCATCCGCGTTCTTTCCGATTACGAACGGCTTCAGCCGCGTTTCGATATATGCCTGCGCTGCTTGCGGAATCTCCTGGTGCGTTGCGGAACCGAGTCCATAGAGGCCTAGCTCACTTGTCTCCACCTTGACGATCGTCCAGTTCGAGCCGGAGGGAGCGGTGGCGATGATCTTGACATCGGTGATCTTGAGCGGAGGCATGCCCCGGCGGGCCGCATCTTTTGCCTGTGCGAGCGGACCTCCGCTCCCCATCGTGTTCACGATGCCGGAAGCCGCCTCGGCAGAAAGAGTACGCCCGCGTCCAAGGTTGGTGACCGCTCCCACAGCAGCCGCAGCGGAGAGAGTCTTCAGTAAACTACGACGTTCCATGCATTTCCTTCCTTTCCAGTTCAGAGCTAAAAACGCCGCCGATACGGAACGCTCGTGCGGATACGATGTGGGTCACAGCTCCGAAGTCTTAACCTTCTGCGCGAGCCCTGTCCAGAAGCTCTGCGGGAGATAAAGATCGCGGTAGGGACGCATATCGCTATGCGCCCCCCGCACAAAGCCGTACGTGCGGCTTTCCCGCATACGGCTTCCACCTCGGGTATTTGACGGCGAAGCGTTGATTAGGCCACGGATGCTGGATGCGCGGTTTGGGGAGCCACTGTGAGACTAACTTCGTCATGTCCGACCACTTCATACGGTCCTTCTGACTGCGCCGCCGAAGCGTGCGCCGCCATAGGTTGGTGACGTGGTTGTGAAACGCCACGAGCGAGCCGAGGTTACTCGGCACGGCGTGGTAGGCGAAGTAGCCGGTGACGACCTGCCCAAGCCATTGGCCTTGCTCAGGAATGGGTAGGTGCATCTTTCTTCGCAGCGTGTCCTTGATCTCTCGCAGCTTAGCCTTCGCGCGATCACGACGGGATTTCCGCTTGACGAGGAATTTGCCCTGCCGTGTCTTACCGCTGATGAAGGTGAAGCCTAGAAAATCAAAGGTCTCCGGCTTACCCAGACCCTTTCGGGCGCGTTGGTCCGCAGCAAAGCGGCCAAACGCGATCAATCGAGTCTTGTCCGGATGCAGCGCCAGCGAAAACTTTTCCAGCCGTGCTTTCATAGCCCCCAGGAAGCGCCTTGCGTCGGCTTCGTGTTCGAAACCCAGAACGACATCATCGGCATATCGCACCATGATCATGTCGCCCTGTGCCTCTCGTCCGCGCCATTGCTCGGCCCAGAGATCGAAGACGTAGTGAAGATAGATGTTGGCCAGCAGCGGTGAGATCACCGCTCCCTGTCCCGTCCCCATCTCACTGACCGTCACGGTCCCGTCTTCCAGTATCCCCACCTTCAACCATTTCTGGATCAGGCGAAGGATGCGCTTGTCACCGATCCGATGTTCCAGGAAACTGATCAACCATCTCTGGTCAACAGAGTCGAAGAAACTCCGGATGTCGGCGTCCAGGATGAAGTTCACTTTACGGCCGGAGATCCCCACCACCAGCGCATCCAGCGCATCGTGTTGGCTTCGCCCCGGCCGGAAACCGTAGCTGAACCCGAGGAAGTCTTCCTCATAAATACAGTTCAGCACCGCCAGTGTCGCCTTCTGGACGATCTTATCCTCCAGTGCGGCGATCGCCAGCGGGCGCTGCTTACCGTCACCCTTGGGTATCATCACCCGCCGGGACGGTTGCGCCCGGTACGCGCCTCGATGGACCCGCTCATGCAACTCGATGAGCCTGGAATCAAGATCGACTCCGTAGTCCTCCCATGTCATGCCATCCACCCCGGGCGACGCATCTCGTCTCAGCGAGAGATACGATTCCCGCAGCAGCCGCACATCCACGTGATGAAGCAGCGAAGTAAACTTCTCCGTCTTGCCTTGCCTTGCGGCTTTCCGTATGCGGCCCAGCGCTTGTGACACGCCTGCCCGACCCTGTGCTCGGAGCGTGCTTTGCCGGTCCACATTTCCCTTGGCCCCCGCCCTTGGCTCCATCCACTCCTCCCCTGGTTGCCCAGCTTCGTTCGTGGACTTCGCAGCTACTGTTGCGGGGTCTGACTTCTCGCGTTCGTTCATCATCGGCTTCGGCTCATCACCTTCCCCATGCGGACCGGTGCGATGCTAGCTGCCCGGCCAACCGCGAGATCTCCCAAGTTCCGACGTCTTCCTTTTGTGCGTGATAGGGTCTTCGACCACGGCTGAGCGATAGACCCTCGCATAACGGGTCCACACATGTTGCCTTCGACGATGTCCACGGCCTCGGCCTCAGCGGCATAGTATCTTTCGCGGCTCAATAGCCTACCCCACACAATCGTTGTGTACGCTTCGCAGTGGTCGTCACCTTCCACCACGCAACACTCACTACCAGGCGGCTGCTACGCCTTACCTGGGCCGGACTTGCACCGGCTGGAACACGCCAGCTTGCTTGGCGCACGGACAGCATACCAATTGCAGCAATTCCCCCGCTCAGTCGCCGTCAGCGGGAACCGGGCCGGAGCCTTTCCATTGCGCAGGTTTCCCGCGCGGGCGCATACTTCCGTGTTGATGTGGAGGCGCTTATGACGAGCGGACAGACGGCAATCCAGAGAGATCCGAATGACGGCGTGCATTGTGGTGCAACCGTCGCCTCGCTGGTGGTCGGCGCGGCGTTCCTTGCGCTGTGGTTCTGGTTGCTGCCGTCTTGGTTGGGCTTTGAGGTGGATACGGTGGGTGCGGCGCAATGGCGGTGGCTTGCGGCTGTGCCCTCGGTACTGGGTTTCGCGGTGGCGGTGCGGTGTATCTGGGACTTCGGAAGCACGGGCCACGGGACACCGGCTCCGATGGCTCCGCCGCAGAGGTTGGTGGTGGTGGGGCCGTACCGGTATGTGCGGAATCCGATGTATCTGGGGTTCTTTGCGGGCTGGGCAGGGCTGTGGGTGATCTTCGGGCGGGCGAGCGTGGGAGCGATTGCGTGGGCGAGCGCGGTGCTGGCGGTCGTGGCTCTGTTTGTGCTGCTGTACGAGCAGCCGACGCTGCGAAGGAAGTTTGGCGCGGACTATGAAGAGTACTGCAGAAATGTCCGCGCGTGGATCCCGCGGATGCGTCCGTGGGTGAGGTGAGACGGCTCTGGGGGCATCGCTCTTAACTCTCGGACTTCGGGTCGAGATTCTTGGTCTGATCCGGGAACCTTGACCACAGCGTTTGTGGTGGCCTATGATTGCCCGGTTCGAATGGGTACCCGGTCGGCCCAAACCCCAAACATACAATCATCCGAGGGAACGAGCTATGAAGAGGATTCTACCCTTGTTGATGGCGATCATTGCGCTGGTGCTCGCCGTCTTGGGCCACAGGGTCAGCCCCGCGCAAGACAAACAAGACAAGTACACGCTGAAGGTGCCGGGCGGGCTCGCGTTCTCTGACTTCAAGGGATACGAGGACTGGCAGGCTGTCGGCCCGAGTCAGACCGACGCCGCAAACGTGATCAGACTCATCCTTGCGAATCCCGTGATGATCGACGCCTACAAGCAAGGTGTTCCCGGCAATGGCAAGCCCTTCCCCGAGGGCTCCAAGATTGCGAAGATTGAGTGGAGACCGCAAAAGTTAACCAGTCCACCTTTTTCCGCGAGCACTCCAGACACGGTGCCTGGTGACCTGACTCAGGTCGAGCTCATCGAGAAGGACAGCAAGAGATTCTCGGACACGCACGGATGGGGATATGTCATGTTCGATTATGACACCTCATCCAGTAGTTTCAGGCCTGCCACGCTGGCCAGCAAGCCGCCGCAGGGAAACGACGCCAAATGCGGCGCCGCATGCCACACGCTAGCGGCGTCAAAGGATTACATTTTCACCGCATACCCCAAAAGGTGAAGAGCAATTCCGTGCTCTCCGATCGGTCGTGTCGCCTTAGACGCGCCCTGGAAGCCGCTCCGTGACTTCCTGCAGCAACCAGCCGTTGCCGTCCGGATCCTTGAACGAAACAAAGGACCCATAACTGAGACGGTTCGGGTGTGGCCCGCTGACGCGGACGTCGATGCCAGGAAACCTGCAGCCAGTCCCACGTGTACAGTGAAATATCTCACTCGCATCGATGCCCTGTGCGACAAGCTTCTGGTGCGCAGCGATGATGTCGGAGACGACCAAGAGCAAGGCTTGGGTCGAACCGGGGGCGGCTGATGTGAGGTTCACACCGAATTGGATTGAACTGCCGGAGCCAGGAGGCGTGAACTGGATCAGGCGAAAGTTGTCACCGGCGGTGCGATCGGCGTCGAGCCGCCACCCGAGCCGCGAGTAGAACTCTTTTGCGCGGTCGACATCAGAGACAGGGATAACGACCACCTCGAGCCTCATATTGACGGGCGCATCGTCACTCATTACTCCGTGGCTGCTCATTGCTATCTCCTTAGGTTGTGAAGCATCAAAACAGCATCCGAGTAAGTTCAAGCCTTGACTGCCGACGTTTTCCCGGTTATTTCGGCTTTTGTGTAAGGGGCAGATACTCGTCCCGGAGGTGCGTTTGACGGCTCGTCATGGGGATGGCAATTCCTTCGATAAACACCTGCTGAACCGACGTGCGGACGTCCAACGGGTCGCCGTTCGCGATCACGACGTTCGCAACTTTGCCGACGTCCAACGAGCCCAGTTTGTCGGCGACGCCAAACATCTCCGCTGGGCTTAGGGTGATCGCCCTCATTGCCTCATCGTAGGGCAAGCCATAGGCTACGGCGTAGCCTGCCGCGTAGGGCAGGTTTCGACTATCGCCCGATTCTGGGCCGAGAGATGACAGAGCGATCTTAACCCCGCGCTTCTGTAGTTCTGCCGGGAGAGAAAAGATCGCATCGTAACGCTCGTTAGCCTCGGGCGCATCATAAATGGAACCCACGATAACCGGCACCTTATAAGAAGCGATCGTGTCGAGCAGATCCGGCGAGTGCGTGACGTGGTTAAGAATCACTTTAAGGTTGAACTCCTTCGCAATGCTCATGGCGACTTCAACCTCACGGCTCTCGTAGGCGCCAAACACGACCGGTTTCTCCCCTTTCAGATAAGGAATCAGGGCCTCGAACTTGAGATCGGTCTTCGCTGGTGGCCCTTTGTGGTCGGGCTTTGCCGCTGCCACCTTCTCGTCCATGTAGTTCTGAGTGTCCAGGAACGTCTGACGAAGTTGCGACGCCAAGCCCATGCGTGTCGAGGGAAACTTGGAGGTTCCCGGCGCATTCCCTCTGCGGCGGAGGTCGCCCTCGAAATTCATAGCCAAGGCAATATCCGGGGTGATGATCATGGCATTGCGGTCTTTGCCATAAAGTTGAATCAGAGCGTCCTGCCCAGCGACGGAATCCTCCGAGGCCGGCGCCACAATAGCGTTGGTCACGCCATTTATGCGCTCAATAGGGATGTGCGCCGTCTCGGCGTGGAAAGCATCGACGACATGCATTTGGGGAAAGATTTCATCGCTCTTCTCTACCAGATCGCTGCTGTTCTCATCAGCATCGACTTCGACCAGCCCAAGATGGGTTTCCGCGTCGAACAGGCCCGGATAGACCGTCATCCCCTTGGCGTCAAAGATCTGCGCGTCCTTCGGCGCTTTGATCGAAGCCGTGGGGCCAACCGCCGTAATCTTGCCACCCTCCAGAACCACGGTCCCGTTATCGATCGTGCCATGCGTAATGGTGAGCAGCTTGCCACCGGTGATCACCACCGGTTTCGGCAGTGCGATCGCGGTCGTATTCGGACCAACCGGGGCAGGGCTGCCCGGGTTTGCGCGTTGGGTTTTGGAGTGAGCCGCGGCTTGAGCGAATGCGCTCGCCGTGTTGAGGCAGAGAAAGAGGCAGGCCACGGCGACGATACACGCGGCAATCGATCTTCCTCTGTCTTGCCGGCGCCCGCAGATCATTGTCCATCTCCTTCTTCGTCTTCCGCGCCCGAGAACCCGCTGCTATGCATCACTCCGTGGAACTGGGTGGTGCCGAAACCTGGAAGGCTGCTATCGAAGAAGAGTTCGCCGTCGATGTAGACCTTTTCCGCGCGTGCGTAAGTGGAAAGTGGAGCAACATTCCACAGAACGAGGTCGGCATCTTTGCCGATGTCGATGGAGCCCACACGGTCGTCCACGCCAATAATCCAGGCAGGATTGAGAGTAATCATCTGCAGCGCCTCTTCTTCGGTCGCTCCGCCGTAATGAATCATCTTCCCCGCTTCCTGGTTAAGGCGCCGCACGTAGTCGTTGGAGTCGCTTTTCAACGCCACCCGAACACCCTCGCGCATGCTCATGGTAGCGTTCCAGGGGATGGCATCCCAGGCCTCGTCCTTGTAGCCCCACCAGTCGGCGAAGGTCGCGATGGCCGTGCCGGTCGGTGCGATCTGATCGCCGACTTTATACATCTCGAGAGCATGGTGGAAGGCACGAATCTTGTATCCATATTCCTTGGCGATCGCCTCTTCCGTAAGGAATTCATCGGCGCGATAGCAATGGATCTGGACCAGAAGCTTGCCCCGCAGGACGTCGGAGAGCGCTTCGAGCTTGAGGTCACGCTTCGGCGCGACGGCATCTTTATCGTTTTTGGCAACCTTGGCGTTGTAGGCGTCCCAGCTTGCCATATAGGCTTTCGCGTCTTCAAAAGACTGGCGCATCACCTGGAAGTTGCCCATGCGCGTGGAAGGCAGTTCGTTGCGATGGCCGTATACGCGCTTGGGATTCTCACCGCTGGCGAACTTGATGGAACGGGGCGCGTTGGGAAAAAGCATCTGATCGCGCGAAAGGCCGAATTTGTTCTTGATCACCACCGCCTGTCCGCCAATCACGTTGGCAGACCCATGCAGCAGCAGTTCCGTGGTAACTCCGCCCGCCAGTGCCCGATACAGAGCACTGTCCAGGTTGTCGAAGGCATCGATCATCATCATGGAAGGAGTGACCGGGCTGGTTGCTTCATTCACATCATTACTGAGGGCGGAATGGGAGTGTGGATCGATGATCCCGGGCGTGAGGAACTTGCCTGTAGCATCCAGTACCGTGGCATCCGCGGGCGCGCTGACAGTCACGCCGACCCCTGCGATCTTGCCCTGGTGAACCCAAACACTTCCGCGAGGGATGATCCCGTGCGAAGCGGTCATCACCGTCGCGTTGCTGATGACGAAATCAGCCGGGACGTCCGATGTCTTAGTCTGCGCAGGTAGTCCACGGACGCCGAGAAGAAGCGAGATCGAAAGAATACCTTGCAGACATTTGGATCCGACGTTTGCCATTGACAACAAAGCCGTGACCTCCCGGAACGAGCATCAGACTTCTTTAGGACCCAACAAGATAGGCTTCCGCCAACACCTTATCACATGGTCAAAGACGGGCTGAGACAGTGCATTGCCGCACCCTACTCCTTAGGGCTGACGCTAAAACTCACTTCCCATCGCACGGGCTGCTGCTGCCCTTTAAAGCTGACCATCAGCGCGTTAGCGGTCAGCAGATGTTGCTCTGCAATTGCTTCATTTCCCTTGGCAACGACACTGAGATGTTCGACAGCAAAACCTTTGGGGATGTAGAACCAGACGGTATACGGCTCGCCCGGCACTGTCTCCGACGTTCCGGATAGCCTGTTTTTCGAAGGATCCCACTCCTGGTTAATGGAATAGGCGCCCGTGATATGGCGGGAATTCCCAATCAGCTGCGGTCGAGCCAGCAGCGGATGGATTGCCACTACGCGCGTGTCGTGAGGTTCGATGTCGATCGCAATCTCATCAGAAAACACACCGAGCACCTTCTGATTCCAGAAATCGAAGGCGACATAGCTGGCCGCTGAGTCGAGTCCGAGCTTATCCTGCAGTGAGATTTTTCGGTTTGCGGTTTCGGAACGCCAGTTGGTGAAGCCCACAACATCGTACGTTCCCGACTTCCCATTCACTTTCAGATCGAGGATCTCAGGATAATTGTGAACATAGTCGTCGGCGCGCGTCTGACGAAAGGTCGTGTCCCGCGAGTCAGTTCCGCGGCTGAAAAGATCCAGCGGAATGATCGGCATGGTAGGCATTGTCTGCTGCAGGAGCTTGAGTCGTTGCTGGGGTAGATCCGCCATCACATTTCCCACTGGGTAGGCCACGCCCGTCAGGGAGATGAAGCTGACGATTGTGCGGGCTTCCCGGTCCGTCACCCCAATCCCGGTCACAGGATTCTCCCGAGCGACAATCTCGTGCAGCAAATCCGGCACCCGTTTGGTTCTGGCTTCCTCGATAGTCATGGGCTCGCCGAGTTCAATCCCTTCGCCCGGCATCACGTAGGCGAAGATGTGATTCGAGAAGGCATTCCCATTGATGGAACTGAAGAGGGAATACATTCCCTGCCAGTTGTTGTAGAGGTCGTGGCCATTGAAGAAGGAATTGAAGTAGCCGACCCCATTGAGCGGCATGCCGGCCGGACATCCTTCGAGGAACACCTTTGGTCCAATGGTGTCGCGGATGACTTTCATCCTGTTGCGATAGACGACGACAGGATCCGATGAGTTGTCGTAGAGCTTCTCCTTATCGAGCTCCGGAAAGGCCAGCGGGATCGAACCCTCACCGTCAAACTTGTAATACTCGAAGCCCCATTTATCCAGCGTAGTAAATAGCTCGCGAAGAAAACCCACCACCTGGGGATTGCTGGAGTCAAGGACAGGCGTGTGGTAATCGGGAATATGGCCGCCTTCGACGCTGCGCAGATACCACTCCGGATGTTGGGTAAGGGCGCCCGCATAAACATTAGGCACAAGCCACAGCCCCGCGCGGAGCCCCCTGGACTTTATGTAATTTGTGAGCCATTCGGGGCCATGGGGAAATTTCGTTTTGTCCCAGTTCTCGATCCAGTAGTGTTCCCCATCTTTCCCGCGGTCAAATCCGTCGTCCAACTGCACGAACTGAAATCCGTAGGGTTTGAGGTTTTTTGCCAGCCAGTCCGTATTCTGGACGATGTCTTTCTCGGTGACGTCTTTGTAGTAACCGGTCCAACTCGACCACACCATGGGAGCCGCACTGAAGTAGCTGTCATCGAACGGTACGTAAAAAGGTACTCCGAGAGTCTTGGTGTAATAGTCGGGAACCAGACGGATGTAAGTGTTTCCGGGAACGGGTATACGTACATCCATCAGACCTGGATGTTGATCTGCGCGGCGCAACGTTGTCTGGTCTGAGAATTGAATCACAGCATCCTGTTTGCGGTCGAACAAGCTGTGAAATGCCGATCCCGAGACCAGCCCCAGCGCGAAATACATAACTTCAGGATTTTTTAGAGGAAGAAAGGACTGGTTGCGCGTTTCCGTCCCCCCGTACTCGAGCGGCGCTTCATCGGTTCCGATCCAATCGACAGGAAATCCCTGCGGATCTAAAACGCGTGCAGGTATGCGATTGGAGGTGGCCGGCGCCTGCGCCGTGAGAACAGCGTTTGTGGCCGTACTGGAGATCTTGAGCATGTTGCGGCCGATGCCAAAGTTCCAGGCCGTCATGGGGTGAACGGTATGTATGGTCAGTTGGGATTGACTCGTTTGCTCGACCGACCACCCGGTCAGGGGCAGAACCCCGTTCTGGTCTCCGAGGTTAATCCGGACATCCTGCAGGACAATGCCCAGATCTTGCTGCGAAATGCTGAGTACGCTTCGTTCCTGATCGGCAGTAATTGTCCAACCCTGGTTACTGATGGCAGGCGGCGCGGCCGCATGGGCGTTGCCGGTCGCAATCAAAAAGAAAGCCGACACTCCGATCGGCAGCAGGCTCCTCATTTATCCTCCACTGAGTTCGCAAGTACGTATACACACCGAATAGAATCTATTCCATTTTTCCAGCAGCCGGACCCACGGCGGTGGCCTGCCTGGTCTTGGGGTCAATGCCGATCAGGGCCACTCCGCCGACTCCGCCGCGGTTGACGGTAACTACGTGGCCGCGAGCCCTCAAGTTGGCCTGCACCGCTTCGGGGAGGGTGTTGGGCACGGAGAGGCTGCCCAAGCTGGCACGGTCCTGACCGAAGGAGCTGATGAAATGCTCGGTGGAGAAGCGCGGCGCCTTAAACGCCTCCTCGGGACTCATGCCGAACTCAACGTAGTTGAGGATGACCTGGATGGCTGCCTGATCCTGCTGGTCGCCGCCCGCTACCGAGATCGCCATCACGGGTTGGTTGTCGTTGTCACGGAAAAGCAGCGTGGGACTCAGCGTGATGCGCGGCCGCTTGCCGGGCTGGATGACGTTGGGACTTCCCGCAAATGTGTTCAGGCTGCTGAGCCGGCTTCCGTGGATAATGCCCGTGCGTCCGGCCACGCCCGCTGTGCTCGACAGGCCGCTGGGAGTCGCCGCTATGACGTTGCCAAACTTATCCGTCACGCACATGACGGTGGTTCCGCCATGCCAGGGGCCAGTGATGGTGGGCTGTCTGGTCGGTTTCATATGGTACGGGTCGCCCGGCCGGAGCTCGAGAGATGCCGTTTTCGGATCAATCAGCTTGCGCCGCATTTCGGTGTACTGATCAGAAAGCAACTGCTGCATCGGCACCTTCACAAAATTCGGATCGCCGTAATACTCATCGCGATCCGCCAGCGCCAGTTTCTCCGCTTCAATCACCGTATGGATATAGTCCGCCGAATTGAAGCCCATCTTCTTCAGGTCGAAGTCTTCCAACAGGCGCAGCGTCTGTGAAAGATAGGGTCCCTGCGTCAGGGGACCGGCCTTATAGACCGTGTAACCGCGGTAGGTGGTTTTAAGCGGATCCACCACGGGAGTTTTGTGCGCGGACAGATCCGACTTGCGAAGGAAGCCGCCCTTCTCGATGTACCAGGCTTCGAGAGCCGCGGCGATGTCGCCACGATAGAAGCGGTCCGACACGGCTTGCAATTTCTGCTCTCGTGTACCGTTCGCAGCCTTTTCGGATTCCACCAGCTTGCGAAAGGTCACCGCCATATCCGCCTGCCAGTTCACGCCGGTTTCGATCCTTTGTCCGCTGCCGGTATCGATATACCAAGTGGGGCCGCCAGCGTCCAGAATGGCCAGCGTCGGCTGCACGACCTCCTCGAAGCTTTTGGTTCCATAAAGTTTCAGCAGGGTGACGATCGCATCTATGGTGCCAGGCACGGCGGCTGCCTTGACGTCACCGTCCGGGATTCCGTGTTCCATGTACCAGGCGATGGCTTTGGGGTCGCGAGGGGCTTCCCCTTGTCCCTCCAGCAGCTTCACGTTTTTCTGGCCGGCGCTGTAAACCAGAATGGGAACCTCTCCTCCCACGCAGAAGGCGCCTACATAGGTTACGGATAGTGCCAGAAGAGTGGCGGCGCCTGCATCGGCGGCGGTTCCGCCCTGTTGCAGAATCTTGATGCCGGCCGCAGTCGCGGCAGGCCTACCGGAAACAACCACGCCCTGGCTGCCGGCGGCGACACTCGGTCCCCGCGTACTGACCGGCGTTTTGGTGGCTTGAGGCAAAGCGAAAGGTGCGAGTAAAACGAGGGAAACGGATATCGAAATGATCTTGTGCATAAGAGGTCAACTCCGTTGAAGCGGGCGGCAGTTCCCGTCCCGCCGTGCTGCGCGTGGAGAAGGACCGCTAGTGCCAGAAAGGTGCAGCCCGCAAAAGCCATGGTGGCACTGCGCCTCCTGTCCGCACAAATTGTATCTGTCTCGACGATTGATGTGGCGTTACGCAGACTGAGGCGGCTACTTCCTCGCTTTTGCCCATCGTGCCCTTTGCTTAGGATCCAGAGCACCCCCGTCCCCAGGTTTTCCGTGTGTCTTCGATTTTTGTAAAACTCGATAAAATTCGATCCTTTTTGCCTTTTGGGGCATTGGCAGCGCTGCGTTTTCTTTTAGATCCTCTCCCCGTGTTGGTTCCGTTGTAGAAATGTGCGAACTAAGCGAAGTAAGCGAACTAAGTCCGGAGCAAGCTGGGCCTGCCATCGGCGATTCAGGCTCCCGGAAAATGTGCGCGATAAGCGCGGTAAGCGCGATAAGGGGGTGTCTAGCATGCTCTTTATCCTTATTAAGGGGCCGCATTAAGGGGCCGCCGAACTGTGCAGTCGACGTATAAGCCTCCGCCTGGTCACGTAGCTTCAAAAAAAAGTGCGCAAAAAGCGAAAAAAGCGAAAAAAGCCCCGTTCTTAAGTGCAAGCTTGCAGCTTTCCCTCGATCACGGAGGCTTTGCTCCCAAATTTCGATAGGAGAACGTTGGCCTACGCCTGGAACCCACCTCTACCGGTGACAAACGGGACAATATGTCTGCCTGTGCGCTATTAGCGATTGTCCCGCTTGTCATCCGGCGTCTGTTGTCCTCTGGCCGCAGTTGGCCTGGGCTTTCCGGTGGTGTGGCGTTTCTTAAGTTGTCAAAACTGCTCAATCAAGAAGACGCACTGAGCGCCACCCTGCTTACGCCGTGAATCCCGCTCTCCGCAGGGCGCCCTTGCGGGGCGCACCCATGCTGAGGACAGGCGTAAACCATCGCTTGTTTGTCACTTTACCGTTTGCTGCACCCAAGTCATCAAGCGCTGATGTCTCCCGGTGGTGGGCGGCAGATGCACGGGCAGAGCGCACCGGTGCAAGGCCAAGCAGCGCCGTCGCGGCAAGACGGGCCGACGTATGGTTCTTACTTACACATTAGTACGGCCCTTGGAGCGTGTCGAGGGGGGTAAGTGGATTTCTTTGGTAACCACGGCAGGCCGCTGTTGTGGCCGGTTTTGTTGCGACTGCTGAATGGTTGGTGAACTTCCCGCCCGTCACCGAAACTCCGTCACCGAAACTCGTCCCGGATTCCCGTCTTGGAGCAGGCTACAGTGTTCTCCTACAGGGTTCCGGTACACGTACCGCTTACGGGCGTTACGTGCGGTGCCGGCGGGAAGTTGTACTCTCTGTAGAGCCAAGCTCGATATTCATCATCTGGATCGTCGGCTGTTGGGAGCTCTTCCTCACAATCGGGGTCGACAATCGAGAATCCTTGTTGTTCAATCCAGGCGTCCGACTCCACATGTCCCCCTCACTTTATCTTTTTACCTATCGCGATGTCCCTTCGCTTGACATCCCACGATGCCGAATCATCCCGAACGCACGCCAGCAAGTCGTCCGCTCCTTTGTTGATTTCTGGCACCTCGTAGTTGAATGTCTGCAGCCCGATACCGGCAATGCCCCTTCCGTGTAAGGCCCCAGACCCGGCCAAAGTATCCCACCCGTTCATTGGCTTGACCGAAGGTACTGGTGAGGGCAACTTCTTCCAGGGCGGCCAGATTACCCTTGCTCGACTCTAACCAGCAGCAAGTGAGACTGTCGTTCTTGGAGTTCACTTAAGCCGGTTAGAGGTCAGCGGGCGCGGATGAGAGCAATGCGGCTGCGAAGTGTCATAGCCTGGTCGTCCTGCCTCCGTTTGAGTATTCGAGCCAGACGCTCACCGCCGTCAAGCGAGTCAGCTTGGAGCATGTGGAAGAGAGAAATGGCGAATTCCTGTCCGGCGACTGCCTTGATTTTGGTGAAGTGCTGTTCCATCGTGGTCTCCTTGGCATGGAGAATTTCACGCCCGGCTGAGTCGACCAATACGCCTTTTTGAACGATAAGCGGGCTGTTGGTGTCTTCGGAGGTAACGTCGCGCAGAGGTGGCTGGTGTCTCGTGGAGTGAGCGTAAACGCGATGCAGTGGACGGAAGTTTCGTGGGACAGCCGCCGTGAGATGGACTGACGCAATGGTGATTATTCCGTCTGCTCTTTCAAAGCTCATGACAACGTTCTTGTAACAGTGAACATTCTATCCCCAGGTTTTTTCCAGGTTTTTCATCCTCAGGTTTTCATCACAAGCAACGCTTCGCATACAACCTCTGTGACAGTTGATCGTTGAATTCTAAAGCATCGCTTGAAGGTGGAAATGTAGTTAGGGCAAACCTGCCACTGGCTTTCTCGCTGGGGGTTTTCTTGCGTCATTCTGCCTCTCTTCCTCCTGGGTTTTTCGCAATCTTTCTTCTGGCGGCACTCTTTGGCTCTTCGGTGGGGACGGTCACGACTCGGCGGGCGAGACCGGGCCGCTCAATGATCTCTGGAGTTACCAACCTTGAGAAAAGCATGACAGACGGAAGTGGCTCCAAAAGGAAACACGTCGGAGTAGGTGCAGAGAGGCACGCGCCCATTAGGGTCACTTCCGTCTTTCCTGCTCTTTTCGTTGGAGCCGTTTGCTTGTTTGCTTTAGGGGTTACTCTGTCTGGAAGCTGTGAAGAATTGATTGTCCCGAGTCTCGAGTCTTCTCCCCGAATCTTCCCACAGATGAGCCTCAACTCCCTTTCTGTTCATTTGCGCGCCCTCGCGGTTCCGGTGCCACCACCGCTACCAATCGCTTGGCAAACTGATTCCAAGATGGCTGCATCGCTTTGCCTGAGAAATTCTCCATGAAAGCGCGGAAAAAGGACGAAGCCATCAACAGGTACGCGGCCAGTTCCGCCTCCACTCCAGAATCAATACGTCCAAGGTCTTGCTCGGTGGCAATGTAATCGGCCAGTGCCGCCATAGAGAGATGCGGCCCTTTGGCTTGACGCGCCAGTGACTCGCGATAGGCCGCGAGAAGTTCCGGTTCGGCAAAGAGCCCCGCGGTCCCCGGCACCACGCGCCGGTGAAACTTGAAGATGCCGAGCAGCGCGGTCGCTAGGTTGGCTTGAGCTGAGCTCCGGCCGACAGACTCTCGGAGAGTCTGCAGAGGGCCAAGCATATCCGGCAAACTCCCCTCGAGCATCGCCAATAGCAGTTCCAAACGTCCTTTGAAGTGGAAGTAGAGAGCGCCTTCCGAGCAGCCAACTTCTCGAGATATTTCTCGCGTTGTTACGCCAGTAAGGCCGCGTGAGAGCATGAGCCCTTCCGCAGCCCGCAATATTTCGCTTCGACGATTTACTTTCCCTGAACGCTTCGTGCCGGCGGCCATAGAGGTGCCTCCCGTCCTTTTGTGTGCATCGCATCCCACCTGGCTTGCCGCGCGGCGGATAAGCTCTTAAGCGAGTTTGTGCGGTCAACCCTCGCTTGACAGTTAATTGTCCATTCCATTATAGTGAGCGCTCACTCAGTTAGTTATAACGTTTTGTTCCAACCGGGCGGAATTAACAGGGGCGTAGTTTCAGGCTGGGTCTTACGACGCAGAATGAAAGGAGATGTCCTTTGAGATTAGGTATGCCTCGCGGATTGTTCGCTCTCCCCGCAGCGTTCTTGTTGCTTTCTTCTTCTGTCCTTGCTCAAGCACATCCGGCGCAGGAGAATCAAATCCGGATCGAGATCGCCGGATTGCACAATGACAAGGGCCAGACGCTTTGCGCCCTCTTCTCCTCAGCCGACGATTTTCCAAAGAAAGCAGAGAAGGCTGTTGCCCGCACCTCCTCCGTCATTTCCAAGCAGCACGCGGTTTGCGATTTTCCCGGCGTCGCTCCGGGGACCTACGCCGTATCGGTAATCCACGATGAGAATTCGAATGGAAAACTGGACACCAACTTTATGGGTATTCCGCGCGAGGGCGTAGGAGCCTCGAACGATGCCAGGGGCCACTTCGGACCGCCCAAATTCGATGCTGCCTCATTTCGCTTTTCGGGAGGCCAGCTCACCTTGAAAATCACGGTTAACTATTTGTAGGAGGCGCCGTATGGACAAGAACCTCATCTCAAAAAGGTCGTTCTGCATTCTTAGCGGCCTGAGCGGCGTAACCGGCGTTGTTTTGCTCATAGTGTCATTCGCCATTAATAGCGGGCCGCCTCCGGGTGCAACCAGCGCCGATCTGGTCAGGTTCGGCCAACAGAACTACGCGAACATCCTTTGGGGAGCCTGGCTGCAGGCCGTTGGACCGGTTCTCATCGTGCTTTTCGCTTTCGCTCTTGTGCACTTGGCCGGAGCGACCCGGCGGCTTGCGGGTTGGATGACCTTTTTCGGAGCCACCATCCTTATGACGGTCAGTCTCATCGAGATCACTTTCTACATTAGCGCTTTGTTCCCTGATCCGGTGATGATGCCGTTAATCAGTCTGAAACTCATTTCTGCCGTCCAGCACCT
This sequence comes from uncultured Acidobacteriaceae bacterium, assembly GCA_963763905.1. Taxonomy (GTDB): domain Bacteria; phylum Acidobacteriota; class Terriglobia; order Terriglobales; family Acidobacteriaceae; genus PALSA-350. Next base: position 548,168 of record CAVXRU010000011.1, on the reverse strand, counting down.
TTACTTCATAGTGGCGGCTCCGACGCTGTTCTTGCCGCTGGGCATTGTCCTTGTCGGCTCCCCGATACTCCCACGACTGTTTGGATATCTGGCCCTCCTATTAGCAACTGCATTTGCTGGTCTGGGGGGTATTTTTCTCCTCGATCTGACGTTGCCTGGGGCCGTGACTGCATTTGCTGGGGTCCAGGCGCTCTGGTGGTTGGCAGCCGCCATCGCGCTCATTGTTCACAACGGAAAAGTCCCGAATAGCTCGGAAACAAAAGAAGTCGCGGTTTCATAGGCGACCTTACCCCAACTCACGTTCATGGCTAATCGGCGGATGAGGCTCTGGACGGGTTCCCCTGCTTTCCCTCGCTCTCTTCATATGGCTCGAAAGGGTCTCGCGCAAAGCACTCTTTGTAGTCTTTCGCCAGGCGATGGAAGGCGATAGCTTTGGGGGCAGTAGCGACGTAGCGATTCCGCTACCGGTGAAGCCGAGGGTACGGAATGCATCTGCCCTTCCCACGCACTCAACGCCTCTCAAGAGAAGCAAAAGCGGGAAATCATGAACCTTCGTGGAGTGATCTTGCTCTGCTTTGGCCGTGCTCTCGTGTCCTGCGCAATTCTTCAACCGCACATCTAAAAGGAACCTCCATGACCGAACTATTGGATCTGGCAGTCAAAGCACACGGCGGACTTGAACGTTGGAACAAGATAAAGGCGATCAAGGTAGCGGCCTCGATCACAGGAGCGATCTGGTACGTCAAGGGCAAGCCGGACGTCCTCAAGAATGTGGTTTTGACCGCAGAAACGCGGGAAGAGCGCCTAACCGTTGATTTCCCTGGCCAGAATAAGCAAGCGCGTTTCGAGCCTAATCGCATTGTCATCGAATCGGCGAATGGCGGCCTCATCGACGCTCGCGATAACCCGGAGAAGTCTTTTGAAGGACAGCAGAGAGAGACGCCATGGGACGACATCCATGTGGCTTACTTTGTAGGCGAGGCGCTGTGGACATACCTCAATACGCCGTTCCTCTACACCTATGAAGGCTTCATCACGGAAGAGGTCCCGTCCATTCAGGTCGGGAACGAGACCTGGCGACGACTCAAAGTAACCTTTCCCGACAGCGTGAAAAGTCACACAAAGGAACAGATCTCCTGCTTTGGACCCGATGGGCTGCTTCGCCGGCACGACTACACCGTGGACATTCTCGGCGGCGCCACCGGCCTGAATTACGCCATGGATTACCGTGACGTCGACGGCATCATCGTGCCGACCAAACGCCGCGTGTACGCGTATGAGGGCGACTACCAGCTTGTGAAGGAGCCTTTGCTCGTCGCAATCGATATGGGCGATATAACGTTCATCTATGCGGAACATCCCGCTCTTTTAGAAGTCTCACACGCACACGAGTAGCCAGCACGCACCCCGGGCGAGACGTCCAAAGGAAATGTTCGTTATGTCAAGAGATTTACTCTTCACCCCTCTTTGCCTGGGCGCCATAGAGATTCCGAACCGGATCATCATGGCGCCTCTTACCAGAATGCGGGCCGGGACCAGCAACGTGCCTACCCCTTTGAATGCGGAGTACTACGCACAGCGTGCCTCCGCCGGTCTGATCATCTCGGAGGGAGCGGAAGAGGCTTTTCGCCTCTTCCACTAGACGGTTCTCGTTGCCGATCAATGACCGGAGAGGTTTGAAGCCATCAGCGTCTTTTGGCCAGCAGGCTTGAGCCGAGCGAGCTGCTGCTCGATCTTGCTTCTGCGCAGCACCTGGTCGACGCCATCATGATTCACTTCCTCAAGCACCCAGCTATCGCCGTAGCGCTTGAACTTCAGGTAGGACTCGAAGGATTCCTTGCCGGGGTGCACATTTCTGATGCTGAGCGCTGTCGCCGAGCGACCGGGTGACCTTAGGATGATCAGGCCCGTATCCTTAGTGATCGTTACGCTGTAATCCGCGGCCGGCATGTTCTGTCCCGCCGCGACAAATGGGAACGGCACTTGAACCCGTACAGTTTGGGTGATCTGTGCATGGGCGGAAGCTGCCGCCAGCAGTAAAGCGAAACCGAAGAGACCCGCGATGTGCTTTTTCATGACTTCCTCCGCTCGGATCGCGGCGGCGATTTACGCCTGACAGCCGCGTTTATTTGTGCTTCACTCTCTATAGCGAAAGCCGCGGGCAAGACCTGTAACGAAGGGCAGAAAATATTTTCCTCCGGTAAGGCTCGCAAGAAATGATGTCCCGCGTTCGCGGGTGTTAGGACTCAGTTCAAGTACTGTCCTCTGTACGAGGCCGTTCGATGACCGAACCTACCGGACACGAAATTACGGAGCTTTTGCAGGCGTGGCGGGAGGGCGACGAGGGCGCACTGGAGAAGCTCACCCCCGAGGTCTATCGCGAGTTACACAACGCGGCGCGTCGCTGCATGGCCCGGGAGCGCGACGGCCATACCCTACAAACTACTGCCCTGATCAACGAGCTTTACCTGCGGCTTTCCGACTTGAGAGAGGTGGACTGGCAGAACCGCGCCCATTTCTTCGCACTGTGCGCCCGGCAGATGCGGCGCATTCTGACCGACATGGCGCGTAACCGCCGGTCGGAAAAGCGAGGCGGAGGCGCTTTTACCGTTGCGCTCGACGAGGCGCCTGAGGTTGCTTCCTCCTCGCACGCGGATGTAATCGTCGTCGACGATGCACTCAAAGCGCTGGCGCTGATCGACGAACGCAAAAGCCGGGTGGTTGAGTTGCGCTTCTTTGGCGGGCTGAGCGTGGAAGAGACCGCCGAAGTCTTGAAAGTTTCTCCGGACACAGTGGCGCGCGATTGGAGGCTCGCCAAGGCGTGGCTGCTGCGTGAGATGGGTGCAAAGACCGATGGATCCTGAGCGGTGGCAAAGAATCGAGAGCATCTTCCAGAAGGCGCTGGACGCCGACGAAGACCGCCGCGTGCGCGTTTTAGTGGAGTCATGCGCCGGCGACGAGTCGTTGCGGCGCGAGGTTGAGTCTCTGCTTGCCCAGCATGAGAATGCAGCAGAGTTTATGGAGCGGCCGGCTTTTGCCGGCCCTGCGCGTGCACCTGTTCCACCGCGGCCTGGTTCCGAAGACTCTCACTCGGCAGGCATTCCGGCCGGGACGGTCATCGGCCACTACCGCATTGTGGGCAAGATCGGCAGCGGCGGTATGGGCGTTGTCTATGACGCGGAGGACCTGAAGCTGGGCCGTCACGTGGCGCTGAAGTTTCTTCCCGAAGAAGTTGCCGGGCAGCCCCGGGTGCTGCAGCGCTTTCGTCTGGAGGCGCAGGCGGCTTCGGCGCTGAACCATCCGAATATCTGCACGATTTATGAGGTTGATGAAGTGGACGGCCTGGTCTTCATTGCCATGGAGCTGCTTGAGGGGCAGACGCTGAAGCAGACGATTTCGGGCAAGCCGCTACCACTTGAGACCGTGATTGATTTTGGAGTTCAGATCGCAGGGGCAATCGATGCGGCGCATGCCAAGGGCGTCGTGCATCGTGACATCAAGCCGGCGAACATCTTCGTGATGAAGCAGCGCCGGATCAAGATGCTGGACTTCGGGTTGGCGAAGCTAATACGGCTACCGCCGAATTTCGGAGAGACCACGATGACTGACGGGACAGAGCCCGGCATGGTGATGGGCACGGTCGGTTATATGTCTCCCGAGCAGTTGCGCGGGCAGGCAGTCGATGGCCGCACAGACATCTTCGCCTTTGGGGCGATCCTTTACGAGATGCTGGCTGGCCGGCGCGCTTTTGAAAAGCCGACCTCGGCAGAGACGATGGCCGCCATCCTGAATGAGGAGCCGCCCGCGATCTCTGAACTTGCTCCGAATACCCCGCCCGCTCTAGTGCGAATCGTCAAACGCTGCCTCGAGAAAGACCCCGAGCAGCGCTTTCAGTCGGCATCGGACTTGGCGTTCGCGCTGCAGGCATTGCCAGAATCGAGCGGCGCGATGACGTCTGCCGGCGTGAAGCACCATCTTCCTGGACGGATCTGGGCGCCGACGGTATTCAGCGTGGCTCTCATCATAGTCGCGCTGGTTCTATGGAAGATGGTCTTCCGCCCTCAGCGCGCGCCAAGAGTCCTGAGTTTCGCTAAGCTGACCAATGATGGTCAACCCAAGTTCGGCCCAATGGTGACCGACGGTTCGCGAATTTATTTCAACGAGGGGGACCCTCGTGGTGGGCACTCTCTCATTCATCAAGTCTCCGTCAAGGGTGGCGAGGTCACAACGCTTCCACTGCCTCTCAATGCGCCTGAGGTGCTCGATCTATCGAGAGATGCGACCGAGTTGCTGGTTGCAAATTACGAAGTGCTTGGCAAAGGCAATTCATATTGGGTGGTGCCGGTCGCGGGAGGGGCACCCCGCCAGGTTGGCACGGTACACGGTCAGGCCGCATCGTTCGGCGCGGACGGAACAAGCCTCATCTATGACAAGGCGACGGTCTATGACTTTCCCACCGACCTCTATTCGGTAAGCCGAGACGGCTCAGCGCCTCGAAAACTGCTTGCGACTGACGGTCATGCTTCTGGCTTTCGCTTTTCACCCGACGGATCGCGCCTTCGATTCACCCTGGAAAATGAGGTGGCCACTACCGTCATGGAGGCTGCGTCGAATGGCACAGGGCTGCTCAAAATGTTTGATGGATGTTGTGGTGAATGGACGCCGGACGGACGTTTTTTCACTTTTCAGAAGAGCCTCGACGGTAGATCGAATATTTGGGCGTTGCCTGATCGGAGACGCTTATGGCGGACGCCGAGTGACAGGCCAACCCCGTTGACTGCTGGTCCGTTGGATTTTCAGTATCCATTGCCTAGCAAAGACGCCAGGCAAATCTTCGCGATAGCAACCTCGCAGCGAGGCGAAGTGGTCCGCTACGATGCACGAAGCGGCGACTTCGTACCATATCTTCCCGGAATTTCGGCTGAGGCCCTTGCATTCTCATCAGATGGCGAATGGGTCACCTACACCTCTTATCCTGAAGGCACGCTGTGGCGCAGCAGAGTGGACGGAACCGAACGGCTTCAGCTCACCTTTCCGCCCATGCAGGCTTTTCTGCCGCGCTGGGCGCCTGACCGCAAAGAAATTGTCTTCAGTGCCAGGCTGCCTGACACTGTCTGGAATATGTACTTCATCTCGAGCGAGGGTGGCACTCCAGAGCGACTCCCGAGCGAACACAACCAGATGGATGCGAACTGGTCGCCTGATGGAAACTCGTTGGTCTTCGCACCCGAAAGTGACCCCAACGCACCGATTTACACTATGGACCTGAGAACGAAGCGCGTTTCCGCCTTACCTGGATCGAGTGGGCTTTATTCCTCTCACTGGTCGCCTGATGGACGGTTTATCGCGGCTTTGAAAGACAGCTCGGATGCATTGATGATCTTTGACTTCACTACCCAGGAGTGGACGGATTCATTTCCCTCTCAGGTGGCATATGAGACTTTCTCCCACGACGGAAAGTACATTTATTTTCTGAACTTCCCAGCGCCGGACTTCAAGCCCCGCGTCCTTCGTTTACGGATGAGCGATCGGAAGATTGAAGAGGTAGTGGATCTTCAGAAAGCCGGACCTTTGCTCAACGGAAGGGCCTCAACCTGGTTTGGCTTGGCTCCCGACGATTCTCCCCTTGTCACACGCGATATCAGCAGCCAGGAAATCTACGCACTCGAAATGGACTGGCCTTAGCATGATCGAGCCTTTTCAGGGACAGATGTGCGAATCTTCCCAAATCGTCCCTGCGCCGGGCGATGCGCTACTTGGAAGAGTGATCCGGCAGGTAGGAGAGCAAACCTTTCAGCCGAGCGGTAACCAGCGCCTCTCGAAGCTGCGGCTCTGTGTGATGTGCTCCGCTCGATCCATCTCAGTTTCCAATGCAGCTAAACGCTCGTTCCATTAACCCTCCTCATCGGCGGGCGCCACAAGCGAGCGGAACCCTGCCGCGATGTAGAGGGCTTCCAACGCAGCTCGATATTTTTCAGCGGTGAGCCCTTTGCATCGGTGTGAAAGACCGTTACAAGCGTAGCAGCTAGGTGATTGTGATCCTTGAACCAAGGGTAACGTTCCGTCTGCCCGCCAGAGGCCGTTGCCCAAAGCGAGGCGTCTTGTCTCGTGAGACACGTATGCTCCCTGTATAGAGCCGGGTATTAGAATGTCACAACTCAGAAAGGCAGAAAGGCTGTATGAGCGAGAGTGGGCCGTTGAGTGCTCCGAGGGAATGGTGGCAGCCTTACGTCGCCGATTGTGGTCCTGAGAAACCGTCCAAGCTTTCCCAGGTTCTCGCAGAAACCATTCCCGTCGAACCGCGTACGAAAAAGCTATTGGATATCGGTTGCGGCAGCGGAATCATCGGTCTCTACTGCCTGCTTGAAAAGAAGGCCCGCTCCGTCACCTTCATTGACCTTATGCCCGAATGGATTGACATAACTCGTGCCAACGTCAATCTTAAAATTAAGAAACGTGCCATCACTCCGTCACAAGTTGATGTCATGGATGCAATGCCCTTCGCTCGAATCTCTCCAGAAGTCGTTGCCCAGCACGATATGCTTATTTTCAACCCCCCGCAGTATCCAGGGGACTATGCAAACCCAAGTGACTTGTCCAAATTCGAAGCCGATCCTATGAAAGCCCATTACCGTTTAGCTGGCCCAGACGGGTTAAAGTTGGCGCGCGACTTCTCCCAGTGGTATGCCCGTCTGAAACAGCCAAAGCCTGACGCGGTATTCGTCCTGTGGTCGATCCTCGGCAAGCGACAAATCATACAGGCGCTCAAAGCTGATGGTTTTCAATGGGAGATTATTAAGGAAACGCCAGTTCCTGTGAAACCAGAGTTTTCTCGCGTCGCTGCGCAATTCTTTCAGGACGCTGAAGAAAGAGACAATCGAATGCTTGAGAGGAATGGGGACGGCTGGACCAATAAGGTGCTAACAATCAGGCTCACGAACATCTGAGATTGGTTCATCAGAATGGATAACTTCCAACGCGCCATCGATCGCGGTTGACTGTACTCGGGGGTTTAGCAGGCTTGCCGCACCTACCCAGCAGGAGACGGTGGCCGTAGTGCGAAACATGTCAGGGAGGGTATCGACAGCCAGTAACATGGCCATGCCTTCGAGCGGGATACCCGCGGAGGCAAGCATCGGCGCCATCACGATAATAGCGCCGCCGGGTATGCCCGGGGCGGTCATGCTAACCGCGATGGCGTTAAGCGTCAGGACAGCGAACTGTGCGGAGGAGAGGGATACTCCGTAAAAACCCGCCAGGGCGCAGACCCCGACCATTTGCTCGATGCAGCCGCCCACATGAAAGATCGATGCGGCGAAGGGGAAGAAAAAAGCGGAGACGTCCTCCGGAAGACAAAGGCTGTCGCGCGCCGCCTTGTACGTAGCAGGCAGGGCAGCGAGCGAGGAGCGCGACGTAAAAGCAATCGTCTGCGCCGGAGCGCTCGCCCGGATAAATGCGGGAATACTCAATGAGCTGAAGATCGCGATACTGGGACAGAGAATGACCAGGATGAAGGCCCCGCTGATGAAGCACATGGCGACCACATAACTGATAAGAAAGCTCGCGCCACCTACTCCAACGCTTGCACCGAGGCCTACTGAAAGACAAAAGACTCCTATCGGGGCCGTTCTGAGAATGCCGCCAATAAGGATGGTGAAGCCATCCGCCAACGCCCGGAAGAAGCGGGTGAGAGGAACCCGCTCAGAGTCTGAGAGGTGCGAAATGGCGATGCCCAGTGCGACGGAGAAAAGAACCAGGGGAAGAAGGGCACCGTCCTCAGCGGCCTTGAAGATGTTGGCGGGGAGGAGGTTTTCGAGGAAGGAGCCGAATGTGGGAGCCGCGGCGGAGGGCATAGACAATGTGGCGGTGGCCAGGGACCCGTGGCCTATGACGTGTGACACATAGCGGAAGAGAGGAAAGGCGACGCTCCCCGCAAAGACAGCTGACGCGGCAAGGTAGAGGAGGATGATGGTTAGCGATCGGCCTGCGAGACGACCGAGTTTAGCAGAGTTCGTCGAGGCGCATCCAGCGATGAGACTGGTGGTGACGAGCGGAAGGACGCAAACTCGGAGCGCGTTGATGAATAGCCGCGCGAGAGGCTCAATCAGCGTGGGGACATGGTGCAGTAGAGGGAAGGGACTGCGTCTACACACGTATCCCAGAAAAGCACCGAGCAGCAGGCCCATAAAGACGCGCAGGGGAGATTTCATGCCCTACTCCTGTTCGAGCGGTGCCATCGGTATGTTGCTGGGGATGGTGCAGCCAGGAATGCCATGATCCAAGAACGAGGGAACGGGGGAACGAGGCTCAAGATTCAGAACAACCAATTCGGAAGTTGACCTCATCCTACATGGCTCTGGTGCGAATAGCGAAGCCGCTGTTAGGGAGTAGCGGTTTTGATGCGTTGAGCCCGCGATGAGCAAGCCTAAGGTCAGGGAGCCGATCGACGCTGCCGATCGAATCAGGAGAGAGCGACTCGAGTATCAACAGATAGCGTGGATTAGCCAGAGTCATACTTTCACAAGCGACTTGGGAGATAAAGGACATCATAGCTATTGCAGCAATTCTGGGGTATCGTGTCCCTTTATCTCCCCACAAAAAAATGTTCGCATTGAAGGTAGCGATCAGGAGTTGTATCGAACGGCTCTTCCTCAAACTGTGCCAGCATTTGTAATGGTGAGTGTTTTGCAAAGGAGCTCTCACAGTGAGCTTTTCGGTCTTGGTAAACTTGCGTTGCCACCCTCGACGGAGTCGGAGCATGCATTTTGTTCTCGAAGCACATTGATGAGTGCCGAACTGGAGATCATCAGTAAAATTTTCAGGCCAGGTCACTCCATATTTTGGTCGGTGCGGCCGGGAAGCTTAGTTCTCACAGATGCTCTTTAGCCCCGGACGTCTGCCGAAGCTCCTGGTTGACGCGCAGCCTTTCCGCTCGCTTTTAGCTGACTCCGGCCACCGCACCATGCGAACACCACTGGTTATCCTCATCCTGTGTTTGCCGCTGTGGGCCGGAGAGGCCCAAACAGCAAACGCGCCCTATCAGGTTTCCGGCAGCTTTAGCGCGCTGTCGAACTCCTTCAACGGAGTCCCTGGCTCGCGAAAGCCGCTGCTCGGCTGGGGCGTCAGTGCCGCTTTCCCCGCATGGCATAATCTCCGGTTCCTCGTCGATTACACCAACTACCAGGGCACAAACCTGGGATCGCCCCAGCACGCCCACTTCCCCACCGCCGGCGGCCAATATAGCCACCGCATTGGCCGCGAGAGCATCTTCGGCAAGATGCTCTTCGGCGAAGGCTGGCTGAACAAGAATTGGGCCGCAAACGGAGCCGCCGGGACGCTTGCGTCTTTCACGGTCTACGCCGGTGGCGGAATCGACACCCCTCTGAGCAAGCACTTCAGCCTGCGCGTCGAGGGCGGCGTGGAGCACACTAATTTCGCTCTCAAAATCAACAGCACCTCCGACTTTCCCTACTACAGAATTCCCGGTCTCCCAAGCAACTTCGCGCGTTTCTCCACGGGCATCGTATGGGCTCCCCGTCTGGCTCCGCCCGCAAGCGCGGTCACACAGCTATCAACCACACCACCGGCGCCGCCCGAATCTGAAATCGCCTTTGAAAACGGATCGTCTTTCGGCCACTGGGACATCCAAGCAGGCAGTTGGTCGAGCTACCTCCATGTCGCCGGCCTCGAGTACGACCGGCACACCTGGGGCAAACTCATCGGTGCACGCATGGATTACGTTGGCGAGATCCTGCCACTTACCCTCCTGCGTCAGCCCGCCGCTTTGGACGAATACGGCGATCCCTTGAGCCACCACTTCACCACGGTACCCGGTCTCGCGGTCACGCCGGTCGGCCTCCGCATGCTCTGGCGCGACGGCAAGGTCTTGAAGCCCTATTTCACTGTCAAGGGCGGCGTTGTCGGATACACGCAGAAGGCCCTCTCGCGCGATGGCGCCTATCTGAATTTTACGCTTCAGACGGGCGTGGGCACGGAGCTTCGTCTCACGCACGATTGGGAGATTCGTCTCGGCGCCGGCGACTTCCACTTCTCGAATGCCCGCCAGGTGCCCAGCAACCCCGGCATCGACGTGATGATGTGTAACGTCGGTCTCAGCTACCACCTTCACAGCAGGAGGACGGCAGACTGATCGATGCCACACGCGGCGGCTGGGAGCGTCCCGAATCTTCCCGTAGGTCAGAAGGATGATTCCCGGCTCGCCACGCGAGCGCGAGGAAACATACCAATCGCTTGCCGACCGGTGTCGGCGAGAGTCGAAAGGGCGAAGCTATTCTGTATTCGTAGCCGTCTCACCGCTGCCCACAAGAGCAGCGGGAGATTGGCAATCAAAGTGACATTCGACAGATCTAAAGAACCGCGGCGATACAGTCCACCTCGATGTCGAAGCCGCCATTCCAAGCAGGAACGTTGATAAAGATTCGAGCAGGAGGATTCTCCGGGAAGTAACGCCTGTAGACCTCGTTAACAGCAGGAAACATATCTACTGAAGTCACGTAGACATTCAGTTTCAAGATGCTTTCCAAGGACGAACCCGCCGTTTCGACACAGAGCTTAAGCTGGTCTAAAACGATCTCGGTCTGGCGCTCAATGGGCCCTCGGAAAATCTCTCCGGTTTTCGGATCGAACGGCGGAGAGCCTGAGACGTAAATAGTGTCGCCGTGTTTAGTCACCGTCGAAGCGGGCGCCTTGTACTTTTCGAGGTAGGTCGCCAGCGGCTCGACCCGAATGATTTCTCGTTTCATAGATTTCCTCCGTTTTGTAGACACGGTTTCGAACAACCAAGGCGATCTCGTGAGCCACATCAGCATCTTCCCGGGAATACGATATAAAAATCTTCAAACCTATTCCTCGCCTCTTTTCATCCGAACCTCCGTTCGCTGCAGTTGTCCCTGTTTCTCAGTGTCTCAGCTTAGGAGTGCAGTACATCCTGTCCCGAATCTTCCAATTAAGGCTTTGATCCGAGAGCCTTCCCGCACAACGGGCAAGCGCTGGTGCCGGAGGAATTCGGCGACCCGCAACTGGCGCAGAAGTAAGCGGGTACGTCCACGATCATCGAATAGTCATGTTCGGGTGGAGGATCTACGCTTGAATAGTAGGCACCCTCGTCCCGAGCCTGCTGCTCTGACTCTGACAATTCATCGGCCGGGTGTAGATGCTGACTCGGTCTATCTTGAGATTCCCGCGGAGACCAAAGCATCATCGAGGCTTCGGCGGGTTCCGCGAAATCGCCTTTGACGATGCGCTGCCGAATGCCCGAAATGCCTTGGGCAACAATCTCGATTTCCTCAAGAGCTGCGGTCGCTGTTTCGCGGCCCTGACGATCGGATTTCAGAAGTTCCAGCTTGTAGTCCAGTTCGTAAGTTGCCTTTAGGAGTTCGGGTCCGACATCGACGTATCGCGTCTGGAGAAGGAGCTGAAGGCAACCCAGAGAATACAACTGCGGCTCTTCGGTTGACAGGTATTGACGAATAGCGAGTTCGTTTCCGGATAGCTCCGTCAACAACGCGCCGAGCTTCTTTACGTTGTCGTGATTGATCTGCCGCGACGTACTCAACTGAACGCGGTCCAGATAATCGGAAACCGGACTGTCGCTGCGCTGCGGCTTGTCCTCAAATTCCCGGACCAGTCTCTTGATTTCGGCCTTGAATTTTATGACTTCGGCTGGCCGGAGGCCGTATGTGAGAAACCAATACCCCCGCAAGTCGCTCGGAACGTGCTCCGTGCCGTTCGAAACGATGATGGTGCCGCGACGAAGGGAATGCCTCACCCCAAGCTCGTAAAACACATTCGCATTCCGATCGGTTACGTCCGCAAGCACTAGGTCGGCTTCGACGAGCCCTTCGAGAATGCTTGCAATCAGACTCCCGCGCGAGGTTTCCGCGCGAGAGCATTCGTACCCGCACTCCTCGAGCGCCGGTTTGAAAACGTTCTCAAACACCTCCGCCCAGTCCTTTTCGGAAAGGGTCGGCGAGAACGGCATTATGACAAAGGCGCGCTTTGGTGGCATTGCAGCAACCGCTGAAATTATAGCGTTATTTTTGCTCCCCCACCGTCGTGGTCCAGCGTGCATCAAGAATGTGCGCGTCGCTGATTTTGTGTACAGCTCGAACCGCCGGCAACTGAACGTGGGCCCCGTGCGGAGTTGCCCGGATTCTGTCAGTCTGGTGAACAGTGTGAATTCCGCTACGTCGACCTTATAGGCCGGTCCAGTTTTCCTGCTGCTATATCGGCGAGCCATTGTTCGTCGGGGGGGCAACGTCCGAAAGATAGTCGAACTGAGCGGCGGTCAGTTCCCGGGTTTTGAGCCGCAGGAGTCCCTTGGGGATCGCTCCTCGCCCGGCTGATTTTAAGCGCGATAATTGATTTAAGGGATGAAGACGGATTTCCTTGAAACCCGGAGTGCGACATATATACATTCAATTTGATTCACCCTTCTCAGAGGATGGGAGTTACTTCGGCTGTCCCGAAACCTCGCGAACTGCACACAGCTGGGCACACAATTCCACTTTCTAGTCGTTCTGATGACAGCTTAGACTTTCGCCTGTCACGCTGGATCGATGCTTTTCGACTTTTCGCGATCGTCGCCGCTTTTCGCGCCTGGTCAATATAATTCTAGGAACGAGAATGAAACCGTCGTGACTTGCAGCTCGATGCCATGACTAACCTCACGAGTTCCGCCTTCAGTTCCCGCTATCGCATCATTGCTTACTGGGCGACCACCGCTTTGCTCGTCTTTGAACTGGCTTTGGGAGGCGTATGGGATATCCTGCGTGTGCCCCAGGTTCGCGGCCTTATCGAACGGTTGGGTTATCCTCTATATTTCCTGGTCATTTTGGGGGTCTGGAAACTGCTCGGCGCTGTCGCGTTGGTCATTCCGCGGTTCCCCCAACTTAAGGAGTGGGCCTACGCCGGTGTGCTCTTCGACTTGACGGGCGCTGTTGCATCGCTATCGGCCTCGGGCCTGATTAGCGTGGGTACGATGGCATACCCAATCGTAATGACCTGTGTTGCAGTTGCGTCCTGGGCGCTCCGTCCACCATCCCGCCGCCTTGGTTCCGGTTGAGTTGCCCCTCAAACTCAAATAGGCTAGCGCTCCGAGCCTGCAGGACAGTGGATTACGCTTTGGTGCTTTTCACTTTGCGTTTGTTGTGATGTCTCATCTGCCTAACGCCGAGCTCATTTGCGATGAGTTCCCGAAGCCACACATTCGCAGGGTCGTTGTCCCTTTGGTTATGCCACGCCATCCGCAAGACGAAGGGCGGCAATCCGAGCGGCTCGGGACAGGACGTCAGGTTGAGGCTCTTGCTGAATTTCTCAACAACCGATTCCTGGAGACACGCCACCAGATTGCTCGATGCGACGGCGTGCAGCACGGAGAGACAATGCGGTAGCGCCAGTCTGAGGCGACGCTGAAGTCCTCTTGCGGCCAGCTCGTTATCGATAAGCCCCCATAGCTGGTTGCGATAAATGACGGCGGCATGATCCAGCCGTGTGAAGCGGTCAAGCGTAAGCTTGCCCTTCCACAGCGAATGACCGCGCCGCGCGATTACGACGTTGTTCTCCTCCGAAAGCGCCTCCATGACGAGGCTTGGCGCGAGGTAACGCGCATCCGGAAAATACCCGATTGCGAGGTCAAGGTTTCCGTTGCGAAGCTCGCTCTCGGGCACAGTGAACAACCAATCGAGCCGGCGAGTCTGCATTTGCAGCTCGCCTGAAAGCATGGAACGGGCAAACAGAGGAACCAGACGCAGTTCCACGTCATCGCTCAACCCAATGCGGAACCGGTGCGCGCTTACCGAAGGATCGAAGGAATGCGGCGCTTCGAAAGTCTGCCGAAGCTGAGCAAGAGCGGATCGTATGGGTCCGGCGAGCTGGTCGGCGCGGGGAGTCGGCATCATGCCCTGCGCAGTGCGCACGAACAGCGGGTCGCCGAGACGAGCTCGCAGCCGTGCTATGGCGTTGCTGAAGGCCGGTTGACTTAGCCCTACCTGTCTTGCCGCGCGCCCGACATGCCGCTCGTCGATCAGCGCTTCAAAGGCGAGCAGGAGGTTAAGATCGATCCCTCTGATATTCATGGAATGAATTTTACATATTACAATTATCAACTTCACAAATAGCAAGCTGCTGCTCTATACCAGCAGTATGTGCCAGCGTGTCGCCACTCTTCTCGTATTTTCTCTGCTTGCGGGGGCTTTGACTACGAACGCCGCTCCTGCGTCCGAAACGCCTGTTCTTCAGGTCTTTAAACAATGGTTGGACGCTTTCAACTCGGGCGACACAGCCCGGATCGCTGCGTTCTGGCAGAAGTTTGGACGAAATAAGGCCGACGACCGGGTTGCAGGCGATCTGCGCCTGCGGACCATGACCGGAGGAATGAGCATTTACCGGGTCGTGGAAGACACCGACACTCATCTGGTGGTGTTAATGAAGGAAAATCGCGGCGTCTATTCCGAATCCACAATGGATCTGGCGTCAGTCAATCCTCCTGTTGTCGCGGGCATGATGGGGCATCCGGTGCCGCCGCCAGAGGGTGCGGAGAATGCGATTTCCAGCGACGACGAGCTTGCCGCCCGGGTCCAAGAACATGTGGCAACGCTGCATGGGCCGGACGCCTTTTCAGGGGCTGTCCTCGTCGCACACAACGGCAAAATCGTGTTCGAGCAGGCTTGGGGCACGGCGGATGAGACCAAGCATCTCAAGAACACGACCGATACGCAGTTCTGCATTGGCTCCATGAACAAGATGTTCACAGCGGTGGCTATCCTTCAACTCCTGGGAGAGGGAAAACTCGCGCTGGATAGCCCGATTGCGACCTATTGGCCCGACTATCCGAACCAGGACCTCGCCTCGCGGGTGACGATTCGAGAACTGCTCAACCATACGGGCGGCACCGGAGACATCTTTACTCCAGAGTATGAAGTGCGTCGCCAGGAAACGCGAACGCTGGCGGACTACGTCAAGCTATTTGGAAGCCGGCCCGCCGCCTTTGCGCCCGGCTCGCGCATGGAGTACTCAAATTACGGTTTCATCCTCCTGGGGCGAATCATCGAGCTTGTGAGTGGCGAGCCGTATCAGCAATACGTTCGGGAGCATATCTATTTGCCCGCGGGGATGCTGCACACCGACTCGCGTCCTGAGGCCGATCATGTCGACGGCCGCGCGATCGGCTACACGCACGGGCCGAATGGGCTCACGCCCAACAGGGATGGGATGCCCTGGTCGGGAACGTCCGCTGGAGGGGGATACTCCACGGTCCGCGACCTTTTCCTTTTCGCGGAAGCTCTGCAATCCGGCAAACTAGTAAGCCCCGATCTCTTACGACAGGCGACGCGGAAGAGCGATATGCGCCCGGATTATGGCATGGGCTTCTACGTACTGCCGAATGGAGGATACGGGCACGGCGGTGGCGCACCCGGAATCAACGGGGAACTGCACATCTTGCCACAAAGCGGGTATGTCCTAGTGGCGCTGGCCAACCGGGACCCGCGCATGGCCACAAACATGGTAGATTTCATTACTTCAATTCTGCCGATCCACGATCGCGACTCAAACCACCACGCTTGATAGGCTTCAGGAACTACGATGTGGAATCGAAGTGCTTCGTGCCGCAACTCGGCGAGCGAATCTGTCCCGACGAAAGGCCGTCTACGGAAGCGAAGCACGGATTCCAAGCTCGTCTGCAATGTCTCCCAGTCGCCGGTCTCTGGTCCAGATTGAAATCGACTTGTCGAAGAGGGCGGAGCTTACCAGGTGGAGATCGGTGATGCCGATTCCTCTTCGGTACAGTCTCCGGAGCTCGACCAGGCTAAAGAGTTCGTCGGTCGCCGCGCTCGGAGCTTGAGGCAAGAGAGCCAGGTCAGTCAGCACTTTTTCCCGGGTGGCGATGGAACCCAGAGCCAACTCCAAGCGAACGAAGGGGTGAGTAACGACCCTATCGTTCTGGAGCAGTTCCTGGAGTTTCACGTTAGGGCTTCGCAGATGGCCAATCCAGACCGAGGTATCAACGAGGATCACTCGTCCACCCTGCGCCGCGGCGCGGCTTCAGCCGCCGGGTCGCTTCCTCCGAGAGCCGCCAGTCGCCGGGCAGCTTCGTTGCGGACAAGCCGGCTGAGCGCTTCTCTCACCAGAGCTGCCTTCTCTTTAATGCCGGTGTAATACTCCGCCTGCTTGACCAATTCGTCGTCCAGCGCAATTGTTGTACGCATCCGAACTTCCCCTATGCAGATATTAGCACCGTTTCGATGCTATTTTTCGTGCCTTTACGGGCATTGGGAGGTTTGTCGGATTTGTGGTTGGGGTAGGGTTTGCACCGTTTGGTCGCATTAATCCGTGCGCGGAATCTCGGGGCAGAACAAATCGAAATACCCGTTAATTGGGTCCGAGATTCACGAACAATGAAACCAATCTGAATTGTCAGTGAGCGCCAAATCGATTCACTCATCGACCTGTTTCGAACGGTTCACCGCCTACCCAGAAATGACTAGTTGATCAACTCCTGCGACGAAGCGTTTTCTTCAGTTGAAACTTCCGGGTGGGCCACAACCCTACCGAGATGTACGCTAGACGCATTAACATGCTCAGGAGGCCACTATTCAGAGGTTTTCGATGTGCTCCCGCAGCAGGTGGACCCAGACGTTTTTGTCTCGAGGTGCGCGATGAGTCGTGCATTCAACGCGGTGATGCGAGTAATCAGCAGCCTCATCGGTGTCTTGATGGTTCTGATGGGAGGGATCTGGATTCTGCAGGGGCTGAATCTTGCTTGGGGCTCTCTTAGTCGCAGCTTCATGCAAGGCGATCAACATTGGGTGTTCTACGGCACAATCATGCTGATTGTCGGAGTGTGTCAGGTCGTGTGGAGCAACACCCGTCAACGGGAATGAGATCCGTCGACCATACGGGCGACAGAAACTGAAGAGACTGCTCAGGGCTCAGCGGCTCATCCGAAACGACGTAACTTCCGAGTTGGCGACGATCCATCCAGAACTCCGAAAACCGCGCAGACTCAAGGTTGGAAACGGGCATTGGAGTCCACGAAACCTGCCCGATTCATCGTTCCGGCTATATCAAGGCTGATTTACTTCGTCCCCTCAAGTGTCTGATGATGGTCTGTTATCGGGCGCGCCGTCATCGTTGAAGCTTGATCTTTGGCCCGAGAAGAGCTTGATAATGGTGATACAGTTTGTCAGCAATTCCCTCCCAGGTGTAGTGGGTGAGCGCCCGCTGTCGAGCCGCGTGCCCTGTCGCTCTTCGTAAAGAGTCATTTTCCAGCAGTAACAAAATCTGGTCCGCTAGCCTCTTCGCGTCGTTTTTATCAGATAAAAACCCGGTCTTCCCATCTTGAATAGTCTCTGGTAGCGCGCCGGACCGGCTGCCTAACACCGGTGTGCCGGCTGCCATGGCCTCCAACGGTGGAAGACCAAAACCTTCCTCCCAAACAGGTGTGAAGCAAAAGACGTCTGCGTCGTAGTACGAGTCAACCAACTCATTTCGGAAGCTGAAATGGCCACGAAAGTTAACCTTGGCTCGAACCTCCTCCGCCAATCTGCTTTTTAGATGCGCCTGATATGTTCCCGCATCATAGGGAGCCAACGATAGCTTTGCCTTCAGGCGTTCCAAACGGTGCTTTGCATAAAACGGAGCTACGCTTTCAACCTCGGCTCGATCGTTCATGTCAAAGGACTCTTCAATCGGATAACTCATCGGACTGCCCACCAGGTCCAAGCGGACATTGGGATTCTGTCTCGCGACCAGGTTGAAAGCATCGATCAGCACGTGGACGCCCTTATGCGGCGAAATGGCGCCGGTGTATAGAATCCGTTTCTCCCTTCGTTCGGTGGCAGCGGTATAGTCCTTAACCCGGGAAAACTCCTTGGGGTCAATGCCGCAGTACATCGTCTCGCATCGGTCGGCTATCGTAGGAAAGTCCCTCCGGCACTTCCTCCCAATATGGTCGCTCACTGTAAGCAAGGAATCCACGCCCTCCAACCTGCGTCGCAACACCTCAAGGTTGCTCTGTGAAAACCATTCTGCATGAATATGTAGGACGATCTTCGCTGTGGGATTCTTGGCGCGAATGATCGGCACATATTGCGAACAGTGCTGAATGTGAATGACATCGCACCGCTCTTCGTGCAGGTCTATCGCAACTTGTCGACCGTATGCAGGAAACAGTAATTTGGAAGTCGATATGGGCATCTTAATGTCGAACAGCTTCCCACACTTTGTGCGAGCTCCAAAACATAACCGGTCGAATTGGGTTGAGGGAAGCAGTCGGAAATCAATGTTCTGATTACCTGACCCTGCTCGGCTACCGGGATGGTTCGCCTGCATTCCATAAACAATGACCTTACAGGACTTCGCCAGCTCGCAAGCGACGCCGTACGTGTAATACCCCACAGAGTTCTGACCTGGGGGAACTATTGTGTCAAAAGGCTGATTGACGAATCCTATTTTCATTTATCTGTAGAGCCTCATTGTTCGGCGATTTCGAACCTATCGGGGCCCGGTTGAAACGACGTTAGGAGACTATCATGCAGCGTTACCAGTAGCACACCGCTGCTTGAACTGATCACCTTGCCTGAAAGGCAGGATAAGCGGCACCACATAGAAGTTAAGGGTCCACCCCAGGGGGAGTACCTAGGCTCGGAACCAGGCTGGGTGCCGTTCTTGAAGTGAAATAATCGACCACTCCTCCCAAAGTGATCACTGCCGTCCCTGGATGGATCCGGATCGATATCATTTGCCAAGTGGGATGAATCATCAGAACCAGTCCGATGGGTATGAGGGACTCCAGGGGTTCAGTAAGGCGCCGAAGTGAGGATGTTCTGTACAAAACGCCAACCCAAATGCCAGAATCAAGCCCGCGAGAACCTTGTCAAGCATCCCGAGCCGAGGGCGTCGGGTGGGCACCGCCGCAGGCGCAATCAAAATCCCTTACGGTAATATAGCAAACAGCTACAAAGCCAGCTCTTATTAATAAGACTGTACCTACCCGCTACATCCCCTCTCAGCTCTTTTTCAATGGGTCCTGCGCGGGGTGGCGAAGCGGAGGCAACAGCTACACACGAGTGCTGTTTCGCCTTCAGTTTGCAGTGCAGATTTGCTAATAATAAGACTGACGCCTTGAATGACATCAGAAAAAGCGTCGATGGCCATCGCGATGCCGAACTGCACGTGTGCCATTAGCGTTCGCCGCAGCGAGAGAGAAAGCGGATGATCCCAATGGAGTTCTCTGACCGGATACCAGAACCACCTCCGCGTTCCGCGGCGCTCAATCGCACCATCGCGGTCATCGCCGCGGCAATCATGTTGTTGCGCGTCGCCCATACGATGTTTGTGTTCAACAACACAGTCGACGAGCCGTTCCACATAGCATCGGCTGTGGTCATGTACGACGTAGGAAAAGAGAGCTCCGGTGTCGAGCAGCCGCCCCTGACGCGCATCGTGGCTGGGCTGCCACTCTATCTTCGCGGTGTGCACCTGCCGCCCACCGAAGTTACGACCGCCGTCGTCCCAATGCGCGATACTTATCTTCAAGGGACGCAAGTTCTCTTCCACAGCAATTTGAGTTATTGGCAGGTGCTGAGAACCGCTCGCCTGAGCATGCTGATTTTCCCGCTGGTCGCGTTGCTGTATCTCTACCTTTTTGCGGCATGGATCGGCAACGAATTCATCGCCGCGATGTCGGTTGTCTTCTTCAGTCTGGACCCGACGTTTATAGGACATTCGGCGTGGGTCGCCAACGACGTGGCGGCCTGTGCGGGCTACCTCGCTGCAACCTATCACGGACTGCGCTGGGTGATGCTGGGTGGCCTTCGACGCGCGGCCGCGATGGGTATCGCTGTCGGTGCGGCGATCGCCGCCAAATTCTCCTGTATCTTCGTCGTTCCTGCGATCATGTTGCTGCTGATGGTCCAGCCGCTGTCGCCGTACATGGGCGAATTGCCGAAAACGTTGCGGGCTTACTTTCGTCGTTGGCCTTCCATCGGGCAGATGGCAGCGGCGGCTCTCGTCGCAGTTGTCACTCTTTGGGGCACCTATTTCTTCAACGTGGACCGGATGAACAACCAGACCATCTTTAGCGACGTTCGGTCTGCCTTTCTGCACCTTCCCTTGCGCGTCCGCAACGCGGAAGTTCCGATGCCCAGCTTTGAACTGGGCATGATGAAGCTGGTCTCGCATAATAAAGGAAACGATGGCTACCTGAACGGCCGGTTCAGTGGGGCTGGATGGTGGTACTACTTTCCGGAAGCGATTGCGCTCAAAGAGCCAATCGCGCTGCTGGGAGGATTGCTAGCGGCCGGGTTGTTATTGTTCGCGCCGGCACACCGGCGGGATTGGTGGAGGATTACGGCCATCCTGATCCCTCCCGCCGTCTTGTTGGCTGTGGCGATGACAGCCCATATCGACATCGGAATCCGCCACGTGCTCCCGGTGTTGCCTTTTCTTTATCTGTTCGCCTGTTTCCAACTGACCCGCGCCGGGACTAAAGGCTTGGCGTTGCTGGCCGTCCTGATCGCCGCAGCCATTATCGAATCAGCGTGGATCGCGCCCAATTATGCGGAGTTCTACAATGTAATCGCAGGTGGACCAGCTCAAGGCGCGAAGTACCTCATCGACAGCAATATCGACTGGGGTCAGGACGTAGCCCGGCTTGCGGAATGGCTCCATTCCGATCAAGCTCGAGGGCGGAGCTATTCCCTTCGGCTATACATGTTTCCCGACAAGACCTTGTGTCGAACGCTTGGACTGGATCCGGCGGCGATATTCCGCAGTCCAGATAGCGGCGGGTTACTCGCCATTAGCAAGAATGTTCGGTACGGCTTGGGGGCCGGGCTGTCAGAAGACTGGCTTGCCCAACCCAAGGACGACTACGGCTGGCTCTCGGAATATCCGATTGTCAAGCAAATCGGCTACTCGATAGACGTGTACGATTTGGATGCCCCCCTTCGACGCTCTGCCCGATGATTTCCATCCTGCTGTTCTATCTCGACGGAGAACCGCAGGCTTCCTCGTCGATGGCATCTTTTTGTGCAGGTGGGCCGGGTCGTGGGCTCAGCTTCATCTTCAAAATGCGATTAGCAGGCTGTTCAAGGACCTTGAACAAAATAGAGGAGAAGGAAACTACAACAAGCAGGTAGCAGAGCGTCCAGGCAAGACCAGACGGTTTACGCGCGAAGAGCCTCTCCGTAATTGCGTTCATCCAGAACAACAATGGGACGTGCATAATGTACATTGCGTAGCTTGCATTTCCCAGGAAAACCAGCGGCGAAGTGGAAAGTAACCGGCTGAAAGCCCCGCCCCCTAGCGCAAATCCCAAAATGATAAGCGAGTGAAGCGGCAACAAAAGTCCATTCTGAACAAAAGGGAGCGGCAGAACATTAGAGTTGCTGAGTACCAAAACCTCCAGAAGGACACCTGGAAGATACAACCAGTATCCCTTTCCTAGTAAATAGCTGTTCCTCGACCGAAGCTCATAATAGACGCGGCAAACCAAAATTCCGATACAGAAATCAGGCAGGCGCAGCAGAGGATTAAAACTTATAAGATTGGCCCAGAACGGATTAGCGTCCCACGGCGACGACGTGGCCGGCGCAACGCCAAATGGATGCAACGGAGCGATGAAAGCGATGAGTGGCGCAACTAAAGCGGCTGCCCATATTACCGAGGCAGTCAGCAGGATGCTTCGCAAGCGCGACAGTTTCCATAGAGCGACGCCTACGAGCGGGAAGCAGCAATAAAAAAACGCTTCGTCGGACAATGACCAACCGGGAGCGTTCCAGGAAAACGCCGCGCGCGGAATCCACGACTGAAGAAGGGTCCAATTCAGAATAGCTTTGGCAGCCTCCTTCGTTGCATTTGCCGCTGACCAATTTCCGAGAACCTGCGCTACGATAAATGGGGCAATCAATAACAGACCGAAACAATAGGTTGGATAAATTCTTGCAAACCTCGCCACCGCAAAGCTAACTAACTCCGATGAGGAGAAGCGGGTTGCTAACGAGTGAGAGTAGGATAGGACAAAGCCAGATAAGACAAAGAAAACACCTACCGCGACGTACCCTGTCCGCAAAAGGCAGAAGATTGACCCCGGCAGACTTGCCATCAACGGCCCTAAATAGTTCTCGGGCGATGTCTGGTGGTAGATTACTACCCAGAGAGCGAGAAAAAATCGAAGCCCTGTTAGCGGCAACAACTGTGTTTTAGGCGGCATAGTCTAGATTCTCATCCTTGTCTACTAACCTTGATGGTTGGCAGATCTGTTGAATTATGGAAACACGAATCCTGGCGAAAAGGTGAAGATGTCTTGTCCCGTATGCCGTTTCCGGGGCCCGCATCAGGGGACCGCCACAATCGAACACACACAGCAGGCGAAGTAGGGGGATCCTCAGCCGGCCGTGTGCGCTCCGGTGGAGCAGGTGCACAGCCGGCACAAGTTGTGACTAGTTGAGCGGAGGTGCTGTGATTTGCTGGCCGACCTTGGCCGACCTGGATTTTGTTCGGATCGGAGATGTTGCTCGCAGCGGCAATGTTGGAATAGTGGTTGTTGCCCCGGCCATTTCTCCCGCAAGCGGAGCCGCCAACTACCCGGTCACGGTCACCCTGACCGACCCCGGACACCCGAGCGGACCGCAGCCGCTGGGCAACACTAGCAGCTTTCAGGTGGTGGGATGTTCGTACTAAGCGCTCCCGGAACGGTAAAAGCGGTCAGGATGTGGGAAAGCGGCGCCAACCCCAACAACCTACCCGCCTGGCTATGAATTTGTGCCCAGCGAGGTGCGGAGCGCACACTATGGAGCATCTGCACCAGCCAATCGGCGATGACTAAGGTACCCAGTAGTGGTAACCACGGATGACCTGGATGGGTGTCCTAGCGGCGACCGAAACTGTTGACAGCCCGGGTCGGGACCAGTAGATTACGGGAAGTAGGAGTTTGAGATTAAGTGATTGACCAAGCTCAGTCCCCTTGGCCATAGCAGCCCTGTACCCCCACAGAGGCCTCGGAATCTACTGATCCGCGCTCCATTTCGGACAACGTAATTGACAGCTGAAATTGGGCGCGATTCCGCCGCGAGTCTCAACAGCGGACGGGAAACCGCCTGGTGGAAGGAATGCCGGCGCAGTTCATTGGCACAGCCGGCCCTGGAGACTACGGATGACCGTTACCCAAGCCGAGCCTCAGATAACCAGATTTCGTGACTGGGATGCGTGGTCCAAGTACCTGCTGCTATTCCTGCTTGGCTTTTGCTTGACGGGCCGCAGCTTCTCTTACCTTGGTATTCCTCCGGCAAAGCTCTTCATCGGTGATCTGACCCTGGCCGCATTTATCCTTTTACGCCCGCGGCAACTCTTTGATCGCTGGTTTACAGCTCTCACCCAGGGTGGTCCATTAGCACCATTCAGTTGGGTCCTGCTGATTTCCATCGCTTATGGCATTTTCGAGACCATCCGCGGAATTCTCCTCGGGTTTTCGCCCCTCATCGCCATTCAGAACCTGGTTTTCAATGTCTATCCGCTTTTCTTGTTCCTTGGCTTTTGGGTAGGCGCTCGGAGGCCCGACCTCATACGCAGGTTGATACAGCTCAATGCCTGGGGTCTCTGCATCTACGGCCCGCTTTATTACCTCGTTCTACATAAAGTTAACCTCACCATGCCCGGATCGGATAGCGTGACGGTTTTTGGTCAGGCTGGTGGCGGTGCTGGCGTAATCCTTGGATTGCTGTGTTACGAACCAAAACTACGCCGCTATTGGCTTCCGATAACCGTGTGCGCCATGATATTCCTGGCCGGCCAGGTCCGCTCCGACTGGTTCGGCGCGGCTTTGTCTTTTATCATCTGGGGCGTTCTGGAAAAGAAGATGAAGCCCGTCGTCATGTTCTTTCTCGGACTCATCGCGCTACTGCTTCTTGGTTCCATATTTGATGTAAACCTTCCTTCACCAGCAAGCCGGGGAGGCGCCATATCCTCCCGCGAAATCGTTGCCCGCGGACTGTCAGCGATCGACCCCGAGATGGCGAAAGAGTATACCGGCTCGGAAGACACCGCTAACTACGCAGGCACGATTTCCTGGAGAGAAAAATGGTGGCACGCGATCTGGGCCAATTCTCTGGAAAACGAGACGAATTTCGTCATTGGGCCCGGTTACGGATTCCTGTTAAGAAATCTCGTCCTCTATTTGAGAGGGATGGACCTCCGAACACCGCACAATATCTTCTACTTTGCCCTTGGCTATAGCGGTTGGGTCGGTGTTTGCATATTTTTCGCCCTCCAGATTTCCTGCTTTATGATGCTGTGGCGTTTGTATCGACTGACCGGCCAAGCCTACGGACTCGCGTCCTGGGCTTCAACAATATTCGCAGCATTCTTTGGGAATGTGCTTGAAACCCCAAGCGGCGCTATCCCGTTCTACATCATCATCGGATTGCTGGTCGCGCCGACCTTTTCCCTCGTCGCTCACCCTGTACGGCGTCCGATGCCCTCTTTAGACAGCGAGACCCGAGATCTTGCCGCCGTTAACGATTTTGACGAGGCTTATGCTCGGGAGTAGAGGAAGTTGTTGTAGCCGGCCGTGAAAATGTGATGAGAGCCGACATCTCTCGGCGCCTGTAATTCGGCGGTTCCCGGATCACCTCTTGCATTTGTTGTCAGACGGGTCTGGAACTTTGCTAAGAGCGGCATGGCCGCCTTTCTTCCCTACGTAACAGCCCCATCTGACGATCACACTCCCATGACCACCAAACTCCACTTCGGCAAAGTTCCAGTCCCGTCTGACGACAAATCTTGGCGCGGCGCTGATCGCGATCAAACTGCTACAAAATTTTTGACGGGCAAAAAGGTAGCTTACGCCTAGAACCTAGTTCTACCAGTGACAAACGGGACGATATCTCGCCCACACGCTAGGTATTGGCGGGTGTCCCGTTTGTCATCTTGCGTCCTAGCCCTCTGGACTCGGTTGCATTGGGCGGGTGCCCAGAGGTGTTGTGTTTCCCAAATTGTCAAAACTGCTCAATCAAGGGGACGCCTGAGCGCACCCTGCTTATGCGGTGATTTCTGCTCTCCGCAGTGCGCCCTAGCGGGGCGCAGGAATGCTGCGGAAAGGCGTATTCCTTCTTTTTGATGTCACTTTATAGTTCGCTACACCCAAGTCATCATGCTGACAAGCGCTGATGTTTCCCGGTGGCGGCGGCAGATGCACGGGTAGAGCGTGCCGGTGCAAGGCCAAGCAGCGCCGTTGTAGTAAGACGGCGCCGACGTATGGATCTTACCCCTACAATAGTAGGGTTTTTGCACCTCGTACAAGAGGGAGTCTTATCCAGTGCAAGATGAGCCTGAAGGGAGGTGTTGTTTCCAACACTTGGAAAAGACTGAGGGGTAAAGGATTTCTTTAGTAACCATGGCTGGGCGCTGTTTCTCTCTCATCGCCGACGCCATGTTGATTTCTGTATTGGAGTTCGTGGGAGTCTCGTGGCAAGCATTCTTACCCGGATCCTCCGGGCGGCTCAAGGTGTGGTCATTGATTGATGTTTTTGGGGTAATGGCGGTCCGACGATATCCATATTGTGCTTTAGAAACACCGCCTTGATGGCTGCTTCGTCGTGTCTGCCGGATGTCTGTCCCCGCCAAAGTCTAAGTGCGCCAAAATGGACGCAAGGTGCGCCAACAGCGAAAGGCAGCTTGCGTTTTTGCCAGGTTGCGCTAGCCTGTACAGTAAGGAACCCGATGGCGCCCGGCCGTGGCGCGTTGTTTCGCCGGAGCCTTTGGGCGCAAGCCGAAAGGAGCACCTCGGTGATGAACCTGACCGTAAATGGCAAGAGCCTGCCGGTAGCGTCCCCACAAGACACACCCCTTCTCTACGTATTGCGGAATGAGCTGGGAATAGACAGTCCCCAGTTCGGGTGTGGCCTCGCGCAATGCGGCGCGTGTTCCGTATTGGTCGACGGCCGGGAGGTTCGCTCCTGCGTTACTCCCGCTTCCATGGCGGTGGGTAAGGAGGTCACCACCCTGGAAGGATTGCCCGCCCGCTGGGCAGCCCAGAAGCACCTGCCGCAAAATCAGGCGAACCCAGCACTTCATCCCGTGCAGCTCGCCTGGATCGATCAACAGGTCCCGCTTTGCGGCTTCTGCCAAAGCGGCATGATGATCAAGGCAACCGAGCTTCTGGAGCACAAACCGCACCCGACGGATGCGGAAATCAGCGAGGCCTTCACCACCGGAGGTGTGTCGCCACGCCTGTGCCGTTGCGGAACGTATATCGCGATCAGAGATGCAGTACGCCATGCCTCGAAGCTCATGGCAGAGGGAGAGGTCTAATGGAACACCTTCGCGAAGCCTATGAGCAGATGACGGATGTGTGCGGTGCTCGCCTCAGCCGCCGCAGTTTCGTTAAATCCGGTGGTGCGCTGGTGGTCGGGTTCGGCTTTTTTCGAGGACGAAGCGCGAAAGCCGCTGCGATGATCAACGGCGATGCGTTCGACGTATCGCTCCCCGCCTCGTGGATCGAGATTCGGCCCGACAATACGGTCCTGTTTCGCACTGGCAAAAGCGACTTCGGGCAGGGGACCATCTACACCGCCTACCGCCAGATCGTAGCCGATGAGTTGGATATGCCCTTCGAAGCCATCACAACTGTAGTTTCGGCAGATACAGATACCACCCCGGAGGGCGGTGGCACCTTTGGCCTGTTGGGCGAAGGAACCCCCAATATACGAAAGGCCGCTGCGTACACCAAGCAGGCTATTCTCCAGCTTGCCTCCGAAAGGCTCGGTGTACCCAAAGACCAGATACGGACCGCCGATGGAAAGGCCTCGGGCGGCGGCAAGGAAATCACCTACGGTGAGTTGGTAAAAGACCAGGACCTGAAATTGACCATTCCGGTAAGCGGCGACCTTACCAGCATTTTCGGCCTTCGCATCACCGGCGACCCGCCGCTCAAATCAGCGAGCGAGCTGAAGGTGGTGGGCAAATCATTCAAGAACAGCATTGTTTCGGAAAAAGTGCGGCACGATGCGTTGTGGGTCACCAACGTCAAGCTGCCCGGCATGTTACATGGGCGGGTGGTGCACCCATCTACGCTGGGATCGCAACTTGTTCAGGCCGGAACGGTCGATCAAGCAAAGTTTCCTAACACGCGCCTGGTGGTGAAGGGCAACCTGGTGGGTGTGGTGGCTCCCACCGAGTGGGAAGCGATTCAGGCCTCGTACCAGGTCGCCAAGGCGACCAAATGGAGTGATTGGAAAGGGCTGCCGGGCAAAGACAATCTCTTTGCCAGCTTGAGGAATGAATCGGACTGGAAGGCTGCCCCGGTGCAGAAGAGTCGCAAGTCCAAGGGTGATGTCACCGCCGGCGCGCGAGAAGCGAAGAACAAACTGGCGGTCACCTATCAGCTGCCGTACTGGAAACATGCTCCGATTGGTCCCACCATGGCCCTGGCCGACTACCGCCCAGACGGCTCGGTAACAGTCCATACGCACACCCAGAACGCCCAGGCGTTGCGTGGCCAGCTTGCCATGATGCTGGGAACGAGCCTTAACAAAGTAACCGTAAAGACCTATCCCGGCGCAGGGCACTACGGCCGCTCGAATGGCGGCAACGCGGGCGCTGAAGACGAAGCGGTGTTGTTGTCGAAGGAGGTGGGCAAGCCGGTTCGCGTGCAGTGGATGCGCGATGACGATATGAAGTGGTCGACACAATCGGCGGCAGCTTACGCCGATGTGAACATCAGCCTCGATGAACACGGGCGCATTACAGCCTACGAGATCGATCACTACCAACCTGCCATGCAGGACGATCGCCTGATCGGAGCCGTCCTAGCCGGTCTGCCCACGATGCCTGCGCCTTCTGAGAAGGGCGGCCCGATCAACAACATTGCCAACGGCAGTTCTGACATGTGGCTCTACGATGCTGTTCCCAATCTCGACGAACGCTGCCACGGGACGTACCAGGTTGGCCAGCAAAAGTCTCCACTGGCGGTGGGCCTGCGCGATCACAGCATGCGTACCCCCGGCCAGTTTCAGCAGAACTTCCCCCGGGAAATGGCGATGAATGAAGCCGCGGCGCTCGCCGGGGCTGATCCGCTGCAGTTCCGCATCGATCATGCAAAAGACGAACGGCTGTTGAACGTGTTGCGGCATTTGCAGACAGAGGCAGGGTGGGAAGCAAGGAAGACGCCAAGCCCGAAAGCTGCTGCGAGCGGTGAGGCAACCGTGCGTGGCCAGGGTATGTCGGCCATGTTCCGCTCAGGAACTTATTGGGCCTGTGCCTGCGAAGTGTCCGTCACACCGGCGACTGGTGTCGTGAAGGTGGAAAAGTACACGGTTGTCGTAGAGCCGGGTATCGTCGTCAACCCGGAACAACTGAAGCGTCAGGTGGAAGGCGGCGCGGTCATGGGTATCAGTATTGCCCTGTACGAAGAAGTGAACTTCAATCAGAGTGCCATTACCACTGCCAACTGGTCTTCTTATCCCATCGCCACCATGGCTGACGTTCCGGACATCAAGATCGTCATGTTGCACCGCCCTGAGGTAGGCCAATACGGCCAGGGCTCCGAAGCAGCAAACGCGCTTGCCGCTTCCGCCATTGCGTCCGCCGTATTCGATGCAACGGGCAAGCCGATGCGTAAAATGCCGCTGCGGCCGGCCAACGTGATGGAGATGCTGAAAGCCTGACCGGCACACCCCACACTTGGGGGAGCTTCGGGACGAGGCCAGCGCTACTTCTGGAACAGCAGGGGCGCAAAGTGAATGAGATTGTCTCGCCAGACAGGCCATTGGTGGTGACCTGGGGTTTCGATAGCAGTCACGGGAAGTCCTTCTGCTTTGAGTTTGGCAATGGCAGCCTGGTTAGGCTTCAACAGAGCGTCGTCGACACCGCAGGCCATCCACAGCAGCCGCAGGTTGGCTTTCTGCGGCGTGAGTGTCGGGAGATCGGAAAGCGCTTTGGAATTCAACCCGGCGGAGAAAGTCCCGATCCAGGCGAAGAGTTCCGGGTGGCTTAAACCGATGAACAGGCTTTCGTGACCGCCCATCGAGAGTCCGGCGATGGCTCGGTCTTCCCGCTTCTTTGATACGTGGTAGTTAGCTTCGATCTGCGGCATCACTTCGGTGAGCAGCGCCTTTTGGTATAGCTCATAACTCTGTTCGCTCATCGTGGGATTTCGGCCGGGACCGAGCACAGCCATGGTTCCATACCCCAACGGCATGACGACAATCATTGGCTTGGCTTTGCCGGAGGCAATCAGACTGTCGAGGATGAAGTTCGCCTTACCCACCGAAGTCCAGGCATCGGCTGCGTCGCTATAACCGTGGAGAAGATACAGCACAGGATAGCTCTGATGAGATTTTGGGTTGTACCCCGGCGGCGTGTAGACGTAGTAATCACTTTGATTGTTGGGCAGACCCAGGACCACCTGCGAGGTATAGAAATGGCGTTCGACAACCCCATGCGGCACTTCCTGCAACTCCCACGGTTCGGGCGGCGTGGCGGGGATGGTGACATCGCTCGCGAGGTTCAGCAGGTTGTTCACGACATGGGTGTTTCTGGGATCAAGAAACGATGTGCCGTCAATGACGAAGTGATAGCTGTAGATTTCCGGTGCGAGTACAGGGCTGGTAGCGGTCCACAATCCCTCAGCGCCCTGCTGCATGGGAGAAACTGCCCCCTCCAGCACGACCTCGACCTTCTGCGCATTCGGCGCCCGCAGACGGAAGGTGACGGTATGGTCGGAGTTGACTTCGGGCGAGACATAGGGCGGGAAAGCCGGTCCAGGTGCAGCCGGCGTGGCCGGATTTGTAGGTGCAGAGCTTGGAGCTTGAGCAGCCGCCAAAATCGGCAGCCAGGCGATTAAAAGAACTGTCTTGGTGACAGCGCGAACGGACCGGCTTTTCATCGCGAAAGTGTATCAAAGGGCGATGGACAAGTTTCCGCTTTAGGTGGCTTGCCGGGAGGCCGAGTGAGGCAAGCGGATAAAAGTGACCACAGGTACCCTGAGATTTGTTGTCAGACGGGACTGGAGCTCTGCTAAGAGCGGCATGGCCGCCTTTTTCCCCTAAGTGACAGCCCCGTCTGACCATCACACTTCCATGACCACCAAACTTTACTTAGGCAAGGTTCCAGTCCCGTCTGACGACAAATCTCGACGTGACGACAAATCTCGACGTCAAATCTCCGACGACAAATCTCTCAAGCTTGAGACACCGTTTGTCATCTTGCGTCCTAGCCCTCTAGACTCGGTTGCCTTGGGCGGATGCCCGGAGGTGTTGTGTTTCCCAAATTGTCAAAACTGCTCAATCAAGAGGACGCCTGAGCGCACCCTGCTTACGCCGTGAATCCCGCTCTCCGCAGCGCGCCCTCGCCGGCCGCACCCATGCTGCGGAAAGGCGTATTCCTTCATTTTGATGTCACTTTGTAGTTCGCTACACTCAAGTCATCATGCTGACAAACGCTGATGTTTCCCGGTGGCGGCGGCGGATGCACGGGTAGAGCGTGCCGGTGCAAGGCCAAGCAGCGCCGTCGTAGTATGACGACGCCGACGTATGGATCTTACCCCCACAATAGTACGGTTTTTGCACCGCGCACAAGAGGGGTAAAGGTTTTTCTTTAGTAACCATGGCTGGGCGCTGTTTCTTTCTCATCGCCGCCGCCATGTTGAGTTCTGCATTGGATTTTGTGGGAGTCTCGTGGACAAGTTTCGTGGACAGAGAGCGCCGTCTGGTCCCACGTTACCCAAAGTGTCAGATCCGTCTGTTTGGATGTCCACGAATCTCCTGTCCCAAAACGTAACCCATTAGGAAGGGCCGTTCTGCTATGCAGCACGGCCCTTCCATTGGGTACTCTTAGCCCCCGGTTTCTCTGCGTTATTTGAGGGCGATCTCGACTTCCTTGCCGGAGGGCGATTGCTGGCTCGCAATCTCAAGCTTTGTCTCTGGTTTGGAGCCTCGGAGCTTCACGCCCGCACTGCCCCGGGGTCCGCAAATCTCGGTCAGGAAGTACCCGTTCCCAGGGTGCTGAAACACGAGTTTCCAGCTTTTGTCGCCAGGATAGTCTCGTTGGCCAAGCGAGAGCGCCGTGACACCGGTCGTGGAGTTGCGAATCATGACCATTCCAGACGCGTCTTCGAACGTGATGCGATAGCTGCCAGCCGGCAGTTGCGAGCTTCCTACGTTGAAGGCGAAGGGCACATTTGCGTGCGCCGCCGATTGAGCATCGGCGCCATTGACGTTAAGCAGAAGGGAAATTCCCACCAGCGATAAGGTCCCGATAAGGTTGCGTTTCATAACATCCTCCTTGGGGCTCCTTTGCAGTGGAACCCGGACTGAATTTGCTTCGTGTGCGATTGCCACCGCGTCCCCAGCAATCTGTAGACACACTAGCCTTTCCACGGAGGCGGTCCAATGCATGGCAGGTTGTTAGAAAGTCAAAATAAAGTCAATTGCCCAGTGCTCTGGCCGGTGAAACTTTCTCGCCGTTTCGCTCGGGGCATAGACTGTTGTCATGCCGGCAAAACCCGAAGTGAGGGCGCGAACTTTGAACGACGATTCTCATGCCCCCCACCGAGTCCGCTTTGGGACTTTCGAGGTGGATCTTGCCACGGGAGAGCTGTGGAAGTTGCAGCGAAAGCTGAAACTGACCGGTCAGCCGTTTTCCGTTCTAGCCATTCTGTTGGAGCGGCCGGGTGAAGTAATCAGCCGGCAGCAATTCCAACGGCGGCTTTGGCCGGACACGTTCGTCGATGTCGATCACAACCTGAATACCGCGATCAACAAGATTCGTGAGACATTAGGCGATTCCAAAGAGAGGCCGCGCTTCGTTGAAACGCTATCCCGCCGAGGGTACCGATTCATCGCTCCCATAGGAAGCGCTGACCCGCAAACAAGGGCACAATCCGCTGATTCGGCCCCGCGCTCAGGAAGCCGCAAGAAGAACTCCGGGCCCGCTCGCGCCGAGGATGGCTTCTGGATTGCTGTGCTGCCCTTCAGTCTGAGCGACGTTGATGCCGATCTCGCCGATTCCGCCATGACGCTAATCGAGGAAATTGTTACCGGCCTATCGCGTTTTTCCTATCTCCGCGTCATTTCTCTGAGCTCCACTTCGCAATACGGCGGCAAGTCGGTCGATGTGCGAACGGCCGGCAAGGAGCTTGGAGCGCGCTACGTAATCGAGGGTAGTTTCCGTCACGCGGGCCCGAGAGTACGTATCGCAGCCAAGCTGGTAGATTGCAATTCAGGAGCTCATCTCTGGGCCGAGACGTATGATCGGCCCTTTTCCTCTCAGGGGGCGTTTGATTTGTGTGATGACGTCGTTCCGCAGATTGTGTCGACCATCGCGGACACTCATGGCGTTCTGCCGCGCAGCATGAGTGAGGTGCTCCGTACCAGGGATCCGTCCAGCTTGAGCCCATACGAGGCGGTGCTTCGCAGCTTTGCGCATTTTCAGCGCGTCAGCGCGGAGGAACATGTACCGGCGAGAGCGGCACTGGAACGCGCGGTCCAACAAGCGCCCCACTATCCCGATGCCTGGGCTATGCTCTCGCTCATTTACAAGGAGGAATTCACGCACCGATTCAATCTTCTTCCGGATCCCCTGGGCCGGGCCCTTGCGGCTGCGCAGCGTGCGGTGGAGGGAGCGCCTTCGAATCACCTCGCTTGTCATGCGCTGGCGTCCGTCGAGTTCTTTCGCAAGCGGCTCGATGCTTTCCAAATCGCGACCGCGCGGGCTGTTGCTCTTAATCCGATGGATGGATTCACGCTTGCGTACCTGGGGTTCCTGACTGCTTATGGGGGCGATTGGGAACGCGGCGGCGCGCTTTCAGCCAAGGCACGAAGCTTGAATCCTCACCACCCTGGTTGGTATTGGTTCGTACCTTGCTTCGACGCATATCGCAAAGGCGAATATAAGACGTCACTGGAATTTGCACACAAGGTAAATATGCCTGGCTTCTGGCGCACTCAACTTGCAATCGCCGCGAACTCCGGGCAACTTGGCCGACAAGCGGCGGCGAACGAGGCCCTGCGGACTCTTCTGATGCAGAGGCCCGACATTGCCCAGCTTCCTCGCGAGGAGTTAGCGATCTGGTGGCAACCGGATATGGTCGAACACCTGATCGTCGGCCTACGCAAAGCTGGCCTTGAGGTATAGCGATCTGAGGGTAAACCGGAGTAAGTTTCGGGACAGGTCCGGTTTAATGACGAAATCAGAAGCCGGAGATTTGTCGCCAGACGGGACTGTCACTTAGGAAAAAGAGGCGGCCATGCCGCTCTTCGCAAAGTTCCAGTCCCGTCTGACGACAGATCTTTTGACGACAAATCTACGCCTGACGACAAATCAGTCGCCGCATTACACGCATGTTGATCTGCTTTCTCTCCGCGACAAAGCCACGTCCTTCTCGCATGCAAGCGAAACGCCTAGGCATCGAGTTCGCGATACGGTCGGGTAATTGGATCCATGGGTAGAGGCAACGGGGAGGTTATGCGTCCGGTTCGAATCTTTCACAGGTTCGCATCCCCAGGTTTCCCCCTACTTCGACCGTTTGAGGGTTATCTCGTGAGTGGTGAAGCTCGTGTCGTCGGACTTTACGGTCAATGTGATTTCGTCACCGTGGACCGTGCCCGTGTGGGTGATTGTGCCGAAACTGAAGACTGCGACGAAGGAGACCTTGTCCCCGTCGACCTTGCCGCTGCTGATGTTGGTGGTGTCGGCCGGTATCGCGACGGTGCCGGTTAGCTGAGTCCCTTCCTGCTTGAAGACGTAGGTGATCGTCGACGGGTTACCGTCAGGATCTTTGTCTTCGGCGGTCCACTTACCGGTTAAATTCGCGGCCAACGCAGAGAGGGCATAAAGGACTACCAACAAGGCTGCGGACAGGAGTATAAACCTCTTCTTCATGGAAGAGACCCTCGGGGGGATTGCAATTCGCGGCAAGTGTATCGGATGAATGCGAGGGTTGGGTAGCGAAATCAGAGATTCGATCCTCCCACCCTGCTCGACGAGATCCCTAAAGGCGGAACGGGGCGACCATAGTTCTATGTAGAGGAAGTCAAGGCATGAAGAAACAGGCACGCTATCACGTCAACCGTAGGCTAAGTGAGTACGACAGAGCGCCAGCCAATCCCTCCGGCACAGCCTCGGGAGAGTTTGTCGCTGAGACGTTCGACCACATTGGACGGCAGGTCACCGTATACGTTCCACCGAACCCGCCCGAAGCAATCGTCTTCGCCGGCGACGGCCAGAGAATCTCGAAGTGGGGACGGTTGCTCGAGAAGGCCGACGTACCGTCCACAATGATCGTCGGTGTACATGGGCTGACCGATGAGACGCTGCGGCTCCATGAGTACTCACCGGGCTTTGAGCCGGAGCGGTTCGCGGCACACGAGGAGTTCTTCGTTGAGGACGTTCGCCGATGGACGGAGTCGCGGTTTGGCGTGGCGTTGCCCACTGAACGTACCGCAGTGTTCGGCGTATCGGCGGGTGGAGAGCTGGCCCTCGCTCTTGGGCTTCGGCATCCACATGTTTACGGTGCGGTCTTCTGCGCCTCGCCTGGCGGCGCTTACAAGCCGCCTGACGTTATGCCGAATCCGCTTCCGCGCACATACCTTGTCGCTGGCACACAGGAGCCATTTTTCCTCGGGAACGCAAGGAGGTGGGCAGACGCGCTGCGCGATGCAGGTGCAGATGTCGTCCTGAATGAGCGGTCTGGATCGCACGGCGCCGCATTCTGGCGAGAAGAGTTCCCGCTGATGGTGGCGTGGGCATTCGGCCGATGATGCATCCCAGCGGCTCGTCGATCTTGATACAACAATGAATGATGGACCGCTCGCGAGGCGGATACCGTGCGGAGAGACATGCAAACATCGGCGTCACCCTCATCGCTTGTGATCTTCTCCGCCCTGCTCCGACGACAAACCGGGAGTCTCTACACCGAGGCGCACCGCAAGCGGAACCTGGTGCAGGCGCTTGAGGCGGCCGGATTTCGCAACCACGAATCCAGCGACAACTCCGAAGAACACCTGCGAAGCCGCGAACGACCACCAGTCAATGTGTTCTGCGAAGTACGGATTTATAAGCCCGAGAATGCTGTACAGCAAGCCGGTCCATGCAATTGGCGCAACGATGCCGCCGAGCAGGATCGGTCTTCGAGGCCAAATAGGAAGCAGCGCGCCGTAAAGGATGCCGACGAGGAGAGTGGTCGCGCCCTGGATGATATTGGCGGTGATGAATGCGCTCAGACGAAAATGGCTCATCTGCTCTACGGTGGGATTGCTCCACGACCCCACGCCTGCGCCGCCCAGCAGATTTACCACGTACCAAATGCTGTGGTGGCGGACGACGCCGTAGATCTCTGCCGGAATGACCATGGCCAGACCGCCCGCGATTCCGCCCATAATGCCGCTGGATACAGGAAACGTTTCGAGCGGCAGCTGCGCGCGGTGTGTCTCGCCCACTTCGATACGCGCCACGTTTTCATACACGGGCACAAACGAGAACAACTCTTCAGCCACCGGAACATCTTCATGTGCCTCGCGCGGCAGCACATTGCGGAACCATCCCAGCGCAGAGATTACGAAAAGAAGAGCGCCGAGCCAGATGAGCCAAATACTGGTGACCAGCGAAGCGCCGACGAGCGTCAACCCAAGCGCCATGAGAAAAGGCCATGGCGTGGGCGCAGGCAAATGGACCGTGCCCGCTTGTGTGTCGCCGTTTTGCGACTCAGCAGTGTTTCCATTGTGTACTTCGTTCATCTGCCAACCACGTAAACAACGGTGAAGACGACGACCCAGACAGCGTCAACGAAATGCCAGTAGAGAGCCAGGGTCCTGACGCGATATGCATGCTGCGGGCGCACCGCGCCGGCGAGCGCGAGGGCAAGTGTGAGGAGCATCATGATGAGGCCGATCACGACATGCGAAGCATGCAGACCCACAAGTGAGTAGTACGTCGTTCCAAACAAATTGGTACTGATCGTCAGCTGATCGCGCACAATGAGCTTGTGCCACTCTGTCGCCGTGCCGTAAAGGAAGGTTATGCCCAGCAGAATGGTGATTGACCACCAGAGCCGGAAGGCGGCCATCTTGCCATGATCGATGGCGCGCTCGGCGAGCCAGATGAAAAAGCTCGATGAGAGCAGGCACACAGTATAGAAAATGGGGACGTCCAGCACTTCTCTGGGCGTGGGCCCCTGCGCGTCGCGACCAAGGTAATAGAGATAGGCGACGACAAAGATTGTGAAGATCGGAGGACTCCGCAATAATGAGGCCCGCCATGGCGACCGTGCCGCGCGTGGGCAGGGTCCACGTGTCCTGATGATTGCTGTGCTGCAGGGGAATGGTAGCCATGTTCTCCTCTTGGCGAATTACTCGAATGCGGAATCGGAATCTTCAGGATGCTTCAGGTCCCATAACGGCCGGCGGCTGGAAACTTCCGGGTCAATCGCGAAATTGTAAGCAGGCGGAGGCGAGGACGTGAGCCACTCCAGGGTCCACGCATCCCACGGGTCCCGGCCTGCTTCTTTGCCACGGAAGTAAGAATGCACAAGGTTATAGACAAAGATCAGTACGGCTATGGCTTGAATAAATCCACCCACCGAAATGATCTGATTCATCAAGGTCCATCCCCGATCCGGCTCGTAGTTGTAGATCTGTCGCGGCATGCCAAGCAGGCCGGGAAAATGCATTACGTCAAAGGTCAAGTGAAAGCCGATAACCATCAACCAGAAATGCCATTTGCCCAGTCGATCATCGAGCATGCGTCCGGTCATCTTGGGGTACCAATAATAGAGCGCTGCAAAGATCATGAACACGATGGCGCCCACCAACACGTAATGAAAATGAGCGACGACAAAATAGGAATTGTGTAGCTGCCAGTCCCATATAGAAACGGAAAGCATGACTCCCGTAAGGCCCGCAATCAAAAATTGGAAGAGAAAAGCTATCGAGAATAGCATCGGTACTTCGAACCGGATCTTTCCGCCCCACATGGTGGCCAGCCAGTTGAATATCTTGATGCCGGTGGGAATCGCGACCAGCATAGTTGAAAGCGTGAAGAAAGCATTGCTGAACGAGGTCATGCCGAGCGTGAACATATGGTGGGCCCAGACGCCAAGACTAATGAAACCGATGCTAATCGATGCCGCCACCATGGCCGGATAGCCGAAGATGGCTTTGCGCGAGAAGACTGGAATGATTTCGTTGGCAACGGCGAAGGCGGGCAGAACAAGTACATAAACCTCCGGGTGTCCGAAGATCCAGAAGAAATGTGCCCAGAGGATCGCCGAACCTCCTGCCTGGGTATCGAAGAAATGTCCGCCCAGGTAACGGTCGATCATCAGCATTATCTGGCATGCGGTGAGCGGGCTCACTGCTACAAGAACGAGGAATGAGACGGTAACGTAGAGCCAGGGCAGCAATGGAATCCTCGCAAGGGTCATCCCTTTGCATCGCATGCAGAACACCGTAGCGAGGATGTTGATTGCCGCGCCGATGCTGCCTACGCCGCTCAGGAGCAACGATACTGTCCAATAGTCCATTGTGTGACCGGGCGAGAAGGCGCGTTCGGTCAGTGGGGCGTATGCGAACCAACCCACATCGGGCGCGGATCCGGTCCCTGCCGGACCGGTTCCAGCCATGAAGCTGTAATAGAGCAACGGACCCGCGAGAGCGCTCATCCAGAAGCTGAAGGCGTTCAGGCGCGGGAACGCCATGTCACGCGCTCCGATCAT
This sequence comes from uncultured Acidobacteriaceae bacterium, assembly GCA_963763905.1. Lineage (GTDB taxonomy): Bacteria > Acidobacteriota > Terriglobia > Terriglobales > Acidobacteriaceae > PALSA-350. Next base: position 510,439 of record CAVXRU010000011.1, on the reverse strand, counting down.
CAGCGGAACAAGATAGTTGGCGAACCCGAAGATCAGGGGCATGCCGACAAAAAAAACCATCGTCGTGCCGTGCATGGTAAACAGCCGGTTGTAAACAAATAGCGAAACAAATGTATTGTGCGGAAAGAAGAGCTGAATACGAATCATGAGCGCTTCAACGCCGGCGACCAGCAGGAACAGAAGGCCGTAAGAGATGTAGAGAATGCCCAGCTTCTTGTGATCGACAGTGAAGATCCAGCGGTAAAGGACTTCGAGATAGGTGGGGCGCGCCCGCGTGCTAACCAGGCTCCCGTCGAAGTTACGTCCAATTGGTATGCTCTCTCCGCCCATGGTTGCTTCTCACTCGCCTACTTGAGGGTTAAAAGGTACGCCGTGATCTCTGCATTCTCCCGGTCGCTAAGATGCAAGGCCGGCATTAATGAACCGGGTTTGAAGGTGTCAGGGTCCGCGATCCACGCCTTCAGGTTTTGCGCATTGTTTGCGATTATTCCTGCAGCCAAAGTCTCGCGGCTCATAAGGTGCGTCAGATTAGGACCCATGCGGCCAAACGCAGCTGTGCCGGATACCGTGTGGCAAGCGAAGCACGCCTGGTGCTCAAAATCGGCTTGTCCAAGTTTCGCGTTCGCCTGATTTCCGCCCGTATCGGCGTTGATCCCTTTCGTGCCTGATGGTGAGCCGGCGGCCGCCATGACACCGCCGTTCGTGTTTCCTTGATCCGCGTGGCCCACATCGTTTGTGTTGAGTTCTGGCTGAGTTTTCTGCTGGCCGGCGATCCACTTCTGGAATTGCTCCGGTGTGTCGACATAGACCCGAAGCAGCATCTTTGCGTGCTCCGCGCCGCAGAACTGTGCACATTGCCCCACATAAAGGCCCGGCTTTTGCGGATCGATCCACATTTCGTTCACCTTGTTAGGCAGAAGATCCGTCTTGCCATTCAACTCGGGTACCCAGAAGCTATGAATGACATCAGTAGACGTCAACTTCATGAAGGCCGGCCTGGGCGCGGCTGGAGTGCTCAACGGCAGGTGCAATTCGTTCGCGGTTACGACCCCATACTGAGGGTACTGAAACTCCCACCAGAACTGATGACCGGTGACGACGACATCGAGCGCGGTGGCCGGTTTCGGAGCGTCTTGAACGGAAAATAGAACCCGCGCCGTGCTGAGAAACAGAACCACGATGATCAGAATCGGAATGATCGTCCATGACAGTTCAATCTGCAAGCTCCCGAATACCTGCGGTGGTTCTGAGTTCTCACCGGGGCGCGCTCGATATCGCGTGATTACATAGACGAGCAAGATGCTCACTACAAGAAAAATCCCTCCCGTGATGGCCAGGACAAAATGCGACAGGCCGTCTATCTCCCTGCCGGGCGTTGAGAACGGCGAGAAGATCGAGGTCGGGTGCGGGCCGAAATAAACCGCAGAAAGATTGAGTGGGAAAGACTCCACTGAAAGCTCCAATTTCTGGTGAACGAGTCCGCGTCTTTCAGCGCGCCATCGCAACCTCGTGAGCATTTCCTGTGTCACCAAATGGCCGGCGAATCATGCAGTCTCGCAAGCCCGGATGTCCGAAAGCGTGATGTGATCGAGTGTGCATTCCGTTTTCAGCTACTGGTTTCAGGTTTCTAGGGGAGGAAGTGTCGAGCGTTCCGGATCAATATTGAGCGCAACCCGGTGCTCTTGTAAAGATTGATGCTAAAGAATTTAGTGTGAAGTGATGAAGCTGCCCTTAACCATGACGATGTGGCTTTGTGCGAAACCTCAGGGACAGATCACTCAGACTCATTTCCATTCCTTCACTCCCTTGAGCGTCGCGTAAATCGCCATGGCATGACCGTATCCCAGTCCGAAATCTTTCTTAAGCCAGGCGACAATTTCACCGGCCTTCACTCCCGGTTTGAGCAAACCTTTCTTCTCGGCGATCTTTCGAAAGTCTTCAGGCGTGTTGCCGGTTTTTGTCTTGATGTTGTCGATATATGCTTGAAATGACATTGTTTTCCTCTCATGCCTCTGGGGCGCAGTTAACCATCCAGGGAACTTCAAACTTGTCGATGCACATCCCGAATCCCGGCGACCAGAACGTCTTCTGGAATTCCATCTGCACCTTCCCACCCTCGGTCAATCCTTTGAAAATTTGCTCTGCTTCCGCCGTATCCTTCACCTGTACTGACACGCAAAAGCCCGCAGGCTGTACCTTCTTTCCCTGCGGATGATCCGCTCCCATCAGGACACTCCCGCCCGGCGCCTCCAGCGTCGCGTGCATGATCTTGCCTTTCATTGCTTCCGGCACCTTGTCCCCCATCGGAGATTCCCCCTGCGTCATCATGAGCGTGATCTTTCCGCCGAGTGTTTCCGCGTAGAACTTGAATGCCGCTTCGCAGTTTCCATTGAAGTTCAGATAAGTGGTCAATTGCATTGGTCTGGTTCTCCTTGTGTGGTTCGGAACGCTTTGTGGCGTGTAACGAGAGTGGTCTCTTTGCCGGTCAACAGGCCCCGCAGCCGACGGTCTTGCAGCCCTAAGCCGCCCCAAACCAGGGCAGCGAAGAGCATCGGGAATATCGTCTCGAAACACCCAGAGCCGGCGCGAACGTTGCTGGCGATCGCCCCACCCAGGTAGCCGGTCAGCAAAACTGCTCCCAGGATCGAAGTCCGTGGAATGAGATAAATCAAAGTGCAGACAATCAGCGCTATGCCGATGCCGCTGAGCGTGGATATCGGGTACGCCAATCGAGCATTTGCCTGCAGCACTTGGGGTGGCTTAACAATTTTCATGACGCCATCCAGCAGCATGAACAGCGCGGTCAATACGGTAAGGATTCTTCCGGCCCAGATCATTTTTCTAGAGCCTTCGCCGGCTTCGATACCGTTCATAAAGAAGCCTCCTTTGGGATTTCCCGTTGCATGTCGGCGTGTTAGGATAACACTAAACGGTGTAGTGTTACTAAACGGTATAGTAAAAATAAAGACACGCGCTGTCAAGAGGAAATTTCATGGAAGCTCCTTCGGAAAGCCGTTCCGATCGCAAACGCAAGGCGCTGTTGCTGGCGGCAACAGAGATTTTTCTGGATAAGGGCTACGACAACACAAGTATGGACGACGTTGCGGCAAAAGCTGCTGTTTCCAAGCCAACCGTCTACAAGTACTTCTCTGACAAGGAGCGGCTCTTCGCCGAGATCGTGCGCTCCACAACCGGCGAGATCGACGAACTCGTGCGTCTGGTTATCGAAACCATGGCCAGGCAAACAAGCGTAGAGTCGGGCCTCATTCTGCTCGCCCGTCGCTTCATTACTGCACTGATGCAGCCGCGGATATTGCGATTACGCCGGTTGGTAATGGCCAATGCGGACCGTTTTCCCGACGTGGGCCGCAGTTGGTACGAGCAAGGCTTCGAGCGTGTGCTCGCTACACTGGCAATCAGTTTTCAGGGCCTTGCCGACCGCAAGCTTTTGCACGTTGACGATCCGCTGCTGGCCGCTAACCATTTCGTCGGATTGCTGCTGTGGATACCGATCAACAAGGCCATGTTCACCGGGGATCACCGATCCAGCCCTGACGAACTCGAACGCTTTGCTGTGGCAGCTGTCCGCGCCTTCCTTGCAGGATACGGTCCAACCAATCGATTGGTCGCGCGATCTGCGCAAGTTACAGGAAGGAAGAAGATGTAAAGCCCATAAAAAGCCGGGGACCCGTCACCAGGTTTCGCATTACCCTCCCGGATGATGAACAGTTTCCGGCCACTCTAGAATGAACGCTGCCGGCTATCAACCTTTCTGCGTATTGCGCTTGCGCCGTGCTTCTCCAGATGGAGGGCGAGGCGCAGTCTGTGCCGTTGCGGCCCCGTGTTGGATCTGATCCACCTCCCGGCCCAGATCCCGCAGCGTCCTGATCCCGCGCACAATCTGCTGGAAGGCTTCCCTGGCCTCACCGGCAATCTTGGGTCCCCAGGGATCGACCGGCACTGGACCATGCGGGGTAAGAACCCAGAGAGGTCCATCCGCAAGGCTACCGATCAACCGGGCGACCAGTGCCTCATTTACCGGGATATTCAAATGGAAAGGACTTACCACGACGGGGACACAGTCAGAGGAGATGCCGTTAGCGACCAAGCATAAGTGGTACGCTCCCTCCGGAACGCCGCACGGCACCTTGAAGCTGGTCGATTGCAGCGAAGCGCCGGTCGCCACGCCCATGGTGCTGTGGCCGAAGGTGCGGCAATAAAAAACCTTGCCTCCGCCCTCCAGACGCACAATGGGATAGTTGGTGGCCATACTGGCATCGTCGCCGTAGCTGTTGGCCTGGGAGAGCCCGTTGATCTGCAGCCCCTGCAGGGAGTAGGTCTGGGCCACGTGCAGATCATTCGAAACAGTCTTGATTACAGGCTTCCACGCAGGTTTGGGCTTTCCGCTCGGCGTATACACCTCGATATCGGTTGTGCCATTGGAGAAGAGCACCTGCCCGGTCGGCAGCAGAAGCAAGCGGCCGTTGTAAGTGTAATCGCCATTGTTGGGCGGGTCGGCCACGGGGTTCAGATTGGTTCCATCGAATTCGAAGAAGTGCGTAGGCTTGGCATATCCATTGCCATCCTGCGGGACCGGACCGGCCGTGCAGAGCACATTGCCGTTGGGCAACAGGCAAGCCGGCGCATCCTTCGCGATCCACAGGTTTTGGAAGTCCGGCCCCGCCACCCAGGAACCCACCTGGTTGGCGATGGGCGGAGGAGTGTAGAGGGCGGTGTGCCCGGTGGCGCCGATACAGAACACGCGGCCATCCGGCAGAAGGAGGGCCGGGCCAATCTCCTGCGAACTGGCTTGCACCAGGATTACCGACGTTGCGCCTGCGCTGACCCACTTGCCGCCGGCCACTACGTATTTCTCAGCCTTGCCAATGTTGGTGCATTCGACGGCGAGAATGGTCTCGTCCGGAAGAAGCGTCCAGGTCTCCTCTTCGCTGGGATCATCTTTGCTTCCGGTCGCGGTCCAAGTGTTGGCCACCGGATCGTAAATGGCGGTGGCCGTTGTCCCGATGGAGCCCAACAGCACCCGGCCGTCGGGCAGAACGCAGCAAGGAGCATCTCCGATCTTGGGCCAGTCGGTTGCGGGGGTAGGTGGAGAAAGCACGGTCCACTTATTCAGGATGGGGTCATAGATCTGCGCGGTCAGCAGATCGGCGGGGACGCAGTTGTTGTACTCTCCGCCGGCGACAAATACGCGTCCGTCGGCAAGCACGGCAGAGGCGTAATAGAGCGGCGCATTGGGGCTGGGTGCGAGGGGAGTCCACGCACCCTGGACATAAGAGCCGGTTGCATCGGGGATTAGTTTCCACCACTGGTTGCTGCAATTCTGCTGACACATTACGGTACCGTCGGTCAGCAGCAACATGGTTCCGGCTGCAAACGATGGAGGATGGGCTAACGGTTGCCAGGTTCCGGACATGGTTACATCCTTTCTGAGCAGGCTAGCTCTCGGTGCTCCTCTCGGGTAGCTTCGGGGTTACGAACCGTTCGCCAGCGGTCAATGATGGTTAGTGAAAATCGATCACCGAACGTTACAAGCCTTGATGCGTGTCTGCAGCCCACAGGGCCGCGGGGCGTCAACGCGGGACTCGGTCAACGTCCGCTTTGTTCACCAGGTTTGACTAGGTTTGGTCTGAAAACACATGCTGCTGCCATCCGAACCTTCGTTCGCTGCAGTGTGTCTCTATTTTCAGGTGTCTCAAGTTTGGGGTCCACACCACAGTGTCCCAACAGTCCTCAGAGCGACCGTCATACAGGTTAGCGTGACGAGTGCACAGCAGGTTTGGGCAGTCTTCTTTGGAGCACTTCGCAAGATCCCCTGGGCGAGGCGACTCAAATGCTTCGACGACAAATGACGTCAATCAGCGGCGTACTGTGATCGGCCAGGGTCAACGAGTTCAAGGTAGATTTCTGCCACTCGCTGACGATCCGCCGTTCTATCACCACGCTGAATCTGATATTCGTGATCTCTTTTGTGGCACTTCGTTACAGTGAAAAGGGTGTCTGTTCCTATAAATCGAACGATGTCATCGGTTTCGAACAAGGCTTCTCTCATTCTCCTAGTCACACTTCAACTCCCAAATGCTTGATGTTTCTTGATGGTCGGTCCAGTGTACGACTACGTCATTACAGCTACTGCTGTGGATAAAGTCACCCTCTCAGGAAGCAACCACATGGACCTCGACGTTATTGTGCGTGGCTCGACGAGGAAATTGAAACACTTCAGCGTGTACGTGCCTTACTGATCGGCCATGAGTCAGGGGGGGCTCAAGATGCTCTGCTGAGTTCTTCTATGGGCAGGCTGTTTTTATTCAGATCGGTCACGACCGAGAAGTCTTTTTGCGTTTCTCCTTGTTCGACTAGCAGCAGGAGCATTTTGCCGAGATGCAAAAGCTGTGCATGGTCGATGTGACTGGCTATGACCGTTCGCGTCTGATGCCGATCTTGGCTCATAAACTTGGTTACCAAGAGAAACGAAAGATTACTCCGGGTCACAAGGGAAAAGCTAGGGGAATTCCTTGAAGTGGTAACCACACGGAACTCCCTTTAGTGTTGTCGTCATTTGGCGTATTCCTTCTCGGGGTCCACAGGCCGATGGTCGGTCACGCCGAGAGATTTTTTAGGCTGGCGAGAGTCCCTTCGCTCGCCCGTCTATAGGACTCCCCTCTGCTGTTTGCCATCGCGAAGGCGCCCGCACAGGCCCTGAGCTCGGAGTATCATCCTTTGCCGCCAATCCCATGGTGGTTGCCACCTCCAACAGCATCGGGGCGTATTTCCCCAAGATCTCTTCCAACTCCGCGTTGCGGCTCCTCAATTCCCGGGTCTCGGTTTCGTGGCGGGACAAAACCTCTCGCAATTCCCGGGTCTCGCTTTCGCGGCGGGACAAAACCTCACGCAATTCCCGGTTCTGGCTGAAAACGTCTCGGGCAGCGTCCAACCGTTCGAATATCGCGCGCAATTCCTCTTCGGTGACCGGTTTTGGGGCATCCTGGGCAGCGGTCCTGGGCGGTTCAGTAGCGGTGGTTTCTTTCCACATAGATTCTTAGGGTAAGATCACTCGAAATTGGTTGCTCGCAGCCGCGGGACTGGAAGTACATGTACACCCGATTCGCTCGGCCCGTTCTGGAGTGTCGTGGACGGACCTGTCACTTTCACGAAAGCGAACTCACCATTAAACTTAGCGACACTCTGTTTTCCCAAAGTGCCAGGTCCGGTCTGTCCACGAAACATTTCGACCCTGCTTCTTCAGCAGGCCGGCGCTTTGCCGGGAAGTATCAACAGTTGCGGCCGTAACGCCGGCTACACTTGCGCCTAAAACAGTCTTGCATCTAAGGCCAGGATTCATTTCTGGAGCATCGGTGGCTGTTCAGATCAACCAGCACTTCTACATCGGCAGCGCTCTTGGAGATCGCATTCTTGATGTCCACATACCTTCCGCTATACCAGCGCGATGACGCACATCGCGTTGCAGGAGTACGTGCCCTGCTGATCTGCGACGGCCATTATCCCGCCACCGATGCTGACGCCGCGGTAAACTCCTATGCCTGCCGACCCGCCAACGCCCACACCTACAGTAGAGTTGAGCATTCCTGGCATAGACGTTAGACCGATCGCGCTCGCAGCGCCACATAATAGCCGCTCAAAATTCCGTTACTTGGGGCGGGGGTAGGAGCCTTTTTTTGCGGATTTTGGGTGTTGGCATTGAAGGGACGGGCATCTGGATCTCGTGTCCTGGATCTCGGCCAGGTGTCCGAGCCGGTTATCCGGCAACTTGCCAAAGGCATAGCCGATCCGACCGGGTGAATGAGTGACTTGCCCTGTTGGCAACAAGTGAGAACGACGCCTCTGTTGACCGTCCGGCAGGAACGCGAGCGAACGCGACGGGAGATGGACGCTTTTCTGAACGCCGCGCGAGTTCCGCTAATCGTGCTCACCGGAACTCGCAACGGCGCGACCTTGTTATACCCCGCGCTGCGCTGCGTCCGCAGCTGCGGCCAGACTAGTCAGATACGTGAAAAAGGCACTCGACTGGCCGATGAACAGCCCCATGGCCGTCAAGAACTTGAGCGCCCCGGTTGCTGCCCCGGTGGTGTTCGTTGGGCGGACGACAGAACATACTGGAAGGCTGGTGTTGATGAACGGACAAGGTTCCGGCATGATCAGGTTGGTCTGGAACATCTGCCTGACTGCAGCGCCTCTCGCCCCGGTATTCGGATCCACCCCACAGTTGAGGTCCGGGAAGGTTAGACCGTTTGTGGGATCGGTCAGCGGTCGTATCTGTCCGGCTTTCTCGTGCCAGGTTTGAAAATGCATCGATTCGATTGGCCCCATGCTGATCAGGAGTCGGAGCACCTCCACATCTGTGGCCCTTTGCGCCAGCGCCATGCGCAAACTGCCTCCACCTTGTTCCACAGTCGGCATCTGAAACGCTGCGGTGTTGGCGATCGCCTGGAGGTGTTCGCGGGGGAACAGGTCCTCGTCCGTCCTGGGGATAGCCGTGAACTGCCCCTTATGCAAATCCGGGACTGCCTGTTCGAAGGCAGTGGGATTCACGTCGGGGTTATTTGTGCTGCTGCGATAGCGCGTCCACCAGCTGCTGTCGATCGTCAATTGCATCAAATTCGTAAGCCGCAGGTTTCCACTCGATCCCGTCGCGTTGCTGCCCTCCAACGTTCTGAATTGTTCCAGGCTCACAGCTTCGGCACCCCTGGAGACAAGATACGCATTGATAAAGTTCGCGTGACTGATCTCGTCGTCGGTGTTGTCATGAATATATTGAGGGAAATTCGGATCGATCTCTCGCAGCTTTTCCGTGTAGTCACGATTTCCAGATCCACTCGGAACTTCGCTGTCTTGGATCCCGCCCAGCTCGTTGTACTGGGTCCAAAAATCGGCTTCAAGAATTTCCCCTGCAGCCAGGAACTGCAGGATGGCAGCATCCCCGGCTGTGAGGACACTGCTGGAGTTACCCTGACCCTGCGCAAAGGCAGGCGTTCCGCGGGTGAGCACGCCGGTTCCCACGGCTGCTGCCCCAGCCGCTGCCAATCCGGTTTTCAGAAAGTTGCGGCGGCTCCGAGGTTTGCTGATCACATTCTGGTTATCACTCATACTGACCCTCTTTCCAAAATCGTTGAACTGCTGTGGCTGATCTTCGGCTGATCGCTCAGCCGTATCTTCGACGCCGCTTGCGGGTTTCTACACCGGCGTGAGGCCCCAAATGGCGCATTACAACTTCGATTAGTCGTTAGTCACCTCCAGTGCGGTTCGAGCATCGAGTAGGCCCTAAGACCCGGTCCGTATTAAGCTCGAGCCGTCACCCGAGCGTCATTCGTGGCAAAGGTCAAAAGCCGTCTACGTCAATCACAGCCTGTGCAAAGGCCTGTGGGGCTTCTTGAGGTAGGTTGTGCCCGACGCCGCCGCCGATGATCCGGCTCTCGTATTTACCGGAGAATTTCGTGCGATAGGATGCTGGGTCCGGGTGCGGCGCACCATTGGCATCGCCTTCGAGGGCGATGGTAGGTACGGTGATGATCGGGGCTGCTGCAAGCCGGCTCTCCAGGTCGTCATATTTTCGTTCCCCTTCAGCCAGGTTCTGTCGCCAGCGGTAGTTATGGATGACGATATCCACGTGGTCTGGATTGTCGAACGCAGCTGCACTCCGATCGAATGTGGCGTCATCGAAGTCCCACTTCGGCGAAGCAAGCTGCCAAATGAGTTTCGCAAAATCATGCACATATTTCCGATAGCCGTCTTCGCCGCGTTCCGTAGCAAAGTAAAACTGGTACCACCACTGGAACTCAGCCATGGGCGGCAACGGCGCTTTGCCGGCCTCTTGGCTCCCGATCAGGTACCCACTCACGGAGACGAGCGCCTTGCAGCGTTCTGGCCACAGCACCGCCATGATGTCAGCCGTCCGCGCCCCCCAATCAAAGCCGGCGACAATCGCTTTCTGGATTTTGAGAGCATCCATTAGGGCGATGATGTCGCGAGCGACGGCCGACGGTTGACCGTTGCGGAATGTGCCACTCGAGAGAAACCGCGTCGTACCGTAGCCACGCAGATACGGGACGATCACCCGGTAACCCGCAGATGCGAGCAGAGGGGCGACATCGACGTAACTGTAAATGTCGTAGGGCCAACCGTGCATAAGGACTACGGGAGGGCCGTCAACTGGACCAGCTTCGCCGTACCCAACGGTCAGGAGGCCAGCATCAATCTGCTTGAGTGGCCCGAAGGACGTGCTCGGCCCCGGTTTAATTGTCGGCGGAACTGACGTGAATGACTTGCCGGGTAAGGGCTGACTGCCCTCGGAGAATAGTGCCCCGGGTGTGAGTAGTACAGTCCCGGCTGTGAGCCCGGCCATAGCGAAGCGGCGGCGTGTTATTCCATTGGACTCTGTGTGCTTCATGATTAATCCTCCTTTTTGAATTCGAAGTCTGCTTGCCTGGCGTTGCTGTGTTGTTGAGTGCTTTATCTCTACGAACTATGGCCCGGCGCAGTGAGTTAGCCGAACGTAAAGTCGAACGCCTCCACACCCGAATCGAGAAACTCGATCTCGAATTGGCGATCTGCAATCGGTTCGGTTTGCCGGATGAGTTGGTAGAGTCGTTGTTCGACGACCGTGCCGTCACCTTGGCCGTCGATGTCTACGCCCTGTGCGGCCGCCGGCGGATGTCCATCGAGGAGCACGCAAAAGCGAACGGACGCTCCTCGCACTGCAGGACCCATGACGAGATTGAGATCCCGCGCATGAAACCGGTACGCAATTCGTCCGTTAGGCTGGTTCAGCCTAACGGCCTCTTTCCCAGCCGTCCAGTTGCCCGCAAGCGCCCAGGAGTTGAGACCCAATCGCGCCGGGGCTTCGTAAGCGTGAGCCTTGTTCCGTGGGGCTCCATGAGAGGATGCAAAGTTCCGGGTTTGTTCATAGCCGACGTAGGTTTCAGGAGACCTTAAATTGTGTAGGTCTGCGGCAACCTCAGCGCCACTGTCGTCGACCGAAACCGGTTCGCGGCTGAATCCACTGATTCCCGCCTCGACCAGCAGTTGTTGAATCACCGCTTCGCATTGCAGATATTCGCCCTCGCCGAAGTGATGATGGCGAATGTGCCCCTTGGCGTCGATGATGTAGCTGGCCGGCCAATACTCGTTATTGAAGGCACGCCATATCGCGTAGTCGCTGTCGACGGCGACCAGATAGTCGATTCTCATGTCCTTTAGAGCCCAGCGAATGTTGTCGACGTTGTGCTCAAACGAGAACTCGGGTGTGTGCACGCCGATCACCACCAAGCCGTGATCCTTGTATTTTTCGCCCCACGCGCGGACATAGGGAAGGGTGCGACGCCAATTGATGCAGGTGTAGGTCCAGAAATCGACGAGCACAACTTGCCCGCGGAGGTCCGCCTGTGACAGTGGCTTTGAGTTGATCCATACTGTGGCGCCGCGCAGCGAAGGCAATTCGGCTTCGATAGGCAATCGCATAGCGTATGTTCCGGCTGTTGCGAATTTGGCTGCGGATAGAGTCATCGCTGCTATCCGAAGAAAGCGTCGCCGATCGTGGGTGAAGTCTCTCGACATTTCTTTCACCCCAATCTTCCCGGAGTTGAAACAGGAGAGCCAGCCGCGACCGCGAACGAATGAGTCGTAGCAATAAGCACAACCGTCTTGATCTTCATACAGACACTGTGCGATCAATTCTGATTTCCGACAACCCTAGATCGAGGATCAGGTTTCACTAGACTGGGTGTTAATGCAGCAACACTTCCGAGGTGGTTAGCACTTGCTATTTCGAGTTTCGATGTCTATGCGCTTCCATCCAAAAAGGCGGGCGTCTATCGACCAGGCTCCCGGCCCAAGCAGAGCAATGGCGAGGGCGAGGATACAAAGCAGAATGTCGCTTGAAAGGTCTCCGCGTCGTGACATAATTCGCCACAATTCAAGGATGACCATAACTGCCGCAACAGCGGGAGTCCACAGGCCAATGATTAGCAGCAGACCGCCGGCGGCAACGACAAGTTGGAAAAAGCCGGTTCCGGGTGGAGCAGTATTCCCCAACGCAAAGATGGCGCGAGCGAATAAGGTGCATCCGGCAGCAACGCGCAGCAAAAGGAGTCCGACCCCTTGCCGACCATGAGCGAATGTTGAGAATAGTCGACGCACACTGAATTGAGATTATGAATCTCCCAACATCCGTGCAAAAGCCTAAAAGGATTGGTTTGAATCACTCTTTTGAGGGATTAGAGTTCGATGATTCCGCGCTTCAATCCAATCATGGCAGCATGAGTTCGATCGTTCGCGTTCAGTTTTGAGAGGATGTTTCTGACCTGGCTCTTGATAGTTTCTTCGCTGATGGAGAGCTGTGCTCCAATTTCCTTATTGGCATATCCCTCGGCAATCAAACGAAGAACCCTGATTTCTGCGGGAGTCAGAGTATCGTCGCCGGCGTGTTCTGCTACTTGGAAGGAGACCTCGGCTGAAAGTACTTTTCTTCCCGCATGGACTGCTCGGATTGTATCCACGAGTTCTTTATTCAAAGATGTTTTTAGCAAGTAGCCTCGAGCCCCCGCCTTCAACGCGCGCAGCACCTGAACGTCACCGTTATAGGTTGTCAGCACTATGATTCGAGCGTCAGCAAATTCACCTCGAATGGCAATCATGGCATCCAGGCCGTTCATCCCCGGCATCTGCAAATCCATCAAGGTCACGTCTGGATGGTGTGCTCGAAACTGCCGAATCGCCTCTTGTCCATTCGCTGCTTCCGCGACAAGACACATATCAGATTGAGCAGCAACTAGACTGGCGATTCCCCGGCGGAACATTGGATGGTCATCCACCGCCAGAATGCGAATCGAGTTCGGCGCTGTACTCATGATTTCGTCTGTCCTCTTCTCGTCATAGGCCAGAATCTGGAAACGCCAGGCTTCGTGTAGGCACCGGAGGAAGGAATAGAAAGATCGATCTCAGTCCCTGAATTCACTTCACTCCAGATATTAAGCTGACCTCCTAAGAGCAGGGCACGTTCACGCATCCCGCGTAAACCATAGTGTCCGGACGGTCCATCTGCGCGAAGAAGCTGTGGGTCGATCCCTCTTCCGTCATCCCGGATTCTCAATCGCAGTTGCCGCGTATCATAGCGGACTTCAACTTCGAGGTGTTGGGCTCTTGCGTGCCGGAAGGCGTTTCGCAGCGCCTCGCCCGCAATTTGATAAACTTCATCTCTTGTGATTGGAAGAAGATCTCGGGGCCTGCCTTCCACTTCGATATGGAATGCTGGGATATCAAGATTCGACCCATCGGCAGCCAGCGCTTGCCCGAGCGAACCAATAGCGCAAACGAGGTCGTTGCTGACTGGGATGGTCGAGCGCAACTGCTGCACGGCATCTCTCCCCTCAATGAGTGCCTGAGCAGCTTGGTCGATGGTGCAGTCGAGAGCACGTTTCGCTTCATCCGGACGCGCACTAAGCAAATCGGACGCTGCCTGGAAATGGAGTAGCAGGGCGTTGAAACTCTGCAGCAGGGTATCATGAAGGTCACGCGCAATGCGCGTGCGCTCGTTGATACTCGCTTCGAGCCGGATCTCAAACTGCTTTGCGATCTGAAGCATACGGTAGTGGTAAAAAAGCCAAGTCAAAAGAAGCGCAGCTGAGATCCACAATGCTACGAACCACCGAGTCATCCACCAGGGCGGCAGGATAACGATCTGAAGTTCGGCTCCGGGCTCGCTCCATTGACTGCTGACCGTGGCACCTTGCGCGCGGAATCGATAGGTACCAGCGGATAGGCTGGTGTATGTCACGGTACGGCCTTCGCTTCCGACCTCATTCCAGAAGTTGTCCAGGCCCTGCAGCATGTAGCGATAGCGGTTTGTCCGAGGATTGGAATAGGCGAGCGACGCGAACGTTAGCGAGAACATGTTCTGATTGTGCGGGATGATGATCTTGGAAGCGTAAGAAATGACAGGATTCGGCGCGGATTGTTTGGCATGGGCTTGAGCGCTCCTGAACAGCCGGAACTCGGTAATTACAGTCTGCGGCGCGTAGCTGGTTTCAGACACTGCATCCGGAAAAAAGGAGGTGGCTCCGCTGAATCCAGAAAAAAACATCTGCCCACTACGCGAACGCAGGCACGCTCCCCAACCGGACATATCTGGCCCGGGAAGACCATCTGCCGTCGAGAAGTTACGAAAAGTCTTGATTGAAAGATCGAAACTCGAAACCCCCTTGTCCGTGCTCATCCAGAGCCTTCCGTGTCCATCCTCAAGAACACAGCTGACGCCGCTACTTGGTAGTCCCTCTCGAACGCCAAATACGGTTGAACGTCTCGTTGCAGGGTCGAACTCATTGAGGCCATTTTGCGTGGCAACCCACATCTTTCTGGCACGCGTAAAACGGATGAAATTGATCTGGTTGTTACTCAAGCCACTATTGGCATCGTTATAGATCGTAAACTGTGCCGAGCGAGTGTCGAAACGCTGAAGCCCAAAGCCGTAAGTACCGAGCCAAAGATCGTGTTCGCGACCCTCGGCGATTGCTAAATAGATGAGTTCCCGGTTATGAGGATCGGCCCGGAAAACCGTGAATTGCTCGGTGCCAGCATCGAAACGATTGAGTCCATCCCAGGTAGCTGCCCATAAACTTCCGTCGAGATCTATCAACAGATGTCCTACATCGTCATTACTCAAGGATGAAGGATTGTTCGGGTCATGTCGAAACCGTTTGAAACGGCGGGATCTTGGATCGAGACGAAAGAGCCCATTGTTGAACGTGCCTATCCATATAGACCCAGAGCGATCTTCGATGATGCTCATCACATCAGGTGGAACACCGAATTTCAGGAGTGCGATAGAGGATTCTCTACCTGAAGCATCGATACGGTGCAGTGCAGTGTGCGTTCCAATCCATTTGTTACCACGACTATCTTCGTAAAAACAACCAATTGGCTCATTCGAATTTGAAATCTTAAGGAGATCGTCGATTGGATGAAACATCGCGGGTCTTGGTGCAAAACGTTGAAGCCCCTTGCCAAAGAGAGCCACCCAGATACATCCCTCGCGATCTTCAAAGAGGGCATTGATTCGGTCTTCTGCGAGTCCATCAGGGTCGCCGACGGTGAATCGATAACCCATAAATCGGTGATGTTCCCTATCGAGCTTCAACAAACCAGACCCTACCGTCGCGAGCCAAAGATCTCCCTCGCGATCCTCCAGCATCGCAGTTACCCCGCTGATGGCGGTGGGCGATGCTCTGTTGCCCTTGAAGGAATAATATGTGAGGACATTTGTTCTACGATCGAAGCATGCCAGCCCATTTCCCGACGAGTAGACGATCCAGAAAACCCCATTTCTGTCCTCGAAAAACGAGAAGTCGCGAGACGGATTTTGGATAGGTATATGGAGCTTCACGTGTCCGCTTTCGCGATCGAACTCATCTATGCCGTCGGGCCCTGCGACCCAAAACCTGCCGGTTCTGTCTTCAGCAGATGACCGAACGTCGTTGCTTCTGAGGCTCAATGGATCGTTTGCACCGTGTCTGAAAACGCGAATGTTACCGCCGGTTGGATCGAGGCGGTACAGTCCCCTGGCGGTCGAAAGCCAAAGCACGCCAAAGTGATCCTGGCTAATGTACTTGACGAACGGTACTGGATAGTGGATGAAGGTCTCTGTTTTGGGATCAAAACGGTCAAGAGACTGCTCGCTGCCGACCCACAATTCGCCGTCGCGATCCTTGAACAACGTAAAGATGTTTACACCACTGAGACTGTTTGGATTGTTCGGCTCGTGGACAAACACCTTGAACGTGTATCCGTCGAATCGGTTCAGCCCATATTCAGTACCGAACCACATAAAACCCAAATTGTCTTGCACGATGCTGCTGACTCGGATTTGTGACAGCCCGTCATCGGTAGAGATCAGCGTAAACCGAATGTCGCTCGAGTAGTGAATGGGTAGCTTTGTGAGTATTGGATTAACATGAGCCTGAGGTACCTCCGCACACACAGGTATCCCCATCAAGCAAAGCGCCAGTCTCAGCCATGTTCGGATAGGGATTGTGATCACGCGAGTCTCCCGTTCTTGCAGTCATTAGGGGACCCAACCCTCGCCGGACTTGCACCGGCTGGAACACGCCAGCTTGCTTGGCGCACAGACATGATACCTCTCGCCCCCTGTTTCGATCGGACCAGAGGAGGGACGTTTACTAGATTGATATGACCGTTAAAGCAAGGGTAACGTTCCGTCTGTCCCGCCGGAGTCATGTCCCCGCCGGAGTCTGTCGCAACTGCCGAGTGATTGGTGAACTTCCTGTCTGTTGGGTTATCCGGGTTACCCCGTCCCCGAACGGCACCAACACGTCTGTTTCAGCGGGTAATTTTGGCAGGTCGTTGACCGTTCCGTCTTCATTTTACGGGGGTTATGGGAAGGAATTCATCGGCCTTGAACGCGGCAGCAAGCGGAGTACAATCGAGTGCACGGACGCCTCAATCTGGAAAGACTGCCGGCTTGTAAGCGTTGACCCCGAAGTAAGACATGGCGAGCCCGTGTTCGCCGGAACACGTATGCCTGTCGAGGGCGCGATTGAGAGTGTGCTGGCTTATCAGCAACTGAATGGCCTGTCGGAAGACTTGGCTATCGAACAAACCGTTAGGGACCATCCCGCCATCCCCGGTGCTGATGGACTTCGCGCGGTTCTCGCGTTCAACGCTGCCCACGAACACCTGCTTATCCCTTGAAGGTCGCGCTAGACGAAGGTGTACCCGAAGGGCTTATCGGACCCACTTAAATGCCAACGGTCCGCCGCTGTTCCGTTCACTTACTCCTGCAACGCGATGTGCGTCATCGCGCTGGTATAGCGGAAGGTATGTGGACATCAAGAATGCGATCTCCAAGAGCGCTGCCGATGTAGAAGTGCTGGTTGATCTGAACAGCCACCGATGCTCCAGAAATGAATCCTGGCCTTAGATGCAAGACTGTTTTAGGCGCAAGTGTAGCCGGCGTTACGGCCGCAACTGTTGATGCTTCCCGGCAAAGCGCCGGCCTGCTAAAGAAGCAGGGTCGAAATTCATTGAGGTCGTCTATCCCGGCTACAAGAAGTGTCCCGTCTGGCCCGATGCTGATGTTGTCAGGATAGAAGCTGAGGTTCCTCGCCTTCACGACCACTTCCCTGCTTCTGTCATACATGCGGATGCCTTTTCCTGACCATGAAGTGTAGTAGATGTATCGTCCATCCAGACTTAGCTGAACTCCAGCAGGCATAGGGACCGAAGTGTTGGGCAGTCGTCTCAGACCCTTCTCCGGATGCCACTCCAAGACATAGCCGGTATCAGATCCGCTGGTTATGAAATCCAGCAAGTCAGAGCGGGCGGAATCGGTGGTCGTCATCATCACGACGGCAACAAAGCCGCCGTCACCCGAGGAGGCAACGTCATTGAAAATTCCACGTGCATACGTCACGCATCCATGCCAAATCGCACGATATCCATGGGCTGACGAGCGAATCTCAATGGCTTCGATGGACTCGCGCTGATCGTGATTTACGACCAGAAGCTCGACGCGGCCATCTGCCCGCTTAGACAAATGAATACCGTGAGAGCCGAAGTATGCGGGAGGAGCGTTGCAGTTCGCCTCCCCCCATCCTTGCTCAGGAGCGGTCTCGATGATCAGCGGCTCCACTCGGTGCGCAACCAGGTCGGCCACGATGAGCCCTGGCTTGTCGCTATGCTTCATGTCGGAAGGCAATTCACTGACAATGGCATGCCGGTTATCGGCCAACACCTCAATGTCTTCTGGACCGTGGAGGCCACAGATGGGCGTGTACGGACCTTGCGCAACGCAAGGAAGCATTACCTGCCCGGTTGTGCCATCATCGCTCCGCGAAAAAGCAGCCGACCGAATTGACAACATCGCGGCGAAGAAACCGAGATACAGGAGCGTCTTTTTCACTCGCAGTGTCTGCTTCGCTGGCCTCGCGTGCACCCTGATTTTATAGGACATGCTTCTCCTCGGCTTCTGTCTTAAAGGGTGCTGAGCCCGAAACAAAAGGCGCACCGAAACTGACCCAGAAAATCTGCTGCAAATCGGCGATCTGTTGATGTCGACAGCAGCTTCACAGGGTAAGAGCGATCAGTTCCGCGGGAAGGTTAGCTCCACCCGTGGCGACCACCAGGAACTGCTTGGCGTTGTGCGTATAGGTCATGGGCGCGGCGGTTGCATTGTGAGGCAATGCGACCTCACCAACGCGCCTCCCGGACCTCTTGTCGAACGCGATCAGGTTCGGTGTGACGATCTGAAATTTCGGCACATCCGAAGGGCTGCCGCCTTCACGTTGCGTCCTGCCTTCCTGACCAATGATCAGAACCGACTTCGTGAGCAGCAGATGTCCACGTGCAGGCCGGCCGAGGTTCTTCAATCCAAGCCGCTTCAAAGCAGGAACTTCCTCTGCAAGATCTCCAACGGGCGTCATCCAGCGATGGTCCCCCGTATTCAGGTCGATGGCTGTGACACGCCCGTACGGGGGCTTCCAGAGAGGCACACCATTCATGGTTCCAACAGGCCTCATCTTGCCGATGTAGCCTGTATGGGGCACGGTGGAAGGCACTAGCTCAGCCGTATACGGCAGCGTCACGGAAGAGACGTAGCACATGCCCGTCTCCGGATCACATGCCGCTCCGGACCAACTCGCGCCGCCCGCAATGCCGGGCAACTCGATGGTGGGTTTTTCCAGCGACTCAGGAGTAAACAGAGGCCCATAGTTGTACTTCTGCAGAGCAGCTAGAGCCTGTGCGTGCAACTCCGGCGTAAAGTCGGTGAGATCGGCTTCCGTCACACCCTGCCGGTCGAAGGCGGCCGGTTTGGTTGGAAAAGGTTGTGTCGGAGACGTCTGCTCCCCGGGAATCGTCGATTGCGGAACCGGCCGTTCCTCGATAGGCCAGATCGGTTTGCCCGTCACACGATCGAAAACATACAGGAATCCCTCTTTACTTGTCTGGGCGACGGCCTTTACGGAGTGACCGTTGACGTGGACGTCGATAAGGTTGGGCGCTGCCGGTAGATCGTAGTCCCACAGCCCGTGGTGGGCCATCTGGAAGTGCCATACACGCTTGCCTGTCCTGGCCTCAACGCAAACCAGACTCTCCCCAAAGAGCCCGTCGCCCGGACGGTTCACGCCGTAGTGATCGTCAGAAACAGACGTAAGCGGCAGATAGACATAGCCGAGTTCGTCGTCGGCACTGAGCATCGTCCAGAGGTTCCCAGCGCCGGTGGTCTTTGCCGAGCCATCCTTCCATGTGTCGTATCCAAATTCGCCTTCGTGTGGAATCGTATGAAAGCTCCACAGCAGCTTGCCCGTCCGGACGTCAAAGCCGCGCACGTCGCCGGGCGGCATCTCCCCGGCAAGGGGGACGTCGTTCACCTTCGAGCCCATAACGATGACGTCGCGGCAGATGACAGGTGGTGAAGACACACCATAGAGCTTTCGTTCGACGGGCCGACCCAGTCCCTGCGTCAAGTCGATGCGTCCATTCTCGCCAAAGTCCTCAACGGGCTTGCCTGTCTTCGCGTGAAGGCAGACCAGGTATCCATCGCCAGTGCCGTAGACTACGCGACGATCCCTGCCGTCTGCCCAATAGGCAACGCCGCGATGAACGAATCCGTTATTCGAAGGCACGCCATTCTTCCACGTCTCCGGGTCATAGACCCAGAGTGTCTCACCAGTTCCGGCGTCGAGGGCGACAGCCTGGGAGAGCGACGTCGTGAGATACAACACGCCATCGATCATCAACGGTGTTGCTTCCCATGCCCAGGTCTTTAAGTTGTGGGCTTTTGCGAGCTCCTCTTCCACGGAACGCCATGTCCATGCGACCTTCAGGCTGCTAAAGTTTTCCGCCGTGATCTGATCCAGCGTGGAGTATTTCGTGCTGGCATTGTCGCCGGCATAGTGCCGCCATTCCACCGGTGTACTCGCAGCGGCGGTTAACCGGCCAAGAGCAGCGACATCGCCAAGCAGCGGCAGCGCGGCCGCAGCCGCACTCAGCCGTATCACTTCACGCCGGTTGAGCCCTGTGTGAGACTTGCGATGGTTGTACTCGAACATGTGTGTCCTTTACTTGTGAAGGTCATCTGCAACGACCTTAGCGAGCCGGGAGTTCGTACGCTTATCTAATCCTGCCGATTGTTTGCCTGATTCTGTCTGAGCGTCACATTTCCGGTAAAAAGCGATACGCGCGCGTCGAAGGGGACCTGATGCAGCGTGGCAGCAGTCCCGGAAGGGGAGCAATTGAAATTGCTGCAATAGGTAAGCTGTCACCGCATTAAACAAAGCGTCAAAACCGTCATGAGCCTATTTGCCGCAATACCTATACTGTCGCCCTTTGGTCGTCAGATCGCGGCTGCTGCGAGAAGCTGCTCGCTATCTGATAGGCGCTGCTTGATCAAAAGTGCAGCAGGTAGCTGACCTTTACATAGATTGTCTTGCTGGTGTTCAGAAGCGAGGAGTAGGTAGGCGGCAAGATCGGATCATCCGGGCTGCAGACCCCATCTGCTTGCCTCGTGCAGAGGGCCCGGTCGAGGTTTTCAAAGTTTCCAATATAGCCGAAGTAAACCGCTGTGCCCGGATGCGGCTGGTAGCCGAGTAATGCATCCGCAAAGAGTGTCTTGGAGTTCGCCAGACTGGTGTACTGCGGATTCGGCAAGGTGGAGACGTACTGGCCAATAAGGTTAAAGGAAAGGGCCTTGGTCAACTGGTAGTTCCAGCGCGAGATCAGTTCGTGGTTGTCGTAGACCACATCGCCGTTAGCCAGGTTGGTGAAGTGCGTATACACATAGCTGTTTTGCAGATCGAGGGAGCTGACGGGTTTCACTTCGACGTTGAGGTTGGGCGAGGTGACGTTGACCGGCCCCGGGCCAGCTTCGGGCGGCGGCGAATAGTTGATCACGGTACCGGTATAGACTCCGCCGCCGATCGCTATATAAGGCACGGGAGAAGTGTAGAAATTAACTCCGCTGGTGTGACTGTGATACTCGACATCCTGCGGCAGGGCGGAGTAATCGATTGGCCGCAACCGGTCTTGCCCCAGATCGACATTGGCGGAAATGGTCGTGCGGTATTTGAACGTAACGCTATAAGCAGGGTTGATGTAAAAGTCTAGCGGAACACTATTATGGTCCCAGATGCGTTCGCTGTAGATGCTCGGCCCATGAGATAGAACCGGGCCCTGCCGGGGACGAAAGGTATAGCTGTAATACCCATTGGGTTCCCGCACATCAGGACGTCGAAAAAATCCCGTGTCGGTAACATAACCGGCGGACGTATCGTTGTAGGCAATCCATCCGCTGCGATGCAAATCGGAATAATTCACCTGCTGGGAATAGGTCTGGCCGCTGCAGGTTAAGGTGAGCGCCTCGCATTGCTGCTCGCCCTGGGTGGAGTTGCTGACGTTTTGTGTTGCGGAGGTGACGGCCTGGCCGGTTAACGTCCAGCGGTTTTTGAGCGGCGCACGATAATCGAATCCTCCGACCCGGTTGAAAGAATCGAGATATTCGCGATCAGCATAGATGATGCCGACATTGGAGAGAGAACCAATGTCGCGGTTCACCCGGCCAACGTAGTCATGGGCGCGCGTGTCGTACTCGGGGTCACCGGGCGGCACCGCCTCTCCGGGGCTTCTGTCATCCACTCCAAGCAGGCCCAGCGCCCAGGGGCCAAGTTTGCCGGTGAGACGCGCGCCGTACTGCGGCTTGACAATGTTGTTGGTGTAATAGAGGCTAACCGGCGTCATGAAGTAGCTGCTGTTTTCGATGAAGAACGGCCGCACCTCGGCGAAGTAGGGGGGAAAACGCTGATTGGGCGTGGCCGGATTGTCCACGCCCACCTGGCTGAAGTCAGGATTGATGGTGGTATCGAGCACCAGGCTGCTGTGCAGGATGAACTTCGCGTCCAGCCCGGTGTAGCCCTGCAGATGCTTGTCTTGAAAGTAGGGATCGGCGGGATTGACGGTGTCCAATTGGCGCAGGTTACGGCCGAGCGCATAGGGTTCGAATTGAAGGTTTTGGCCGTGCTCGATATCGCTGAAGCCGTCCGCGGCGATGTCCTGCGTCAGGAGCCCTGCGATGCGATGCCTGCTCTGCGGCCAAAAAGCCGACTCGTTGGCATGAGAGATGCTGCGCTGCAGGATGATTCCCCACGTCCGGGCCTCGCCTGCACCGGCCTTGCCGAAATACAAGCTGGAAAACGGAATGCGCAGGAGCACGACGTATCCGGACGGCGTGCGTTTACCCCAGGTGTCCCACACGGTGTCGAAGGAGTAGTCGGTACCGCTTTGCTCGCTGTAAAGACCGTCGGCCTGAATGCCGAGTGCATTGCTGCGAAACAAGAACGCCCGCCGCTGGTCGTTGAAGGTGTCGAGCATCAACTGGACAGAATCATCGTCTCCCAGCGAATCGCGGGCCAGCATGTGGCCCCGAACGAGATTCGGCCTTTTATCCTTGCAAACGAAAGCTACAAAGAAGTATTCGCGGGTGAAACCCAGATAAGCGACGGTGGGCTCGGTAACAGGAGCGCCGTCCCTGGGATAGCGCTGCACGAAGCTGGTGATGCGTAGCATGGCGCGTGCGGATTGTGAGCGCACCGGAGTGACAAGAAAATCGCTGAGCGTGGGCTCACTCTTCAGGCGTGGAATAGCAACATGGGCCTGCTGTACGAGCGACGCAGCCAAGGCGGAAGGTGTGCCCGAGGGTGTGGGCGCCGACGGCAGGGCGCTCGCCTTCGAAAACTGAGGGACGGTACGCGCGGATGCGCAGTAAATGTTGCCTGCAAGCAGGCAGAGCAGTAGCACGGGCACTGATCTTAGGCGGCTGGAATGCATATTTCAAACCAAGGCAAAGACAGTAAAGTGTTGCAGCCTTTAGTTTAACCCAAACGCTCGCCGGGCTGGAAACCCTACAGGGCCTGGATTTCATGCGGCACTCACCTACGGGGGCATATCGGGGGACGGACCGGAAGTTTACCTGATGATTTGGTGAAAAGGCGACATCAGAGGGCGCAAGCTGACCCTAAGAATTACTTCATCCACCACTTTCTTGCTAGAGTTCGACTGTGGGACGCATAGCCCGAGTGGTAGCCGTTGGAGTAGCGCATCATGTGACCCAACGCGGCAATGGTCGTCGTTTTCTTCTGGAGAGCGAGGCGGACCGCCGAGTGTATTTGGATTTGTTACGAGAGAACCTTGCGTTGCATGAGGTGCTGCTGGTTGGCTACTGCCTGATGTCCAATCATGTTCATTTGATTGTGATTCCTACCGATGCAGAAGGGTCGGCATCCTCCATGAAGCATACGCATGGGCGTTATGCGTCTTACTGGAATGTGGTCCACAGTTCGAGCGGACATGCCTGGCAAGGACGATACTTCTCATGTCCGTTGGGCGCATGGGGATGCCGGTTCACTCCTGCGTCCAGGCAACTCTCGATCCGCGCCCGGCTTCTTGAAGAAGGCGGCGAGCGTATGTGGAAGGCATTCATGGCTGAGCTCAGAAGCATTCACATGGGAGCGCCCGTGCCGCGCCGGTCGGTCTGCGCCGAGCTTCGAGCCGCTTTTGAGTCTCCAATTCGCCGCGAAGACAAGGCTCGGACAAGCAATAAGACGCGATAGCATTGCATCGGGAACCGGCTGGGTGTTGGGTTGCACTATGAAGCATACGCATGGGCGTTATGCGTTTTACTGGAATGTGGTCCACAGTTCGAGTGGACATGCTTGGCAAGGACGATACTTCCAGGGGCAGATATGACAACTGGCATCACGCCGGACTCACAGACCGCGCCCGGTGGTATTGCGCTCCATAATCGCAGGTATCATAAGGGCATATGCAGACGATCTCACTGAAGATCTCCGACGAGCTTCTGGCCGAGCTGGAGCGTGCGGCCAAGGCGAAGGGCGTCGCAAAATCCGTAGTTGTGCGCGAGAGCCTGGAAGCAGCTCTGCGTCCGCGCGCCCGCGGCCGCACAGCTTCGAGTTTCGACCTGGCCGCCGATCTCGCCGGCTCACTCAAATGATTACCGCGTGATCTTGCACACAACCCGAAGTACATGGATGGCTTCGGGGAGTGACGGAGCGAGTCGGACTGCTGGATACCGGACCGCTGGTGAGCTTTCTGGCAGCCGACGTCGAGTATCATGCATGTCGGTCGATCAATGGAAAGAACTACGGCCGCCGCTGCTCACGTGCGAGCCGGTCCTGACCGAGGCGGCATTTTTGTTACGGCGCGAGGGCCGCGATGCAGATTCTCTCTTTACTCTGCTGGAGAGAGGAGTGATTCGGATCGCGATCGCCGTCGAACGGGAACAGGCAGACCTGCGAGTGCTGATGCGCCGATACCGAAGCCGGCCCATGTCATTGGCCGACGCTTGCCTTCTCAGCTTTCCGAGATTCACCGTGCAGCAGAGATAGTTACACTCGACGCCGATTTCAAAATCTATCGTAGGCACGGCAACAAGGTCATTCCCGTGCGAATGCCGGAGCGAAAATAGCGCACAAGAGGCGGCGTAATACAGGGGAGTTTCGTGGACAGACGTCCCGTATGTCCACGAAACTCGTCCGCCAGAGTTTTGTCCCCGCCAGAGTTCCAGTCCCGTCAGGACCACTAAACTCCGCATGACGACTAAACTCTCAGTGTGGAGACTTTGACATATGTCTGATTTGAAGAACCGGGTCGCGCTGGTTACGGGCGGCTCGCGAGGCATCGGCGAGGCGATCGCGATAGCGCTGGCCAAGGCAGGAGCAGCTGTCGCGGTCAACTATCGTGAGCGCAGCCAGGAGGCAGCCGCCGTCGTCGAAAACATTCAACGAAATGGCGGACGAGCCGCCGCGATCGCTGCCGATGTTTCGCTCGCCGGCGCCGTGCGAGGTATGATCTCTGATGTTGAATCGCTGCTCGGCCCAATCGACATTCTCGTCAACAATGCCGGCATAGCAGTGATGCGCGGGCTCGACGAAATCACCGAGGAGGATTTCGACCGGACCGTTGCGGTCAATCTGAAATCCGCCTTTCTCTGTACGCAGGGGGTCTTAGCTGGCATGCGGGGCCGACGCTGGGGGCGGATCGTCAACATCTCATCCATTGCTGCGCGGGGAGCCGGATCCATCAGCGTCGCCTACAACGCTTCCAAAGCCGGCCTGGAGGGCTTGACACGAGGCTACGCCTCGCGCCTCGCTCCGGAAGGTGTTACGGTCAACGCCGTCGCACCCGGTCTAATTGACACCGAGATGGGCAAGCCGTTGATCGAAGCGGGCGTCATCGCCCGGATTCCAGTCGGCCGAAGCGGGACGGGCGAAGAGATTGCGCAAGCTGTCATGTTGCTGGTCCGCGATGGCTACATCACCGGGCAAACGCTCGCAGTGAATGGCGGTGGGCTCTTCTCCTGAGGACGTGCATGGTTACACCCGCGCTGTTCGGGAAAAAGCAGGGGCGAAGAGCAGAAAGACTAAATCTTGTTGTCAGACGGGAGTATCACCTAGCAAGAAGAAAATATGCTACGGATCGAAGGTCTGCGTTACTCCCGGCAAAGTTCGAGTCCCGTCTGACGAAAATCTCGAATGATTGGTGAACTTCCTGCCCGTCCCCGGGTTATCCCAGATGCGGCCATTGAGGTTGATCTACTCCTAGAAGGCCTAGTCGTTTTAAATGCCAAAATGGCCTGACTGATGTTTTGCACCAGGAAGTTGGTTAGTGTAGCGCAGTGATCTCTGGGTTCAGATCGATGCAGGATGGGGACGCGAGGGGCCGTAAGAGCGTAGCGATTGCGGCCCCTTCTGTCCGAGCAGTTGATGTGGAACCCACATAACAATTCCACATCATCACAGGCACCATTGCGGGCCACGAATGAACTGCCAGCTGCTTCTATTTGCCGCTGACAAGCATAGCGTGCTCCACAACCTTCGTGCCCCCGTTCGTGTTCCCGGCCATAGTCTCGGCCTTTGCTTCCGCTTTGGTCCGGGGGAATTCTATCCCCTCAGTCTCACCTTCAATCGACAATCCTTGCAGATATCCAGTATCTCCATGTTTTTGGAAGGTGACATCTGTCTCCTTTTGGGGATCCGAGGATCTCGTGGGTATGAAGCTAATGAACTCTCCCGTTCGTACCGGCACTATTCCGGATTAGCACTAGGTCGGTATTTTCGTTCGGTTCGGTAATTCTGTAAGAGCCTGCAGGCAACTTGACAGTGCCGGCGTAAAAAGGGAAGGGTGCCGTAAAGACGACACTAGAGAAGGCACTATGGGCGACCTGCGCCGCGAGCGGCATTACCGACAGCAGCGACAGCGTTCCCATCTTAATAACGATCTTTCCAAATTTATGCATACGAATCTCCTGATGTTATTCCATCTTGCTTGTACACGTTTGAGTCATGAAGGAGGGAAACGTTACGACCTTTCTGGGCGTCAGCCTCACGACAATAGCCCGACTGACTTACTCAGGAAGAAATCATCTGATCTCTCTGGTTCCTTTTAGGACGCGACTGCAACGCTATCCAGCTGGCCTTTCAGTTGCCGCGCTGAGTTATGTGGTAGAGAACCCCGACAGCGATCACACGAGCGAGACGCGTCATATATCCGCCCCCATTTGAATTTTCGGCGCAGAGCTCCGCCCGAGTCACAGTGCACCCGGATCAAGCGTGCATCAGAGTGCTGAATTTCTCATCTAGAAAAGATTAAAGAAGCTTAGGGAAGAACTGTTTTCAATCGGAGATGGAGGCTTTCAGGGCGGGCTATGCCGCGCAAATCCATGCGATTCCGCAGCTCAAAACATGGGGGTTACTTCGTCTGTACCGCATCTTCCCCCGCATCTTCCCCTCGGAAGGCGAGCAGTTGAAATTGCGGCAATAGGTAAGCTGTCAAAAGCTGGGACCGTATTACCCCCTGCAGAAAGTGGCTCACAGCTTCCTCAGCCTAGGCTGTCAAGCTCTCCAGCGCTTGAGGAACGCGGTGATGGCTTCCAGGCTAGTGTGTTCAAACTCTTTCTGGCCCTCGGAATAGAGGAGTTTGCCTTTGGCGTCCAACACGGCAAGAGCCGGTACACCCTTGGTGACCGGTACATGGTACTTGTTCGCGAGGCTCAGGTTATGGTCGATGTGGCCGATGTCGACATGAACCACGATGTAGTACTTGGCAAGGAGTTCGGCATTGGGTGCCTGATGGTAGTAGAAGTCCAGCACCTGGCAGTCCCCGCACCAGTTCCCGCCAAAATCCAGAATGATACGTTTGTGGTCGTGACGGGCGATTTTCTCGGCGGCCTCAATGTCCGCAACAGCATTAGCACGTTCGGAGTACAGACTCTTGTTCACATGAAAGGTGGACTGAGCCACGGCTGACGGCAAAACCTCATTGACGCAAAGAAGGGTGATCGGAAGAACAGCCTTGAGGAGAGTGCCGCGAACACTCGAAGTCATGACAGTTGGAACCTTTCTGTGAATTTTGTAGGCGATCTTTGGGTGAGACGCACGTGCAGCTTGCAGGTTACAGAATCATCTACCGTGTGCATTTTCCCCGGCAAGGCCACTCGACCTGCAAACGAACGACCGCGAGCCAATTCCCTTGGTGATACCGCATGCGCATCGCAAGTCCGGTCGTGAAGGCACTCGGTAATGGGCCCCAGGCAGTTCGGACCACAAACATATTCCGGCCAGCGGAACGCCCGTCTGCGCAAATTGCCAGCCCCGGCGCGCACAAGCGTCTTCAAAAGGTGGCGGAAGTTTCGACCGGAGTAATGAGGATGTTTCAGCCGGAGTTGACAGATCAGATTGGTCAAGTGATCCCCACGACTTCTGCTCCATGTGTTTGCCCGCCTTTGTTTGTAATGTTCGAATCAGAGCGTCTAGCAGGCTGCGGAAAAACGCTGGTCCGGGTGTAGCCCCGGACTTTAGTCCGGGGAAGCGGGTTTTCAAACCCGCTTAAACATTGGGAATAAAATTCGGGGCTTTAGCCCTGGTGGCTGCTCCCAAGCGGTTTGCGACTTTTTCCGCAGCCTGCTAGGAAGCGTGACGATCTGACAATTGTTATCAAGGTCGATTTTCTTTGTAACCTTTGAACGGGTTCTCGCTCTAATCGTTCAACTAAAAGAAGGCCAGGCGCAGCGGCGAGTTCCAGGAAGTAAGCGGTACCCGATAGCGGCTACCCGTCTTGCGGCACCTGTTGCAGCTATGGTTCAGCTGCCGGGGCGCCATTGCGCGCGGCACACAAAATGGATGGCACCATCGCATGAAGAATTCGCTAGAATCGCTCGCGTTGGCCGCCAGGTTTGCAGGTCTCATCGGTGGCAGCTCGACCAGCTTGAGTGCTCAGGCCGCTCATCCCATCGGAAACTCCTCGGCGTCAGCGCAGTCCTCGCAGGCCTGCATCGACGATTCGTGAAACTCCTCCTCTGCGTACCCACGATGTCGAGGATATCCAATAGCGTCTGGCAAAGGGGAAACACACAACTTACTTGTTCAACAATACCGAAAACTATTTGGGGGCAAACATGAAATGCACATCCACAAATCATCTGTCGGCTTTGCTGTCCGGCGGTGTCTGCGCTATGAGAATTGCGCCAAGCGTCATAGGAGCCGCTGCACGCTTTCCGTCGCTCAGACCATCACCGGATCTATTACCGGTACGGTTACAGACGCAGGGGGCGCAGTGGTAACCGGTGCTACCGTAACCGCCAGCAACGTCGCGACTGGGGTGTCAGTTCCGACGCAAAGCAATGGTACCGGCGTTTACACTCTTAAATTTCTCCCGATCGGGCAATATACCGTCGCTGTAACGGCAGCCGGGTTTGAAACTTCCACGACAGCGCCTTTCACGCTTGAAGTCGCCCAGGAAGCCCGTATCGACGTGAAGCTCACCGTAGGATCCGTGAGTGCAAATGTAGTCGTAACCAACGCAGCACCAATTCTAAACGCCGAGAACCCGACTACGGGTGAAACGATCACGGCGGAAACAGCCACTGAAATTCCGCTGCAAGCCCGGAACTTCTCGTCGCTTACCTCACTGGTAGCGGGAGCCGTCGTCACCAGTCCGTCCACTCAGAACAGTGTCACGCGGTCGGGCTACGACGGCGGCTATTTCCAGAACGGAAATCGGGAGCAGACGAATAACTACACACTGGATGGGGCCGATATCAACGAAACCATTGATAACTATATCGGCTACAGCCCCAACGTAGATGCCATTGGCGAGCTGAAGATCATCACCGGTGACGCAACTGCCGAATATGGCAATGCGAATGGCGGCCAGATCGTCATGGTAACGAAGAGCGGCACCAACCATTTCCATGGGAATGCTTTTGAATTCCTTGAGAATCAAAACCTGAACGCGGACAGCTGGAGCAATAAACACACCAGTGGAACTCCGAGCCCCGTCAGCCCTTTCAACCGGAACATATTCGGTGGAACGTTCGGCGGCCCCGTGAAGCGGGACAAACTCTTCTTTTTTGTCGACTACCAGGGAGCTCGGCAGAATACGAATTCGACGACTTTTTACAATGTCCCCACTGCGGCGCTTCGTAATGGCGATGTACCCATCCAGGCGGTCGACGGAAGCGGAAACCCTGTCGTCGATGGAAATGGAGCCCCTCTTTACCGGATACAGCACTTCGCTGTGGTGAATCCGGCCGCGCAGTTCCTGCTGGCTAATCCTTCTATCTATCCCAATGAAATCGTCCCCGGAAACAACACAGTGCTCAACCTGGTTGGCGGAGGCACAGTAGCCAATCCAAACAGAAACTATTTCGGCACGGAAAAGAAATTTGTGCAGAACGACCAGGGCGATGCAAAGGTCGACTGGCAGGTTCGGCAGCATGATCTTGTTTCCGGCCGCTTCACCCTGGGCCGTGAATATGACGGCAACAGTACAGTCAGCATCCCCACGGAAATTCCCGGTAACAATGCGAATCCTTATACCGGATTCATCGTCAACTGGACGCACACGTTCTCATCGAACATCGTGAGCGAAGCGCGCGCCGGATTCGGACGCGCCCGATATACCGGGGTTCCTGTCGATGTGGGCGGCCAATTCGGCCCGAACGGCAACCAAAAGCTGGGTATTCCCGGGGTGCAGGGTTTTCCCGGTTTCAGCCAGTTCAATTTCTCCGGTAGCGGTGTGGCCGTGGGCAATATCGGTTCGAGTGGCGTTGCATCGGACAGCATTGCCAACACGTTTACCTATGGTGACAACGTGAGCTGGCAGCTGGGCAAACACACCATCAAGTTCGGTGGTCAGGCCCTGCGCTACCAGCAGAACCGCTACTACTCCGGAAACAATGGCGCTCTGGGATATTTTGACTATACCGGCAACTTCACCACCTCCAGTTGGGCGGACTTCCTGACGGACCAGGCGTTCACCTACGGCCAGGGTGAAGGTGTACCCAGCCGCTGGGGCCAGAGGCAATGGCGCGATGCCGTCTTCTTCCAGGATGACTGGAAGCTGCGGCCTAATTTGACCATCAATCTGGGCCTGCGCTGGGAGTGGGACCAACCCATTTATGAAGTCAACAACAAGCAAATCAACCTCAATATCTATACCGGCCAGGTCAGCAGCGCGGGAGTAAATGGCGCAAGCCGCGCGCTATACAACCCCTATTGGTATGGGTTTATGCCGCGTTTGGGATTTGCTTACTCCCCCGAAGCTTTTCATGATCGCCTTGTTGTGCGTGGCGGTTATGCCATTACAAACTTCCTGGAAGGCACGGGAGCCAACTTGCGGCTTCCTTTGAATCCACCGTTCTTCATTGACTCGCAGGCAAACTATCTCGGCAGTGGCCCGGCATTCCGCGCCGAGAATGGCTTCCCGCGTCCGGCCAATGCGTCGGTGCTCGGCGGCAATGTCCGCGCCTGGCAGCCAAACCTGAAGCCTGCTTTGATTCAACAGTTCAATCTCACTACCGAGTACCAGGTCAGCAACGACACCTCCCTGGTGGTCGCCTACCTCGGACAAGTTGGCACGCATCTGGTGGACCCGCGGGAAGGCAATCAGAAACTGAGCCCGACCAGCCCATTGCCGGTTTCGAGCCTGCCTGGCCTGAGCCTGGTGCAGGTTGTGAGCTATACCGAATCGGAAGCGACGTCGAACTACAACGCTGTGCAGGTTACGGCACGCAAGCGCGCCAGCCATGGTCTGGAATTGCTGGCAAATTATACCTACAGCAAATCGCTTTCCAATAACCTCGGCTACTACGGGGCGAATGGCGTCAACTCGCAAAGTGCCTATTGGCAGAACGCCTACAACGGAGGCCAGGATTATGGTCCGGCATTCTTCGATGCAACTCATATCTTCTCAGTCTCGGGCTATTACGAGCTGCCCATTGGGCGTGGAAAGCAGTTTGGCTCGGGCATAAACCGCATAGAAGATATCGCCGTTGGCGGCTGGAAGCTGGGCTTCGTTTCGAGCCTGCACTCTGGTTTCCCGGTCACCATCACCTCTACCCAGGAATACTTCGTCAACCAACGTACTACCCGCGCTAATCAATATCGCCGGTTGAAGATTCGCCACCAATCCACGAACGCCTGGTTCGGCACAGACCCATCCGAAGTCTACTGCGCAAGCGATACCGATAACGGCGTCTGCGCTTACGGCCAGGAATCGTCTACCGGTTTCGGCACCGCAAGTGTCGGATCGGAGCGCGCTCCCAGCTATAAAGATTTCGACATGGCCGCAAGCAAGAGCTTTGGCATTACGGAAGGCAGCAAGCTCGAGTTTCGCGCCGACTTCTTTAATCTGCTGAACACGGCCAGCTTGGGTCCTCCGACCCAAGGAGCCGATTCCACGCAATTCGGCCTCATCAACAGTGTGAACTCCACGGAACGTCAGATTCAGCTTGCGTTGAAGTACACGTTCTAAAATAGCGATGCACGCACAGGAGCAGGCCTAGCCTGCTCCTATTTTTTAGCTGCACCGGAACAGCGCACTCACTTGGAGCAAAGCAGGACGGACGTGAATGAGCCAATGGAAGAGCGCTGATTGGCGTTAACTCCACTGCGTTTCCTTTAGGGTCATTTCCGGTCTGGTCACCATTTCCCGTTTTCCTGCGGAACAACCCCTTTTGTTTTGGGCCCCAGTTCGCGGGAAGAACCACATCGGGGGGCGTCCATTGGGACCCGCCTGACGCATAATTTCTGACGCATAATTTCGGGTCGTACGATCCGGCTTTGCGCGATGCTTAAACATCACCAAATTTGGCGCTCATCAGACGTTGGGCCACGGCGAAGATCATGGCAGTGGAAACACCAAACAACAGCGCTCCATCGGCCGCTTCCAACGGCCCCAAAAGCTTCCACGACGGCGTCATGATCAAGTCGCCATAACCCAAGGTCGTGTAGTTGACAGCGGAGTGGTAGTACGCGAGTGCAAAGGATTTGAATTCTCCGCATATCACGAACAAGCCAGCCCACAATGCAATTTCAGTCAAGTGGGCAATAAAGGCGAACGATATCGCCAGCACGAATATTTCGAGATTGAGTGAGACTACTTTTCCTACACGTCCTAGCCGCCTCTCGTAGCGAAAAAAGCGAATGGTCACCCCCAAAGTCACGGAGTGAATCAAGATCGTACAGAGAGCAGCGAATGAGCCGGCGAGCATCGGAAGCAAAACGGCGATTTGATCTTTGCCTATCATCGTCCAACCTTCCCACCGTTCATCGCACGGGGTCCACTGCAGCCGTGAGCGGCATCGCAGGCTTTCACCCACGCACTAATGAATGGATCAGACCAGAAACGAAAGCAAGAGACAATTGGACGATGGTATTGGGACCCCAATTCAGTTTGGATGTTCAAGTTTGGAAGATTCGGGACAGAGAGCGCCGGGAAGATTCGGGAAGAATTCGGGGAACCTACTCCGCCGGGTCAACGGGAATCTTCGTTTCCCATTGACTTTTACCTATCATGGATGTCCACGAAACTCCTGTCCACGAAACTCCGATCACTTATTAAAGCGTTTCCTAAGCTCGGCAACCGACGGGCTGCTGGAAGTCGAGGGCGCTGTTGTGCTGGACTGCGGAGGGTTAACCTGCGGAGGGTTAACGCGCGGAGGGCTGACTCTTCCGGCATTTCCGGTGGCCGCGCTCGTTAACACTTGATCCGGGACGCTGGTCGACACCGGCGTCGGCTTCGCGATGACGGGAGCCGTGGACTGAGGGACTTCCGGTGAGACGACTTTCTGCACTGACGACGGACACTTTTCGCCTTGCTGCGAGAAGAAGATGCTGTAGTCAGACTTGGCCTTGCCGCCCACGGTGGTATAGCCCTCATAGTAGGAGCTGAATATCACCCCCAGTGCCTCCTGGAGGCCACTGTCACCGAATTCGAATGTTCCCAGATTCGGATCAAACAAATGGTATTTGTCGCCGGTATTCAGGCGGTGTACCGCCACCGCATGACCCGACTTCTCAGTATATTTGGAGAAGCCGAGACAGGCCGCGCGCGTGGCTGTGAATTGCGGATTTGACAGCAGTGAGTACACGCCTAGGGGGACGGAGGCATATTCCGTGGAGGGGACGGACGCCGCGATTGTCAGCGAGCTGAACGCGCGTTTGCTGGCCTCGCGTTTTTCCAGGCTGCGCTGCTTTGCCACGAACTCGTCCATCAATTCGGCGTAACTGGTCCAAAAGCGCTCCAGTTCGGTTTTTTTGACCTCTTCATTGCGCGCATTAATGATCTTATTTACTTGGGCAGCCAGGGCTTTATTCTTGGCAGAAGCCTCATCTGCTGATCGCTTCGCCTCGTCTATCTCAGGTTTGAGCGATGTCTGTTCGCTCGCGAACTTACATTTGTTGTACTGCTCTCTCTTTTTCTCGTAAGCATCAAAGAGCGCATCATAATTCTTCTTCGCCTCTTCCTTGGCCTCCTGAACCGGCTTCAATTCCGCCTCGTAATCACTCTGGCTCTTCTGAAGAAACTGATCCTTCGGACCCTTATAGCGCGTAACCCACGCTGTCGCACCCCGTTGCGTCTGCGAGGTCTCACGGGCGACGATCTGCTCCCGGGTCCGCGGTTGCTTAGATGCGTCGAAAGGCGAGACCTGGTACGTGGGTCCTCCCCCTTGCACGACGCGCCGGATCCAGTCCAGGCACATGCCTTCGCAGTATCCTCCCTTTACCGTTTCCTTTAGCTCCGTCGGGAGCGGTTTGGCACGTTCAGCCTGGTTAAACCTGCCCTTTCCCTCGCCGACCTCCGTGCCGCCAAGCATCGTCACTCGCTCACGAAGCTCGATTTCGGAGACGGGAACGGTGAAGACATGTCCGCACACGCACTGGATTTTCCGACCGCCGAGGAAGTCGCTAGCCTTACCAGGTGACTCGGTATTTCCCCCCAGACTGAGACCGGTGTTGCACTTAACGCATTTCAAGGGGACCGTTACCGTTCCACATTTGCACTCGGCTCGCGTCCCATAGGGCGCCTTATCACTGGTTACCTTCCGCCCGCTTTTGCACTTTACGCAGGTCCACTCGAATTGAGGCATAGCACACCTTTCTTTCCCGGTTGCCGAGCTTTTGCCCCGCTCGCCCTGCGGCGGGCCTTTTATTTTCTACACTCGGCATGGCACAAATATACCCCGCTCACTGAACAGAAGTTCCTGTTCAGTGTTTCTGACCCGGTGATCGAGTTCGTGACAGAACGCAGACAGTTTCCGGGCAGCGCCTGGTGAGAGCTGAGGCGGCTGATCGATCAGATCGCCGATCTCTTTGACGATTTGCCGAATTTTCACGGATGGTGCCATTGCCCCTTGCAGGTCACCGCTTTGGAATACACGCGAATGTAGATCGAAGACTCCGAGGCGTCAAGCGGAGATTTGTTGTCAGGAGATTTGTTGTCAGACGGGACTGGAACTTTGCTAAGAGCGGCATGGCCGCCTTTTCCCCTAAGTGACAGCCCGTCTGACCATCACACTCCCATGACCACCAAACTTTACTTCGGCAAAGTTCCAGTCCCGTCTGACGACAAATCTCGGTACTTAGGGAAAAGAGGGTCTGATCACGAGTCTCCGCTGGTAGTCACTAATCTCATTGAACCGTAACGACCACTCTTTGATATCGCGTCAGTGGTGGTGTTCCATCGTCGGTTGCTTCCAGAATCAGGTTGATGGTTTCTCCCGGCCTGGCGTCGCCGGGAACTCGAAAGCTGGTTGTCAGTGCTGCTGGATCGGAGAAGGTGATGTCGCCCGGATATGTTCCTGCATCGTTGTACTGCCACCACCTGACCTTCACAGAGTTATGATCCGGATCGGAAACCTCTCCCTCCAGCTGCACGGTGCTGCCAGGACTGGACGAGAGCGCAAGCGGCCCTTTGATCCTGACTACCGGTGGATGATTCGCATCGCTGAACTTCGGGCTGACGGACCACTGCATCCGCGCCGCGAGGTCGTTCTCGGCAGCGGCGAAGAAGTGCGCATCAATGGCTACGGTACGGGGCGGCAGATTGGGAAGGTGGAAGCTCGACATATCTATTTTGGGTTGTTGCTGCGGAGGGCCCGGCTTGTTCGCGTCGCTTCCGGCCGGCGCCAGACCCCGAGCCACGCCTGAGGTGTCCGCGGGGGCAATCGGCGGAGGGGGTCCGAACAGCGAAAGACCGGATCCACCGGGATGCATCCGGCCACCCCATCCGCCCCACTGCGGATTTTGCCAGGCGCGAAGTCCGTCGCCGATCAGGTTGAGAAAAGTCGGTGTGTCACCCTCCCCGAGGAAGGCCCCCTGGGGCTCCGGATGCATCCAGACCATGTATCCCATTTGTCTTAGTTGGTCGGCGGTATAACCCGACAATCCGAAATAGTCCGTCCGGTCTCCCTTCACCATCTGTTTGCCGTCGCCCCAAACGCGATACAGGGCGCCCAGTGGTCCACGACTTGAGATGTTGTTATGGGTCCATTCCGGGGTGAAGTAGATCTTGTCCTCGGGAGCGGCTCGATCCTGCGCGCCATAGCCGAAGTCGATTCCTGAAAACTGGTAGATCCGTACTCCGGGCCAGTTGGGACGGATGTAGCTGGCCTCACTGCCATCCTGATCGCCCGACGGAATGATGATGAGTTTGCGCGAAACATTTTCGCGAATCGCATCCCACTGTGGTGTTTTCGCGTACTGGCCGTAAATGGATCGGAGCGCGCGTGCGATGGTGCTCTCTCCACCCTGAGCGGTTACGTAAAGCGGGCCGGGCTGGTCGTCCAGCAGAAGTGACTTAATCAGGTTTGACCCATCCGTATCGTGCGAGAAATCGCCGTCGAACTCCACGTTTCCCCACTTGATCCTGGCTTTGAGAACCTCGGGCGAAGGATAGTCCGGATCGTGAACCTTCAGATTCGGCCAGGCATGCGCGTATGCATTGACAATTTGGTCGATGAAGCGCTCGTCGGGCGAGAAGCGCCACGACGTGCACGGGCACAGGCCCATTCGCGAGTACTCGCGCCCTGCAATGAACTGCGTCGTGCCCTTGCCGTCTCCGGTCCAGTGGAACTGGCTACTCACGTAAACAAGGCCTTCCACCCTCACTTCCGAGCTATAGAGGATGGCACGAATGATCGTATTGTTGTCGTCGAGCTCAGGGTCCGCGGTGATGACAACCCTTGGCTTCATGGACGCGCCAGTTTGCCCATGATCGGCCATGGTGACCGATATGAACCAAATCGACGCCAAAATATAAAACCAAAGGGGCTTCGACATTGCTGCGCGACTCCTGTTCGTAGCCGCAACTCTCCCGGCAACCGACAACACTCTCATTCATGCATGGCAGCAGTCAATACCCAGCACGCGTGCATGCAGTCGATTTAAGTGCGTCAGATTTATGCGGAGCCTTTCCGGGGACATCCCCGTTTTCCGTCCCCTTCCAAACTGCTCCCGCACGGTGACGTTCCTGTTAGACGTGCGGTGACCAAGGCCATACGCTTTCCCGAGTGTCTGGTTCACTTTTTCGGGGGAGATCAGGATCGCGGTAGAATAGCTATGTTCGCGGCGGTGGAGATCGCGTGTTTGAGACGGACGCTCAAGGGAGGGTCATTCGGGATATTACTTCAAAGCGGGTTAAGGTTCGGCATCAGAACCCAGCCCCGCATGGCATCTTCGAGGAGATGCTGGAAATAAGGGGACCCGTTTGCGCGGAGGACATGGCTCTCCTCAGACGGATGGGCGTTATTAAGTAGTCGATTGTGACGCGTATCTCGCAGGCCATCTATCCCGCAAGGCACTTAAAAGTTTCGTGAGCGAAACTCAGCCTCGAAATACGGCTAGCCCAGCGGATTTGCAACTGGATGCGTCTGCTTTGGGGTTACTCCGGTCACGGTAGGGACAGCTATCGCTAGCTGCCCCCCGTACAGATCCGTGCGAGCGGAATTACCGCACACGGCTCCTACCTTGGATGAGTGGCGTCGAAACGCACGCTGGGGAAAGGATGCAGGGTGCGAGGACGGGGTATCCATCGTTCAAAGGTCGGACGTATGCGTTTCCAACTCGGTCGGCTGCGCTGACTACGACGGCCAAGCATCGACCGCCACAGGTCGCACAACCGGTCGCGGAATCGATATAACGCCCGCTGGTTTTCTGGAACCGCGTGATATCGGTAATAGCCACTGACTACACGCTTCAGCCATGCGCCCACCGCGTTGACCGGCTCATGCATCCGCTGCCGCAGCTTCGCCTTAATGGCGTGAAGCGTGGAGCGCATCCGCTGAGGTATGGTCTTACGCCGTGTAACGAAATGGCCATTGGGTGTCATCGCACAGTAGTGCGTGAAGCCAAGAAACGTGAAGGTCTCTGGTTTTCCTTCCCCACGCTGTTGCCGATTAACCTGCGCGAACCGACCAAACTCGATCAGTCGCGTCTTCTCCGGATGGAGTTCCAACGCGAAGCTTGCCAGCCGTTTCCGAAACTCTCTCAGAAATCGCTCGGCGTCTTCGCGCTGCTCAAAGCCGACCACCAGATCGTCAGCGTAGCGAACAACTACCATCTCTCCGCTCGCCGCCTTCCGGCGCCATGCCTCAACCCACAGGTCGAACACATAGTGCAGGTACACGTTCGCCAAAAGCGGTGAAATCACCGCTCCCTGCGGCGTGCCTGCCGTCGTCTCTGACCACTTACCCTCCTCTGACACACCAGCCTTCAGCCACTTACTGATCAGCCGAAGAATGCGTGTGTCGGCCACTCGATGCTCGACGAACTTCATCATCCACTCATGGCTCAGATGATCAAAGAAGCCACGAATGTCCGCATCGAGTATCCAGTTCACTCGCTTCCGTTCGATGCCCACGTTCAACGCGTCCAGCGCCTGATGAGGGCTACGTCCCGGACGGAATCCATACGAAAAGCCCCGAAAGTCCACCTCGTATATCTGGTTGAGGATGGTCACCACCGCTTGCTGGACAATCTTGTCTTCCAGCGAAGCGATGCCCAACGGCCGTTGCCGGCCATCAGCCTTCGGTATGTACACTCTTCGCGAGGCTTGCGCCCGATACGCTCCACGGTGCACTCGGCCATGGAGTTCGGCAAGCCGAGCCTCCAGGTCTTGTTCATACTGCTGCCAACTTACTCCGTCTACTCCAGGCGCTGCGCTCCGCTGTAAGGCGTAGTAGCTCTCCCGCAGTAAGTCGATCGTGAGATGGTGCAGCAAAGCGGTAAACCGCTCCTGCTTCCTGGCCCGCGCCGTCTGGCGCACGCCGCCTAACCCCTGGGACACGCGCGCTCCGCTCTGTGTCGGATGCGTGTGTGGCTGGGCGTCGTTCTCCTTGGTCTGCGCCCTTCCCTCCACTGGCTCCGCGGAAGTCTTATCTTCTCTGTTCGTCAGCTTCATAGGTACTATGGCGCAGTCCGAATCCTCCAAAACGTACATGTCCGGATCATGGATCTTTCACCTTCCCGGACCGGTCTGCTCGCGCAGACGTTCTGGAGGCCTCCCGGTTCTCGTGCACATTGTTTGCTGGCGTGCCTGGACTCTTCGACTACGCCGGGCCCAGCCGCCACTCGCGATCTAACGCGGCTCGCTGATGTTGCCTTCCCGCTGACAGAAAAGGGTCGGCACCCGGTTGCATGTTTTCGGAGCTCAATGATCCTGCCCGCCAGCCCTCTGTCTACGCTTCGCTGCCATCCCTCGCGAGATCACAGGCAAGACTCGAGGCCGGAATGGAGTCGCTTCTCCTTTTCCGGTCGGAGTAGGGATCGTGATTGCTCATGACCCCCTCCACGGATCCGGACGAGCGGATTTCCCGCATCCGGCTCTTACCTCAGGTAATGACGCCCATGCGGCGCAGTGGATAAGGATGATGTACGCGTACGGGAGGCAGCCAGCGGTCGATCAAGCGACGCATTCTGTCCCAACGGACGTGGCCGTTCTGGCTGCGGCGCGAGAGCGCTTGGTGCCAGAACTCGCCGGTCCGAAGTCGGAACGCGCCTAGCGCGGAGCCATTCGAGGGCACTCCGTAATAGCGGATGTGTCCACCAACGACCGCCCGCAACCATTGGCCTACTTCCGGGATGGGGTCGTGCATGCGTCGTCTGAGTTCGTCTTTTACCTCCCTCAGTTTCGCTTGCATCCTCTTACGAATCGTCTGCCGCAGCACCGTGTAGTAACCGTTGCTTCTTGTCTTCCCGCAGATATGCGTGAAGCCAAGGAAGGCGAACGTTTCCGGCTTCCCTTCTCCACGCTGCTTCCGGTTTCGGGCCGCGAACCGTCCGAACTCCAGAAGTCGCGTTTTGTCGGGATGCAGTTCCAAGCTAAACTTCCGAAACCGCTCGGCGAGTTCCGCAATAAACTGTTTGGCATCCATTTCGCTCTGGAATCCAAGCACGATGTCGTCCGCGTAGCGCACGACGATCACGTCGCCGCGCGCCTGCTTTCGACGCCATGCCTGAGCCCACAGATCGAACGCGTAATGAAGGTAGATATTCGCCAACAGCGGCGATGCGCTGCCACCCTGGGGAGTCCCTTCCTCCATCCGTATCCGTTTCCCATCCTCCAGCACGCCCGCGTTCAACCATTTCCGGATGAGCCGCACAACGCGCCGGTCCGCAATGCGATGCTCGATGAACTTTACGAGCCATTCGTGCGATATCGCATCGAAAAAGCCGCGTATGTCCAGATCGAGCACCCAGTTCACCTTCTTCGTCAGTAGTCCCGTGTACAGCGCATCCAGCGCGTTGTGCTGGCTTCGCTTCGGACGAAACCCGTACGAAAAGCCGAGGAAGTCCGTTTCGTAGATAGCATTCAACACCTCGACCGCCGCGCGCTGAACGATCTTATCCTCCAGCGCGGTTACTCCGAGCGGTCGCTGCCGCCCATCGGCCTTGGGGATGTACACCCTACGCACCGGCATGGCCCGGTAGGCTCCCTGCTTCAGCCTATGGGAGAGGTCCTGGAGGTTGATCTCAAGTTCCTCGCCGTAGTGCCGCCACGTCTCGCCGTCCACGCCGGGCGCGGCTTCTCTCTTCAAGTAGAGATAAGCCGTCCGCAAAGCTTCCAGGGGGTAGATGTGGTGAGAGAGAGCGGTGAACCGCATCTCCTTATCTTTTCTTGCCGCTTGACGTATCCGCTGCAGCGCACTGGGCGCGTCTGTCCGGCGCTGAGTCCGGGACGCGTTTTGCTGTTGCGGATTTCCCTTGGTCAAACCTCTTCCCTCCATCCTCTCCGCCGCCGGTTGCCCAGCCTTGTTCGAGGACTTCACAGGTACTACAGGTCTGTCCGACTTCCCGCGTTCGTTCATCATCGGCGTACGTCCTCAGACTTCCCGATGCGTCCTAGGCCATCTTCCGCCATGGGAGAACGCGGGATCTCCCGGTTCCCGCGCAAGGTGCTTCGGAGCGTGCTCGGGGTCTGCGACCGCGCGGAACTCAGAGACGCCTCGCGATAACGGCGCATCCGATGGTGCCTTCCGCCTACCCTAAAAGCGTCGGCATTCCGGAGTGTGAAAGTTTCGCGGCTGAATACCCGGCCCGCACCTTCCTCTGTCAACGCTTCGACGTTGTTCTCGCGAACAACTCCGCATGACTCGAGGCCAGTGTGGATCGCTAATCCTTCACTGTGTGACTCTTTCATTCACTGCACCTCGCCGGTTTAACCGGCGCACTAGGGCTCTCGCATCCCCTACAATGTGCCGGTTTATCCCGGCGCTCTCTGTCCCGGTTTAGGTCAGACAGCGCTGCTATCGAAAGCCTCACGAAATCTCTGCGAGAAGTCATGGCAATATCTTTCATATTCGTTCGCTCACGGCAACGGTTCGTAAGTGACATACGCAAAACGCGTGGAGTCAGGAGCCCATGAATTGACATTCATCGATCCCTGACCGCCAATCGCGTTTACGATGGTCTTCTGTTCGGCTGCGACCTTTCCATGATCGATGGTGACGAGTTTAAAGCTAATGCTGACTGTTCGCGGGTCATGAGTCGCAGTACCGGCCGGATAGCCGATGTATACCATCTTCCTGCCATCGGGGGAGATGTGCGGAAACCAGTCCTCGAGTCCGTCGCTGACCACCATTCTTGCATTTCTGTCGTCTGGCCCTGCGCCATCGGCCGGGAGCCGCCAGATAGATTCTTTGCCAGAGCGATTGGAGTTGATATAAATCCACTTCCCGTCCGGTGAATAATCAGGCCCATCATCGTGATGAATATTGGAAGTGAGTCGCTTCTCGGGTGCGCCGGACGTCGGCATGCTGTAGATGTCAAACTGTCCGCTTCCATTACGCTGCGCTACAAAGGCAAGCGTCTTCCCGTCCGGCGACCAGCTATGAAAGTAGCTTGGCGAATCAACTGTCATTCGTTCGATGTCGCTACCATCTGCGTTGGCCAAGAAGACCTGCGAATCCTCGCTTGGCGCGAGCGTTGCGGAGAAGGCAAGCTTTGTGCCATCCGGGGAGATGGACTTGTCGTTGTTGCAGTCATATTGAGCCGGAATCGATAACTTCTGTGGCACGGCGGTGCCGTCTGACCGAAGGACGAATCTATATATCGCCCCCTTTGAGTTCAATAGCAGATATTTTCCGTCGGGCGACCAGTTGGGAGCCTCCCAGATCGAGTCTGCGGTGTACACCAAGCGAGAAGAGCCGTCGCGCAGGTCGAAGATAAAGACCCTGCTTCGAAGAGGCTGTTCGGGTCCATCCTGACTTCGCGCCAGCAAGCTTCCCAGACTCAGCATGGACAACGATATGAGAAAGGCCATCAAAATAGGTCCGCAACGGAGTTGCCTCACCACGAAGAAGGGCTTCATCTTTGAATAGATCCTCTAACTGCCGGAACTGCGGGGGAGCTCACTTTGAATTCTTGAAGACTGACTTCCAGCTGAGATAATGTTGGCGATTGCCGCCTTGTCTGCTGGCGATGCACGATGGAAAACGCTCCTAGTGCAACGTCGGCGAGTTCTCAAGAAGGACATTCGACAGAACTGCCGTATCCAAGGTAGCTGGCAGATGCGAGCAGAAGCCAATACCGAGGTAAAACGGTCCGTCAAAGTGGAGCGTAATTGGTGGGCCGAATTGATGCATGGGCTCTCCCCTCACGCTGATATACAGGGCAATGGAGTCACCATGTTTTTCAATGCCAATGCGTCTGACTTTAAGATCAGCCGCACTGTCGGGATCGCCGGGCGGCAATCCAACCGCAGCCAAGCGATATTCGAAATCCTTG
Organism: uncultured Acidobacteriaceae bacterium; assembly: GCA_963763905.1. Lineage (GTDB taxonomy): Bacteria > Acidobacteriota > Terriglobia > Terriglobales > Acidobacteriaceae > PALSA-350. The sequence goes on along the minus strand of CAVXRU010000011.1, from coordinate 467,819 downwards.
AAGCCGTCGCCTCGTTCCGGGCGCCATGCCAGATGGACCATGCCGGTACCATGCTCGCCAGCCATCGCTTCCTTCGAATCATCGTCCAGGTTCTGACGAATCACGAGGACTGCCTTGCGGTCGTCGAAACCCTTTGAATCAGGAAACGTAACATCAGCTGCAAGCGAAACGTCCCCTGACATCTTGGTCCAGAGATAGCGAAACTCGTCGCGCGAATACCAGATGTTATATCCGGCGGAAGTAATGGTGTATTGCTTCGTACTTGCGTTGTAACTGGCGCTTCCGGGCACCACCGCAGCGCCAATGTCCGATTGGCCTTGAAAGATGCCGATCGGTTGGTCGAAGTTTCTGCTGGCACGATGAAAATCCGCCGGGGGAGGCACCTGCTCATGAGTCGCCGTACCCGGCTGCGCCCAATCTGGAACTGCCGGTGTCTGTTGCGATGCGGGCGGTGCAGACGTTTGCGCAGCCGCCCGATGAGCAACCACAGAGAGGCTCACGATAAACAGTGACAGGAGCGCTGCCCTCACAGGGCGAATTACAGGAAAGTAGGAGATCGTTTTTGACACCATAAGTCAGCTGTTACCCTCGATTCAATGCATGCAAAGAAGAGTACTTCAGATCCTCTCCGCCACCAAATTCGTCTACTATACTCCCAAGCTCAGATCAGCCCACCTGTCAGCTTGAGCGCCTCGGAATACATCCCGCAGACGTGATAGCAGTCCATGCAGTTCTTGGCGAGTTGCGCGTTGTCGGGCGGCGTCTTCGGGTCGTAGTAGGTGCTGAAGCACCCACCATACTGAGCGTCCATGAAGTGCTCTTTGAACATCCCGAGCGATTTGTCGAACGCCGCCCACAAATCACCGCGGTTGTGAACGGTGGCGTAATTCATCAGAGTCCTCAGGAACTCGCACTGATGCCACAATGCCTTTGCCTCTTTTACTGGGCGTCCCTCGTAATCGCTGACGGAGAAGATGCCGCCGGTTTCAGGGTCGTAGCCTGCCTTTAGGCCGAAGCTAAGCAGACGCTCGCCGTATTGCTGGAGGTCCCAGCGCGGAAAGCCCTTCGCCACGGCCTGGCTCCAAAGGTAGGCCCACTCGGACTCCGGCGGGGACAGACGAAACGTACCCCATCAGAAAAGGCGCGTTCCGTTGCGTAACCTGGCGTGCTTAATTCATCGGGTACTTTTCGTCCCCCCTCAGTCGTAGAGCTTCTTGAAAAATAGTGGCCGGTTTACCACTCTTAGCAAAGTTCCAGTCCCGTCTGACGACAAATCCTGGCTATTCCTTCATGAGTTGCTCTCCAGCATAGCTCATGTCCGCTTCGCCGGCTCTGCAATGCTTCTCGCTCAACCTTGCTGCTGTAAAGTCCTCAGCAGCCAAACACAACTGTCCCTCTAATTCGCTGCCTCAACCAAGGGGTCCACTCCACTTTGTCCCTCGTCAGTTTGAAGTCGAACTAAACCCTAGCTCGCTGCGAATAGCGGTTGCGAGCGCCGCTTGCGTAGTGACTATTTGTTCCATACTTAGATGAAACTTCTCACCCGAAGTCATTTGGTATCCCCAAATTGCATTCGACAGCGCCTGAAACTCGCTTCTTATTTCTTCGAGGCGCGATTGGACTGCCGGAGAAAAAACCAAACGAGACACTTCACCCAGCTGCCAGTAGTTCGTTACGTGTCCGAGCATTTCGCCTTGGGCGTTTGCAAACCCGTCGCTCACTTCTTTCGCCCGTTCTTTTTCAACATTCAACTTTTTGTCCACGATGGCTTCATGATAAATCGCCAAATCATGAAAACTGCTGATTGTCCTCAGCGTCGTCCCGAAAAGCCGCATTATCTCGATGCCGACATCGCGTTGCATGTCCCAACGCTGTTGTTTCGACCAATCACGCTGCGAGATATCCGACTTTATCTCTTCCGAGCTTTTCACGAGCCGTTCGTTTTGCCGTACCACTGTGCTAATTTGACTTTGGATCGCAGCGATCTCTCCCCGCTTTGAAAAGAAGGAACCAAATATTCCGCCCGAAAAACCACCCACCGCGGTTATCGTTGGAAAAAGCCACCACCACACATCCGAAGGTTTCAACACCTCGTAGAGCATGCGTCTACCCCCTCCTCCACTCCTACGCTTGTGAGCTAACCGATACTTGCCCGCTGTCCACGTGCTGTCAACATACCACTCGCTAACGCCGAATCGCGTCAGTCAATTTCGGAAGTTTCGGGGACTGGAAGTTTCGGGGACAGGTTGTCCGTGCCGCGCCGGTCGGTCTGCGCCGAGCTTCAAGCCGCTTTTGAGTCTGCAATTCGCCGCGAAGACAAGGCTCGAACAAGCAATAAGACTCGATAGCATTGCATCGGGAACTGGCCAGGCGTTGGGTTGCACCATGAAGCATACGCATGGGCGTTATGCGTTTTACTGGAATGTGGTCCACAGTTCGGGTGGACATGCTTGGCAAGGGCGATACTTCCAGGGGAGATATGACAACTGGCATCACGCCGGACTCTCAGACCGCGCCCCGTGGTATTGCGCTCCATAATCGCAGGTATCATAAGGGCATATGCAGACGATCTCACTGAAGATCTCCGATGAGCTTCAGGCCGAGCTGGAGCGTGCGGCCAAGGCGAAGCGCGTCGCAAAATCCGTAGTTGTGCGCGAGAGCCTGGAAGCAGCTCTGCGTCCGCGCGCCCGCGGCCGCACAGCTTCGAGTTTCGACTTGGCCGCCGATCTCGCCGGCTCACTCAAAGGATTACCGCGTGATCTTGCACACAACCCGAAGTACATGGATGGCTTCGGGAAGTGACGGAACGAGTGGGATTGCTGGATACCCCACCGCTGGTGAGCCTTCTGCAGCCGACGTCGAGTATCAAGCATGGGCGGTCGCTCAATGGAAAGAAACAAAACAGCCTACAGTTCTCCTTCCGGATTATGAAGGAAGTATTAGAACAGGAGATTGAGATGACAAATGGAAAGAAACCAACTGAGATGCTTGCACCTCTGGACAAAATGCTCCCTGACCTGGTGGCGATCTACAAAGACATTCACGCTCACCCCGAATTGTCGATGCAGGAAACGCGCACCGCAGGGATTGCGGCGGACCATCTCAAGAAGAGCGAGTTCGAGGTGACTACAGGAGTGGGTAAGACGGGGGTTGTCGGCATTCTGCGCAACGGAGACGGCCCAACTGTGATGCTGCGCGCTGACATGGATGCGCTGCCCATCAAAGAGGCGACCGGTCTTCCTTATGCCAGTACTGTTTCTGCGACGGGCCTTAATGGCAAGACCACGCCAGTGGCTCACTCTTGCGGCCACGACATGCACGTGGCCTGCTTGATTGGGGCTGCGTCGTTATTTGCAGAAACTCGCGAGAGTTGGCACGGAACACTCATGGCAGTGTTTCAACCAGGAGAGGAGACGGCGCAGGGTGCGCAAGCGATGATTGACGACAACCTCTTCAAACGATTCTCGAAACCCGATGTCGTTCTTGGACAGCATGTCATGAGCCTGCCATCCGGGCACCTCGATTGGCGTACGGGAGTTGTGACCTCCTCCGCGGACAGCCTGCAAATTCGAATGTTTGGGCGTGGTGCGCATGGCTCGATGCCCGAGGCCAGCATTGATCCCGTCATCATGGCTGCCTCTACCGTGGTAAGACTGCAAACGATCGTTTCCCGTGAAGTTGCGCCCACGGATGCTGCCGTGGTGACAATTGGGGTTTTGCAGGCGGGCACAAAAGAGAACGTAATACCCGACGAGGCGATCATCAAATTGAATGTTCGCACCTTCGATGAGGGGGTCCGCAAACATGTGCTCGCAGCGATCGAACGAATTGTGAATGCCGAAGCAACGGCCTCAGGTGCGCCGAAGCCGCCGGAGATCACCCCTCTGGACCGTTATTCCTTGGTAAGGAACGATGTCGATGCAACAAACAAGGTCGTTGACGCGTTTCGTCAAAACTTCCCTAGCGGCTCTGTAGAGCAGACGAAGCCTACCATGGCGAGCGAGGACTTCGGATGCTTTGGAGCGGAATGGCACGCCCCAGCGGTGTACTGGTTCTTTGGTGGCGACGACCCTGAGGTATATGACAAGGCAAAGAAGGATGGCACGCTCAACGAGCTTCCAACCAATCACAATCCGCGCTTTGCACCAGTGATCCACCCAACTCTGGAGACGGGGGTGAAGGCTCTGGTGGTCGCGGCGTACGCCTGGCTGGCATCGTGAACGAACTTCTTATTCACGGACGACACCTTGCCGGCCCCTTTCTTGTCGTGCTCGATCTGCTTGGAACGTTCGTCTTCGCACTCAGCGGGGCCGCCGCCGGTGTGAAGAGCAACCTGGATCTATTCGGCTTGATGGTGCTTGCCTTTGCTACGGGGAACGCGGGCGGGATTACCCGCGACCTGCTGATCGGCGCCGTTCCGCCTGCAGGGATCCGCGACTGGCATTATTTGGGCGTCTGTCTCCTGGCTGGCTTGACGATATTTTTCTGGTATCCCAATATCGATGTTCAGCGCAGGCCCGTGCTGTTGTTCGACGGTGCGGGCCTGGCACTGTTCGCGGTTACCGGGACACAAAAGGCGCTCGCCGCCGGTCTCAATCCAGTGATGGCAGCACTGATGGGAATGTTGACAGGGATTGGCGGCGGAATTCTGCGTGATGTTCTCGTAAACGAGACCCCTACTGTGCTCCGGGCTGACCTTTATGCCGTCGCCGCACTTGCTGCGGGGCTCGTGGTGGTACTTGGACATGTACTGCACTTGCCGTCATTTGCATTCATGATTGCGGGCGCAGTTCTTTGCTTCTGGCTCAGAGTCATGGCTATATTCCACGGTTGGCGTCTACCGATTGCGGGGACTGGACCTCGATCAACCTGATGAGGACTCCATTCGCGAATGCTTGTAGTTTGGAGTTTCCTGGGAGTTTCGTGGACCGGTCCCGGTTTAGGTCAATCCTTCTCAATTGTCAGCTGCAACAATTGCGTTACGGTTGCGCTCAGCGCCGGTCAAGCATAGTATGCCAAGCAACTTTGGAGCGGCGTTAAGCTCTGGATTGCTGACCCGCCAGGTTCTGGAACTCTTGTTGCGTGCTGGCAACGTTCACGCGCTACGAAATGAAGATCTTTGAAAGGACGAACGGTGTGCCACTGACCATCAAGCCTCATCCCCTTCCTTCTGAGTTGACTTACGCGCCTGAGCACAGCTTGGCTCATACCGTATCGAGCGGTGATAGCTGGTGGACTCTGGCAGCGCTGGCGCAAGTTCGGAAAGCCCACATGTCGGCGAGCGATCTCTGCTACTACAACTTCAAGACGCGAGATCCACGCGAAATCAACTGGTATCTTCGTCACAAAGTGGGCTGTCGGCATGTCACACACGACGGTAGGAACTACATGTTTTCTAACCATGATCGTTGGAGTAAGGACGCGGCTACTCCGGGAAATGTGTACCTTCCCCGGGTTGCGATTTTGCAGCCGGCGAGCGCCAAGGTTGCGGACGAACTCCGTCTGAATATTTGGGTTGGTTTGGGGGGGAAAGCTGGAACGATGTTCCCGTTGGCCGGAATCGAGACAATGGAGGGACTGGCGGTGAGTATTGACCCGCCCCAGACTTGGATGGCACTTCAGGCGTCAACGAGTCGGCTCGGTTTGGGCTGGGGGGCCTCGGGTGGAGTCTGCCTAATTGTGGCGACGGGCGTGAGTCGGCCTTCACAACTCAATGGGTTTATGAGCGGCGGCAGAGACTTCACCCTCGCGCTGGGCGAAAATTGGGACAAGATCGCAAAGGCGGGCGGCGCTGCAAAGAAATTCGCACCCATCATCAAAGCGATTGCGAAGATAGGCGCGAAGACGCCTAAGGGCCTGAAAGCGGCACTGAAGGCTGATCCTGATAGGTATGGGGACTTGGTCAAGGCGACGATGCAGTTCCGCGAGGCGGCGGGAGCCGCTGCAGATGAGCAGAATGTCCCTTTATCCCTTCGAATCTTCCGTCCTGATTGACCTGCTTGCCACAAATGGTACAGTCCCTAAGGGGTTCCTGTTCCTGATACTCAAGAGCTATTTCGACGGCGGAAATCAGGGCGATAGCCGCCAATATGATGTGCTCTCGCTTGCCGTCATGAGCGGCACAAAAGACGTTTGGTTGCCCTTTGCAAAGGCGTGGAATGGCGTCCTAAGGAAACACAAGGTCGGCTACCTCCATACTTCGGATGCAGTCGCACGAAAGGGCATATATAACGGCTGGAAAGTTACACAACGCGATGCCCTTCTGAGGGACTGCGTTAGGGTTGCGGCCAGATATTGTGCCCGAGCAGCAATTGGAGAGGTTCCGGGCAAGTATGGCATCAACTGCTATGTGGTCTCCTTTAATCTGAAGGATTTTGTCGCACGCGCAAAGATTCATCCCCAGCAGCCAAAGAATGTATATGAGGCGTGTCTAAGGCAAGCCATTCCGCATGTTCTCCAATGGTGCGATGAGCAGGCAGGCTGCGACCAGTGCCACTGTTTCTTTGATCGAGGAGAGCCGTTTTACGGAATCCTAAAGCAGCTTCAGGAAAACAAGAAAGTTCTTAAAGATGCTCCAGCGCTGAAAACGATAACGCATAGATCGGAATCTGATATGCGCCGCGTTCCAGCTCTCCAGTTGGCAGATCTATACGCGTGGTCGCAAAGCCATAGGGACTCCACCTGGAAACCGATATGGAAGACCAAGCTGCTATCCACCCACTTTAACTGGCAGTGGATAGACTGCGCGAATCTGGACAGGGTAATTCCGGCCCACCAAGAAGTGTGGCAGTCATGGAATCTTCCGAAGCGGTCACCCACCAAATAGCGTGGTCAGGCAAGCATAATAGTTACCCTCAGAAGATGGGGGTTACTTCGTCTGGAAGCTGTGAAGAAATTGCCCTGTGTACCAATACAATCACTGTTACTAATGCGCTGATGGCAATAGACTGCGGGTAATGAGCAAACCACCGCTTCCTCCTCGCCTGGCTTCGATTAACCGTTCCCAACTGGTCTTGCATACCATTGACGTGGAGCATTTGATCGATCAGGACCACAGTGCGCGATTCATCTGGGAGTTGGTCGGGCGATTGAATTTGAGTCTGTACCACGCCGAGATTGCGGCCGTCGAAGGTCGCGCTGGTCGAGACCATACGGCTCCGCAGTTGTTAATCAGCCTGTGGCTATACGCCTATAGCCAAGGAATAAGCTCAGCACGTGAGATTGCACGTCGATGTGAGTTCGACCCTAGCTTCGAGTGGCTTTGCGGATTGCGGCCTATCAGTCATCGAACCTTATCCGGTTTCCGGTCAAGCTACAAAGATGCGCTCGACGATGTGTTTGTACAAGTAGTGGGCATGCTGAGTGTCGAGGGTCTGATCACCATGCAACGAGTCACGCTGGACGGAACGAAGATCAAAGCCCACGCCAGCGGTAACACATTTCGTCGTAAAGAAAAGATCGAAGCGCATTTGGCTTTGGCTCGGAAGCAAGTACAAGAGATGAACGCGCAAGCCGCGGAGGAAGAGAAAGCTTCCAAACGCCAATCCGCTGCTAAGCGCCGCGCCGGGCGGCAACGAATCAGTCGCCTGGAGGCGGCATTTCGTGAAGTGGAGCGGCTGCAGGAGAGCAGGAAACACGATCGCGACTACGTAGCCAGAGCCTCTACTACCGATCCCGAGGCTCATGTGATGAGAAACGGTGAGGGGGGCACCGTTCCCAGCTACAACGTACAGTTGGTTACCGACACCGCCCACGGATTGATTGTGAATGTGGAAGCCACCACCGATGCCATCGATTATCGCCAATTGGAGCCGGCTCTGAATCGCTGCCAGCAAACTGTGGAGTGCTTACCGAAAGCAGATAGTGGCCGATGGTGACTATACCAATCATGCCTCAGTGCAGGCCGCTGAAGTCTCGAAGGTCGATTTCTATGGTTCATGGCATGATAGCTGGAAACCAACCGAGTATGACGCCCACGGGCGCAGTGGAAAGTTTATTAGTAGCGAGTTTCCGTACGACGCTGAGCACAACGTCTACGTTTGTCCCGCTGGCAAACGACTTACTCTTCATGTTGTGAAGACCAACGAGCATGGTGTGCGCTTGCAAATCTACAGAGCACCGAAAGCAGCATGCCGTTGCTGTCCGCTGCGTGATCAATGCGGCCCCAAGAAGAAGGGCTCCGAATGGAGAAGGTCCATCACTCGCGGCGAGGATCCTGCGGCAACCGCGGCTTTCAAAGCCAAAATGGAGAGCGAAGAGGCAAAAGCAATCTACCGCCAACGATCGCAGATCGCCGAATTCCCGCACGCCTGGATCAAAGAGCGATGTGGACTCCGCCAGTTTCGATGCTGCGGAAAAGTAAAAGCCTCGATGGAAGCTACCTGGGCCTGCCTTAGTTACAACATCATTCGCTGGGTCAGCATACGACGCAAGCTCAATGGCGCAGCACTTGCTGCTGCTTAAGCAGATACGGGTGAGCCGTTCTGAGCCCGGAACAAGCGCAGAGACGCTCATATCGCGCCGCGTCGTCGACATCCGCACCTACACGTACCTCCATGCCGATCAGCCAATCACGACAGAACCAAACCCCCATTTGCGTTAAATCGTCGCAACAATCAATTCTTCACAGCTTCCTGTTCCGAAACTTCTGTTGATGCCCAGGATTCCATTTTTACGTGTGCGGGCTTGCGCAGCGGCATACCTTTACCTCCCTAACAACGATGTAGAATGAGCCCCATGGCCGATGAACTGTTTGCAGGACGGCATGGGTTTACGCGACCGAAGCCGATAACCTACCACGAGGAACTTCCCACGCCGCTTGTGGCGGCTGCGGTGCGGATCCTCTGCGAGCACATGAGGGCGGAGTACCTCAGGGAAACCTGCGAAAAGTTCTTCGATCCTTATCGGACCGTTGGAAGGTTCTACAAATCCGCGAATCCATTAGTAGACCTAAGCACGCTGTGTTGGTACGAGCTATATTCCCTGATTGAACACGTAGCCGAAGAGCTGATCGACGATGACACTGGTACGCTGACGCGGTTGAGTCATGAACTGTCTACTCCACTTCCACCACCGTTCGATGGAATGGTGCCTTCATCGCGCGTGGACGATCCCTCCTACGATTCAGATCAAGAGCTGCGTGCTCCCCGCTTCGGGAGGGCAATCAATGACTTCTTCGTCCACGAGGGCATCGGCTGGCAGCTCGACGGCGAAGGCAAGGTGGTCACCCGAGGCGATGAGAATTTCACCGAGTCCGTAGAAGGTGCGATTTCGAAGCTCGATGACACAGGGCGGCCAACCGCAGCACAGCACCTGAAAGCTTCCCGTCAAGCTTTATCGGAGAGACCTAAACCGGATACCGCAGGAGCCGTTTCGCGGGCTACGAGTGCGGTAGAGTGCGTACTCCATGACATCACGGGTGAATCAATGACCCTGGGTAAATATCTTTCTGCTTACCCAGGCCTCTTCCATCCCGCCTTACAAAAAGGTCTGGACGGAATTTACGGTTACGCGAGCGATGATGGCGCTCGCCATGGAAAAGAAGGTACGCTACCTACTCCGGAAGCCGCTCGGTTTGTGGTGGCGACATGTTCTTCCATCTGTACTCTCCTTGCTGAGACCAACCCCAAAAATTGAACTTTTCATTGCGCGTATAAAAATTGGACCGTGCGTTGGTCGCGGGCACCTTGTTGAAAACAAACGAGATACTAGTACCAATGGCTCTACTGCGATCGGGTTATGGACTGCCTTGTCAGGTTTCGCTAAGCTGCGCTCATGAAACAATTACTCATTGCTTTTCTGCTCTCTTCGGCTGCCTTTGCTCAGAACACCAAGACTCGAATCGAGGTCGGTTGCCAAAGCAAGCCGGGCGACTCCGTCGGTTCCGAGGTATGCACAGCGATCCGGGACATCGTTGCAACGAGTCCCCGCTATCAAGAAGCCGATCGGAATCCGGACGGCTATCAAATCAAAGTGATTACTGTCGCCGTTGATGAAAATGTCAGCACGGCTGTTTCAATGGTCACCCTCTGGAACAACATGTACTTAAGCAACGTTGTTCAGACCTGTGGTGTAAATGCCGTTAGTAGATGCGCCCAGAGTATGGTTTCCAGTTTCGACGACGACGTTACGAGTCTGGAGAAAGCTAGCGCGGAGATAACTGCTAAACGCACACATCAGTAAGTTCGCTGATCCTCCGCTGTCTTCCGCTGATGGTGTGTCCTGCACAGGCTCTGCAGGCTCGTCGGGTCTAAGCGCCGGCCAGTCGCTACCTTCACGACAAAAAGCGCACGGAGTAATCACCCACACAAAACGGGTTCCCGCGCAAAGACGGGATAGTGGTTACTCCGTCTGGTCCCTTTAACTGTCCAAAGACTCGTAAGCCTCCTTAACCCGGCAGATGAGCTAAAAAGTCTTTCGGAAAATCGTTCTTAAGCATTCGACGAGCTAGGCATCTTGTAAACAAGAGGCGGCCAGTGACCTTGTGTGTGTGCAGAAGATCATCTGAAGAGATGGGTAACTCCCCGCCCTCGGGAAACAGCGCGTGGGCAATGTTGACCCTCAATGGCTTCAAGACCCTCTCGATGACATCCTCAGCCGACCGCGCTCTGAGGTCCTTGGGTATGGCAGAGTCAAATGTGGCTAGGTCGAATGCTCGTCGAACATAGAAAATCGTTTCGAGCCAAGCTTTGATTTCGGAGTTGTCACTCGGAAGAATCTCCTGTGGCGGTTTGTACCGAGTGCCGTTCCGTCTGGCCTCCCGTTCAAGCCTACGTCTCCTGCCTCCAAGTGATTCGATGATCTTAAAAAGGCAGAGGAACGCGAACGCTGGACTGTTGGCATTGAGTGCCTCCCGATAAAGCGCAGCATAGCTGCCAAACTCGGTCGAGAATGTGGTTGTTCCTGGTATCGCCAATGGCACTTCTAAAAAGGGAGTGACAAAACTAATTTGGATACCACCAGTAGTGAGTTCCTTCACCTCACGATGAGCAATTTCAAGCGGTATATCCAGATGAAGACTGATGTTGCTGAGCGAAGGCGCGAGAGATCTATAAGCGATTTCGTCAGCATGTGCTCGATTTTTCGCCTGAAACGGGTCAGAGGTCAGTTTACCCAAAAATCCTTTTCCATTTGGTAAACCGGTAAATCTAAAACTGCCATCCTCCGTGGCTCCAAAGATCATTATCTGATCCGCGTCCGGATTTCCGGGCGGGCGATACGCAGGTTTGGAGATTGCAAGATGAGAGTTTCCCAGCAAACCCGGTGAGAACGATAGGTCACGCTCCGGCATAAGGCGATGACCCGGACGTTGCAATATAAAGGTAGCTTGATACAGCCCTGGAGAGCCCTCAAGCGGTAATTTATTCCGCGGGTCGTCTCCTTTGAAGCGGTAGAGCACATGCATTGTTTGATAGGTACCTGGAAATCCTGTAAGGGATATACGCCCCTCTGAAGCCTCCGGTGGGACGTTGGATGAAATCTCCTCAGTGCTCGTGAGAACCGATCCGTGACACATCTTATATTTGAGACCGCTATTACAGGGGCAAAGATCATCGGGGCCAACCTGAGACATAAACACCACCTCTACAGCTGCATTAGCAGCGTACACCTGGATGAGAGGTATTGAGCCCGCCGTTCTGAACATTAGCGTTGCCCATGAGGGCGGAGACTGCTCCCCACCCTGCCCCACTTACCTATTGCAGCAATAACAGAGTTTGGGGTGAATAGGTTTCATGTCGCCGCATTTGCCGACCTGCACTTGCAATTGGAGGCATCTGCTTTAGGGGTTACTCCGTCTGTCCCGGTTTAGGTCATACCACTTTTGTCAGGAATAAGGGGGTAGTCGAAAGTTAACCTGGATAGGCCGAGTTGTCACTGTCTTGATGGCGTACGCACGTTAATATAGGATCTGCGATTCGGTATTAGTCTTTCGGGGTTATTTCCGTCTTTCCCCTGAGCCCGCCCCCAAGGCACTCCTGGACCGCGTGTGAGAGGAGTCGTCGCGGGGAGATCCAGCGACCCTATTTATGAGCACGCTCGCAAACGTATACGACACAGAGAATATTGAAAGAGCGTGGAAGTGGGTTCGTAGCAATCCGGACGCGACGTTCAAAGCTCATTTCAGGAATGCCTATACTAGATATGCCCTTGGAGACACAGTTTTACTTGCTGACCTGCAAAACCGACTCCAGCGAGGCATCTACGAACCTCAAGAGTCCTGTAAGCTATACCTTCCGAAACGCTCTGGCATCTTGAGGCCCTGCTCCCTCCTTAGCGTCGAAGACCAAATTGTCTACCAAGCTTTCGTAAACATAATCGCCGAGCAGCTTTTTCCTAGGATCAAGTCCCGCTATTACGTCGACACCTTCGGGCACCTCTATGCGGGGAAGAAAAGCACGTGGTTCTACCAGAAGTGGTCGGACGGGTACTCCAAATTCAACGAAGCTGCGAGAGACGCTTTTCGGCGCGGGCTTACGCTTAGCGCGAGCTTTGATCTGACCGCGTGCTATGACAGCCTTGACCATCATGTCCTAAGGCACTTCCTGCTCAAGATTGCCTGTTCTCCGGAACTCTGTGATAGGATCACAGAGCTTCTCAGCACCTGGACGGCAACCGAACATCAAATCTTTCATGGCCACGGAATTCCGCAAGGGCCGCTCGGATCGGGGTTGTTGTCTGAGGTCGTCTTGCAGCATTTTGACCAGCACTATGGGCCTCAAGCGAAGTTGAAATATCTCCGCTATGTCGACGATATACGTTTGTTTGCAACCTCTGAAAAAGATCTTAGGAAGATGCTGATCAAGCTCGACATGTTGAGCAAAGACGTGGGATTGTTCCCACAAAGTAGCAAGATTACGATTCACGAAGTTAAAGATATTGATGAAGAATTGAAATCTGTAAGCTCGCCACCCGAGCCGGCAATCACTCCAATACTTGTAAACCAAGTCAAGCTACGCAAGAGGCTGATCGCCCTTTCGCCCCGATTCGAGATTACAAACGACACGAGATTCAAATACCTTCTCGGCCGTGCCGAGCCCCACCACACCATCAACGCGCGACTACTACGCATATGCCAAACGAGGCCGGACCTTGTCGGAAACATTACGTCCTACCTACAGGGCTATACAAAACTTCCCAAAACGGTCGGGGCGTGGCTCATAAAACAGATCGCCGCTGACCAACTATATCCCGCGGTCCTCAGCAGGCTAATCCGCCTGGCAGAGGGCAGGCTTAATCAAACACAATCTAAAAGGGCGGACTTATTGGTCAGGAGGATATGGTCGCCTAGCCTGCGGCCAGACGTCCTTTCAGCCGTCGGTAGTTGGGTACTGTCAAATGGTTCTTTAAGTCCAAGACAAGCAGAATACGCTCTCCGCAAGAGGAAGAACTGGTGGCCCCAATGCAATTTGATTGATGCCCTCGACACCGACCCTTACGGCAAAACCAAGGTGACCGAGATACTTAACGCTGGAATTCGGGACCATTCAACGGACGTTGCGCTTGCAGCCGCGGCTAAACTGCTGGACTTGGGCTGCGTTTTAAAGCCGCCCCTGAGGGAGCTAAACAGACGCGCTGGTCTTCTTCTTCGAGACGTCGGGTTTATTCGCCAGGCACCGAGAGGGCAATGTGGGATAGACATGAGCATGACAGCACTGCTTGGTACGGGAGTTGCCGGAATCGACTGGAAAAGGATATTCGGAGTCGACCACCGCAAAGCTGAAGTTCAGGCAATCTGGTGTAAGGCATACGCACTGACAAATGTGACGGCATTCGTTAACGCTGTAGACGTGTTCAACGATTGGCTGCTAATTCGCCTATACGCACATGATTCAGCACTGGGAACATACACCGCCGGCAAGGTGGGGTCAATTTTGACTAGCAAGCGCCTCAAGACCACGTACCCGGCTCTTTTCTCGATGGTAGAGGACGTTCATCAACGCCGATATGAAAGTCACCTTTCTCACGCCAAGGTCCAAAGAACGGGTAAGCCCACATCTTTCATTAAATTTGGGTACCTAAAGACGGCCAAGCGATTGATGAGAGCCGCGTTCGTTGAACTAAACCGGAAATGGTGAAACGAAATACTTGGAAATCCAGCGACAATCATACCGATCGTCGCCAGGGGCGGCGTCCCCGTAATCGCATCGTCGACCTTCCCTCTAGCCTCACCGTACCTTGGGCCCGATAGCGTTCTGCGATCGGCTTCACTTCCAGGGTTCATCCCAGGTCCGGCTACTCTGCGGCTAACAGCTGCTCATCGACTAATTCACAGATTGTGTGCAGGAGGAACTTGTGGCCTTCCTGGATGCGCGCGGTTAGCTTTCCCCCCACCGATAGCTCGACATCAGCCATACCCGCGCACTCACCACCGTCACGCCCCAGAAAAGCTATGGTCTTCAGCTTGAGCTGCTTCGCGGCCACCAGGGCGCGGAAAATATTCTCGCTGTTCCCACTGGTGGTGAACACCGCCAGAACATCATCCGGCTTTCCGTAGGCTTGTACTTGCCGGGCAAACAGATCCGCGAACGAATAGTCGTTGCCGATCGCCGTCAGGTCTCCGGCGTGCGAGGCCAGCGAGATCGCCGGGTAACCCCGGCGCTCTCGCTCGAAGCGGGCCACAAACTCCGTCGTCATATGCGAAGCGTCGGCGGCGCTGCCGCCGTTTCCGCAGGCCAGCAACTTATGCCCGGAAAGGAAAGCCTCCGCGATGATCGCGGAGGCTGCCTCCACTTGCGCCTCCAGGTCCGGCAGCCGCTGCAACAACTCCGTTGCCGCGGCAACGTTGGTGCGGAGTACCTGGCGGGCGCGTTCCTTCACTTGCTTAGACTCCGATGACGCCGCAGAGCTCTTTCACCGCGTCGGCGCTCTTCTTCAGCCCAGCAGCCTCTTCCTTGGTGAGCTTGATCTCAATGATCTGTTCCAACCCCCGCTCACCCAGCTTGCACGGAACCCCCACGAACAGGCCGTGGATCCCATACTCGCCTTCAAGATAGGCTGCACAAGGCAGAATCTTCTTCTTGTCTTTGAGGATGGCCTCGACCATCTCCACCGCTGCCGCGGAAGGAGCATAGTAGGCGCTGCCGGTCTTCAGGTGCTTGACGATCTCGGCGCCGCCGTCGCGGGTTCTCTGTACCAGGCGGTCGACGGTGGCCGCGTCCATCAGCTCGGTGATCGGAATGCCGGCTACGGTGGAATAGCGGGGTAACGGCACCATCGTATCGCCGTGTCCGCCGAGTACAAACGCGGTTACATTCTCAACCGATACCTTCAACTCCTCCGCAATAAAGGTGCGGAAGCGAGCCGAATCAAGGATGCCGGCCATGC
Organism: uncultured Acidobacteriaceae bacterium; assembly: GCA_963763905.1. Classification (GTDB taxonomy): domain Bacteria; phylum Acidobacteriota; class Terriglobia; order Terriglobales; family Acidobacteriaceae; genus PALSA-350. The sequence continues at coordinate 452,495 of CAVXRU010000011.1, read as the reverse complement.
CGATGACCCGCTCGCGGTTGAACTTCGCCAGCTTGAACGCAGCCTGCGCCATGGCGTCGAGCGGATTCGACACGATGATCAGGATGGCGTTCGGCGAGTGCGACACTACCTTGCCCACCACCTCGGACATGATCTTATGGTTGGTGTGCAGCAGGTCATCGCGGCTCATGCCCGGCTTGCGGGGTATGCCTGCCGTGATGACCACAATGTCGGAATTTGCCGTGTGGTGGTAGTCGTTGGTCCCCGTGATGTGAACGTCGCGCTTCTCAATCGGCATGGCTTCCAGCAGATCGAGACCCTTGCCCTGGGGAACGCCTTCCACCACGTCAATCAGCACCACGTCGGCCAGTTCCTTGGCCGCAATCCAGTGCGCCGCGGTCGCACCTACGTTCCCTGCTCCTACAATGCTTACTTTCTTTCGCATATTTCTCCTAACCCATGTTTTCAATCATTCTGGTCGCGAATTCGCTGGTCTTGGCCTTGGTGGATCCAGGCATCTGCCGCTCAAAGTCGTAGGTTACGTATTTTTGCTGGATGGTCTTCTCGAGCGAGTCCTCGATCAGCTTGGCGGCTTCTTTCCAACCCAGGAACTCAAACATCATCACGCCGGAAAGCATGACCGAACCGGGGTTGATGACATCCTTGTCAGCGTATTTTGGAGCCGTGCCGTGGGTGGCTTCAAAGACCGCGTAGCCGTCGCCGATGTTGGCGCCCGGAGCGATGCCGAGTCCGCCCACCTGGGCTGCGCAGGCGTCGGAAATGTAGTCGCCGTTGAGGTTGGGGCAGGCGAGCACGCTGTAATCCTCAGGCCGGATGATCACCTGCTGGAAGATGGAGTCGGCGATGCGGTCGTTGATCAACAGCTTCTTCTTCCATTGGCCGTTGCCGTGGGTTTTGCCGATGGTGTCGATCACGTTCTTGACGCTCTTGTAGAGGTCGGCCTTGAAGGCATCGGAGCCGAAGTCTATGCCGGGCTCGATCAGTGCGGCGTTTTGTTCAACCGTTAGTTTAGGGTTGGCTTCGAGGTTGCCGAGGATCCAGCTTTCGGTCTCTGTTACCGTCTGGTCGCGGAATTCCTGGGTCGCGACCTCGTAGCCCCACTCGCGGAAAGCTCCCTCGGTGAACTTCTGGATGTTTCCCTTGTGGACCAGGGTCAGGGATTTGCGTCCGTTCTGGAGCGCGTAGTTGATGGCGTAACGCACCAGGCGCTTGGTTCCGGTGATGGAGATGGGCTTGATGCCGACTCCGGAGTCTTCGCGGATCTTCTTCTTGGTGCCTTTGAGCATGTCGTTGTTGAGGAAGTCGAGGAGCTTCTTGACTTCGGGCGTGCCCTCTTTGAACTCGATGCCGGCATAGACGTCTTCAGTGTTCTCACGGAAGATCACTACGTTGAGTTTTTCCGGGTGCTTTACCGGGCTGGGAACGCCCGAGTAGTACTTGATGGGGCGGACACAGGAGTAGAGGTCCATAATTTGCCGCAAGGCCACGTTGAGAGAGCGGATTCCGCCGCCTACCGGGGTGGTCAGGGGTCCCTTGATCGATATCCGCAAATCCTGGGCTGCGGTGACGGAGTCGTCCGGCAGCCAGGTCTGGAATTTGGAATAGGCCTTTTCGCCGGCGTAGATTTCAAACCACTTTACCGAGCGCTTGCCGCCATAGGCTTTCTCGACCGCGGCGTCGAATACCCGCTGCGAGGCGCGCCAGATGTCTCGTCCGGTTCCGTCGCCTTCAATGAACGGGATGATGGGATGGTCGGGAATGGTGTATTTGCCGTCGGCATATTGAATCACCTCACCCCCCTGGGGCAAGGAAAGTCCGTTATAGCTTTTTTGCATGAATGCGTGTCTCCGAAAGCGGATGAGGTGAGAACGAATAGTCAGGCTACCACCTGGAGAATTGGAGTGGCAATCGGAGTAGTCTATGGATATGCGTCTTTGGGGTGTTGCGCTCTTGCTTTTCCTGATGCCGGTTGGGTCTGTTTGGGGACAGCAGTATTCCGCCGATAAGCCGGTGGGGACGGCGGCTCAGGCTCCTCCTGCTTTTCTGAAAAAGGCTGGGGTGAGGCAGAATTTGGGGAATGCGCTTCCGCTGAAGGATCGGTTTGTCGAGTCAAACGGTACTGAAGCGCCCCTGGGTGCTTTTTTCGAGCACCGTCCCGTGGTGATGGCGCTGGTTTATTACAAATGCAAGATGCTTTGTCCCCAGGTGCTTAGCGGGTTGGCCAAGACGTTGCGGCAGGTTGGGTTTGTTCCGGGGAAAGATTATGACGTCGTGATTACGAGCATCGACCCGATGGATAGTCCGGCGGATGGGGCGGCGGAAAAGACGCGGTTTCTGGAATCGCTTGGGGCTCCGGATGCGGGTTCTTCGGTGCATTTTTTGACTGGACAGCAGGCGGCGATTACCGACCTGGCCTCCGCTACTGGGTTTAATTATGTTCGCGTCCCCGGGCCGGATGGGAAGATGGATCAGTTTGCCCATTCGAGCGTGATTATGATCGCCACTCCGGATGGGCGGATGTCGAAGTATCTTTTTGGAATTGATTATCAGCCGCGGGATGTTCGGCTGGCGGTGATCCAGGCCAGCACGCACCATATTGGGTCTCTCAGCGACATGATCCTGCTGTATTGCTGCAATTACAGCCCTAGCGCCGGGAAGTATACCGTTTCGATTTTGCGGATTATGGGGCTGGCGGCTATGGGGTCGCTATTTATGCTGGTGGCAATGTTTTATGCCCTGTCGCGGAAGCCTAAGAGAAGCCCTACCCACGCTTAACCGATAGAGAAACAATTCCCATAGGGAAAGCATTCACAGCGAAGACCCTTAATAAGCTTATTAAGCATAATAAGCACCCTTTTATTCGCAACGAGGACGGCACGGAAGACCCTTACCGCGCATACCGCGCTTATCGCGCAGCTTTTCCGGGACGTCACAGGCTGCGAAAAAACTCTGCTTTGTATCAGGGCACGACTTCAGTCGGGCCGTAAACGATTGAGAATACGTCGGGCTTTAGCCCCTGAGGTACGCTTTTCTGTCTCACCGCCGACTTTAGTTAATCCGCTACCATGAGCTGGCCGGGGACAATCGGCCTGGTGCGGGGAAGCATTCCGAAGGCGGCTGCTGCGCCCACCCCACAGAGGCACAACACAAAGGCCGCTAGCTTTAGCTGATCGGTCGCCGGTGACCGGGGCAAGGTCTTCCACAATATCAGTAGGACGGTCTGCGAAATGACCGCAGCCCAGACCGCCCCGTAAAAATAGCGGCGCTCAATTCCCTCCCCCTTCGTCGACCTTCCTACCCTGGGCAACCAGCCGAATAATCCCAGCAAGAGCACTACGGCACAGACGGGAAAATACGCCTGCAGATAAATCTGCTTCATGACCCATTTGCCGGTGACGACGGCAATCACTAGTCCCGCAAGATTCAGCAACGCGAAGTTTAAGACCGCGTTCCAGGCGAAGGTGTAGCAGATCTTGCGGTAGAGAGGATTGGGACGGTCTTCGGTGAAACGAAGAATGTAGGGCCGGGGCTCTACTCCCGGAAGCTGGCCGTAATAGCCGGCCACGCCGGTCGCGGCCATTACGAACAAAAGCCAGGCTACGTTCTTGCCGCTTCCCCCGTGGGCAAATAGATCAAATGTCAGCGGGCCGGGCGCCAGGAAAAAGACCCAGATCCATATGGGCCAGTGTGCCAGCCGGTAGGTCTTCTTGTTGCGCTCGCGGATCCTGCGGGCTTCCGCATATTCCACCTTGATTGGGTACGCCATCTCTCTGCTATTGTGCATCTTTTTCCATCAATCAGGGGTGGTTCCGCATCCATTCATAGGTTTGTGTTAGGTTCGACTGGGAGGGTTCAGAATTGGGCAAAAGCATGGTCCCGAAGCGTCTGTTTTTAACCAAAGGCGTCGGGAAACATAAGGAGCGGTTGACGTCTTTCGAGATGGCACTCCGAGACGCCGGCATCGCTGCCCAGAACCTCGTTCGGGTCTCTTCCATCTTTCCACCACAATGCAAACTCATCACCCGTAAAGAAGGCTTGAAGTATCTGTCGCCCGGCGAGGTGGTGTTCGCCGTGGTGGCGGAAAACTCGACCCGCGAACCGCATCGGCTGGTGGTTTCAAGCATCGGGGTCGCGATTCCCACAGATCGCAACACTTACGGTTACCTGAGCGAACACCACAGCTTCGGCGAAGCAGAAGATCAGGCCGGCGAGTACGCGGAAGAACTGGCCGCAGAAATGCTCGCTACCACGCTGAACGTGGATTTCGATCCGGATAAGAGCTGGGACGAAAAGAAAGAGATTTATCGCATCTCCAGCAAGATTGTCCGCACTACGAACGTCACCCAGTCGGCTATTGGAGATAAACGCGGCCTTTGGACGACAGTCATCGCCGCGGCAATCCTGATATTTGAGTAAGAGAAATGGAAAATAAGAAAAATTACCGCGTTGGGGTGGTGCAGATGTCGTGCTCGCCCGATCCCGACGCCAATCTGGATAAGGCCGCCGACCGGGTGCGCGAAGCAGCCCGCGGCGGAGCGAATATCGTGTGCCTGCCGGAGCTGTTCCGGGCACAGTATTTCTGCCAGCGCGAAGATCCCGAGCTGTTTGATCTGGCCGAGGCTATCCCCGGACCCTCGACGGAGCGGTTGTCGGCCGTGGCGCGGGAAGAAAAGGTGGTTGTCGTCGCTTCCCTCTTTGAGCGCCGCGCTGCCGGGCTCTACCACAACACGGTGGCGCTTTTGCAGAGCGACGGAACGTTGGGTGGGATCTATCGCAAAATGCATATCCCGGACGATCCGCTCTACTACGAAAAGTTTTATTTCACCCCGGGCGATTTGGGGTTCAAGGCGTTCGATACATCCGTCGGTCAGATAGGCGCGCTGATCTGTTGGGACCAGTGGTATCCGGAAGCAGCGCGCATTACGTCTCTGCGAGGTGCGAACTTGCTGTTTTATCCCACGGCGATTGGCTGGCACCCGGCGGAAAAAGAGGAGTTTGGTAAGGCGCAGTATGATGCGTGGCAGACGATCCAACGGTCCCATGCCATCGCTAACGGCGTGTATGTCGCGTCGGTCAACCGCGTCGGCCATGAGTATGGGGACATCCGCGGCAATCGCGCTCCGGGTGTAGGACTGGAGTTTTGGGGAGGGTCTTTCATTGCTGACCCGTTCGGCCGCGTGCTGGCCCAGGCGCCCCATGACCGCGAGGCGATCCTGATCGAGGAAGTGAATTTGAAGACTATTGAAGATACGCGCCGGAATTGGCCGTTCCTGCGCGACCGCCGCATCGATTCTTACCCGCCGATTTCGGCTCGCTTTCTCGACGATGTCCAGTGAATCCGTAACTCCTCGCAGCCTCGGGTATCGCATGCCGGCAGAGTGGGAGCCACACGCTGCCACCTGGCTGGCGTGGCCTCACAATGCCGCTGATTGGCCGGGTAGATTTCATCCCATTCCTTGGGTGTACACCGACATCATTCGCCACCTTACCCGGGTGGAAGATGTGCATCTGCTGGTTGAGGACGCGGCCGCGGAACAACGCGCCCGCTCGCTGCTGGCGAAAACCGGGGCGCGCCTGGAGCGGGTGCACTTCCACCAATGGCCCACCGACCGGGTGTGGATGCGGGATTCCGGACCCATTTTCGTGAAGCGGCCCGAGGGAGTTGCGATCACCAACTGGCGGTTCAATGCGTGGGCGAAGTATGACGACTGGGAATTGGACGATCAGCTTCCTACTAGAGCTAGCGAACTGCTTCAGTTGCCTAGTTTTACTCCGGAGTTTTCGGCTCATCGCGTAGTGTTGGAAGGCGGGAGTATCGATGTCAACGGCCACGGCACCCTGATCACTACTGAAGAATGCCTGCTGAGCCAGGTTCAGCAGCGTAATCCGGGCCTCAGCCGTGAGGATTTGGAGCGAGTCTTTCACGATTATCTTGGTATCGATCAAGTGCTTTGGATGAATCGCGGTATTGCGGGAGACGATACCCACGGACACGTCGACGACATCACGCGTTTTGTTGGTCCGCATACGATTGTCACCGTCATGGAGCCGAATTCGGAAGACGAGAACCATCTGCCGCTCAAAGAAAATTTGGAACGGCTGCACCATGCGCGGACTCCGGATGGGCATCCCTACCACATCGTCGAGTTGCCGATGCCCGCTCCGGTTGTCTTTCAGGGTCAGCGGTTACCGGCAAGCTATGCGAATTTCTATATCGCGAATGGGCTGGTGCTGGTTCCCACCTTTAATGATGCCAACGACCGTAAGGCGCTTAACGTGCTCGCTGATGTCTTTCCTGACAGGCATGTGGTTGGTATCCATAGCGGGGATTTGGTATGGGGCCTGGGGACGCTGCACTGCATGACCCAACAGCAGCCGGCAGGATGACCGACGCGGAAGCACTGTTGCTGGCGCTGGATGAGGCGCGCGCTGCAGCCGCGGCCGGCGAGGTTCCGGTCGGCGCGGTGGTGGTGCAGAACGGCGTGGTCGTTGGCCGGGGACAGAATCGCGTTCTGCGGGATGTGGACCCCACGGCGCACGCAGAGATTGTTGCCTTGCGCGAGGCAGCACTCACCTTAAAGAATTATCGGCTTGGCGGGTGCGAGCTTTTTGTCACCCTGGAGCCCTGCGCTATGTGTGCAGGCGCTATGATCCATGCTCGCCTGGACCGGCTTATCTATTCCGCTGCCGACCCTAAAGCCGGTGCGGTCGGTTCGGTGCTGGAAGTGCTGAATCATCCTTCTCTCAATCACAAAATGGTTGTGAACAGCGGAGAGCTGGCAGAGGAGAGCGCAGAGTTGCTGCGTTCTTTCTTTCGGGAGAGACGGACGTAAAACGCATCTACAACCCTGTCGGGGTGCCCCATGTTCGCACCAGCGTACGTGGGCCGAAAACGGGTTTTTTTCGAATGCTTTCTCTATCGGAAGTAAAGGCTGTCGAAGGGCTTCGCCCATCTTATTCGGCCCACGTACGCTGGTGCGAACATGGGGCACCCCGACGGAGTTGTGGTACTTTATTGGACTTTGCCTTGGGGGCGGAGTTTTCGCAGCTCCTGCGCGCACTCTACTGCGTTCATCACGGATAGCTCGAGGTTGTCAGCGGAAGCCCAAAACCATAGCCTTCGCGATTGCGAAACACCCGGCTCATCGAACCTTGCCCTCACCGAAATGTCCTGATCGCCGATGGAATTGAGGTTCCCAGGCGCATCCACATCACTCTGGATTAGCTCCAGGTGGGATCCGGAGAGCGCGGCTTCTATCTGCTGCAGCGTTACCGGGCGCTCGTACTCGATCGCGATCGAGAAAGTGTGGCCGTGAAACACCGGCACATGAATTAGTTGCAGGGAAAGTTGCGGCAGCCGTCCTCCGGAAAGCAAAGCATAGTGATGGCGGATGCGCGCTTCGCTGTCCGCCAGGCTGATCTTGGCCGCTTCGCCAAAGGCGCCCACCGTGTTGAACGCAACCTGAACGTCGTAAACCTGGGTAGGGATGCTCTGAAACGAAAGCAGCGCCACCGTCTGCTGATGCAACTCGTCGAGGGCCGCCTTGCCATACTCTGACGCTGGTTCAAGCACAGTGGCGGATACGCTGCGGATGGCTCCCAAACGCTGCAGACGCTCCAGTAACAAAGCCAGCACCAACGCAGCGGGGTGGGCAGACACAACGGCCGGCGTATGCAGATTGGGCGCAATGGCCACCGCTGCCTCGCCCATCGCCTCCTGCAGCCAGGGAGCGCACACCAGCACGCCCGGTTCGCCCTCTAATCCGCCGGAAAGATCCACGATGCTGGAGCCGGCCCGCTGCGCGGCTTGCCAGTGCCGGCGAGTTAACTCCGGAGCTGCGGCGAAAAAGGTGAAATCGACTCGCTCAAAGGAATCGGCGGTAATGGGTTGAATAAAGGTGATCTCGTCGCCCACTGCTTCCAGTTGTCCCAGGGCATCCTGGTCGTCCATCAGCAGGAACTCTGAGGTGGCAAAGCTAGACTCGGAAAGTGCTTCGTTGAGCTGTTTGCCGCGGATAGAAGCGGCGCCCACAATGGCAATACGGTAAGGAGTGGTCATCTGTCGATGGGATGCGCGACAGCGGGAGATTGTCCTGGCAGGTGCCGGTGGCGGCGCTGCCAGGAGTACGCTGCGCGAGCAAAGATGCCGGAAAACATGTAAACAAACGCCACAGCGAGCAGAACGTATTGCGAGAAGAAAACCGTACCGTAAATCGCCAGCCCCATCAAGACAATGAGGCGAAAGGGATGCCGGTCGGCAAGGTTGATTTCTTTTCCACTCCAAAAGCGCCAGGTACTCACCATCAGCAGTCCGACGACCAAGACCAGAGACATCCACATGATCGCGATGCGCCAGTTGGGCACCGGAGTTCCAGAGAAGAAGTGGACCACCGCAGCAATCACCCCCGCAGCAGCTGGAATGGGCATGCCGACAAAGTATTTGCGGTCTGGACGGCCGGGATTGGTGGGCGTGATGTGCGTGCCGATGTTGAAGCGCGCCAGGCGGCCGGCTCCGCAAAGCAAAAACAGAAAGCAAACAAATGCGCCCCACTCCATGACGTGCTGGCGGCGGACTGCATCCATGGCGACCGGCAGCGCCTGGAAGCCCCAGGTGTAGGCAAGCAGGCTGGGAGCGACTCCAAAGGTAATGACATCGGCCAGCGAATCGAGCTCCTTGCCAAACTCGCTGGTGGTTTTGGTCATGCGCGCGATACGCCCGTCGAGCGCGTCAAACGGGATGGCGAAGCCGATGGCCAGGGCGGCCCAGTTGAAGTGGCGCGGTTCCTGCACCGAACCTTGCAGGCTTTGGGTAATGGCGTAGTAGCCGGCAGCGATATTGCCCGAGGTGAACAGCGACGGCACGATGTACATGCCTCGACGCAACCGGCGGCGCCGCTTCCCGTCGGGCGGTTCAGTCGGATCAGTCCGATCTAGGGCATCGGTCTTCAAGCGAAGCTTTCCTCAAAGACATCGAGCGATGGGTCGTCCTGCAGGGGTTGGATGTCGGCTAACACCGAAGCGCCGCCCTTGACCCGATGTCCCTTGGCGACCCGCAGGTTTGCATGACCGGGTAAGATAACGTTCACTCGGGAGCCAAACTTGATGAGCCCGACGCGCTCTCCGCGATCGACTGAATCCCCTTCTTTAAAGTTGAATACGATGCGGCGAGCGATCGCTCCGGCAATCTGGCTGAAGGTAACACTGAAGTCTTCACCCTGCACGGTGATCACGTTCTGCTCGTTCTCAGCAGATTTCGGATCGAGGGCGTTGAGGAACTTGCCTTTCTGATAGCGAACCTCTCGTATGGTGCCGGCGATGGGCGAGCGGTTGACGTGAACATCAAAGACGCTGAGAAAGATACTCAAGCGGATGCGCTCTCCTGCCGGGGTTTGGATGCGGGCAACCTCGGTGATTTTTCCATCGGCCGGCGAAACCACCAGCCCGGCCTCAGACGGCACGGGACGCTGGGGATCGCGAAAGAACCACAAAAAGAAGCAAGCCAGCAGAACGGGGATCACGGCCCACGCCCAATGTCCTGTTACCAGGAAGACCAGAATGCCAGCCGCAAGAAAGCCAAAACCATAAAAGTATCCGTCACGAACCATGTGTGCGCTGAAACCCTTGGAGAATTATAGAGGTACGGGGGCCTCAAGTAGCACCGCGTCTTCGACTGGTACCGAGTAGTAAGCGCGGCGGACCCCTATGGTCGAGAAGCCGTACTGTACATATAGAGCCAGGGCGGCGGCGTTCGATGCCCGCACCTCCAGCCGGACGGTCGTGGCTCCGGTGGCGGCCGCCCAAGCCAGGCAGGCTGCAACCAGCGCTCCGCCAATGCCTTGGCGGCGGTAGGCACGGTCCACAAACACGCCTTCCAGTTCGGCGAAGGATTCCTGCCACAACCAACTGGCTACGGCAAAGCCTGCGAGGTAGCCGCCGGTCAGGGCAATCAGCCCGCAGTAGTGGCGCGGGTCAGAAGGCTCGGCCCGCAGGATTCTTTCGTAGTCGGACCGGGTCCAACGGGGGGCTTCTGAGTCGGCGGCCAGGGCCAGTACTCGATCGAGGTCCTCGGCGGCCATGGCGCGAATCAAGAGGCTCACACCCCAGCCCTGGCAGCGCGCAACACCTCGGCATCGGAGCGACGCAGGTAATTTGCGTCCAGCGTCTCGGGGTCGTCAAAGTCGCCCGCGTGGAAGCGGCTTATGGCAAAACGGAGAGCCTCGGCAGCATCGGGAGGCTGCACGTAAATCGGCCCACAGATCGCGAGCGCTGAACATGCACTGGTGGAGGCGTCCTCCACGCGGCTCTCATCGCAAACCAGCACCCCGGCGCCGGGCTGCTTCGCCGCCGCCACCGTCTCCTCGCCGGTCATGAGTGTTTCTCCCAGGCTGTTTCCGTTGCTGTATTCGCCCACGTAGTATTCCCCGCGGCCGGCGTCGACGGCGGCAAGCACGTGGGGCAAGCCGCTGGCATTGGCCAGCACTGCCAAGCGGGAGACCGCGATCAGCGGAATGCCCGCGCCCGCGGAAAGTCCCTTGGCAGTGCTGAGACCCACCCGGATGCCGGTGAAGCTGCCTGGCCCGCTCACCACCACAATGGCCTCAATATCGCTCAAGGTTGCTTGCTGCTTCTGGAGCAGGGAGGCGATTTCGGGGATGAGACGTGCCGAATAAGTGCGCACCGCGAGCTCGGCAGTGGCGAGGATCTTGACGCCTTTTGTCTCCGCCACGCCAAGCGCCACGCTGGCGGTGTTTCCGCAGGTATTTATGGATAGAAGCATGGGATTTAAACAGCAGAAATGGGATCCTGGCAGATTTCCAGCAGCAGACCGTGGGAGTCTACCGGATCGACCAGAAAGTGAAGGCGGCCGCCGGCGCCGATCTCAATTTCATCCGAGAGCAGGCGGATGCCCGCCTTCTTCATGTCTTCGAACGCGGCGGAAATGTCGTCGACGTGAAGCGCCAAGTGGTTCAGACCTTCCTTTTCTTTTTCGATCAGACGCAGGCGGCTTTCTCCCACCGGGATCACTACGCTGCGCACGCCTTCGTCCTCGATTTTTTCTTCGAGCACCGTGAGACCGAGAGCCTCATACAAGCGCCGGGCCTGCTGTATGTTACGGACCACAATGCCCACGTGGTCGATGTTAGCCATCGTTCTCTCCTTGCCGCAGTAGTTGTTCCACCAGCTGCGGCACGAACTGGTAGGGGTCCTTTTGCCGGCGCACTACCTGCCGGCTGATGGTCTCGAGGTCCTGGTCGCTGAGGCCGTGCCCATGCAGGGCGCGCAATAATTCGTGCCTTACCATTTCCAGGATCCGCGTGTGCCAGTGCGATTCTCGCCGGGTTTGGAGTCTTCCCTCCTCGGCCAGCCATGCCCGGAAGTTGTCTATTGCCTGCTCCAGTTCTTCGATGCCTGCACCGGCGGTGGCGATGGTTTTCACCACCGGCGGCACCCAGCTTCCATGTTCTGCAGCCAGCGACTGCATGGATCGCACTTCTTTTTCCACCCGGTCGGCGCCTTCGCGATCGCTTTTGTTGATTACGAAAATGTCGGCGATCTCCATGATGCCGGCCTTGATGCTCTGAATATCGTCACCCATGCCCGGCATCAGCACAACTATGGTGACGTCGGCCAGGCGCACGATGTCGATCTCATCCTGGCCTACGCCTACGGTCTCGAGCAGCAGGCGATGCTTACCGCTGGCCTCGATCACCACGGCGACGTCCGCTGAGGCGCGGGCGAGGCCGCCTAACGAACCGCGGGTCGCCATGCTGCGCATGTAGAAGCCGGGATCGGAATCGTGGTCGCGCATGCGGATGCGGTCGCCCAGGATGGCTCCGCCACTGTATGGGCTGGTGGGATCTACTGCTATTACGCCTACGGTTGTTTGCTGGGCACGGTAACGGCGGGCGAGGCCGTCTACCAGCGTGCTCTTGCCGGCTCCTGGGGGTCCGGTGATGCCGATCCGAATTGCGGAGCCGGTTAGCGGGAAGCATGCGGAGAGAATTTGACGGGCTAATGGGGCGTCGTTTTCTACCAGCGAGACTGCCCGAGCCAGTGCGCGCACGTCTCCATTGCGTAGGCGCTCGATCAGCTGCGGTACGTCCATTACCTGATCATACGATTGGGCGGAGACAACCCCAGATCTCTCCACTTCGCTACGCTTCGGTCGAGATGACAAAGGGAAGGGCGGCGCTTCCGGCGAGAGTAGTTGCGGAACGGAGACTGTTTTCATCGCGTGAGCCGAAACAGCCGCAGGTCCCTCCGCTTCGGTCGGGATGACAATGGTAGGAGTTGGTTTGAGAGGGATAGTTGATTACCAGGACACTTGGCCGGCTGCTTACTTGTTCAAGATCTCGCGGGCGATGATCAGGCGTTGGATTTCGCTGGTTCCCTCACCTATGGTGCAGAGCTTTACGTCGCGGTAGAACTTCTCTACTGGATAGTCCTTGATAAAGCCGTAGCCCCCGTGCAATTGCACGGCCTCGTCGCATACCTTCACCGCTACCTCGCTCGCCATCAATTTGGCCATCGAGGATTCCAGCGTGGTTTTTTGCCCCGCATCCTTCATGACGGCTGCTCTCAACGTCAGCAAGCGCGCGGCGTCCAGACCGGTCGCCATGTCGGCTAGTTTCCACTGTATGCCTTGAAACTCCGAAATGGCCTTGCCGAATTGATGGCGCTGCTTCACATATTTGCGCGCCGCGTCATAGGCGCCGCGCCCAATCCCCAACGACAAAGCAGCAATCGAAATTCGGCCACCGTCAAGGATACGCATGGAGTCGATAAACCCCTGCCCCTCCTCGCCCAGCAGATTTTCACCCGGTATCTCACAGTCCTCGAAAATCAGCTCCGAAGTGTCGCTGGCCCGTAGCCCAAGCTTGTTCTCCTTCTTGCCGGCGCGAAAGCCAGGAGTTCCCTTCTCCACCACAAATGCCGAAAGACCGCGGGTCCCCTGGCCTTTATCCGTAACCGCGATGATGACAGAAATATCGGCGTAGTGCCCATTGGTGATAAAAGTCTTATTTCCGTTCAACACCCAATTGTTACCGCGGCGAACGGCAGTGGTCCGGGCGCTTCCCGCGTCCGAGCCGGAACCCGGCTCAGTCAAACCCCAGGCACCTAACCATTTGCCGGATGCCAGCAAGGGAATGTATTTGCGTCGCTGCTCATCATTGCCGGCAACAAAAATATGGTTCGTACAAAGCGAGTTGTGCGAGGCTACGATGATCCCAATCGACCCATCGACAGCGGAAAGCTCCTCGACCGCGAGCGCGTAGTCGACGTAGCCCAGGCCCGAGCCCCCAAGCTCCACCGGGAAGATAGCGCCCATCAGGCCCATCTCGCCCAGCTTCTTCACTACTTCGAGGGGAAACTCGCTGGCTTCATCCCAGCGCATGACATTCGGAGCAATTTCACGGGCCGCGAAATCGCGGATCTCCTTACGCAGCTGCTCTTGCTCGTCGGTAAGGACAAAGGAATGGTTGGGAACGGTATCGGCCGCTTGAGGACTCATAAGTGAACCCGTAAGTTTAGCATTGTGGGCCTATAGCACGCTGAGCGCCTGCTCCAGGTCTTCCAGCAGATCATCGGCGTCTTCAATACCAACCGAGATACGCACCATGCCGTCGGTAAGTCCAATCGCAGCACGGCCTTCTTTGCCCAGCGCCGCGTGAGTCATGGTTGCGGGATGCGAAATCAGCGTCTCCACCCCGCCCAGCGACTCGCCCACCGTACAAATCTTAAGCCGGCGGAGCATCGAGTTCGCCCGATCTAAAGAACCAGTCTCGAAAGTAATGAGCGAACCAAAACCCGACATCTGCCTTTGCGCAAGCTCATATTGAGGGTGATGCGCCAGTCCGGGATACAAAACCACCGGAATCTTAGGATGGCCGGCCAGGTACTTGGCAACCGCACGGCCATTGACTTCGTGCTGGTTCATACGCACGGCCAGGGTTTTGACTCCTCGTAACACCAGAAAGCATTCGAAGGGGGAAAGGATGCCACCAGTGCATTTCTGCACGAACTCATACGCTTCTTTCTGCTCCGGAGTCGTCGCCACCAAAACACCCCCCAGACCATCACTGTGGCCATTGAGGAATTTAGTGGTGGAGTGCATCACGATATCCGCACCAAACTCCAGCGGGCGTTGGAAATAGGGCGACATGAACGTGTTGTCGACGCTCAGGTCAATCCTCTGACCAGCCCTTTCATGACAGACATCCGCAATCGCGCGAATGTCGGTGATCTGCATCATGGGGTTGGTCGGGGTTTCGATATGCACCAGTTTCGTCGTGGGCCGGATAGCTTTGCGTACCTGTTCCGGGTCTGTCGTGTCGACGTAGGTGAAGCTTATGCCGTAATGAGCAATGATTTGGTCAAAAAGCCGCGGCGTTCCGCCGTAGACGTTGGAGCCGCAGATCACATGGTCGCCGGTCTTGAACATGGTGACCAGAGCCGCAATCGCCGCCATGCCGCTCGAAAAAACGTGCGCCGATTTACCTCCTTCGAGCGAAGCCAGATTTTCTTCGAGCGCCGTACGGGTAGGATTCGACACCCGCGAATATTCGTATCCGCGGTGCTTACCAATTTCCTCCTGCGCGTAAGTAGACGAGGCGTAAATGGGCACGTTGACGGCGCCGGTCAGCGCATCAGCAGGCTGGCCATCGTGGATTGCCCTGGTCGCAAAGCCATGGCCGCTCAAAGGCCGCCCTCGAAGATGTTCTTGGAAAGGTAGCGCTCGGCGGAGTCAGGAATAATGGTAGCCACCCGCTTCCCTTCGCCGAGGCGAGATGCAATGTGTACGGCCGCCGCCACCGCCGCGCCACCGCTGGACCCGGAAAGCAAGCCCTCTTCCGCCGCCAGCCGCTTGACCATATCGAAGGCCTCCGGGTCGTGGATGGCAATGATCTCGTCACAGCAGTCGCGGTCAAACGTCCGTGGAATAAAGGAAACACCGATGCCCTCAACCTTGTGAGGGCCTGGCGGACCGCCCCCCAAGATGGAACCCTGGGTCTCTACGGCTACGGTAAGGATGTGCCGGATTCTGTTCCTTGAGAAAGCGCGCCACACCGGAAAATGTTCCACCCGTACCAACGCCGGCGACGAAGGCGTCCACCCGGCCCTCCATCTGGTCCCAAAGCTCGCGGGCAGTGGTCGAGTAGTGGAAGTCGGGGTTGGCAATATTTTCGAATTGCAGGGCGGCAAAGCTGCCCGGGGTTTCCGCTTCCATAGCGCGGCAGCGGCGTATCGCACCCGCCATGGCCTCGGACTCAGGAGTGCGAATTACGGTGGCGCCAAAGCCACGCATGAGGATGCACTTTTCTTCCGCGAAGCCTTCGGGGACAAAGAGCACGACCTTATAGCCGCGGTGTACGCCGACCAGGGCGAGCCCAACTCCAGTATTGCCGGCGGTCGCTTCGAGGATGGTACCGCCCGGCTTCAACAAACCGCGGCGTTCCGCGTCCAGGATCATGCCCAGCGCGGCCCGGTCTTTGACGCTGCCGCCCGGGTTATAAGTTTCCAGTTTGACGTAAAGGCCGGCCGCCCCGGCGGGGACAATCCGGTGAACGTGAAGCATGGGGGTGTGCCCCATCAACTCCGTCACATCTTCAGCAATCGGCAGCGTACGGGCTGCAACCTCACGAGTGGAAAGGGTCATGGCCAACTGACTAGTGTAGCAGCCGGGGATTAATTGGATTCGGCCTGAGACCCACTGGCCTGAGACCCGCTGTTGGGGGCGGCTTGCGCCTTCTTGTTATTCGGGTAGTAGCCGGTTTTGGTGCGCACGATCAGCTTGTTGTAGCCTTTCGCGTGCGCATCCACGTGGACCGTACGGAAGCCTCCCTGGCTGATTGGCTTGGTGGAGTGATAACCAATGGTGTACTGCTCGCGGATGTCGCGGGCCACCTCTTCGGCAATCTCGTCGACCTGGTTCAGGTTTTTAGGGAAGAAGGCTATCCCACCGGTCTCGTTGGCCAGCATTTCGAGCGCCCGTTTGGCGCGACGGGCCTCGCGGCCGCCGCCAGTGTCGTCATAGAGCAGCCCGATCGCATAAACGATGGGCCCCTGCAGGTCCTGAATGCGGCGGACGGTTTCCTCGAGCGTGGTGCTGGAGGCGTTGTCTTCTCCGTCGGTAATGACCAGCAAAACCTGTTTGGGGCGCTTGGAGTTTTTGGTGAGGTAATCCGCGGAGGCCATGATGGCGTCGTAAAGAGCCGTACCGCCCTTGGAATCAATATGCGAGAGGCCATCGCGCAGCTTGGGGATGCTGGAGGTGAAATCCTGGTCGATGTACGCCTCATCCGAGAAATTCACCACGAAGCTCTCGTCCTGAGGATTGGAGTGCTGCACCAGATCAAGAGCAGACGTATTGACCGCCTGCCGCTTGGTGCGCATGGAGCCGGAGTTGTCAACCAGAATGCCGAGCGAAATGGGGATGTCCTGATGCTGGAAGGAAGTGATGGTTTGCGCCACGCCATCTTCTGAAACCCTGAAGTCTTCCTTGGCCAGGCTGGTGACCATGTGCTGTTTGTCGTCCAGAACGGTGGCGTTCAGCACCACCTCGTCGACATTGCGCTGGAGGGTATATTTTCCGTTGTCGCGGCCTATCGTCGTCGCGGCGCTCTGGCCTGGCTGGGGTGCGGTCACCTCTCCATCAGGCGAGGCCACGGGGTCACGGTCGACATTCAGAGGACGCTGTTTTTCCGGCTCCGCCACTTGCGACAGAGCTGGGCCTGGCAAGCAGCAAAGCAGAGCAATCGATAGCAGGAACAGCCGTTTACTGCAAAGGCGCATAGTATCCGGTACGGGCGTGAACTGTAAGCTGGGGCAGCCCCTCGGGCGGAACCAGCTTTACCTTCAATTTACGCCACTTCCCGTCCCGTTTGATGTCGTCTGATCTATACCCAAGTACATATTGGTTACGTAGCTCGGCGCTGATCTTGGTGGCAATGTCGGCCATGTCGGCCAGATCGTCCACGCGAAAGAGCTGTCCGCCGGTCTCCTCGCTGACATCGTGCAGCAGGATGGGCCCCAATTGCTCTTCGCGCGTCGGCGCATACTGATCGAAGATGCCGATGGAGTAGATCTGGACGTCAGACTCGCGAACCACAGCGCGCACCTCACTCTCGGTATAGCGGCTGCGGTTGTCGCCCCCGTCAGACACCACCAGCAGCGCCTTGCGCTCATTCTTGGCCTGCTTCATCTTGTTCAAACCAAAATAAATAGCGTCCAGCAGCGCGGTCCGGTGCCCGGGTTTTACCGTCAGCAGGCGAGCCTCAATGTTGTCGATGTTGTTGGTGAAATCGGTAATCAACTCAGGCCGGTCGTTGAAGCCGATGACAAAGAACTCATCCTGCGGATTGGCCGTGCGCAGAAATTCCAGGATCGAGTTCCGGGCGCGGTTGATCTTGTCCGTCATGCTGCCGCTGAGATCAAAAATGATGCCAATCGAGACCGGCGCATCCTCGGAAGAGAAACTCTTGAGCTTCTGCAAAGCATTGTTTTCGTAGACGAAAAAGTCCTGCCGCTCCAGGCCAGTTACTAGACGATTAAGTGGATCGGTTACCGTGACCGGCACCAGGACCAGGTTTACGTCCACCCGCATGCGCTCGTTCGGCCGTGCGCTGAGCGCCTTCTTCCCTTCCAGTGGAACCGGTACTTTTGCGTCTGGCTTTGCGTCGGCGTTTTGCCGTCGATGGGTGCGGCCGGAGCCGGCGGCGGGGGTTGCACATGAACGTCGTTCAGGGGATCCTGTGCCAGGCAGACCTGAGAGACCCCGAGCCCAAGCAAAAGGCCCAGTGCAATGGCAGCCTTCACCGTCATCCACCCGCCCAGCCTCGTCCCCATTCTGCGCTCGATGGTGAGCGCCATAGTCCCAGCCCCCGTGTCCCAGTTGTCGTGTGCAGGATGGTAGCACGTTAAGTTTGACCCTGGATTCCCATAATTGTTTGCGGGTTTCATATAACTACCTCGCAATGGGTGTTGCTTCCTATGGGACGGGAGCGTTATCCAGCGCCGGCGAGGCTCTTCCTGTCAGGTACAATCTGGCAGGTATAAGAGAGCAAAGCAATTGGCAGCGACTGTAGTTGCCGATGTATGGAGCTGGAAACCCCCAAGCATGGCCCGAATTTATCCCTTCCGCGCGTTGCGTTACAACCCCAGCATGGTACGCGTAGAAGACGTCGTAACCCAGCCCTACGACAAGATTACACCCGCCATGCAACAGGCTTACTACCAGCGCAGCATCTACAACCTGGTCCGCATCATCCTCGGTTTACCCGAGCTTTTTGACGAGCCTGGAAGCAATGACGTCTATACCCGCGCCGCCCGCGACTTTGCTGACTGGCGGCGGATGGGGGTCCTGGCCCAGGAAAAGGACGCCTGCATCTTCGCCTATTCCCAACGTTTCACCGTGCCCGGCGGAGATGGACAGATTCACGAGCGGCGCGCATTTATCGCCCTGGGGGAACTGTGCGATTACAGCCAGCAGGTGGTGTTTCGCCACGAACAAACGCTTTCCAAGCCTAAGTCCGATCGCCTGAACTTGCTGCGCGCCACGCGTTCGCACTTCGGACAGATCTTCATGCTCTATTCGGATCCGGCACTCACCGCGGAAAAGATCCTGTTTTCCGGTAAGACTGCACCCGAGATCGAAGTAACCGACGAGTATGGGGTGACCCATCGGGTGTGGAAGGTCAGCGATATGAGCACCATCAACATCCTGCTGGGTGCAATGGAAGATAAGAAGCTGATCATCGCCGACGGTCACCACCGGTATGAGACGGCCCTCAAGTATTCGATCGAGCATGCACCACCCACCGTCGCCCGGACGGAGCGGAACCTGGCCAACACCACGCCCCAGCCTCCCTACCCCGAGGCGGCTGTCATGATGACCTTCGTCAACATGGATTCGGCCGGCATCACCATTCTCCCGACTCATCGCGTGGTTTTCGGGCTGAAGGATTTTTCTCCGGCGGCGTTTTTGGAGCAGGCTAAGGAGTTTTTCAACGTGCAGTCCGTGACGGCGGAGGATGCGCTCGCCCTGACCAGGCTGCTGGCCCGGCAAACAGGTACGGCCTTTGTGGCCATAACCCGGCTCGGCTATCACCTGCTCAAGGCCAAACCGGAAGCGGTGGCCCAGGCTCTGGCCAGGCTTCCCGAGCGGCAGCGAAAGCTGGATCTGACCCAGCTTCATTCGCTGGTGCTGGAACAATTGTTGGGCATAACCCCGGAAGCGATCCGCGAGCAACAGAACCTGCGCTATGTGCGCGACGCCGGCGAAGCGATGGAGCAGATCTGGCGGGAAGAAGCCGACGTGGCTTTCCTGACCAACCCCATCACCCTGGGTCAGTTGCGTGAAGTTGCCTTCGCGGGTGATGTCATGCCCCAGAAGTCCACTGACTTCTATCCCAAACTCCTGAGCGGTCTTGCTATCTATGCGTTGGATTGAGCGGGGGCACGGCCTCCTCGCGATCGCGCTTTTTCTGGTTCCCTGGGCGGCCGGCGCTCAGGCAACTTCGAATGCTCCCCCGTCTGCCCCTGCTACGGTTCGCCCGACGCCGCGTTTTGCGGTGGTGATTGACGCGGCTCATGGGGGCTCTGATACGGGCGCGCGATTGTCTGACCGGCTGCTGGAAAAAGACCTTGACCTGACGTTATCGGTGCGTTTGCGATCAACCCTGGCGGCGCACGGCATTTCCGTGGTCACTACCCGGGAATCCGATACCACCCTGCCCCCGGTCAATCGTGCTGAGACGGCTAACCATGTCGGCGCGGCGGCCTGCATCAGTCTGCACGCCACCACCAGCGGCAGCGGAGTGCATCTCTTTACGGCTTCGTTGACGCCTGTTCCGGTGACTCGTTTTCTACCCTGGGATACGGCCCAGGGCGCGTATGCCGAGCAGAGTTTGCGGTTGTCCTCGGAATTCGACTCCGCCATGACCCACGCGGAGATTCCCGTGACCCTGGGCCGCACCGCCCTGCAGCCACTGGACAGCTTTACCTGCCCCGCGGTAGTGGTAGAGTTCGCACCCTTGTACGGTACCGGCAGGGTAACCGCGCTCTCTGACCCTGGATACCAGGACAGGATCGTAGCCGCCCTGGCCGCGGCCGTTGAACAATGGCAGCGCGATTGGAGACAGCAGCCATGATCTCCCGCGGGCAGCGCATCTTGTTCTGGATCCTGCTGGGCAGCTCCGTGCTCATGGCAGTGGTCCTGCTGCGCATGCGGGAGAGGGCCATGGACCGCTTGCTTGCATCCGCTGAGACCAGCCCGCTCAACCCTCCGGCCGGAAGACCGGTACAGAGTGTAACCCTGATGGTTGCCAATGATATGGACGGGTCGATTCAAACCGCGTATCAGAATCTGGCCCTACCCGTTGATGCCAATGCGCGCGCGCATGTTATTTTGCAGCATTTGATTGTTCAGTATGCAAAGCCAAACTCCAAGCACCCGATTGCCACGAATAAGGGTGTGAACGAAATATTCTTCATGAAGCTTCCCCTTGATCCCAACCAGGTCGTCCCGGGCACGGTAGCGGTGGTCGACCTGAGCGGATCGTTTGTCGATGCCCATCCTTCCGGGATCGAACCGGAGACGCTCACCCTGCTTTCCATTATCGGGACTCTGCATGCCAACTTTCCTCAGATCGCGCAGGTTCGTTTTCTAGTGGATGGCCAACCACGCGATACCCTTGCCGGCCATGCCGATCTAACCCGGGTGTACCTCGCTTCCGATGCTCCTGGAGTAAAACATCTGTGAAGATCGGCGTATTCGACTCCGGGTTTGGAGGGTTGACCGTGCTAAGGGCGCTGTTGCCTTTGTTGCCGGGAGCGGAGTTCCTCTACCTGGGTGACACGGCGCGGCTGCCCTATGGGTCGAAATCCCGCGCCACCATCGTGCGCTATGCGCTTTCGAGCACCCGCTTTTTGCTTGACCAGGGTGCGGAGTTTTTGGTGATCGCCTGCAACACTGCCAGCGCGCTGGCCCTGAAAGAGATTCGCGAGTCCACCGCGGTGCCGGTTCTGGGCGTGATTGAGACCGGAGCTGACGAGGCGGCCGGCTTGTCGAAGACGCGGGAGATCCTGGTGATCGGCACCGACGCAACCATTGCCAGCCATGCGTACGCCGGGGCGTGCCGAGAGCGAGGCCTTCGTACCATCGAGAAGGCCTGCCCCTTGCTTGTTCCGCTGGTGGAAGAAGGCTGGGTCGATCATCCGGTCACGGCCGAGGTGATCAGGATTTACCTCACTGAGTTGTTGGAGCAGGCACAGGAAGCAGAACTCGATCCGGACACGTTGGTGCTGGGTTGCACGCATTACCCGCTGCTACGCCCGATGATGGAAGCAGCGGTTGCGCCCGCGATCCGGGTGATTGATTCGGCCCAGGCGACCGCCAGCCAAGCGGCCCGAATGCTTGGCGGTCATTCCGGTGTGTCTGGCCAGCGCTGCCACTGCCGCTTCTTTGCTACCGATTCGGTGACCAAGTTCCAAAGGCTGGGCGCCCGGTTTCTAGGCAGCGCGATCAACGAGGTGGAACTGGTCGACCTGGGTGGCTGATATATCCTAACCAGATGACAGATCTGAAAGGTCAGACGGCAGTCGTATTCGGCCTGGCGAATAAGCGCAGTATCGCCTGGGCCATTGCCCAAAAGCTTTCCGCGGCCGGAGCGCAGATTGCTATTTGCTACCAGAATGAACGCCTCCGTGCGGAAGCGGAAGCCCTCGCTGGGGAACTGCCGGATTCCGCTGTTTTCCAATGCGACGTTTCAAGCGACGAAGAGATTGACCAGGTCTTTGCGCAGTTGAAAGCGCGATATGGGAAACTTCACACTCTTGTGCACTCGGTGGCGTTTGCTCCGGCGGAAGCGCTGCAAAATGATTTTCTGTTGACCAGCCGCGATGCGTTCCGCATTGCTCACGAGATCAGCGTGTATTCGCTCATTGCCTTGAGCCGTGGGGCTGCGCCGCTGATGACCGATGGGGGCAGCATCATGACCCTGACTTACTACGGGTCGCAGAAGGTGGTGCCGCGTTATAACGTGATGGGGGTTGCAAAAGCTGCGCTCGAGGCCACTGTTCGGTATCTCGCTGCCGATCTTGGCGGGCAAAAGATTCGGGTGAATGCTATTTCTGCTGGTCCCATTAAGACCCTCGCCGCTCGCGGGATTGGGGGCTTAAGTGAAATGCTCAAGGTGCATGCCACTCGCGCTCCGCTGCAGCGGAACATTGAGCCTGCTGAGGTGGGCAAAGCGGCGCTTTTCTTAGCGTCGGATCTTTCGTCGGGAGTTAGTGGCGAGGTTCTGTACGTGGATTGTGGGTATAACGTTGTGGCGTTTGCCAGCGCTGAGTTGGAGCACATGAAAGGCTGAATCGGAGATCTGTGTGGATTTGTTGGGTCCGAGGGGTTGCAGAGGCTGCTAGCCGTTTGCGGTGGAGTTTTGTGCCGTCCCCCTTCGACAAGCTCAGGGCAGGCTTTTCGGGACTCGCCTCGTAACTAAGCCCACCCGGCACTCACGTGCCGTGTGCGACCCAGGGCGTTAGTCCTAGGCCTGGAGTTTCTAAATTCAGGAAAATGAGGCGAGTCCCGAAGGGACGGCACAATCTGTAGCCCGGCACGGAAGTGCCGGGTAGGATTAGCAACTCAGGGAGTCCCGCAGGGACGGCACAACCTGTTACCCGGCACGTCAGTGCGCGGGTGACCCTCTCGGTCGTCCCCATTCGACAAGCTCAGGGCAGGCTCTGCGGGACCTGATTCGTGGAGCTTTCAGCAGGACCTCGGGCGCAGAATGACTGAACAGCAAGCTATCTCCCAGGTATGCTGCCCTCTATCTCCTCAATGCGGTCCTGATCAATGAGATCGTTGAAGCAACGGTAACCTTCGGTCTGTTTGAAGGTATAGCGTTGTGAGTGGTCGCGGACACCGTAAAGCTTTCCGAAAAAAGAATGCACTTTGTGAGAGAAAAGAGAGATAAGGCCCCCGGCCGGCGCTTCATGCGGGAATGGGTGTCGCTAAGTCCTTTGTTTTATCGAAGGTGCTCAAGTTTGACGGCTAAGTCCTTTGTTTCATGAAGATGCTCAAATTTTTGCATTAATTAATTTGAGCACCTTGCCTCACCCTTATAGGCCAGACCGTTTCAGGCTGGCGATTTCGCGAAATTGATTCACAACGTGGGGACGCTCGCCGCCGCCCTCGATCATCTATTTCTAAGGCTGTCAGTCGACCTCCTGGAGCGGAAAACGTGCGCGTTAAGCGCATTTAAGCGGTGAGACGCTACGCTCAAGACGATGTTAGTGCTCGCACGCTCCCTGACGGATCAGAAACGGTGCTCATTGGAACCGGTTCGGCGGGTCTTACAGCTAAGTCCTTTATTTCATCGAAGGTGGCCAAATTTTGAATTAATCAATTTGGCCACCTTGCCTCCTGCCGGGCTATTGCCGGCGTCAGTACCAACCTGCTCGCCGGCGTGCGCGGCCGTCCGGCCTCGGCTGGCCGGGTTTTTGCGCCGGTGTGGCGGTTCTCTAGTTGTCAAAGACCGCTTCATCAAGAGAGCGCACTGGGCGCTCCCTGCTCATGTGATGTTTTACTGCTCGCCATCGCGCCCTCATGGCGCGAGAACGCTGCGGGCAGCGCGTTTAAGCCATTTCGATGTTACTTTGTTGTTCGAGGTCACCGATTCATCATGCTTCCAGCGATGATGGTTCCTTGTTGGTGGCGGCAGATGCACACGCAGAGCGCATTGGTGCAAAGCCAAGCAGAGCCGTCGTGGCAAGAGGACTCCGACATACAGATCTTACTCATAAGGCTAGTGCGGTTTTCGGAACTCAACAAGAGGCTAAGAAGAATTATTTGGTAACCATAACTGGTACTGCTTCCTCCTCGACACCTTGCGTCAAGCACAAGACGTTCCTCGTCGGTCATCGCTTCTGCTTGGCCACTGCTTGAAATTGGCGACCGCTTCATCTTCCGAGATTCCTTTGTGCTGTGTTTCGTTCCGTCACGGTTTGGCATATTAGCATAATGGCGATATAATTGCGGATGTAATAATTTGTCATAATGTTTATCTTCGACGCATCCACGCTGATCCTGATCGCCAAGATTGAGCTGCTCGATTTGTTTCTCAAAGAGATCGGCATGGAGGTTGCGATTCCCAAGGCCGTCGAAGAAGAATGTTGTGCCGGCAAAAAGACACTCGACGCATTGATGATCCAAAGGGCCGCGGGCGAGTCGAGGATTAAGGTTAAGACCGTAAAGAACAGGAAGCTGGTTACAAAGCTGGAGGAGGACTTTAGCATGGCCAGGGGCGAGTCCGAGGCGATTGCCTTAGCTCTTCAAGAAAGCGCCTTGCTGGTAGGCATCGATGACAAGCAAGGAATCAATGCCTGCAAATTGCTGGGGATTCCCTTTACCACCGCGGTAGCGATTTTGTTGCGAAGCTGCGAAAAAGGCGTGATCAAGCGCACCGATGCGCTGAATAGGCTTGCGGCCCTTGCCCGATACGGCCGTTATCGAAGCTCCATTCTCGAAGACACCAAACGGCAACTGGAGGAACAACCATGACCAAGACAATGAGTATCCGCATGGATCGGGACAATTACGAGTTCCTTACTGCGATCACGAAGGCAGAGGACAGCGACTTATCAAAGGCGGTGCGCGATTTGGTGACGCGGGGTAGAGTCTTGCTCGCGGTCGAGAAGTACAAGAAGGGCGAGGCCTCGCTAGGCAAAGCCGCACAGATCGCCGGGCTACCCGTGGGGCAGATGATGAACCTGCTCGGGGAATTCGGTGTGCGGAGCAAGATCGATCAGGCGGATTATCGCCAGAGTTTAGCCAACCTTGCGAGGGTTTGGTAAGAGCCCAGTTCCGCGGGGAGACGCAGACGCAAGCCGATCCACGATCTCTCGACGATTTGTGGTCGGACGAGTTTGTGGTCGACGATTTGTGGTCAGGCGGGGAGTGTGTCGGAGAGAAGTCCTGACAATCGGTCTGAAAAACAGGAAAGAGAGATAAATACTGCCGTGCCGCCTTATCACCTTGGAACCTGAGCCAGGGGTCTTGTTCTTGCCATTCGGAGACGGAGAAGCGGCAAAGGCACCGCATTTTGTCACGCCTTTCCTGTCACGCCTTTCCGTCGAGCTAAATCCGTTGCCAGCTCGTTTGGTCTCCGAGCCAGAGCTTTGGCCCTGGTCGAGCGCCGCTATTCACTGCGGCACCAACGAGCACGATGCGTTCTTGGCTCTCGATGCGTGGCGCCGCCACTGGACCGTTACAACTTGGCGAGAGTACCTCGGAGAAGGGGAAGTCCGAATCCAAGCTAGCCGTCATTCGTCAACGAACACACACAGGGCGACCGCTGGGAACTGCAGAGTTTGTTCAAGATCTTGAGAAGGCGACGCAACGGCAGCTAGCGCTACAGAAGCGAGGACCCCGCGAGAAGATCGTCACAGATCAAAGGCAACGCCAACTCACCTTCGACCTGTAGAAGGCTGCGTCTCCAAAGTCCCAGTCCCGGTCACGGTAGGGACAGCCATCGCTAGCTGCCCCCCGTACAGATCCGTGCGAGCGGAACTACCGCACACGGCTCCTACCTTGGATGGATGGCGTCAAAACGAACGTCGGGATAGGGATGCAGGACACGGGCAAGCGGTAGCCATCGCACGAAGGTCGGGTGGATGCGCTTCCAACTGGGGCGGCTGCGCTGACTGCGACGGCCCAACATAGACCGCCACATATGACGCAAGCGCTCGCGGAAGCGTCGCAATGCCCGCAGGTTTTCAGGAACAGCATGGTAACGGTAGTAGCCTTCAACGACGCGTTTCAGCCATTGTCCGACAGCGTTAACCGGTTCATGCAGGCGCTTACGCAACTCTGCCTTGATAGCCTGCAGCGTTGCTCGCATGCGTTGACCCATGGTCTTGCGTCGGATAACAAAATGGCCTTTCGAGTTCGTCGCACAGTAATGCGTGAACCCAAGGAACGTGAACGTTTCAGGTTTGCCCTCTCCACGCTGTTGCCGAGCGCCCTGCGCGAACCGACCGAATTCGATCAGTCGCGTCTTCTCCGGATGAAGTTCCAGCTCGAAGGCCGCTAACCGTTCCCGAAACTCCCTCAGGAACCGCTCTGCGTCCTCACGATGCTCGAAACCGACCACCAGATCGTCAGCGTAGCGGACCACGACTAATTCTCCGCTGGCCACTTTCCGGCGCCATACCTCTACCCACAGATCAAAGACATAATGCAGATACACATTTGCCAGAAGCGGCGAAATCACCGCCCCTTGCGGAGTGCCTGCTTTCGTCTCTGACCATTTGCCGTCCTCCGATACTCCGGCCTTTAGCCACTTCCGTATCAGCCGCAAGATGCGGGGATCGGCCACTCGATGCTCCATAAACTTCATGGTCCACTCGTGGCTCATGTTATCGAAGAACCCACGGATGTCCGCATCGAGTATCCAGTTCACTCGCTTTCGTTGGATGCCCACATTGAGCGCGTCCAGCGCCTGATGTGGACTACGGCCCGGTCGAAACCCATACGAGAAGCCGCGAAAGTCCACCTCGTATATCTGGTTGAGGATGGCCGCGATTGCGTGCTGGACGATCTTGTCTTCCAGTGACGCGATGCCCAACGGTCGTTGCCGGCCGTCGGCTTTCGGTATATAGACTCTTCGCGAAGGTTGTGCCCGATACGCTCCACGATGCACGCGGCCATGGAGATCAGTTAACCGCTCCTCCAGGCCTTGTTCATATTGCTGCCAGCTTACCCCGTCCACTCCCGGTGCTGCTCTTCGCTTAAGCGCGTAATAGCTCTCCCGTAGTAAGTCGATCGTAAGATGGTGCAGTAAAGCGGTGAACCGTTCCTGCTTCCTTGCTCGCGCCGTTTGACGCACGCCGCCTAACCCTTGGGACACGGTAGCTCCGCTCTGTGTCGGATCCGTGTGGAGATGGGCGTCGTTCTCCTTGGTCTGCACCCTTCCCTCCGCTGGCTCCGCGGAAGTCTTACCTTCTTTGTTCGTCAGCTTCATAGGTACTATGGCGCAGTCCGACCCCTCCAAAACGTACATGTCAGGATTGTGGTTCTTTCACCTTCCCTGACCGGTCTGCTCGCGCAGACGCTCTGGAGGTCTCCCGGTTCTCGTGCACATTGCTTCCTGGCGTGCCTGAAGTCTTCGACTACGCCGAGCCCGCCAGCTGCTCGCGAATAACGCAGCTAACAGTGTTGCCTTCCCGCCGTCAGAAAGGGGTCGGCACTCGGTTGCATATTTTCGGAGCTCAATCCTCCCGCCCGCCAGTTCCCCTGTCTACGCTTCGCTATGGCTCCTCGCGGAGACACAGGCAAGACTCGGGGCCGGAATGAAGTCGCTTCTCCTTTTCCGTAGGGCTCTCTCATCCCCTACAATGTGCCGGTTTATCCCGGCGCTCTCTGACGCATAAATCACCATGTTCGACGAATAAATCACCATGTTCGTTTCTGCTCGAAGTCTCGCGGGAACAATCCCATGGCCGAAAAATTCCCGCTTCATTCGCATTAACAACTTCGGAGCGGTGCAGCTCTATCAATAAAGCGATTTATTACCATTGCTTGAGCAGCTGGTGAGTGGGTATAGTCGGGAGTTCCGCGGACCTTAACAATCAGCGGCGTGCAGACCCCCTGAAAGGCACTTCCTATGAGGTACTCAGAGATCGGGATCCTCGTGCTCGTGGCATGTTCGATTGCAGCACAGGCACAATCCAAATCATCTGACCGCTGCTCCGCCCTGAAGAGCGTAACCCCCACGGGAGTCGAGATCACAAGTGCCGAGCCGGTTCCGGCAGGGAAAACGATTGCGCCTGCCTATCCGGGGGCATCGGCAGTCGGACCCCTCCCCGCGCATTGCCGCGTTGACGGCATGATCAACCGCCGTAAGGGAGCTGATGCGGTGGAGTTCGGCATCGGGTTTTCTGTGGCTCTTCCGGAGCCGAGCGCCTGGAACGGTGACTTCATGATGCAGGGCGGCGGAGGCGGCAACGGTGTCGTAGCCTACCCGACCGGTGCAAGCTACACAGGAGACAAGCCGGCGCTCTCTCGCGGCTTCGCCGTTGCAAGCACGGACTCTGGACACAAGGCGAAGACCGGCGGCTTCGATTTCACCTTCATGCGCGACCAGCAGGCTTATCTGGATTTCGCATACATGGCAAACGCCGAGGTCGCGGGAGTGGCCAAGCAAGTCATCGACCGCTATTACGGGAAGCGTGCGGCCTATTCCTATTTCGTCGGGTGCTCCACAGGGGGGCGAGAGGGCATGATCCTGTCGCAGCGCTTTCCTGCGGTGTTCAACGGGATTGTGTCAGGCGATCCAGCAATGCGTACAGGTCTGTCAAACCTCGCGATTGCACAGTGGATCCCAGTGGCCTACAACCAGGTGTCGCCAAAGGACTCGTCCGGGAAGCCGGAGATCGACAAATTTCTGACTGATACGGATCGCAAGGTGTTTATCGAAGGCCTGATGAAGCAGTGCGACGCGCGCGATGGTGTGGCGGACGGCATGATCTTCGATCCAATCGGGTGCGACTTCGATCCTGCGGTGCTCGCATGCAAACCTGGGCAGGCCGACTCGTGCATCGCACCTGAAAAAATCGCGGCTATCAAGAAAGCGTTTGCAGGGCCAAGGAATGCGTACGGAACGCAGGTCTATCCTGGCTTCCTCTACGATGCGGGTATTGCTTCAAAGAATGGCATACCCGGTTTGCTGGCGTTGAGCAAGAATGGTCTATTTGGTCCGTACACCGCCGCTACTGAACTCGACGTGGATGCCGCAGCGCTGCACGCGTCTGATCCGTTAGTTGAGCCGGCGTCGACGAACCTTTCTACGTTCTCGCAAAACGGCGGGAAGCTGATCTTCTTCCACGGCGACAGTGATCCGTGGTTCTCACCGCTTGACACGCTCGGATACTACAAGTCGCTGGCGGCTACAAACGGCGGAGCGGACAAGGTGGCCGAGTGGAGCCGGATGTTCCTTGTGCCAGGAATGGCTCACTGCGGAGGCGGCCCATCTCTGGACCACTTCGACATGCTCGGTGCACTCGTTGGGTGGGTTGAGAAGGGCACAGCGCCCGAGTCCGTCGTTGCTACCGGCGCGGCGTTTCCCGGACGCAGCCGCCCTCTATGCGCCTTTCCCAAACACGCGCAGTACACCGGAAGCGGAGACACCCAGGAGGCCCGAAACTTCCAGTGCCGGTGAAGACCCACAGCTTCCGCGATAGGTTCGCGTATGACTTGCATCCGGCGCAGGTTTGGCTACGCTTGGCAGTCCATCCCCAACGCTGCGTTGTTCCTGCGGTGTTCAACGGTGCGGGCTTGCCGGCAAAACAAATAATGCGCGGGCCGTATCGACGACGCCGGAGAAGGTTGTTTGAGAACAAGATTGGAAGTTCACAGGGAAAACGAATGATGCGGTCAAGCATTGGAGTCCTACGCCCGGTTTCTGCATTGGGTGCGCTATGCGTTGGGCTGTGCGTTCATGCGCAGCAAGCACCTCAGCACCCCGCAGCACAGCCGCCGAGGCCCGCGATGCAAATGCCTGCTCCCACACCCAACGACACGCTGAAGTCGGTTGAGGTGGAGCCCGGCCGGCATGTTCGGTTTCGCATCTGGGCGCCGAACGCCACCGAAGTGAAGCTGCATGCCGAGGGCCCGGAGGCCACACCGGGAATAACTCCGCAAGAGACCAACAAGTACATGGCTGGTGTGCCCATGACCAAGGGGGATCAGGGCGTCTGGGAAACGACCATCGGTCCGATCGAGCCTGGACTCTATCGCTACACCTTCACGGTGGATGACGTGAGCACGACAGACCCACGGAACCCACTCACCTCGCAATCGCTGACCCACGCGTTCAGCATGTACGAAGTTCCCGGTGCGGACTTCATGGAGTACAAGGCGGGCGTGCCGCACGGCGCAATCTCAACGGTCTACTATGACTCGTCTGCCACAGGCGGCGAACGTCGCATGCACGTCTACACACCGCCGGGCTACGAGAACGGCAGCGGGAGATTTCCTGTACTTTACCTGCTTCACGGCGGAGGGGATTCTGATGACTCGTGGCCTACGGTCGGCCGCGCAGGTGCGATTCTCGACAACCTGATCGCCAGTGGCAAGGCTGTTCCGATGCTGATCGTGATGCCTGCCGGCCACGTCTCCACGGAGTTCCGTCTGACGCCGGGCGTGCGCATGGGCCACGACGCCTTTAATGATGACCTGGTAAAGGTGGTGCTGCCCTACATCGACGCGCACTATCGTACCGCCGCGGACCGCGGCCACCGTGCTATTGCCGGGCTCTCGATGGGCGGTCTTCAGACACTGAATATCGCGCTCGATAACTCAGCGGATTTCGCCTACGTAGGCGTGTTCAGCTCCGGATGGTTCCCCAATTCGATTAAGGAGGAGCAGGACACGGACGTGGCGCAGTACCGCGCATCGGGCAAGCCGTTTCGCCTGTTCTGGGTGGATGCCGGCAAGTACGACATCGCGCTTCAGAACAGCCATGCCACCGTTGCCATCCTGAAAGATGCCGGAATCAACGTGGAGGACCACGAGAGCGGCGGCTTTCACGCATGGCCCAACTGGAGAGACTACCTGCATCAGTTCGCGGCGTTGGCCTTCAAGTCGTCTGAGGCGCACTAGCAGGCTGCTGAAAAACTCAGGTTTTTGAAGGGTACGGCCTACCTCGCCGCAGCGAGCATTAGGCCGTACGTAACAACTGTAGAATCAATGCGGCTTTGGCCGCTGAGGGCTGCGATTTCGCTAGGTATCGACTTTTTCAGCCGCCTGCTAGGGTGCATCCTCAAAGAAGCAACGTCAGCGTGAGTGTCCGTCATTCGCGTTTTTTGGGACGAGTCGCAAGAGCCAATTCACTTTGGAGGGGAAGCATGAAAACTCGCGTGACGAGAAATCATCAAATGCATTGCCGCCTGCAGCGGAGCACTCCTGTTTGCCTCAGCGCTACACGCTGCAGGTGCTCAAGAAGCCACAAATCTTCCTTACCTGAATCCGCAGCTATCCCCAGAGCAGAGAGCCACTGACCTGGCGCGCGCCCGGAATAACAAGAATTGCACTGATGAGAGTGAGTCACGCAATTTTGAAGCGACTGATTGCATAAACACGAGAGGAGAAGCAATTCATGGCGAAGTCGAAGCAGTCTATTGTGCTCACGCGGCGTGACGCGCTGCTGCTGTCCACTACGGCCGGGTTGGGGGCAGCGCTGGGTAAGCCTGCCTTCGGCTCTGACAGTGTGAAGACAGGCGCGCACCAGGAGCCAGGGAATGTGTCGACGCCGCCAACGGCGGTGGCGAAGACGCAGTACGGTAAGGTGCGTGGGTTTGTAGATGGCGGCGTGCTGACGTTCAAGGGAGTGCCGTATGGGGCGACGACGGCCGGGGAAAATCGGTGGCTGCCGGCCAAGTCGCCTGCACCGTGGCGAGAGGAGTATCCGGCTCTTGCGTACGGCGCGAACTGCCCACAGACCCTGCACCCGTGGACGAGCATCGAGCAGACGTTTTTGTTCGACTGGGACGACGGCTGGCAGAGCGAGGACATGTTGAAGCTGAACATCTGGACGCCGAGCTTGACGGGGAAGCGGCCAGTGATGTTCTACATGCACGGCGGCGGGTTCAGCTTCGGATCATCTTACGAACTGCCATCGCACGAGGGCGCGCAGATGGCGCGTCACCACGAAGTGGTGCAGGTCTCGGTGAATCACCGCCTGAATATCTTTGGGTTCTTCGATGCCTCGGAGATTGGCGGTTCAGCATATGAGGACTCGGCGAACGTTGGGATAACGGATTTGGTCGCAGCGCTGAAGTGGGTTCAGGAGAACATCGAGAACTTCGGTGGCGATCCGAATCGCGTGATGATTTACGGGCAGTCGGGCGGCGGATCGAAGGTGACGACGCTGATGGGTATGCCCTCCGCGGCGGGCCTGATCCATCGGGCTGCGGCGCAGTCCGGCGGCGGAGGGAACATTCCGGGCAGAGATCAGCAAAAGGAACTGGCACGGCAGACGATGAAGGAACTCGGGGTTGCTCCAAACGATATTGGTTCGCTTCAGAAAATGGAATGGACCAGGCTGTTTGCGGCAGGAAACGCGGCGGCTGCGAAGATCAATTCGCCAGGACGGCCAATGATGGGGCCAGGGGCGCCGGGGACACCGCGCGTGGGGTGGTCTCCTTGCGTCGATGGGAAGGTGATCAACATGCGGTCGTTCTTCGACTCCGCTCCGGAGGTATCAAAGAATGTTCCGATGCTGGTAGGTTCGGTGAGCGAAGAGGGCAACCAGATGTCTTCGTGCCCGACGGAAGAAGAATGGCATGCAAACCTTGCGAAGACTTACGGCGAGGACAAAGCGACGGCAATCGTTGCGGCGCTGAAGAAGGCGTACCCGCAGAAGAAGATTCAGACGCTTTCCTACATCTGCAGCGGAACTCCAGGGCTGAATGGGCTCGGGATGCGGAACAATGTGGTGAAGATGGCGAAATTGAAACATGCACTGCAGGCCGCGCCGGCGTACGCGTACTACTTCACATGGCAGACGACGATTCTTGATGGCCTGCCTGGCGCATGGCACACGGCGGATCTTCAATTCTGCTTCGATAACACGAAGCGCTGTGAGCAGGGAACGGGTAATACATCGGAGGCGCAGGCGCTGGCGAAGAAGATGGCGGCGTCGTGGGCAGCGTTTGCTGCAACCGGAAATCCGAGCATACCAGGATTAAACTGGGCGCCAACCGATCCTGACACCAATCGGACGATGATCTGGGACAACGATTGTCGCATGGCCGATGATCCGGAAGCGGAAGCTCGTAAGATCATCTTGACCTGACGGTTCCTGCGATGTCATAGCGCTGGCATCCAATTCCATGGCGCAAGAGGGGGATTTGCCAGAAGCACATTGCCCCGCTTTGTGGGTTCGAGACGAGACAACTATCCTGGAACGGCGTTTTCGGAAGCGACTTTCTCATCGCTTTGTCCGTGTTCCGGACGAATTACCGGCCACCCGGAAGTTACCCAAAACGGGTGTAATGTCCGGGTGGGCGACAATACGTCCGCAACCCTTGCGGCCAGCTAAGAAAAGAAAAAACTCCTACTCTCGCACAAGTGATGGCCGCAACACGCGAAGCATGCGTCGTGCCTCGTCGAGTGACCGTGATTTTCGAGATCCTTCAACCCAGAGCGAGGCGTAGCCATGGACGCAGCACCACGCAGCCTCGAATCGCGCTGTCAACTCATCCTCCGACAGCGGCCTGGTCCAATGCTCGTTCGCATGTATCAGTGCATCGCGCAAAATTCGTTCTCCACGTTCCCGTGCAAACCGAAGGCGAGGTGACTGCTGGTCGAGCAGCTCACTATGCCACATCACTCGAAAATGCTCCGGCCACTTCATGGCGAACTGTATGTATCCCAATCCGGACGCTTCGAGATCATCGTCTGCATTCTTTACTCTCGTCGGATCCATGGCTTCCGCCAGCCGCTCGAATCCGTCGGCAGCGAGTTCGGTCAACAAACCGGTGATATTTCCGAAGTGATGAGCTGGGGCACCGTGGGAAACACCCGCCTTCCGCGCACACGCACGAAGCGTAAGGCCCTCCAGACCGGAGGTCCGTATGATCTCCTCCGCGGATTTCAGCAGGGCGGCGCGAAGGTCTCCATGATGATATCCATCACCTTTGCGCGTCGCCGAAGATTTCTGTCGAGATGTTTGGCTCATGGCTTCAGAAAGGATAAATATTTGAATCAATCTTGACAATGTCTAGATCATATCGACAGGAGACTCATATGGCCACTGTCAACTGGATCATCAATGCTCACAAGATTCTCGTCACCCCCATCGTCCTCGCCATGATGTGGTATTTCCATAACTGGAGCGCCGCGGCGTTTCTTTACCTTGGCTTGCACGGCACCTACACCCTGCTTTGGCTTGTCAAGCAATCTGTGTTCGCCGACAAACGCTTTGCACAGCCGATTCCGCTATGGATCGGCGTGCTGACACCTTTCCTGCCGTTGATGGCTTATATGATCGGCCCGTATCTGCTCATTTCGGAACACACCGTACCGCCGAACTGGGTCTTCGCTCTCGCATCATTTCTTTGCATTTCCGGCGTGTTCCTTCACTACGTCAGCGATGCACAGAAATTCTTTGTATTGCAGCTGCGCAAAGGACTGATTCAAGACGGGCTCTTCGCCAGAACACGGAACCCCAATTATCTGGGCGAATTACTGATATACGGCGGATTCGCGCTCGCCTCATGGCACTGGCAGCCGGTCCTGGTGCTTGCTGGATGGTTCGTGTTCTTCTTCCGTAACATGCGCCGGAAAGATAAGTCGATGTCCCGCTATCCAGAATTCGCCGTCTACAAAGATCGGACTGGAATGCTCCTGCCTTCGCTCGGTATCCGCGGAGCAGCCCTAACGAGCACACATCAATGACTGGAGACGTCCGAATCGCCTTTGCAACCGGTTCAGGGTCGTATCACCGCCTATCCGGAAGTAACCCCGCCCCAATAGCGGTAATGTCCGGGTTGGCGACAATCCGACCATAGACTTTGGGTTATGAGTTGTACTGGCGATGTTACGCAACTCTCACGTGAGTATAGAATTGTTCGCGATTGCTAGTGGCGTGGACAGTAAGATCCAGCAATCGTTTGGAGACAATCATGAAGACCATCGCCGCGATCGTTCTACTGTCGTGCTGCGCGCTCGCTCAAGATAAGAGGGCGGTATCGAGAGCGGAAGTAGGCTGCGGACCGCAGGACATGAAATACGAAGTGAAGTCCGACGAATCGCAACATCCGATACCCACGCCGGAAGATGGCAAGGCGGTGATCTATTTCGTCGCGGACGGTCACCTGACTAGCATTTTCGGATTTGACGAAAAGTGGTGGGTGCCGTCAACGGTGGAGGGTATTTCTTCGTCCCAATCGACCCCGGTGAACACCATGTCTGCGCGATGCTGCAATCCCTTCTTCCAGAGAGAGGCCCCAGAGTTTCGGTACATTCATTGAAGGCAGAGCCAGGCGGGGCTTATTATTTCAGGACTCGGATGGTCGGGATCAGTACCGGGTTCGTTCTTCAACTAGAGCAATTGGATCCGGACGAGGGAAGGTGGTTTATTGCCTGGTCGAAGTTCAGCACTTCGCATCCCAAGAAGTGATCTGTTAGCCATAACTATCGTAATCGGGTGATTACGACACAATCCGCCTGCAGGCTGAATTCCGGATGGATGACCGCCTATCCGGAAGTAACCCCGCCCCAATAGCGGTAATGTCCGGGTTGGCGACCATCCGACCGGAACGAGCAATTGAGGCGTCAAAGAGCCCCCCGAATTATGCCAGCGCAGGATTCAGACTGACTGTACGGGTTACGGAAAGGACCGTAATGTCGTCCTCTTGGCCAAACTGGGTGGCTGCTTCCGCGATAGCCTTCGCTGGTTGGTTGCTGATGGCCTCGGTGCGCTCAAAGCCGTAGAGTTCTCCTTGCGGGTTGGTCGCCTCAACCACGCCATCCGAGACAAACGTGAGCCGGTCGTTGGGAGCGATCTGGTAGCGCGTCTCTGCATAGCTGGCTTCGCCCAATATGCCAAGCGGGAGGCCGGGTTCGACCGCCATTTCCTCGCCATTGAGATAGGGAGCTGGATTGCCGGCGTTTGCAACAGTCATAGTGCCATCTGCCGCAATGTGCGCAGCGCAGCATGTGACAAACCCGTCCATTCGCCCATGAAGCACCCGGTTTAGATGTGCCAGCACGTCAGCGGGCCGGCTTGAGGCATAGTCGTGCAAAGAGCCCATAATCGCGCTGACGGTCATGGCGGCCTTCAACCCTTTTCCGCTCACATCTCCTACCACGACCAGTAGGCCGCCGTCTTCCGGCATTACGCGGAAGAAATCTCCGCCCACTTGTTTGGCTGGTGCATATGCGCTCTCGACCCTGAATCCCGGAACGTCTGCGGCCGGAACCACCAATTGCCGCTGCACCTCCCGCGCCGCTTCCAGATCTGCGTTGGTCCGTGCATGCTCCATGGTGATCCGCCGATGGCGCGCGATCATCACCGGCGCAATGGAAAT
The DNA here is from genome assembly GCA_963763905.1 of uncultured Acidobacteriaceae bacterium. GTDB lineage: Bacteria > Acidobacteriota > Terriglobia > Terriglobales > Acidobacteriaceae > PALSA-350. Next base: position 416,405 of record CAVXRU010000011.1, on the reverse strand, counting down.
CAGGAAGAAGAACATCGAGAGATCGTCACAGTCGTAGCTGAATCGTGTCCCCAGGTGGAACCGGCCCACCAGCCGGGTCAGGCCTAGAAGCTCAAAGCCATTTGCCAGCAGAAACGAAGGCAGCAGCAGGGCTGCGTCCCGGCTGCCTCGTCGCCATTGCATCGCCAGGAACACCAGGGAACCTGCCACAAACGGCAGTTGCGCAGCCAACGACACATAGGCGAAATCTGGGAGATATCGGCCCAGCCCGTAGAAACTCGCGGCTGCCAGCACCTCCGGCACGAGCAGAAGAATTACCTGGTAAGCCCGCAGCGCCCAGTTCATCCGCACCTTGGTAAAGGCCGCCAGAAATCCAATCAACGGCGCGTACCGCGCAATCTGCCCAAATTCATTGAGCCAGCGCTGCCACGCCGGGCCGACGATCGGGTAAACAACGTCAAAGCACGACATCAACGATGTCGAGCCGTCCAGCCACAAAAAGGCTGCGAACCACAGGTATTCGCGGCTGCCCCTGTCAAAGGCAAATGCCAGAAGCAGAACCGCGCCGCCCAGCAGTTCGGCCAGGCAAAGCAGAACCTCCGGCAGAACCCGGTAAAAGCGCGCGGCATCCAAGGCCGTGCGGCGGTCGGACAGCAGCGCCGATGTACCGAGCAGCACGTCGCCTTTTCCCAGCCCAACAGCGCCAGACCTTGTCTTGCCGGCCTGATCGAGGCGAATGGCAAGCAGGGACGGGGAGCCGGGCGAAGCCCCTGTCAGGTGGATAAGAATCCCGCGCTGTGTGTAGTAGTTGGGGCCAGGCAGCCGGCTACAGTCGGAAACCTTCGACCCATTCACAAAGATCTGGCACCCGGTCGCCTTCGGAGCGATCAGAAGTGCGGAATTTGCGGGAATGTTTTGCCACGGAATGAGCGCTCTGAACCAGAGAACCCCCTCTGCTGTGCTCAGGTTCTTGCTTTCCGTGGAGCCGAGTTCCACCTGCTGCCAGGCGCTGTCGTCCTGTGTCGGACTGGCCCCTTGCGGATCATCCCCGGCGTGGACCCGCCAAGGCCCGTCGAACGATTCGACCTGCATCGCATGGGGCTCGCCGCCTTTTCCCTGCGCCGAAACAGAGTGGGTCTCGGCCATGGCCCCCAGGGCGGACAGCAGCACAAGAAGAGTGGCCAATCTGCAGGGAAACATGCCGAAAGGATATCTTGGCCCAGCGAGATTGAGACAGCGGAAACCTCAGGTCAAAGCTACGGAAGCCAACAGATTTCGACTTTCGAGCTCGAACTGCAAGGTTCCGGGCGAGTCACCGGCCACCCGGACGTTACCCCAAAACGGGTGTAATGTCCGGGCGGGCGACAACCCGACCGGAACTCGGAGCGACTCCCTACTTCACGGCTCAATGAGCGCATTGGGCTGTTCTCGCCATTTGAGCTTTCGCTGCCCAAAAGTCAGTAAATACAATGTGATTTATCGGGACGACTTCGCACCTGTGATTGGATGAGTGGTGGGCCGGCCCCTCGTTGGGCCTCCGCGACGTGCCTGGAAAAAGTAAAACCGCCCGCCGAGCGTGTTCTTCATATCGACCACATGTTTGCGCGCATGCAGCGTCTTAATACATACGAAGCAAAAACGAACGCCAAGACGAGAATCGGATCAAATTTATCCCAGGTACTGCCACCGCCATTCATTTGTGAATAGAACGCGAGTAAAAGATCGATCGCGATACCGGCATAAACCCACTCAGTCAATCGAGGCACATTGGGAATCAGAAGGCCCACGCCGCCAAGGATGTGGGTCACGCCAATCAGAGGGATGATATAGAGCGGGTATCCGAGTTGCTGATTGGCGATCCTCCACTCGCCGGGATCGTGAATTAGATATAACCTTCCAAAGTACACCCAGATGAAGGCAACAAGGCCGGTTATGCCCATCGTGGATATTTGAGTTGCTCGACCGGCCCGCGCGGATTTATCTATTGTGTGTTCAGCTTTCATATTAAAAGATCCTCCTCTTGCGGTTTAAATGGTTTAAATCGTTCCGCAACAACCGGCTCTTGTGCGCGACTGAAATCAACGCGCTGCATGGGCGGGACGGCCTCCGGGCCCTCCATTCAACGGGGGCTTTCTGCACCCTTCACCACAAGAGAACAGGTGAGGGCGCCCTCGCAACGAGCATCGCCCTCGATTCTGTCTACTCCCGGCAGATCGGCGATCGCCTCCGAGCAAACCAGGTCCACGACGGAATGGCTTTTCGCCAGGTCGGAACCGGACGATCAGCCGCCCGGCTCCGCCCGTTGCAGCCAAAACAAGAACCTTCATGTTTGACCTCGATCTTTCTTGACGTCGGTGCCGCGGTTTCCAAGGAAACGGGCTGATTCAGCTTGCCCCGGACTTACGCCTTGACGCTGTTCTTTGCAGCCGCAAACACATCGCGTGCGGACGTCGTACCCGTTACGTGCTCGGTACCCGCGATTCCGAGGTCCATCCATCCCGCGTTAACGCTGTCAAACATTTCTTCGGCAGGTCCAGTGTGGCCCTTCGGGACGCCGAACTGCTCGAACGCTTCCGCCCACCCTGCACGCGGGACTGCAAAGGCCTTTACGTCGAGCTTCAGGACTTCACCCAACTGTCCGGCCACTTCATCCGCGCTTACCATCGAACCCAGCTCGATGACACGATGCCCTGACCACGCCGGCCCGGTCAGAAGCGTTGCCACCTCTGCGCCGATGTCGTCTGACGCGACCATAGTCGATTTCCGGTTTGTAGGATTGTAGAAGACCGGTAGTGTTCCGCCCTGGGCGGCCTGTAAGCCGAAAAGAAAGTTTTCGAAGAAGCCGCCTGCGCGCACAAATGCGACCGGAGATGACAGGCTGCGAAAACCTTGCTCCAAGAGTGATAAGGCCGTGATGATCCCCGCCCCGCTGGTTCTATTCGCGCCCATCGATGAGAGCGCTACCACCCGCTGGGGCACCACCTTGGTCAGCGCGTCGACATAGTTCGCAATCACGCCCTTTGCTTCTCTGTAATCAGGCGAGGGGGCCCATACACCCGGCAACATAACAAACGCGCCCTCAACACCCTTGAGAGCCGCCGCTACGGCTGTCGCATCGTTCCAGTCTCCATCCACCAACTCCACGCCCTTGTCTGCCCACTTCGCCGCTTTCTCGCGATTGCGCACAAGTGCTCGCACCTGTTTGCCTTGCGTCAGCAGATGGCGCGCGGTGGCGCCCCCAACGGTTCCAGTAATTCCCATGACTAAATACATGCTCGTTTTCTCCTCGTTAGAACGAAAGTGATGCTCTGCTGCGAACACCAGAGCTTGTGAGTTGCGCAGCTAGCACTCCGCTAGTCCCGTGAGTTTCCACAGTTATCTGTCGCATGAATCGCCTTTTGCCGCGTATTTGGCCGCCCACCCAAAATGAGCGACCTGATCATTAGAGGCGCATGACAACCATTGGTTGCAAAATAATCAATGGTTACAAACCACTGGATGTAAATCAACAAGCGGTCGCATAAATCGCCAAAAGGGGCTAAGCTATGGAAGTGACATCCACATCACCAAGTCGCCGGGTAGAGCGCAAGGAGAGGTTGCGGGGCGAAATCCTTGCGGCTGCAGGTAAAATGTTCGCCGATCGCGGTTACGAAGCCGTGACGCTTCGTGAGATCGCTAAAGAAATCGGTTATACGCACGCCGTGATCTACCAGCATTTTCCGGACAAATCACACATCCTTGCCGAGTTGAGCCGCGAGACGATCGGGCTGATGATTCAGAACTTCGACGCGATTGCCGCTAAATATCTCGCACCGAAAGAGCGCCTTTTTGCGACCTCGCGCGGCTTGATTCAATTCTGCATTGCCCATCCACAGCAGTTCCGCAACGTCTTCTTCGGGCCTGAGAACCGAAACGGCGTCCGCGCTGGACAATACATCAACGCTATTGGCGCGCCTTTGTTCGGACGTTTCGTGCAGCTTTTTTTCGATGTTGCCAGGGATGAAGGATTGCCAAATAGGGACGACATAGTGATAGCCCATACCTGGTGGTTTACGATCTTTGGCCTCGCCACACTCTTTGTTATCCAAGGGGTTGTGCCTGACCTGCCTGACCAGGCTCTCGTGGTCGAGCAAACGATCGCAACGCTTTGGGCGGGAGTTCAAACGGTACCGCGATTGCCAAAGAGTGCAATTTCTAAGCGATCCGGCCGATCCAGTGCCTCGAAGCAAAAACAGCTTATATCTACTTAGGAGTCGTTGAAGGTGTGCCCGCGGAGTACCAGGACCCACCACTTTTCCAAGGCCGTAGCCCTTCTGGTGGCCGGGAGAGTTCTCGTTTTACGCCAAATCGCCAATGCACGCATTATGAGAGTGCGCTCTGCTTGCGAAGGAAGTTATCGGCGCCGGTGCATCCTTGTGGGGGCTTTGCCCCCACACCCCCAGGATTTAGCGCTTTGATGCCTCTCCCGATAGGGGTTTCTGCCAGCCGCAGAGAGTAGAACGGGGATGCCGCAGCATCCCCGTTTGGATCGGTCGAGGCCACTGAGTCGGCGCTCGGGTTGCTTCCCAGCATGGCCCTATCCTCCGCTCAGTCCATCACTGATTGTACTGCGGTGGGAGAGAGGGGAGTTTGCGGTGAGCTCTGAAAGTATCACACTTGACCTTGGGGGAAGTGGTCCCTCAGAAGAATCACCTTCCCCTCAAGGAGGTACTCAACATGCTGAGTAGCAATATCAAGTATATCGGGCTGGACGTTCACAAGGAAGCGATTTCGATTGCGGTTGTGAATGGCGCAGGGAAGTTGGTTATGGAGTCGATCGTGGAAACCAAAGCCAGCACTCTCCTCGATTTTTTACATGGGCTGCGCGGAGAGCTGCATGTGACGTTGGAAGAGGGAACCTGGGCGGCTTGGCTGTACGACGTGCTCAAGCCCCACGTGCGAGAGATCGTGATCTGCAACCCGCGTCGCAACGCTTTGTTGAAAGAGGGCAGCAAGAGCGACAAGGTAGACGCGCGGAAGCTGGCCGAGTTGCTGCGCGCCGGCCTGCTGCGAGCGGTCTACCACGGAGAAAATGGACTGCGGACGTTGCGGGAGTTGGCGCGTAGCTATCTGACCGTCAGTAAGGACTTGAAGCGAGTGAAGAATCGACTTAAGGCGCTGTACCACAGCTGGGGCATTTGCTGCGCCGGCAAGCAGGTCTATGCTCCACGCCATCGGGAACAATGGCTGAGCAAGATTGCTCAGGTTGGCGTGCGCCGCCGCGCAGAGCTGTTCTATCAGCAGCTGGATGGGCTAGTTGTTTTGCGGCAGACTGTGCGTGGAGAACTTTTAGCCGAGAGTCAGAAACATAAGGCTGTGAAAATATTGCGCCAGGTTCCCTTGATCGGCCCGCTTCGGGCCGCCCTGTTGCTGGCCCTGATGCAGACGCCACACCGGTTCCGCAGCAAGCGACAGTTATGGACCTACAGTGGTCTGGCGGTGGTGACGCACGACAGCGCGCAGCATCGTTACGTAGATGGACAGCTGCAACGTTCCAAAAAGCCACAGCAGATCCGTGGTCTGAATCAGAATTACAACCACGCGATGAAGGAGATCTTCAAAAGTACAGCCCTGGACGCCAGTCGTTGTGCCGGACCACTGCAGAACTTTTACGCAGGCTTGCTGGCCAAGGGGATGAAGCCGGATATGGCTCGCCTCACGCTGGCGCGCAAGATCGCGGCGATTACGTTGACACTTTGGAAAAAAGGAGGAAGTTTCGACGCCGAACATCTGAAATCGCGAGCAGCTTGAGCGTCTACAGAACCAGGCAATTGACCAGGTTGTCTTACCCGATGGTTAGCCAATCGGTATCTGCGACGCTCGGGGTCGAGGGAGAGTATCAATCGATGAGTTAGGCCACTCCGCGTGCTGTCAGCACCGAGTCTCCAAATGCACTCTATACCCCCTCGCATAACCCAAAAAAGCTATAGGCTTCGAGTCTCAAATAGGACCATGGTTGGCCGATTTTAAGCCACCCCGTCTGCTTGCGTGGCTTCCGGAACCGAAGGCGTCGAACCATCGCATCATGAGACCACCGAATAGAAACCACCGACAGTCTCGGTCTGTCTGGAACACTCACGAACCCAAAGCCTCTTCAGATCTGAGATCGAGCTGGATGCAAGTCGCCACATCTGTCTCCCCTCGGAGGGGAAGGGGGAAGAATTTTTCCTTGACATCCCCTCTCATAGGACGCATTGAGCACTACAAGCGACTTTCGGATAGGCCCTCTATTCGTACCGGAGGGCTCGCACCGGATCAAGGTTAGCGGCTCGTCTTGCTGGGGCATAACATGCAACCATGCTCACGATCAGCAACAAGACTGGGATGGCAATTTCGCCCGCCATATTCATTGCACCCAGCCCCACGAATCCTGCTGAAAGTGCCGGTGCGGCCATCGCCGTCAGCGCGCTTCCAATCGCGACTCCCGCTGAGCTGAGGATTGCGGCCCGTCGCAATACCAGCCCCAAGATGTTGCCTCGGCTCGCTCCCATCGCCATCCGCACCCCGATCTCCGCAGTGCGTCGGCTTACCGCATACGAGATAAGACCATAGAGTCCAACCAGCGCGAGAATCAGCCCCAGAACCCCCATGATGGTGATCATCTGAATCAGTACCAACCAATTGCTGAGTGTCGACTTTTCAAATGAAACGACCGTTCGGATGTTGTAAGGCATGTCCGGGTCCAGCTTATAAATAGTCTGCCGTAACTGTGCCGCCAATGTTGTGGAGCTGTCGGCTGATTCAGCAACCAGGCTCATAGCGGAACTCGGGCCTTGTTCGTAAGGCAAGTAAACGTAGGGTTGGGGTTGTTCCCACGGCAGCAGATAGCGCACCGTCTTTGCTACGCCGACGACCTCTGCCATCGATCCGTCCGGGCGGCTTAGTCGAAGCCGCTTGCCGATGGGGTCCTGCTCAGGCCAATATCGCTTCGCGAACTCTTCGTTGATGATCGCTACGCCCGGCGTTGCGGATCTGTCGTCAGCAGTGAATGCGCGTCCGCGCACGATTTTGATCTTCAGCGTGCTGAAGTAGTTTTGGTCCACGGCCCCACCCAGGATTTTGATGCTCTCACTCCCTTTCGGCAGTTGAACGCCGTCGGGCACTACCGTCACACTGCTTTGCTCCAGCGAAAGGGGCACCGATTCCATTAGGCTGACAGACTTTATGCCGGGTAATGATCGAACATCCTCAACAAACCGGCGATAGAACGACGCTGTTTGATCATTGGAATAGCGCAGTACGGAGGGGTCGAGAGCTACCGCGACCAAGCGATCAGACTTGAAACCGGGATCAGCGGTGAGCATTTTTTGAAAGCCGCTGAGAAGTGCGGCCGCCGATGATAGCAACACCATCGCCAGGGCAATTTGACTCACCACCAGAACGTTACGACCTCGGGTGCGAGAGGCGCCGTCCATACCGCCGCTCTTGAGCGCCGAGGCCAGCCGAACCCGTCGTGATTGCAATGCCGGAGCGAGTCCGAAAAGCAGACAGCTGAGCACCGCCACGACTAAGTTGAACGTCAGGAGGCGTGCATCTATCCGCAAATCCAGAACGAATGGTGGGTCGCTGGGAATCTGGATCCTTCTCAGCAGCAGAATGCCCCCGTATCCAAAGGCCAGGCCAGCGAGACTTCCTGGCAATGCGAGCGCCAGATTCTCAGTGATCAATTGCCGTACCAAACGCTTCGTGCCTGAGCCTATCGAGAGACGGATTGCGATTTCGCGTGTTCTTGCCATTGCGCGCGTTAGCGCGATATTCGCCACGTTCACACATGCAATCACCAAGACGATAGCCGAAAGCCCTAACAGCATCGCGACCATTGCCAGTCTCGACGGTTCCTTGGCAACAATGGACTGTAATTCGGTCCAAACCATGATGTGCCGTCCCGCATCGGTTTTCGGATAGGAGCGCTCGAGGTTTTGGCCTAACGCTGTCGCTTCGAGCCGCGCAGAGCGTCTCGAAACGCCGGGCCGGAGACGTCCCAGGACGCTTAGTTCATGTCGCACGCGGTCTTCCAAAGGCCCATCCTTCGTATTCTCCAGACGACCCCACATCGACAATGGAACATAGATCGACGGCGGAAAGAACCGAACTATGCCACTGAACGATTTGGGAGCTATGCCCACAATGGTGAATGGAATTCCATTCAGGCGAAGTGTCTGACCGATCGCTCCGCGATCGCCGCCGAGTTCGCTCGCCCAGAAATCGTAGCTAACGATCACAACTGGGTCCGTGGCCGTCGCCGAGGCGTCGTTCTGAATAAACGCTCGCCCCAGAAAAGGCTGCACGCCGAGCGTGGAAAAGAAATTATCGGTGGCCATCATTGCCTGCCGCACTCGCGGTGGCTCGCCCGTTCGGGTCGATACGGTTAAAGTAGTCAATCGATATGCGAGCAGTCCGGAGAAAGAAAGATTAGTCGCCCGGATTTCCCGATAATCAGGGTATGAAAAACCTCCCGATGGATCATCTCGAGTAGAGTCGGCGACGATCACGACTTCCGACGGGCGTGTTATCGGCAGCGGGCGTAGCAGAATCGCATCGGAAAAACTGAACATTGCATTGTTTGCGCCAATGCCCAGAGCGAGGGTGATGACCATGATCGCGGTAGGGACAGGGTTTTTCCGCATCTGGCGCATCGCATACTTCAAATCGCGACCCAGTTCGTCGAACTTCAGCATCGCGTCGGCCGCGTGTGTCTTCTCCCCAAACCTTTGCGGATTCCCAAATCTCAGTCGAGCCGCCCGTCGCGCATCCTCAGGCGACATACCGGACGCTTGGTTATCTTCGGTCCGCATCTCCAGGTGCGAGCGGATCTCTTCTTGTATATCTGCTTGCAGACGCCCGCGCCGCCAAAGGTTCAGAAAGCGATTGAACATTCCCATGCCAAACCTCACACATACCGGAGGACCGCACGGACCCCTTTCACGAGGCCCTCGAAATCCTGTTCTGCCCGCTCCAGCCGCTTACGTCCGGCAGCTGTCAGCCTGTAGTACTTTGCTCTCCGCCCACGTTCGGATTGTGCCCATTCGGAAGCAATCCACCCGCTCTGCTCCATGCGGTGCAGTGCGGGATAGAGCGATCCTTCTTCGACCTGCAGCAATTCATCGCTGGCCTGCTCTATATGCAGAACAATGCCGTAGCCGTGCAGCTTTACGCGTTGAGCCAGCGTCTTCAACACGAGCAGATCAAGACTTCCCTGTAGGTCGTACCGAGCCATCTCATACCTCTACCTCTTGGTATTCAGTCACGGTATACCTAGACGTCACGGGAAGTCAATTGCTGAAGGGGTCAATGAGAGGATTCAACCACGTTTTAGCGGCTCCGAGCGAGTCACCGCCCACCCGGAAGTTACCCCAGAACGGGTGTAATGTCCGGATGGGCGAAAATCCGCCCGGAACTCAGAAGGGTGCCTCATTCCCGCTCGATGAGTGCAATAGCTGTTGGCAGCATTTGAGTTTTTGGCAAGCGAATAGTTAGCGACCGGTGATCACAAAGAACATGATCCAGGGGAGTGCTGTCGCATCGTTCAAGAGGTGACCGACAACTGCTGGTACCAAGCTGCGTCGCCCGAGCAGATAAGCAGTGCCCCATACCATGCCGATGCATGCGACCGGAACTGCAATGCCCAGCCATGGGAGAAAACCCTGACTTAGGTAGCCAGCATGAGAAAGTCCGAAGACCAGACCGGGAATGAATACTTGAATTCCTTTGCCGTATCCCGCTTTGGCAAACTCAGTCATGAGAAAGCCTCGAAAGAGCACTTCCTCACAGAATCCAGCAGTGGTGCCCATTAGAAGCGCGGCGACAAGATGAAATCCATGCGGTAAAAACGCGTAGTAAATAGGTATGTGCATCCTGGGCAGGAAGCGGAGATTGCTCGCAATAGAAAGAGCGGCAATCAACAGCGCCAGTGTCCAGGCGGGCCATGTTCCCAATCGCCAGACGCCAAGGTCTCCGAAAGAAGATCGCCGTGCCCGCAATAGGAACCAGAGCACGATTACGAAGGACCACTCGACAATGACTCCTCCGAGAATCCAAAGCAGAAAGCGTTGTTCGCGAGAGCCATGAACCGCTGCGGGAATGTAAAGAGAAATCAATCGGGAGATGGCCCAAATCCCAGAGGGCACTCCGAGACCCAAGATCAGAGACTCTATCCAACATAAAAGCCGACTAGACGAAGCGCAGGCGGCCGGGACTCCCGAGACAGATGCATCCACAATGAACCTCCGCAGGAAGCTGAATTATGACGAAAAGATCCGGCGCTAAGGATTACGTGATTTTTGGTAGGAAGTTCCCCCAAATTTGTATCAAGGGTAATTGGTCGCTCAAGCGGAAGCTGGCAGTCCTTCCTACCTTAACGAGTGATAAATCGCCATGCACTCATCGAGCGTGGCTGAGCGAGAAATCGCCAAGGCGCTCATAGAGCATAGGCCGAGCTGCAAACGTGCTTTACCCTGAAGTCGCCAATCGAGATCGAAACTTCCGGTTAGCAGGTCACACGCCCTTCAAGGGTGCTCCGAATTTCCAGAATCTGCTCGGCATGGCGGTAAGGATGCGCGGCCATCATTATAAGTGTTTCCTGGCAGGTGACCGGGCCGGGAAAGAGCGGATGATCGGTCGTCCAGCAGCGTAGGTCACCACCGAACGCTTCGAGAAATTGGATGGTCTCAGCGCGTGTTGTGTCGAAGGCGGCAAGTGCTTCGCGCAGAGTGGCGTAACGATTTCTCGGTTGCGACTCAGGAGGGGCTTCGATTTTCCGTGCGCGGTTGGCGGCACGAGCAGCAATTTTGGCTTCGCGCTCGTAGTCGGCAAAGGACTCGTTTGACTGCTGAGCGCTCTCGAGACGCGAAAGGAGATAGCGTTCGGACTCAACGATATGATTCACGCACTCCAGAATGGACCATCCGCCGATAGCGGGCTTACGGGCTGCCAGGTCTTCGTCGACGCCCTCGACAGCCTGAGTGAGGGCCTCGCGGCCTTTGTTTAGAGCGGCAAGCAGGCTATTTCTTTCCGAGTCGAGCATTCTAACCTCGTCGTTTTCATTCATGCTGCCAGAATGACGGCGGCAACGGACAGAAGCGTATGAGGCCTGGTATCGTGCGTCGCGGCGTCGATCACAACTCTATTATGCAAGCGAGCCAACGCAAGTCTCCGAGAAAGGTTCATTGCTGATCAGTGTGGAACCTCAACTTGTGCACCATCGCCGATGCACGTTTCCAGGTACCGAAATTCTGGAAACGCGCATTGTCCTGTTGTCGTCAATCCACAACTGCATTGAGGCAGCGGCGGCGACTCGCCAGTCTTATCGAAACGACAACTACGTTCTCAGCGAGCTCGACTCCGCTGCGATCAGTCTGCGTGACAACGTCTGGTGGGATGTCTAGAATGGGTTTTCTCTTTACCACACAAGCTCATGAACCTTGCAGGAGCTCGATGATGCCCCGCCCTCTTTACGTGTTTCTGCTCTTGCTCTGTGCGCTCGCCGTAGAGAGTCAGTCACAGAAGACACGGACGAGCACCTCCTCCAGTTCCATGGCCGCAGCCCCTCGCGTCGAAGTGTCACTTCGCGATGGATGGCGCTTCAAACTCGGACCAGAATCCCCAACAGAGCTCCAGGCCGAACCGGATGCGACATGGACAACAGTCAGTGTGCCTCACACTTGGAACCGCGTGGGCTACTACAAGGACGCACCAGCATCGCACATCAACACCGCGCAGAACATCGTCACCACGCAGGGAGTCGGATGGTACAAGCTCGCCTTCACGCCTCCAGCGAACGTTGCCGGAATGGAAAGCTTTCTACAATTCGACGCAGCAAGCCGCATCGCGACCGTCTGGCTGAACGGCACCCTGCTTGGCACACACAAGGGAGGCTTCTCGCGCTTTCGCTTGGACAGCACAGCGGCGCTGAAACCGGGCCAGCAGAACATGCTTACGGTGGAGGTTGACAACACAAAGCCCGCACCGGGAAGCTCGACCGCCGATGTGCTGCCGCTTACGGGAGACTTCTTCGTGTACGGCGGCCTGTACCGCCCGGTGAGCCTCGTCTTCAGCAGGAAGATGCACCTCGATCTCATGGACTACGGCTCCTCCGGAGTGTATGCGAAGACGACGTCCCTGGCGTCTGGAGGGGCACAAGTAGAGGTCCGCGCACGGTTGCGCAACGACAGTGAGCAGAGCGGCACTGTGATGCTCCGAACCCTCCTGATCGACTCCATGGGCAAGGTCGCGGCACAACAAGAGCAGTCCGTCGCTGTAGAACCGGCGAGTGTGGCAGAGAGCGTCGCAAGCGTGGCTGTGCCGCATCCGCATCTTTGGCAAGGTGTGGAGGATCCGTATCTATACCGCCTGGTGGTGGAACTCTCAGACAAGTCCGCCCAGCTTGTGGACCGCGTCTCTCTCCCCTTTGGCATCCGGCAGGTCCGGTTCGATCCGAACGACGGGCTGTTCCTGAACGGAAAACACGTGACCGTGCATGGCGTGGGCTATCACCAGGATCGCGAAGGCAAGGGCTGGGCCTCGGAACCTGCGGACGTTGCCACAGATGAGGCAACGATGCGTGAGATGGGAGTCACCGGTGTACGCCTCACTCATTACCAGCATGGCCAACCCATTCACGACCTCGCGGACAGGGACGGACTTGTGCTTTGGGACGAGATACCCCTGGTAAGCCAGTGGACCCTGGGCGAGAGCCTGCGACCGACCGAAGCGCTTCGGGAGAACGCCCGGCAGCAACTCCGCGAGCTCATCGCGCAGGACTTCAATCATCCCTCGGTCATCACCTGGTCCATCGGCAATGAGATCGATTTTGGAAACAGCATACCGGCTTTTGTGGGGAACAAAACAGGCGCCATTCCAGATCCCCTGCCACTACTCAAAGAGTTGAATCAGTTGGCGCATGAACTGGACCCGAGCAGGCCCACAACGCTGGCAACGTGCTGCGAGGGGATACGCTACGCACCCGATACCGTCGTGCCTATCACGGGCTCGGTCACCGACCTCTCCGGCGCAAACCGCTACTTCGGCTGGTACTACGGCAGGCCCTCCGACTTGGGCCCTCATCTTGACGCCCTGCATCACACCCGGCCTGCACAGCCCATGGCTGTAACGGAATACGGCGCCGGTGGAGCTCTCTCGCTGCACTCTGACAACGCGCTCGGTGGCCCGGAGTCGCGCAACCGGCCTCAGGCGGAAGAATACGAGTCCTATATTCACGAGCAGAACTGGTCCACTCTGAGCAGCAAACCGTATCTGTGGGGTACGTTCATATGGAACTCCTTCGACTTCGGCAGCACAACGCGCAACGAGGGTAATGCCCAGGACATCAACACTAAGGGCCTCGTCACCTTCGACCATAAGTACCGGAAAGACCCGTACTTCTTTTACAAAGCCAACTGGACGGCCACGCCTACTGTCCACATCAACTCCAGCCTTTATACCGAGCGGGCCTACCGGGTGGCAGATGTGCGGGTGTACAGCAACGCGCCAAAGACATCGCTGCGAGTCAATGGGAAGCTCATTGGAGTTCTTGCAACTTGCCCGGATCGCATCTGTGTCTGGAAGGGTGTCGTTCTCAGCTCCGGCACGAACAACATCGTCGCAAGTGGTTCGTTTCCCAAGGGAGATGTGGAGGACAAAACGCAGTGGCATTTATCCGACGCTGCCGCGAAAACCGTGAACATCGATTGCGGTGCTCTGGTCGCAGGGGCAAGCGATGGAAAACACTTCGGATCGGATACGTTCTTTGAGGGCGGAACGGCCGAAGCGATCTCCGGCCCGGCGGCTTGGGGAAGAGTTCCGGCTCCGCCCAAAATCGCCGGCACCAGCAATCCAAAGATAGCGGCCACCTACCGGTCCGGATCGTTCACCTATCGTGTTTCCGTCGCTGACGGATCGCACAGCGTTGTCCTAACGTTTGTCGAGCCGTCTCTGCATCCCGGCGACCGCATCTTCGACGTCTTCGCGAACGGGCAGAAGGTTGTCGCCAATCTGGATGTGGCAGCCGCCGCCGGAGATTCCCTCACCGCCTATCAAACGCATTTCGAGGTGAAAGCCAAGGATGGCATGGTGATTCTTGAGTTCAGACCGACCAAAGGAGACGCGATTGTCTCCGCGATAGAGGTGCAATAGCGTCGCAAGTGGCCCGCAGGTGTGCGGCCCTTCAACGGTGGTCTGCGTCTCGTTAATTTCGGCGAGTCTCCGTTCGTCTTACGGCGAGTGCAGACCAGTCTATCGCGCTCATCCAACCTCGTCCTCGTGTACGCCCGTAGCCTGGAGGGAACTCGTGACTGGCGCGAAATCGCCGATTCACTCATTGACCTGTTCTGGCCGGATCACCGGCTATTCGGAAGTTACTAGTTGTTTAACAACTCGGAATTGGCTCACGCCGTCTGGAGAAATCAGTACGTGCCTCGCCGTCGATCCGATGATTCTGCTGCGCGATGAATGAATTGAAGCAAACAACTCACTGTAGGAGAAAAAGTCGTCGACAGGATACCTATTCCTCCATGACAGTTGACCCGAATAGGACAAGGCACTCATTGACCCGTTGAACGGACTTATATTTACATCTTCAGCAATTGGCTTTCCTCGGGAGATAGTTTCCCTCCACAAATCAACGAAACGCGACTGAACCGGGCCGCTCACTGCCAACCTCCGCCGAGTGCCCTGTAAAGCTGCACCAGGCTTTGGTACTCGCTCCCTCGCGCTTGCGCAAGTGTCAGTTCCTCGTTATACAGCGACCGCTGCCCGTCCAGTACTTCAAGGTAGGTCGTGGTACCGCCCTTGTAGCGCATGTTCGACAAGCGGACGGACTCCTGCAGATCGGCGACGCTATCCTCCAGGCGAAGTCGTACCTGGTGTTGCTTCTGATAACCGGTCGCCAGCGATTGCGAGTGTGACAGGCGCCCGCGAAAGTTCCAACGGAATTCGTATTCTCGGGCCGGGGAGTCCACCGCATCTTGGGTTTGCCTGTTGCGAATACGGCGTTGAACAAATACAGAGTCTGTTTGCTCAGCCCGATCTCATCGAGACCCTCAAAGTCCTTCACGCTACGGTTGCCATCCCGACTCAAGACTTTTCACCGCAATGGGCTGGAGTCGTGCGTCTTCTCAATCGAGCAGGAGTACCGGTTATTGCCTGGATCGTTCTGTCCGGAGAGCAGGGGCTATTTTCTTACCGCGGATAATTAGCGTTGGCTGCCACCCGCATCGCCGATTTCGAGAGATGGACCCACGATTATGCCCTACAGTGGGTCGCCGTGGGCCTCGATGTCGAGCCCAATTCCTCTGAACTCGCTCAACTTCGGGTTCACTGGTGGCACCTGATTCCGACGCTTCTGCGACGTAGCGTGAATGGCGGGCGCATCCGGCGTGCACGCCAAGCGTCATTTCGTTTTCATCTCCGCCGTCCAGTTCACGACAAGATTAAGCGAAGCGGATGTCTGGTCCGCATCCAGGGAGTCCACTACAAACCGGCTCCCGTCGCGCGAGACATCATATTGGTTAGCCGCATATGCAACCAGAGTCTGAGACATTTCAAACAGCGGCCGGATAGATCTCACTTGCAATGAGCCGCCCACTTCTTGCAGCTCCACGGCCATCAGCTTTTTGTCGGGAGCAAGATAATAGAGCTCTTTCGCATCGCCCCGCCATCGCGGGGCCAAGCCACCGGCGCTCGATACTTGCAACTTCCCAACCGGCTTTGGAAAAGGGGAAATGTAGATTTCGTTCTTCCCGGATTCGTCCGAGCTATATGCAATCCAACGGCTGTCGGGGGAGACCTGCCCTGAGTCCACGTCCGCGCCTTGTACCTCAAGCAACGCCGCTGCGTCCTCATTGCCCTCAACTGGGAGCAGTAGGACACGCGCTCTCAGCGTGCGGAGTGAGCCTTCCGTGCGGAATGAGCCTTCCGAGATAATCAACGACTTGCCGTCAGGCGTCCAGTCTGTTGCCCGCGCGACCGCTTCGCCCTTGGCTTCCCAACGCTCTTCCTCCTGCGCGATCTGCCCAATCGCCCGTATGCAAATCGAGGGATCGCTCGACTTGGCGCAGGAGTACGCGAGATGCGTTCCGTTTGGTGACCACACCACGGAATGAGTGACCAGCGACAGGGGGTCGCTCGCCAACCGGCTTCGGCCTCCGGAGATGATGTTTGCTACCCATAGTTCTATTCGTCCTCCGCCGCCTGGAAGGACTAAGTCATAGGCAACGTTCTTTGCATCGGGCGAGAACCGGGGAGAAGTACCTGGGAACGCATCCCCAGGGCCCCTCATAGGTTTTCCTGCGCGGTCCAGGATCACCACAGAATGCGCGCTGGGCCCACGTCCGGCTTGGTACAACAACATTTCATTTTGCGACGCAGAGAAAACTCCGTTGCTGAACAGAGGATCAGTCTGGACGCCGTCGGCAACGGAAACCGCTTCTCCGGTGAGATTCAGTTTGACGGGGTCGAACGGTCGCGCCATCAGCACATTCTCGGCGAGGTAAAGCACCTGACCCGCGGAAAAAACGATGGGCGAGCTGCCATGGAACAGGATTCTGCTCGGTTTGCCATCCAGTGATCCCAGGTAAAAAACATTGTCCTCACTGACGGAACCCAGCTTCGCTGCCATGAATAAGAAGTGATTTCCGTCGGGGAGGAAAAAAGGCCAGCGATGAGTGCCTTCGTGCCGGCCTTTGTCAAGCAACGTCACCCGTTGCGGCGTTCCGCCGGAAGCAGGGATACTCTGGATTTCGCCACTGACCCTGGCGAAGATGATGACGTCTTCACGGCTCCAGCTCGCACCACGGTTGGCTGCATCGGCGTTGCACAGTGTTTGTGGCGGTCCTCCCGCTACTGCAATACGCTTGAGTTTTCCCTGCGCGAAGAAGCCCAAGTTACGGCCATCCGGGGACCAAAACGCAAAAGATGCATCGTCCGTGCCAGGCAACGCGCGGGCCCCAAAGGAATCCAGTGGACGTATCCAAAGTTGTGTCACCTCTCCCACGCGCGCAACGAACGCTACAGCATGGCCATCGGGCGAGAGAAAGGCGCCTCCGATCGGACCGTTGAAAACGAATGTTCCACCCTCCGGCGGAAGAATCGTGGTGCGAAGCACTGGCGTTTGCGGCGACCGCTTGTTGAAATGAACGAATGCAAGGCCAGCGGCGAGGAATGCGGTGGCCAGCGCGAAAGTCCAAGCCAGTCTTTCCTTCGTTTTGCTCCTTGCTGAAATAGGTGCAGACTGCCCCGCTTGCGCTTCGCTTTCTGCAGCCCACTCCAACTCTCTTGCCAGATCTCCTGCGTTTTGCCACCGCTTCTCCACTTCTTTTGTGAGGCAGCGGCGAATCGCATGATCCAGCGCCGGAGGCGTCAGGGGTTTCATCGTGGAAATTGGCGCGGGTTCTTTTTCGAGGATCGCTGAGGCCACGCTCATCTGGCTCTTCCCCCCAAATGCCTTCTGCCCCGTCAGCGTTTCATACAGTACAGAGCCCAGCGAAAAAATGTCGCTGCGTTCGTCCAGCTCCTTTCCTTCCACCTGTTCCGGCGACATATATTGGAACGTTCCGGCAATCGTGCCCCGCTCAGTCACCGGAGAGTCTTGCGTTACGACCGTCGTCGGTGAGGTGACACTTGTTAGCGGTGCCGCCGGTTTCGCCAAACCAAAATCCAGCAACTTCGCCCCTGCTGCCGTCAGCATGATGTTCCCGGGCTTCAAGTCCCGATGCACAATTCCTGCCTGATGCGCTTTATCCAGCGCGTCCGCGATCTGCGCACCGTATTTCAGCACCTGCTTCAGCGGCAGCGGTCCTTTCTCCAGCCGCTTCGCCAGCGTTTCTCCCTCAACGCACTCCATCACCAGATAGTCCACGCCATCCTGTGAACCAATGTCGTGCAGCGTGCAAATGTGCGGATGATTCAGGCTGGAGATGGTCTTCGCTTCTCGCTCAAACCGCTGCTTGCGGGCGGGATCAGAAGAGAGTTGTGCTCGAAGAATTTTGAGCGCTACGATGCGTTCGAGCCGTGTATCCCGCGCGCGATACACCTCGCCCATTCCACCAGCACCTAGCAATGAATGAACTTCGTAAGGTCCAAGTTTGGTGCCTGGAGCAAGCAGCATAATTGGCCGTGATTATAACCCTAGAAGCCTTGTCGGGTGCCGCCGGCTCCCCTAGTGTCTGGTTAACCGCCCCACCCGGGAGGCGATGGGTGACGAAACGTTACCCTATCGTCTGGGAGTCCTATCGTGTTTATCATTACTTTTCGTCAACCCCCTCAGCCCGCGACTTCGAGGTCATGAGCGAGGTGGCGACTACAGGCGGCGTTTCGATCAAGTGCGAAATGTTCTATGGGCTTCCGCGTCGTCGCATATCCCTTCCGCGAAGCTGAGGAGTTTCGGGAGGAGTCTCAGGAACGGATTGGTGTATTGGCCTCCAAAACTGAAACACGTAACGTGTTCGCGCTGAAGCTCGAATTGCTCCTTCATGTCTTCGATCTGAACTTTGACTGGGGACCACCTCGTCCTGACCACAATTCTCAGGGGTTGAGAACGCTAACGCCCTCTCAGGGAAAGGAAATCCGCACGAAATCCGCCTTTCCTGTCCGTTATCCGCGAACCTCCCGTCTCTTAGCTCCCAACAACCAAAGTTACCGCCATCTTCTGCGTGGTTGTGCCGTCCGACGCGACAACCTGGATGGTATAAGTCCCCGGCGCAACGGTCGTCACCGTCGGACTCGTGGGCTGCGTGGGAGCGGTGCTGCCGCCTCCTCCCCCGCATCCTGACACTCCGCCGATCACCAGCACGACAATCGACACCGCAAGAGCCATCGGTCGCCGCCCTTTGCACAAAGGCAACAGCAACAAAAGTCCGGCCAGCGCCGTACCAAGCGCAGGAGCCACGCTGCTCTGCGTGGTCTCGGTAGCAATCGTAAGCATGAAACCAGCCGCCTTGCCGCCGGAGATCGCCAGGGTAGCAGGGCTGAACGAGCAAACAGCATTCGCCGGCAGCCCACTGCAACTGAGGGTGATATTCCCTGAATACCCAGCGGACGGACTCAAAGCCAACGAATACGTGGCAGGCGTGCCGGCGGACACGGTCGCTGAAGAACTTCCCCCCGGTTGCTGCGTAATGGTAAAGGCGGGCGCCGTCCCGGTCCCGCTTAGCGCTACGGTTTGCGGTGAACCCGCCGCATTATCAGTAATGGTGATAGTGGCGGAAAGAGCGCCAGCCACAGGCGGAGTAAACACCACACTCAGCGTGCAGGCACTCCCGGCAACGACTGTGGTCCCACAGTTATCGGTCTCAGCAAAGCTGGCTGCATCGGTTCCCGTGACAGCAATCTTCAACCCATTCAAACTCGCATTGCCGGTGTTCTTAACCGGGATCGTCTGCGCCGCCGAAGAAACGCCTACGGTTTGCGCCGCAAACGTGATCGTAGAAGATCCAATGGTCACCACCGGCGCTGCCGGCGGTGGAGGCGGGGCCGCCGCGCCAATGGTAAAGGTAAGCGGACTCGAAGTACCGCCTCCGTTGCCTGGGTTAACCACCGTTATCTGTGCCGTCCCTTCGGTAGCAGTGTCGGAGGCATAAATCGTCGCCGCAAGCTGCGTGGCAGAAACTATGGCCGTCGATCGCGGGCTGCCATTCCATTCCACCGTACTGCCCGCCACGAAACCGCTTCCGGTCACCGTAAGAGTAAAGTCCGCTCCCCCCGCGGCAGTAGAGGACGGAGCCAGCGTGCTGGCCACCGGCGTCACCGTCAGGTTGCTCGCCCCGGTAATACTGCTGGTGAACAACAACAGCCCCGACGTGGTAAAGCTGGGAGGCGTCATGGTTCGCATGGCAAAACCGTTCCCACCCCAACGCACCATCTGCGTCCCCGAGGGAGCCGTGGCCACCCCCACGGAGGTCAGCCCCAGCGATGCAGTCTGCGCCAGCGAAGTCTGGTCGAACGCCACCACATCAACCGTGGGAAACGTATTCAGAAAATAGGTCTTGCCCGTGGCTGCATCGGGAATCACGCTGTCCAAAAACGGCGCTTGTCCCACCGCGTAGGCCGCTACCTGCTTGCCGGTCGCCGGGTTCCACACCAAACCGGAGTCGGTATAAATCAACGGCCCGACCGAAGCCAGGTTTCTGATCAGTGTGCAGCAGGTCGTGTTCGTTATTTCAATTCCAGAAGGGCTGACCGTCAGCTCATTCAAAGTTCCAGAGTAAGCCGATACCCCCCAGATCGTGCCCGGATCAGTGAACGCGAAGTTGTAAATATCGCTCCCGACCTGGTTAACGTCCGGCGTATCTCCGTTCGGTCCGATATAGTTCACCAGGCCCGCATCATTGAACAGGGCGACGCCCATCGACGCGGGGTCCACCTGCGGAGCCTGCACCGACACGGCTAACTCAGTCGAGGTGCCGGGCACCACATGCATATCAGAAACCTGCAACTGGCCAAATTCCGGTTCGACTGGCAGCGCAAACGTCCGCTCGATTGCCAGCGTCGATAGGTTGATGCGCTGAATGCTATGGTCTCCGTTCAAAGCAACGTAAAGATACGCACCATCCGGCGAAGCAGTCAGCACTCCCGGATCATTGCCAACCGCAATAGGAGTTCCAGCAGCAGCCGTGACCGGGTTAATCGGCAGCACTGTATTCGGATTGGTTGCAGAAGCGGCTGGAATGGAGGCATACAGTTGCTTGCCCACCGGCTCATACAACAGAAACGCGTTTTGCCGGGGCAGAGTCCGATACTCGGTCAAGGTCCACGGAGCACTTTGTCCGCCGCCCGGCGACGGTGTCACCACCGTCAGGGCCAACTCTCCATAACTGTTCGCAGGAATCGAGCTTGCCTCCAGGTTGGCCGTTAGTTCACCCTCGTTCACATAGGTGGTCGCCTGCGCAACGCCATTGATCTCAACTACCGAGTTCGGAGAAAAATCGAAGCCTTGCACCTGAAAGCCAGTTTGTGCCACACCCGCGGGCAGCAACTGCGAGCTTACAGAGGTAATCTCAGGCACCGGAGCAACTGGATATGCCGTAGCCTGCAGCTGCACGATAGCCGTGGGTGTGGCGGGATCGTTCGAGGCAATTTTCAACGTCCCGGTGCGCGAACCCGGAGCAGTGGGCGTGAAATAAACTGGAAGCGCACAGCCTCCGCCGGTCTGCAAAGTACCGGAACAACTGCCCAGTCCCTGGAGCGAGAAATCCCCGGTGATGCTGGTGCCGGCCGCGTTCAACGTCAGCGGCGCGCCTCCCACACTCAGGATGAGCAACTGCCCGGATGTGGTTTGCCCGACCTGCGTAAAGTTGAAACCGATGGAGTTGGACAACCGGATTTGCGGCTCAACTCCGCTACCACTCAAGGCAAGAACCGTTTCGGAAATCGAAGCATTCGACTGAATCGTAAGTGTGGAAGTATCATTCGTAACTGCAGTCGGCGTGTAGCGCACGCTGAGGGTGCAGCTTTGTCCTGACAGCAAGAGGCTGCGTACACCCGTCTTCGGCCGTCGGTACGGTGAATACAGCGGTCGCCGCCGCGGCCCCCGAGATAGTCAGCGGCAAAGTACCGCAGTTGGTGATGGTAATCGGCTCGTCGCCATAGGTGCCGACCGTTACCGGCGGCCAGTAAAGCCCGCTATTGCCATGGACGCAAACCGCCGGAGCGGGCACGCTCGGATCCACCAGCGCTACGTACGAAAAAACGTCACTGGAATAAGGAAAGCTGGGCACCGGAACACTTGCCAGGTAAGCACCGCTGGTGGTGTAAAGGCCGTAGCTTGCTGCGCCGGTTACGTGTGCACGATGGGTCGCATCAATGGCCAGCGCCGTAGCCCCGCTCGCGGCTGCACCGCCCAGAAAGGTCGAGAATTTGAGCGTAGTCCCGGTTGGGTCGAATTGGCTGAGGGTGGTTACGATCGGCGGCGTTTCGCCGTACACCGGCATGGCATCCTGCATCGGTGTCACCAGGGGAAAAGTAGGTTGCGCGGTACGCCCCGCCACCCACAGATCGCCGTTGGGATCCAGCGCCAACGCCATGAGTTCGGCAGTCGAGTCTCCAAAAAAGGTGGAGTAAGTCAGATCTGACCCGGAAGGATTTACTTCCGTAAGAAACGAATTGTTCAAAGCGCTGGACGTAGCCTGGTATGCATCCGCAGTCGTGGGGTAAGTCGCCGGCGCCAGGTAGCCAGCCACGAATGCGCTCCCATCGGCCAGCGCCACCACTCCGGTGATGTAGGACGTTGGCAGCAGAGTGGAGTAGACAAAACTTCCGCCTCCCGCCGCCACTTTAGCCAAAAACGGCTGCGTACCTGGATTCTGCTGCAGGTAAACGCCGGACGTCGTCGGCCACAAAGTCCCCGTCATGCCTGCGACGTAGGCATTTCCGGAAGTGTCCAAAGCTAACGCGTACACTCCCGTCGCGCCTTCGCCTCCAATGTAAGGTTGGAAGTCCGGGTTGCCGAGGAAGGCACTGTACGTAACGTTTCCCGTAGGGTCGAACTTCGAAAGAAACACCTGAGAAGCCTGGGCACTGGGCGGACCATTGTTAAGTGCGCCGGCGGTATAGGGATACAGGCTGGAACTTGTATCGCCGCTGATATACGCGTTGCCCGCGGCATCGACAGCCATCGCCGTAACCGTAGTGCTGGCATTCTGCCCCGAGGGCGATCCCCCCAGCAGCGTGCCGTAGTTCAGCGACGAGCCGTCGGCGGACAGCGATAGCAGAAAGCCGAAGTAGTTGCCGGCGCTTGCCGATCCGGGCGTCTGCCCGTTCTTAACCGGGAAGTCCGTCGCCTGCGTTCTGCCGGCGATGAAAGCGTTGCCATTGGGATCCGCCCCTCCGGCATAGGGCTGCGTATAGCCGTTGCCGCCAATCAAGGTGGAGTAAATCAGCGTTTTGCCATCTGGGCTCAGCTTGCTGACGTAGGCTGCAGGCGTATCGACCCCGCAGGTACCGCATCCCGGGAACGCTCCTGGCGTCTGGGTAAAGCCTAAACTCGCAATACCCGAGAGGTAATTGTTACCGCTGCTGTCCGTGCCAATGAACTCCACGAAATTGGAGGCCTGGGTCGCGAGGTAAGTCGAAAATGAAAGCACAGGATCGATCACCAGCGTGCGCCGCGGATCGTAACTCCTTACGGTAAAGGTGATATCGCCCCCGGCCAACACACGGAATCCCCCGCTGCGCTGCTGCCGTCCGCCGGGCATGTCCTGGTAGATGACGGGTTTGTGCATCTGTAACTTGCCGGCGGGAAGCGCAATCGTCAGTTCGCCGTAGCTGTCGAGACTGGCGTGGGCATCCGCCGAAAGGTGGAGGCGGATTTCCCGGTAGTCGCCACCGGGAGAAATCACGAAGTCATGTTCCAACAACTGCCCGTTGCCGTAGAACACTGCATCGATCCCGGGATACAACTTCGAGTAAACCACCTGCCGGTAATTGGGGACGTGGGTGCGCCAGCGCGAGGGATCATTTCCCAGCAGATAATTGCTCTGACTGGACGCGAGCGAGTTGCCGTGCGGAATTGTCGCCGAAGCGCCTACAAATCCAATCTCAAGCCGGCCAGGCCGGCCGCCCTGCAACGCAACCTGAACTTTCCCCGGCTCCCACGCGACGGTCGCGCCATGCAACCGTCCCGTCATCATCACCGGGCCTGATGTCTGGCTGGACGCCGGCTCAAATACGATGGGGATGCCGGCTTCCGCAATGCGGGCTGGACGGTGGCCCCGGCCAAAGGCTGAGAAAGAGGAGAAGCAAAGCAAGCAAAAACTGGCAGTAACCACCCGGGAAAGACCCACAGAGTTCCTTTTTATTCCGGCACGTTGTTATGAGCAACGGCAGAGTAACAGAAGGGACGAACGCAGTACATCAAAAACTTGTTGCACCCCTCCCTAAGTAACCCCGATTGTGTGGGTTAAGATTTCCTCCAAAGACCGGCAGCTATCACCGGTTTCCACTTTTGTCGACGATCCTCGGCCCCGGTTTAAACAGCAGAGACGGTGTAACCCCGAACATCGCGCGGAAGGGGGGCATTGAAGGGAGGTCCATTACTTCCGTGTCGCCGGCCACACACCAACATCGAGGCTGCAAAGCTTCAATGACGAAAACCTGCGCTGTAGAATCGACTCGATGTCCGCCGCCCCGACCCAAATGAACAGACAATTCCCGCCGATAAAGAAGCAGACCGAAAACCACTTGAAGATTGCCAGAAATGCAGAGGAGATCAATAGACTCCATGACCGCATTAAGGAAACGTTTCGGCTTCGCGCACAAAGCGACTCAGCACGCCAGCAGTGGCAAGAGGCTTGCGCCGAGTTCCATGCGCGGTATGACTTGCTGGCATTTCCCGGTGGCCTCAACGAGGAGACCTTCTTCGATCAGCTAGGAAAAGTGATCCCGTAATCACGGAGTGGGCACTGTGCTTCCTCGAACTGCGTCCCTATTTCTTTAGGTCTGGTTACGTATGGCAAAAGCTGTTGCGCCGGTTGAAGCATGTCCCGCTGTCCGAACAGCAACAGCGGCGATTCAGTGATGTCATTCGATCCTATGGCGAATGGAAAGCGCAGAAGCAGAAACTCAGTAATCTATGAAGAATGGCAATTAGGGCAAGCTGTCGAGAAAGAAGCAGTTCATGTCGTGGTTACCAAAGAATTCGTCTTAGCCCTCTTGTTGAGTTCTGAAAACCACTCTATCCTCAAGGGTAAGAACAGTATGTCGGAGCCCTCTTGCCACGACGGCTCTGCATGGCTTTGCACCAATGCGCTCTGCGCGTGCATCTGCCGCCACCAACAAGGAACCATCATCGCGCTGGAAGCATGATGAATCGGTGACATCGAACAACAAAGTGACATCGAAATGACTTAATCGTGCTGTCCGCAGCATTCTCGCGCCCTGAAGGCGCGATGGCGAGCACAAAACATCACATGAGCAGGGAGCGCTCAGTGCGCCCTCTTGATGAAGCGGTCTTTGACAACTAGAGAAAGCCACAACGGCGCAAAAAACCGGCCAGCCGAAGCCGAACGGCCACGCGCGCCGGCGAGCCGCTTGGTACGGACGCCAGCAATAGCCGAGCAGGAGCGAAGGTGGCCACCTTCGATGAAATAGAGGACTTAGCTGTAAGAGCGCCGAACCGGTTCCAATTAGCAGCGCTTCTGATCGATCAGGGAGCGCGTGCGAGCACAAACATCGTCTTCAGCGTAGCGTCTAGCACGTCGTGAATGAATTTCACGAAATTGCCAGCCTGATACCCGGCCTACAAGAATGAGGCAAGATGCTCAAATTAATTAATCTGAAATTTGAGCATCTTCATGAAACAAAGGACTTAACCGTCAAACTTGAGCACCTTCGATAAAACAAAGGACTTAGCGACACGCATTCCCGCATGGAAGCGCCGGCCGGGGCTTATCTCTCTTTTCTCTCACAAAGTGCATTCTTTTTTCGGAGAGCTTGGCGCGTCACAACGCCTACACCTTCAACAGACGGAAGGTTACCGTTGCTTTAACGATCGTATTGATACCTCCCAACATGCTCCGGAAGGCCAGCACCGATACAGACGCTAAAGCCAAACCTAGGGCGGCGGCTAGCCGGGGTTGGGCTGGTTGGTCAGTAGCTCTTCGCGAACATTCTTGAGGACGGCTAACGAGCGTTGCACTCCGACCTCCCCGCTCAGGATCGGGTCTTCATTTTCGATGCTCAGCATTCCGTTGTAGCCAACCTCCATGTAGGCGGCGATGATGTCCTTCCAGGCGCTCGCTCCATGCCCGTAGCCGACAGCGCGAAAGAACTCTGACGCCTCGTGATCATCCTTCTTTCCGAAATTCAAGACCCCAAAGCGGTCTACATTCTGGGGAAAGAAGGCCGTGTCTTTCATGTGCGCGTGATAGATCGCTCCCTGCTTACCGAGAAAGCGGATGACCTCCACTGCATTGCATTGCTGCCAGAAAAGATGGCTCAAATCGCAATTGGCCCCGATCTCCTCCCCAGCCGCCTCGCGCAGGCGCATCAGCGTGCGCGGATTGTAGACCACGAAATTCGGATGCATCTCGAGCGCGATGCGATGAACACCATGCTCACGGGCAAACTTCGCCGTCTCCTGCCAGTAGGGGATGACGCGCTCCTTCCACTGCCACGCAAGAGCGGCCCCGTGCTCGGGCGGCCAGTCGTAAATCACCCAATTAGGAACCGTGTCGGTGGCTGAACCACCCGGACAACCGGAAAAACCTACCACCGTCGGAATCTCCAACATGCCGGCCAGCTGAATGGTTTGACGAAACTGATCCGCCGCCTCCTTTGCCTTGGCGGCGTCCGGATACAGCGCATTGTTGTGGCAGCTCAGGGTCATGACCGGAATGCCACGGTCATCAAACTTCTTCTTCCAGGCCCGCGCCTTCGCGGGGTCTGCCACCAGCTCCGGGCGCGGGCAGTGCGGCGATCCGTTGGGCCCAGCCGCCCCGACCTCCACTGCTTCAATACCCAGGCTGACAAACTTGTCCAGCATCTCATCCAGAGAAAGCTTGCTAAAAGGAGGATCGAATACACCGATAGGCAACTTCTTTACCGGATTGGATTGTCCGCTCTGCGCGGATGACGATGGCGAGAACGGAGCAGCAGATGCCATTGCTGCCGCCGCTGTGGTACCCAGGAACTGCCGACGGTTCATGAAACGCTCCAAGCATTACGATCGAAGTATATTCTGTCAGTAGGTCGCTCGGCCTCCGCTCGCGTCGTAGCATTGCGCGGTGACAAAGGAACACTCACTGCTGGCCAAGAAGTGGACGACGGATGCTATCTCCGCGGGTTTGCCAGTACGCCGCATGGGGATCTTGTCGGTCATGTACGCAACCTGCTCGGGAGTCAGTTGATCGAGTATCTGGGTCTGGACCACCGCAGGCGAGACTGCGTTCACGCAAATGCCCTCCGTGGCCACTTCTTTGCCCAATGCCTTGGTAAGCCCAATGACTCCGGCCTTGGTTGCCGAATAGGGGGTCATGCGAGGATTCCCCTCCTTGCCCGCGATCGAAGCGATGTTTACGATCCGTCCGTAAGATCGGCTCCGCATGTGAGGAATGACGGCCCGGCAGAAGTTGAATACGCCGGTCAAATTGATGGCGATG
Source organism: uncultured Acidobacteriaceae bacterium (assembly GCA_963763905.1). GTDB lineage: Bacteria > Acidobacteriota > Terriglobia > Terriglobales > Acidobacteriaceae > PALSA-350. The sequence goes on along the minus strand of CAVXRU010000011.1, from coordinate 389,301 downwards.
TTGCGCTGCCAGTCCTCATCTGTCTGATCCCAGATGAAGGCGGCCGGGCCGGCAATGCCCGCATTGTTTACCAGGATGTCGATCTTGCCCGTCTGCTGCAATACCTGCTCCACAGCCCGGGCGACCGAGGCCGCGTCCGCGACGTTGGCTTCGATGGCAAAGGAACGATTGGGAAGAGCGGCAGCGACTCGCTGCGCTCCGGATAAATTCACGTCGGCGACGGCGACGGTCGCTCCCGCACCCGCGAGCCGCATCGCAATCGCCTCCCCGATCCCGGCCGCAGCACCGGTAACAATGGCCGTCCTGCCGGCAAGGCTAGAACATCTCCGCATCCGTCATTTCTTGTGCTCCCCTGCACATCCCGGGATTGTATGAACGTGAAAGACGGCAGTCAATCAACGGATGCAGCTCATTTTGACGATCACATCTTGACAATCATATGGAGCGAGCGTAACGTCACCTGCATATGGACGACCCCAATACAGACGTCATCCAAGGCACCCTCGACATGCTCATTTTGAAGACGCTAAGCCTCGAGCCCATGCACGGGTTTGGCATCGCCCGCCGGGTGGAACAAGTCTCACGTGGTGTTTTCAAGGTCAATCCAGGATCGCTGCTGACCGCATTGCAGCGGCTCGAGCGTGCTGGATTGCTGGACGCAGAGTGGCGTCAGACAGCCAACTCGCGGCGAGCCAAGTTTTATACATTGACGCGCGCTGGGATGAAGCGACTGGAAGTGGAAACCGCAGACTGGAGCCGCCGGGCATCGGCCATTGCCCGGCTTCTCAGAACGGAGGCTTAACATGTGGCGCCAGTTGGCATACGGTCTACGCAGTCTGTTCCATCGATCCCAGCGGGACCAGGAGGTTGCCGACGAAGTGGAACAGTACTTCGAGGAAGCGACTGCGGATTGGAGATCGCGCGGACTCTCTGCAGAACACGCCAAGCGCGCCGCACGGCTGGAATCCGGCAGCCTGACGAGTGTCCAGGAGCAGGTGCGTTCTTACGGTTGGGAGAATGCGATTACAAGTTTCCTTGGAGACCTTCGCTTTGCGCTGCGGCAGTTGTGGAAACACCCGTTGTTCGCTACCACTGCGATCTTGACCCTCGCGCTGGGTATTGGTGCAAATACCGCCATTTTTACCGTTGTCCAATCCATTCTGCTAGCGCCGTTGCCCTATGAGGACGGCGGCAGAATTGCCGTTCTCAATACACGCTGGAGCAACAGCGGACATACCAGCCCTCGGGTCACTGGCCTGGACGCCAGCGATGTACGCGATCAGGCCGCAAGCCTCGAGGCAGTGAGCCTCTACTCCGACGGTAGCCTGGGTGTTCAATTGCGAGACCACGCGGTGTTCACGACATGGGCCGGGGTCGATACCAATTTTGCGCGAGTCTTCCGCTTGCATCCCATCGCGGGCCGCGTTTTTACCAATGCCGATGCGCATCGAGCAGTCATGATCAGCGAGCAATTTGCCCGGGACAACTTCGGCGACGCACAGGCCGCGCTGGGCCAGACCATTCAGGTCGAAAACGAACCGCTGCAGATCACCGGCATACTTCCCGGGTCCTTCGACTTCCCGAACAAAACGCAGGTGTGGGAAGCCTATCCGTTGCGGCCTGAGTCACAGTCTCGAAGTGCGTTCAATTACAAAGCAGTCGCGCACCTGCAACCTGGAGTCACCTTCCAGGCGGCACAGACTGGGCTCGATGCAATCTCCCGCCGGCTTGAGATCGCCTATCCGGTCGACAACGCCCACAAGCAAATGATGCTGTTGCCCTTGCAGCAGGCCCTTACAGGGGAGACGCGGCCCACACTCCTGCTTCTCTGGGCTACGGTTGCGCTGATTCTGCTCATCGCGTGCGTTAACGTCACCCATCTGCAACTGGTGCGATCGATGGAGCGGCAGCAAGAACTTGCGATCAGACAAGCGCTTGGTTCCTCGCGCCGGCAGGTGATGCAGCCAGTCGTCATGGAGAGCCTGCTGATTTCGCTCATTGGCGGCGCTTGCGGAGTGGGGCTCGCCATCCCGGGCCTGCATGGGCTGCTGGCCATCGCGCCTGAGACGCTGCCTCGGGCCACTGAGATTCATCTCAACGGGTGGGTGCTGGCGTTCACTCTGGGGCTTTCACTGGCCACCACGTTGGTGTCGGCCCTGCTGCCGGCGCGCCGGGCGGCGAAGGTCAATCCTGCTGATGCACTGAAGCAGGATAGCTCTCGCGGCTTGTCGCGCCCCGGTTCATCGTTGGTTCGCGACGGCCTGGTGGTGGCGGAAGTGACAGCAACCTTTGTTCTGGCCGTGGGCGCAGGGCTCCTGCTGCACACCATGGCGAACCTGCTCACACGCGACCTGGGCTTCGAGACACACCAGGTCCTGGTAGGAGAGGCGGATGCGCCGGCGCATTCCGAACAAGACGCGCTGGGCGTAGTGCGGCAGTACGACGAGCTATTCCTCCACCTCGCTCAGTTGCCGGGTGTGACGCACGTTGCCGGAATCATGGGTCTGCCCACCGGCACCTATGGCTCGAATGGTAACTACACCGTCAGCGGCGGACCACCCATCGATCATGATCATGCACCATGGGCCAACTGGAGCGTTGCCAGTCCTGGCTATTTTCAAACCATGGGCATCCCACTCAAGCGGGGGCGCGACTTCAGTTCAGGTGATTTGGACAGCAGTCAGTTCGTCGCCGTCATCAGCGAATCCCTGGCCAGGCAAAGCTTTGGCAACTCGGATCCCATCGGCAGACAAATTCAATGCGGGCTCGATTCGGACAAATGGATGACGGTCATCGGGGTGGCCGGCGATGTGCGTCAGGAGTCTCCCGCGGAGAAGCCCGGACCCACGTTGTACATGCCCATGGCTCAGCATCCGTTTTATGCCAACCAGATTCATATTGTGCTGCGGACGCAGGTTCGTCCGCTGACCTTAATGAACGCGGTGCGCGAGAAGATCATGCAGGCAAATCCACAAATTGCTTTGCGCTTCACCACCATGGATGCCATGGTCAACCAGTCGATGACGACGGAGCGCTTCCGTGCCGCCCTGGTTTCCTCTTTCGCCGGGGTCGGTTTGTTGCTGGCGACGCTCGGCGTCTATGGAACCATGGCATATTCCGTGACCCAACGTACTTTCGAGATTGGTATACGCATGGCGTTTGGCGCAGAAAAGGGCAGCATCCTCCGCGCGGTTCTGAAGCACGCCGCGATGTTGGCCGGGTGCGGAATTGCTCTCGGGTTGGTGCTGAGTTTGGCTCTGGCACGCATGATCACCAGCATGCTGGTCGGAGTGAATCCGTTGGACCCAGTGAGCCTGGGAACAGCATCCGTGGTGCTATTGATTGCGGCATTGGCTGCGGCGTTTGGTCCGGGATGGAAGGCGACTCATGTGGACCCTATGGTGGCTCTACGCGCTGAGTAGTGCGTTGCAGTTTCGTGGAACAAAACATTCCTCGGATTCACGCCAGGTTAACGTCAATGTCGAAAACTATTTGTTGAATGACAAAATTTGTATGGGCCGCTGTGGTCCTTTTATCCCTGGCACCCTGGAGTGCTAGAGCCGAGAGCGTCTGTCCTCGACCAGAAGCCGGGAGCATCGTCGAAGAACCAGAAGACCTGCGCAGCCAAAAGGGCGTTCTGGAAGCACAACTCACCGCAAGCAATGCCAAGCAGGCAGACGGCTCCGTGCGCTACTGCTACACCGATGCAGCCGGGCACGAATCGCCTAACCTGCGAGCGCATCCCGGCGATCTGGTGGTTCTTCACCTGACCAATGCGTTGACCGACACGAGCAGCGAGAATGCCGGGCACACGCATGCACATGCGCATGCTTCGTCCGACGCGTGCACCAGCGGGATGATGAGCCCGGTCTCCACCAATCTCCATTTCCACGGTCTTACCATTCCACCGGTTTGTCATCAGGACGACGTGATGAAAACGTCAGTGCAACCGGGGGATGCACCTTTTGAGTATCGCTTTCGCATACCAGCGGACGAACCTCCGGGCCTCTACTGGTATCACCCCCATATCCACGGATTCAGTAAACAGCAACTACTCGGAGGAGCCTCCGGCGCCCTGATCGTGGAAGGAATCGAGCGTGCCAAGAAGGCCGCAGCCGGCTTGCCGGAGCGGGTGTTTATTATCCGCGATCTGGACCTTGTCAATCCCAATGCTCCTCCGGCCAAATCGGAACCAGTGGTGCCGAAGTTCATGATTGATCGCGACGGAGACGCGGCCAACAACGGCACCGGCTTCGGTAAACCGGCGAAGGATCTCTCCATCAACTACGTGCCGGTTCCCTACCCGGACTATCCTCCCGCAACTATTGAGATGAGGCCTGGAGAAAAGCAGCTTTGGCGGGTATTGAATGCATCGGCCATCACCTATCTCAATCTTGCGGTGCTCTTCAACCGTTCGCCCCAACCGCTGGGATTGGTGGCCATGGACGGAGTTCCCATGAACCAGAATGACTCCCTGAAAGAATCCGTTGATCCGCAGACGCATATCGCCCTGCCGCCCGGCGCCCGAGCGGAATTTGTCGTGACCGGTCCATCGCAAGGCGCGAACGCGTTGCTGGTCACGAGAACTGTGGATACCGGCCCCGGCGGCGAAAACGATCCCAACCGCATGCTGGCGAAGATTGTCGCGTCAGCGAACGCACCAGAATCGCGATCAAAGTTGCAGAGTTCCCCTGAACCTCTGCCACCACCAAGCGAAGCATGGCTTGCGACTGTGTCCCCAGTGCGGGTACGCCACTTGTATTTTTCTGAAAAATTAGTCGATCCCAATGACCCTACCAGCGCAGTTGAGTTCTACCTGACTGTGGATGGAAAGGAACCCAAGATGTTCGACATGAGTTCGGACATCCCAGACATCGTTGCCCAACAGGGAACGGTGGAGGACTGGATCATAGAGAACCGTTCGCAAGAGCTGCACGCCTTCCACATTCATCAACTGCACTTTCTACTGCTCGACTATATGGGCCGGCATGTCAACGAGGATTTTTTGCGGGACACGGTGAACGTGCCGTACTACAACGGCCGCACGCTTGCATATCCGAGCATTCGCGTCCGCATGGATTTTCGTGACCCCAACATCGTGGGCACATTCGTCTACCACTGCCATCTTCTGGAGCACGAGGACAAGGGGATGATGGGGTCTATACGAGTGGAGCCGGCGTCACCACCGGCTTCGGAAAACAATGCGACAACGCGGTGCAGCGCCGGCAACAGCACAACACCATGTAAGGAATTCCGCGTCGGCAAAAATTAGTTAGTAAGAATTACGCGACTTAGCAGCGAGCAAGGTATTGCGATGTTATTTTCAGTACCTCACACATAATTCACCGCGTGTTCACTAGATAAATATGCAATGTTAATTTAACGCGCCTATTCCTCGGACGGGGCTGTAGCAAAACATTTCACCGCAGCTGTACATCCAAAGCAAAAACCAGATGTGGTTATCCGTCAAAAAGAAAGCCAGATCTCGCGGTCTTCGTGTGTCCAGCAAACGATGAACAGTTTAAGAGCTCCGCCTCAGGAGGAAGTATGACTGCAAAACAAATCGCGTCTGGAGCCGCAAAGGCTGCACAGACGGGGCTGATAGCAACGATGATCTTACAGCTGGCTTGTGGCAGCGCGTTCGCTGCCGGCCAGACAGAAACTCCGCCATCACGTGACAACGCAACCACCACACCGATCAAACACGTGATCGTCATCATTGGTGAAAACCGCAGCTTCGATCACGTGTTCGCCACCTACGTTCCGCAGAATGGCCAGACGGTCAACAATCTTCTTTCTGAAGGAATCGTAAAGGCTGATGGAACACCCGGCCCGAATTTTCCGCTCGCAGAACAGAAAAATGCCACCAACAAAGCGCCCGACGACTTTCTGCTAAGCCCGGTGACCAGTTCCTATTCCGTGCTTCCCTCCCCGCTGAATGGCGGACCTGTCACTTCTTACGTGAAAGACGACGACCTCGATACGGCGGTGGCATCCGAAAACGGCCTTCCCCTCGAGTATTACGCTTACCTGGTGACCGGCGGTTCAGGTCTGACAGGTAAGGTTCCCGATACACGCATCACCAACGTAAATGCACTCCCTCCCGGACCATTTCAGCTGACCAATCAAGCGATGTTTACCTACAACTCGTACGCGGCCAGCCCAGTGCACCGTTTCTACCAAATGTGGCAGCAGCTGGATTGCAGCATCGCTCACGCGAGCGCCGCCAATCCTTCTGGCTGCGACGCCGCGTTGTTTCCATTTGTAGAAACAACTTTTGGGGCTGGCTCAAACGGCGTTGCGCCACCGGCGAACTTCAGCACCGAGTATTCGCCTAGTGCCAAAACAACCGGCGAAGGCTCTACTGCCATGGGGTTCTACAACGTGCAAAACGGCGATGCTCCGTACTTCAAGTATCTGGCGGATACCTATGCCATGAGTGACAACTTTCACCAGTCGGTAGACGGCGGAACCGGGGCCAATCACATCATGTTTGGCCATGGCGACGCGATCTGGTTCAGCGACGGCAAAGGCAATCCGTTGACGCCTCCACATAAAGTTGAAGTTGCGGCTGGTACGCCGAACGCAGGTGTGGTGGATGAGATTGAGAACCCCAATCCACTCGCAAATACCAATAACTGGTATACGCAGGACGGTTACGGCGGCGGCTCCTACGGTTCGGCGTCGTATGGTGGCGGCTCTTACAGCAACTGCGCAGACACCACCCAACCCGGTGTTGCTCCCATCACGAATTATCTGAAGTCGCTTTCGACCCCGATCGATCCCAGATGTGAGAAGGGCCACTACTACCTGCTCAACAATTACAACCCGGGATACTTCGGCAACGGCAAAAATGCTTTTACCGATACGAATGCCAACAACACGGTATTCACGATTCCACCATCCTCTGTTCCGAGCATCGGGGACGACCTGCTCGCCAATAACATTTCATGGAAATATTATGGCGACCAGTGGAACAACTATGTGCCCGATCCCTATCAGCTCAACTACAACGCCATCGGCGCAGACACGGATGAGTACTGCAACATTTGCAATCCGTTCCAATACGACACCTCCATCATGGGCAACGCCAGTATTCGCACGGCCCATATTCAGGACACTGCGAATCTTTACAGCGACATCGTGAATGGAACACTCCCGGCGGTCTCCGTCGTCAAACCGAGTGGACTGGTAGATGGCCACCCATCTTCCTCGAAGCTCAACTTGTTCGAAGGGTTCACCAAGAAAATTGTTGATGCAGTGCAGGCCAATTCGGCGTTGTGGGCAGACACCGCGATCTTTATCACCTTCGATGAAGGCGGTGGCTACTACGACTCCGGATACGTTCAGCCGCTGGACTTCTTCGGTGACGGCACCCGTATCCCACTCATGGTTGTTTCACCCTACGCAACGGGTGGCGTCATCAACCACAACTATGCTGACCATGTTTCGATCCTGAAGTTCATCGAGGCCAACTGGGCGATTCCTACCGTCACCAGCCGCAGCCGCGACAACTTCCCCAACCCGATTGCCAGCGCGGCTAGCCCGTATGTTCCAACGAACAGTCCGGCCATCGACGATCTGATGGGCCTGTTCAAATTTCCTCCTGAGTAACCATCACTGTAGCAATCACTTCTGCCCGGAGTTGGCCCTGCCAACTCCGGCTTTCTTTTTGCTGGAGAATAGCGTCTGCGGCTGATACAAAAATGGATTTTTGGTGCAGGTAAGCAGGCTGCGGAGAAATCCAGGACGGGGCAGGAGGGCTGCCGGCATTTTTTTCGTCAGCGTTAAGAGGGTCTAGCGGATGGAAAAACCGTACCCCAGCGGCTAAACAGGCTGCGGAAAAAGTCGCAAACCGCTTGGGAGCAGCCACCAGGGCTAAAGCCCCGAATTTTATTGCCCAATGTTTAAGCGGGTTTGAAAACCCGCTTCCCCGGACTAAAGTCCGGGGCTACACCCGGACCAGGGTTTTCCCCAGCCTGTAAAGCCGGGCATAGCGGTATCGTTTACGGCACGGCTGAAGCGGTGCCCTTCCTCAAGACCGAGTTCTCACGCAAAATCTAAAGTCCGGGAAGATGGCAAGCAGTTGCGGCCCGATTAAAGTCGTGCTCTGATACCAAACAGAGTATTTCGCAGCCTGTGAAACTGGGACCAGACCGTCAACCGAAACTTCAATGGTTGGTTTCCTTCTCTTTCAGTTTGAGCGTGATATTGCGCGTGTCGCCGCCGGCATGCTCGATCAGAATTTCGCCGTCGCTGCGCTTGACCACGCTGGGGAACTTCTCGCCCCATTCCACCAGCAAAATGGCGTCTTCCGTGGCCAGCTCGTCAAAGCCGATGGTTTCCAGCTGACGCTCGTCCGGAATACGGTAAAGGTCTATGTGGTAGAGCTTGATTGCGTGGTCCTTGCCGCCAACCCGGCGCCTGCCGTCGTATTCATGAACCAAGGTAAAGGTGGGGCTGGTCACTTCATCCGGATCGGCTGCATCCAGGGCCTGTGCGATTCCCTTCACCAGCGTGGTTTTACCCGCACCCAGGTCTCCACGAAGAAAGAGCAGCATAGGCGATGACAGGAGCTGGGCGATTTCTCCACCGATGGCGATGGTTTCCCTGCTGCTGTTGCTGACGAATCGTCGAACGGTCATTCTTGCTCCTTCAACATGCCAGGAATTCCCTGTAACCAAACATATCCGCCCGGGTCCTCGGTCCGGAAGCGGAATGCCTCATGGAGATGCGACACGGTATCCATGGCCAACATGGAGTGTTGGTCTTGCCAACGTACAGCAAAATCGCCCGCTAATCCATGAAGATACACGGCGGCCTCGACGGCCTCGGCAGGCTGCTCGGGATATTGGCCGATCATGGCAGCGACGATCCCTGTCAAAATATCTCCACTGCCGCCCTTCGCCATGCCTGGGTTGCCGGTGGTATTGATGGCAATGCGCCCATCGGGATGGGCGATAAGGGTACGCCATCCTTTCAGCACCAGGGTCACGGAGTGGGTGGTGGCAAAGCGACGCGCCAAGCCTTCCCTATCCGCCTCGACCTCGGGGATGCTCATACCTGCCAGCCGGGCCATTTCGCCCGGGTGCGGGGTCAGAACCATGAGCCGGCCGCGACCATTCAGATGTTCGGGATGCGCAGCCAGCGCATTGAGTGCGTCGGCATCAATGACGATGGGCACTTTGGTTCGCTCGAGCAGGCCAAGGAAAAAGTTGACCGCTTCCTCGTCCTGGCCCATGCCGGGGCCAATGGCGATGACCGATTTCTTTTCGAGAATTGGATCCAGGAGCGCGGCCTCGAGGTTGCGGCTGGAGATTTCGCCCTTGTCTCCTTCCAGGAGGGCCATGGTCATTAGCTCCGGAGCGACCGAGGCCACGGCAGGCAAAATGGATTGAGCAACCGCGGCGGTGACCAGGCCGGCGCCGGTCCGCAGGGCGGCGACCGAGCTCATAGAGGGAGCACCGGACTTGCCTCGGGCTCCGCCGATGACCAGGATGTGGCCGAAACGGCCTTTGTTGGAATCCGCGGGGCGGGGACGGTCTGCGATCGCTTTGGCCGCCCCCGCCCAGGTGAGGCCGGTATCGGACTCGATCGCCTCGGCCGGAGAACCGATACCGGCCACGACGATCGGTCCGCGGGTGAGCATTCCCGAAACATGGGCCAGCTTGGGTGCAGTAAAGGTGACTACGGCATCGGCGCGGTAGGCTTCAGGGGAAAGGAATTGCCGCGAGTCCGCATCCCAGCCCGACGGCACGTCCACTGCGACCACCGGGGCGCGCGAATAACGCTGCAGCAGCTTGCGGCCCGCGATGGCCAGACCACGCATCGGGGGATGAAAGCCTGTTCCCAGTACAGCGTCAATGAACAGCTGAGCGCCCGCAAACAGAGCTTCGCTGCCGGCGCGATACAGATCGGCTTCTGCCATGACGGTGATCGGCGCCATGGGAAGGCGTTCCAGCATGGCTTTTGCGTCGCCGTGCACCTCGGAAGGATCCCCCAGCAGAAAGACAGAGACGGCACAACCGGCATCTGTCAGATGCCGCGCAGCCACCATTCCGTCGCCTCCATTGTTGCCCTTGCCGCACAGCACCACGATGCTCCGGCATTGGGGCAGCTCACGCAGGACGAAGCGCGCGACTGCGCGGCCGGCATGCTCCATCAGTTCAAGAGAGGGGATCCCGAAGCGCTCGCTGGTGACCCGATCCGCTCGCCCCATCTCGTCAGCGGTCAATATCTTCATTCCTGCATCGTAGAGCATTCCCTGCTGTGATACAGAGGGGGGAAGCCCAGGCCTCAAAAGCGAGACCTGGGCCACCCATCTGTAATCGTTATCGTCCTGTTGCGTGAAACGCAGGGTAACGTGCCCGTATTCCTGTTTGCTAATTTGCTACGTCGAAAGATGAAGTAATCGCAAATCTTGATTACTTGTTTTGGGTACGAAAAAATATATTGATAAAACCAATATGCCTGCTATAAGAGTCACCAGCCATCCGAGTACTTCCGTCTAGGCTAGACATCGCTCCACAAGGCACACATTTTCTGTATTAGTTTCACTGCAAGAATTTGGCCCGGATTGTTTCCTAAACCCACCCGAGCTTTGATGCCTTCGAAGGTCCTGGCCGCCGAAGTGGTAAGCGTTTGTCCTATCCAGTAAGTAAACCTCGGGATGTCGATATTAGATCGACCCATGAACGGCGGGAATATCTATGATTGTCGAGAACGCGTCAACTTACACCGCACCCGAGAACACAACCACGTCATTTTCGGAGGATGAACGGCGTTCCTTTTCAAGCAACGGATTTGTCGCCGTGACGAGCATCGCACCGGCTCATGAAGTAGCCGGGATCCGGAAGATACTGCAGGATCTTGTCGACAGGCGGGCAGGCGAGAAAGAAGGGTCCTTTTTCGACACCATGGAAGGCTCAAATAGTCGAGGGGTTCTAAGATCCATCCAGATCAACAATCCCAGCCTCCATCATCGCCAGTTGCTGGAAACAAATTATGTGCGCAATGCCACCCGAATCGCCCACCAGTTGCTCTCGCCGCAGTGCATTCTGTTGAGTGATTTTCTTCTTTTGAAGCCGGCAAACGTCGGTGCGGGCACTCCCTGGCATCAGGATGAAGCCTATTCAGATCCGGAATACGATCATGCACAACTCACGTTCTGGATGCCACTCCAGGACGTCGGCCCAGAGGATGGCTGCATGATCTATCTTCCAGGCTCCAATCGTATGGGGGTTTTGGAACACAGGAGCCTGAATAACGATCCTCGTACCCACGCGTTTGAGTGCGCTGTCACCTTTAGCGACGAACAGTCTGTCTGTTGTCCGCTACCGGCGGGCGGATGCGTCGTTCACGGTCAGCGAACCCTGCATTGCTCTACTAATAACGTATCAAACGTTGATCGCTATGCGTACCTTCTTACCTTTGGAACTCCTCCAACGCTATCCAAGAATCCTCGTAAAGCCCCGTGGCTGGAGCAAAGACAAAGCGCCGATCAACTAAGGAAAAAAGCCTGGATGCTGAGGGGCGGCGTCTTAGTGCTCTTGTTGCGAAAGATTCGAAAATATCGCACGTTGGCACCGTCCATGTATCTGGTGTATTTGAGGCGGGGCTTTAAGGTTTTCAAAGTTCACCGGTAGATGTGCAGCGAGTTATATGATTTTTTCCGCGGCAGGTCTAAGCTGGCCACCATGGTTAAAAGCCCGACATATTCTCAATTGTTTTCGGCACGACTAAAGTAGTCGTATCCTGATACAAAGCCCAGTTCTCTTGCAGGCTCGAAATCCTATCGGCGTTTAGCAAAATACATACACCAGGGCTAAAGCCCTCAAATTCTGCGAGAGCGTTTAAGCGGGTTTGAAAACCCACTTCCCCGGACTGAAGTCCGGGGCTACACCCATCCGCCGTTGTGCCCTGAGCCAATTTGAGATGACCTTGGGTCATGTACGGGCTTGGGGCCCGTACCATTCAACGACGGCTGTGCGGTTGCTTCTATGGATATGTCGACCGAGTACGAAGTGATTCTGCTCACCAGCAAGGCTTCCAGGAGTGGGATCGGGCAGGACAGGAGTTCTCACGCAGGCTCTAAAGCCCCAAAATTTGTGGGCGAGAGCGTTCCCCCGGACTTTAAAGTCCGGGGTTGGCACAGCCTAGAAAAGGAACGGGTAAGCGGTGAACTTCGACTCCGGCTTACCCGTCGTTGCTTTTACCGCTTCGGAGAGAGCCGGTAGGCGTGCAGTTCTGTGCAAGCCGGCAGCACACAACCCTGGCCTGCGATCTCTCCATCGTCGTTGATTGAGTACGCACCCATCAGATGCAAGGTTGAGTTCGCCGGGATGAGCGTGTTGAGGTCCTGCATCTTCCCGTCTTTCCAAAAGAACGCGCTCATCCCGTTGGGATCGATGGAAAAGCCGACTACCTCATCGCGGTTGTTCACCGTTCTGCAGCAGCCCGCCACGGTCAAGAACGCCGACGGCGTTAGCGTACCAAGGTCTTGCTTGCCTTTGGCCTTGGTCCAGAGGAACGCGTGCACGGTGCCGTCGTTTGCTTCCGACGTCCCCACGACATCGCCGAGGTCATTGATGCTGGACGCATTGTTGGACATGGTATGGTTCTGGTCTCCGAACCTGCCAAGATCTTTAGGCGTACCGTCCGCTTCCCAAAGCACAGCGTGCAGCCCGTTTACCGCCGCGGGCGGCAAGCCCTGAGTAGCGCAGGTGCCAGAGGAACCGACGGCTTGACCAAGATCGTTGAGCCCCATGGCGAAGGCGACAGTGTCGCCCTTAAGCGGCTGGAGCTCGTGAATCTGGCCATTCGAATCCCACTTCACCACTTCATAACGGAAGACCTGAGAAGGGGTACCCTTGGAGCAGGTGGAGTCACGTACACCGTTCTCTGACCAGCCGATCACCTGCCCCAGATTGTTGACCTCGAAAGCATTGGAATTGCGGCCGCCGGGTAGCCTGGGGAGCGTGGTCAATTTGCCGTTACGCCAGATGGCGCCGCGGCACTGGAGATGGGTCCCGAAAGCGCAAAAGTCTTCGTTATCAGGATCTTTCACGGCAAGCTCCGACCCAACCGCGGCCTCGCCATACAAGTTAGGCCCATCCGCCCCACTGTTGGGCCCGCCGAGTGTGCCAATGTCCACCAGCGGGCCGGCGCCATACCAAAGGAAGGAGTGTTGCGGGCCGTTGGGAACCAGGTTCGATTGGCCAGCCACCCATCCGATACTGTTCATGTCATTCGACGTGGCGTAGTTGCCTTTTCCCAACGCCCCAAGGTCGGTGACGGTGTATTGCGGTTGCTTGCATGCCGGTGCCTGGGCTGGAGCAGCCGCCGATACCAGCGAAGCCACCAGGCCCCAGGGATAAAGAGGTGAACTTAGTTTGCATCTTCATTTTGTCTCCTTTGACTGCTGGATCGTTGTTGTCTTCTGCACGCGAGCGAGCAGCGAATTCAGGCAGATCAGCGCTGAGCCATCGGCAGCCTGTAATCGATGCAGTTCGCCTGAACTGAGCCATTGCTCCAATTCAGGCTGTTCCAGGTTCGAGATCACCCCGGTAGTTTCGAGAGCGACCATTTCCACTTCGGCCGCGCATCGGTCACACCATGCGCGCAGGGAGCTCCGGCCTCGCAGGATCAACAACGAATCGGTTTCGATGGTGATCTTCGTCTGCTTTGCCATAAAGCCTCCTTGCGAAGTGCCCGGAACGAGAGCAAGATTGCCGGGAAGCTGTTCGAAAAGTCCTTCCTGACGGTCTGAAAATTTCTGATAATTTCTCCTCGTCCTGCAAGTGCCAAAACAAGAGCCACTTACTGCAATCCGGACAGATGGCATCCACCTAGGTGGGCGGCCCGGTGCATGCTAGAATTCGGGCTCAAATGGCCTTCAGCGAGAACGAGAAGCTCCCGGAACTGTATGAGTTCGGTCCCTTTCGGGTGGACCCCGCGCGGGAAACGCTGCTCAAGGCGGGCGTGGCCGTCCCACTCACACCGAAAACGTTTCAGATTCTTCTGGTCCTGGTGCGACATGGCCAGGAGATCGTCACCAAAGACGACCTGATGAAGTCAGTCTGGCCGGACACCTTTGTGGAGGAAGCCAATCTAAGCCGCAACATCTTTATGCTGCGCAAAGCGATGGGTGAGACCGCGCTGGATCGCCGCTACATCGTCACCATCCCCGGGCGCGGTTACCGCCTCACAGAAAATGTCCGTCTGGTGCCAGGCGAGGACTTCGCGATCGCCGCAGCCAGCCACTCCCGGGTACAGATCGAAGTGAAGGAGACCAGGCCGTGGAGGTGGATCGCTTTCGCTGCCGTGATCGTATTGGCGGTAGCTGCGGGCTTATGGCGATGGCGCTCCCCTCGCCGGGCCGTCCTTAGCGCAAAAGACACGGTCGTGCTCGCCGACTTCGCCAACTCCACCGGCGACCCCATGTTCGACGAGACCCTACGCCAGGGCCTGGCGATTCAGCTCAGGCAGTCACCCTTCCTCAGCCTCATTTCCGATCAGCGCGTCGCCCATACGCTTCGCCTGATGGGCCAAGAAGCAGGCGCCCGGCTGACTCCGGAGCTGGCTCGCGGAGTCTGCGAGCGGACCGGCAGCGCCGCCATCCTCGAAGGCTCCATTGCACCTCTGGGGAACCAATATGTCGTTACGCTGCAGGCCAGGAGCTGCCGCAGCGGGGAGGCCCTGGACCAGGAACAGACGCAGGCAGCAAGAAAGGAAGACGTACTGAGCGCTTTGAGCCAGATTGCCAGCCGCTTTCGCAATCGTGTCGGTGAGTCGCTGACCACCATCCAGGAGCACAACACTCCTCTGGATGAGGCGACGACCCCTTCGCTCGAAGCACTGGAGGCATACAGCGCAGGCTGGAAGCTGCACACCACAAGTGGGGCCATGGCGGCTTTCCCACTGTTGAAGCGCGCGGTGGAGATCGATCCCAATTTCGCACTAGCCCAGGCAACACTGGGCCGCGAATACGGTGATCTCGATGAATCCGATCTCTCCGCCGAGGCCACCACCAGGGCCTGGCAGTTACGCGACCATACCAGCGACCGGGAAAAGTTCTACATCACTGCTACTTACGAGGGCCTGGCCACAGGAAACCTGGAAAAGGCCCGGCAGAACGATGAGGCATGGTTACAAACCTACCCGCGTGATCCCGTACCCTACACGATGTTATCCGGTTATCCAAGCAAGGCAGCGGGCCGATACCAACAGGCTCTCGCGGGGACCAGGAAGGCCATCGAGCTGGACCCCGATTTCTCGATTGCTTACTACAATCTCGCGGTTCTGAATGTCTATCTTGGCCATGTGGACGAGGGTGAGAACGTGCTCCGCCGGGCCGCCGGACGAGGGCTCGAAATCGACGAATTCGTCATGCTCGAACATGACATCGCTTTCCTGAAAGGCGATCAGGGAGGCATGGAACGCGCCGTAGCGCGGGCCCGGGAGAGATCTGGAGGGGATACCTGGATCTCCAACAAGGAGGCCTTCGCCCAAGCCTACTTCGGTCATCTGCAATCGGCGCGAATCCTGTCTCAACGCGCTGTGGACCAGGCCCACGAGGAAAACCAGCCGGAAAGGGCCGGCCTCTGGGAGGCTGGAGCATCCTTACGCGAAGCGTTTTTCGGCAATCCGCCGCAAGCCAGAGAGAACGCAGCGGCTGCACTGCGGTACTCCAACAACCGCGAGGTGGAGTTTGGCGTAGCGTTGGCGTTGGCGATGACCGGAGATGTCTCCCGCGCGCAGTCGCTCGCCGGCGATATAGATAGGCGCTTCCCTGAAGATACGGTGGTTCACTTGAATTATCTGCCTGTGCTTCGCGCGCGTCTCGCACTGGGCCAAGGCGATGCTACCAAGGCCATCGAACTGCTGCAGGTGACAGCTCCTTATGAGTTAGGCGTCTCCCGCCTTTTATTCGGTGCGCTCTACCCTGTCTACTTCCGCGGTGAGGCTTACCTGGCCGCCCACCAGGGCGCTGACGCGGCGATCGAGTTCCAAAAAATTCTCGACCACCGTGGCATCGTAGGCAGCGATCCCATCGGGGCCCTGGCACATTTGCAGTTGGCAAGAGCGACCGCGTTTACGGGAGACAAGGCCAAAGCAAAAACCGCTTACGAAGATTTCTTCATGCTTTGGAAAGACGCTGACCCTGGCATACCCGTCCTCAAGCAAGCCCGCGCTGAGTATCTGAAACTGGACTAGCTTCCCCTGCGATACAGGTTGCGGGCGCATGAGAGAATTTAGAGGATGGGAAAAACGTACCTCAGCGGCTAAAGCCGGGTATGGCTGTGTTATTTGCGGCACGGCTGAAGCCGTGCCCTTCCAGGACCGAGTTCTCACGCAGACTCTTTAGCCCCGACGTATTTCCAATCTCTTGCGGCACGGCTGAAGCTGTGCCCTTCCCAGGAAGAATTGCTCCGCGGCATGTATGGTCCGCTTTTCCCGAACCGTCATTCTCCTCCCGCTGTTTGTAGATTCAGATCCGAGAACACGTAACCGAGATAGGCTACCGTCTTCAGATAAGCAGGATTTGCTGGGTCATCTTCAAGTTTCTTACGCAGTTGCATAATGTAGGTTCTGAGGTACTCTCTCTCCTCCCCGTATTCCGGCCCCCACACGGAACTCAGAAGTTTTGCATGGAGAATGGGGTGGCCTGCGTGGCTCATCAGGTAAGCAATGAGATCGAACTCCGTGGGCGTAAGACGGATCTCCTTACCCCGCTTCGTCAACAAGCGCCGCTCTGGATGCAATTCAAAGATGCCCACCTGGACTCTCTCTTCCACCACGGGAGGAGAAATGCGACTGCGTCGTAGAACAGCCCGGATCCTTGCGGTCAACTCGCGTATCTGAAACGGCTTGGTAATGTAGTCATCCGCTCCCGCATCCAGGGCCTCCACTTTATCCTCTTCGCTGTCCCGCACGGTGACCACGAGAATGGAAATTTGCGGAAACTCCTGGCGAACACGGCGGCAGGTCTCTACCCCACCCATCCCTGGCATGTTCAGGTCCATCAAGACCAGGTCGTAGTCGACCATCCGCAGGCGTGTCAACGCCTCTTCTCCCGTAGAAGCTTCGCCGATCTCGAAGCGGAGCGCAGATAGCGTTGCTTTCAACCCACGGCGAATCGATGTGTCATCCTCCACCAGTAAAAGCGTTCCTTCTGTGCTATCCATTCTTTTCCTTCTTGTATCGCTGGATTGAGAGGGCGAAGCGGGTCGCCGTGTCGCTACACTCCACCCACGCCCGGCCGCCATGCACCTCAGCTATTTTTTTCACAATCGAGAGGCCCAATCCTGTGCCTGCTGGACCGTGTACGGCATCGCTCCCGCGATAGAACCGCTCGAAGATCCGCGTTCGTTCTTCCAACCGGATTGCAGAACCGTTGATGGTTGCGTTCTGCACCTCCACCACCGTTTCCGACGGAACCTGCGTGATGGTGATGGGGATCGGACTCCCAATCGCAGAATATTTAGCTGCATTGTCAACCAGCTGCTGCAAAGCCAGTTCGATCATCGCAGCGTCCAGTTGATCGCTTTGCAGGTTGTCGGGGATAGCTATCTCTATGCGAGCGCGGACCTCTTCTTCCTGCTGACACACGACCTTCGAAACCAGGTCTGAGATGGAGGTATTCGAACGACGCACACGAATTTCCTTAGTCTCAAGAGCCGCAGTTTGCAGAAGGCTAGTGGTGAGTTGACTGAGCATGTTGACCCGTTCATCGACGATGGACACCAACTCCAGCTGGGTTGAACTCAAGTGATCGATGGCAAGGAGGCCGGAACTTGCTGTCTTGATGGCTGTCAGCGGTGTTTTAAAACCGTGTGCCAGAGCATCGAGAACCGCGGTGCGCAGCTTCTCCCCGTCACGCTCCACCTCAGCCCGGTTTTCCAGTTGGATGGACCGAGTGCGCGCGAAAGTGATAGCGGCAATGGAGGCAACCGAATCGGCCGACAGAGGATCAATCCTCCAGCCCCGCATCGTCATACCGCCGATGATCTTCGTGCCCAGCCTAAGGACACGCCGCGAACAGCATACGTTGAGGTCGTCACTGTCTCGCTCTTCCAGATAAGTTTCATACGCCTGCTGATTGCCTTGCGTTGGCGCAGTTTCTGGTGGAAGTTCACTCGTGTCATCGACAATCCAGAACTGGACATCGATGACGCTAAATATTTCTCGTATAAGAGCGGAGAGCTGCTCGCTTGTCGATCTGCGTTGGTCAATCAATAACACCGCGCGGCTCAGCTCATAAAGCTTTACCGCTCTTGCGCGTTGATCTTCGGCCCGGGCAGCGTGCAAACGGACTTGATTGGAAAGACCGCTCACCAGGAGAGCGGTCGCTTCGAATGTAACGAGCGATACCCAATTCTGAGGGTCTGCCACCACGAATGTGAATAACGGCGCCGTGAATAAGAAGTTTAGGCACCAGAACGCAGTTACCGAAACCACGGTCGCTTGAACGAACCCGAAGCGAAGCGCAACCAGCAGCACCAGAATCAATTCGAGAGAACCGGCAGTCGAAAGGTTCACCCGAAGTAGAACCCCGATCACTGCAATGGCGATGGCCGATGCGGCAAGCAGAAACCCCACGCCGGGCGTTCGGAGAAGTTCAGCGCGGGAAAGGCGGAGCAGCGGATGCTGCGCCGCTAAGCCAGGCCTTCGCTCCGCCCGGTCGTTCCTTACGCGCTCCCACCCAATAGCCATAGATCGCGCCGCGTAGAGTTTGCGGCAGTTCTCCGTATCAAAGACAGGCAGCGGAAAAAGTCGCAGCCGGCTTGAGTAGCAGCCCTCAGCGGCTAAAGCCGCATTGATCCTAAAGCGATTATGTACGGCCTAAAGGGCCGTACCCTTCAAAAACAAGGCGTTTTCCCGCAGCCTGCCAAGAGGCCAGCTTTAAAATAGCGCTCTACTCATAAGGAATCGGTAAGGATTCACCCTCCTGGATGTGCACTCGAACAATGTGTGCAAAGCGAACTCGACCCCCGCGGAAGTTTCCCCATAAGGAAGGCATAAAGAAAATGTACTTCGCCACCAGATGCCTCCTTTATGCATTTCGCTCTCTACTTGCGTAGCGGGTTGTGAAATCCGCTGTGAGGCACTAGCATGTTCGATCCAACGATTAAAATTCACCCTACTACTTCGAGGCTTTCGGACGTTGTACTGCGTTTGCTCCCCGGCTCGCCGGTGGCAGCAATCGGATCTATCCTCCTGGCGATATGCGCGATGAGTATTGCGGCAACATCCGCTCGCGCGCAATCCACATTTGGGAGTATTCGCGGCATCGTCACCGATTCATCCGGGGCCGCCATCCCTGGAGCCGCCGTCGCTCTACACAGCGTAGAAGAGAACACCGACCGCACCGCCACAACGGACGGTGACGGGGCGTATCTGTTCAACAACGTCAAGGCCGGTCAGTACGTTGTCACCGTCGCCCGTACGGGCTTCTCGACCACAAACATCCAGGGGGTTGCGCTCAACGCACGACAGGATCTGCGGGTGAACGCCACGCTCGCGGTCGCCGCTGATGCGGTCACTGTCGACGTGAACGCCACAGCCGACCAGATCAACACCGAGAGCGCCACGCTCAGCGACTCCAAAGACAACACCCTGATTACCCAGCTGCCTCTGAACAATCGGGCAACGACGACCAGCCCGCTCGGTTCGCTAGCACTTTCACCCAATGTGCAGCAGGACAGTTCCGGCAACGTCACCGTCGATGGCGCGAGCTCCTCGCAAATCAACTACTCGGTCGACGGCATCTCCACGGCCAACGTCCGCCAGAACGGCGCTTTGCAGGATGCCTATCCTTCGCAGGAAGGCATCGCCGCGGTTAAGGTAACGGCCTTCAATAATAGTGCCGAGTTTTCGCAGGTTGGCGATGTGACGTTCACCACCAAGAGCGGCGGAAACAATTTTCATGGCAGTCTGTTTGAGTACTTTCAAAACGATGCACTGGATGCAGATCCCTATGGCTTCGCGGGCAAGGCGCCTAAGCACTTCAATACTTTCGGAGGCTCCTTGGGTGGGCCGGTGACCATCCCCCACTTCTACAACGGACGCAACAAGACTTTTTTCTTCGCCGACTATGAGGGCAACCGGCGCTCGACCGCCACGCTGCAGCAGTTTCTTGTTCCCAGCGCGGCTGACCGCAGCGGCAACCTTACCGACCTGGGGGGACCGATTATCCCCGCGGGCTCTATTAGCCCGACCGCTCAAGCGCTGCTGGCATATTACCCATTACCCAATGTCTCGGGCCAGTCCAGCTATAATTTCGAGAACTTTCAGCAGACACCGGCAAGAACCGACGGCGCCGATCTCAGGATTGATCAGGTCCTCGGATCAAAACAGTCGATTTATGGCCGCTTTAGCCGCAAGAACATTACTTCCGACGTTGCAAATCCTTTTCTGCCCAACGACGTCGACAGCATTCACAACCGCAGTCTGCTGGTTTCTGACACCTACACCATCAGCCAGAACATGCTGAACGAATTCCGTTATGGCTTCACCAATGTCACAACCAGCGTCAACTTCCCCATCGAAGGCGCAAGTGCGCTGCAGCAGCTCGGGCTCGCAGGCGTGAACATCAGCCAGCATCCGTTCACGCACGCATTCCCCACGTTCAACTTCAACGCCGGCACCGGCTTCACCCCGATTGGCCGTGACAAGGCCGGCATTACTCAATCGAAGACCACCCAGTTCTCTGACAATCTGACCTTTACGCGCGGCAAGCATGCGCTCAAGGGCGGCATCGATGTCCGTCATGTACAGTACTTCGACCTGGAGAGCTTTGCTCCGGAGTTCAACTCAGACGACTTCGGCAACTTCGTCTTTCAGGGTGGGTTTACCGGCAGCGCGTTCGGCGATTTTCTTCTTGGTGAGCCCACCACGCTCTACTTCGCTGTCTCCAGCCCGGATGTCGGAGGCACCGCCACACAGTACAGTTTCTTTGGACAGGATGAGTGGAACCTCAACAGCCGTCTCACCCTCAGCTACGGTCTGCGGTGGCAGGTCCTGCCCTCCTTTGTGGAGAATGGCGGCAATCTTGCCAACTTCGACCAACGAAACAACTCGATCGTTGTTCCGGATAACCTCGCAGCCTATCTACAGAAGCAGAACATTGTCTCCTCTAACGTCGCATTTCAGCAGTCATTCAATGCGTGCAACCTGAACCAGAGTTTCCTGCCGTGCACCAAGTACGTCACCGCCAGTCAGGACGGCCTGCCGGAGGGTTTGCGGCAGACTTACAAAGGTAATTTTCAGCCGCGTATCGCTTTTGCGTATCGCCCCTTTAACGACACCAAGACGGTCATTCGCGGAGGCTTCGGCATCTACACCATGACCAACCTGGGTCCGCTGTCTTTCAACAACAGTGGTAACCCGACGTCGAATCTTCACGTTTACTCCAACTCCGGCACCCAGGCGGCGCCGCTGATCAAGTTTCCAAACACCGCTCCGCCCACTACCGGTGTTGTCTACGGTGGCGGTGGCCTGGATCAGGGAGTGAATCCGAATTACCGCGACCCTCAGTCCAACCAATGGAGCCTCACCGTTGAGCGCGAGCTTTCGGCTAATAATTCACTGCGTGTCAGCTATGTGGGAATGCATAGCTATCGCTTGAACATCACCGAAGACCTCAACCAGATTCCCGCCAGCACGATCCCTTATAACCAGGGAGCCACTGCCGGCGTCTACGTTGACAAGCGCGCGCCGTATCAGAACTGGACCACGCTCTACTCCACCTTCAACCACGGCGAGGCCAACTACAAGGCATTGCAGATTGAAGGAACGCACCGCATGTCCAATGGCCTTTATTACAATGCTAACTACACACTTGCCGTCAATAAGGCGGACAACCAGGGCGATACCCCGAACTCCTTCGCGGGTGAAGTCAACTATGGCATTCCGATCACCAACCGCTTCAACACCTATTCCGACTATGGCAATGAAGAAGGCACACGCCGCAATCGCTTTCTTCTGACCGGCATTTATCAGCTTCCTTTCGGAGAAGGCCGCAAGTACCTTACCCATGGCAACTGGCTGAACGAAGTCTTCGGCGGTTGGAACCTCAATACCATAACCCTGCTGGAAACCGGCCCCTGGCTTACCCCCAGCATCAGTCCCGGAGGCTGCCAGGTGGTGCCCGACCCGGTCACAGGCCAGTGCCCGAGCAATGCCAGCGGCATCCCGCAGACGAATGACCAGTCCAACACCAACGTAACCAACCGTGGCGCGTTCCTGCGTCCCGACGTGGTTTCGCATAACTACTACGCCGGGCACTCGCGCTCGCATTACTTTAACCTTGCGGCATTCTCACCCACACCGGTCGGCGCCGGGCGCTTCGGCAACGCAGGGGTTGGCACCCTGGAAGGCCCCGGCACTGCCTCCTTTACCTCCAGGCGTGCATATATCTCGCAAGCCTCTTGCCAGAGGGATCTGGCTGCCGTCGCCTCGCCCTTTGCCTCTCTGATCAGAGCCAGGGCCCGGAGCGTATGAGCAAGATCGAGAGCGCTCTCTTCGCCATTTTCCCGATACACCTTCTCTGCTTCGAGATAGAGCGGCTCGGCCTCTGCGGACCGATTTGTGTGCATCCATAGGTCAGCCTCGTACCGGAGGGTGCAGGCCAGCATCTTCGGTGGCCCGATTTGTCGATAGAGCACGGCCGCGTTTGCATAGTGGTGCCGGGCCGCCTCGTAATTTCCAATACCGTCTTCGGCCTCTGCCAATCCGCCAAGAGCCTCCGCCAGAGACGAGCGATCACCCTCTTCTGCAGCTTTGCGCACCACGTCAATGAAGATCGCACGAGAAGCCGAAAGCCGGTTTTCTTGCCGCTCCCGATGTCCTTCCGCAAGCAGTTCTTTGAATTTGTCAGTCATTTGCTTTGTAGCTTATCAGTGTGCTGACGCGACAAAGCGTGACCGCCTCGGAACAGAAGTCGCAAGGTTAAGAACAAATCCTCTTACCGTTATGTCTGCTGTTGCGGGAAGTGGAAGAGTGAGATTTGCGTATCCCACCCTTCTCAAAGAACGCGAAGGATGGGAGCGGATACCGCGGGAAGAACAGAGGCTTTCACACGCGGTAACCGCATGGGGCACCCGTCGAATTCGTGCCGGGGAGGGCCCAAAAAGCGCGGTCAACCTCCCGTTGGTCCTCCCGGGTGCCCATCATCAAGGTTGCCCAGCGTCTCGTGTGCGATGCCGGAAGCGGAGACCGCGGCCGGGTAACCACCGTAGAAAGCAAGATGAGTAATCGCTTCGCTTAACTCCGTCTTGCTAACGCCGTTGGCAATCGCCATACGCAGGTGGGCGGGAAGCTGTTCGGGACGGTAGAGAACTACCAAAGCTGCGACCGTGATCAGACTACGGTCGCGCTTGGAGAGCCCAGGGCGCTCCCACACGCGACTGAAGAGCGGGTCTTCAATGAGTGCAGAGAGTTCAGGCGTGAACGGACGAGCAACGTCGCGAGGACTCGGGTGATTGCTACTCATGGATTGTTTCCTCCAGACGTTACCAGGTGATCGGTTGCCCCTGCTTCAGTGTCAGGACCTGGATTCCTGTTCCAGATAATTTTTCCTCCAGCTGGTCCGGGCGGCCCGTAAGCGCCGGGAAGGTCCCATAGTGCATGGGGATGATCTTTTTCACCTTCAGCAACCGTGCGGCATAGGCAGCTTCCTCGGGCCCCATCGTATAGAAGTCGCCAATGGGTAAGAAGGCCAGTTCCGGATGGTAAATATCGGCGTACAAGGCCAATTCCGAAAAAATTGCCGTGTCCCCGGCAAAGTAAGCGCGGCGGCCGTCCTTGAAGGTCAAGATAAAGCCGACCGGTTCTCCTCCATAAATCATTTTGTCGCCGTCGCTGATGGAAGAGCTGTGCAGCGCGTGCGTCATGGTGAGCTTCACAAAACCCAGATCAACCGTGCCTCCCTTGTTGAAGCCGATGGTGTTCTTCACTCCTTTTGAGGCGCAGAAGCCGGCGACTTCGACCATAGCAGCTACTTTTGATCCGAAGCGTTTCGCGAGCGGAACTACGTCCCCCATGTGGTCCCCGTGCCCGTGAGAAACAGCAATCGCATCGGCCTTTTCGATCTTGTAGTCCTTTGGATAAGCGGGATTCCCCTCAATCCAGGGGTCCAATAGCAAGACTTCTCCAGATTCGAATTTGATTTCGAAGTTTGCGTGTCCGAGCCAGGTAATTTGAACCATTTGTTTCCTCCGTTATTCCTTTGCCACACATCCAGATTAGCCGATTCATGCGCATGATCGCGATCAACCCCCGATGCTAGAATCCACGCTATGTCAATGGATTCGATTCGGTCGAACAGGTTGCTTGCCCTCGGCTGCGTGGCCGGTTCCCTGTTGACTGCAACGAATAAGCCTGCGGGCGGGCAGTCCGCCGATGCCCCTCAGGGGCTAACGCCCGCCGAAGTCAAGATGGTCCGCTCAGTGGATGCCCACGCTGATGCGGATCTGGCGCTGCTCAAAAAACTTGTCGACCTCAACAGCGGAACCATGCACCTGGCCGGCGTCGAAGCGGTGAAAGACAGCCTTACGCCGCAGCTCGAATCGCTCGGTTTCAAAGTGCGGTGGGTGCCTATGGAGTCCCAGACCGCACGCGCGGGGGACCTCGTCGCCGAGCATCCTTGCCCCGCCGGTGAAGGCCAGTGCGGAAAGAAGCTGCTCCTCATCGGCCACATGGATACAGTCTTCGAACCATCCAGTGGATTTCAGCAGTACGCGCTTGTCCCCAATACAGACGGCAAGATCGCCACTGGTCCGGGCGTCGCTGACATGAAGGGTGGACTGGTCGTGATGCTGGCCGCATTGCGAGCTATGTTGGAAGCCGGCGTGCTCGAACACTGTGAAATCCGTATCGTTTTGAGCGGCGACGAAGAGCGTGTCGGTGCGCCCATGCAGGTTGCGCGCCACGACCTGATCGAAGCCGCTAAACAGAGTGACGTCGCTCTTGAGTTCGAGCCGAGCGTACGCCTGAACGGCCAGGATACGATCAGCATCGCGCGCAGAAGCTCCACCACCTGGCATATCGAGACAACCGGCCTGAGCGGGCATTCATCGCAGATCTTCGGCGATCGCCTCGGCTTCGGCGCAATCTACGAGCTGGCGCGCATCCTGGATAGCTTCCGCAAAGAGCTGCCGGAGGAAGGGCTCACGTATAACGTTGGTCTCATCCTTGGGGGCGCGACTGCGCAGATGAATGCAGACAGCACCGGAGGGTCGGCCACGGGAAAAGCAAACGTCGTTGCGCCCACAGCCATTGCCGGCGGCGATCTGCGCACGCTGAATGACGAGCAGACCGCGCGCGTGGAGGCGAAGATGCGCGCTGTTGTTGCTGCCCACCTGCCCAGGACCGGCGCGACCATCGCTTTCGAGGAAAGTTATCCTGCCATGGCCAGGACAGCGGTCGGAGAGAAGTTGTTAGCCGAGTGGAACGACGGGAGCGTAGCGCTGGGCTTGGGGCCTGTTCTCGAAGCGGGACCGATGACCCGGGGCGCAGGTGACATTTCTTTTGTCGCTCCGTATCTGCCGGGCCTGGTCGGCGTGGGAATACTCGGGGAGGGGTACCACGCGGAAGGAGAAACGGCTTACCTTGATTCACTGTCCAAACAAGCTAAGCGCAACGCCTTGCTCATGGAACGGCTTAGTCGTCAGCCTTCCGGGCATTGATCCCGGTCCGGCGTCTCTTATGGACAAAGGATAGGGTCTGGAACAAAAAGCTGTCGTGGGCTTCGCCCATCGTTTTCGGTCCACGTACGCTGGTGCGAACGTGGGGCACCCCTGTGGAGTTGTGGGGACCGCGACAGGCTTGAGGGGGAGACCTGCGGTATCCCACATCTCGCGAGAAACGAGCGAGATGTGGGGCACCCGGCGATTGGGGCGGGGATAGAACCCAAAAGCATGGCCCGGACCTGAGCGAGCAATGGGCAAAAGAAACTGCAGAAGGACACAAGCTATTCGATGTAGGCGGGAGCTTTCTTGAGACGATGGAAGGTTGCCGGGTCGTGCTCGATCCAGAGTTGGGCGCCGCTCTGCTTGAGGTAGGTTTCCATTGCGGCGCGACTCGCCAGTGTCTGCTGCTGATCCGCCTCATCTTTAGGAGGCCGGGACGCGGTTCGCTCCGCCGCATAATGCCATAGATCCCCCGCAATCAGGACTGGTCCGGTCTTAGGCAACTTCAACGCCAGAACCTGGTGGCCGGGAGTATGACCAGGAGCGGATTTGATCACCACCGTTCCATCGCCAAATACATCGTAGTCAGTGTTTGGCAAAATTATCGTCTTGCTGTTGCGGAGCCGGTTGTAAGCGGACTGGTCCTCGGGCTTGGCAGCGAACATTGCATCCCGCTCCGCGGCATGGACCAGCCAGGTGGAACCGGCAAACGCGTTCGCATTCGCGACGTGATCGGAATGGTAATGCGAAAGAGCAAGATAAGTGATGTTCTCCGGGCGATAGCCAAGGGCCGCCAGCTGCGGCAGCAAGGGCCTTGGGGAGCTTTCCACGTCGGAGCCGTCCGTCTGAGTCGCCGGCCCATCTCCCTTGAACGCACTATCCGGAATCACCCCCACATCCCACATCAGAGTTCCCTTGGGATGAACGATCAGGTAACACGGCACTACCATGTCGGGGTTTTTAACGTCGCCCTTATTCAATCCGTACTCTAGCGGATCTTCGCCTTTGATCAGGCCGCAGTCGAAGAGGTAGACACGCAGGGAGGTCACCGGAGCAGCTACCTTGTCGGCGAGCGTAAGCTGAGCTGCTACTGCAACAACGATCCATAAGAAGAATAACGAACGAGTTTGCCGGCTTCTTCTCATGATCCTCCGCAATCTTGCGATGTCTCCAGCAGCATCTTCTCACGCCTGTCCGCTAACCGGTTCAGCGCCCGATGGAAGCGGGGCGCGAGAGGTCCCGCACCACGAGCAGAATGGCTGATCCATTGGAATCTGGCGGCTACAACTTACACAAGGTGCAGCGAGCGGCCGGCGTATTACTAAGTAGAGAAGAAATCCCAGTAGATTCGGCATCAGCATGGCCACAAGCATCCAACCGGCCGCCCGCATGCCCCGCCGGCGGGCGTCCGCAAAGACGAAACCCAAACAGAGAAGCCAGATTGCGATTACCATGCCGACGGCCAGGGCGGCTGCGGCATACACAAACATAGTCTGCAATGCGGCGCCGCCTGCGACGGCGTGACAGCCCACAGCCAATCCGATCAGCACTGCCGCAGCGACGATAGCGACAGCCCCTACCTGAACGGCTCTGGGGACAACATTCAAAAAACGGTTTTTCATAAAAACCTCTCTTCCCGATGGGACAGCACGGGCAGTATTGGAAACAGTAGTGAGAGGCATAAGGAGGGTAATACCCATAAAAACAGCAGTAACCTCTGCACTTGCATCGGCGGCAGGCCGAGGGAGGCCGCAACCAGATTGCCGAATTCAAGAGCAACGAAGGAGCCCGTGATCAGCAACACCAGGGCGCCAACGCAGCCCCATACGATTCGCCGGCGATGAGACTGTGCGGTCTCGAGCTGCTGTGCGCGCACAGTGAGCGACCAAAGAACTTTTCTCTCGAACCCAGGGTCGACGTCGAATGAAAAGCCACCAAGACTAGCGATGACCCGGGTGCCGGCACTTAGATATTCCTGACATTGGGCGCAAGCTGCCAAGTGTTCCTGAAGAGAGCGATCATCCTCAGGCGATGCGCCGCCGGCCAGAGTTTTGTCAATGACGTCCCGGAATGTCGCGTGAGGATCAGTTTTCATGCTTTGCTCCATCCAGTAGGGTTCGTAGTGTCTGCAGTCCCCGATAAATTCTTGAAGCAACTGTACTGACTGGTGCTCCTACCACCGTTGCTACTTCCTGCAATGACAAATCCTCCTGAAAGCGAAGGACGAGGACTTCGCGATAGATAAAGTCCAGAGCTTGCATGGATTGTGCAAGACGCTGGGCATCTTCCGTGCGCGCTGCGAGCACAAAGGGCGACGGGGCATTGGAAGCAGGTGATCGAGGAGCTTTGTCCTGTTCCCCACCGTCATCGGAGTCGAGATCCGTAGCCAGGCTCAAGGTTTTCCGCCTGCGCATGTGATCGATGGTGAGATTGCGGGCAATGGCAAAAAGCCAGGGCTCAAAACGAGAGCGTCCGTCATAGGAGCGGCCGCGCTCAAGAATCCGGACCCATGTTTCCTGTACCAGGTCATCGACCTCGTCGCGCTTTCCCAACAGATAGATAAGGTAGCGAACCAGACGATACTGATATTGCTCGACCAGAGCGTGGAGCAGAGCAATATCGCGTTCGCGAAGCCCACGCGCTATTTGCTGTGAATCGCTGCTCACTCGTCCAACCGATGTCATATCGTATTCGGTCATACGTGGGGTATACGGACGAGGAGCAGGAAATTACGCAAGCTTCGGGAATTGAGCTCCAGGGTGGGGGAAAGAAGGGCGCACTGCCGGGTTAATCCCCCTTGACATTCGACAAGAGAGCACGTCATTCTCTTGTAGAGTGTGAAGGGGAGCAACTTTCTATGCTCAAAGGATTGATGACGCGTCTTCGCTTTCTGATCTCTCCCAGGCCGCATCAGGAAATAGATGAAGAATTGCAATTCCATCTCGATGAGCAAACCCGGGCGAATGTCGCTGCCGGTCTGACCCCGCAAGAGGCGCATCGACAAGCGGTCATCGCATTAGGGGGAATCGAGAAAGCAAAGCAAGAAGCACACGAGCAGCGTCCAAGCTTTTACATGGAAACATTCCTTCAGGATGTCCGCTACGCCATCCGCGGCTTCGGCCGCAACCCGATTTTTACGCTCACTCTCATTGTTACGCTGATGCTGGGCATCGGAACGACAACAGCAATCTTCAGCATCGTCGATCGCATCCTCTTTCGCGACCTCCCTTATGCCCATGCGGAGCGCCTGGTCTCGCTCGGCATGGTGCACTCAGTTGAGACGGAGGAGTTTGTGATGGGCAACTTCTACTACAACTGGCGCGACCATCAGAAACCGTTCGAAGCGATGACTTCCGAGCAGACACTCACCCATGAGTGCGACCTGACGGAAGCGAAACCCGCGCAACTTAATTGTGAATCGGTCGAAGGGAATTTCCTTTCGGTCCTCGGCGTGTCGCCCGTTGTGGGCCGCAATTTCCTTGCCGATGAGACCCGTGCCCGAGCCCCGGATGTCGTACTTATTTCTTATGGTCTTTGGCTGACTCATTACGGCCGGGATCCAGGCATTCTGAATAAGACGATTGCGATCGACGGTCGTCCGGTCCGCGTCATTGGCGTGCTCCCCAAAAACTTCGAGATGCCTCGGCTTCAGGCCGTCGATGTGCTCTTCCCGATGGCGGTGGATGAAGCTGCCGATCGAACAGCGAACGGCGGCTATGGACAGCCGCGCCGGGCCTTTGCCCGGCTCAAGCCCGGGATCACCGTGCAACAGGCACAAGCTGAGATGGAGCCGCTCTTTCAGCAGGATCTGAAGTCAATTCCGGCAGAACTTCGTTACGACGTCCACCTGAAGATTCGCTCTCTCCGCGAACGCCAAATGCAGGGCGCCCGTGCGGCCGCGTGGGTTTTGCTGGCCGCCGTATGTGTGATGCTGCTGATTGCCTGCGCCAATGTTGCCAGCCTGCTGATGGCGCGCGGCGCCTCCCTGGCGCGTGAGCTTGCGGTTCGCTCTGCCCTGGGGGCAAGCCGGGCTAGACTGGTGCGGCAGACGCTGACCGAAGCGATGCTGCTGTCCATTGCAGGAGCGGTCGCCGGCTGCGCGCTGGCTGAGGGGCTGTTGCACCTTTTCATCGCGATTGCGCCGCCAGGCATCCCTTACCTCGATAAGACCGGGCTCGACCTACGCATCATCGGCTTCACCGTCTTGCTGTCGATTGTGTGCGGTGCATTGTTTGGCCTGGCGCCGTCGGTGCAGAAGCCGAACCGAGAGGCGCTCAATGGACGCCTCACACTCGTTTCCCATGCGACACTCCGTCAATGGCTTGTGGTTACGCAGATTGCCGCCAGTATGGTCTTGCTTGCCGGGGCAGTGCTGTTGTTGCGAAGCTTCCGCAATCTCGAGAACCAGCACCTCGGGATGCGCGAGGATTCCACATTGACGGTCAGCGTTACGTTGGGAGAACACAACTATCCGACAGCGCAAAGCATGATGTCGTTCTTTCAGCAATTGGAGAGGCGGCTTCGGTTCGGTCCTGGAGTCAGTCTGGTGGCAATTACCGATTCGCTGCCTCCATTGTCGGAGCATAACAAAACACGCTTTGACGCGATCTCTGTTTCCGGCCAGCCACCTTTCACGCGTCAAACAGGCGCGGTGGTCACTTACCGTCTTGTCTCACCTGACTACTTCCGTGCCCTGGACATTCCGATCGTGCAGGGTAAGGGCTTCAACGATCAAGAGCTTAACTCAAGCGAACATTCGTTGGTGGTCAGCCAGTGGCTGGCCACGCTGCTGTTTCCTGGTAAAAGTGCCGTAGGAGAGCGGGTTCGTTTTGGTTCGGGAGCGGACGATGTGTGGTGCACCGTCGTGGGAGTGGCGGCCAATGTAAAGAATGGCGGCCTTACGGGTGAGGAGGAGCCGGAATACTACGCGCCGCGGCGATATCGTCCTGAGGATTGGGACAACCGCGGTAAGTGGGGTAGGACCTCCGTGGTCGTGGTTCGCAGCGCTCTGGGTGCGAAGGAAATGACCCCATGGATTCGCTCCCAGGTAGCCGCTCTCGACCCGACTCTCCCCGTCGATATTGCCACGCTGCGCGAGCGTGTGAGCAAGCTGGCCGATCAGCCAAGATTTCAGACTATGCTGGTGAGCTTCTTCGCCGCGACAGGGCTCGTGCTGTCGATGGTCGGGCTTTATGGGGTCATCACCTTTCTGGTTGCGCAGCGAACACAGGAGATCGGAGTACGCATGGCGTTGGGGGCAGACAGAGGCGACATTCTACGGTTGGTGATCGGGCGCAGTCTTAGACTCATTGTGGCAGGGACCGCAGTGGGCCTGGTCGCTGCGTTGTCTGTGACCCGTGTGATGTCGAGCCTGTTGTACAGCATTGGCCCACACGACCCGGTCACGTTCGGATTGGTGACACTGCTGCTGATCCTGGTAGCACTGGTTGCTACTTTAATCCCGGCGAGATCTGCGACCAGGGTCGATCCGATCGTAGCTCTACGATGTGAATGATGACCTCATTGCGGTTGGCTGGTTCGCTTTGCCGACCGAAACGCAATGAGTGCCAAGGTCACGATCACGACAACCAACGCACCCCACAGCAGACCTGGATATCGCTCGGTGAGCGGGCGCTGGTCGGGACGGGGCCGGTATTCAGGATTTCGTTGCTCCTGTCCCGCCATGGCCTGCGCCGCATCGGTTTGCAGGGTAAACAGCGCGGCATAGTCATAACGTGCCGCACTCAAAGCTGAATCGCCATACATCAGAGTGTATTGGCCTGTGCCGCCCGCTTCGAAGCACAAGCTCCGTTGCAGCATCTGGGCGCGAACAGACTGTGCCGTCAAAGGTACGTCGTCGCCATTATCGATCGTAACCGTCCACTTTGCCGGCTTATCGAGGATCACCCCCGGTGCAGCGATTTCAAGATTTTCTTCGTCAATCCGGTGACCATTCTGCACGGTATGGATACGCAGAAGATTCCCCATCACCGTCTGTGGCCGCGTCGGCTCCACGGCATCCGTCGCCGGAGGAGGTTCCACTGTCGTCACGTTGATGGTTACATTCCTGCTGAAGTTGACCGGCTGCGGACCAACCGTAAACGCGAGGCGATCGACCGGAACAAGGGCGGGCACGTTGAACTCGAGAACCGAAGCATGACCCTTCTGGGTAATGCTCGACGCCTGGGCGACCATCTCGTACCTGGCCTCAGTTGCGGGCAGCTTGTCGACTGCGAGCCCGGTGATGCTTTCTGGTGTAAGCGGGCCCACGACCTGAAAGTGCAGGTAGCGAAAGTCTGAGGTTGGAATGTGCAGGACGGTGCTGCGGCCAAGCTTCTGATGACTTAGATCGAAGATCGTATAGGAGCCCAGCGTGGTTCGGGAAGAGTCTGCCTGTGCCTGGCTGCCGGAAACGGTGACTGTCGCAATAAAATCCTGTCCGGCTACATCGAGTTGGAGATCACTGTAGCTGCCTTCGGGCATGGCCGCATCGAACGAGACTTCGCCGCCGCGTCTGCCAAGATTCATAGGGACAATCGATGTTTCTCGAACTTCGACCGGCGCGCTGAGGTGAATGACATAGGGTGTTTCTTTGCCATCGTGATACAGGCGAAGATCGGAAAACTGGGGTGAGGCGTGGGCAAAGAGCTCTGAGTCAAGAACAAGGCAGGTTTGCATCGGACGCTGTGGCGTATTCTGGACGGGCCGTTCCTGGGAGAAGTACTGAAGCTCCGGTGAAACAGCCCCGGCAGCGAGCAGAACAACAGCCAACTTGACCTTCATGAAGCGTGCCCACGCAGGTTGAGTAGATCCCGCTGGTATACGAAACTGACGCCAAGGAGCAGGGCTCCAAGACCGATGAAACTGAGAATCCTGTATCCCTGGCTTAGCTCGCTCACATCCACTAAGAAGACTTTGCCGATCGCCACCGCCAGCAGCACCAGGGCCTGCCAACGCAGGTACGCCGAGCGCCGCCAAAATCCAACACCCAGCAGGATGGCGCCGAACACCATGAAGAACGCCGAGTATGTGAACTGCGCGTACATTCGATAATCGTGCATCAGGCGCGAATTGCCCTGCCATTGCCGGAACCACCAGTAGCTGTGAATCTCCCAACCGATGGCCACCAGCGTCAGAGCATTCACCACCAGCACTGCAGCGGCGGCGAGGGTATGCCACGAGAGCTCACCCGGTTCGGATTCATTTAACTGCGCCTTTCGCGCCATCACAAACACCAAAGTGAAGGCCGCAATACCCACGCAGTAGGTGGCAAACCGTTCGTTCAGCAATGGCATCGTCGAGGCTGGCGGGTTCACCACCAGCAATGCGGACAGGCCGAGTAGCAAGCAGATCACCGCCAACCCGCGCAGCAGCGGCGAATGGATTCGCCGGGAAAACCACAGCAGTGCTGTCCCTTCGGTAAGCCAGCCAATCGTCAGCCATCGCCCGTGTGCTTTGAGCGGAATCGCAATGCTCAGGAACACCACTGCCGCCGTTAGATGAAGCGCGGATAATATTGTGGGACTCTGATGCAATCTGCCTCCTGCTGGCAGGCGCAGCAACAACAGATAAAAGGCGGCGAAGCCGACCGCCAGCCATGGACCGGCCCAACTCGAACCGGAGGGATCGAATATTTCGTAGAACGCAAAAAATCCGAGTGCGGCATTGCTGATGGGCAGCAACACCAAAGCTAGATTGTCCCAACCCGAAACGCGAGACTCATCTTCCAGGTTCACCCGGACCAGACGAGGCGCCAAGGCGAAGATGACGAAGAAGCAGCCGATGAAAAACGCCGTCCGGCCAGACTGAGCGGGAGAGTAAAAAGTGGCCCACCATGCGAAGACAAACAAGACCGTGCCCGTGAAGGCGCCAAACAATAGACGCGACCACGGGCGAAGCGCGACGAGGACCAATACTGCAATGTCAAGCAGCAACAAATAACTGAACAGCGTAACTTCTGAGTTTTCGCCGGTTGAGACCAGGACCGGTATGCTCAGGCCGCCCACGATCGCATACAGCGCCAGAAGCTCAGAGTCCTGCGACCAGGACATGAATCCGTTAAACGCAGTGACCACAATCATGGCTGCGAAGGCCACTGCTGCAGGGATGAGATGGAAAAGCGAGAATGCCGCCCAAAGCGACAAATAAAGGATGCCACTACCCAGGGCTTTCAACGAATAGGAGAAACCGCTATATCCGCGGCTTCGGAATCGCTCCGACCATTTGATGAGCCCCACGCCTGCGGTCAGACCTATCAGCACCCTTCCCAGTGGTCCGATCCAGTGATTGTCGATGGCGAACTTGAGAAACCAGGCCATGCCGATCAGCACCGCCAGAATGCCAATCCGGTTGAACCATTGCGAGCCAATCCGGCTTTCCAGAGAGCCCTTGTCTTTTTGCGATGCAGACGGCGTCGCGCCAAAGCGCGGTACTGCGATTCTTTGCGGGAACGCTGGTGCGGCTCCGATTTGGGGCGCCGGGGGCGGAGGCGGCGGCAACGTTGCCTCCGCGACAGGGTGCGCCGGCCGAGGGGCCACATTCTCAGTTTGCAGCACAATACCGTAGGTCTTGAGCGCCTCCTCGAGCAGTTGCACGCGCGAACGCAACTCCGCTATCTGCTCATCAAAACTACCGGGCGTGTTCGGGTCCATCGCCGATCACTCTACAGTACCGGGGACGGCATTTCCAGCAATGGACTGGGACCCACCCGCTACCTGGTAAAGATGCTCTTGGGGCACATGGCATGAACGCCCACATTCCCGTCCACCAGCTGCGTGATGTCGACATCCACGGCGACGCTGGTCAGCATATAAGCATCATCCCGGCTGAGGTGTTTCTGATCGACGAGGAAGTTAATCATGTCGCGGACCGCGAGCGTCGTAGCTTCCTTCAGGTCCGGGCTGAACCCCATGCTGATGTAATGGGTGGGCGTCTCCGCACGCGGCCAGAGCAGGTGCTGGTCCTTGTGCACCACAAACCGGAAGGTCCCGGTAAGGAAGGTCTCCATCGCGGTGATGTCGACTTCGCCGTTGCCCTGGCCGGCGTGGCCATCTCCAACTTCGAAAAGCGCTCCTTTGGCATGAACAGGGACATAGAGTGTGGTTCCGGCGACCAGTTCTTTGTTGTCCATGTTGCCGGCGTGCATCCAGGGTGGCGCGCTGTCGATACGGCCGGCCGAGGGAGGAGGCGCGATGCCCATACTGCCGAAGAAGGGATGAAGCGGAATGTCGATGGCCGGGGCGAAATGAGCCATCATCCGGGAGCGATCCAGAGGAATAATCTTGGATCCACCGTAAGGATAGTCGTTAGGCAAAAAGCCGCGGCCGGCAGCGAAGCCGTTGCAGGCCCATGGAGTGTCTATATCGATCTTGAGGATTTGAATCTCCAGCACGTCGCCGGGCTCGGCCTCAACGATAGCGACCGGACCGGTTAGAATATGCCCGCCCGGACCCTTATCTTTGACCTCGCGATAAATATCGGCGTTGTAAGAAGGAATGTCCGCTGCCGCGACGCCTTCTTCTTCCAACCGATCATTGGGACCGCAGGTGGAGAGTGTCTGGATGCGGACGGTATCTCCAGAATGTACGTTGAGCACGGGTTTGGCCTTGGCCGAGTAGTAGCCCCAGATGACGGTGGAAGGCGTGGCAGCCAAAGTCACTGGCGCTGCCTGACCAGCCGCAGTGGCGGCCACCAGCAACGGTGTTACCGCGGCAAAGAAATACCTCATCGAACGCTCCCGTCGATCGACTGCTTTCTTCGCAGTAAGATCAGAATTGTATTTTTGCGGCTAATCGGGATTAGGGCAACCTGGATGCGAACGCGCCCACCGCTTCCCTTCCCTTCTTATCCAACGGCGCCAGCCCCAATTGAGAACGGCCCAGTGCGGTTAGATCTTCCTCAGTTCCGCGACCTTTGAAATCCACCTCGAAATCATCCGGTGCGAAATCGGGCGGTGTCTTGCCAGCGAGAAACGCCGGCGCCTGTTTCGCCAGGTAAGCAGTGTTTTTCTCGCAGCCTGGAGTCGATGCGATGTACATCACATTGCTGTAGCCGCTGCCGCGGTGCTCGTTCTCGACTGCGTGCACTACATCGGAGTGCCAGAAAACTGTGTCTCCCGGCTCCATCCGCGGGATCGACGACAAAGCCTCGATCAACAGGCTGTGGTACTGCGGATTGACTGACAGTGCCCGTCCCGGCTGAGCGCCGCAAAGGTCGTCTTCCGGAACATCATCCTGCAGGGCACGAAGCAGCACATAGACCATCGACTCGGCGATCGGAATCAGCTGCAGCGTACCATCGCCCTTGCCCTGGCGGGTGAGCGCCGTCCATCCCTGAAACGTGCGAAACATAGAGCACACCGCTGGGGATGGCACTTCGCGCGCCTCCGGTCGATACGCCGCATCGTAAGCGTTGTACTCGCGCCAATTTCCAGAGAAGACATGGCGGTAGACCCGGCGGAAACTCTCGTCGAGCCAGCGCTCCACCGACCCTCCGTCCACGTGAGGGGAAAGCCCCAACGATGCCGAGCCCGGCGGGCGGCGGCGGATTCGATCCGCATAAACGGGCACCTGGTTGGCATCGAAATGTTGCCGGCCTTCGCTTTTTGCCCGCCACAGCTGGTTGAGAAAAATGCGAACCCGGGTAAGAGAGTCCGATTGCCGCGCTTCGACCTGAGGACGCGACCAGTAAATCCCATAGATCTGCGGCTTGGCAGAGGCAAGCGTGCCGAAGTACTTGTCCTCGGCCGCGTTGGCCAGCTTCGCATCCAGGCCGTTCTCCTCTACGTAGGCTGCGATTTCGTTGTCCCATGCCTCGGCCTGCGCCTGCTCGAACGTCCCCCGAATCACGCAGGCCCCACGGTCTTTGATCTTCGCAATCATCTCCGCCGGCACAACGCCCGACGCTATTTCTGTGTATTGCACGACCGGTATGACCGGCGCACCTGATTCACGCTCGCGAACGATGGTGTCGACTCGCCGGCGCATCTCCGTTTCGACCTCAAGAGAAATCGCGGCATAGTTGGGCAGCGCCTGGCGCAGCAACTTCTTTGTGCTTTGAATCGCCTGCGGAAGATTGTCTATTTGAAATTCCATGTTATTTCCCTCGCGTCTTCCACTCTAGCGCTGCGCTTGGAAGGTTACTGATGCAGACGGGCCAACTTTAGATACAATTCGGACAGCACCAAGCCTTTCCGTGGCCGAATCGGTAAACCTATGAAACCGCAATTCGAGCGCGTCACCTTTCCTAAAGGCTGCTCTTTACGCGTGTACCACCGTCGCGTCTCCGAAATCCCCTTCGAATGGCACCATCATCCTGAGTACGAGCTCACCTTGACTTTGAATAGCCGTGGTTGGCGGTTCGTTGGGGATCACATCGATCAGTACCAGGCGCCTGATCTGGTTCTGGTGCCTTCTGACATGCCCCACACGTGGGCTTCTACGGCCACGCTGAATGACGAGAATCCGCACACGGCCATCGTGATCTGGTTTTCAGGAGCCTGGGCACTGCAAGTGGCGGAGATTTTGCCCGAGTATGGGAATATTCGCAAACTGCTGCGAAACTCCTCCACCGGCCTGGCTTTCAGCCACGACGCAGCAACCCGAATGATGGGTCTGCAGGAAGGGCTATTGGGAGAAAACGCAGCCGCCCGGCTTCATACTGCGCTTAACCTTCTGCAGGAGCTTGCGCAGGCTCCTGCCACGCCGCTTTCCAAGGCCGGCGCTACCGTGGCAGCCGCATCCGATGCGGAGCCGGCGCAACTTACGCGTGTACTCAACCATCTCCACAAGCGCTTTTCAGAACCTCTTCGCATCAACGCGTTGTGCAGGATTGGAAACATTTCGCCACGATCGCTTCATCGTCTCTTCGTCAAACATACGGGCGAAAGTGTGAGTAATTATTTAAGTAACCTTCGTATCGGTCGTGCGTGCATGCGCCTGGGCGAGACCGGCCTACCGGTGAACATCATTGCAGACGAGGTCGGGCTGCCGAACCTTGCCAACTTCAATAGGCAATTCCGCCGGGTTCGCCAGCTCACGCCAACCGCCTATCGTGAGTACTTTCGAGCCCACGGAACCTCTCCCGGCCGCACTACTGCGGAAGAATTTCTCCTTCGTCCGCCATCGCTTGATCGAGGTCGAAGAAGCCGATGACCGGTTCCGGACAGTCAGCTGCGGCCTGCAGACTTTGAGTGGGTGGCCCCTCCTAAGGAACAAGTCTGCTTTGCGTGGGTGATTGAAGGGTGAGATTTGACTATCCCACCCTTCGCAAAGAACGCGAAGGATGGGAGCGGATACCGCGGGAAGAACAGATGCTCTACCCGCGGTATCCGCATGGGGCACCCGTCGATTGCCCCGATTTCCTGTACGCAGCTCTGGACAGGACCACGTGTGCGCCTTTCTTTTAGGGAAAGGCGCATGGAGTGCAGGGAACTCACGAGACTCCACAGGAAATCGGGGTTGGTGGAGGGGATAGACAAAAAGCGCGTTCTTTTCTTCCTTCTCTTGCCGCCGGCAAGCGAGTTTGCTCAAAAGGCGAGACCTGGGCCACCCACTCAACGTTCGTCCGCGCTATTAATTCTGCCCTTAGCCGTAGCGAAAGTGATCAAAAACCCGCAGAGCGCGGCAAACAATGGAAGTTGCAGATTCAGGTACCGCTTCTTTTCCACAGAATCAACCAGTTATCATCCCTTCCGATATTCGCTCAAGTCGTTTACTCTCAGTAAGAAGCATAGGGGCCCCGGGGAATGTCAGATAACACAGAAATTTTCAAGCACGTCCTGCAGAAGAGTATTGGAAACACGAAATATTGGAGGGAAATCGTAATCTTTGAGGAAGGTCCGTTTGTGTTCAGGGTTGTCCAGGAACTTCAGGTAAACCTGATCGACAGCGCTGGCACGCTTAAGGCCGTGCGTCCCGCCATACCCAGCCGTTTGGAATGGATTTGTTCCAGCAAAGAAGCAGCGACCGAGCAAGCACTGCGCTGTCTGCAACAAAGCAAAGATGACGATTGGTTGGTTCCGCCCACGGCGTCCTCAGCGGCCTAGGTACAATCCCTTCCTTCAAGCCAACATTGATCTTCGTCTCAGTCCCTGGCAATCAGCTAATTTGCTTATCGCTATCTCACCTGCACGTCTGATCTGTGCCAAAAAAGATGTGATCTCCTCGCATCTGCGCACGATTTGAGTTGAAGTTCTGCCCTAGAATTCTTACAGTAACTCATCCATCACTGCAAAACCGCCTTAAACGACCAACTATCTAAAGGGGTTTGACGATGAAAAGCACAACAGTGGGAGCAAAGTTTCAAAACTCAACGGACGGCCGGATTAAAAATTCTCTACGCGCAGCATTGTTTCTCATGGGTGCCTGTGCGTTGCTACTCGCCATCTCCCCGGCGATGTATGGTCAGGCCAACAGCAGTTTCAGCGGCAACGTCACGGACAAATCGGGAGGCGGCCTGCCTGGCGCCACTGTGACCGTTACCGCGCAAAACACCGGCCTGTCTCGCACTGCCAAGACGGATGAGGCGGGACACTACCTCGTCCCCTTGCTACCCGCCGCGCCTGCATACATCGTGCATGTCGACGCCAACGGCTTTCAAAGCGCGGAATCTAAGGATCTGACGCTGCAGATTGACGAGGCCCGCGAACTCGATTTTGCCCTCAACCCCGCGACCGTAGTCACAACCGTGAGTGTTTCCGGCGCTGCAGTCGCCGCCGACACCACCAGTCCTGCCCTCGGCCAGGTCATCACCTCGCAGGAGGTGGCGCAACTTCCCCTCAACGGTCGTGATTTCGTCCAGCTCGCCACCCTTACCTCGGGCGCCACGGCAGAAACCAACCCCAACAGCTTTTTCACGAACGCTGCCAGCAGCGAGGTGGCCGCGCGTGGTTCGTTCTCTCTGTCAGTTGGAGGCTCTCGTCCCAACAGCACAGATTGGCTACTCGATGGCGTCGACAACAACGAATTGACGGCCGGCGGTATCGGGACCTTTTCCTCAATCGATGACATTCAGGAATTCAAGGTATTGACCTTCACCTATTCCGCCGAATACGGAACTCGCGCGGGACCGACCGTGCTGGTCACCACCAAAGGGGGGACGAACAACTTCCACGGATCGCTCTTCGAGTTCCTGCGCAATACCGCCCTCGACTCCAAGAGCTTCTTTGCCACCCAGGCAGAAAAGTTCAACCTGAACCAATTTGGTGGTTCCGTCGGCGGACCGATCCAAAAGAACAAGACCTTCTTCTTCGTCGACGGCGAACAGAAATACCAGCTCCATGGCATTACCTTTACCGGGCTAGTCCCTTCGCTGGCCCAGCGCACCGGCGACTTCAGCAACGATGCTTTTGGCGCTCCCATTGCCAGTCCCGGTCCCGGGATTCCCGGCATCGTGAACCCCAATATGATTGGGGCATCGACAGATATCAATGCCTCACCCAATGTCTATTTCCAGTGCGGCGCCAACGGCGTCGCCTCCCCTGTAAATCCTGACGGGAGCCAGCCGCACGGAACTGCGTGTAACAAGGTTCCCACCGGCGCGATCAACAACATCGGCCAGGCCATGATCAACCTGTACCCTGCGCCCAACGCCAACAACCCCACTGCCGGATACAACTACGTCAACGAACCGGTTCGCCAACTCGACGAAACCAAGTTCGATATTCGTCTGGACCGCACCTTCTCCGCCGCCGATAACGCCTTCGGCCGTTTCAGCTACGACCAGGCTTTTTCATTTGTGCCGGGCGGCTCGCCTGGATTCGCAGAAGCCAACGCCTTCGGAAGCAATCAGCGCATTCGCAACCATGCCCGTAACATTGCCATCGGCGAAAGCCACGTATTCTCCTCCAATACCCTGAATGAAGCGGCTTTTGGCTACAATCGCATTTTCGACTACATCAGCTCGCAGGGTACTGGAACCTGCGCGTCGGCCACCATCGTGCCCGGGGGCATTCCCAACGCCAACCTGGGATGCGCTCCGGGCAGCTCTACCTGTACTAACTTCTACAGCTGCGGCCTGGTATCCACCATTGTGACCGGCGGCTTCTGGGCCCTGGGCGATCGCGGCTATTCACCCTTCCAGGGCGGGACCAATGTTTGGTCCTTCCGCGACTCGCTCGACCTCATTCGCCGCAAGCACAACATCAGGGTGGGGATTGATTTCCGCGCCAACCAGATGAACGTCGGCACCGAGGCGTTCCAGGACGGCTTCTGGATTGTCGGCAATGGAGGCAACTTCACTGGCTATACCTGCCCGAGTACGGGCGCGCCGGCGAATTGCGTATCGGTCGCAGGCAATCCAGAGGCGGATCTGTTGACCGGCATCACCGGCCTTGCAATCCACGACCAGACATTCGATGGCGCCGTCACCGGGCGCCGCTGGAAAATCTACAGGCCCTTCGTGGAGGACGATTGGCGCATCAAGAACTCGCTGACCCTCAATCTTGGCGTGGCGTGGGACATGACCACTCCCATCAGCGAAGAACACAGCCGGCTCTCCAATTACGTTCCGGCGACCGGCCAGGTGCTGATTGCCAATGTGAATGGCGTCAGTCCGTCAGCCGGGGTAACGATGGATTGGAAGGCTCTGGAGCCTCGCATCGGCGCCGCCTGGAAGGTCTTTGGCAGCGATAAGACGGTGCTCCGTGGCGGATTCTCTATCTTTCACGACGGAGCCTGGAGCCAGGGTGCGAACGGTTTGTGGCAGAATCCGCCGTTCCTTGGCGAGTCGGACGCCTTTGCTTCGGCTGGTTGCGCGTTCGCGACTTCGTACTGTGCGACTACGCTGGGAGGAACTCCTTCCGCCATCAGTCTTTCCAGCGGATTTCAGGCCATCACGACGCCGCCCACCCCGGGCAACTTTACCGGCTCGTTCTATACCCAGCCGACGGACTTCAAGTTGGGCAGGGTGTACCAATATAACGGGAACGTCGAGCGCGAACTGTTCGGCAGTGTTGTCCTCACGGCCGGCTATGCGGGTTCCCACGGCTCACACATCCTGGTGATCGGCAATAGCCTCAACGCCAGCAGTCCCACGGCTTGCGGCACGGTGTCGGGCTACACCCTCGGTTGTAATTCCGATGGATCGCCTTACGTGCCGCCCTATGGCACCTTCGACAGCATTTTCCTCTTCGGCGATGTAGGCCATACAACCTACAACTCGTTGCAAGTGAAAGCCGAGACCAGAACGTCGAAAAATGGCCTCTATGCTTTGATCGCCTACACCTATTCCCATACCAACGACAACGGTTTGTCAGACGGCCTGGGATCGCTCTTGAGCGCCCCATTTTTCCCTTTGCCTAACTGGCCCAAGCTGGACTGGGGTTTGTCGCAGATCAATCTCAATAACAACCTCACCGCCAGCGTTATTTATGACTTGCCCATCGGCAGGGGCAAGCTGATTGGCAACAATTGGAACAACCTGACCAATACACTGCTCGGCAATTTCCAGGTGACTCTCATCGAGACGGTCTTGTCCGGGTTCCCGGTCCCCATATTCGACAGCAACAATCAGTCCGGCGTTTACTTCCAGAACGGTGGTAACGGCAACAATTACAATCGGGCTGATAAGGTTGCCGGTTGCAATCCTTCCAATGCCAACCATAGCCAACACCAGTGGATTAACGCGGCTTGCTTTGTTGCGCCGCCGGTCGGTCAGCTAGGCGACGCCGGCCGCGTTCCGGCCACTGGTCCCGACTTCGTCAACACGGACTTCTCGGTCATCAAGCGGTTCGTGTTCCCCGGGGAGGGGAACAGAAGCCTGGACTTCCGCGCCGAGTTCTTCAACCTTTTCAATCACGCACAATTCGGTTCGCCCATCGCCGATGTCAGTCAGTCTGGCTTCGGTGGAGTGAATTCCACCGTGAACAATCCACGCTTAGTGCAATTTGCTCTCAAATTACTCTTCTGAGGTCAGTCGGCCACGG
Organism: uncultured Acidobacteriaceae bacterium; assembly: GCA_963763905.1. Taxonomy (GTDB): domain Bacteria; phylum Acidobacteriota; class Terriglobia; order Terriglobales; family Acidobacteriaceae; genus PALSA-350. Next base: position 346,686 of record CAVXRU010000011.1, on the reverse strand, counting down.
TAGGTGGCCCCTCATGCATCTGGCGTAACTGCTCATTCTTGACCAACAGTTCTGCGACGAGTCGCTGCAGTCGTGCGTTTTCTCTTTCCAGGTAGACAATCCGCCTCGACTCGTCGCTTTTGATCGCCTGATGATCCAAAAGAGTTCTCCCGTTTTCCTCAAATCCAACCCGTACTTGCGCGCCCACGGCGTGCCCCCTTTTCATTTTGAGTTCGCAGCTCAGGACTGCGAAGAAATGCGCTTAGACTTCGGTGGGCGTTGTTAACAAAAAGCAGAAAGCCCCTTTGCAAGACTTGCCAAAGGGGCCCATCGACCTCGAACGTTCTGTGTCGAGGCTACTCGCCGATGGTGGTGGAGCCCTCCACCCTATGCTTTGGCTTCCCATCCAGGTTTGGTGTTGCGAACGACTCATACTGGATCGTTCGCAGCACATGCTCCTGGCCGCTCACATCAAACGTCAGGCGTACTTTGGGATGACTGGGATCGGCAGCTCCGGGGACGATGATCCACATCAGAGGCTGGCTTGACCTGCCGACTTCGCTCAGCGTAACCATAGACCTTTGCCAGTCGACTGCCACGGTGTACGAGCCGGCTTGATAAGCATGGTGCTTGGCCACAAAGCTGAACGGCACCTCCACCCTTTTCTGTTCGGCTGCAAAGGCGGCAGTCGTGCAAAGGGCGGCGGATGTAAGAACCAGGGTCCTGAAGCTGAATCGCATGGGGTTGTCCTCGAAAACAACCCTAACCCTGCCCCCTACCCTCAGGTGTCAAATTGGCGTCGAGTTTTCGTCCAACTTTTCTCGGCAAAGGATCGGATCTTTCCCCGTCCCCAATCGGTTGGTGCCGGATTCCTTTCAAGCAGGAGTGCTTCAGTCGAAGCTGCAGGCAGTCTTTGCATCGAAAGCCATTGTTCGGCGCACCGCGATTCCCGGCAGGCACGTGGTCCATCTGTACCAGCGATCACTGGGTCGGATGACCCATTCGCTGGGGTTTCGAACGCTCGTACATTTTTCTGTGATCTATTAAATGCAATGTCCTATGACTCTCGAGCTGCCGCGGGCAACAGCCGTTCCGCGTCCGGCGTTCGTGCGAACCGCAGGTCCCTCCACTACGCTCCCCCGGTCGGGATGACAAGGGGAGAGGGACGGCCCCGGGGTTGGAGTGGTTACGGGATGAGAAGAAACCAGGTTCCGCGACAACCCTTCTCAGGATGGATTTGAAAGAGCCGCAGGGCACACTGCAGATCCCTCCCGTTGGTCGGGATGACAAGGGGAGAGGGGTGGCCCAGGTTGGAGTGGTTGCGGGATGGGGAGAAACCAGGTCCCGCGACTACGCTTCTCAGGGCACACTGCAGATCCCTCCCGTTGGTTGGGATGACAAGGGGAGAGGGGTGACCCAGGTTAGAGTGGTTGCGGGATGGGAAGAAACCAGGTCCCGCGACTGCGCTTCCCAGGAAGGACTGCAGATCCCTCCCGTTGGTCGGGATGACAAGGGGAGAGGGGTTACGTTTTGGAAGGTCAGACCTGGATTCAGAATCAACCGTTGTAGTGTGTATTGATCTTCGAAAGGGAAAATGAATGAGTGAACTACCTGCGCAGGTTTTGTCTTGGTTGGGCCGTCATGTTCTCACCCTTAGCCTGCTAGTCGCGTGTTACTTCGCAGCATTGCCTTTGCAAGCACAAGAACGGCCGCCGGTCGTGCCCCTGGTAACCCATGATCCTTATTTCAGCATCTGGTCCATGGCCGATCATTTGACTGACATCGATACTCGCCATTGGACCGGTGTGGAACAACCCCTGGCCGGCCTGATCCGCATCGATAACGTGCCTTACCGATACATGGGCGCCGACCCCCGCCAGGTTCCGGCAATGCAGCAGGTTTCGCTCGAGGTGACCCCACTGCACACCATCTACGCTTTCGAGGCAGCCGGCGTCCGCCTGCAAGTCACGTTCTTTACCGCGGCGTTCCCCAACGATCTCGATGCCTTGTCGCGACCAGTGGACTATCTCACCTGGAACATCACCTCCACGGATAGCCGCGCCCATGCCGTCGACCTTCTGCTCGACGCCAGCCCCGTCGTCGCCGTGAACACTAATGATCAGGACGTGACCTGGGGCCGGTCCGTACTTCCGGGCATGCAGGTGTTGCGAGTGGGGTCGCGCGATCAGCGCGTGTTGAATCGCGAGGGCGACAACCTACGCATCGACTGGGGATATCTCTATCTTGCTGTTCCCGACCAGCCTGGCACCACCCTGGCCACCGTAAGCAACGCGCTGCAAAGTTTCGTGGCTTCAGGCAATCTGGCCGAGTCCGATGACATGGACATGCCGCGAGAACCGCGAAATCGAGCGGCGCATTTGGCTGTTGCCTTCCACACCGAGGCGTCTCCGACAGGCCCGGTCAACCGGCACGTGATTCTCGCCTACGACGACGGCTACTCGATCGAGTACCTGGGCCGCAAGCTGCGCCCTTATTGGCGCCGTGGGAACCAAACAGCGGCCGGCATGTTGGCCGTTTCTGAGGCTCAGTACCAACACCTCGAGGAAAAAGGCAAACACTTCGACGCTGAACTCACCGGCGATCTGACGCACGCCGGCGGAAAAGATTACGCCTGGCTCGCGACCCTGGCCTACCGCCAAACCTTCGCCGCGCATGGGTTCGCCGTAGATGTCGATGACACGCCGATGCTGTTCCCCAAGGAAAATTTCAGCAACGGCTGCATCTCAACGGTGGATGTGTTGTATCCCTCCTCGCCCTTCTTCCTGTTCTTCAACCCCACGCTGCTCGAAGCACAGTTGAAACCGGTGCTTGAATACTCCGCTTTGCCGCGATGGAAGTTCCCATTTGCGCCCCACGATCTCGGCACCTATCCTCTGGCGGATGGGCAGGTCTATGGCGGTGGCGAATTGACCGAAGAGAACCAGATGCCGGTAGAAGAAAGCGCGAACATGCTGATTATGTTAGACGCGCTGGGACGCGCCCAGGGCAACCAGCATCTCGCCGAGCAGTATTGGCCGCAGCTTACGAAGTGGGCTGACTACCTGCTGACGGACGGTCTTGACCCGGCGAATCAGCTCAGCACCGATGATTTCGCCGGCCACCTCGCCCACAATGCCAACCTGTCGATCAAGGCTATTGAGGGCATCGACGCCTACGCGCAGATGGCTACCAAGCTGGGCAAGATGGATATCGCGGGCAAATACGCTTCCTCTGCGAAGCAGATGGCCACCCAGTGGGCGGTGATGGCGCTGGACGGCGATCATTACAAATTGGCATTTGATAAGCCAGGCACGTGGAGCCAGAAATACAACCTGGTCTGGGACATGCTGCTTGGCATGGATCTCTTTCCGTCTTCCGTACGCAAGACAGAACTGGCTTTTTATCTGCAGCACCTCAACCAATACGGCTTGCCCCTGGACAATCGCGCGGACTATACGAAGCTCGACTGGGAGATATGGACAGCCACGTTAACCGACGAACCGTCGCAGTTCACTGCCCTGATGGATCCGATCGCGAAATGGCTGAGAGAAACCCCAACCCGTGTCCCGCTGGGCGACTGGTATGACACCAAGACGGGCGCTGCGCTCCACTTCCAGGCTCGCTCTGTGGTGGGCGGTGTTTTCGTCAAAGCGCTTGCTGACAAAAAGCTCACGGAAAAATGGAACAGGTTTAACCCGTAATTGCTGTGACATCGGTGAAGGAAAGGAACTCGAATGATGCTCAGGCTTTCTCTGCTTTGTTCTTTCTCGCTCATGACCCTATCGCTGTTGACAGCGCAGTCCACCAACGGTGCGCCGGACCGATGGTCTGTCCAGAAGGCAAACGACTGGTACAAGCAGCAGCCATGGCTCGTGGGAGCGAACTTTATCCCTTCCAACGCGATCAACGAATTGGAGATGTTCCAGGCCGCAACCTTTGATCCAGCCATCAATGACAAAGAGCTGGGCATGGCCGAGAGCATCGGGATGAACACCGTCCGCGTGTTCCTGCAGGACCAGCTCTGGCAGCAGGACGCTGAAGGCTTCAAGCAGCGGCTCGACACGTTCCTTGGGATCGCCGCCAGACACCACATCAGACCGCTGCTGGTGCTGTTCGACTCCTGTTGGGAAGCCAACCCCAAGCTCGGTCCTCAACACCCGCCCATTCCTGGAATCCACAATTCCGGTTGGGTGCAGAGCCCGGGCAAGGCTCGCTTGCATGATCCGGCTGTAGAGCCCCAGTTGCAAGCTTATGTAACCGGCATTGTCGGCGCTTTCGCCAAGGACGACCGCATTCTGGGCTGGGACATCTGGAATGAGCCAGACAACCGGGGTGGCGACAAGATTGAGGACGTAGCCGGGAAGGTGCAGCGGGTGGATGAGTTGCTTCCTAAAGCCTTTGCCTGGGCGCGTTCTGTGCATCCAACGCAGCCCTTAACCAGCGGCGTGTGGGGCAACGGCAACTGGGGAGAACCCGCATTGCAAAGCGAAACCACAAAAATCCAGCTGAGCGAGTCCGACGTCATCACTTTTCACAACTACGGTTGGCCTGAGGATTTCGAAGCACGCGTCAAGACTCTTCAAGCCCAGGGCCGGCCGCTCATCTGCACGGAGTATATGGCGCGCGGCGCAGGCTCAACCTTCGACGGCGTTCTTCCCGTGGCCAGGCAGTACCATGTAGGTGCTATCAACTGGGGCCTGGTCGCGGGAAAGACACAAACCTATCTGCCCTGGGACTCCTGGGAGCGGCCCTACGTTTTACTGCAGCCAACCATCTGGTTCCACGAAGTCTTCAAGCAAGACGACACACCCTATCGCCAGCATGAGATCGACCTGATTCGTGAACTTACTGGCCGCGGCGACCAGCGTGTCTTCTTTCCAATGCCCGTATCCGGAAGCTGAAAATAGGTCGAGACCCGCTAATTTCCCACATCTCAAAATCGAGATGTGGGGCACCCCCGTGTTACTCCCTGGACGCAGCCGGTGGGTGCCACTATCAGACGGGGACCGATACCGGGGGCCTGGTGGAACCGGGATATACTTGCGTGCGTAACCTACGCTGAAGCAACGACGACGGACCGCGCTACTTTACACCCCTGAGGTAGAAAATGAAGCAGACCCCGATGAAGCAGGTACTGGTTCTTAGCGCCTTTATTTTTTGCCTAACGCCCGCTCACGCGCAGACCGCCGAAGAATTGATAAACAAGAACATTGAGGCCAAAGGCGGAATGGCCGCCATCAAGGCGATCACCAGCTTGCGCATGAGCGGAAGACTGGAAACGCAGGGCATCGTCCTTCTGATCGGTTCCGACCAGAAACCTGAGGACCTGGTGCGGCAAACGGGGACGCTCCAGGGCATGACCCAGGTCCAGGCTTACGACGGATCAATGGGCTGGCAGATCAACCCATTTTCCGGACGCCGTGATCCGGAGAGAATGGGCGAAGACGACACGCGCGACATGGTGGAGAGCGCAGACTTTTATGGCCCGCTCGTCGACTACCAGCGGAAGGGCAACAAGGTGGAATATATCGGTCACACCACGGTCGACGGCGACGACGCGCTGCTTCTGAAAGTCACGCTCAAGAACGGCGACATCATCAAGTATTTCCTGGACCCCGACACTTACCTGGAAATCCGCACAGAGAGGCAAATGTTCGTTCGCGGCAGCGTGCGCGAGAGCTTCAACAATCTGGGTTCCTACAAGAAGGTGAACGGTGTGTACTTCCCGTTCTCTGTCGAGTCGGGTTCACCGCGCCACCCAGCCGACGCGCTGAAAATCACGTTCACCAAGATCGAAGCCAATATCGCCATTCCGGACTCTGAATTCAAGATGCCGGCTCAGCCGGCAAAAGCAGCCGCGTCACCAGCAGCCGAGGTAGGCGACGCGAACGGCGAAAAAACAAAGCCGCCAGCCTAGGGGAAAATTCCTCCAAGCCAATGATCGAGCAGGAAGTCGCTGCCCGGAAAAGGATCTTTCATCGATGAAGTCCAGATTCCTGCTTCAATTATTGCTTCCAGTGCTCTTCGGGGTCAGCAGTCTCCGCTCAGACTCCTATCAAGTTCGATTCCGGAACCGTCTCCGGATTACCCGCCCGCAACATCGGCTCCGCTCAAATGAGCGGGCGCATCGCTGCTTTGGCGGGAGTTAAGGAAGAGGGCCGCACCACGCTCTATGTCGGTTCGGCTAGCGGAGGAGTATGGAAATCCGTCGACGGCGGATCGAACTTCCGGCCCATCTTCGACCGCCAGCCGGTCCAATCCATCGGAGCGATTGCCATTGACCCTTCAAATCCGAAGAACATTTGGGTGGGCACGGGAGAATCGTGGATTCGCAACAGCGTCTCCATGGGCGACGGCGTCTATAAATCCACCGATGGCGGCGACAACTGGACCAACGTGGGTCTGCGCGGACTCCGAGCGCATCGCTAAAATTCTGGTCGACCCCAAAGACGGAAACACCGTTTATGCCTGCGCTACCGGACACGCCTTCAACGACAGCCCTGACCGCGGCGTCTATAAGACCTCCGATGGCGGCAAGACCTGGCGCAAGACTCTTGCCGGCATGAACGCTTCCACTGGTTGCGCGATGATGTCGATGAACCAGTCTGAGCCAGGCACGATTTACGCGACCATGTGGGACTTTCGCCGCCAGGCATGGACCTTCCGCTCCGGCGGCCCGGGCAGCGGCATTTTCAAGTCGACCGACAAGGGCGAGCATTGGACAGAGATTGATCAGTCCAGCGCCAAGGGCCTGCCAGCCAAACCCTTCGGACGCATTGCACTGACCGTCGCGCCTTCCAATCCGAAGGTCGTTTACGCGATGATCGAGTGCGCCGACAGTGCACTCTATCGCTCCAACGATGCCGGCCTTTCCTGGACACGCCTGGATGCAAGCCAGTACATGGTCTGGCGCCCTTTCTACTTTGCCAATCTGATCGTCGACCCGAAGGACGAAAACAAAATATTCAAAGGAGATTTCATCCTGCTGCTCAGTAACGATGGCGGCAAGAGTTTCCAAAACACTGCCGGCTCTGCCCACGGCGACCACCACGACGTCTGGATATCACCTGACAATCCCAATCTCATCTTTAATGGCGACGACGGCGGCTTGTGGCGCAGCCAGGATGGTGGCAGCGGCTGGGAACATATGGTCAACCTGCCAATCTCGCAGTTCTATCATGTGAGCGTCGACAACGCCGATCCCTATCGTGTCTACGGCGGCCTGCAGGACAACAGCTCGTGGGTCGGCGATTCCTCCTACCCGGGCGGCGTTACCAACTCGCGTTGGGAAAACATGTATGGCGGCGATGGCTTCTGGATGTGGCCCGATCCCTCTGATCCCGGCTATCTCTATGCAGAGGCACAGGGGGGTACCATCGGCCGCGTGAACCGGCTTACGCATGAGACGCGTTCGATCACCCCCTATGCCCACTACGACGAGAAGAAACTTCGTTTCAGTTGGAACACTCCGGTGCAGGTAAGCCCAACCGATAAGGCAACTCTCTACATGGGCTCGCAGTTCCTTTATCGCTCCCGGGATCGTGGCCAATCCTGGGAACGAATCTCGCCCGATTTGTCTACCAATAACCCTGAGAAACAGAAGCAGGAAGAGTCCGGCGGCGTGACCATTGATAACTCCTCTGCCGAAATGAATAACACCGTCTATACCATCAGCGAATCGCCAAAGGACGCAAGACTCATCTGGGCCGGCACCGATGATGGCAACCTTCAGGTTACTCGTGACTCGGGCAAGAACTGGACCAATGTCACCACGCAATGTTCGCGGAATCGGCGGTGCACCCATCACGTCCTGGGTTGAGGCGAGCCGTTACGACGAAGCAACCGCCTACGTCACCTTCGATGCCCACATGAACGGCGATCCCAAACCGTACTTGTTCAAGACGGTCGATTATGGAAAGACATGGCAGCAGCTAAGCGTGGAATCGAGCGGTGTCCGTGGCTATGCGCATGTGATCAAGGAAGACACGGTCGATCCTAAACTGCTTTTTCTGGGTACGGAGTTTGGCCTCTGGATCAGTAACGATGGTGGCCTTCGTTGGGCCCAGTACACGGGTAGCAACTTTCCCAACGTTGCGGTTCGCGACTTGGTGGTTCACCCCAGAACCTCGGACCTGGTCATCGCCACCCATGGCCGCGGAATCTGGATCATCGACGACATCTCACCTTGGCGTTCGCTGACACCGGAGCTGATGGCAAAAGAAGCGGAGTTTCTTCCCGTTCCACCGGTGGTGCAATACATACAGGCATTCGGGGGCTGGGCGGAGGGCGATAACTCCTTCCAGGGCCCTGGCAGGCCGGAAGACGCGCGCATCCCCTACTACCAACGTAGCCGCCACATCTTTGGTGATTTGAAAATCGAGATCCTGGACGAACAGGGCAAATTAGTAGACGTTGTGCCCAGCAGCAAGCATCGCGGGGTCAATCGCGCCACATGGCCGATGCGGCTGAAAGCGCCCAAGGTGCCTCCGGCAGCCAGCGCAATGTTCCAGACCGCGCAGGGCCCGCGCGTGCTGCCCGGGGTTTATACGGTCAGGATGACCAAAGGCGAGCAAGTGTATACCACCAAGCTGAACATCGTATTGGATCCCCGGGCTACGTATACATTGGCCGACCGAAAGGAAGAACAGGCCCTTGCGCTCAGGCTGGCCTCGATGTTGAACCACATGAGCTGGGCCGTCGATGCCATCATTGGGATACGCGACAGCGCTCTGGAGGACGCTGCCAAGGTCGACCCCAAGGATCCGTTCCACAATCAGCTCACTTCCACGGCAAAGCAATTCGACGCCATCCGCAGCAAAATTGTAGCCACCAAGGAAGGTGGCGCGATCACCGGAGAAGAACGGCTGCGTGAGTATCTCGGGACTCTCTACGGCGACGTCACGCAATATGAAGGCCGGCCCACCGCGGAGCAGCTGACTCGTGCTGAAGTGATGAATCGACAACTCGACGACGTGGTCAAGGAGTTCAACCAGCTCGCGGCGCAGCAATTACCCGGCATCAACGCTAGCCTCAAGACCAAGAACCTGCAGCCGATCGGAGTGATTTCCGAACCGGAATGGCAGAAGACAACCTCCGAGACCAGCTCGGCCAACGCCGCGGCCGCCATGCGCGCGCGACGAGCCGACAATGATTAACCGTGCAAGGGTGCATTTAGAACGTGATTCTTGCGCCTAATTGAGCAGCGAACGGCAGGCCCACGGTGGTGCCCGATCCGAAGAAATCACCCAATGCTCCACCGGCTACCCGTAGTTGACTGGGAATGCCGATCGGCTCCATTGAGGTGCAGGCTGCATCGAGACAAATATGCATGACATTCCCGGCCTGTGCCTCAGAAGGCGGAACTGGAAGTGTCGCACATTGGTGACGTAATTGGCGCCTGGATTGTTGCGATTGAAGAGGTTGAAGAATTCAGCAAATGGAACGATTGACACCCGTTCACCCAATTTGAACGGGCGACTGACACACAGGTCGGCCTGGATGTAAGGAGTTCCACGGAACTGGTCAAGCCCCGTGAGAACGCTATTCACGGCGATGCGTCCCTTACTATCAGCGGTGCAGAGAGCCCCTTTGCGGGAATTGCAAAGGGGCCCATCGAGGTTACATATTCGTTCTGCTACTCGCCTACGCTGGTGGTGCTCTCCACCCCATGCTTCGGCTTCTTATTCAGATTCGGCGTAACCATCGTCTGATACTGAATGGTTTTCAGCACATTGCCCGATTGAGTTACATCAAAGGTCAGGCTGATTTTGGGATGACTAGGATCTTTATCTCCGGGAAAGACAAGCCACGTCAACGGCTGGCTCGATTTCCCGATTTCGCGGAGCGTCACGAAAGACCTTGTATCGTCGATCGAGATTGCGTACGCCCCCGCTTGATAAGCATGGTTTCTTGCCACAAAGGCGAAAGGCACCTCAACTCTGCTCTGTTCGGCAAAAGCTGCGGTAGCGCAAAGGGCGGCGGATGAAAGAACCAGGTTCCTGAAGCTCATTAGCATGGGGTTGTCCTCGTAATCAACCCTAGCCCTGCACCCTAACCTCGCGTGTCAAATTGACGTCGAGATTTCATCCAAGTTTTTTTATGGACCAGAAGACAAATCAAACGCGAACCACACCGTCAAAGCGCTTCATCAATCCCTCAATCTGTTGGCGAATCTTTTTCTCTGCTGCCTCGCGGTCGGGTTCGCTCAAATTCTCCAACAGGCGCAGAGCGCGTTCCGTCGATTTCATGCCCTCGTCGCGCGCACCCCGCCGCATTGCATTCCCTGCCGCCGTGCAGAGCGCGTTGGCCGCACGCGCCCACTCAGCAGCTGCTTCAAAATGCAACGCCAATTCGCAGGACACATCCATTTCCCGTCCGGCAAACAGCTTCTCCAGCTTCTCCGCAACCCGCAAATGCCGCTTGGCGCGCCGCGCCGGCGATTGCCTCGCACGGAGCACCTCGCGATACAATCCGTGAGCAAATACGTAGAAGGCTGACTGCGTCCCATCGGGCAATTCGTCGTGTCCCGCCGGATGCAGGAAGTGCAGCCGCCGGGCCAGCGTTTCATACTGAGCTTCAATGTCCTCGAGATCGCCATCGAGCGCCGCAGCCGCTGCCCACGCAGGGAAAACCACACCAATCAAGCTGGCTGCTTCGAGCAGGCGCTGGTCGGCGGCCTCCAGCCGGTCAATCTGCAACTCGATCATCTCGGAAAGCGCCGTGGGCACCCCCATGTCGATTTCTGCCAGCGAGGAGCGCAGCTGCCAGACGCCGGCGTCCTGGCGGAGGAAGCCCTGCACGACCAGGTGCTCGAGCATGGAAATCATGAACAGAGGATTGCCCTCGGAATGCTGGTGTACAAAGCTGGGCAGCCCTTTGGGAAGTGTCTCCTGTTTCAATTCCTGAACCAGGTACTCCCGGACCGCGTCCCTTTCCAGCGGTCGCAAAGACACATCCGTGCACAGCTTGTGGGTAACCAGGTCCTGCTTGAGCCGCTTCAGAGGATGCTGGCCGGCACTCACCTCCGCCGGCCGGTACGAAGCCAGCATCAACAATTTGGCCGCCTGGCGGCGCCGGGACAGCGCCGAGATCAAATCCAGCGTGGACAGGTCCGCCCAGTGCAGGTCTTCGAAGACGACTGTCAGGGGGGTCTCAGAGCACATCGCTTCGATGGCATCGCATATCTCGTTCAACATGCGTTCGCCGCGCGCCGGCTGGGCCATCGGCACCGAGCTATCGCCATGGAGTACTGCTAGCTGCGCATACCACGTTGGAGCCTTCTGCTGCATGACGTGCGCATGCTTCTTGCCATCGTCTCTGGAGCAGAGCTGTCCCAGTGCTTCGATCACCGGATAGTAGGCTTCCTTGCCGGCAAACCCTTCCACACACTGACCACGCGCGACGTGCACCTGGCCGTCGCTACAGAGCTGCCGGCAGAAGAGATCGATCAGCGCGGTTTTGCCCATACCGGTCTCCCCGGTAATGAAAGCGACCTGACGATCGCCCTGTGCGGCCTGCTGCAGCAAGCCGCTCAACCGCTCGAACTCCTGCTGCCGCCCAACGATGCGCCCAGACTGCGGCCCACGAGTGTCGACCGCGTTGCCTGTGGCCTCTTCTACTTGCGCCAGGAACCAGTAGCCGCGCCCCGGAACAGTGCGAATGAATCGCGGGCTTTCCACACTGTCGCCCAGCAGTTTGCGCAACTCCAGTACGTAGGTGCGCAACACCTGCGGCTGGACGTAGGTCTCGGGCCACAGCTTATCGAGCAACTCATCGTGCGTCACCAGCCGCTGCGGGTTTTCCACCAGGTAGCGCAACACGGCAAACGGCTTTGGCGTCAGGTCAAGCTGCACCCCGTTTTGCCACAAGCATTCGTTCCTGGTATCGAGTTGAAAACAGCCAAATTGTTTCATTGCGTCTCAGCATGGATAAGAACGCTGGTTGTGCCTCTAAAACTTAAACCGGGCTATCCGTAGGCCGGTCGCTCGCCAATCTTATTTTCGATCGTCATTCGAAATGTGTGTCGCGCTGAATTAGCGTCAGACTCATGTCGTCGCTCATAGGGTACCCATTTGCAAACTCCTGCACGATAGCGAGGAGCATCATGAGGGTGCCTTGAGCCGACTGCTGTTTGGCCCGTGGTAATGCGGCAATCAAACGGTCCAGGCCAAACTCTTCTCCTTCAGGATTGCGGCATTCCACTACGCCATCGGAGTATACGACAACCGTATCCCCGGGTTCGAGCATCAGCTCCCCTGATTGAAACTCAGCACCTTTGAGAGCACCCAGCAGTGGGCCTCCGGCTTCCAGCAGTTGAACGTCTCCATCCTGGCGAACGAGAATGGGCGGAAAGTGTCCCGCGTTGCAGTAGGTGAGGACTCCCCGATCGCAGTCGATCTGCGCAATCAATGCCGTCACAAACGGCGCCACAGGCTGCAAATAGCAGAGATGGCGATTGATTTCCGACGCGATCGTCGACGGGTTGAAATCCGGGCGGCGGCAGCTTTGCAAAAGGCCGGCCAGATGGGTGAACCACATTCCCGCCGCAACCCCCTTACCTGCTATATCTCCCAATACTGCGAGAACCCTGGACCCATCCTGCGAGAAGGTCGTGAAGTCTCCGGAGAGATAACGCGCCGCGAACACTTCCCTTGCGAACTGCAGGTCGCCACAGTGTAAGACCCGCGGACCGCTGAGCTTACGTTGAATCTGCACTGCGTCAGAAATCTGCGCATACAGATCCACTCGCTCTCTCAGGAGCGAATCCATTTCATCCTTGGGGGGTGCTGTCGATGGCCGCACGACGTTCCACGACGTCGTCAAGGAGGTAACCATTCCATACTTGAAGTCGCCCGGTACCAGGGTATAGGTGTTCAAAGTCCACCTCATTACGATTTGGTTGGTTGTTTTATCCGACGAACCGGTATCCGGTTCCGTGCACGGTCAAAAAGTACTGTGGTTGTTCCGGATCGGGCTCCAGTTTTTGGCGAAGCCGCACCAGGTGGGTATCCACCGTCCGGGTAGTGGGGTAATTCTCATAGCCCCACACATCTTCGAGCAGCCGATCACGGCTCAGCGTCTCGCCGGGATGGCAAATAAAATATTTCAGCAAGTCGAATTCCTTTGAAGAAATATCCAGAGCCTTGCCTGACCTGACTACGCGGCACCGGCGGAGGTCCACTTCCACATCGGAAAATGAGTGCTGTTCCTTGTCCTTGGGTAACACTGCCGTACGGCGCAAGACGGACTTCACACGGGCCAGCAACTCGCGAATCGAGAATGGCTTGGTCACATAGTCATCGGCGCCCAGCTCAAGGCCGACTACCTTGTCGATTTCCTGCCCGCGTGCGGTCAGCATGATGATGGGAAGAGAAGCGCGTTTGGCGCGCAACTGCTTGCATACTTCGAGCCCGCTCATACGCGGCATCATCACATCCAGAACCACCAGGTCCGGAGACTCCTCGAGGGCGCGTTCAAGGCCTTCGATGCCGTCTTGCGCTGTAATGACCTCGTACCCTTCGAACTCGAAGTTGTCTCGAAGGCCGGCCACCATGGCCGGCTCATCTTCCACCACAAGAATCTTCGCCCGCCTCTGTGCCTCAAATCGTTCTGCTTTTTCTTCTTGTCTCATATTGATACCTGCTGGAGCGTTGAATTTTGTACTGGCAAAATAATGATGAACTTGCTGCCGCGTCCGGGCGCGCTTTCCACTGCTACCTGCCCACCATGCGCCAGTACAATGTGGCGCACCAGTGAGAGTCCCAGGCCGCTGCCTTTGGTGTTATGTACCAACGGGTCGCCGACACGATAAAACTTCTCAAAGATCTTGTGCTGCTCTTTTGCGGGGATGCCGATCCCGTGGTCCTCGACCTCAAGATTGACGTTCCCGTCGCGGCGATAAAGATGGACACCGAGGTACTTCCTGCCAGCCGAGTATTTCACTGCATTGTTCACCAAGTTCAGCAGCGAACGGGCAATCGCCTCACGATCCACGGTAAGGGGCGGAAGATTGTTATCAATTTTCTGCTCGAATTCAAACCCGTTTTGCTCGATCTCAAAACGATATGATTCGAGTGTGCTTCGCACAAGGTCGGCTACATCGGTTTCGCGAAAGCTGTACTCCTTCTTGCCTGCCTCGATGCGGCTGAAGTCAAGAATATTGTTGATGAGTGAAGTCAAACGCTCGCTTTCTTTGCGGATGATCTCGTAGTACTGCTGTTGTTTGCCGGCAGTCGAGATGCGCCCCAGTTCCAGAGTTTCTGCATACAGCCGGATGAGCGCGAGGGGTGTTCTTAGCTCGTGCGAAACATTCGACACAAAGTCAGATTTCAATTTCGCCAGCGCCAGTTCACTCGAGACATTCCGATAGGCGAAGATCATCCCTACACCGATCAGCAGAGAAAGTCCACCCAGGGCCATGAAGGCGATCCGCGTGTATTGATGGCTGATGTCCGCAACCGTGGTCCCTTGCGGACGGATGCCCAGCACAAGCATCGGGAATACACTGCTCATGTTGCGTTCGACTTCGGGCACTCCTCCATCCCAGCAGATCGAAGCGGCCAAAGGAGTCTCTTCCTTGGCCTTTCGGATTGTCATCGCCAGTTGAGGATGCATGTGGTCGTTCTGGCTGCTGACCGGCATCACCTGCTGCAGCACGGTCGGGAAAAATTTATTTCTCAGGTAATCTTCGTCGTAAAGAAACCCAGCCATTGCAGGACGGTCCGGATTCGAGCCGCGGGGTATGAAGAGCACGATAGACTCGTACAGCGTTTTGTCGCCCTGGGTCACATATTCGTCCGTGATGTAAACGTGCCGCATTTCCGCCGCCTCAAAGGTTCTTATCTTCTCGATATGCTCCTGGGCCTCCATGTCCCACCACATTTGCATACCATCGGCGAACTTTTTGCTTGATTCCCGAAATTCGGGGTCGGTCATCCGATCAGGCTGAGATCGAAAAGTCATCTCGCCTTTCCCCGCCCAGATGAATGCGTGCGTGATATCAGGGTGCGCTCTCAGAAAGGCGTCGAGTCCATCGCTGTCATCCACGTCGGGAAATGCTGCCTGGTCTTTCTCTGCGATCTCAAAGGCGCGGTCGTCAATGCGCTTTTCAGCCAGGGCCAGGGTCTGCTGATATCCGTCCTTGATGGACGCATCAAAGATCTTGTCGCGCTGGATGTGCCTGAGATAAACGACACTGGCGACCACCAGCGCAGTCGCCGGCAGCATGACCGCCAGCATGAAAACAAGGATCGGCGGCCGCTTTTGCCAGATTCGAAATGGAAGCTTTGCCATAGACGTGCCTGAGGGGGCCCTGCCTCTATTTCCGAGAATAAGACGCAGACCATCGCGCTTTGTCACAAGCAGGCAACAAATTGTAAAGACTTGTGAACGAACCCTGTCCGGCTTACGTCCCGCAGAAAGTCTGCAGGACACATTCTTCAGGGCGCGCAGGCGTGGAGTACCGCTCCAACCCTGGCCGATCCTCGTATGGCCGTGACACAACCTCCAGCAACTCCTCAAAGGGTTGGAAATCCTGCCGCTGCACCGCCGCATCGATCACCGCCTGCACCAGGTGGTTGCGCGGAATGAATACTGGATTTGCCATCCGCATGGCTCCTACGCGCTCCTGCGCTGAAACACCCTCTCCTTCGAGCCGCCCGCGCCATGCAACAGCCCACGCATCGTATGCACCGGGGTCAACGAACAAAGCACGAACTCTCTCATCGCCGGCTGGTCCGGCCGCGGCATCAGAGAGTCGGCGGAAGGTCAGCGTGAAGTCGGCCCGGTTGGCGACCATGTGCTCTAGCAGGTCCTGGGCAAGCGCCGCATCCCCCTCGCGCTCCGTGAACAGCCCAAACTTGCGGCGAAGACCCGCAACATACGCTGCTTCAAACTGCGGAGCAAAGGCGGAGAGGGCCTCCTGAGCGGACGCTATGGCGGCCTCTTCACTTCCCTCTTCCTGTTCCAGGAGCGACAGCAGCGCCTCAACGAGCCGCGCCAGGTTCCAGTGTGCGGCACGGGCCTGGTTGCCATAGGCATAGCGTCCGTTGTGGTCGATCGAGCTGTACACTTTGGCCGGCTCGTAGGCCTCCATAAAAGCACAGGGGCCGAAATCAATGGTCTCGCCCGAGATCGAACAATTGTCGGTGTTCATCACGCCATGAATGAAGCCGAGCAGCATCCATTGCGCAATCAGGCGCGCCTGCCGGGAAACTACGCCCTCAAACAGCGCCCGGTAGGGCCGCGTCGCCTTTGCGGCCTCGGGATAGTGCCGCGCAATCGCATAATCCGCCAATGTGCGCGTCCCCTCGGCATCGCCGCGGGCGGCGAAATACTGGAAAGTCCCCACGCGTAGATGGCTCGATGCAACCCGCGTGAACACCGCGCCCGGCAAAACTGTTTCCCGCAGCACACGCTCGCCGGTAGTCACCGCAGCCAGGGCCCGGGTGCTTGGCACCCCCAGCGCCGTCATGGCCTCGCTCACGATGTACTCACGCAGCACCGGGCCGAGCGCAGCCCGGCCATCGCCACCACGTGAGAACGCAGTCCGCCCTGACCCCTTAAGCTGGATGTCATTGCGCACTCCATCACGCCCCAATACCTCTCCCAGCAAGTTGGCGCGGCCGTCTCCGAGCTGCGGCACGAAATGGCCAAACTGGTGGCCGGCGTAGGCTTCCGCCAGCGGCTCGGAGCCTTCCGCCACCCGGTTTCCGGCCAGGATCTCCACTCCTTGCGGGCTCGCCAGCGCGTCCGGGTCCAGACCCAGCTCCCGCGCCAGTTCCACGTTCAACTTCACTAGCCGCGGAACCGCGACCGGGGTCGGATCCACCCGGGCGTAGAACCGCTCCGGCAACCGCGCATAGGTATTCTCGAATCCGAAATGGACGGGGACGTCGGTGCCCAGGGTTTCGGGCGATGTGGCCGCGGAAGCATCCGGTGAACTCATAATTGATTCGATGCCGGCATGTCGTTTTCGCTCCAGCCGGAATTATCTGGCCCCCCTATCATACCGCCGAGCGTTGTGATTCAAGTGAACGGGTCAATGCACGTGGGACACGTCGTCGTTCATGGAGAAGACATCCTTCAGATTGTCTTCGTAGGGAAACACGTGAATCATCCAGGTAAAAATCACCGGCATAAAGGTGCCCCCTTCGGCCTGGCAAGCTTCTTTTGTATGGATCGAGCCGAACATGCCGAATTTGGGGTGGTCGCCGAAGTAGCCCTTGACCTTGTCAGCGGGGGCTCCGCAGAAGTTAGTGTGCTCATGCCAGCGCACAATGCTAAGCGGGATACGCTGGTTTAGCTCGTCTTCCGTCATGCTCGGGCTAGCCGTGAACATAACCCCTTCCAGCTTGTAGCGCTGGGTTGGAGTTTGGTAGTACAGCAACGAAGATGGTTTCGTTGGGTCGAACATGGTGTCGGCTAACCGTACGTTGGCGTCATTGGTGAAGTGATACTGAGGCTGCACAACCTTCGGGTTCGCGATGACGTATCCATCCGCCAAAGCCTTCTTGTAGTCTTTGTATTTCTCTATGGCTGCCCTCACTTGAGCCACCATGGCTTTTACTTTCTCCTCGTCGCCGGGCTCCCTGGCTCGCAGCGGTGTAATGCACATGTGATTCGTCATGGCGGCCATGCTCTCACCCATCACACTCATGCCCCCCATGCTGTGTAAGTCATCGCATTCGTGTGGGGTACTGCCAGGCTGCATCTCTGACATCGCGGATGGGGCAGGCGCCTGCTGATCTTGTCGGCTCGCGTGTTCAGCCGGTGTGGTCAGCGACACGCTTGCAAAGATCGTTCCCAGGATCATATTTCGGCAAAACTGTTCTGCAAGCATTGCGGCCATTCCTTATCTACCCGTAACTGACAACATAGGTAGAAAGATACACCGCGCAAGCGAAGTATGTGGTCATGTGCTTAGAGGCGGAAGTGGCTATAGACACGGGCGATCCAAGCTCTATTCGCTCCTCAGTGCCTCCATGGGGTCGACAGCGGATGCCCGGCGCGCGGGGAGATAGGCCGCCAACGATGAGCAGAGGAAGAGCAGGAAGATAGCAGCAGTGATCACTGGGCCATCCAGCGGTTTAACATCGTAAAGCAGACTGGAAAGAAGCCGGGTTAATCCCACGGATGCCGCTAATCCAAACGCGGCGCCGATGGACGTAAGCAGGAATGCCTGCCGCAGTGTTCGCAATAAGACGGTTTCTCGTGTGGAACCAAGTGCCATCCGGATCGCGATCTCACGCGTGCGTTCGGAGACGGAATATGCCATGACTCCATAAATGCCGAGCAGCGAGAGCAGGAGCGCGATCCCGGCGAAGCTGGAGAGAATGACGGTGTTAAAGCGCCGCGATGATTCTGTCGCAGCTACAATTTCATCCATCGTGTTGACGCTGGAGACAGCAAGCATTGGATCAAGCTGATGCACCGTGATGTTCAGCGCATTTACCAGTGCCACTGGGTTGCCCGTGGTCCGAATGACGATGTTCATATCGCCCGCAACCCCGATCATTGCGGCATAAGGACCGAGGCCGGCCGAGGCTTGGGAAAGGGGCTCATACATCTGCGGTACCGTCGCTTGGTCGCGCGCACCCTGTTTGATATCGCCTACCACCCCAACTACCCTCATCGTGGGCATGGGTGATGCAAAATCTACGCCTACCTTGATCCCTTTGCCTATCGGGTCTTTGCCCGGGAAATACCGGTTCGCCAACGACTGGCTGATCACTGTGACCAGCGGCGCACCCGGTTGATCGTCCGATGCGGTCAGGTAGCGGCCGCGAATCAGAGGAATACGCATCGCATCGAAGTAGCTTCCCAGAGTAAGGTAGTTCGACACGATGATCCAGCCTTCGCCGGGAGACTTGGTATAGCCTTCCGGTGCAATCAAGCGCCCCGACCTTTGACCGACAATGGGAATGTTGGACGCAAATCCAACCGACTTCACACCGGGTTCAGACTCGAGTCTTTGCTGCAGTGTGGTGAAGAACGCGTCCACTTTCTCCTGAGCCGGATAATCGCGGCGCGGCAGAGCGACAGAAGCCGTGAGCACGTGCGAGGATTCAAACCCCGGATCCACATCCAGCATCTTGCGAAAACTTCGCAGCAGAAGGCCAGAGGAAACCAGCAAAACCACCGCCAACCCAACCTCGAGTATGACCATGCCGCTTCTTAAGAAGGATCGCCGTGGATTTTCCCCTGCGCTGGCGCCGCTGTCTCGCAGCGAATCCAGCACGTCTCCCCGCATGCTTTGCATGGCAGGTGCAAGTCCGCATAGCAAACCGGTCGCGGCGGTTAGAACCACTGCGGCCAGCAGTAGGCGCCAGTCGACGTTGATCTCGGAAAGCCTGGGCAGCGAATCAGGAAGCCTGGCTGCCGCCGTCTGCACCAGAACAACCGCCAAAGCCACGCCGGCACAACCACCTAGAAAACTCAGCGCCAGGCTTTCCGTCAACAGTTGGCTAAACATTGTTCTGCGGGCGGCGCCGAGCGCCAGACGCATTCCAAACTCGCGCCTGCGTCCCGCGGCCTTTACCAAAAGCAGGTTGGCCAAATTGGCGCAAGCGATTAGCAGGATCAGCGCGACCGCACCGAGCAACACGCGCAGAATTGGCCGGGCGTTTTGGATGACTTCATCCCGCAGAGGAATAAAGCCGGCGTGCAGCTTCAGGTTGGTCCCTGCCGGATATTGGGCCTGTATTCCTGCAACGACACGATCGACGTCGTGTTGTGCCTGGGACATGGTGATGCCAGGTTTCATGCGGGCTACTGCGCCATAGTCAAAGTTATCCCCTTCGCTCTTCTTTTCTACGGGCGTGAAGCTCATCGGAAGCCACAAATCTCGATGACTCAGGCGGCCTGCATCCAGAGGAAATTCGAAATTGCGCGGCATGACGCCTATGATGGTGTACGGCCTGCGGTCGAGGTCGACAGTCATCCCCAGCACGTTCGGGTTGGAGTGAAAGCGCTCCTTCCATAAGGCGTAGCTGATTACCGTCACGGGGGCAGAGCTGTCATCTTCCCGCTGGGTAAAGGTGCGTCCCAGCATAGGGTCAATCCCAAGCAACGGAAACAGAGAGGACGTGACCCGCTCCGCCCGCGCCTGCAACGGAGCACCCGCACCGGTCAGCTCGTAAGCTGATGCGATGAAACCTCCGACGCCGGAGAAAGCCTGGCTCTCGCGCTCAAAGATCTGCACATCCGGAGCGGACATACGCAGTTCATGCGCATCCTGGTCGAAGTGTTCATGCAGGCTTATGAGCCTTGCAGGATCTTTGAATGGCAGCGGCCGCAGAATCACGGCCTGCACTACGGAAAACACAGCAGTGACGCCACCAATGCCGATTGCCAGCGTGAGAACAGCCGTCAGAGCAAATGCGGGTGCTTTGATAAGCTGACGCGAAGCATAACGCAGGTTTTGAAGCAGCGTCCCCATGAGACCCTCCGGATAAACAAAGGGTACGGATGAAACGATGCACTCGTTCCACTAAACGATATGGCATGTAGCAGTTTTAGTTCCAAAGAGCCAGCGCTCATCGATTACCTCGATTGCAGACGAACACCACTGCTACATGCCGGATATATCCCCAGCTAATTGGCGGTACACTCTGCTAGTCACCAGAAAGGTAAATGCGATGAGGCGAGCTTTGCATTGGTATCGTGCCTTTGGTCTCATTCTTTTGGCAGTTCCCTTTGCCGCTCCCACGGTCTACTCCCAAAGTAAGACTGATGAAGCCGCAGTTCGAGATGTTCCGCGAGCATTTGCTGCAGCCTGGGCAAAGCACGATGGAAATTTGTTAGCAAAGACGATGTCGGACGATGTGGACTTTGTGAACGTCGGTGGTGACTGGCTGCACGGACGGAGAGACTTCGCTTTGTATCACAGCAGGCTACTTTCCGGGCGGTTCAAGGAATCTGTCCTGACACCACTCGACATCTCGGTTCGATTTCTGCAGCCGGGAATCGCGGTCCTGCATTGGAGTTGGAGAATTGAGGGTGATCGCAATGAAGATTTAACACTGCGCAAACCACGCTTCGGCTTGTTCACCATGGTGGTGGAAAAGCGCAACGTGGAGTGGCTCGTCGTGGCCGCGCAGAACACAAACCAGATGGCAGGGCCAAACCCGGAGTTGAATGGGATCAAACCACCGATCGTTTTTCCAGACAGCGAGAAGAGCCCCTAGCAGGTATGCAGAAAAACTAGAAACCGCAGCTGCGGCCGGCAGCGCCTACTCCATACGCAGTGCCTGCATCGGATCGATGCCCGCCGCGCGCCGCGCCGGCAGATAAGAAGCAATCAACGCCGTGACAAGGAGAACCACTGCCACCGATGCGATGACAAAAAGATCCAGTGCCTGTACTCCATAGAGTGTGCTCTGCATGGTGCGGCCCACGAGCACCGCGCCTCCAATCCCCAGGCCCAGACCGATCAAAGCCAGGGCGGATCCCTCACCGACTATCAGACTGGTCACGTTGTTGCGGCTGGCGCCAAGAGCAATGCGCAAGCCAATCTCCTGGGTTCGTTGGGATACGGTATAAGCCATCAGGCCGTAGATGCCGACCGCCGCCAACACTAATGCCAGCAGGGCAAAGCCGGCGTAGAGCAGCAGGGTAAACCGGTCCCCGACCAGCAGCTTCTCTTTCACTTCATCCATGGGTCGCAAGTAGGCCAACGCCACCTCCGGATCGACGGAGTGCACCGCAGCCGCCACCGTTCTGCTCATGGCTGCCGGGTCTTCCGCAGTGCGAACGCCGATGGTGACGCTGGGCAAAAGCGACTGGGCAAAAGGAACGTCGATCTCCGGCTGCTCCTGGCGCAGGCCGAAGGAGCGAACATTATGGAAGACGCCGACAATTTGCCAATCGACCGCTGGCCCCAGTTTGGGCAGGCCAGGGATGATCTGTTCAATGGTCAGGCGCTGTGCGAGTGGGTCCAAACCCTTCAGATATTGCCGCACAAACTCCTCATTGACCATGGCAACGCGCACGCTGGTTGCGCCGTCCTGGTCGCTGAACGTGCGGCCGCGCACAACACGGATGCCAAACGTTTTGAAGTAGTCCGGAGTAACAGATTGGAAGGGAGAAGCGGGCCTCTGAGCGAAATCGATCACCGGGCCACCCACCACGGAAAATGGCATTCCGTCGCTGGTGCCGAGCAACGGTGTGCCGGTGACCACCGCAGCCGCGGAGATTCCGGGGATGGCCTGGATACGGCTGAGAATCTGCCGGTAATAGGTATCAATCTGCGCCGGGTCTTTAAATCGGCCGTCCGCCTGATCAAGATTGAAACTGAGCAAATGGTCGGTGCGCAGGCCGAGATCGACTCGGGTGAGGTTCCAGAAGCTGTGAATGGCCAAGCCTGCACCTGCGAGTAGCGCCAGCGCCAGTGCCAACTCGCCGACCACCAGGATACGGCGCACTCTGTTGTGCGATCCGCCGGTGCCGGTACGCCCACCGTCTTTGAGTGCCTCGCTAGGATCGACCCGCGACGCGTACCACGCGGGAGCGCAGCCAAACAGCAGCCCGCACAACGTAGTGGCTGCCAGTGTTACGGCGAGAACGGGCAAATCTAATTGCAGACTGGCCTCAGCCGGCAGGGTCCCCTTGGGTATCACAGCCACCAGCCCGCGCAACAGGACGACCCCCAAGCCGCAGCCCAACACTCCTCCGATGAGCGCCAGAACACTGCTTTCGGTAAGGAATTGGGCAAAGATCTGTTGCCGCGTTGCCCCCATGGAGCCGCGCACGGCGATTTCCCTCTGCCGGGCCGTTCCCTTGGCCAACAATAGATTCGCGACGTTGACGCAGGCAATGAGGAGGACGAAGCCCACCGCTCCCAACAGCAGCCAGAGAGTGTGAATACTGTCATCACCGAGAAAGTCGTTCTGGAAGCGATCGATCCGAGCGCCCCATCCACTATTGCTTTTGGGGTTGGCGGCGGCGATTCTGGCCGCTACCGCATCCATATCAGCCTGCGCCTGCTGGAGGGTGACGCCGGGTTTCAGCCGGGCCATGGCTATCATCCAGTGATAGTCGTGGTTGATTTGTTCGGGCCGAAAGGCCAGAGGCGTGGTAAGTTCCGCGTCGTAGCGATCGGATACGCCCTCGGCCAGCACGCCAACTACGGTGTAGGGCTCGCTGTTGATGCGCATCTGGTGGCCGACGATATTGGGGTTGGCGCCGAGCCGAAGCCACAATTTGTGGGTAAGCATCACGACACGGTCGTTGCCCGGAGTTCCTTCTTCCGGCAGGAAGTCGCGGCCCATCATGAGCGGGTAGCCCATCATATTGAAAAAACCGGGAGTCACGCGCCGGCCATTCACCTGTTCGGGAGCGCCCTTGGTAGCTAGATTGAAGTTGCCACCGGTGACCGCGGAGATACTCTGGAAGGAATGGTTGAGCCGCTGCCAATCGAGGAAGTCTCCAGCGGAAATGGAGTTGCGGCCACCGCCGACCTTCGACCACACCATGACTAATTGTTCGGGGTGAGCAAGAGGCAGCGGTGCAAGCAACGTGGAATAGACGACGGTGTAGATGGCTGTGGTGGCGCCGATGCCCAGAGCCAGGGTTGCGATGACCGCAAACGTCAAGCCGCGGTCTTTGCGCAACATGCGCACACTATAACGAAAATTCCGGAGCAGAGTTCGCATACTACCTCGTAGGTTGTGTCAGAGCAATTTCCCTGCCAAAGAGGCGCGAAGCGTGCGACCGGAAGATCAATCTTTGTGGTGGATCTCGCAGCTGGGTCGAGACTGGCTGTTCAGTATCCAAAAACTGTGTGCGATTCCGGACAATTCCAAGGGTCACGATCGATGCCAGAGTAGTTACACCGCAAAACCCAGGTCTCAAAAGCGAGACCTGGGCCACCCACCTATGGTTCAGATTAAGCAGCGGTCGGGATGACAAAGAGGAGGGTGGCGCTTTCATTGGGAGTCGTCTCGTTGGACGGAAAAATGGATCCCTCAGCAGCGCTTACTCTCATCCGCGTGCCCGGCTGGTCAGGATCGAGTTTACTTCGCAAATATCTACTGGCAGAATCAATGCGATGGCGTTCACCACCAACAGGATCAGCTATGCACGATAGCCGGACATTTCGCCTCCTCCTTCTATGTGTCACTCTCATTGGGGCGCACGCCGATCTTGTAACCGCACAAGAGCCCCTCCTGTCCACCACCCCGATGCTCGAGTGCTCGGGCCACGGCCTCACTTTCGATTTCCATGCGCATCGCTTCTGGATGGGATAAGTAGCGAAGGGTCACTGCAATGGCGAAGAACCGCGAAGAATTAGAAACAAGAGTGATTCGCGCTGCGGAAGCCGCGCTGGGCCGCCAACAGTATGTCAGTTCGATCGACGTGCTGTGCGGCATGCGGCTATTGCAGCCCACGCACGTCGACCAGTGGCGGAAAGGCCGCATCGATTTCCTGGAACGAATGATTCAAGGTAATCTCGGCAAGATATCCTCGTCCATGCAAATGTTCCACCGCTGGGCACAGCAGCAGGGCCTCAAACCAAGCGAGACGGCATACATGCGGGGCACACGCTCGGGAACGATGCCCTTGCAGTTCAGCAAGAGCGGAGATCCCGGGATCGAGAAGCGCTACCGCACTCATTACCTATCGCCGGCGATGAAGGAGCGCAAACAGCAGCGGCTTCAAGAGAAGTTAGACCGGGCTCCGGAACCGGTTGTATTCCAAATCGTGCGCGACTCCCAATGCTCGGAATGCGGATCGAATCTTGACAAGGAATCCTTTCTTTTGATGGAAGCAGAGCAGCCGCTCTGCCTTTCATGCGCGGGTTTTTCAGACCTCGAATTCCTTCCATCGGGCGACGCGGCCTTGACGCGACGGGCGACGAAGTATAGTGGCCGGGTGGCTGTGGTGGTTCGTTTCAGCCGCTCGCGTAGGCGCTATGAGCGGCAGGGCATCCTTGTAGAGATAGGTGCGCTCGAAAAGGCCGAACAGGAGTGTGCAGAGGACGCCGAGGAACGCGCGGCCGCACGGGTGCGTGGAGCGGAGCGGCGGCGCGAACAAGATCACGAGCTGGTTATCCGGATGAGCAAGCAAATAAGGACACTGTTCCCTGCCTGTCCGCCGGATGAGGTGACTGCCATCGCCAAACACACCGCGGCCAGAGGAAGCGGTCGCGTCGGCCGGACGGAGGCGGGGAGGGCCCTGGAGAAAGACGCCTTGACCGCAGCGGTGATTGCCGCGGTTCGCCACAACCATACCGAATACGATGAGTTATTGGCGAATGGAGTGGATCGAAGGGCTGCCCGGCAACGCATCGCCGGGCAGATCGACCAGATTCTGCAATCGTGGCGTAACTAGCCCTGGGTGCCATCCCTACTCTTATCGCAGTTACAATGGTTGGGCTGACGAAATCGACCAGGCGGCTAATTGTAATTTGCAACCACTCTGGCTACCTTTTGATTGGCGTCCAATTCCATAAACTCGCCAGTCTTCGTGCCTTTTTGATTCCGGTAGTAGAGTACGACGCTGGAAATTCCCCACATCACATCGAGAAGCTCGAAAGTAAGATTCGGAAAGGCCTCAAGCCCTCTCTCAAAATAGCTGCGCACAGCTTCCTTGCCCTGGATAGTTCCGGAGGAATCCCCCAACAGCTTTGCAGCCGTGGGCGATGTGAGAACAACCTCCGGTGCGTAGTGAGACATAATGGCTTCCAGATCGTGAGAATTCCACGCCTGAATCCAATCATCCGCAAACTTTCCTGCCTCAACTTCTGAAAGCATTCAGTGGACCTTTCCCATTGTCGCCCGCTTTCAGCACGCTATTTTCCGAGCGGCGCGAGCGTATAGACTACGTTCACTGTCGTTTCCACCTCGACGGGGTCCCCATTCAGTAGGTAGGGCTTGTACGTCCACTGCCGCACGGCATCGAGCGACGATTGCTGAAGCTCCTGCGGGCCGGAAAGGACTCGCAGCGATTCTACAGTGCCGTCTGTGCCAATCACAGCGTCGAGTGCGACCTTGCCTTGAATCCTGGCTTTCTTTGCCGCCGGCGGATAGACCGGCACGGCCTTGGTCAAGATGTTTTGTTGCATCTCTCCGGGAGAGACCGTAAGTTGTTTGGGCGCCTTGGTTGCTTTGCTGTCGCTGCCGCCTGAGGCCGCATTCGCATGCATTCCCAGCGCCAGTGCTGATCCACAAGTTACCAAAGCCAATGCGGCACAGGCACCCAAAAGGACTACCCGGCGCACGCCTCGTATTTCCTGTTGTTTTTCCGTGACGTTCATAAGTCTCCTTTCAAACACGTTGGCATCGAAGATTCCGATGGTATGAGGAGTCCTGCCCAGTGTTCCTGTGATCAGTAGGGACGCGAGCCTTAGAAGCGATTGTGCGTATTCATTTGGTCCGGTTACTGCAGCCGCCATCTGGTCACAAACCATTTCGCGGCTCTCCATAATCCGGGTGCGAGTAAGCCAAAGCAGTGGATGGTAATTCACGGGCAACGAGAGCAACTCATACAACAGGTTCTTCATGAAATCTTTGCGCCGCATATGCGCGAATTCATGCGCGATCACCGTATGGAGGTCGGCTTCCGGCAACTCCTCGATCACGTTCACCGGCAATAAGAGAAGTTTTCGGTGGATCCCCAGGGTCACGGGCCCAAAAACTCGTGACGAGGCGGCAATCGATACATCCTGAACCTCAAACCTTTTCAAGCATCGCGCCCAAAAGAGCGCAGCCTGCCCGGTAAACGGCACCGGCACGGCTTCTCTACGCAACGCAGAGAGGTTGATGGCTCTCCATAAGAACCGGGCAGCAAAAAATGTGGTCACCGCGACATACAAAATCGTGATCGCTTCCAGCAATGCGCCCGGCAACAGGAGCACCCCGACCCCGGTCCCCTGCCCTACCGCCACGGATACATGTGCTTCACCCGGCCTGCTTACGTTTCCGGCCCACAAAAACATGCGCAGCCACTCCCAGGGGAAAATGGAGAGGGCCGGCAGCAGGCTCTGAAGCAGCAAGGCAATGACCCAGACGCGGTGCTCCATCGCGGCTCCAAGGGACCGCACTGCTCGCGCAGCAAGCCACGCTGCGGCAAACAACAGCGGAGCCTGCCACAAGGAATTAAGGAGATAGGCCAAAATCCAGAATTCAAGACTTCTCATGATTTCCTGGCTTTCTGGTTGAATCGTTCGGTTAGTTCGGTCAGCTTTTTGGCATCAATTTCGCCGTTCCTGAGCAGGCTCATCACGAGTTCTTCACTCGATCCACCAAACATGCGATCGATCAGGTCTCGAACGCCCTGACCCAAGGCTTTGGCCTCAGTAATGGCTGCGCTATAAACGTAGGCGCGGCCTCGCAACTCGCGTTTGAGCTTTCCCTTACGCTCCAGAATATTCAGCATGGTTTGTACAGTCGTATAAGCCAATGGCGGGTCGAGTTCTTCCTGCACGCCACTCACCGTGCACCGGCCGCTCTTCCAGATCACCTGCATGATTTTCAGTTCCAGCCTGGTTAAACCGGCCCTTTTCGACGTCTTCACCATCGAGTCTCCTAAGTTCTTAGGACAATATGCCTTCGCGTGTAGCTTTGTCAACTAAGTTTTTAGGAGTCGCAATTGGGGGAAGGGTGGGGCTTTTGCAACGCCTTAGGCGTTTTTAAAGGCGGTAGTTGTGGCAATAAAAAACAAGGTCTCCGACTTTGCAGTTGGCCGATTGCCATCCGGATCGATTACCCGCACTTTTCCAAATTGTGCACGAAGTGCGGTGACAATTTTCTGCGCCGGAAAAGAGACTTCGACAATGTCTTCCTCATGCAGCAGATAGCGGTTGGCACTCACGTGTTCGAACACCTTGATGTTCCAGTTAGAAGCACGTTTCGGAAGCGCCGTCACGCCTATTATCAAGACATTCCTTTGAAACCGGTGCACCCACGGTGGTTGGGAAATAAGGCGTTCCAGCTTCCGCTGCGTGTTGATGTCGAAGATGAAGCAGCCTCCCGGTGACAAATGCCGGCGCACACTGGTAAACACTTTCTTCCAGTCGGAGAAACGCCTGACGTGATTGATGGAATCGAATACGCAGCAAATCACGTCAAATCGGTCGTTGATTTGAAAATCGACCATATCCTGCCGGAAAAGTTTTGCATGAGGCACTTTCTGGCGGGCGATCGAAAGCATTCTGCGGGAGGTATCCAGTCCAGACACCTGGTAATTGTGCTGCAAATGCTTCAACATGGATCCGGTTCCGCATCCCAGTTCAAGCAGGTTTCTCGCGTTCGGTTTCGCGGCCCGGATAAGCTTTAGAAGATGCTCCGCCGATCCCGAGCGATCTCCCATAACCGGGTCATAGAATTTCCCGAAAATCTCATACGCTGGCATGTCGTTCAGTGTAGCGAGTGTGGTTTCATCGAGGGCCGCATTCTAATGATGACCTACATTTGTTATACTACTTCTATGACAAACGTTAAGATTGCATACGCCAAGGCTCACTTCGCGGAACTGCTGGCCCGCGTGGCGCAAGGAGAGCGAATCGTCATCTCGCGCTACAACACGCCGATGGCTGAACTTGTGCCGGCGGCCAAAGTGGAAAATGTCCAGCGCAGGTTCGGTACCGGCAAGGGCAAAGCTATGCTCATCGATCCCCGGGCGCTGGACCCAATGACGGATGACGAGGCTGAAGCCTTCCTCCAGGGGCGCTAGCGACGCGTGCGCGTTCTTTTAGACACCCAGGTTATGGTCCACGCCTACATTGGCGACGTTCCGTTGTCGCGCACGGTCTACGCGCTCCTCTCCAGCCCCGAAGCTCTGCCGATTATCAGCGCGATCTCGATTATGGAAATTGCCATGAAGCACGATGCGGGCAAGCTGAAGATGAGCGCCGCAGAGACAAGACAAGCGATTCGTGATCTTCGTTTACAGGTGATCCCCTTTGGCCCGGATCATGCATTGCGCCTGTATGGATTGCCGCCCCATCACTGCGATCCCTTCGATCGAATGCTGATCGCGACTGCGCTGGCCGAGGATATTCCACTCATCGGATCAGATCGTCAGTTCAAGAAGTACAAGGGACTGAAAGTGATTTGGCGATGACGAATGCGACCAGCCCCATGCTGTAAGCTCTCTACTCAATCGTTGACAGTTGGGATCTGATCCGGTTTACCGTTCAGGGTATCAGTCGGAAACCACTCAGCCGCGCAGCCTGTCGGTCAAACGTCAACGTGTGGGAACAACCTGCCCATGTGTTGAGTGCTCCGATCAAAGCATCTTCAAACTCCCCGGTACCGCGCTTGAGGGCAAAAACAGCATCGAAGACCTGTTGCTCGTTCTGAACTTCAAGGGAATCTGCGGTGAGAAGATTCTCGAGATGAGAGGCGATCTGGGAAGGGTTTTGCTTCAGAAGGCTGCGCAAGACCCAAACAATTTCGAGCACTGTAACCAGACTAATGAACCCCGGGTTCTGTTCGCTTAGCTGCCGGTCGACAATCCGGTTGGCTTGGCGTGTCTGCTTTGGGTCATCTTGGAGCAAATAGCGCAAGATGACGTTGGTATCCAGACCAATCATCAGCGGTGGCGTTTGGTCGCGCCGGCTTCGATTGCGACGTTCATCTCATCAACGGAGATAGGCCGGTTGAGTTTGGGTACGCTGCCTTTCAACCTCGATATTGGAATTTTTGGAAGAATGGCGACGGTCCCATCCGGCTGAAGGAAGTATTTGAACCGATCGCCCGGTTTGAGGTTCAGGTATTCCCGGACCAATTTGGGGATGGTAACTTGGTTTTTGCTGCTGAGGGTGCTTTCCACAATGACCCCTCCTCCTTTACATTTTAGCAGAAGTAAAGCACCTGTGATTCGTTAGGGATTGGTTGAGTTTCCGCTATCTAATGGCGGAATGTCGACCCTGTGATCGTCTTCAGGGCAGCGAGGCGCGATACAAGTTCCGCTGCGATGTGGTCTTCACATAGGCAAAATGAGAGAGGTCCCTGCCCCGGCACAAGTTCAGCGCGATCGACTGATTGGGATCCCGGCACTACGCCCGGTTGGGCAGAAATTGCGATTCCTTCCGGGAGGAAGCTCAGGAAGCATTTCTCGCATCCGTTTCGGGAACAGCTTATTTCACTGAAGGGCTGTCATCGGCTTTCAGATCGCCCAGCGCGTATTGAATCCCTGCTCGAAGGTGTTCCAGCATCGGTGTCATGGCATATACCCGATCACTGTGGCCGTGCCCTTCGTAGAACACTCGCCCCTTGCCCTCGCGGCGAATATAGCTCAAGGCATAATCGGCATCGCTTCGCGGATTTGCTTCTTTGGCCTTATCCTCCGCGCTCATTTTGTCGTAGTCGATACTGGTCAACACATGCACGTTCTTGCGCGAGAAGGACTCCTGCACGAACGTATACGTCTCGTCGTGGATCTCGAAATCCTTGCCGTGGAACATGGCCGTCAAAGGACTGTTGGGATCATCGATCTTGACATAAATCAATTGCGGATCGGGCCAGTGGAATTTGAAGTAACCGCCAATCAGAGTGTTGAACTCCGGCCATTGCTGAACAGGCTTCGATTCCACACCTAAGAGACGCGTGTTCGCCTGCGGCAACAACGAATTAAAGTGCGCCACAAAATCGGCGCGAGTGACCTTGCCCGTATTGCCGGTATCCAGCTTTTGAAACCAATCGTCGGCCAGGGCAGTCCACTCCTGACGGCTTACGGTGTCGTCATTATCTTTATCCGCTGCGGTGACGAGCCGGGCGGCTAATACCAATGCCGGTATATTAAGCGCAGGCTTGCCGCTCTTTGCGGCGGCTTCACTTGCCAGGCAATCTGTGTGATAGGAATCGGACGCCGCGTGAATGCCGGCGATACCTTTTCCGCTTCTCACGAAATTCAGAAGGGCCGCTCGCCGCGCGGCCGTCACGGAAGGATCCGGATCGTCAAGAAAGCACGCAGTGGTGCTGTCCAGGAAAATAGCGTCGTATTTCTTGAGGTTAACGGAGTTGATATCCGCCGCGTCGTAACTTATGGTCGTGGTCCACAAGCCACCCTGGTTTCCTAACGCTTCCACTGTCTTGGCCGCCAACGGGATGGAGGCATGCACAAACCCACCCGCGCCCGTATGCGCCATGACCAGAACCTTGCGCGGGTGCATCGGCTTAACACCGGGGGTTGTGGGCAAAGCTGCCATCATAGCGTCCACAGCCGCTTGCGGTGCGGGGAACGGCGTTGAATTACCCACAGGGTTGAAAGTGCCGGATTGCCCGGGCTTGACCGCGGGCGGCGGAGGCAGCACATTGCTGATTCCGGCCAAAATCTGAGGCTGGGTCAGGGTCCCGCTCTTGGTGGTGTCCCAAGCGGTAAACCAGGAGTTGAAGCCAGATTCCAGCTCGGACTTGGTCAGCGTCCCATCCTTATCGGGATCGAGGGCAGTGAACAGCGCTTCAGCAGTTCGGCCGCCGCCGGGCCCCTGCGCCCGTAAGCTTGCAATACCAGTCGCGAGCAGCACAGCAGCGCCAGCCCAGATACAGGTCGTCTCGATAAATCGGGTTTGTCTCATAAATTGTGTCGGAATGAGTCTATCGCGATCTTCGAAGCGTGACAAAAATTCGTAGGACGCTTTGGATGTTCAAACTACGCCCCAGGAAGTCAAGGTGGCGCCCTTATATTGCTGCTGGTCCAGCCCTTCAATTGCTGGGGCTGGCCGACTCTCCATTAAAAGAGCCCAGTGGCTAGTCAGTTTGTGGCCGCTGCGGATTCGCCCAGTGACCGGATTCGTCTTTCCCGCTGACTACGACCCCCTTCGCGTTCCAGCCCAGATCCGCTCTCACGTCAGCCGGGCAATACCGCAGCGTCAGCCCACAGCGTCGCTTGTTGGATTGATTCGCTTCGGATCCATGCAAGAGCAGGTCACTGTGGATAGAAATTTCCCCGGCCTTCAGTTCCACATCGACTGGCCGTCCAAGAGTCTCAGCGCCTGGAACAGTCTGGTTCAGAACATTCGCTTCGTCGTTTTCACTCAGTGCGTAGGTCAGATGGCCCAGGTGGTGCGAACCAGGAATGTAGCGCATGCAGGCGTTTTCGACCGTGGCATCATCGATCGCCAGCCATGCGGTCACGGCCATGGACGGCGTTAACGGCCAATAGCTCGAATCCTGATGCCAGGAGACCCGTTTGCCATCACCAGGCATTTTGCAAAAGAAATGCGAACCCCAGGCAATCACGTTCTCGCCAATCAGGTCCTTGATGCGGGCCACAATACGAGGGTGCGTCAGGATGTCGTAAACACGTCCATAGCGGAGGTGCGCCGTGCTGATCGAGTAGCTGTCGCCCCCTGCGGCGAGGGTCCTTGCCAGTAGTTCATCAAAGTAACCACGGATGCCGGCTATCTCTTTCTCATCGAAGATGCGAATGCCGGCCAGGTAACCGTCGCGATTGAAAGCTGCAATTTGCTCCGCGGTGAGCGCTGCGGGACCCTCCGTAGTCGACGGATGAAACCGTAGATCGCGGTCAAGCTTGGTCAATTCTTCGCTGCTCGGAATGAACTTGGGTGTAGTCAAGGTTTCACACTTCCAATTCTGTCAGTCTACCGTCAGGTTACTTATAAGAGTTTAAATCCAAACCATGATTTGTTTTTGCAAGAACAATCCATCTCAAATACCCGGTCCCTTTAGACCCTGCGTGCGAACGTGATCCTGGAAGGCCACGGCTTCAGCCGCGCCGTAATTGGTTGAGAGCTCCCGGGCTGTGAACATGAACAGCGATCACAAACCGAGTTGACCAACGGCTTTGCCGAGGTGCGTTGCGCGAGAACTCGTGATCGGGTGTCCCATCCTTCGCGCTCTTTGCGAAGGGTGGGATAAGCAGAAAGTGCGGGGGAAGAACCTCGCGTGCAGAGCAGTGTATCCCACCCTTCGCAAAAAGCGCGAAGGATGGGGCACCCGATCATTGGTTAATGGGACAGAAAAAAGATGGGGCGTTCTTGCTGTGCGCCGGAGACAAGTGCCTCCGGCGCATAGCTCATTGCTCGTTCGCCTCAACTTCGAGGCTGCGAACGTAATCGACAACCGCCTCGCTCCAGCCGTCGATGTGCGTCCAGGCGCCATAGCCGACACCGTTCCGCGCGCTGTCTACGTTGATCACATAGCCGCGTGCGGCCGGTGCCGGCACACGGTCGTGCGACTGCTCATCGGTGATCACGATGATGCGGTCATACGCCGCGTGCAGGCTGGTCAGTGCGCGGCCCAGTTCTGTTCCACCGTGCGGCTGGCTGGATACAATCGCATCGCGCAAGGCAAAGCCGCGACGCGAGGGTACCTGCACCAACCGGTCGGAGAAGCTGTAGACCTCGACTGCGTCGCAGACTTCGCGCAGCAGCACGGCGAGTCCACACGCCGCATCCACGCGCAGCATCTGAGACCGGCGAGCCAGCGGAGCATCCATGCTGCCGGAAATATCCACCAGCAACACAGTGCGCCCGGCAAGTTTCTCCCGGCCGCCGATCGCCTTGTACATCGCCTGCTCTAACGGCTCCTCCCACTGCGGTGCATACCGAGCCGCAGCAAGGAAACGGAAGGGCAGAACCCGCTCGGTCTTCACCGCAGAAAGTGCGTGGATGACAGCCTCCTCTTCGACCCCGGCATCCTTCATGTTACGAAGATTGCGCAGGAGCGCGAGGGCGCCCAGCTTACGCTCCGCGAGTAAGCGCTCCCAGTGTGCACGCTTGTCTCCACCTCCAGAAAGGGCTACTTCCCAGGTGTCGGGAGGGTAGAGATTTCCTTCGATGAGACGCCTCCACAACGCAGCCTGGTCGGCATCGTTGGGCCTTGCGTGGCAAAGGAAGAGTACGTCACGCAGACGGACCACGCCCGCACGGTCGTACTTGGCCAGTGCATACTCGTCGAATTTGGTGAATGCTGCGGCCAGCCCTTTCTTCACCTGGCCCGAGAGCGGAGTACGGCCATCCGCCCAGTAGATGGCCATGAACTCCGACAGCTCGTCCGCGCGCTGGATCACCTGCGCAAGGGTCTGCGCGACCAGGCTACGATGACTCGGGTGACGCGCCATCTCGCGTACCAGGAGCAGCGGTACGTGACGGAGCTTCATGGCCTCGCGCGCCTCAATCGCAAGCGCCGCGACCTGGATTGCCTCGACCCTGGGGACGAGCTCACGAATCCGGCTTGCGATCTCCACACCGTCTTCGTAGAACTCGTCCTCCCAGAGCATGCAGGCAAGCACGGAACGCCGCAGAGCCTGCTCCGGCGCGATGACCTTTGCCGGGCCCATCTCGTGCGTCTTGAGTGGCGCAAGATGACTCAACTTCAAAATGTTCAGCCTTGCCATTCCCTGCCCTCCTTTTTTCAAACCAACCGCCGGGGAACCTGCGACTACGGATGAGCTACATGAACTTGCGTCCATGGCGGGGATCGAACCCGCGACCTCCGCTTTTTTGAGCGGCGCTCTGCCGGCTGAGAAGTATCCGTTGTCTACGCCACCGGCGAACACTGTTGCTAGTCTCGTAACGCTTCTGCTTCTTTCCCTTCCACGAGCTCTAGCTTCGCGCGAAAGCCAACCGGCTTCAGCGTGCTTCCAGGTTCCACGTGGATGGCCAGCTTGGTCATCGCGTCATAACTGGGACGATTGCGATCGAGATAATTCGTACAATCCTTTACCTTGAAAGGAACCGTGAGATTCGGATTCACCTCCATACAAATCACCACTAACTCCGACTCACGGAAGCCGGTGACGATGTGCGCCCAGGTGCAAGTTGTGCACAAAGAGGTCCACCCGTGCGGAGTTCCACCCTTCATGTTGAACTTGCCCATGGCAAGCCTCCTTTCTATCCGGACTGAACCGGAGGTAATCAGTTAAGAGAGTGCACGCGGCGACCGCGAATTGAGCATCCGGGGAAATAGCGTCTGCGATGTTTTCCGATTAACAGTCGATGTAATCGACAGACTTCGCCACCGGATGCCAGAAACTCAATTGTGTGAAGAGTGTATGCCGAATCCCGGCATCCCAGTGACCGGGAAGACTAGGCGAATTGAGGCGAAGCGCCCGGAGTCCAGATGCCATTCTTCGCGCGTAGATAGTCAGGCCGAATGACCGGCATAACTTGCGCTTCGAATTGGATGAAGTGTTTCATCGTGTACCTCTGGGCTCTAATAACTCTGTGAGAATGCCATACTTTTTTTCGAATTGCAATACACAATCAGGAATTTAATGACTCTCTCATTCTCGCGACGTTTCGGGTTAAGCCTGATCAGCTCTCCGCCTTCCTTAAACTTATGCCCGAGTATTGGGAAGCACTTCGCGCGCAGGATCTTGTACTTGCCGACCCGCACCTCGTGTTACAAGGGGAGGAGCACTGTAGACCAACCACACACGTTCCTGCACAGATTCAGACGTACTGGGACAAGATAAATAGGATGGTGGAGGCTCGAGATGGCCACCTCGGCGTTGAGTTCCCCGAGATGTCCATCGTGAAATAGACAGCACTTTGCGACTTCTGAATATGATCGGCCTGGTGAATGGAATCTCTACTCGCGCTGATTGGCATGGCGATTGTGCTGTTTGCCTCGACCAATGTCGATGATGTGTTTGTGCTCGTAGGGTTTTTCGCCGATAAGAGATTCCGCACGCAAGACATTGTGCTCGGTCAATATGTAGGGATCACCGCTTTGTTTTGCGCGAGTGTTGCAGCTTCCCTGCTCTCTCTGGTGATCCCTCTTGCCTACATTGGCCTGCTGGGAGTGATCCCTATTTTGATCGGCGGAAAGAAGCTCCTGGATCTGTACCAGCAGCGCAACCGGACGGAAGAAACTCCAGAACATCACTCCGATGCCAACAGAAACGGACGAGTCGCAACAGTCGCGCTGGTGGCGTTGGCAAACGGTGGCGACAACATTGGGGTCTACACGCCTTCGTTTGCTCTCCGTTCGGCTCACGAAATCATCGTAATTGCTCTCGTTTTCGTCGTGTTGACCGCACTGTGGTGTTTCGTAGCATACGCGATCGTCAATCATCCGAAATTGGGCTCGCCCATTCGCCGGTACGGGCACCGGGTCACTCCCGTTGTGCTAGTCGGACTTGGAGTACTGATTCTCTATCAGGCAGGTAGTTTTGGATTGCTGCTCGGGCGCAGTGGGTTCTAGAGAATATTTACAGTCCGTACCGCTCGCAGTGCCGACTCGAAGTGGTAGTCTGAGCCACCCGCTTTCTGGTAGTTGCCGTTCATGTCCAAGTCACGAAAGGATGCCCTGCTATGCCGAATCGCCTCTGCTGTTGGGTTGCGTTCACGACCTTGTCGCTGGTCGCCTGCCTGCCCCTCCTCACGGCACAGGAATCTTCTCAACACGATTGGTATGCGCCCCTGACGAACGGCGACGGCTTGCGCTATCCGCTGGAAATCGGTCCACTCACGTTGCACGTGGTCGGCAGCGGCATTTATCCGGTGAAAGGCTCCGACGGATTGATCCATCTTGCGTATGCGCTGCAGGTCACGAACGCCTGGAGCTTGACTGCGACCATCAAGTCTGTCGAGGTGATAGACCCGGCACGCGGCAATCAGGTAAGCGGCAACAATCGCGTGCTCGACGTCAAGAACGAAGACGTTACCGGCCAGGTGAAGCTCTTCACGCTGCCGGGAACCATGAACAAAGAGAGCTACACCAACCAGATTCCGAGCGGACAGTCGGGGGTGATGTTCTTCGACGTCACCTACAACGACATCAGCCAGGTACCGAAGGTAATTGCGCACCGGCTCACGGTAACCACTCCTCCGACTCCGATCGGTCGGAGCACACGGCCGTCAGCCACTCCATCCCGGTCGGCCGTGAGGCGATTGTACTCAGTCCTCCCTTAAAGGGCAGCGGCTGGGTCAACGGCAACGGATGTTGCCTGGAGGTCGGCCCGCATCGATTCGTCACTAACTCAATGAATGGCACGCTTGATCCCAGCGAGACCTTCGCCATCGACTGGGTGCAGGTGGACGCTCATGGCCTCGCATACCGGACTGACGGCAAGAAGCCGGAGGATTGGATCGGTTACGGTGCTGAAATTACGGCCGCCGCGCCAGGCACTGTAGTTGAAGTGATGCGCGATCTGCCGAACGTGACGCCGGGGAAGAATCCTGAAGGGCTGACCATCGCGCAAATCGCCGGCAATCGCGTGATCATCGACATGGGCTCGGGGCACTACGCGATGTATGCGCACCTTGCCCCAGGCAGCATTCAACTGCACGTCGGCGACTATGTACGGCAGGGGCAGAAGCTCGGCCTGCTGGGAAACACGGGCAACTCCAGCGGGCCGCATCTTCATTTTCAGGTAATGGACCGGCCATCGAGCCTGGACGACACGTCACTCCCGTTCGTATTCGACCACATGAATCTTGAGGGGCGTGTGTCGCTGGACATGACAGCTCTGGACGAAAACACGGACAAGAAAATCGCGATGCCCATGGACAAGAACGAGGCAAAGCCGCTCACCCGCGCCATGCCGCTTTCGCGCGATGTTGAGGGGTTTCAGTGAGGTAGGTCCCTGGAACTCACAGGTTCCATTGTGGACTTCGGACCGCGACCGCTACAATGAACCCCGGATTCAACTCCGGGCACGAATTCTCCGTTGTTTCGCGAGAATGGTTGGAGGCCACAATGCCGGATGGTTTCTCTCGCCGTAAATTTATGCAGACCAGCGCGATTGCCGCGGGCGGTCTGTTGTCGCCCAGTGCCAAAGCCATCATGCTGGAACCCCAGGCCCAATCCGTACCAACCAAGCCGGTTGGGGCCAACGACCGGATGCGCTTCGGAATCATCGGAGTGGGCATGGAGGGGTCTGGTGTGCTGTCGAGCGCGCTCTCCATTCCAGGGGCTGAGTGCGTTGCTGCCGCCGACCTGTATGACGGCCGGCACACGCTGGCGAAAGAGATCACCGGGAATCCAAATCTCTTCACCACCAGGCACTATCAGGAGCTGCTGGAGCGCAAAGACATCGACTGCATCCTCGCTGCCGTGCCGGACTTTTGGCATAAGCAGGTTGTGGTCGATGCATGCAACGCAGGAAAAGACATCTATTGCGAGAAGCCGATGTCGCATTCGATCGCGGAAGGTTTCGCGATGGTCGAGGCCGCCCAAAGCAACAAGAGGATCGTGCAGATCGGCGCGCAACGAGTCAGTTCCGTACTGTGTGCAAAGGCCCGGGAAATGTATCTTGGCGGAGCGATTGGAGACGTAACATCGGTCGAACTGACGCTTGGCCGCAACAGCCCGACCGGCGCCTGGGAGTATCCTCCGCCACCCGATCTCTCCCCTGAGAATCTGGCCTGGGATGTCTGGCTGAAAGACACGCCCAAAATCGCTTTCAATCCGGAGCGGTTTGCCCGCTGGCGCTGCTGGAGGGATTACGGCACTGGCGTGGCCGGAGACTTGATGGTGCATCTGGTGAGCGCCATGCTATTTACCCTGGATTGGAACGAGCCCCCGCGTTCTGCTCTATCGCTCGGCGGCATCTACCGCTGGAAAGATGGCCGCGACATGCCGGACCTGCAGACCGTGCTCTTCGATTATCACGGGATTCCCGTCTATATCCGTTTGGGACTAAGCACATCGACACCAGAACGTGCCCGCTATATGGGTCCGAAGGGACTTCTCGACACGACTGGATCCGGTATCCAGTATGTGCCGCAGGCGGGAATCGATACCGAGCCCAGTTACTACGACAGCAGCTTCCCGGCGAAAATGCGCGCAGAGTATGTTCGCGAATGGCACGAGAAGAACGACCCGCCGATCGCGAAAGAGCCGCTCACCGAGGAGACGATTTACTCCGGTGATGACTGGGACGATCTCCGGCCGCACATCTTTACATTTTTCGAAGCGGTGAAGAGCCGCAAACCCAACGTCGAGGATGCGGTCTTTGGTAATCACGCAGCCATCGCCTGCCATATGGCCAACCAGTCTTACTTTCGCAAGGAACGGGTCTTCTTTGACGATGCGACGCACAGCCTCAAGAGCTGAAACGGGCTCTGAGGCGCGGGTTCCACAGGTGGCTTGACAAGCGTTAGGCTACAGGCTACAGTTGCTGGGTGAGAATACGGAACTTCGCCCATAAAGGCTTGAAGAAGCTTTATGAGGACGACGTCGCAAGAGGCGTTCCACCTGACAACGTAGAAAAGCTTCGCAAGATGCTTGCATTTCTGGACGACATGGAAGAGCTGGACGAATTGCGGGCTTTACCTTCCTGGAAGGTGCATGTTTTGACCGGAGATCTGAAAGGTAAATGGAGCCTCAGCGTTACAGCGAACAGAAGACTCACGTTTCGCATCGACACGGACGAGCGCGAAATCTATGACGTAAATTTAGAGGATTACCATTAAATCCGCGGAGAAAGCGTTATGCCTATGAAGAACCCGCCTCACCCCGGAGATTTCATTCGGACAGAGATCGTCGAAGCCGCGGGGTTAACGGTTACGGCAGCCGCGAAAGCGTTGCGCGTATCGCGGCCTACATTGTCCAGTTTGCTCAATGGCAAGGCCGGTCTCTCCGGGGATATGGCGCTCCGCATAGAGAAGGCCTTCGGAGTCAAAATGGAAACGCTTATGCGTATGCAGTCTTCCTACGACATTGCTCAGGCTCGAAAGCGCGAGAAGCTAATCAGCGTGCCGCGTTTTTCAATGTTGGCTGATGCGCATTGATTGCGTATTGCGTTTTTCTAGTGCGGTTTAAGGAGTCCACCCAATGCGTTCCCCAGAGGGTTGGCCTGATTCCCGTTCTGCTTGCCGTTCGTGTTCCCTTTGATCAACTGTTGGGCAGCACCAGCTCCTACGCCCGATGCCACGCCGCGTAGATTCGGCGCGAACGTCGGGTTACTGGTGGTGCCCCCAATGGCCACAGGAATTCCATTCTTGAGGACTCCGCTCGCAAGGCCTCCAACAGCCCCGAGGCCCCCGCGCGCCGCCACCGCCGATCATGCCCGCCAGACTACCCAGCAGGACCGCATTGCCTGACGCCGGCTTCGCTGCCGCTGGGTTGGTCCCCGGCGCGCTCCCCGCTAACTCTGTAAGTTTCAGGATCACGTTGTAGTTCAGCGCTCCAGCCGCGCTTACCGTACCAGCTCCCGTAGCCGTGCCAACGCCGGCCACGTCCAGCGCAATGTTGTCTGTTTGTATGGCGCCGCCCGCTTCGCGAATGTTCATGCTGAGCGAGCGAATGTTGGTGCCCGACCCGGTCGCGCTGCCAATCTTACCCCCGGTGAGCTGGGAGAGTGTTTGCAGCTTCGAGCCCAGATCAAAACCCGCCAACTGGGTGTTGTTGAGCCGCACCGGACCACTGATCACCGGGCTCGCAGTAGATCCGGAGACCGTCAACGCGGTGGTCAAGGTTCCGCCTCGCAACGCCGACCCTTGCGGCAGGCGCACTCCCGCAGAAGGAAGAAAGGCTTCAAGATCATCGATCGGGACCCCATCGCCATTGACCTTCAGGTTGATCGCGGTGGTCGGCCCGCTCGACTGGTAGGTCCCGTTCATGTTGATCACCGCGCGTCCCACGGTAAAAATCGCCTTCTGGACCTCGCCGGTCATCGCCTGCTCGTTCTGCGAAATGGAAAACTGAACCTGCACCGGCTTGCTCGAAGGCTGTCCAGCTTTCGCCAGCTTGATGCCGGCGATCTGCGTCGAGCCATTCGCATTCAATGTTTGCCCATTCGATTGAATCTGGGCCTGCAGATCAGCCGTTCCAGCAATCCCCGCATCCGCAGGCAAAACACCTGAAGATGCCAGCTCCACATGCTTGAGCGTGACTTGCGCATTCAGCGGCGTCGCCGCATTGTTCTGCTGGTTAAAAGGTCCGGCAGTTCCCTTGGCGTTGAGGGTACCTCCGCCGGGCAGTTGCGCGCTCACCGTAAAGGGTGAGGCCGTCTTGGGCGTAAGGTTCGTAATCTGCGCATTCAATTGCTGGTACACAGCCGATCCTGGTTGGCCGGCGGTGGTCAGCGTCAGCGATCCGTTCTTGATCTGCGCGTTGTCCACGGATAAGTTCTCGAGCATCGTGGCGCCCTCGGGATTCGCACCCGCCGGCTTCGGGGGCGCCGGAGCATTGCTGCGCACGACTGTGAGATGCGGCGTGTCCACCAGCAACTTGGTCACGTGCATCTGCTGCCCGTTCCAACTTGCATCCAGAACCATGCTTTCGACCAGCCCCGTGATCCCCGCGGAAGCGTCCACGAAACCTGCCGCCAGCGGATCAATGTGCTTCATCTCCAGGTGACCGGAAAACGGCGTCGTCGATGCATCCTGCTGGTTGATCGGCCCGGCAGTTCCACTCACGGTCACGGTCCCGTCCGCCGGTAAATGAGCGGAAACCGTAAATGGAAAAGAATTCTTGAACCCAAAGTTTTTTACTTCCAGGTTCACTTGGTCATAGACCCGGGCGGGCGAACCGGCGGGTGTGCCGGCCGCGGGCTGCGTACCCACCGTGAACCGCCCATTTTCCACCGTCACATGGCCTACCGTCAGGTCAGGAAATGTCTGCTTGGTTTCCGCATCCTGGGCCGAGGGCGCCGCCGACTTCCCTATAGTGGAGTAGTTCCAGGTCCCATTCGGTGCCCGCAGCAGCTGTACTTTAGGGTTGATTAGGGAAAAACCGCGAATACGCAGTTCCTTGCTCAGCACCAGGGGAAGAATTTCCACCCCGATCTTCACGCTATCCGCCTGAATAAAGGGCTGGTTGCTGAATGCCGGATCGTCGGCAACCGTGCAATTCGTGGCCACCAGGCCGCCCGACCAAACAGACAGGTCCAGCTTGCCGATCGTCACCTTGCGGCCCAACGATTTGGTCAGCGTGGATTCAATGCGCGCGCGAAAGCTGTCAGCATTCAGAAAAAGCGGCAGACAAACCGCCACCAGCACGATGAGCAATACGATCGCGCCGACTCCAATCAATGCAAAACGAGCCATTCTCCCCATGTGCATAACCTCGCGTCCTGGTGACACTTCTGATGCCTCTATGGAAGTACTCGTTGTGCTCCCGATCTACCGGAAAAGTACAAAATTTGAATTAAGTATAGGTAAATGATCTGGACGCACCTGTTGGCTGTGCTGACCTGCTGCACGGGCCGTGTACGCGGCTCTATTTGTACAGTCTTCACCGAACCGACCTTTTGCCGGCGAAATAAGCATACAAGATTTAGCTTGGTGGCTTGCCGTGCTGCGCCGTATGCCCAACTGTTTAATATCTGCTACGGCCAGACTTTTAGCCTTTGAGTGGGTGGCCCAGGTCTCGATTTTGAGACCTGGGTGTTTCGGTAGGATCGAAGTCCGAGTAGAAACCCAGGTCTCAAAAGCAAGACCTGAGCCACCCACTCGTGAATAGGATCTACAGAACCGGCTACTGGAAGAGCTTGAGTGCGTTCATCAGGGTGTAGTAAACACCCCAAGCGGCGGGTATCGAAACCACAAGCCACGCAGCCAGGATCAGGATCGACGGTGTCTTGTTCTCATTTGTGACCATGGACGGGTACTCCTCCGATTTCGGCTCTGTTCAACGTGCTGCTGCTCGAAGCCGGCTGCCCGCGCTCCTCGAGCCAATACTTCTGTGCCACTGGACGGACCAGGAAATTGGCAATAAAACCCACCACCATAAGGGCAGCCATGATGTGCAGGATCACCGGGTAAGCCTGCTGTTTCGGCAAGTGATTGGCGACGTAATGGTCAAGGACGCCGTTAACGATGAGCGGCCCCACGATGCCCGCGGTGGACCACGCCGTTAGCAACCGCCCATGGATGGCGCTCACATGATAGCCGCCGAAAAGATCCTTGAGATAAGCCGGAATGGTCGCGAATCCTCCGCCGTACATGCTGATCAGCACCCCCGCAATCAGGACAAAAAGCGGGACGGAATTCAGGTGCGTAATTTCCGTAAAAGGAAGCGCCAGGTAAAGTAGCACGCCCACGACAAAAAAGACGAAGTAGGTGGTTTTGCGTCCGATGAAGTCCGACATCGACGCCCAGACAAAACGTCCTCCCATGTTGAAGAGGCTCAGCAGGCCCACAAAACCAGCCGCCGCGATTGCCGAGACACGTCCGCGGAAGAGATCCTGGATCATCGGCGACGCCTGCTCCAGGATGCCGATGCCCGCAGTCACGTTCATACACAGGATGACCCACAGCAGCCAAAACTGTGGCGTGCGGAAGGCAGTATTGACGTCCACCTTGTGGGTAGAAATCAGGGCTGATCGGGTTGCCCTCGGAACCCATCCCTCCGGCTTCCATCCCTCCCGCGGCACACGGATGGTAAAGACACCAAACATCATGAAGACAAAGTAGAGCAGGCCCATCGTCACCCAGGTGGCCGCGATGGGGTGGGCGGACGCTTTGTAAAACACCATCAGTTTGGTCCCCAGGGGCGAACCGATCATCGCGCCTCCACCGAAGCCCATGATCGCGAGGCCGGTAGCCAGTCCCGGCCGGTCGGGAAACCACTTGATGAGGGTCGAGACGGGTGAGATATAGCCCAGGCCCAGCCCGACGCCACCGATGACTCCATAGCCGAGGTAGATGAGCGGCAAAGAATGTGTCGCCGCGCCCCCAGCCGCCACCAGAAATCCGGTCCCGAAGCAAGTGGCCGCGACAAACATCGCCTTGCGGGGTCCCGCCGTCTCGAGCCATCGGCCAAACAGAGCCGCGGAAAGCCCGAGCACCGCGATGGCGATGGAAAAGATATAGCCCACCTCTTTCAGATTCCACACCGCGCCGTCTGCGCCTTTCAGCGCCAACAGCGGATTCTTGAAAATGCTGAAAGAGTAGACCTGTCCGATGGCCAGATGAATGGAGAGGGCAGCCGGCGGCACAAGCCACCGGCTGAAACCGGGATGGGCAACAGAGACTTCACGATCAAGAAACGACATGCAAACGCGCCTCCAGTAGGGGAGGTCATCGGATTAATTAACAGGGGGCTGACCGGGAGTTTTCACACCTCGGTCTGTTATCAACGAGATGACACCACTTTCTATCACAGATATAGGATGTTGCGAGCGGCGGCTGCGTCTCAAACTCTCTCCCGATTGACCGAATCAATCGCTCGCCAGGCCCCGAAATTCCCGCAATTTTGTGTTCGGAACCGTTCCTGACCCAGTGCATCTGATCTGGCCAGGGGCGCAAATTGCGGCATGCTGGTTGTTCCGTTGAATTCCTTCTTAAATCTCCGTACGCCATTGCACGATTTGGTTTCCTGTCTTCACGTTCCATATGCGAGAATTCCGAGGTCAACACTTAAGCCCGCGTTCGTCATCTTCCGAGGAGCAAACCATATGCCTGAACAACCCGAAAAAGTTCTGGCTCTTGAAGTCGAACGTGACGGAGACACCGCAGTTGTGAAATGTCACGGCCGATTGGTAGCAGGCACCACCGAAGAACTCTACCAGGAGGTGAAAGGTCTGCTACCTCAGACAAAAACGGTCGTTGTTGACTTGGCAGAACTCACCTACGTGGATAGCACGGGACTCGGCACTTTGGTGCGCCTTCAGGCAACCGCCCGGAAACAGGGCTGCGAGTTCAAGTTACTTCACCTTGGTAAGCAGCTTCGCAATGTGCTCAAGCTGACGAACCTTCTCTCTGTTTT
Organism: uncultured Acidobacteriaceae bacterium; assembly: GCA_963763905.1. Classification (GTDB taxonomy): domain Bacteria; phylum Acidobacteriota; class Terriglobia; order Terriglobales; family Acidobacteriaceae; genus PALSA-350. The sequence continues at coordinate 302,140 of CAVXRU010000011.1, read as the reverse complement.
CAGCCAGGCGGAAGACCACGGCATTACTATTGCTTGATGATCCGAGATGGGCACACCAGCCTCGATCGTTATGCTTTCAAAAAGCCTAAGAGCCAATGAATACCAGATCCGTTATTGGCATTATTCTGATTGGCCTTGGCATCGTTACCTCGCGCACGTTGCGTCGCCGCTGAGACTCCTGTTTGAGTCGCCCGCCGGGCCTCTGAGAATTAATCCGTTACCGCCCGTTCTCGGCGGACTGGCGCTCGTTTGTGGGATTGTTCTTGTGTTTGGGACAAAGAGGGACGAATAAGAACAATCAGGAGCTTCCCCAATGGAAACCAGCCTTTGTTAGAACTCAGCTGTGATGCCATCCTGTTCGACATGGATGGCACGCTCGTTGATTCCACACTATGCGACAAACGGATCATGGGAAGGTGGGCCGAGAAGCATGGGTTGGACGGGGAATTCGTTTTGCAGGCCTCTCTTGGAAGAAGAACAATCGACGCGATTCGTGAGGTGGCCCCTCACCTGAATGTCGAAGAAGAAGCAAGAGGAATCGATGCCCAGGAACTCGTCGAACGAGAGGGCATCATGGAAGTTCAGGGTGCTCAGCATCTCCTGCGCAAATTGAAGCCTCACCAGTGGGCAATCGTCACCTCGGCAAGCAGAGCGTTGGCAACCTTTCGGCTGGGATGTGCAGGACTTCCTCTTCCAGAATTGCTGGTCTGCGGTGATGAGGTGGCTAACGGAAAACCGGATCCGGAAGGATATCTAAAAGCGGCCCATCAACTGCGCGTCTCGCCTGCCCGCTGCCTCGTGGTTGAGGATACTCCGGCAGGCATACTAGCCGCCCGGCGCGGCGGTATGAATGTCCTGGCTCTCACCACAACGTATGCTCCGGAGAAACTTCTGGGTGCAACAAGCGTCGCCAACTTTGATGGTGTCGAGTTTCACCTGGAACGATAAGGTTATGCTTTCAAAAAATTCACCTATGATCTGCACCGGGGCCGCCATGTAAGAGAAGAACCTTGATGCTTCCGTTGCCAACTTTGTTAGTAGTTGACCTTCCGTTTTCTGAACTCGCAGCAAAACGAGCCTTTCCACTGCCTGCCCCATCACTGCGCCGGGCACTTGTCGCTCAGCGAGTCGGTCAGCCCCTGCGCCTCGACGCTAAACGTCAAATCCTTCTTTCCATCCACGTCCTTGATCCGGAAGATGTAAATCCGGTCATACTCGTCATTTGGCCAGTCAGGAACAACCGATGGATCCTTCCCATAAGCTTCGAGTAGCCGCTTCGCAAATTGATTCAGATACACGTGCTCCCAGGCCAGATAAATCACCGAATTCGCGTTTTCTGGAGCCAGCAGCTCCTTTCTCAGCTGCCCGACGTTCTTGAAGCCGATCAGCGCGTTCACCGGCATCTCCAGCTGGATAGCTGTCGGCTCAATCGTCATCAACGGGCGCACATAGGAATAGCTCAAATTGCCGAGTCGCCCGATCCGCCTGCCGGGATCGGGCGCATAAATCCGATCTGGCTTTCCGTAACGTGGAAGGAGCACCTTAGGCAGCGCCAACGCGCGGTTCAGCCCCTTGCAGGTAAGCTGCCCAAGGCTGGCCGGCGGTTTTTCGGCGTGACGGATGGCAACGATCGTCTCCTGCGCGTGGGCGCAGCTGATTGATAGCAGCAGACAGACAGCATTCAGCACAAATCGCCCCGGCTTTCTCACTGGTTCCATGCACGAAGTCTCTCAGATTTCGAAGCGCAGCACGAGAATCGGACGTGGCGCGAGGTATGGCCGCGGACGAACGTTGAGTGGTTGGCCCAGGTCTCGCTTTTGAGACCTGGGTATTCCGCTAGGACCCGCTGCGAGGAGAAACAGGTCTCAAAAGCGAGACCTGGGCCAACCACTCATAGTCTTGGATGAAGGTTTGTTTTCCCGGCACGCTGCCACGTGGAGGTGGGTCACTCATGCCTGATTCGACCTAAGCCCTGGGCGTACTCATTCGGTTTGTAATCGCAACTGCGTACGGCCGCCAGGACTCTGTCTCTCGTCTCTGGCCGCACCTTCTCCGGGGTGCTAAGAGCTCGCGAGACCGTTGCTATCGATAACGATGCCAACCGAGCGACATCTCGAATCGTCGGAGACGGGTTGGTCTTTTCGCGTGGGGTTTGTGGCATGACTGTTTCACCGGGTGTAGGTAGTCCGTTTACGTTACCGTACTGTACTTCGAAGCTACTGAAGTCATAACTGCAATGTCAACCTTCTATTCGGAGTTTGCTCCGAACTCAATAAGGCCTCCAGGCAACCGCCTGCTGTGAGCTACAATGTCAGCGCCGTGAAACAAACAAGGTCCGAACCCGCTGGCATCAAGGAAATTGCGAAAGCATTGGGTATTTCGATCGGAACGGTCGACCGTGCACTCCACGCAAGGCAAGGAGTCAGCCCCAAGACGCGCGCCAAAGTCCTTAAAATGGCGGAAAAGCTCGACTACAAGCCCAACGTAGCTGCCAGAAGCCTGAAGTTGAATCGCCGTGTTCGGATTGCTGTACATCTCCCACAGCAGATCCAGTCATTCTTCGATCCACTGCGTGCAGGCGTCCGCGCTGCCGCGGAGGCTACGTTGGGGGCTACGGTCGATCTCGATTTTCGTACCTATCCCCGCCTGGGTGAGGGCGATGTGGAGTTGATGGAAGCGGACGTAGGACGGCACTTCGATGGCATCATTCTCACCCCCGGCAATCCGTCGGCGATCGCCGCCTCCCTGCAGCGCCTGGCGGAACAAGGAAGGGCGGTCGTTTGCGTGGCCAGTGACGCACCGCGCAGCAGCCGGCTTGCCTGCATTTCTGTCGATGCATATGTAAGTGGAGGCATGGCGGCCGAGCTGTTGGGCATGCGCCTGCCAAACGGCGGCGCCGTGGTACCCATTACCGGCGACCTGAGCACTCTGGATCACGCCGACAAGCTGCGTGGGTTCGCCGCCAGCTTGGCAACCGAAGCCCCGCAACTGTCACTGCTACCGACCATCGAGTCGCATGAGCGTCCGAAAGATGCCTATCAAGCCACCCTCGATTTGCTCGCCCGCAAACCTCGCCCAGCGGGAATCTACATCAGCACCGCGAACAGCATCCCGGTGCTGCAGGCCCTGGAACAAAAGCGCCTCCTGGGAGTGATACAAGTCATCACGACGGACCTTTTTCCAGAATTGATCAGGCACATTGAGTCGAGAAAGGTGCTCGCAACCATCTACCAGCGTCCATTCACGCAAGGCAAGGTCGCGTTTGAGACGCTCATTCGATATCTCGTCGAGGGCGTCAAACCGTCACCCTCGACCAAGCTCGCCCCTCACATTGTGTTACGCAGCAACCTGAGCTTGTTTCTCAATCACGTCGCCGGCCCGGACGAAAGTGTGGACACCGGCTAAAGCTACTGCGAAGCGATCGAGAGGTTATCGAATTGCGCCCGGTTCCAACCGGTTCCAAGTGCGAACATCCCATGAGAGTGCGAAGCGTCGGTTACGGTAGCTAGCTCCTTTCCATCCAAATAAATCGATATCTTGCTTCCGCGGAAAGCAAGCTCGGCATGGTGCCATGTGGCCGCAGGCATTCGCACTGAGCCGGAAGCCAGGCTACGGGTGGGGGTTTTGTAGGCGGAGGTCGAGAGCGTCCACCTTCCGCCAGGTTCAATGCTAAGCACATACCCACCTGGATAAAGGGCCTTATCGTCTTTGAAAACATCCGAGTTGTCGATGCGGCCCATCAATGTCACCGGTCCATTTCCACTGAGCAGGATGTCTGCGGCAAGCCGATAATCGGTCCAGGTGACGTCGCCGGCAAGCGTGAAGGGATCGGGCAGGGGCGACCACGGAATCGGCTTCACGGTGATGACCTGCTCCAGACAGCGCCCTTTGCGATGCAGGCAAGGATGCGCTTCAAACGCTCCGTCCTGATCGGAGAGAAAACGTGGGGCGCGAGCAATCTCAGTTTCTTCGAAGCTATCTGCATATGGCAGCGGGAAAGGAGTATTGGCAGGAGGAACCGCGGTACCCCGCCCCTGACCCGTCGTCGTGGTAAAGGTGTAGAGAGAATCAGGATCGAGCGTATAGCCGACTTTGCCGCCCGTGGGGCTCACGTCTGCGACATGTTCAAAAGTATGCTGGCTATTCGTCTCCCAAACATGGATGGTTGCCAGTGAAAGTCCGCCTTCAGGTGTCAGCGTGATTTTTTGCGGCTGTTTGGCGTCGATTGTCTCCACCACGACGCTCCAATCCTTGCCGTCGGGTGACTTCAAGCTGACGAAGCTTCCCTGCTCAGGTAACCGGCCGGAGGCTGCCTCGAGGTACTGCCAACCGGGTTGCGCGAACTGCGTGGTGTGCGCGGTTGCCCATATCGCGCCTTGCACGTTGTAGTAGCCAGACCACGGGGTATTTGCGTACATCAGGCCCGAATTCGGCGCCGCCAGAATGTCGTAGTACGAAGTAACAGGACTCCAGATCTCGGTTTTCGTGAAGCCCCCCTCGAGATAGTTACGGTTGTAAAGGCGGGCCAGAATGCGGCCTCCAATCGGCCATTCGCGGGAAAGGATCGGACCACCGCCGCTGTTTGGCTGGTCTTCACTCGACCACAGAGGCTTGTCTATGGTTCGTGCATTGGGCGGAGTCGTATATTTTCCGTCCACCAGCGAATAGTGGACACCGACCGCGTAGACCGCCGCGCTGACTTCAGGGTCTTTGAGGATGGTATCGACAATGCTCCATTGTCCGAGGCCCTCTCCGGGATACTCGTCGCAGCAAACGATCTTTGCCGGGATGCCTTGCTGGACCAGCGTGCGATGAAGTTTCTTCACGTAGTCACTATCGAACTGTCTCTCATTCCAGATCCCGGTATAGGCGATGTCCAGGTGATGATACTTCTGCGCGCCTTGCAAAAAGTCGGCCACGTAATCTGCCATGTCCTGGGAATAGAATTGCCCGTTGCCGACCCAACCCGGCGCCCCCCAGGGAAGGGTGTCGAGAATGATTTTCGGATTTCGTTTGCGCGCTTCTTCCATGAGCCACCATTCGTACCCGCGGGTGTAGTCATGGTCGTCTCGCGAGCGCATGGAACTGGGCTCGGCGCCATCGGTGGAGTTCACGTCGGCTCCAATCTCCACTTTCAGATGTTGCAGGGCGGCGCCGTAGCCAGGTTTGAATAGATAGTCCAGAACCTGACTGCGATACGGTTCCTGGTAGTCATACAGAAGGCGTGAGGATGCGCCCGCACTGAGTGCACCGATTCCCTCGTAGACTCGTCCTTTGCCGGCGCCATCGAGCACAATCGTTGTATCCGCGGCGCAGCCTGAGAGGCCAGCCACAGAGAGGAAAACAAAGCTTACCATCCAACTATGGAACGCCAACCTGGTTGGCTGCCGAAATTGATTCATGTGCCCTTCAGTCTGGCCGAAGGCGGGGAAAGACTGAAGCCGGTTAACCGCAGGTCCCTCCACTACGCTTCGCTCCGGTCGGGATGACAATTCTGTTGCGGGGGCCAAGTGTTTTCCGTTGGAGTCGTCGCGAGCACAACAGAATTGTCATCCCGACCGGAGCGAAGCGTAGTGGAGGGACCTGCGGTTTCTTTCCGGCTCGCTCACACCCTCTTCAGGCCGTTAAATTTACCGTTATCGTACACGACATCATTCGCAAAAACTGTAGAGCTCATTTCTCAAACTGATCGGTTCAACCTGTGCGTTGGATTCGACCGAGAATCTCCGCCAGATTCAACTGGCCGTGGAACTCGGTGCCGGGCCTACAAGACGGAGCAATGGCGACTGCTTCACCATGCCCTTCAAACCAGGCGATAAAGCAGGATTGGCCGGCGCCGGAGAGCCGTTGCAGATTTAGCCAGGTGTAGTAGGCGCCCATGTCCGCATCGAGCAGCGATCCTGCCGGATCAGGAATCGCTCGCTGCTGAATACCGGAAAGTTCCTGATCCGCGGATTCCTCTGTTTGCCGCGGCGCAAACCTGGCCAATAGGGTCAGCGGCTGCGCCCGGCGCAGCGCTTCCCGGGCGGTCCATTGCACGAAGGTAGTGCTGTAGATCTGCGTCCCTGAGCCTTCTGTAAGTACACTGATCGCGAAACGGCTCAATACGGGATCGTCGGTCTGATGATTCATCCCCACCTCGGACGGGTTGGTTTCCGAAAGGCGGGTACGCAGGGCTTCCACTCCAACCTGGGATGCGGAGATTTGCTGCATTTTCCGGATGAGCGCCTTGCGCACAGGTTGCAGCGAGCCGTAGGCCACGGATGCGACCTGGTTGTTCTCTATGGTTGCCGCCGGCCCGCCTTCAATGCACCAGTGCGCATAAGGAGAGGGATGCGCCCGCGTGCGTGCGGCCACTGTGTCCAGCAGGAGCTTATAACTGCTCGCGGAGTCGACATGAGTGAAGTAGACACCGTGAGGACGTAACTTGCGAAACAGCGGATAGCCTGTCTGAGTGATTTCCTGTCCGATGACGGCGATGCCGAGCCGCGGTGACGGAGCGGCCGCTTCAGGCACCGCAGTGTTGAAGGCTTTTATGTAGTCCTCTGCCGCTTTGCTGAAGTCGTCGATTTGGTGAGTCGCCCAAAGATACGCAGACAAGCGCTCGGAGAAGCGAGAGGGCGCACCGATCCAATCCATCGCTTCGAGTTCCGGCGACAGTTTCAGGCTTGCAAATGCGGTCATGGCGCTCGACAGCTGGTCTGCAGTCAGACTTCCGAGATAACGAAACTGGCGATCGATCTCATCGCGTTCTGCGGGAAACTTCCAATCGTAAACGATGACCGCTCGCAGAAGCAGCGGCAGGAATGACAGCGGGAGCTGCTGGAGCAACAGGAGATTGCTGGTCGCGAGCTGTCTCGCCTGCGGAGGATAGCTCTGAAACTGTTCGCCGTGAATTGGATTGGCAGCCATGAGCTACACCACCTCCGGCAGGACTTTGCCATGGGAGAAGTCCGGCGAAAAGCCAAACAACGATCCCAGCGTGGGCACCAGGTCGGTCGACTCCACCGGGCGATCGACCAGCACGTTTTCCCTCACCCCTGCTCCCCTCACCATCATCCAGGTGGTTCTGGAATACGCGTCGCCGGTGCGATGATGTTGAAAGCCGTTGCCGCCGGCAGAAGTATCGGAGTCGCGGCCGAAGTCGGGAAGGATGAACATGGTTGTCTTCCCGGCATATTCCGGTTCGCTCTGAATCAACTGCCAAATCTCGCCGCAGAGCCGATCGGAACGCTGAATGGCATCGACGTAGAGAGAATAAGTACCGGAATGAGCGACGTCGATATCATGCAGCGTGATCCAGAGCAGGCTGGGGGCGAGCTGACGCATCAGCTGACGGGCAACATAAACGGAGAGTTCGTCTGGACTACGGAGACTGCGGGCGTGTGTGGCAAAATCCGTAACCGAGACTTTCAACATCTCCGCCATCTGCTGCAATTGCTGGTCACTGACGCCCATCGCCGGCGCGTAGACCGGGCTCTCGTAGTTGTCGCGCAACAGATGCTCGTAGCCTGAACTGTCATGAGTCGCCATCGCTGCAGCTAACAGGCGTTTGGGCAGAATGACGCCCGCACCCTGCCCCGCTCCGTGAGAGGAGTGGCTACTCTCGCCGATGAGGCCGAAACCATTGCTGGGTGCGACGACCCACGTATCGTTTGCCGGGCGATTCAGTCCCTTGCGGAAATATTCGAAGACGGTCGGGTTCTCCGGAGAGACAGCGGCAAAGTTATTGAAGGTCTCATAGACGCCCGTCACCAGGCTTGCGGTTGCGACATAGTGGCCGAGGATTCCCCGGTTGACTACCTGGGTGAAGAACGTTCCCTGGGGAACGAACTCCCGCAGCAGATGAGGAATATTTTCCTGTCCATCCGGCATGAACGTCTCTTCATCGCGGGTGCCTCCTCCAAAGGTAACGACGACTGCCTTCTGCCCTTTGCGCATCGCCATGGCGCGCAGCGGAGCGAACGCGGACAGCACGGTGGCGGCGGTCGCTCCGGTGGCTGCGCGAAGGAACTCACGCCGGCTCCACGAGATCGCGTCTTCGATCCCTCTGGAGGATCCCAAGTCGCGGAAGCGCAAGAGCTCAGGAAACCTCGTACGTCTGGGATCGTCGTGAGTGCCGAAGGGGTCCATTTCGTTCGCTATTTTCCACCCAAAACTAGTGTGGTGTCTCCCCGGGAATATCTCCCGCTTCTTCCGCCTGTGCGTCTTCTTGTTTTATCTGCTTGAGTATCGCCAGGTGTTGGTCGGCTAGCTGCTTCTGGTGAGTGCGGCTGTACAAGAGAAACAGACGATAATGTGCGCGGTTGTAGTCGGGGCGAAGAGTAAGCGTCTGCTCGAATTCCCGGATGGCCTCCGGGTATTTCTGCTGGTCCTGATAGAGTATCCCGAGTTGAAAATGAGCTTCATAGAAATCCGGACTTGCAGCGATCGCCTTCTTCAGCAGCGCCTCGATAACACCGGTGTCGGCGACAGGTTCCCCGTCCGACCGCTTCCACAAACTCATGGCGTAGTAATAGTTGGCCAGGCCGTTATTGGGGTAGAGATGCACAAACCCTTCCAACCGTTTGCGTATCTCTGGCATATGCGCCGGTGATACCGTGCTCACCTTGCCCAGGAATTGAAACGGCCTTGGATCCGTTGGATCCAGATCGACTGCCGTGCAGAGGGTCTCGACAGCGTCGTCATACTTTCCTTCCGCGTAGAGCGTCACGCCTAAGCCAACGGTCAGCTTTGCCGACCGCGGATACTTTTGTACGCCGTAGCGGAAAAAAGTAAGTGCATTATCTAGAAAGCCCTCGTAATTCTTGTGCTGCAACAGAAACGAGGCGAGATCGAAGATGTTTCCTTCAGTCGGGTCCAGTTGAGCGGCGCGATAGTACTCGCTCGCTGCGCCCTTGTAATCTCCCGATTTCTCGTTCGCCTCAGCAAGAAGATCATCGAGTTCTGCTGTCTCATGACGCGTGATCATCTGGTGAAGCTGCGCTGAAGCCTTCGCGGCTTCACCAGAGTTCAGATAGGCCAGAGACAGGTCGTAGCCCGTGTCGTAGTCCTGCGGATTGAGTTGCTCCGCTTTCTCCAGATAGAGGATGCCTTCCGGTAAGCGGTTCTGCTGAAGATAGAATTCGCCCAGACGATGCTGCGCCGCAAAGTCGTTGGGCCTCTGTTTCGCTGTTTCAAGCAGGACGAGCTCTGGGTTGGATTGGAACGCGAGCGCTGTCATCGTGGCAAGGGGTACGGCCAAAGACACAGTCCCAACAGCACGCAACCAACCTGGAGCCTTTTGCCACACCGGACGAGTATAACTCCTGAGCCTTGCTTCAGACTTGCATACGAGCGCTCCTCAAAAAACGTTCCGGGCAGCATTCTGGCTGCCCGGAGGAGGAAAAACCGATCACCAGTAGTACTTCAATGCGAATTGAATTTCACGTGGTGCGCTGCGGGTGGAGGTTGACTGACCAAAGTTCACTGTGTCCCGGTAGTTTGTATTCGATGGCAAGTTGAAGCTCGGGGTATTGGTCAGGTTGAACGACTCAGCGCGGAACTGCAGGCGCGTCGTCTCCTTTATCTTGAACTCCTTAAAGATCGAAAAATCCAGATCGCGAAAGCCAGGACCATTGACTTGCGTGTTCGATCCACCCAGCGGGGCAAGATCGCTGGTGCCGATGGTTGTCGCCACCGGCGGCTCGGCGAACGCCGCGGGGTTGTAGTAGTGTGCCGGCCCGCCCGAGCGATACTTGCCGACCCCGGGTACCACGTCCGCATAGCAAGCACCCAAACCGGCTGCTGTGGTGGTTTGGCAACCAATGGCCTGGGGAGGACCGCTATTGAGGGTGAGGATCCCGTTGGCTATCCAGCCTCCAAGGAGCATTTCACCAACTCCGTGAAGATTGTTCAGAAACGCCTTACCCTGGCCCACCGGGAGTTGATAGGTGCCGCTGGCCACAAACGAGTGATTGATGTTGAAGGAAGCCAGACCCCGGTCATACGAGATCCCGGTGATGGATGGAGCACGGTAGCCGGCGACTCCACCATTACTCAATAAGTCCCCGGCATCCGTCAGTGTCCTGGCCCAGGTGAAGCCGGCCAACATGTTAAAGCCATGACTGAAGCGGCGCTCGTATTTGGTCTGCAGCGAGTTATAGCTGGTAGATCCCGCGGTAATGTCGTAAGAAGCACCGGCGGCAAAGTCCGGAAACGGGATGTACGGAGTGATGGGCGTGCCCGGCGGCAGAATTTCCGACGGGTTGTTGGTGCCTGCAAAGGCCTCGATGTGGCGGCCAACGGAACCGACGTAACCCGCCTGGATCGAGTCCTGGGGAGTCAACGCGTATTGCGCCGTCAGATTGAATCCCTCCGTGTAGGGCGTCTGGTAGTGGAGTTGCACGCCGCGAAATTGCAATCCATTGCCGCTCACGCTTGCGGGAGTGAGGCTGATGCCCTGCAACCCGTTCTCCAGGCTGCCATACGAGCCATTAGGAAAAATCGTCGGAGTTACGCTGCCAACTCCTCCATTCGAAGAGTCCTGGAACGCCAGCACGTATTCAAAGGGATAGTTATAACCAAGACTAGGATACCCGCCCCGGTTTTCGAATGCCCCGTAGAAGATCCCATAGCCCACGCGGGCAACAAGCTTAGGTGTCACCTGGTACGACACTCCAAATCTCGGCCCAAAATTGGTCTTTTGCGATATGCCGAGGCCCGTGCCGTATTGATTGGTGTACACCAGCTGGATTCCATCTTTTGCCAGGTCTTGGGTAAAGCTGGTGGAAACCGGTGTCTTGGTCTTGTTCCCCGCGGTCAGGATGAACTCCGCCGTTGAGCCTGGAACTCCAGGTACGAAGTTGCCTTGGGCTCCATCGGTATCACCCACCTGCCCGAAATATTCCCAGCGCAAACCGAGATTGAAGGTCAGCCGGGGCGTGGCTTTCCAATCATCCTGAAAATAGACTCCGTAGTAGTTGCGATTGCTGTGCAGGTAACCATAGTTTGAGGCCTGCACCTGGTCGGATCCGCCGGAGTAGTTCACCCCGTTGGCAACGGTGGCTGTGGTTGGCGTGAGCAGGAATTGGGCTGTGCCGGTGAGGTTGTCTGTCTGATTCGGAATCGACGCATACCTGCCGTCGAAGTCGAACGAGCCCTTTGATTCCGGCGGCGCAAGCCACGGGAAGTACAGGTATTGGAACTCAACTCCGCCTTTGAAGGTGTGTGATTTGTAGACTTTGGTCAGGTTCTCGGTAAGTTGCGTGGTGTCGCTGTAGCGATCTCCAGGGAGCCACTCGGAGCCGCCCAGATTGTGGACATTGCCGAGACTCATATAGGGTAGGCCGCCGTTGCCGGCAAACTGGGGAATCCCACCGATCCCAAATTGCGCAGGAATACCCAGGGTGTCGGCTGTAGAAGGCACGCGGGTGGTGTGCTCCTGGCCATACCCGAAGCGCACCTCGTTGATCAGGGTTGGGGTGAAGACGTGAGTGTAGCTGACGGCCACGCCATACACATCCCATTTCTGCGTGCCGTCCCCGTAGGCGCCGCCATCGGCGACTCCTGTAAATGGTGGGGGCACCTGTTGGGTATTGTGAATGTAACTGTAGCGCCCGAACATCTGGTTATGCTCGTCGAAATGCTGGTCGATGCGCACATCGAAGGTTGTTTGACTGGTGGTATTGAGCGTAGTGGTCTGATAGTTGTTTTCCACCCCGCTCAGGTTTGCCGCCGGAAAGAGCTGCAGAAGCTTAATGGCATTGGTGTCCAGACGGCCTTGGGGAATCTGATTGTTGGCAAAAGCCTCTCTGACATAACCATTGGTGGTGGCCATAATTCCAGTGACAGGATCCACCTGACCGGCAGTCACCGCGCGCGTCGTTGCCGGATCGAAAATCTGCCCATTGGTGAAGGAGCGCCCCAGCGCATCTGTGCGGGTAAACGTTCCGGTTGCGTTCAAGAGATCCGCGAAGTTGGTGAAGCCGCTGCTTACCTGCGGTGCGGTAGGTACCCAGATACCACTCTGCAGCACCCCGGAGTGGATTTGGGTGCCTTCGTAATCTGCGAACCAGAAGGTCCTGTCCCTGATGATGCGGCCGCCGGCGACGGCGCCGAACTGATTTTGCCGCAGTTCCGGTTTGCGTTGAGTTGCCGGGTCTGAAAAATAGGCGTTGGCATCCAGGGCATCATTGCGGAAGAACTCCCAGGCTGCGCCATGAAAGCCGTTGGTGCCGGACTTGATGGTGGCATTCACGATCGCCCCGCCGGCGCGTCCGAATTCCGCGCTGAAGTTGTTGGTCTGAATATTGAATTCCTGGATGGCGTCGACTGGAGGCTTCACCACGTCGGCCTCACCGCTCAGAAAGTCGACATCGTTGCTGTTGTTGTCAATGCCATCGAGAAGGTAATCGTTCTGCGCAGGGCGGGTGCCATTGGCGGCAAACTGGTTGCCGGCCCTGGCGCCCTGCTGCGGTTGCGTCACCCCGGGGGTAAGGGTGGCGAGCATGGTCCAGTCGCGGCCGTTGAGCGGCATGCTCTCCACCGTTTGCGCGCCGATCACCTGGCCCACGGTCGCACTTTGGGTTTGTAGCAGGGCGGCCTGGGCGGTTACCTGCACGGTTTCGTTGGTCGCTCCAGCCTGCAACACGAAATCCACCACTGCCTGTTGTTGGATATTGAGGTCGAAGGCAGCATTCTCTTCTTTCTTAAAACCGGCAAGTTCGACGCTGATTCGATAAGTGCCGATCTTGAGTGGCGTCACGATGTAGGTGCCGTCCGACCGGGTAAGGGTGGTGATGCTGTCTGCCGTTCCCTGGTTGACGATCGTCACTTTGGCGCCAGGAACGACCGCACCGCTCTGATCCTTGACCGTTCCCAGGATGGTGCCGGTATCCACTTGAGCGAATCCCATGGAAACGCCGAGAGTCAATGCGAAGATGGCCAACCATGCTGGCGTCCAACGCTTGCTTGATATTTTGTTCATAATGCGCCGCTCCTCCTGAAAAATGAGAACGCCATCAAACTACGGACCTTTTTTAATACCGGGTACGATACTCGCAACGATTACAGGCATAAAACCCCGGAGGCCAGCAACTATATGAACGGGCTTTCGAGTCTGTCAAGAACTTTATCGTTAACGTCACCGGCACTCGATTTCAAGCCGCTTTTCCGGGCCCTGGCTCGCAGCCTGGAGGCGATTGCGACCCCAGACAACCGGGTCATTCCGCTGACGCCGAGTGATTGGGAAAAGCACTGGTTACGCGATTCGCAGCTAACCTCTTTGGGGAGTTCAATTCCGCTTGACAGAGAGGTTTTGATCGGGTACGTTAACGGTCTTAGCTTACTTGCGCTCCAACTTCGAAGCTGTGATATCTGTACGCTGACAATTCATTGAACCAGTAACACCGCCGGAGTGATATGAGCGATACGATGGCTTCCACGTCAGTACGCGCATGGCAGGACGAGGTAGAGATACCGACCTACCCCGTACAACCGCCAGACCGCAATCCCATGTTCCTGGAAAAGCGCGTCTATCAAGGCAGCAGTGGGAAGGTGTATCCGAACCCTTTTACCGACCGGGTTTCAGACCAGAAGCGCAATCAGAAATACCAGGCTGTCTTTCTCGAAAACGAGTATCTACGCCTCATGATCCTCCCCGAAATCGGCGGGCGGATTCACATCGGCCAGGACAAAACCAACGATTACGATTTTTTCTATCGCCAAAACGTGATCAAGCCCGCGCTGGTAGGCCTGCTGGGGCCCTGGATATCGGGTGGAGTCGAGTTCAATTGGCCCCAGCATCATCGCCCCTCCACCTATATGCCGGTCCATTGGGAAATCGAGGAGTCGCCCGACGGCAGCAAAACCGTATGGCTCAGCGAACATGAACCCATGCATCGCATGAAGGGCATGGTCGGGATCTGTTTGCATCCCAACAAGGCGTTGATCGAAGCCAAAGTCCGTCTCTACAATCGCACGCCCTTTACCCAGACATTTCTCTGGTGGGCCAATGTCGGCATTCGCGTCCACGACCAGTACCAGGCGTTTTTTCCTCCTGATGTGACCTTCGTGGCGGACCATGCCAAGCGTGCGATGTCCTCGTTTCCCGTGGCGCGCAATTTCTACTACGGAGTGGACTACCGCCAGGGAGTCGATATTTCCTGGTACAGAAATATTCCTGTACCTACCTCCTACATGGTCACCGAGTCCCAATATGACTTCTTTGGCGGGTACGACTACAGCGCGCAAGCAGGCATCGTGCACGTTGCCGATCGATTCATCGCTCCCGGCAAGAAACTCTGGACCTGGGGAAACGGCGGCTTCGGCTATGCGTGGGATCGCGAGCTCACGGACAACGACGGCCCCTATATCGAACTGATGGCCGGCGTTTACACCGACAACCAACCCGACTTTTCCTGGCTTCTGCCTTATGAAACCAAATCGTTCAGCCAATACTGGTATCCCATCCAGCAGATTGGTCCCGCGAAGAACGCAAACACCAGAATTGCCATCAATCTCGAACAGGAAAACGGCACGGTTCGCCTGGGCGCCTGCGTCACCCAGGCGTTTCAGAAAGCAAGTATCATCCTGTCTTCCGTTGACCACGTACTCTTTGAAACTACCGCCGACCTCCTGCCCGGCGCGCCCTTCATCGCCAACCTGAGCGTTGCCACGCCGATTCCCTCACTTATCCTACGCGTCCTCATGGCTGACGGGAGCGAACTTATCGCCTGGACGACGCAAAACGCCGCGCTGCCGGAACACATTCCGGCTCCCGCCAAAGAGCCTCCATCGCCGGACGATATCCAGACTGTCGAGGAACTCTACGTTACCGGGCTGCACCTGGAGCAGTATCGCCATGCAACGCGAAACCCTGAAACCTATTGGGAAGAAGCCTTGCGGCGAGATCCGTTAGACAGCCGCTGCAATATCGCGCTCGGAAAGCTGCTGCTGAGACGGGGTCTCTTCCTGCAAGCGGAAGAACACCTGACCCGCGCGATCCAGCGGCTGACAGCGCGTAACCCCAACCCGGCGACGGGAGAAGCTCACTACTATCTCGGTCTCTCATTGCTCCTGCAGGACCGGGACGTCGAGGCATCCGCGGCCTTCCACAAGGCCACTTGGAATTACGAATGGAGGTCAGCCGCTCATTACCGGATCGCCTGCCTTGAGGCCCGCCGGGAGAGATGGTCGCACGCTCTGGAACATCTCGACCAGTCGCTCGCCACCAACCGGGACCATTTGCACGCGCGGGGGTTACAGTCGGCGATCCTGCGCAGGTTAAAGCGGACGGACGAGGCCTTTGCCATCGCCTCCGGCACAGTATCGAAAGACCCGCTTGACTTCGTTTCGCGCTTCGAACTTCTGTTGCTCGAGTGCCCAGATCCCGAGAGTGCTGCGCAGCGCTTTGCTCAGCTGACGCATAAGGACCGGCAGCTGCACCTGGATCTGGCCTTTGATTACGCCGCCGCGGGCCTCATCCCCGAGGCGCTCGCGCTGCTGTCTGGTGTCGTTTCCTACCCGTCCTCGTCGACCTATCCCATGGTTTACTACTTTCTGTCACAATTGGCGGTGCAGAAGGGGCACCGGGATTTGCCGGCTGACTATCGAACATTGGTTGCGACGGCGTCTCCCGATTATTGCTTTCCATTCAGGCTGGAGGAGATGAAGATCCTCGAAGAAACATTGCTTCGAAACCCGCTGGACGCCAGGGGCTCGTACTACCTTGGGAATCTCTACTACGATAAGAAGCGCTATGAAGACGCCATTTCCCGTTGGGAAAAGAGCGTCGAGCTCGAGGATGGATTTTCCATTCCCTGGCGAAACCTTGGCATCGCGTATTTCAATATTCGCCGCAACCCGGAGCAGGCAGTCTATGCCTACGAGCAGGCGCTGCTGGCTAATCCCCAGGACGCGCGCGTGGTTTACGAATTAGATCAGTTGCGCAAACGAACCCGTGTTCCGCCAGTCGAGCGCCTGGCTTTCCTTAAAAAACATTCCGATCTCGTCGCCCAGAGAGATGATCTGACCGTAGAACTGGTCACGCTTTACAACCAGACCGGAGAGCCTGGAAGAGCGCTTGAAATCCTTCTTGGACGACGCTTTCACCCGTGGGAAGGTGGCGAAGGGCTGGTATCCGGACAATATGTCTGGGCACATCGCCTGCTGGGCATTTCATGCCTGAACAACAGAGACTTTGCAGATGCTTTCGAACACTTCAGCGCTGCGCGAACGTATCCTCACAACCTCGGCGAGGGAAAGCATTTCCTGACCCAGGAATTAGACCTCGACTATTTTTCCGGAGTAGCCCTGCGCGAATTGGGGCAGGACGAAGCAGCGCGAAACTCATTCAGGTCCGCGGCAGCCAGCGAACCCGCATCGCCGTGGATGAGCTATTACAAGGCTTTGGCTCTGCGCAGCCTGGGACAGACTGCGGCGGCGGTCGAGGTCCTTGAAGAAATGAACGAGCGATTGGATGCGGAACGCAAAACCGAGCCCAGTATCGATTACTTTGCTACGTCCCTTCCCAACTTCCTGGTATTCGAAGACGATCTCGCTTTCAGAAAAGAAATTGAATGCACCTTCACCGAAGCTCTGGTGGAGCTGGGGCTGGGCAATGAATTGGACGCCGCCCGGAAACTCCAGCAAGTGGTTAACAAGGATCCTAACCACCTCGCTGCGCAAACCTTGTTGGCACAAATAGGCCGCACCGGAGACACTGTCATCGAATCCACGTCATGGCTCGCAAAGTAGGCTGGAAATGAACATCGTCTCTGTAGCCAACGAGAGCCCCCCGGCCAATGCTCCGGTGAAAAGTCTCTACGTGTGGATTGTGGCCTCGATTGCCGCACTCGGGGGATTCCTGTTCGGCTACGACTGGGTCGTGATCGGAGGCGCTAAACCCTTCTATGAAAAATTCTTTGCTTTAACCCTGCCTTGGCAGCAGGGATGGGCGATGAGCTGCGCTCTGATCGGCTGTCTGCTCGGCGCACTGGCTTCGGGCGCCCTCAGCGAAAGGTTCGGACGAAAGAAGCCATTGATCCTCGCTGCCGTTATCTTCTGTCTGTCCTCCGTTGGAACAGGGATGTCGGATCACTTTCAGATCTTTGTCTTGTGGCGCATCCTGGGAGGTTTCGCGATTGGCTTGGCTTCGAGTCTCTCGCCTGTGTACATCGCCGAACTCGCCCCAGCGCATCTGCGTGGAAAACTTGTTTCCATGAACCAACTCACGATCGTGTGCGGCATCCTGCTGGCGCAAGTTGTGAATTGGCTCATCGCGAGGCCAATCTCACCCACTGCTACTGCGACCGAGATTCTGAATTCATGGAATGGCCAGGTTGGATGGCGCTGGATGTTCGCAGTGACGGCCATTCCGTCGCTGCTGTTCCTTACTGCAATGTTCTCCGTTCCGGAGAGTCCCCGTTGGCTTGCCAGGCATGGCGCGCCCGATAAGGCGAAGGCGGTGCTCACCAGCATCGGCGGTGAGTCCTACAGCAAGGCAGTTTACTCAGAAATAGAGTCTTCGATCGCCGCTGAGCACGCAGAAGCTTCTCTGCAGACACTGTTTCATCCAAAGATCAGGCGCATACTCTGGCTAGGAATCTTCCTCGCGGTTTTGCAGCAATGGTGTGGTATCAACGTTATCTTCAACTACGCGGAAGAAGTCTTCTCCGCAGCCGGCTTCCCTGTCTCCGATATCCTTTTCAACATCGTGGTTACGGGCGCGGTCAATGTGTTGTTCACGATCATTGCCTTGCGGACCGTGGACCGCTATGGCAGGCGAGTGCTGATGCTGCTCGGCTCTGCGGGGCTTGGAATCATCTATGCCCTGCTCGGTCTCCTCTACTACCTGCACGGACGCGGCATCGTTATGCTGTTCCTGGTGGTGGCCGCGATTGCATGTTTTGCTATGTCCCTCGCGCCGGTAACCTGGGTCGTCATTTCCGAGATTTTCCCCAGCAGGATCCGTGGAGCAGCGGTTTCCATTGCCGTCACCGCGCTATGGAGCGCTTGCTTTGTGCTCACCTATACCTTTCCTTTTCTAAATCACGCGTTGGGCGCATCGGGAACGTTCTGGATATACGCGGGCATTTGCGCTCTTGGTTTCGTCTACTTGTTCTTCCGCCTGCCCGAGACCAAGGGAAAGTCGCTGGAAGCGATCGAGCAGTCGTGGGGTTGATGCTCGACCTTGCTTCACCTGTCAGGTCGCTGAGCTTGGTCGGGGCCGGCGCGAGATGAGCCAACATCGGCTTAACCAATAACCAGAAAGTAGTATGAAATCATTCCACGACCTACAGATGCCCTCCGGGGTCGTACACGCTACTCTGGCCCCGGACATCGTTTGGTCAGCGCGAACGAATACCCAGGAGGCCAAGGCTTCGAAGGATAGTCGCCACTTTTCCCGGCGGCCGGCCCGGCATTGGCTTGCTGGTCTTTGCGAGCAGTCATTGGTCTTATACTGGCTGCTCAAGGGATCGTCTCTCTGTCGGACTGGCGTAAACCCAAGTCTCGCGACGTGGGCAGTTGGTCTGCTGATGGTCGGGAGATGGGCAACACCAAGTGGGTGACGGAGCCATGAGACTGATGCCTATTCTTAGGACACTTCTGATAGGCACTACCTGCCTGCTCCTCAATGGGACGGCGTCTGCTGACAGCCGGGATCGAACGATCTTCCAGCTGCAGCACACCGGCTGGACCGCCAGAGAAGGCGCTCCTGGGTCGATTAACTCGCTGGCGCAAACCACGGATGGTTATCTGTGGTTGGGAACGTCTAGCGGGCTATTCCGCTTTGACGGCGTGCATTTCGACCGTTATAAGCTGCCGTCAGGCGAGAAGCTCAATTCAGACGATATTTTTTCGCTTATGGCTACCTCCGACGGAGGCCTTTGGATCGGCTTTCACTACGGCAATGTGGCCTTCATGAAAGATGGGCGAATCATCAGTTATGGCGAGTCGGAGGGACTGCCATCGGGGACGGTCACCCGGTTCATCGTAGATCGGGAAGGCGCGGTTTGGGCGGCGGTCGGGGGCGGTCTCGCCCGGCTCGAAGGTACACGCTGGCAACGAATTGGGGAAGATTGGGCATACCCCGGAAAATCCGCAAAGACGGTGTTCATGGATCGCGAAGGAACGCTTTGGGTGGCCAGCGAAGACACCGTAGTTTTTCTCCCGCGAGGTCAACGAGTCTTCCAGAAAACCGGCGAGCACGTCGGAGGTAAGGTTCAACATATCGCCCAAGCGCCGGATGGGACCTTGTGGATGGCAGAAACAGGCAGTGCAGTAGTGAGGCCGATCACTATACCCGGGAGAGAAAACAGCCAATGGTCCCCGATCCATGTGAAACCGTATGAGATCCTTTTTGACCGCGAGGGCAGCTTATGGATTGCCTCCGATGACGGAGTTCATCGTCTGTCTTTTCCGGAACAGCTGAAAGTTGGAAAAATCGCGCAGTTGAACCAGACAGCTGAAGTTTTTACTCACAGAGGTCTCACATCTGAAGCTGCAATCCCAATTCTAGAGGACCGGGAGGGAAATCTCTGGGTCGGCACAGATAATGGATTGGATCGCTTCCGGGCAAGCAATCTTGTGCCCATAACGCTCTTTCCAGGTAGACTCCCGACGTTGGTGGGGGGCGAGCCAGGTAGTGTTTGGGCAGTACGTCCTACGTTTGGACGGAACGAGGTGTCCTTGATGGATACCAGCGGTATGACAACCACGGCGCATGGGATTGCGAGCCGGGGATATGTACGTTGCGCGTATCGCGACGCGGACGGCAATATCTGGTTAGGAGTTGGATATGGTGGAGGCCTCTGGCGGCTCACCAGCGGACGGGTGCTGCAGATTCCACTCCCGGAGGGAACCAGGAATTTCGATGTTCAAGCCATCACCAAAGACCGCTCCGGAGGTCTGTGGGTATCCATCATTCGCCACGGGGTCTTCCGGTGGGCGAATGGCGTTTGGACGCATTTTGCCAACGGGCCGGAAGTGCCGAATCCAGCGCCCTTCACCCTGCTAACCGATTCCGCCGGCCGGGTATGGTTTGGCTATCTGGGCAGCACGATTGCTGTGCTCGACGGCAGCACACTCAAGACATTTTCGTCCGAGGATGGACTGAGTGTGGTCAACACTCAGGCGATCTACGAACACGCGAGGCACATTTGGGTTGGGGGTGAGCGCGGGCTGGCTGTCTTTCAGGGCAGCCGTTTTCAGTCCCTAACCGCTGATGGCGACATTGAATTGAAGGGAATCTCAGGCATTGTTGAGACGGCTGGCGGGGATTTGTGGTTAAACGCCAGGGCAGGGATAATTCGTATCCCGGCCGCAGAAATCCAGCGGGCATTGGAAACCCCTGACCGGCACGTGCACTGTGAACTGTTCGATTTTAGAGACGGCCTTCCTGGAACGGCTGAGCAGGGTGCTCCCCTCCCGTCCGCGCTGGCGAGTTCCGACGGGAGGCTTTGGTTTAGAACCACTGGTGGCGCGGTTCAGATTGATCCCGAGCACCTTTCCAGAAATGCGATTCCACCTCCTGTCTTCGTTCGATCGCTGGATTCGGAGGGAAGGAAGTATGCGCTAACGACGGATTTAAAGCTGCCGGTTCGAACCACAAGGGTCCACATCGAATACACGGCCTTGAATTTTTCGGTGCCGGAGCGGGTTCGCTTTCGCTACAAGCTGGAAGGAACGGACAAGGATTGGCAAGACGTAGGGACACGTCGCGAAGCCTTCTACACCAACCTGCGGCCGGGACATTATCGGTTCCACGTGATCGCGTGCAACAACGACGGCGTTTGGAACGAGCAAGGCGCCGCATTGCAGTTCAACATCCTTCCCGCGTTTTACCAGACCAACTGGTTCCTTCTGTTGTGTGTCACTGTGGCCGGTTGGTTAGCGTGGGCGGCTTATCGGTGGCGAGTGCGTCAAGTGACGGCTCGCCTGGATCTGCAATTCCGGGAGCGCCTGTCGGAACGGACAAGGGTGGCGCAGGACTTGCACGACACCTTGTTGCAAGATGTTCTCAGTGCTTCCCTGCAGCTTCAGGTTGCCGAGGCCCGTTTGCCCGCCAACTCACCGGCGAAATCCATCATAGGCGACGTTCTCGATCTGATGGGGAGCGCGATTGAAGGCGGCAGAAAAGCAGTTCGCGGTCTGCGCTCGTGGCAGGAAGAAACGAGCGATCTCACCCAGGCCTTCTCCCGGATTCCGCAGGAACTTGCCCTGCAACCCGGGGTTGGTTATCGCGTCACGGTGGAAGGGCAACCCCGGCCATTGCACCCGCTGGTGCGGGATGAGGTCTACCGGATCGGGCGCGAAGCATTGGTCAACGCCTTTCGCCACTCCCGAGCGAGAAGCATCGAAGTGGAACTGCTCTATGCGACGGACCAGTTGCGGCTGGTCGTGCGCGACGACGGCTGCGGGATCGACCCGCAGGTGTTGGACACGGGCCGTGAAGGACACTGGGGACTCTCGGGCATGCGCGAGCGGGCGGAAAGAATCGGCGCCGAAGTCAAAGTGTTAAGCCGCTCCGCCGGCGGAACCGAAGTTGAACTGTCCGTCCCGGGCAGTGTGGCTTTTCGTTCTTACTCTCACGATCGCTCTCGCTCGTCCGCCAGACGGCTTCGGCGAAAGGCAGAACCGGCATCCAGGAACGAACAAACGAGCGACAAATATGAACCCAGCCACAAGCATCCGTATCTTTAGCGTGGATGACCATCAACTGCTCCGCAAGGGGATTGCGATGGTCGTCAATGATCAGCCGGACATGCTGGTGGTAGGCGAGGCATCCAGCGGACGCGAAGCTATTCAAGGCTTTCGCGAGCACCGTCCGGATGTTACTCTGATGGACCTCAGACTTCCGGATATGAGCGGCATCGACGCCATGATTGCCATCCGGACAGACTTTCCCGACGCTCGCGTCATCATGTTAACAACCTTTGAAGGCGACGTGGAGATCCACCGCGCCCTCGCGGCCGGAGCCCGTGCTTACGTGCTGAAAAGTATGCCTGCCAAGGAATTGGTGGAAGTGATCCGCCAGGTGAATGCAGGGAAAAAACGGATTCTGCCCGAAATCGCGGCACATCTGGCCCAGCATTGCGGCGACGACGCTCTCACCGCTCGCGAGATTGAGGTTCTGCAACAGATCGCCAACGGCAACGGCAATCGCGGCATTGCCGATAAACTCTTCATTTCGGAAGGAACGGTCAAAGTTCATATTCAACACATCATGGAGAAACTCGGCGCCAGCGATCGCACACAGGCGGTTGCCATCGGAGTGCGCCGCGGGATTATCCAACTCTGAGAGGTCCATCGGCTCAGCCAATACCCAAAAAGTAATATAAAAGTATTCCACGACCTACAGATGCCTTCTGCGATTCGTACACGCTACTCTAGCTCAGTCATCGTTTGGTCAATGCGAACGAACGTCCCGGAGGCCTATGCTGCGACGGATAGTCTCGACTTTTCCCGGCGGGCGGCCCGGCATTGGCTTGCTGGTTTTACGAGCAGCCCTTGGTGTCACACTGGCCTCTCAAGGGATCGTCTGTCTGTCGGACTGGCGTAACCCAAGTCTCGCGACGTCCGCAGTTGGTCTGCTGACGCTCGCGAGTGGTGTCTTGGTCCTGATCGGGTATAGGACGCCTCTCGCCGGCGTTGTTGGGAGCCTGGTTAGTCTAGCCACCTGGCTCCCCTGGTTTCCTGCGCCCGCCGCAAATACGGTCGTCACCAGGCCAGCGGCTATCCTGACCGCTGTGATCGCAATCGCCATCGTTTGCCTCGGCCCCGGAGCATTCTCGCTGGATGCGCGCCTGTTCGGACGCCGCGAGATCGTCATTTCTAAGTGGTCGTCTTCGTCGAAACCCTGAGCGGTCCCAGATATCTCTGGTCGCTTCTTCGATTGCATTCGCGGTGACACTTTCGCCTACCACCAAAGTCTTACCCGCGGACAAGCCTTCAGAGGTGGCAAAAAAGCTTTATATCTCCTGATGTGCTTCTGTTTGTCTTAGCGCAAAGTGTCATTACTAGAGCTACTAAGTGGGGCGACAGGCCCGCAAAGGGATTTAATCATGGCGCGTGCGGCTACTGGCGAATGCTTCGAAACTGTAATGTCAAGAGCTAGTTTGACATGAATAACCAGTCTCACCAAATGATCAAGGAGGAAAGCACAAAATGGCACGCTTACGCATCATCGACCCGAAAGAGGCAACTGGAAAAGCCAAGGATCTGCTCGACGCGGTCCAGGCGAAATTAAAGATCACACCCAACATGACCAAAGTGATGGCAAACTCTCCCGCGGTACTCGAGTCCTATATATCGTTTTCGAGCGCACTCAATAGCGGTGCCCTTGGCGCCAAGGTACGAGAGCAGATTGCGCTCGTCGTCGGCCAGGACAACAGCTGCGAATACTGCCTCTCCGCTCACACGGCAATCGGTAGGATGGTCGGCCTGAGTGAATCCGAAATTTCGGACGGACGGCAAGGCACCAGCACCGACGCGAAGAACGCGGCCGTGTTGTCTTTGGCTCGCGTGATCGTGCAAGAGCGCGGGTTGGTCACCGGTCAGGCAGTCGAAGACGCGCGAAGAGCGGGCCTTTCCGACGGAGAGATTGCCGAGGTAATCGCCAATGTTGCTCTCAATATTTTCACGAACTACTTCAACAACGTGGCTCAAGTGGACATTGACTTTCCCAAGGTGGCATTGAACCGCACGGCGTGATTGAACGCGGGGTTGCTTCGAGAAGTGATCTGGAGAGGCCGGCGTGTGAACACCGCTGATTTTCAAGATACCGGTCGACGGAGCGATAGCGGTCCGCAGGCTGAATCTGGAAGGCGACCGTCAGGCCGGCCTTAATCTCCTGATCTGCTTCTGTTTGTCTTAGCGCAAAGTGTCATTACAAGAGCTACTGATTGGGGAGACAGGCAAGCAAAAAGAGAGGAGATTTCCCAATGGACCCTTGCGCCTTCAACCCGCAAGTGCGAAATTCCGGCGAGGTCGCAATGGTGGAGCGCATCTGCGCCGGCCAAAGCCAGCTTTACTTGAGCTTGATCGAACCGTATGAACGGGCTGTCTTCGTGTCAGCATATTGCATTCTGCAAAGCGAAGCTGACGCAGAAGAAGTAGCGTTTGAGGCCATTCGCAACGGCTTCATCCGTTTGCCAGCTCTCCGGGCTGAAGAGCATTTTGGGGTGTGGCTTATTCATATCGCCGTTCAGGAAGCGCGCATGCGTCTGAGTAACAACCGTAGTTACAACCGTGATTCCAGTGATGGGATCAGCGACAACTATGGACGGGGGAGGGGAGAGGAAGACACTTACATTCCAAGAGATTTTTCTGAGTGGCGCAAGATACACCAAGAGGAGCTGAAAGAACCACGGGTCCGAACGGCGCTTCGGGTGGCGGTTGCATCCCTGGCGCTAAAATATCGGGCGGTGTTCGTGCTGCGCGACATATTGAATATGAACGTCGCGGAAATCGCAATGGTGCTCGAGATTAGCGAAGTATCTGTGAAAGCCCGCCTCCTGCGGGCGCACTTAGAGCTTCGCGACATCTTGGCAGTCCGTTTTGCTCGTGCACGTGTCTGACTCGGGCAGATGTTGTTGAATGGTGGCACCCAGCGGATGGTCCGTTATCTTCGAAACCATGGCCAATATCCATCGTTCTCGCGTGCCGTGCTTGTTCGCGGGTAACACTTTTGGTGGTAGGCGAAAGCTTCACCCCGAACGCGATGCAAGAAGTGACCAGAGATGACCGGCGGCACTTAGGAGCTCGACCAAGGCGAACGCTTAGAAATGATGGTCTCGTGGCGTCACTTCTTTCATGAATTTTGTAACTTCTGAGGACGGTACTGATCCAACTGTGCAAGGACAAATGTCATCTGTGCTATGAAGCCGATTGTCCAAATTCCCGCCGCAGCGCTTCAGCGCGCCAAATCAATGCAGCGGCGAGATGTTGTCCCTGCCACTCGGGAGGAGTCGGTGGAATCTGTTCCAGTTCCAGAGCATACCACTCGAGACGAAGGTCTTCGAATCGCTCCACGGCATTCCGTTGTCGTTCGTCTGACACATTGGATTCACGCAGTCAGTTTCATCTCATTAGTCCTCAGTGGAATCGCAATTCTGCTTGCGTACCCGCGCTTGCATTGGGGCGAAACGGGGACGCTCGGAGCTCCTTCCCTAATCGACCTCCCATTACCATTTGTGTTGGATCTCGGGATTCGTGGTCCTGGTCGTTATTTGCATTTTCTAGCCGCTTGGGTGACTCTCTTTTCTGGTTTGGTCTACGTCATCACCGGACTGCGGAGCCGGCACTTTTATCGCAATCTCCTACCCGGGAGATCTGACCTTCGCTTAGCGTCCATTCTTAAGATAGCTTCCGATCATCTGCGTTTTCGGCGCCCGTCGGAAGAAGAAGCCTGGAACTACAATCTCTTCCAGCGCGTATCGTACCTGGCTGTCGTATTTGTGCTGATGCCTTTTATGTTCGTCAGCGGACTCGCGATGTCTCCAGCGATCACCTCCGTCTTTCCCTTCTTTGTGACCATCTTCGGCGGTCATCAGACTGCTCGCACGCTTCATTTTTTCGCTACAGTTTTACTTGTTTTGTTTCTTTTTGTTCATGTCGGCATGGTCATTGTTGCCGGATTTGGCAGACGCTGTCGTGCCATGATCACCGGCTACTTCACAGCAGGAAAGAAGCTACCATGAGTAACAAAATCTCTCGTCGAAAGATCATCACGACCGCGCTTGCGACTGTTGCTGGGGCCGCCGGTCTGGATGCCGCTGCAAGGATCGCAGATCGCTACGGCCTACTTGCGCCTGATCACCAAGGCATCTTCGGCGCCGGTGAGGCGCTGACTTACGGAGCCCAGCGCCTCCTGATGTCGCATCACTCGCTTGCACGAGAGTTCAGCCGCAGCGAGATCTCGAATATATCCCCGGTCAACCACCGTCACCCCGACTACGATCCTTATCAGAGGCTGCTCTTCGGGAAATTCGTGGACTGGCGCCTCTACGTAGACGGCCTTGTCACGCGTCCCACAGCCTTCTCTCTCGCCGCCCTTAAAGGCCTTCCGTCTCGCACCAACATCACACAGTTGGCCTGCGAGGAAGGCTGGTCTTACATCGCCGCATGGACCGGCGTGCAACTTTCATTAATCTTGACTATCGTAGGCGCGAGTCGAAAGGCAAAATGGGTCGTTTTTTACCCGTTCAACGACTTCTGGGGCAGCATTGACATACCCGAGGCATTGCATCCGCAGACGTTGCTTGCCTATGGAATGAATGGTGAGGATCTCTCCCCCGATCACGGGGCACCCATTCGCTTGCGCATTCCACGTCAGCTTGGCTACAAAAACCTCAAATATATCGCACGCATCACCGTCACGGATTCGTTGAGGAACATCGGCGATGGCACCGGCTCAGCGGCTCCGGAAATCGGCTACTCCTGGTACGGCGGCATCTGACGCGTCGAACGGCCTTACTTCAACGTCCGTGGTTTTCAATAGAATGCTTAAGTTTCCGTCAAACTCGAAACCGCCCTGGTTCTTCCTCTTGCTGATCCTGTTTGTGCGCTCTTCGCCCGCTCAGAGTTCCGCGCAAGCCATAGTCTGGCACCCATGGTCTGACGGCGTCTTCACGCAAGCCGCACGCGAACATAAGTTGGTTTTGCTCAATCTGGAAGCCTCCTGGTGCCATTGGTGCCACGTGATGGATCATCAAACCTATAACGACCCCGCAGTACAGGAATTGATAGGGAAAAACTACATTGCGGTTAAGGTCGATCAGAGCTCGCGGCCGGATGTCTCCAATCGCTACCACGGATATGACCTTCCCGTCACGGTTATGTTCAAAGCCGACGGCAGCGAGATCATCAGACGGCAGGGCTATCTTCCTCCAAGACGGATGGCATCTATTCTGCAGGCGGTCATAGACGACCCATCTCCAGGGCCTTCTGTCAAACCAGATCCGGCAATCACCTACTCGGCCACACCCACGTTTTCACCCGCACTGCTGGCCGAGCTAAAGAAGACGTTCAAGTCTCAATACGACCTGCCCGGCCAAGGGTGGTCCTTTGGACTAAAGTATCTCGACACCGACTCAATAGAGTATGCTACCGTGCTTGCCCGTCACGGCGACCGATCGCAGGAACAGCAGGTGCGCGATATGCTGCAGGCTGCACAAAAGCTGCTAGACCCTGTCTGGGGAGGCGCATATCAGTCGTTGGTGGTGGCACTCAATGCTACCGATCCTAAGCCCGGCACTCGCTATACCCGTGTTCAAATTGGCGGCAAGTTAGATTCCACAGGAGACAGTTGGAACGAGCCGCACTATGAGAAACTCCTCTTCACTCAGGCGCAAGTGATCCAGATCTACGCGTCGTCCTTTGGTCAATGGCGCGCCCCGGAGTACCTGGCTGCGGCACAGAGCACAGACGATTATGTGCGCCGCTTCCTTACCAGTCCGGAGGGCGCCTTTTATGTCAGCCAAGATATCGACGTTGTGGGAGTAGAAGATAGTGCCGCCTACTTCGCATCGGATGACACAAAGCGACGGGCCTTAGGAATACCTCAGGTCAATACGCAGTTGTATGCACGCGAGAACGGGTGGATGATCAACGCGCTGTGCGCACTCTACGCAGTCACTGGCGACGCAACAACACTGCAGCAGGCGGAGCGCTCTGCCCGCTGGGTCATCGCTCATCGTAGCCTTGCCGGCGGCGGCTTCTCCCATGCCGAGCACGACACTGCAGGGCCATACCTCGGCGATACCTTGGCTGTGGGGCAAGGTTTTCTCGCGTTGTACGAAGTAACAGGTGACCATGACTGGCTCAAGCGGGCCACCGCAGCCGGTCACTTTATTTCTGCAAACTTTCCTTCCGGATCGGGGGCAGGCTTCGTCACCTCGAAGACGCCCACGGATCGTTCCTATACGCCCCAACCGGAACGCGGTGAGAATACGCAGCTGGCGCGTTTCGCAAACCTGCTAACTCACTACTCTGGGGATAAGGACAACGAAGAAATGGCCTCTCGGGCAATGCGCTATCTGGCGACACGGGAGATTGCGACTGCGGAACTCTCTGCCCCTGTACTGCTGGCTGAGTTCCAGTTTACGCATCCTCCGGTTCACATTACCGTTGTCGGCCGAAAGAAGGACAAGGCTGCGCAGGCTCTGTTTAGGTCTGCCTCGGGCGTGGGGCTCGCGTACCAGCGGTTTGAATGGTGGGACCCAGCGGAGGGTCCCTTACCTCGAAACGATGTCCAATATCCATCGTTCTCTCGTGCCGTAGCGTTTCTCTGCACCGCATCGACATGCTCTTCACCGATCACAGATCCGCACATCCTCCAATTACTCTCCGCGAAATCGGTTGAATGATATAGGCGCTTAATCACCTCATCCATAATGCATATCTCCTCGAACTCGGCGGCTACCGGTCATCTCTGGTCGCTTCTTGCACCCCCTTCGCGGCGGAGCCTTCGCCTATCCCCAAAGTGATACCCGCGGACAAGCCTTCAGTGGTAGCGAAAAAACTCTATATCGCTTGATGCGCTTCTGTTCGCTATAGCGCAGAGTGTCATTAGAAGGGCCACTGAGTAGGGGTACAGGCAAACAAAGGATTTAATCATGCGTGCCGTATGCCGCGACTTGCAGCCGTTCCTTTGCGCCGCGCAAGGCGAAACTGATTCACTCTACGAATGTTTAGACGAATCCGTGGTTTGGGGTCATCGCTTTGTTCCCTCGCAACGTGGCTTAACCAAAGCAATCGGCGTACTGAACAGGACTCAGGAAACGAAAGAGGTGAATATGCTGCTGCCAATGCACATCGTTGACCAAAGAGCAACGTCATACGCAACCGTGGACGACTTCTTTAATACTCTTACTGAAGAGTTACACCGTCTGAACCTGCTCTCCCTCCTGCTAACCGCAGACAAAAATAAAGCCGAGCAATGTCTTGTCTGCGCGATGGAAGAGTGCGTGGACGGAAACGTCGTTTTCATGGAGTGGGCGCGTTCATGGGCTCGGCGAGCGGTTCTCAAGTATGCAATCCAGATGATCAGGCCGCTGCCAGAGCACCCGGATAGCTTGCCGTTCATCCGCAGCAAGGAACCGGCAATGTCGGCGGAGAGCAATCCCTTTGCCGCGATCCTTTTACTGGATGACTTCGAACGCTTCGTATTCGTCATGTCGGTTCTTGAAGGGCAGTCCGAGCAAGAATGCGCGATCCTTCTTGGATGCTCGCGGCGCGACGTGAAGATTGCCCGGGTGCTGGCGCTCACGTGTCTCGCAAACACCGATCCTGACTACGCGCAACCCTGCCAGGTCATGCAGGCCTGACGAACAAGTCCGGGTTTTCAACAGCTACTTTTGGAGCGAAGGTGATCCGATGAGACGATTCCATGCAAAAAGAAACCTTGTGATACTGCTCTTCCCACTTATCTCGGTGGCGATGACATGGGCATCCCCAGATCTGAAACTTCTCTCGCTAGTTCCTCCTGGTACCCAGATCTTGGCAGGAGTGACAAAACAATTGCCTCTCGACTTGCCAGACGGCTTTCTCCTGTTGGGCCCGTGCAACGCGGTTGATCGTAGCGACTTCCTCTCGCTTGTTGGAGTCGATGATTCCATGATCATTCACCAGATAGTATTTGCGGCGGGAGGCTCCGATCGAAGCAAGTCGGGAGAACACAGTCTACTGATGAGCGGGCATTTCGACCAGAAGCGCATCTTCAGGGCTGCAGTTGAAAACGGAGGACGTATCAGCGAATTCAGGGGGATTAAAGTACTGGTGCAGAAACCGCTTCCACGTGACCTTGGCAGGATGCAGGATGTGCGTTGGCTAGCTGTGATCGACTCGACCGTGGCACTTTTCGGGACCGTATCCAGTGTCCAGCAGGAACTCGACCGGCAGTTGGCCGGAAGCGCGGTAGATCCTTCCCTGATGCAAAAGCTGGCCCGTCTGCGTCGTGATGATGCAACGTGGTCTGTCGTAGGAGCGATCGAGCGTAACGACAAGGTATGGGACGCGTTAGGCTCACTCGATCCTGTCCTCGCGAACCTGACCCATGATGGAGATTCCTTTCAATTTGGAGTTCGCTACGGCAGGAAGGTCGAAGTCGAATACGAAATCAAATCATCTTCGAGCGCGTCCGCACAAGCAAATTCGTACTCTCTCACACAATCTCTGGTTGGGGGGGAGCTGAGGGGATCTTCGCTATTGCCTCTTCATGATGTGACTGAGGATAGCGCTTCTTTGCGTGGCGTAGTGAAGGTTCCAATGACTCGGTATAAAGCATGGCTGGATGGGGTCGCTCGACTCGCCGTGGCCGACCAGAGCGATGGACCGGTACACGCACCGGGGCAGGGTCCCACTTGAAACGGGGCTCTTCGGACGATCCCTAATGCTTTCCGGATACTGTGGAGTCGATTCTCAGGACCGCCGGCTCTATCTAGGTGTCGGATTACCTGAACGTACCACTCGGTGCGCGGGAACTTGTTATTCGACTGCGCGCGAGTGAGGCGCGTGTCGCATGCCAACCCGGAGCATCTCGATAAGGAGGATCATAGACATTCACCGCCAGCAGAGGAAAGGATGGCCGCGCTTGTAACTATTCACGCATTAGCTGCTCCAACAAAGCGTAACAAAAACTGCACAAGGGGTGAGGTTTTAAGCAGGCAGGCTCCGTCCAGCGCTTGTGACAGACTGGCGGTGTTCGATCCTAGCCCGCGGATTACTATGACCTCGTGTTGCTATAGCATCATCGCCGCCAGTAGAAGGTGAGCGAGACAAGAAGGGGAACGAAATTCGTAACGTTTGTTTGTTACGGACGTCTCATCCATTTAGTTCAGGAGTTCTACGAGGGGAGGCTGAAATGCGATGGTTTTTGTTCCCCCGCCGTAAGACGCTTCCGGGAATGCTCTTGAAGATTTGGGCTCTTGCGCTCCTCGGTACCGCGGCAGGATACGCCACATGCACCGCTGAAACGAGCAACCTGGATCAAGCATATCGCTCGATGTACAACCTCGACTTTTCTGCAGCCCAACAGGAACTGAAGGAGTGGGAGCAATCTCACCCCGGGGAACCACTTGGCCCGGTGTCTGAGGCCGCATCCTATTTGTTCGCCGAGCTTGATCGCCTGGGAAGCCTGCAGAGCCAGCTATTCGAGAACGATCAGCGATTCGAGAACAGAAAGCAACTCGCGCCTGATGGCCAGACTGAATCGTTGTTCCGAGGTGCCATTAATCGCGCGACTGCACAAGCAGCGAAGAAGCTGGCCGACGACCCGAGTTCGGCGACAGCGATGCTAAGTGAAACACTGGCTTACGGCCTCGAAGCGGACTACGCAGCGCTAATAGAGAAGCGCGATATGCAGGCGCTCAGTTACATAAAGCAAGGGCGTCGATGGGCGCAGAGTACGTTAACCTCTGATCCCATGTGCTTCGACGCTTATCTCGCCTTAGGAGTAGAAAACTACCTTCTGGGAAGTAAACCGGTCGTGGTTCGCGCCTTTTTACGGCTCGGCGGAGCACATGTTGACAGGGAGAAGGGAATCGACGAACTCCAAATAACGGCAGACAAAGGACGACTGCTCAAGCCGTTTGCCACGCTTCTGCTTGCAGTCGCCGCGCTGCGTGACCGCGACCTCGGCAAAGCACATAAGCTGCTCCAGGGTTTGAAGGAAGCGTTTCCTGACAATCCGCTTTATGGCCAAGAGTTGGCAAAGCTAGAGTCAAGGCCCTCATGAAGAATGCATTACTCGTACCGCCGGAAGCGGTGACTCGCTACCGGAAAGGAGCAATTATGAAACAGAATCATTGGAACTCGGAGCCCAGTCGCATATCCTCAGGCCACCCACGAGGTTTGCGAGAAATTCAAGGATGACGTTGGTACACAAGCTGATTTTCAGGGGACTCCAAGTGAGTGAACTGTGAAGAGACGATCACTCTGGGGAACCGTATGGAATTCTATACTCATGTCTATGAATCGGAGACAGTTCTTTCAGCGGAGTGTGGCGGTGGCTGCGCTCTGCGCCGATGGGATGTCGCATTCGTCGTTGAAGGCCCAGTCGCCTGCGTCTCCGCTGCCCGGTGGTGCGGAGGCTGCTGCAGTTGCAGCCATCAATCCGCCGGCTGACGTTCGTGTAGCAGGCATTCTCATGATCCCAGTGGTCGGCGGCAAGTACAAGGTTTGGACCAAGCGCCTCGGGTCCGGCAAGACGAAGGTGTTGCTGCTGCATGGTGGGCCCGCGGTGACGCATGGTTATCTGGAGGCGATGGAGTCTTTCCTGCCCTCCGCCGGCATTGAGATGTACTACTACGACCAGCTTGGCTGTGGGAACTCCGACATCCCCGACGATACCAGCCTATGGACACTCGAACGCTACACCGGCGAGGTGGAAGAGGTGCGGCGCGGCCTGGGCCTGGAGAACTTTGTACTCTATGGCCAATCGTGGGGCGGCATGCTGGCGATTGAGTATGCGCTCAGATATCCGCAGCACCTGCGCGGTCTGGTAATCAGCAATATGACGGCTAGTATTCAGGCGTACCAGAAGCGCACCGCCGCCATCAAATCGTGGCTGCCTTCCGACAAGCTGGCACGACTGCGAGCGCTGGAGGCAAACCAGGATTACAACAATCCGGAATACGAGAGCATCATGATGAATGACCTGTATCCGCTGATGCTCTGCCGTATCCAGCCATGGCCGGAACCTGTGACCCGCTCCTTCCGCCTGATGAATGAGAAGATCTACGAGGAGATGCAGGGCAAGAGCGAGTTCCTGGTCACCGGTAACTTGAAGAACTGGGACCGCTGGGACCGGCTCTACGAGATCAAGACCCGCGCGCTGACGATCGGCGCGAAATACGACGAGATGGACCCTGACGACATGGTGAAAATGGCGAAGATGATGCCGAACGCCACCAGCTTCATCTGCCCCAATGGAAGTCATCTGTGCATGTGGGACGACCAGCAGGCATACTTCCGTGGGCTGATTCCGTTTTTGAAATCATTGTGAATCAGATATCGGGTGCATCGCCGCTGAACCGAGACAGAGCCGGCGATAAATCCTCAGAAACCTGTGTTGGCTTATCGATCTTCGGATTCAACCAGTGACAAATCGCCGAGTCACTCACCGAGCCAGAAATCCAGTGCCGAATGAGCACGCACGCCTCCTAGTCACTTAAGGCCTTCGCAGACCGCTGTCGAGCCACGCCAGGAGCCACACGCGGGGCCGCGCGGCGCATCCCCTTGGAGCACGCAAGTTCGCTGCGCAGTGCCGCCTTGGCGCGCATCAATCGTGACTTAAACGCAGCTTTCGAAATATTGAGTTTTCGGGCGCCTTCCCTGATCGACAATTCCTCAAAATTCCTGAATTCCACGGCCGCGCGCGGTAGTGGGTCCAGTTCCGCAATCGCTCGCCGCACCCATTCCCTGGTCTCGCTTTTGAGCAAGCGGCGTTCAGGATCATCCCCACGATCCGCAATCTCCCAGCTGAAGAACCGTTCTTCCTCCTGAGGGTCGGAATCGATTGAGACGGTGGGATAGTACTTCCTCTTGCGCAGAATCATGAGAGCGGAATTGAGCGCAATTCTTGTCAGCCAGGTCGCAAACTGTGCCCGGCCGTCGTAAGTCTTCAAGTGAACGAAGGCACGCATAAACGCGTCCTGAAGCGCATCCTCGGCGTCTTCATGATTGCGGGTAATTTGGCGGACGCTGCGAAGCAGGCGTGGAGAATGGAGCCGGCAAAGAGCTGTGAAAGCCGTTAAATCACCGGCCATTGCAGCAGAAACCAGGCTTTGGTCGCTGCATTGTTCTCGATCGACGATAGCGCTGTTGGTATTCATCCCTCTCCCTGCGGATAACCTAAAACTACCGTCACCGCTGGTGGGAAAGAAGTGAGGAGACGTTAGCTCACGGTGATGAAGCTTGTGATACATCCCCATCGGAAGGACCTGTCAGCATCCACGCTTCGGTCGATCCGTGGGATCCAGCAAGAAATGACAATGCACAGCAAGATTGTGCTATAGCGGCGTCTATAAGCGAGCTTGCAATGAGGTAGGAAAGCTAAACCAGAGCTACGACCCGTAGCGACATCAGGTCTGGCTCGTGAGGAACGTCAGAATGACCACAGCTACAGCCAGCATTTCACGCCCTCCCGGCAAGCTCTTCACCGAAGATCTTGATCTGGTGCCCACGATGATCCACGCGGCTTCCACCACAGCCATCAGCGTTCACCCGCTGCGGCGAAATATTGCCGTCCTCGAGGGCTCAGGAGGCAACATCACGGTCCTTACCGGCGAAGACGGAAAGCTCCTCGTCGATGCCGGATTCTCGGTATCTCAACCGAGAATATCGGCGGCGCTTGATTCCATTAGCCTGCATCCTATCCGGCACTTGATCAACAGCCACTGGCACACCGACCACACAGATGGCAACCAATGGTTGCACTCCGCCGGCGCCACCATCACCGCGCAGCAGAACACCCGGAAGCACCTTTCGGAGATGACCCGCATAGCAGGCTGGGCTTGGGACTTTCCCGCGCGGCCAGACGGTGCTTTGCCCACCAGCACATTCGATACCCGGCACGAGATGCTCCTGAACCATACAAACATCATCCTCGAGGGATATGATCGGGCTCACACCGACAGCGACATTTCTGTCCACTTTGTAGAAGCCGACATCCTGCTGGTAGCCGATACCTGGTGGAATGGCGTCTACCCGTTCATTGACTACTCCACCGGCGGCAGCATCGACGGGCAGATCCGTGCCGCCCAACACAATGTGGACGCGGCTACGGCCGGCACCATCGTCGTTCCCGGACACGGCCCCATAGGAAACAGGGCCGGCCTGATCGAATTCCATGACATGCTCGTGGCCATTCGGGAAAAGGTCGCCGGTTTGAAGAGACAAGGGATGACCGTCTTCGAAGTGATTGCCGCCAAGCCAACCGCCGCCTTTGATGCCAAGTGGGGACAGTTTTTAATCACCCCATCCGCTTTCACCGGGCTGGTTTACCAGGGCGTTTGAGCACAGGCTCATTCACCGGCGTGCGGGGCACGAAGATGCTTACTTCATCAGTTCGCCGGCGTAACGGATGGGAACCGCCAGGTTGGAGCCGCCGAAATTATTCAGCACGGCGAAATTTACGCCGATCACTTTGCCATCGCGATTGAAGAGCGGTCCGCCCGAACCGCCCGAGGTAGTCGCCGCATCGTAAACGATCTTGTCCTTTAAGACATCGCCGATGTGGCCCTGGGTGGTGGTTGGGCGAATGAGGCGTTGCGCTGCCAGCCGTGAAACAACCTGGGTTATCTGGTGGGCGTTTTCCGTTACTTTCTCTGTGGTATCGTCTCCCGCGCGAGCGAGGATGCCTTCGATTCCTGTGGGATAGCCAATGAGGACGACCGGATCGCCCGCGACGCTGGCGGTACTTCGATCATCGAGTTCCAACCATGGGGTGTGAGGCGGCGCGGCAGACTCCAACTTAAGAGTCGCCAGGTCGGCATGGGACGAAATGCGGTCGAGGCTGACCGACGTGCCTTGAAACGTTCCCGGGAAATACGCTGTGTAGGAAGCGACGAATGGGGACGCACCCTGCTCAACAAGCTGCTTCAATTCATCACTGCCCCACCACGGCTCGGCGACATGATGATTCGTCAGAAGACGTCTTTCGCCGACGAGGAATCCGGTGCCAAACACGTCAAGCTGGAGGGGCGGTCCGTTCCCTCCTGTCTCGACCGAAACCGTCCCGGCGCTATCCGCCTGCGTCTTGCCGTCGGCATCAGGGGAGACGCGAATAAGCTCGCCGGAATCCTTGTCGTGAAACTCCACCACCACATGCAACAGGCAGATGCTGGACCCGTAGGTGTGAACAATCGTTTCCGCAACTCGATCCTCGTTCTCAAGCCGGCTCAAGCGAGTCTGGGTCTCATGAAGCTGCTGCTTCAGCGCTCCGCCATCCGCATCGCCGGCATCGGCGATTTTCTGACGGATTTCGTCGCTTTGCGCCTTCAAGGCCTCGCGAGTTTCGGCCGCTTGGCTGGCGGCCAGGGAGGCACGCGCCTGCTCCGCACGCCGCAGTAGCTCCGATTGTTGCACGATGCCGCCATTGAGCCGCGCCACCTCCGCCTGGAGTTGCAGCGTGTCCTTCCGTCTGTGCCGGTTCGAGAGCACGGTGGCGAGCCCTGCCAGAACCACTGCCACGCTGAGGCTAATGATCGCCGGCAGCAGCCAGGCGCGCCGTTTGCCGCCCATGCCACCACTCAGCGCTTCGACGGCAGTCTCCGCCAGGCGCTCTTTCTCGAGCGCGTCGTGAAGCTTTGCTGCCAGCTCCACCTCTGGCTGTAGCTCGCGAAACTGCGTCCGGATCCTAGCTGCAAATTCCACCGGCTCAAAGGGAAAGGAGATGACATCATCCGCGCCCAGGTCCAGCGCGCGGGCGCGCTCCAGCGCACCCCCGTGAACGATCATCACAATCTTGAGCGTTCGCGGATCAGGGGCCGCCTTGATCTGGCTGATCAGGCCGCAACAGCTGAGGTCGGAGGGTGTTGCCTCGGTAATCAGGATTCCGGGGGAGAGACCGAGAATTTCGTCCACGGAAAGGTCCGTGGCCCGTCGTGATTTCGTAACCTTGGCCTGATAAGGCCTGCGTTACCTCTTGGGTAGACGTCTCATCCAGATTGAGGAGAAGAATCCGCATCGCTGCTACCTTGTTACCGGCCTACCGAAAATGTCCATGACTTCTTAGATTCGGAAAGGGCGACGATGGCTCACGCGCTCGCGCTTTAATTCCGGACGGCTCGATCGGGGAAAGAGGTAGTCAACCGGGGCGCTCACTCGGTAAGTCAGACACTCAGGACCGAAAAGGGTGCGTCGCGTACAAGGCTGTAGGTCAAGTCCCGTATACGGCCATAAGAACCAGATTCAGGACTTCTTCCGATGATCAGCAAGTCACCATCAAATTGCCGGGCCGCCGCAAGCAGCGCCTGCTTGATGGAGCCGGCAACGATTTGGACCGGCACCTCTGACCCAATCTTTCGTTGCAGATCAGCAATGCGTTGGCGCGCTTGTTGTCTTTCCCTGGACTGAGTTTGTTCCTCCAGGTCCATTTGAACGGGCAAATCGGCGTCGGCGGCCTGCAGGGCGTGAATAATAATAAGATTAGCCTGCGCTTGCTTGGCTAGCTGATCGGCAAAACGAAGGACTCTTTCTGAGTCCTCTTCCAGCCCAATGGCACATAGCCATTGACGGTGCGCCAACGGGCGCGGCGCTATGGTTTCAGCGTGTGTGCTCGTCATGACCGGGCAATCCGCATCATTGAGTACCTTGGCTGTTGTCGAGCCAAGGAGCATCCGCCTGAACGTACCAGCATGCGTGGGCATGATGATAAGGTCGAAACCTCTTCTGGCAACCTCAGCAATCTGTGCCGCCGCATCCCCGGCAACCAGGATCCTGGGATATTCCGAGATGGGAAATTCAGCCTGTAAGAAGGATTTGAGCCTATTCCGGGCGATTTCCTGGTGTTCGTCCGCGATCTCTGGGGACCTTCTTACGTAAAGCTCGAAGCCGCTGTGGCTGCCCGGGTCAAACACATGGATCAACGATACCCGGGCTCCCAACAGAGCCGCACCTTTCTTCACGTAAGGGGTCATGGCAATGCAGGAGGGTGAGAAGTTCACCGGAAAGAGGATATTTGTGATCGGCCTCATGGCGGGCTCCCTGATAATTCAAAATTTATAGTCTAGCCGTTATGAGCGAAAGTTGACGGATCAGCTGGCTTCGCGGGCGCGGTGGTCTTCAACGGGCCCGCAGTCCCATTCTCCGATTAGAGCACTCTGTACTAAAGCGATCGCCTTCCGATCATCATGAAGGAAGGCCGCTTTCACTAACCTACGATATCAATTGCCGCTATGTCGCTCGAAATTGTAACGGCCATCGACTTAGTGCCTGAGCATGATTGCTTTGGCAATCGTGAAATAGATGATGAGTCCAGTCACATCGACCAGCGTTGCCACAAACGGCGCCGATGCACTGGCTGGGTTGAGGCCACATCGCCGCAGAATGAACGGAAGCATCGACCCCGCAACCGTCCGAATGTCACCACACCGATGAGCGCACACGGGGGGCTACCGCACTGCGCCGAAGGCGCAGCCGATTTGAATGAAGAGCTCGCTCATTTGTTGTCCAGAGTGAGGGCGTAAATATCTTGCGTTCCAGTGTCGCGCAGCAGCAGCGGCGCATCGGTAGGATCGAGGTCCATCCAGGGATCGAGTTCGATCTCATCATCCCCGCCAGCATGCCAATCCTTCAGGGTGGCGACGAGTTCCACTTCGCCCCCTTTGACAGGTATACGAAAGACGCCGGAATCGTTCTTGTGGGAGAACAAGACGTAAATGTAATAAATGTACTGGCTATCCCTGGAGAAGGCGGGGTATCTAGCCAATCCCTTCACCGGAAGCGCCGACCATTGCTGCGTCTCAATGTCGAAGACCTTCAGGATGGACGTCTTCCAGGACAGCGCTGCAATGTAGCGGCCGTCCGGAGACCAGCGCGGCGACCATGTGCCAACCGACCCCGGAACAACTGTGACCTGGTGGCTATCAAGGTCGAGGATCCGCACGTCTCCTTTCTCGGCATCCCTTGCCGTAGCCGAGTCAAACACAATTTTCTTCCCGTCCGGCGACCAGTCCGGATTCCCCTGCCGTCCATTGTCTTCAGGAAGAATCCGTTTGGGGATGCCCCCTTCTGAAGCGACAGTGTAGCTATAAACGTGATCGGCAGAGGATGCGAAAAACAGAATCTGCGAGCCGTCGGGCGACCAGCGGGGACCTCCCACATGCATCGGAGGGTCCGTCAGTTGCACAGGACTGCTTCCGTTCCGGTTGACCTTCCACAGGACGCCTTCGGGGAAAGAGGCATAGGTTATGAACTGACCATCCCTGGAGAAGGACACATTGTCGGCGGAGATACCTCCGAGAAACGGCTTGATTTCTTTGGTCGCCGGGTCGATGCGTGAAAGCTCACCGCGCAAGGTGTAGCCGGATGAGAAGATTTTCTTCCCGTCCTTGCTGGGATAAGGTGGGGTCCAGGCGATAGGACCCGTAGTCAATTGAACCGGCTCGTCGGGCGGCTGCCGCAGCAGCCCGCTCCGTTCATCAAGCGCCCAAATCTGATCTATGGCCCACGGCGATTCATGCGACGTGAATACGAAGAACTTCCCATCAAGGGTCCAACGGCCGCAGCATGTAGTGCCCAAGGTGTGCCAACCGGAGAGCAACGGATGAAGATCCGATCCGTTCGACGATATCTCCCAAATCCGATTGTCTAGCGAAAACCGAATGACTCCGCCGTCCGGCGACCATGCGGGCGATTCGGCTTTGGCGCCCGCCCAGCCCAGCTTGTGGGCTCCGGACCCGTCGGTCTGAACGAGCCAGATGTCTCCTTCGTGAGTAGTGTAGGCTACCGAACTCCCGTCAGGTGAATAGGCCGCATCCCACCCATCACCCAAACGGCGATACGAGCCATCCTGAATGCGGACATTCCAAATTGGACCGAACGGCTTCCCTTCTTCCAGGGTACTGGAAATAAGATGGGAGCCATCCGGCGATACGTCCAACATCATACCTGGCCCGCCGGGCACCGGAACCGGGATCTGTGCCAACTCTCCGCCTGCTATCGGAACCTGTTCAATGGAACTCAGCGTAAACTCGTTCGCATATAGCCTGCTCGCATCGACTCCGGCGAGCCACTTCCTGCGGCCGTCGTGGGTGATCTGGATATATCTAGAGATGCGCGGCGGAGGCAGCGGGCGGTGCAGGTACCAGATCGTAGAGACGAGGCACACCGCGAGAACGGCGGCGGCAAGCAGCCACCATCGCCGAAAACTCCGGATCGCCCCGCTCGCGGCTTGAGTGCTGAGGTCCAGCGCTTTGCTGCCATCTCCACCGTCCGGCAAGTCGGCGAGCGCCGGAGCTTCGTGCATATCCTCCGAAACCTCAACCTTGCACACGAACCGGTATCCGACCGTAGCGACTGTGGCGATGTAGCGCGGCTGGCGGATGTCGTCTCCCAAGCGGCTACGCAGCAGCGAGATGCAGCGCGTCAGGGAGCCCTCCGTTACGGCAGCATCGTCCCAGACGGTATTGAGCAGTTCTTCCTTCGAGATCAGCTTTTGCGGGTTATGCAGCAGGAATAAGAGGGTGCGAAACGCCTTCGGTTCCACCGTCAACACCTTCCCGGCCTTG
Source organism: uncultured Acidobacteriaceae bacterium (assembly GCA_963763905.1). Taxonomy (GTDB): domain Bacteria; phylum Acidobacteriota; class Terriglobia; order Terriglobales; family Acidobacteriaceae; genus PALSA-350. The sequence continues at coordinate 261,926 of CAVXRU010000011.1, read as the reverse complement.
ATGAGCGTGAACTCCCTCTCGCGAACCTCCACGTCGTCAAAGCGGTAAACAAAGGACTTACTCTGCTTCATACAGTAATAACCCGCCCTAAGAAACTCATCATCAGCACCGGGAGATTAATCATCAGCCCATAAAGACCACTTAGAGCCACGCGCCCAGAGTGCCTTCAGCCAACCCTGGCTGAGGAGCTCTCGCAATGAAAATCTTCCAGTGGTTCGCTGCATCGGTTCTCGCCACAACCATCGTTCCCGCGCTAGCAGCAGAAGCCCATTGTCCCGGAAATGTCGCCAGTGTACCCTTCCGCCTGATCAACCGCCACTGGATCGTCGTGGCTTTATCCATCGACCACAAGGGACCCTACAATTTCTTATTGGACACTGGCACCCAGATCACGATGATTGATCCCTCTCTTGCCGCTGCCCTTCATGCGGACACTCAAGACAGGGCGGTGATCACAGGAGTCGGATCTGGTCATTCCGCTTCCTACGCGCAACTCGACCTGGTCGAAGCCGGTTCTCACTCTGTTGCCAACCGGAAGGTCCTGGTTCATGACTTACAGAACCTACGGGCCACCGATATGCGACTGCAGGGTATTCTCGGGGAGGACTTCCTGGAGCAATTCGACCTGCTGATCGACAATGCACACCGCCTGCTTTGTCTGGACGACTCGGGGGTGATGCGAGCAGAGATGAAAGGGCCGCATATCCCGCTGGTTGTTACGGCGGAGGCAGACGAGGCCGGCGCGATGCCCGGTTTGCTGCTCATTACGGTGCAGTTGTCCGGCGGGTTGCGGCCCGTTCTCCTGGCGCTCGACTCCGGCGCGAACGAGCCCATCCTCTTCAACAGCTCCCAATACATGTTGCTCCGGCCCTCGCACGACGCGCCTTTGATCGGGAGTGGAGTGGATGGCGCGCAGCCGATCTTGTCGATTTTGCCACCTCAGGACATGAAGATCGGCTCACTCAAATTGCCCGGCGTAGCCTTCCTCAGCACTCATGCCGGGAAGGATTCCTTTGTAAATGGGTTCGACGGAGTATTGACTACCGGACTTTTCCGGCGCGTCTTCATCGACCACGCCGATCGCTTTGCCGTCCTTGAGCCGAGATAGGACCGATCTGTCCTGCCTTTTCTCGACTCCAGAGGAGATATCTGGTCAAATGGCCGGTCCTCTGGGACTAACCCTCGAATCTTTGCGGGGCACGGTGCTTACAAGTGCAATCGATACACTGGTGCCTGGCACATGTGCCGCACACTGCCGTCAGTTTCTTGGCAACTGCCTTCCTGGCGCGATGGAGTCGAACCGACGCATTATTGGGAGTGGTGCTCCGGGACTTGGCAAACGACTCCACGGATTCTCCAGCCAGATCAACGTGCTCAATTGCTGCACGGTACTCGGGTTTCAGGCCGCGGATGACTTCCTGAATGCATGCACATGTCTCAGCCTGGAGTTCTGGCTCATGATCCTCCTTCCAGCCGGCAAGCAATTGATCCATAGCTTTCGAGCGGACCGCATTGTGCCTGTAGTAGTCGGTGATCGCGTTTCTCAAGATTCTGTAGAACCATGCAACCGAGCTCTCCGCCTCCCGCAGCTCACCTCCGTGCTGAATGGCTTTCACATAGGCTGTCTGCAGGATATCCTCAGCCGTTGCCGGGTCACCCACTCGGCCGCGCAGGAACCGTAGGAACCTGTCGTGCATCTCCGCCAGGTCAACCATAGTCTCCTGAGTTCTTGCCGGTTTAGACGAGATCATTTACCTCAATGGCTCCTGGAGTCAGCTCGGCAGCGCGTCCCAATCGCGCGCGCTGCCAAAGCATGGATTCTACGCGTTTTCAGCAATTGCATTCAGATGGGCAGGTGCAAACGACACAGGAGCAGGATGGTCCACACCCGCACGCACCTTCTCCGCAGGTACATGCAGCGGGGGCACACGCGCACCCGGCACAGCAACTCTTTTTCTCATTCTTCTGTTCCATGATTGTCTCTCCTTTAGAGCGGATAGCCCGCTCGTCTATGAAGGCTGACGCGCCAGAGCGAAAAATCTTACACTCGGCGCAAGTAGAAGACTAGTTCTGAATGAGGCGCACCAGAGTGCCGTCCGGGTCGACCAAGGCACCGATGCGACCACCCCACGGCTCGACTTTGGGAGGGTGCAGCCGGGGTTGCCCTTTGCGCCCTTCTGGTACACCGGCATCTTTGCAAGCCGCGTAGAAGGAGTCGAGATCGTCCAACCGCAAACAACAACTAAACCAACTGGTCAATGGATCCAGTTCAGGATGAGGAAAGAACTCCAGGGTCAAATTCCCGCGCTTCAGAATCATCCAGCCCTGATCACGCCAAGTTTCGGAGAAGCCGAGGGCGCCGTAGAACTGAGAAGTGTTCTCGAAATCGCGTGCAGGCAAATTCGGCGTGGCATGGTCGCTCATTCGGTATCTCCGTGCGAGACCAAGTGCTGGCTACATTTGTAGCATGACTGGCAGGCCGAGACGAGCACAAGGAAAATCTCTAAGTCCGCCGCTTGCTTCCTTTCATCATCTTTGAAGATGTCACTCGCTGATAGCATGGTGGTCGCGCGAAGGACGCCCAATGAGAACCACATGAGAAACAAAGTATCCGCATGCACCCTGGTTCTGTTCATGTTCGCTGCGGCGCTCCCAATAGGCGTGCTGGCCGCGGAGCCGCAGTGGGAAGCAAGCTGGATTACCCATCCCACCGCTCCCCTGCGGGAGCCGATCGTCCTGCATTTCCGCCGCGGGCTGCAACTCGAGAGCAAGCCTGCGCGCTATGTCGTCCATGTGAGCGCTGACAACCGGTTCATCCTCTACGTCAATGGCCATCGAGTGGGAGACGGGCCGGCGCGCGGCGACCTGGCGCACTGGCGCTATGAGACATTCGATCTCGCTCCGTTCCTCACCGCGGGCGCCAACCTCGTAACCGCCACAGTATGGAATTTTGGTATTTACGCGCCCACCGCGCAAATCACCGACCGCACCGCCTTTCTGTTGCAGGGCGACGGAGCCCTGGAAGCGGATTTGAGCACGCCAAAGGACTGGATGGTGGCCATTGAGCCGGGGCGCATTGCAGTCCCGCGAACCACAGGTGGAATGAACGAGTACATGGCGAATGGCCCTGGAGAGGAATTGAATGCCGCGGCCTACGACTGGCAGTGGAATGACCCAGGTGATCGAAGCAGCGCATGGGTCGCTGCCGGCGATCCGATGCGCGAAAACATCTATCCCTCGGCAGCTCGCGCCGGTCTCGAGGGAGAGCAGGTCGACAACTACTGGCAATTGGTGCCCGATGACCTGCCGCCGATGACGTATACCCCCACGGAGGCGGGCGAGGTAGTGCGTTCCGATGAGCCGGGCGCCGAAGCGTTTCCTGCGAAGGCTGTTACCATCGCGGCCAATCGCCACGTGCATGTGCTGCTGGATCGCAAGACGCTGACCACGGCTTACCCACAATTGACCGTCTCCGAGGGAAAGGGAGCCAGTATCCGGTTGACCTACTCCGAGGCGCTCTATGACAAGGACCAGCAGAAAGGAGATCGCAATGAGGTCGGCAATCGCCAGGCCATGGGAGTGCACGACACCTTTCATCCCGACGGCGGCGAGCATCGCACCTTTGAGCCCCTGTGGTGGAGGGTGTGGCGTTACCTGGATCTTGATATTCAGACGGGCAGTGAGCCGCTGACGCTCGAGTCACTGCGGGGTGAATACACCGCTTATCCCTTTGAGGAGCGAGCTTCCTTCGACAGCCAGGATCCCGATCTCAAACAGATATGGAACATCAGCTGGCGTACGGCGCAGCTCGATGCGCACGAAACGTATATGGATACTCCTTATTGGGAACAGTTACAGTATGTGGGCGACACCCGCATCCAGGCTTTGATTTCGTATGCGGTGACCGGGGACGACCGGCTGGCGAAGCAGGCGATCCAGAACTTTGATAACTCGCGCATACCGGAGGGATTGACGCAGAGCCGCTACCCCACGTCGCAGCCACAGATCATTCCCACGTTTTCTCTGCTGTGGATCGGCATGCTGCACGACTATTGGATGTACCGTCCCGATGCTTCGCCGGTGAAAGCAGCTTTGCCGGGCACGCGCACCGTGCTCACGTGGTTCTCGCAATACGAACAGCCGGACGGGCTGCTGCGCGAGCTACCGTGGTGGAGCTTCATCGACTGGGTTTCCAGCGGTGAGTTGCCCACTTACGATAAGCACGGAGAATCCTGCACCACCACGCTCGAATATCTGGGAGCGCTGACGGACGCGGCCGAGCTGGAGCGGGCGATGGGAGACAAGGACCGCGCCACGCGAGGGGATCTGCAGGCGCAGCATGTGCGCAGCGGGCTCTACGAAAAATGCTGGGATGCGGGGCGCAAGCTGCTGGCTGACAACCCGGACCACACCGCTTACAGCCAGCAAACGAATACGCTGGGGGTGCTCTACGATGTGATTCCACGAGGGGAGCAACAGGATGTTTTGCGCCGGTTGGTGGACGTCGCCCCAGGAACGGCGCCGGCGGACGGAACTCTGAGCGGCTCCTATTACTTTCGCTTCTATCTGGCGCGCGCCCTGGAACACGCGGGAATGGGGGACGAATATCTCGCTACGCTGAAGCCATGGCGCGATTTGCTACCACTCCATTTCAGCACCTGGCCGGAGACGCCGGGAAAGACGAGGTCCGATTCGCATGCCTGGAGCGCACATCCCATCTACGATCTGCTTACGCTGGTAGCAGGGATCGAACCGGCATCGCCGGGCTTCGCCACCATACGGATTGCTCCACACCTGGGAGAATTGCGCGAGGCGTCTGCGGAGTTTCCTCATCCGCAGGGGATGATCAAGGTGCACTTTGAGCGCAGCGGCGATGCGCTGACAGGGACTGTTACTCTGCCGCCGGGGCTGCAGGGCGTCTTCGTTTGGCGGGGGAAGGAACAGCCATTGCGAGGCGGAGTGAACCAAATCGCGGTAAAGGACTGAACGGGAGAAATGGGACAGATTTCATAGCGTCTGCAAAAAAGTGCCAAAAGTGCGCAAAAAGCGCAAAAAGCCCCTATTGAGCTTAAAGCTTTCCGAAAAAAGAATGCATTTTGTGAGAGAAAAGAGAGATAAGCCCCCTTGCCGGCGCTTTCATGCGGGGATGCGTGCCGCTAAGTCCTTTGTTTTATCGAAGGTGCTCAAGTTTTGCGGCTAAGTCCTTTGTTTCATGAAGATGCTCAAATTTTGAATTAATTAATTGAGCATCTTGCCTCATTGCTTATAGGACGGACCGTATCAGACTGGCAATTTTGAGAAATCATTCACAACGTGCGGACGCTCGCCGCCGGTGTGGCTTTTCTTAAGTTGTCAAAGACCGCTCATCAAGTGGGCTCCGAACATTCGGTTCTTACGCAAGAGGATAGTACCGTTTTCGGAACTCAACAAGAGGCTGAGGCTAAAACAAATTCTTTGGTAACTATGACTGGTACTGCTTTCTACTGACACCTTGCCCAATTCGACCATTCGCTTGTCATTCCGACCCTGAGCAACTCGCGACTCGCTCCGGGAGATATGTGCGGGTCTTTTCGCGGGGCCTCTGCTAGGCTTCTCTCTATGCGCATCTGGGTGAACTTCATGCATCACGGCACCACCTGGTCCGTACAGTGTCTCGCGGAGGATGCCCTGACCGTGATCAGTCCCCACGTCCGGATCGCGAGAGAAAGCACGCTCCTGAACCTGCTGTGGGCTTGCGGCGCCAATGAGGAAACGGTCCGGGCCGTTAGCCGGGATATGCAGCAGACGGGCAGCGACACCGTTGCCATGGACGTGAACAGTAAAGGGATCAAGCTGCTGCAGATTAACCAAACTCTCTGAATCATTCGCACCCCAGGCAACTGCTGGTCAGTCGCGGCTGGAACTTTCGGTCCCGAGGATTCCTGGACCGCGTAATGTGATGCGGAAGGCCGGCAACCATTCTACGCGCCAATGTCGCAGGGAAACCGCCTGTCTCTGGGTTTTCATGATGGTTGCGGGAAACTTGGGAACACAAGGCTAATTTCAGATCAACAACAGCGCCAACTCACCTTCGACTCGTAGAAAGTGCGCCTCCAAAGTCCCGCCTGACGAATAAATCTTTGGATGGGACTCGGGGACAGGAAGGTTTTCCCTTCTCCGTGCTGCAGAAGACATCGTGTCCTTATCTCACCCGAAAATCGGCGCTTTTCGCAAAGTGTATTGCGATGAATGAATGTTCGGAGTCAGTTTCCGAGATGCCGTTATTCGTCCAGTTGCCGAAGTCAATTCCCAACAGCAAGGCAATGGAGATCGTGAAGATGAGCACCCGCGCATCGGGATGCAAGTCGATCTTCAGCAGCGAATTCGAGTTCGCGGCGAAAAACGCGGCCAGCCCAGTTGCGCCCATGTAGGTAAGCAGAGCCCCTAGGGCCGCTCCAGCGAACGAAAGCAGCATGCTTTCCGTCAAGAGCTGGCGGATGACGCGTCCGCGCCCCGCGCCCAAAGCCTGGCGCACAGCCATTTCCTTTTCACGAAACTCCCCCCGCTTTGCAACTACCCCGGCGGGGATTCGCCCAGATGACACAGGCCGAATGGGACAAGAAGCACAAGGATTACAAGACCACTCGCGCCGTCGATTCAACCGCAACCCATGCGCGGCATCGGGTACGTCATGCAATGACCACGGGGCACAAATACGGTCGCATCTTCATCACCGACGCCACGCGGGTTGACCCACCCGCCCCACCGTTCACTCCTGCCGGTCCCGAGGTTTTCGCGCGTGAGAAGGATTCGCGCCAAGGCAGCGACCTTAGTCCTTCTATGGAAATGAGCCGCGCGATCCACGCGGTCATTCCGAAGGATGACCGTATCCCCTACTATGAGCAACTACACGAGATGGGCAAAGCAGCCGCCGCAGGGGTTCAGGTTGTCATTGCTCCGCAACTCTTCCCTACACCGCCGGAGTTGGCAGACCGTATGGTCGCCCTTGCGGACATTCGCCCAGGGCTTCAAGTTTCAGAACCGTCCGCAGGAACAGTCCGAATCATTGGCGCGATTCGCCGCAAAGCTCACGGCTACACGATCACAGCGGTTGAGCTGAATTGCGATATGGCTCATCGGCTTCGCACGGTGGATTGTGTCGATGACACTCGGCAGGCCGATTTCTTGGAGTGCAACGGCGATCTAGGAACATTCGACCGCATTGTTATGAATCCACCGTTTGCGAACGCAGACGATATCAAGCACATTATTCCATGTTTCCTCCAACCAGACGGTCAGTATCGAAAGATTGGTCCTGCAAACTCTTGCGCCGGAGTATGCTCCCGGCAAATGAACCGTCAAGACTTCACACTGGTGATTGTGATAATGGTTTTCGTTGCGCTGCTATTTGTTCTTCTGATGAAATCCTGAATAACCTGAAAGCAGAAAAGCCTAGCAGAAGCCGTGATCTGGGCTCCTACTCACGAAGGCCTTCTGTGTTATCTTCCCGTGTTCTCAGTCCCGTCAAGGCGTACGCGAACCAACCCTATTACTTGCGCTCTGAGCCACAAGCGACTCTTCCATGAGCGAGAGCGGCAAGCGGCTATCGGCAGGTTGGTTCGCGTGTCGTGGACGTGTATCGATCAGGTGCAAGGTCCGGCGACTCAATAGGCTTTTTACGGACGATCCGAGGTCCATCAGGCTGCTTGCAGTGTTACCACAAAAGTAGAGCCTTGCTCCCCGGGCTCAAACGAAAGGTCGCCTCCAAAACTCTTCATCAAGGCGCGAGAGATGTAGAGCCCAAGGCCAGTCGCTTCGGCGTCGCGTTGGAAGGCACGAAAAAGAATTTGTGGGTCGGCGATGCCGGGACCGCTATCCTCGAGGCGGATGACCACGGATCGTTCGTGATGTACGGTAGTGATCCTTATACGCTTTGTACTGACTGACGCCAAAGCACGGCGACTGTTCTTCACAAGGTTCATAAAGACCTGGATCAGCCCGTAGTGATCCGCACAAACCGCACGCGCTTGATCGGTTGCCTCCCATTCGAGTTCAATGTCCGAATCACGGCATACAGTTTCGATCAACACTCTCAATTCATCTAATACCGGGGCCAGCTCGATTGTTTGCCGTTCTTGCTCGGAGCCGCTTGTTGTCAATTCCATCGCAGAGAGCTTTTCCAAACCGTGAATGAGTGTGCCCAGAGCTTCGAAATCTTCGTTCGATTTCAAGGCTTCCACGCGGCTCAAATTTTGATGAAATACGAGGGCTGCTCCGGCAAGATTTCTTATCTCGTGCGAGACAGCACTCATGAGAATTCGGGCATTCTTCAAAAGGAAATCGAGACTCAGATCCTCTCGGCTAACCAGCTCCTCGGAGAGGTCGACGACAATGGCTGCCAACCTGTTTCCGCCAGACTCAGCACGGTATGTTGAAAACCAGGTACCGGCAAGAAACGGCCTCCCATCCGCACGTTGCGCCCGGCACTGAATCGTGGTGCGATAGAGCCGTGATTTGCCAGACTGCATTGCCGCATGGAGAGCCGGGATGTAGGCGCCAATCGGCTTGCCCCGCAAATCCTCAGCGTCTGCATTGAACAGTTCTAGTGCCGCGTCGTTGGCGAGCAGGATTTCGCCGTGAGAGCCCACGGTAAGAATGGCAGCAGGGCTACTATCCACCAGCATTTGAAGTTGCTCTTCCGCCTCCCGGCGCTGCCGGCTCTGGGACTCGACCTCATCCAGGTGGGCTAGCACAATACGCCGGTTTCGCAGGAGTTCGAAGAAAAACATTCCCGTTCCCGCAAATCCGACCCACGAAAAGATAAGGCGCGGGATAGCGTTTTGGAGGGGCAGGTTGCTGTAAAGTTCCTGTAACACGGCACAGATGAGAGCCGAAACGAGTATCTGCCATCTCTTGAATTTGCCGCTGATTAACATCACCGGGAACAGGTACAGGAATCCGATGGAAATAAACGGCCCTGTGTACCAGTCCACTACGGCGATCAGGCAAGTCAATGCAAGAGCCGCGGCCAGCAACATGTTCCGGTTCGCGTGCGAGTAAATCTTGAGGATATCCATGTGCTCAGTCCCAGGACAATACGAAATCAGTTGTCTTCATTATCACTGTTTGATTTCCTGACTCACTTCCGTTAATAGAGCACAAGCTGCGATGACCGAAAGATTGACCGAATGGATAAAGCCTCCCCACTTCGACCCGGCCAGGCCGGCCCCGGAGACCCAGAGATAAAGCATTGCGCGGGATACGTGTCCAGGAGCGGATAGCTTCCCGACCGCACCTTCTTACGAATCGGCACATACGAAACAGTTGGGGCCAGGCGCTTTATACTTCTTTATAGAAAGCTGAAACGTGGCTCCCGGGCTTCTCAACAGGTCAGCGGCAACGGTGTGAAGCAAGCTCCTCGAACAGATTTCAGGCAACTTCGGAGAAAAGAGAGTGAGTCGCAAGATTCGCCTATTGATCGTCGATGACCACAGCCTTTTTCGCGAAGGCCTCGCCCGGCTCCTGGCTGCGGAACCTGAATTTGAAATTACCGGGAACTGCGCTCATCTTGACGAGGCCTTGAAGATGCTCGAAGGAGATCAAATCGACATGGTGCTGCTTGACCACGATCTGGAAACAGAACAAGGGTGGCGGCTGCTGGAAAACATAAAACACAGAGCCAATAAGCCCAAGGTGCTGATGGTGACTGCCGGAATGAGCAGGGCCGACATGCTGAACGTAATGGATCTAGGGGCGGCAGGGATATTCCTGAAACATAGTCCTCCTGCTCAACTGGCCGAAGCAATACGCAGGGTCATAGCGGGAGAGATGTGGCTCGATCCCAAAGCCGTCAAGCCCCTCATTCGCAGCGCGACGCGACGGGCGGACGAGGGCAGGCTTGAATCTTCATTGAGTGATCGGGAAAAGGCCGTTTTGAAAGGTGTTCTTGAGGGAGCGAGCAACAAGAAGATCGGTGCAAGTCTCCATTTGTCTGAGGGCACCGTGAAGGCGGCGTTGCAGCAACTCTTTGGCAAAACAGGTGTACGCACCCGAAGCCAGTTAGTGCGACTTGCACTTGAACGGCACGCCCACGATTGGCTGGCCGATGAGACGCAATGATGTGACTCTGAGAAAGAGGACGAGCGGTTCTCCAGGTCTCGTTCCAGGTGCTTAGTCAGATAGCCATTGCCTCCGCGTTCGGCGTCGATCGGATGATCGTAAGATAGAGATGCCCTATCTGGATGTCTTCCCTGTCTAAGGCAGCCGTGGTCAAAAGATAAGGTGGCTTAACCATAAGTGGGTATTAATAATCATAATCCAGGTGGATTAAAGATAATGCACGAGTAAGTCCACTCATCGAGTAACTTAAAACCTGGGAAAAGTTTTAAAAGCAATGGCGGTGGCAACGGGACGCTGTTCCGAGAGAATCATTGTGTCCATTATGCTGCGCGATCTTCGCTTAAGCGGGGAAACCTCTCTTTGCTTTATATCCGTAAAGTGGTTCGTTCCTAAATGTGGGAGTATCCGACGATTCATATCGCTTCCCTTGTCTGCTAGCTATGGCGGTGATCCTCTGGACACTCCTTACCAGCTCGTTCGCGAGCGCACAGACAAGCTACACGTGGCAGCAGGTGAGGGACAAATTCGAAGCAGCCAATCCGGCCTTGAAAGCAGACGCGCTTGGCGTCGACGAGCTGCGGGCCGAAGAAATCACCGCCTATCTTCGGCCGAATCCTCAGTTCAACTTCGCCGCAGATGGAACTCAGTTTCCTCACAAGGCACCTTACCAACCTCTTATTAGCGATCAGGAGCAAAGCACTTTCAGCTATCTCCACGAACGCCAGCACAAGCGGGAACTCCGTCGGGAGAGCGCGGTAGAAGGCACGCGCATCGGCCAGTCGCTGCATGAAGACCTCACCCGGAACATGGTCTTCGTGTTGCGCAGCGCCTTTGTGCAAACCCTCCAGGCCAAGCAGGTGCTGGATCTGGCAAAAGCCGATCTGGACTACTACGACAAGATTATCGATATCAGCAGAAACCGGTTGCGGGCCGGTGACCTGGCGCAGATCGACTTCGATCGCATCGAGCTATTACGGGTGCAATACGAGTCGGAACTGCAGACCGCGATTGTCAACCTGCGCACGGCAAAAATCCAATTGCTGCAACTACTGAACGACCGCACGCCTGTCGACCAGTTCGACGTGAGTGGCCCCTTTGACTTTTCCGGCACGCTGAAGCCCGTCGAGGACTTCCGGCAGATCGCGCTCGATACGCGTCCCGACCTCCGCGCGGCAATGCAGACGATTGAGCAATCGAAGACCAATTACAAGCTGGCGGTGTCTAACGGTTCCACCGACCCCACGTATAGTCTATGGTGGACGCACAATCCCTCGTTTAACAACATAAATCCTGGCGAAAATACCCTCGGCGGCAGCTTCAACATACCGTTGCGCATCTTCGACCGCAATCAGGGCGAGAAGAAGCGCACGCTGATCGACATCGACCGCAGCAACCAGTTGACTGATGCCGCGCGGGCGCAGGTCTTCAGCGATGTCGACACCTCCTACGAAGAGGTGCGCAGCAACATCGCCTTGCTGCAACCCTACAAGGACAAATACAGAGACCAGGCGACGCGGGTGCGGGACACGGTCACCTACGCCTACCTTCATGGCGGAGCGTCACTGATGGACTTTCTGAACGCACAAAGCGATTACCGCGTCGTGCAGCTGGCGTATGCCCAACTGATCGGCGCGTATCTAACCGCTGTCGGCCAACTCAATCTTGCTGTAGGACGTGAGGTAATCCAATGACAAACAATTTATTTTTTCGAACAATCGGATGCCTCATCGTCTGTCTTTCACTTACCGCATGTGAAAAGAAGTTTGATCCCGCGGCCGGTTCGGCGCCGCCGGCAGACGTCACCGAGACTAGCAATATGGGCCTGGTCACGGTGGAGAAGCCCGACCAGTTTTCGTTGGTTAGGGCGAACCGGGTCGAAGCGCCCGCCCGATTGAACGTCACCGGATCCGTAAACCCCGATATTGCCCGCGAGGTTCCCGTCATCTCGCTTGCCAGTGGCCGCGTCGTGGACATCAAGGCCCGGCTTGACGACTACGTGAAGAAAGGTCAACTCCTCCTGAAGGTGCAGAGCCCTGACATCACCAATGCGTTTGACGTCTATCTGAAGGCCGTCAACGATGAGCAGCTTACCAATAAGGCCTATGTGCGCGCCAAGGACCTCTATGAGCATGGCGCCCTTTCCCTCAGCATGCTGGAGCAGGCAGAGGACTCAGAGAGAGATAACAAGGCAGACCTTGACCGCTGCCGAGGAGCAGCTTGCGGACCCTTGGTATCGACAAATGACCACCACGAACATCGTGCCGGTGTATGCGCCCATCTCCGGCGTCATTGTTGCCCAGAACGTCACCATCGCAGCTGCTGCCGGTGTGAACTTTTCGGGAACTTCGACGGCCTTCACCATCGCTGACCTGTCCGTCGTCTGGATCATTTGTGATGTCTATGAAAATGACATTCCTAAGATCCACCTCGGACAGCAAGCATCGATCCATGTAAACGCCTATCCCGATGGGACATTGACGGGCCACATCACTGACATAGGCCCGATCCTTGACCCCAGCATCCGCACCGCCAAGGTGCGTATCGAGATTCGCAATCCCAGGCATCCTTAAGTTGGGCATGTTTGTTACCGCGACCTTTGAAAGCAGAAACAAAGAGGCCTTTGCGGTTGTGCCCTCTACCGCCATTTTGCATTTGCATGATCGCGACTGGGTCTTTATCCCCGCCGGCGGCAAGCAATTCAGGCGCGTTGAGGTCAATGCCGGCGACATGCTGCCCGGAAACAACCAGCAAAATCCTTTCCGGCATTGCACCCGGCCAACAGGTGGTATCAGAGGTTCTCCAACTGCAAGCCACGCTGGAGGCGCAATGATTCGCAGGCTGGTCGACTTTGCCCTGGAGAACCGCTTTCTGGTACTGGCGGTTGCGATTCTTCTGTTTGCCTGGGGCATCGTCTCGTTCTATAGGCTTCCCGTGGATGCGTATCCAGACGTAGCGAATAACTACGTCGACGTCATTGCCCAGTGGCCCGGAATCTCCGCGGAACAGATCGAGCAACAGGTCACCATCCCGCTCGAAACAGTGATGAATGGCATTCCCGGAGTCGCTCATGTACGCTCGCTGGTCGATCTTCGGGCTCTCGACCGTAGAAATGGTTTTCGGCGAGGAAACGACAAATTTCGAGAACCGCGAACGGGTTCTGGAGCGGCTCTCGCAGGTCACCGCTGCCCCCGGGCGTCGTTCCACAGATGGGGACGGACTGGAGCCCCGTGGCCAGATCTACTTCTACACACTCGAAAGTACGAACCCCAATACGACCCGATGAACCTGAAGACACTCGAAACATGGGTCATCGAAAAGAACCTAAAGAGTGTTCCAGGTGTCCCGGATACCAATCCATTTGGTGGCCCTACGCGCGAATATCAGGTGCGGCTCGACCCGGACAAGCTGGTCTCGTATGGCCTGAGCATCGGCCAGGTGGAGCAGCAGCTTGGCTAATAACAATGGCAACGCGGGCGGGAGCTTTATCATCGCCGGGCTACAGCAGATTAACGTTCGGGAAGTGGGTCTGGTCAAGACTATCCAGGACATCGAAAAGACGGTCATCATGACCAAAGCCGGCACGGCCCTCCGGGTGAAGGACATCGCACTAGTTGACGCAAGGTCCGGAGATCCGGCTGGGCCAGTTTGGCAGAGGCCATTCGGCGTGAGGATGGAAAAATCATCGATAACGATGACGTAGTGTCGGGTATGGCGCTGCTGCAAAAAGGCGCCGATGCGCAGCCGGTGCTGGAAGGGATCCAGAGGAAGGTACAGGAACTGAATGATCAGATTCTGCCCCAAGGAGTAAAGATTGTTCCGTTCCTCGACCGAAGTGAGCTGCTGCACTTTACGACCCACACCGTGCTGCACAATCTGACCGAGGGAATCATCCTGGTCGTGATTATTCTGTTCCTGTTCCTGGGCAATGTGCGGGGGGCAATCATTGTTGCACTGACCATTCCATTCTCCTTATTGTTCGCTTCGATTTGTCTTGATCTCAAGCAAATTCCGGCCAACCTGCTCTCGCTCGGCGCTTTGGACTTTGGCATGGTCGTGGACGGCTCCGTGGTCATGGTGGAAAACATCGTTCGCCACCTGAGTCATCAGCGGGATGGAACGAGTGCTCCAGAGGAAAAGATTCGCGAGGCCGCGCACGAGGTGCAACGCCCCGTCTTCTTTGCCATTGGAATCATTATCACCGCGTACTTGCCCATTTTCACCCTGCAGGCCGTCGAAGGCCGTCTCTTCAGGCCTATGGCATGGACCGTCGCCTTTGCTCTGCTGGGGGCCCTCACCTTCTCTATGATCGTTGCTCCGGTGCTGGCCAGTTTTCTGTTTCGCAAGGGGGCGAGGGAATGGACCAACCCGGTGATGACATTCCTTATTGGGCGGTATCGTAAGGCTGTCACCTGGGCTATCCGTCAGAGAGTGATTCACGATCGGTGTTGGTGTTGTCGGCCTCTTTATCGCTGTCTATCTCGCATTCAGCGGCGTGATCGGCGCAGAATTTCTTCCCCATCTGGATGAAGGCTCGCTCTGGGTGCGCGGGACCCTTGAGCAAAGCGCAGGACCCAACGAAGGCGTCTCGGTCGCGAATCGGGCGCGAATCCTGCTGTGCTCCTTTCCTGAGACGACCGAATGCACCAGCCAAACCGGCCGCCCGGATGACGGGACCGACCATACGGGATTTTTCAATATTGAATATTTCGTGGGTTTGAAGCCGAAGGAGCAATGGCGCCCGGTCTTTCATCAGAACAAAGACGACCTGATCGCGTCCATGACCAGGAGCTTGAGAAGAACATTCCGGGCGTGATCTGGGGCTTCTCCCAGCCGATCGAAGACAACATGGAGGAGGCAGTCAGCGGGGTGAAGGGCGAGCTTGCCACCAAAGTCTATGGCAACGATCTGCATACGCTCGAGGATAAGGCCAATGAGATAGCCGCCATTATGAGCCGCGTCCCGGGCATCGCGGACCTGGGCGTCTTTAATGTTACGGGGCAGCCTGATCTGGTGTTCGCCGTCGATCGTGCGAAGGCCGCGCGCTGGCAGATCAATGTGGCAGACGTCCAGGATGCGGTGCAGACTGCGGTGGGGGGCAACGCGCTCACCCAGGTCCTTAGAGGTGAAGAGGTTTATAACCTAACCTTGCGCTATCTCCCGCAGTACCGGGAAAACAGGGAAGAGATAGATAATATCCGATTGCTATCTCCGTCGGGAGAGAGAGTTTCGCTCGCTCAGCTCTGCACCGTTCGCGAACAGGACGAGGGCTCGGAAATTTATCGCGAGAACAACCAGCGTTATGTCGCCATTAAGTACAGCGTGCGCGACCGTGCCCTGGGGGATGCGGTAAGAGAGGCCATCCAGAAGGTGAACACCCAGGTAAAACTCCCCCGCGGCTACCACCTCGGGTGGGAGGGCGAATACCAGAGCGAAGTACGCGCGGAAGCGCGGATGCTCATCATCGTGCCGTTAACCGTGCTGCTGATCTTCATCATCCTGTATGTGATGTACAAGTCCGTCAAGTGGGCCATGGTGATTCTAGCCACCGTCGCTATGGCCCGCATCGGCGGATTGCTGGCGTTGCTGGTGACTCACACCAACTTCAGCGTCTCCTCAAGCGTAGGCTTTCTGGCCCTGTTCGGAGTTTCTGTCCAGACCGGCGTGATCATGCTGGAGTACATCAATCAGTTGCGAGCGCGCGGCCATTCGATTGAAGAATCAGCCGTGGAAGGGGCGGTGCTGCGCTTGCGTCCGATCATGATGACGATGCTGGTTGCCACGCTGGGGCTGCTCCCGGCGGCGATGTCTCATGGTATCGGTTCTGACTCGCAACGCCCGTTTGCCATCGTGATCGTCGGGGGCCTGATCGCGGATCTGGTTATGAGCATCTTTCTGCTACCGACTCTCTATGTTTGGCTCGCCGGCAAAAACGATGTACTTCCCTCCCAGAAACGGAATTTGAGAATTGAGACCATACCTGCATTCCTTAACCCTCTTATTTTCCCCGTCTCCCCTTTGTGGAGCGGAAAGTGTACGGGCAGACCCCTTCCGCCTCCGCTCCACTCATTTTGCGGCAGGCGGTCGATTAAGGTGGAAGCGCTGGACTAGAGAAGACTGGATGAAAACGCAGCGCAATATACGGAGTGTTCCCGGCGCCCCGAAGGGACAGCATGTCAAGTTGCTGCTCGTGGGCCGCCAGACGAATTCAAGGGTGATGTGGCCCGCCGGATTTACGCCGGAACTCGGACCTGGATTGCCGGCAGATCAGCGAGTCTTCTCGCCGCGCTAGAACGCTTGCAATCTGAAGCGATTGATATTGTTCTTCTAGGCGACGAATTCAGGGATGAGGAGTTAGCGCTGTTTGTCACCGGCGCACGCAGGGATGGATTTGCCGGCCTCATCCTGTGCCTTGCCTCCATGCAGCGGCATTCGGCTATAATTCTTCCGCTGCCTCGCCTCCCGCCGGCGTCTCGACCATCAAAGAACTCTCAAGGATCCGCTACATCCCATGCGCAGTACGCTCGGTATGCGCCGGCAAAACGAAGGATGGAAAGATTCCATTTCGTTTAGTGCAAGACAACGAGCTGTCTTGACGCGCGTGTCTGAGGGCTGGACTAACCAGCAGGTCGCCCGTCAGTTGAGGTGCACGGAAGGAACAGTGAAGGCTACCCTGCAACGGCTCTTCCGGAAGATCGGAGTCAGGAAGAGGGCGCAGATTGTCCGAATGGCCTTTGAGAAGGGGCTAATCGATGCCAAGGGAAACGAAAGAGGCCGCCCATACCGAGTGAGGGAGGTAGCCAATCCTTTAATGTCACGGGCGGACCTATCAGGGAAAGGAACCGATCAGCGTCGGGCATTTCGTCGTTGATATCGCCATGCACAGAGTCTGGGTCCGTGGAGTGGAAACACATCTGACCCCTAAGGAATTTGGACTGTTGGCGATCTTCGTCGTGCGCCCGGGAGAACTGCTGGGAAGTAACACTCTGTGCGAGATCTTCTGGCGGAATCCGACCTCTAAGCACGACACGCTCCGGATTCTGGTGGCCGCCCTTCGCGCCAAGATCGAGGTATCCAAAACCCCACAATACATCGTTACGGAGCGCTCCTTTGGCTATCGATTCAATCCGAACCCTTCGCACACACCGTAGCTGGTCGAAATGACACGCAATCGCCCGGGATTAGGGTCAGGAGAGAACGTTTGAAGTCCACAGTCAACCGAAGGGTTGTAGGTTCAAGCCCTGCCTAAGGACCCAATTCACATCTAGAAGACTTTAGCTTTGTGGGGATACCAGGTAATCTGTCCAGCTGCCGCCGTGTCTCCATTCGCACCTGGGCGATAAAGAGGGGCCTTCCAACTTTCCCTGTTGGATCCACGCATTGAGTTCCACATCTTTGCCCAACCGCTTCACCACGCCCAGCCTGAACTGATTCTGGGTTGTGCCTCCCGCGATGAAGTCTTTGGCTGCTTTCACGTTGCGATAGGAGAACTGTATCTGCTCATTGGCAGAAAGGTGATAAGTGATCCAAGCCTGGCCACCCTTGTCTTCGCGTCCGACAGCATCGCCGAAGAGGAAGCCCTTATTGGTCGTGCCTTGCCTCTGCACTGTTTCCCACTCAAGGAAAGTCCCGTTAACGCTTTCCGTTGTTGGTGGATCGGTACTTGCTGCTTCAACGTGCAAATCCAGGTGCGGGATTCCCGGTACATGCGAGAGATAGATGCCGGGCCGGATGGCGGCACGCCGGGGCGCGCTGATGGGGTTCACATCGTCGTGGGCAAACGAATCGGTGTAGAGCGTGAGCCAGTTGCGCACAAAAGGCAACCGGTAGGTAAAGTCAAAGCTGCTGAAGCGCGCACCGGGGTCGTTCCTCGAAAACTTTTCGTCTAGCGGAACACTCGCCGCGCTGAAGAAGCTGCGCAGGAATGCAGCGTAATAGGCTCATGGCCTTTGCCGCCCCAGATGACGGTACGCTCAAAACCCATTTCGAGGTTGCGCGTGGGCTTGAAGCTGATCTTCTCCATATGCACCCAAGGGGCGTTTGGATCCGTGTGACCCTGCAAGCTGCCGACGAAGAAGTCGTAGCGAAAGGGGCCAGTGAGCCGTGAGAGCAGGGGAACACGCAAGGGCTCTACGCGGTTGATTTCGAAGCTGTAAGTGTTGTCTGCGTTAGTACTCCAAGCGAAGCTGCCGCCGACGCCGGGCCCGAGCCAATGATCCTTCCTGCCGAACAACACCTCGTGGCCCCATAAATGGTAGGACGCATAGGCCTCAAGCAGGCGAAAGTCGTTGCGAGCGAGAATGGGGCCGTGAGGTATTGTGTCTTGTATCGGGTTCGATTGGACTGGAATCTGATCGACCACCTCGGAGAGATAGGTGAAGAGCGCAGTGTCGTAGCCCAGCGCACTCGGCGCATGTTGATATTCCCCACGCAGGTAGAGTGAGAAGCGCCCTGACTCAGCGCGCGCGCTCGCGCCGCTCACGTTGTTGACGCCTGCCTGGTACGGCCGCCCGTAGTCATTGTAAATGGTCTGCCCCAAATGGTAGCTGTCGAAAAGCGGCGTGTCGGTCAGGCCCAGGAAGCGCGTATAAACCGTATCTAGCTCAGCACGTGAACGGTCCTCCGTTTCGTCCGGGAGCAGCTCCCTTGCAACTGCGGAATAGATCGTCCTGGCTTCTTCGTTCGCCGCGCCTTTGCCGGCTTGTATCTCTCGATCGCTGGCTTCGAGCATGTGTGCAACATTGAGACGTGTCCAGGGTCTTAGACCCAGAAACGCTGTATCCAAATAACCGAGTCCCTGAAGTCTCTGGAGTGCGGGATACATCCGGCTGTCAAGCGGGATATAAGTAGAGCTCCGATTGTCGGGGCGATGGGGCATGATCGGCTTGTCCGCCGCGTTCGGAGGGACGCTTATCGGAGTGGTTTGGGCGACAGCCGCAGCCATAAATGCCCGTGCCGGCATGGCGATGATCAACAAAAAGAAAATCGCTCCCCGATAGGAGGGCAACCGCATTCTCAAGCGTCGCTTCCCGCCTACTTCTTAGCCGGGCGCGGCATCGGCGTCACCCCGACCTGCTCCTCCGCCGTATACGGCGCTCCATAATACGGGAAATCCTTGCGAATGCGCCCGCGGTCGGGAGCAAGTCCATCGACAATTGGCGTGTTGGCCGCCAGCGTCAACACCGCATCCAGCACATCGTCGCCGAGCGCGCGTCCATTGAAGCTGACCACCTCAAATGCGGCGGACGTTCCAAGCTCGTAAGGCAACGTGTCGGGACAAAGCCGTGCAGCGATCAGCTTCCCGTATTCACCCGGGTCCGCCGCCGAACCGGCATAGGTCGTCATCTTCTCCGCAAAATCCGCGATCGGCTTCGCGAAGCGCTCTAGATCTTCAGACGGAACCGACGCATTGAATTGTTCTTTCATCTCTTGATGGCTCGGGTCGTTCAGGAAGAGATGCGTAACCATAGGCAGGCCCCAACGCGAAACTTGTACCTCCGGCGCATGGCCAAAGAGGGAGATCGTCGCCCATGCGTTGATTTTTCCCTTCCCAATCAGTTCGCTCGGCACCTCCAGCACAATCGCCGTAACATTCCGCCTCGCAAAGGGATTCTGCTGATGCAGAAAGGCGTCCCCATCGTAGCGCTGGTCCTTATAGAAAGCAGTCATAAATGTGCCGAATCCAACATTTGCCGCAAATAGCTCTGGAGCAATCCCAACATACGCACGAAGACCCGAATTAGTCGCGACCGAACCGGTTTCACCCTCAACCAGACTCTCTCCGGCGTCACCACGAAGAGCATCGTCACCCGTCGCCTTCCGCACCACAAACGGTTGAATGTGAGTATGCTCACTGCCATCTCCGTGTCGTGGTTCACCAAACCTGAACTTGAACGTAACCTCTTCCCTCGCATCTCCGTTCAGGTCGAACCGGAACGCGTAGAGCCCTTCTGGATGAAGCGTATCCGGAGCCGATAATCCCACATCCGGATTCACGGTCATCGCCATTACCGTCTTGCCCGAAGGGCCGTCAAATAAATAAAAGTCGCAGAGGTTGAGGCTCGGTTCTTCCTTCGCCAGTTTGGTATCGAAATGATGTGACATACAGAATCTCCTTGAAAAGCATAATTTGGCACTCTCAGGCGGTGGACTTTAAATTCCGTCGTCGCGTGAATACCCACGCTTTGTCCAATAGTCCGGCGGTTCGTCCTTCGTAACTATTCTCTGCGGTCAGCCGCGAAGAATGGGGGCTCCGAAGGGAGCGCCCGTCAGTCCGCCATCCACCATCAGTTCGACCGCGTTGATGTACGACGAATCGTCCGAGGCAAGAAAAAGCACAGCCTTGGCCAGATCTTCCGGCTCGCCCCAACGGGCAAGTGGAACCGTGGAAGAGAAGAAGTCGGAAACTTTTGCGGATTCCTCTGCCGTGGCATTGGCGCGCGCCCCGCGCTTCCAGATGGGAGTCTTCGTCGCTCCAGGGGCCACCACGTTCACGCGAATCTTGCGCGGTGCAAGGTCTGCGGCGATGGATCGAGCCATCGAGACGAGTCCGCCTTTCGTGGCAGCGTAGGCAGCCAGACCTGGTTGACCGAGATAGCTCTGCACCGATCCGTTGAAGATGATGCTGCCGTTGTCGTTCATGAGAGGAGCGGCTGAATTGACGGTAAAGAAAACACCGTAGAGGTTGGTGTGGACTACCTTCTCGAAGATGGCTTCGTCGGTCGTGCCAGTCGGCGTCATGCCGGAAATGCCTGCATTGGCGAAGACGATGTCAAGTTTGCCAAAGTCTTTGGCGAGTTCAGTGAAAAGCTTCTTGCGGTCCTCCGCAACCGTAACGTCGGCGCGATAGCCGCGCGCTTTCGATCCCAGCTCGGCGACCGCTTCATCCAGTGTCTTCTGGTCCCGGCCGGTAATCGCGACCTCAGCGCCTTCTGCAACGAAAAGGCGGGCTGTGGCCAGGCCGATGCCACTGTTTCCGCCGGTGATGAGAGCCTTCTTGCCTTTGAGTTTCATGATTCCTCCAGGAACCCGCGATCGAGAGCCTCGACATCTCGCGTGGAGCGATGTCGCTCCCCGCGGAGTCGTTCATTGCGGCAGCTCTTTGCCTGACTGCTCCGCCACCATGTAAGCGGCATACCAGTCTGCCCAGTTCGCGTCGCGCTGCCCGATGCGCTTCTCGTGCTCGCCGTGGGCGGCCTCCGCACGCCGAAACGCGCTTGCCAGATCGTTCGCCGATGCAAAGGTCGTCGCCGTGTCGTCGATGCGACCGGGAAGCCGCGTCGTGATTTCCTGGAACATCCAGCCGTTTCCGTCCGGGTCCCTGAACGAGGCGAACGAGCGGTAGCTGCGATGCTCGGGATCACGGCCGTTGACTCGAATCCGCCCAAACAGGTAGGGCTCGTCCGGGCCGGAGTACACGTCCGCGGCGCCGTGGAACACTTCGCTGACCTCAACGCTTTGACGGAGCAGATTCTTGCGCGCGGCCTCGATGTCATCGACGATCAGATAAAGGCCCTGGGCTGAGCCGGGAGCCGCCCCGGTGACGTTCTTGCCGAAAATGACCGAGCACCCGGAGCCAGGCGGTGTGAACTGAATCACGCGAAAATCCTTACCGTTGTCGTAGTCGCCGTCGAGTCGCCACCCGAGTCTCGCGTAGAACTCCTTCGCGCGATCGACATCCGAGACGGGGATAACGACGATTTCTAACTTCATGTCGACTTTCGCAACGCTAGCCTCGCTGGCGGCGTCGTTAGCTTGGATTTCAAAGGTCGTATTTGCCATGTCTTTCCTCCTTTGCGTTCAACTGAATCGCTGATTGCGAGCGTCAGCCAGCAGAATCACATGTTCCCGAAGGCGTGGCGTTCGATACCTTTTGCAAAGTGAGCCTCTCCTGCCGGTCGTGAGCTTCTAAACGGGATTCACGGGCAGCTTGGAGGAGCTCCCTCGGAATAATCAGGAAGTCAATTCGTTTCTCCCCTAGCGGAGCCGCGAATCATATTCCTGAATTCACACGTTCTGTCGTTGATGTTCTCGACGCTTAGGCCCCGTATCATGCCTATCTTTGAAAGCGTGCGTCAAACGTCTTGCTTGGAAGCGAATCTTAGGGAATCGGGGTCGCCGATCTTTCTGCTTGGGGGCCCTGCAGTTCATGAGTGACTTTAAACGACGAGCACGAAAAGCCGAACGCGACCCAGTATATACCTGTAATACAGTGAAGTCTGCGAAGTCACTATTAATTAGACTATCCGCCACGCTCCGAGCCGTGAAGTAGGGAGTTTTTCCGAGTTCAGGTCGGGAGAGTCGCCCCGGGGAGTCTCACCCCGAGGCGCTCGCAGGTAGGGTCGAGAGCAGGCGCGCGCACGGTAGGCGCCGGTGGTAAACCCATCGCTTTCGCGATGGACCGCAGTCCGGCCACCATGGTCACGTTTCCAGCTCCCGCCACGTCAAACGCAGCGTGCGGTTTTCCCGCACTGCGCTTCCCTGTTTGTTTCGTGCCAAGGGTTATGAGACCTATCATGCTGGGAGTGCTTTCGGCGTAGTTGCACGACGAACCCGATAGCCGTTAAACAGCTTCAGCTCCCCGTATATCCATTGCCTACTCCACCTCTTCCAGCCGTAGCCGCGCCGATTCTGGGACCGCCCCATGTGACGCCGAATCTTCTTTTCTACCCAGTCTTTAATGAAGCTGAAGCACTCGCTGGAGTTTCCGATGGCGAAGTAATGCACCCAGCCCCGCAACACCGGATTGATCAGTGCGACCAACCGGTCCACCGGCCGGGATTGGTATCGCCGGAACACCTCCTTGAGCTTACGCAACAGCGCCGTGCGCTTCTTCATCTTCGGCGTGTAATGCGCTCGCCACACCTGCCTTCCTATGCTGCGCAGGCGTCGGAAGTCGAACCCGAGAAAGCCGAAGCTTTCCCCACGGTCCAACTCCACAGTGCGACTCTTCTCTTCATTGATCTCGACTTGTAGTTTGGCGAATTCGTCCCGAAGTCGCTTGTTCACCGCCCCCAGCAGCCACGCATGGCGCGGATGAGCATCGATTAGCACGACAAGATCGTCTGCGAAGCGGGCATACTCGACGTAGGTGTACTTCCCGTTACGCGTAGCTTCTTTCGCTCGCTCCAGCATGCGATCCACCTCGGTGAGATAGATGTTACTGAGCAGCGGCGAAATCACTCCCCTTACACAAAAGGTAATTTGGGCCGTCAGTCTGGCTTGGCGGTAAACAACCGTCGTGCGAGGGGCCCTGCGGGGCGGGGATGCTATGGCGAATCGTGATGGTATCTTCTCCTATCAAGACGTCTTTCACGACAAGCCGTACGATTCGGTGTCGCTCATTGATACTCAGCGTATCAGCAGCCTCGTGCAGGCGGGCAAGGAACGCCGTGAGGGTCTCCGCGAGGCGTAGGAAGGCCGCTCTATCGTTAGCCTGATCAGTGATTGCCTGTAACTCGGCGCGGAGCGTCTGTTCGCGCTGGCGAAGTGTAGGCATACGCTCACGCAACTGCTCGATGGACATGAGCGCTTCCTGATAGGCGCTGAGAAGGCGTTCGATGCCTTTGCCAACATGCGCTAATTCTCTTTGCAGATTCTGCTCGCGCTTTTCATTCAGGCTCACTCGAAGGCTCGCGTTTCTAGGTTGCTTCCTGTAATCCGAACACAGAGACAACGAACCTTGGGCCCGAAAAAGCGGTCGATTAGCAAAGTCTGGAGGCGATTCGGCCCCTTTAGCAGATCAGGAGTTAGTCCTGGCGTCCAAGGACTCCGCATCCGAGGAGACAGCTAGAGTGAAATGGAAACTTGCTCCGCGGGAGAAACAGGTGACAGACAGGACGATTACTTACATATTCATGATTCATGGTTCAAAGGTAATCGTCCTGTCTGTCACCTGTTTTCCAGCGGGGCGAACAGGTGGATCAGGTAACAGCTTTACTGCCTAAGGCCGACAATGGCAGTCCACGTTTATGAGAATTGGCAAGCAGATAGCTCCACAGAAGCGAGGACCCCGCGAAAAGATCGTCACAGATCGAAGGCAGCGTGAGCTCACCTTCGACCCATAGCAGACTTTCTTTTCCTAAGTGGCTGTCCCGTCTGACCATTGAATTGTGAGGATGCTTGCTGTTCTCAAAGTACCGTCCTGTGTGACGCATTAAACCGACGCGTAACCTTGACGCATAAACCTCACCCATTGACCCGAGGATTGTTGGCGCTACGACATACATCAAGGTAACGACACCCTATAAAGATTGCGATGCACGGTGGTATTCACATAGGCGTAGTGAGCCGGATCCTGGCCGCCCACCAGTTGCTCGCGGTTCACTGTGAGCGAGCCCGGCACTTCGTCAGCCTTTGCCTCGGGCGGGATGCCATCTGCGGGAAGCGCAGGCAGTGTCTCGCCCGGGCCCAACGGAATGGCCAGACTTCGGCCGGGACTTGTCAGGCTGGCCGCCTCCACCGGAAGGTAGAGAAACCTTCCACTCGATGCCCAGCTAACCAGGCAGTAACTCCGGCAGAGTCGACGCGGCTCCCCACCGCGGAGTGGAATGGCCGTCACTACGGGAACGCCCGCTTTGCCATTGGGAAAGATGACGATGGCCGCCAGCCAGGTGTGCCCGGCGGAAACCGATTGAATCTCGTGAACCGGATAGGGGATGACCTTGGAATGGCTGCGCCCATCCGGGTTCAGTCGCTCCAGATAGTTGGTGTTGTCCTCGGCGGCCAGGAAGACGATCTCGCCGTCAGGACCAAAATGCGGTAGCCTCTCATTTCCCATGCCGATCTGCCTGGGCGGCGCACTGCGGTCAAGGGGCGAGATCCATAACTCGGAGCTTCCATCGTGCCCCGCAGTGGAATAAACAATGCGCTTGTTGTCTGCCGAGACGTCATACGCACTCATGTGAATACCAGGTAGGATCGGCTCGCTGCTGCCGGTGGCTACCGACAGGCGCCAGAGCTCCGGCCCCGGGTCGGTTGCCTGATGCAGGGTCAAGTAGTAGAGGGATTGGTCATCGGCGGTAAACATGGGAGGGGTGAGGTCACTGACGATTTCCCCCTCGGAAGACACGGGCCGCTCGCCTTTGTCATCGTGGATCCATAGGGCGCTTTCATGCACGCCCATGGCGGTGATGACGGAGTGGCCATCCGTATCTACGGCGAGGCCGTCCTCTTCGGTGGGGCCAAAGGTGATTTGCTGCGCCTGCCCGTTAGGAAAACGCTGGCGCCACAGGTGGCTTTGGCCTTCGACGGAGGCGATGAAGTACATCCAGCCGCCGTCGGGGGACCAGCCTGCGGCGGTGCACCCGCCTTGTGGTCCCACCAGTCGTGGCGGCCCAGTGGTCTCGAGCGAGATAAGCCGGCACCGATCCCATTCTCCGTTGCCATCCATTTCCACCACCAGCGCGGAGGTGCGATCAGGAGACGCGAACGAGTAATGGGCCATGGCCCGTTCATGCGAAGGATAGTAGATCTCGCGGATGTGGTCGCCGGTGGCGCTTGCCGTCACGATGCCCATGTGCAGGCCGGAGCGTATACGGGAGAAGAGAACCTTGTCCGCGTCAAGCCATGTAAGGGCGGCTGCGTTGGTGAGAAGCAGATGCGGTTCTCCGCCGAGAGCCGACATGGTCACGGTAGCGAACGACGGCACCTGCATGACCGTGTAGGCGATTTGCGAACCGTCGGGGGAGAAGGCGAGGCCGTATTTCGGACGGCCGTCGGCGGTGATGCGCCGGGGTTCTCCATTGGGCAGCATCTTTATGTAAACGGCATCGGCAGACATGAAGGATTCGCCCCCTCGGATGAAGGCCAGGATCTTGCCATCGGGGGAGATAGCCGGGCTACCGGCAGAATCAGTAAAGTCGGTTAATTTGGTGTACCGGACGTAGGGTGGATGGGGGCGCGAGGAAAAGTAAAGGGCGGCCACGGAGCAGACGGCTGCGGCGGCCACGGCGAGCATCCACCAACGCAGCTTGGGAGAGCCGGCTTGGGTTGCAGGCGTGGGTGCTGGGGCAGCAGCTGGGTGTTCGACGATGACGGCGGCCAGCTTGTTGCCGCTGACCGGAGCGATGAACCGGTAGCCAACCCGGGGGATGGTTTCTATGTAGCGCGGAGAAGCGGCTGAATCACCCAGGGCGTCGCGGATTTTCTGAATGGACTTGTTGAGGCCGTGATCGAAGTCGACAAAGACGTCAGAGGGCCAGAGCCGTTGGCGCAGTTCTTCGCGGGTGAGGATTTCGCCGGGGCGCTCGAGCAGCATGGCCAGCAACTGCATGGGCTGTTGCGGTAAGCGCAGGTTCGCTCCCTGCCGAGTGAGCTGGCCGGCCGCGGGATCGAGCTCGAAGAGACCGAAACGAATGACTACCTGGGCCGGGGAAACTCCCACTCCGTACCCCCCAAAGCAGCGCGAGCTGAGTTTAGCATCTGCGGCGGCTGGGGAGAAGTTCACATAAGTGATTGCCGGCGGAAGGTTTAGCCGGGGATAAATAAATCGCCTGTACGTCCATTGCCAGCCGCGTGCCGCTGCCACACACTCGCTCCCGTCGCTCGGCAAACGGGCTGCACAAGGAGAAACACCATGCTTTGGAGGAAGAGTCAGAGGACGCGTTGGATGTTGAGCGCGTTTGGAGTAGTCAGCCTGTTATTGGCAGTTCCAGGCGCAAAAGCGGCTTGCGGTAGCTTCTCGTCCTTAGGACAGAAAAGCGCCGTGAGACTACCGATGCTGGCGGCCGGTGGCGAAGAGTGGTCCGGAGGGGCCGACCCGATCGTTGGACTGTGGCACGTGGTTTACACCGCGGGCGGAAAGACATTCAACGAGACCCTCGACCAATGGCACAGCGATGGTACCGAGTTCGAAAATGCGTTTCTGCCGCCGGCGGCGGGGGACATCTGCTTTGGTGTATGGAAGGCGACCGGTTGGCACACGGTGAAGCTGCACCACATCGGCTGGACGTTCGATGGCACGGGAACAACCACGGCCAATGGGACGTTTACCCTCGACGAAAGCAATACGGTGGCAGAGGACGGTAAGACGTATTCCGGTACCTTCACGTTTAAAACCTTTCCCAACGTGGGGACGGGCGTAATGGTAACCGGGACCATCCTGGCTACCCGCATTACGGTGGATTGACGGATACGGCGACGGCCTACTTACGATCAGTAGATAGGCTGTCGCCTCCAGGCCAGTGGGTTCACGCAATTCCGGGCGTGCAATTCGGTGACTACAGCGCCGGGCGTCTTTAGGGGGACATAATACCTGGAATTTCCCCTAATGAGCGTCTCGTGCAGACTAAAGCTGACCCAAAACTAAGCGTCTAATCTTCGGATGCTTGGCAGCAGCCTCGCTTGCATTAGGGGAAATTCCGTCCGTCCCTGAAAGGGCCCCAGATTGCAGAATTCATGCCTGGACCAAGCAGCGGCGTGGGCTTCGACAATTTCGCTGCCGTGGACGATGGAAAGCCTCAATGGAAGCGACTTGGGCTTGTCTCAGTTACAACATCACGCGCTGGCTCAGCATTCGCAGCAAACTCAATGCTGCCGCAGTCGCTTGATATGGCCTTGGCCTACTCTGCACCTGCACCGACCCGACAACAAACAGCTTCAGCTTTGAGAGCAATAAACACGCTTCAAGCACTCAGATGCGTGCCTACGCTGGCCTCGGACCAGGAATTTGGCACACTGGGTTTCAGTAAACGCTCGCCTCGGGAAACTCGATTTTTTCACAGCTTCCTGACGCCTAATTCCCTGACGTGAGAATTTCACCCGACCGCCGACTTCGTCGGGGGCACTTCCGTCCGGTCCCCTTATCTGCCCAGCGATCGACTTTTCGCACCGCGGAACGGGAGACGGTTTTAGCGCCCAGCAGGGCGGCCGTTGTTGACGGTGATCTCGGCTCCGGGCAGCAACCCACCACTCGGAGTATAGATTACTGAGCACTCCACGATGATGGGCGCCAGGGTAATCGTCACTTCCTTATTCTTTTGGGCATTAAGGATGTCCTGCTGGGAAGTCAGACGACGCGGCTTGAAGCCGGAATTCCAGGCTACCAAATTAATTTGCCATATCGGCGTGTAATTGGGATCTGTGTTTTGAGGCCCGGCCGGATTCGGGGCGGAAGCAAGTACATTTCCTTGCGTAAAGTTACTAAACACATAAATATCGTCCACCGCTTTGTTCTGGTCGTTTAGCGTATTGAAAGCGGTTGGGACATAATTGGCGTTGAATCCCTGCGCAATGCCCTGCGCCGTCGCGGCAAAGGCGCTGCCCCCGGCGCCGATTCCCACCTCAGGAGTGATGTAGAGCGCGGGCTCACGGTTAAAGTACCCGGCTTGCAAAGGCAGGTTGGCGATCGACGTCACACTGCCGCCCGCGGCAAACGTTGGAGCCGCGAGGTCGACTCTCGACCCCGGCAACTGGCCGGTAGGCGGAATACCGAGAACTACCGAGCACTCAACGATAATGGGCGTGGTGGTAATGGTCACTTGCCCAGCGGTCGCGGCGGCATTTACTGCCGCTGCTGAAGTCAGCACAGTCGCACTTGCGGGATTGTTCCAGGCCACCAGCTGCACCTGCCACAGTGGCGAGTAACCTCCATTCGTGTTGCTGGGACCTGCCGGACTCGGGAGGACCCCAAGCACATTGCCTTGCGTAACGTTCGTAAACACAAAGATACTGCGCACTGCGGCGCTGCCAGGTAGAGTCGCCCAATTCGCGGGAATGAAATTCGCATTGAATCCCTTTGCAATGCCCTGCGCGGTGGTGACAAACGAGCTGTTAGGATCTACGCCCACTTCCGGCGTAATATAGATCGCTAATCCACCGTTCGCGAAGCCCTGCTGCACAGGCAGATTCGCTCCTGCCTCAATTTTTCCGGAATCGGCAAACTGAGCGAGGACGAAGTCCAGACGGCTGTTGTCTTGCGCCTTCAGCGGTTGCACCGAGATAGCGGCCATTCCGCTCAAAACCAACATCCCGGTGAGTATTTTGAGGGTTGACTTTCTTATCGCACGTACAACTTCGAAATGATGACCTGCGTCGCTCATTTGCGTCTGCTCCCCGATTAGATTTGTGATCACGGACTGGCTCTTCAAGCTTCCAGAAGGAACCCGGGCATCCCTGCGGAAATCCGGCGTTCTTCATTCACCGGCCACGTCACATGAGAGCGACGCCAACATGTAAGGTTACACGCCTCTGAAAACTTTTCTCTCTTCGCTTTGTGATCAGATGGAAATTTTTGGGAGGAGCAAGCTATTGACACACCCCTTGCACGGAACTGAATCATGGCGGAGAAAAAGGTTACGCCTCTGGGACGTTCGTCAACTTACAGATATGAGAAGCGGACTTCTGTCAAGCTGGGGGAACACGAGCCTTCACACGAACGTCAAAGCCTCTTCGGACGATTTTTTCGAAATATCCGGCACGCAAGCCTCTCCGTCCGGATACCCGACAACAAGAATGAGAAAGGGCTTCTCCTGGGCCGGACGTCCAAGTAGCTGGTTGAGGAATCCCATCGGACTGGGGGTATGCGTAAGCGCGACCAGGCCCGCCATGTGGACGGCCGAAATGAGCATGCCCGTGGCAATACCCACCGACTCTGTCACATAATAGTTCTTGAGCTTGCGGCCGTCCATTGTCACTTCGTAATGCTGTGCAAAGATGACGATGAGATAGGGAGCGGTTTCTAAATACGGCTTGTTTTCGTCCGTCCCCAGTGGGGCAAGAGCGTCGAGCCACTCCTTGGGAGCGCGTCCCCGGTAAAAACGTTTCTCCTCTTCTTCCGCGGCAGCACGTATCTTACTTTTTACAGCTGCATCAGCGACGACCACGAAATGCCACGGCTGCTTATTGGCGCCGCTGGGAGCGCTTCGCGCAACGCACAGGCAATTTTCGATTACCTCCCGCGGTACGGCACGCGAAGAAAACTGCCGTACGGTGCGGCGCCGGAGCATTTCATCGCAAAACGACTTCGCTCGGCTTGCCATCTCCTGGGCTGGGAACTCACGGTATGTGGTAAGCGGAAGAAAACCTGGGGGGGACATAGACGCCTCCTCGCGGCGCTAGTGTATGTGACAGGAAGCGGGATATACAATGCGAATCAGATCTGCGCTAATCCGCCATCAACACAGATCTCGCTGGCGTTCACGAAGCTGGAGTCGTTGGAGGCGAGAAACAGAGCCGTCGTCGCGATCTCTTCCGAGGTTCCGAACTCCTTGCGCGGAATGGCTGACCGGAAGTTCTCCTTCATTGCCTCAGGGGCGTTCGCGAGAGCGTTGGTCGCGATCGGTCCCGGGCTGAGCACGTTCACGCGAATCCTGCGCTCTGCGAGTTCCACCGCCCATGATCGCGCGAACGACCGCAGCGCTGCCTTGCTTCCCGCATAAACGCCCATCCCCGGCATGCCCTTGAGGTGAGCGATCGATCCGTTCATGATGATCGATCCGCCATTGCGCATCATGGGAAGCGCCTTCTGCACGGTGAAGAGTGTTCCGCGGGTATTCAGGGAAAAGATGCTGTCGAACTGCTCTTCTGAGATCTGCCCCAGCGGCGCGCCACCGCCATGACCGGCGCTGGCAAACACCACATCGATATAGCCTTTCTCCCGGCTGACCGTCGCGTAGAGCCGATCGAGATCAGCCAACTTCGCCGAATCGCCCTGCACTCCGGTCACATTCCGTCCAATCGCTTTGACCGCGTTGTCCAGATTGTCTTGCTTCCGGCCGGTGATAAACACGTACGCACCCTCTTCAACAAACAGCTTGGCCGACGCCAGCGCCATTCCGGAGGTTGCTCCGGTGATCACCGCCACTTTTCCCTCCAACTTGCCCATCTCCACTCTCCTTCTCGCTCGCTTTGGAAGTTCGAAAATATTGAAAGCTGGCTCGCTCATCGAGCGAGCCAGTCGATGCGCACGACCATTGCCTGCGCGATGACGCACAGCGATCAGACGCCGGGATCGCGCGAGAGGTTACAGAATACTGCGAATGTGGTCGAGACGAGCAACCACAAGATCTGGAGCAGAACGTGAGAAGCCCATTTGCCTGCCGGATCGATTGCAGCTGCAGACCGTGTATCCAAACGCCTTGGCGCCCCAGGCATCCCACCAGTTGGAGGAGACGAAAAGAATATCTTCCGCAGAAAGCCCAACTGAGTCCGTTGCGAGCGCATAAACCTGCGGAGACGGCTTGTATATCTTCACCCGATCCGCTGAAATGATCTGCGCAAACCTGGACTCAAGGTGGTTGTAGCGCACTGCTGATTGCAGCATCTCCGGCGATCCGTTCGACAGAATCACCAGAGGCAATCGCGCGAGCGCATCCAGCGCCGGCATAACGTCGGGAAATACTTGTGGCTCCCAATACGCCTGCATCAGCCGTTCAACCTTGGGTTCATCTCTTTCGACACCGAGTTCCTGAAGGACAGAATCCAGCGCGGCTCTGGTCAAGCTCCAGAACTCTTCGTACTTGCCCATCAGCGACCAGAGCCACGTGAACTCCAATTGCCTCTGCCGCCACAGATTTGAAAGCGCTTGACCCTGCAGGCCAAGGGAGCGGCTTGCCTCAAGAACCGCGGAATTTGTATCGAACAGGGTACCGTAGGCGTCGAACACGACGGCTCGGATCTGCATCGATCTTCCTTTCAAATCGCGGCACCAATCCGGATGCGAACATCGAGCACGCCGCGAAGGGTGTTCATCATGATGCAACCTTTATCGGCGATCGCGACGAGCCGCTCTATCTCTTCGGAGTTTCCTTGCGCTTCGACATGCAGTTCGACGGAAGAAAAGCGTGTTGGCGTTTCCGCTATCGTTCCGATGACTTCCGCGCGAACGTCCGACACAGCCGCGTTCCGCGCGCGGATGGCGGCGAGAAGGGTACTCATGAAGCAGCCGCCTATGGATGCGAGAAACAGCTCTCCTCCCATGGGGCCACTGTCTGTCCCGCCCTTCTCGTTAGGTCTGTCAATCAGCACTCGATGCGTCCGCAACGCTGCTTCTGAAGCCGACATCGAGACTTGCTGCAACTGAATCTTCATATAACCGCCTCCTGCTCTTTGTTATCGGTAATAAGAGGACCGGACGGAAGTCCCCCCAAGAAAATGCTCGCTTCGTAAGGCTATCTTACGGCATTGAGTTGTTGAGAGGCGGGGACAAACGTGAAGTGCCGTTAATACGGCGCAATGCAAAAGCTCATGCAGGATGCTGCATGATGGATGCGTGGTTCTGGCAGCTGCTTTGTTGTGCCGCCCGAGCAGCTTAGCGAGGTTCTTTGCTCTTTCGGCGCAATCGCCGAACGAGTCACTTCCGTCATTAAAGTGCGATGCATGGCGCGTCTAGCCCGGGTGGTCGCAACCGGGGTCCCGCATCACGTTACCCAGCGTGGGAATGGACGGCAATTTATCCTTGGCTGCGACCCGGATCGCAGCGTCTATCTGGATCTGCTGCCTGAAAACCGAGGGACGGACGGGAAGATAACGTAATAATTACCGACCCTTTTCAGGGACGGACGGAATTTCCCCTAATGAGCGTCGCATTCACACTGGCGCTGACTCAGACATGGCGCCTCACCTCATGGTTAGCGAACCCCTTCCAACGGGAGGTCTAGACGGCCTCGTCGGCATTAGGGGAAATTCCGTCCGTCCCCGAAAGGATGCACGTTCGCTTCCCATGTCGAACAATCCTTTTCTGCTCCCCTACCGATGACCGCGAAAGACGCCAACCGCCGCTGTCTTTTGGGAAAGAATACACCGGCCACACGTACACTGCCGATGATCAAAATAATCTGCGCAGCCCTGAGTTTTCGCGGATCGAGGCCGAAAACTTGGCGCAGTTCTTTGATTCCCATGCAGCCACTCTTTTCGATGAGGACAATAGTAATTGAAGGGTGGGCGTTGATAAGCCCGGAAAGGGCTGGGCGCACGTCGATTCGCACTGAACGATCATCGCAAACGTCAGGCATGACCGAATCGGGATAGGTATCATGTCTGATCATGTCCCCCTATCCCCCCATAGTCAATGACTTACTATGGCGGCGAAGTTAGGCAGCAACGGTTCCTGAAGCCTGGCGGCGAATGGAAGAGGTGGGCTGCGGGTCGTGGTGCAAACCGGGCAGCAGCTTCCTTCCTTTATCTCCTACTAGGACCCAAGCCACTATAAACAGTCCGATGAGCGCCACTCCGCTCAGAACCACGACCAGCAGAAAGTTAGGATTTTTGCCGTGCTCAAGAGTGTCGACGATTCTCTTAGTCTGTCCCATACCTGGTTGGATGCATCTCAAAAGCAAGGCGCGGTATGAGTGCAGGAAAATCGAATCCTGGACGAGATCATTTATGTTCCCTCCTTTGGTAAAGCATCAATGGAATCGATGAGAGCGCTACCCAGAACCACTCTTCGCTTTGCCGTAGCTGATCTTTTCCTTGCTGTTAAGGCCATTCCGACGTCACCAAGGTGGCGAGAACATCTGACCCCGACGCAAAGATGGGATGCTGCTACACATCTTGTCCTCCACTTGTCGCATCAAAGTTTGTGTCTTGAGTTCGAACTGCACGAAAACAAGGCTTTCCTGGTTCGAGCAAACAATCTTTGCCTGGACACCGGCCCCTCTTAGAACGAACCCAAGTGGAAGGAGCAAACCTCATGCTAAAACGCACTCTCATCCTTTCGACACTCATCCTGTTAGGCGTCTCATTCGCGCAAGCTTCCGACCGTGACGACGACGTCGCTCGAACCCAGAAGGCCGCCCAGGTTTTCAAAGAAATCATGAATACACCGGATCAGGGAATACCGCATGACCTGCTGGATAGGGCAAAGTGCATAGCGATCATTCCAGGCGACAAGAAGTTTGCGTTTATCTTCGGCGGTAATTACGGCCGCGGTGTGGCGACTTGCCGCACGGAGCACGGTTGGAGTGCTCCCATGTTTATCGCTCTCGAAGGCGGTAGCGTCGGGTACCAGATTGGTGGGTCTTCTACGGATATCGTCATGCTCTTTATGAACGCTCATGCTCTCCAGAGTCTTCTGAGTGACAAGTTCAAACTGGGAGCTGACGCTTCTGTAGCAGCCGGCCCTGTAGGGCGTAACGCGTCCGCGGCCACGGATCTTAAGCTGAATGCAGAGGTTCTGTCTTATTCGCGGTCAAAGGGCATATTTGCCGGTGTCAGCATGAATGGAGCAGTCGTCCGGGCAGATAAGAGCGGTGATGAGGCTATGTATGGACCGTCAGTGGAAAGGCGTGAGATTGTCGACGGTAGGGTTAAGCCACCATCTGCGGCCATGCCTTTGATACACGATCTTGACGCTTATTCGCGAGGGTAGCAACACGGGGCTCGCTGAGCGAGCGAGACTGCCTCGAGCCAGGAGCCCTTTATTGTTTTCCGGCCGGCGTAGGCCATCAGGCCTGCAGCTAGCGCAGTACCCGTACACCAGGAGCAAAGCTTCCCAAAGCTGACTACCTGCCGTGCAACGTTGAATGCTGCTGCCGAAGCATCAAGAGTTAGCTTCGCACCGAGCAACTGCTTCGCCGCACGATGGCGCCTGGCAAGGAGCGCCAAGGCAAGTGTTACCCCGAAACTCGCCAGCCCCAACACTCCGTCGGGAATCACCAGCGGATGAGCGGCAGCGGACATGGTGATTCGCTCAGAGTCGAAAACGCGGAACGGCGGGTCCGGAAGCCGGTGAAGAGCGCCGGTCTGGTAGAGCGCCACGGGCGCTAAAGTGGCCAGTGCAGTGCAGCAGGCTGCGATCAGGAGCGTGTCGCTGCCGGCCAGTGAGGTGACCTCATCGGCCGAACAACGCTTCACGATACCTTCCGCCGGGCCACAAGGGCACCGCCTAGGAACGTGAGCGCCGCAGCTGTCCCCAAAGCGAGTGATTCGGGGTGCAGCGACAGAAAAATCTCGGCGCTCGTTCTTGAGGAACGATCAGCAAACTTGCCTCGTGCGCTGTGAACCCCGGGAACATATTGGTAAAGATTGTTGGGTGCGTTTGGATCCTTGGGTTCATCAGGGATCTGCTGTGACTTATATCCTGTTTTCCCAAGATATTCGTCCAGCACCCCTGGAATGAACTTTTGTCCGACAATCGCCATGACGGTCGGGGACCCGACCCAATACTCACGCCGCGGACGTTTCGCGAAGCCGGCAGCGACAACCACTTCCGCAGTGAGCTCCGGTTCGAATATTGGCGGAACCGGTTGTGGATCGTTGGGCAGGCGATTCTTGACCCAGTCGAATTGGGTTGTGTTCATGGCAGGCATGTGCACGGCAGTCACCTTGACGTTGCTCTTGTCGTGGTACAGTTCACAGCGCAATGAGTCGGTGAATCCGTTGATGGCATGCTTGCAAGCGCAGTAGGCAGACTGTAAGGGAATGGACCGGTAAGACAAGGCTGATCCAATCTGGATGATCGTGCCCCGATCGCGAGGGAGCATTCTTCTGAGCGCGGCCAGCGTTCCATAGACAAAGCCGAGATAGAGCACTTCGGTCACACGTTTGTAGTCGGAAGGCTCCATCTCCTTTACTGGAGAGAAGACGCTGACCATTGCGTCATTCACCCAGATGTCAATCGGACCCAGCTCCTCTTCGACACGGCTTGCCGCAGCCTCCACGGCCTCGGCATCGGAAACGTCTGTGGGCACGGCTAGAGCCTTGCCTCCCAACGCTTCACATTCCTCTTTGGCTGCGTTGAGGGCCTCTGGGTTACGCGCGATCAGTCCAACAGATGCTCCACGTTTTGCGAACCCATGCGCGATCGCGCGACCAAGGCCAGCAGAAGAACCGGTGACAACGACAACTTTAGACATAGTGCTCCAACCGTTCTGTGAACGAAGATTACTTGCTTACATAGTTGAGATGCTCGGTTTGCGTTTCCGAACATCCCTCGGCAGATTTATGCGATCCAGTTAGCGATTAGATAAGGTGCGCGCGCGGGATGGCTAGCGACCCGTCCGGTCCATCGTAACCTGCTTTCTCCTCCCCGCGTGCTTGGCCACTTTGCTCGGCTTGCGCGAGAATGGTTACTGCCCACAGCGCCGAGGACTCCTCAGAAAAAAGCCCCCTGATTGGTGTGTCATACAACCTTTCGCCTCTCTCCCGCGTCGATGCGAGTAGTGTTCCGCCGGCCGATAACTCCTGGGGAAGTAGCCTGGCGTAGTTCACACCTATTTCGGTTGTATTTGACTGATAGCGAGAACTCCTGGATGGCGCCGGTGGGTAACAGGAGGATAATCAATGTTGAAAGCATGTTTGGCGACACTTCTGCTTGTGGGATTCTTCTCGTTTACCAGCTGCGTAGCCGCTGCCCAGGAAGTTGTCCACGCCGCTTCCGGCGTGGTCACTTCCGTCGATCCGGCCAAAAAGACCATCGTCATCAACACCGCCGATGGTTCCCAGGACCTCTTCAAGGATTTGGCTGATTCCGGGAAGCCGCTCGATTTTGATAAGGCCGTTCGCCAGGACTCCACCCCCGCGGATGAATTCGCCAAGATCGGCGCCCACGTGATCGTCTTCTATTACGGCGAAGGCCTGCAGCAGACCGCTGTTGCGGTGCGCGACCTGGGCAAAGGACCGCTCCAACGCGACACCGGCACCATCGCCGGCTTCAACCGCCACGACCATCTGCTGACCATTAAAGACAGCACCGGGAAGAGCCTATCCTTCCATGTCGGCCCCAAAACGGTGGTCGAGAGCGCCTTCGGCGCCGTGGACGGGTCACGCTTCAATGGCGAAAAGGGCGAGCAGGTGCGGGTGACCGCGGGCCTCGCCAACGGCAAGGAAAACGCGTTGTTCATTCGCGCCCTATAGCTTGAACCTCCTCATGGAGGTAAAGCGTTTTCACGATGTTCGTGATCTTTCGTGGTTGCATTTATCCCGGCATCATGGCGGGGATGCGGCCAATTCCCTGGCCACCGTGCCATCATTGAGCATTTTGGTCGCCGCCGCGAGCGAAATGCCGGCGGGCGCGCGCTTATAGTGGCTGGTTTCCTCATCCTGCTGCTCGTTGATGCTCTTGAAGAGCAACATATGTCCTGGATCACAACAATCGTAGATCGACACGCTCGACCGTTCTCGCATCTGAGCGAAGTCGCCGACGCCTACTTTCAGCTTCTCATGCCCCTGCTGCTCGGCAGTTACACGCCGAACGAATTGGAAGCCATGTTGGAGCGTAGCCCCAATGCAAAGTTTGTGAAACTGATCCACGCCGGCGCGCGTCAGACTTCCGCGTCGATGGCGAAGTCGAAGGAAGTTCAAGCGAAGGCAATCTCCTCTTGGCGTTCCTTTTTTGAGCGATTCGACGCTTTAATCTGTCCCGTAGCACCCCACGCCGCGTTCCAGCACAATCTTTCGCTTCCATCGGTAGAGCGCGAGTTGGTGGTCCAGGAGCGCCGCTACCCTTATTGGGATCATGTTGTCTGGTGCGGGGCATTGGCAAATTTTGCTTATCTTCCGGCGACGGCCAGACCAATCACCTGCACCTCCGCCGGACTACCGATGGGAATCCAAATCGTAGGCCCATATCTGGAAGACCGAACACCGATCCACGCGGCCCTGTTGATGGACGATCTATTCGGAGGCTTCGTACGACCTCCACAATTTGAGGAAAACAAATATGGGTGAACTTAAAACTCTCATTGGACCCTTTTCAGGGACGGACGGAATTTCCCCTAATGAGCGTCGCATTCACACTGGCGCTGACTCAGACACGGCGCCTCACCTCATGGTTAGCGAACCCCTTCCAACGGGAGGTCTAGACGGCCTCGTCGGCTTTAGGGGAAATTCCGTCCGTCCCCGAAAGGATGCGTCCCCGAAAGGATGAGGTCCAGACCTTCTAGCGGTCTGCCTCTCCGCCGCCCTCTGCGGCCAAGCTGTGAAGTGGGCCCGCTGATCAGGAAATCGCTTCCTCAAGCGAGCATGCGGATTCTCAAGGCCAGGCGGCGGTCGCCGCTCGGCCTTAGTCTGTACAAGTGGCTTTTCTACAAAACGTTCCCGCTTTACAGCCAGAAAAGCCGCCCGAGCTTCTTTCGTGGAACAGGCTCTACAGGCAGTTTGGGTCCAATCCTAAGTAATGGCCTCATATTTGGGGATTAACCAAGCACACGCAATTCATCGCGCAATGAACCTTCAGGAATCCGGAGCTGTTCTAAATTCCAGGTCAAAAAGGGGAATCATGACGACCGTGTTACTCGTTCTAAGTGCCTTTCTGATCAATCAGTTTATCTCTGGAGTTCAAGGCCAAGCGATCAAGACAGCCCACGTGAGCGGATTCGCCCAGAAGATCCGATACGAAGACTTCGGTTCGGTGAACTCGACGCGATGCCTGATTCTTTTGCATGGCGCAAGCGGGCCTACGGTCGCCCTGTATAGAGACCAGGCGAGCTTCTTCGGAAACCACGGCTTTCACGTATTGATGCCTTACTTCTTCGATGCGTCCCGTTCAGAATCTCCGAGTCCTGAGAACTACCAAAAGTGGGTGAACGTGGTTGCAGGCTTTGTATCAGAGTGCCGCAAGCAGGCCCCATCGCAGCGCGTTTTTGTATTGGGGTACTCGTTGGGATCTTCAGTGGCCTTAGCCGCAGGTTCGCAGGGGCTTTCTGTGGATGCGATCGCAGATTGGTACGGGAGCCTTCCAGACGAATTCTTTTACCAAATGAAAAGCATGCCGCCGCTTCTGATTTTGCATGGCGAGCGCGATATAAACATTCCAATTATCAATGCGCAGCAGTTGGTGAAGTTGTGCGACATAAGGCAACTTCGCTGCGACCATCATTTTTACACGGACCAAGGACACGGCTTCTACGGAACTGCATTAGAGGATGCAGACCAGCGCACGCTAGCATTCTTTGCCAAGGTGGGGGCGCCGGCTCCGTAAAGGCAGCTTGACATACTCCTGCCACCCATACAGCAATGCGCGTGCGTACAATCAGAGCAGCTGTATCGCGATCTCAGGGTACAATTCCCTCGTAAACGAAGGACGACGCCCCGTTGAGGAGAAGCGATGAAGGTTAAGGGCTGCTGCGGCGTAGTGTGTGCAATTCTCATCGGGACAGAGATACCAAGAATCGCGTCGGCGCAAGGAGTAGAACCCGCTTGCACTGTTGGGATCAACAACTTCATAATCTATCGCATCCCGCAAATGGGAAATGCAGCCTT
Organism: uncultured Acidobacteriaceae bacterium; assembly: GCA_963763905.1. GTDB lineage: Bacteria > Acidobacteriota > Terriglobia > Terriglobales > Acidobacteriaceae > PALSA-350. Next base: position 222,692 of record CAVXRU010000011.1, on the reverse strand, counting down.
CAGTGCGACGGCGAAGACCAGTTACGAGCAACGTCTACCGGACGGGAACTATGTCCGCGGCTATGTTCGAACGCACGAGGCCCGCGATGCGGCTGGTCGCACGATGATCGAAGTCGCCCAAAGCTGCCGAAAAGGCAAGAACGGAGTGCTGCAACCTGATCTTCATGTCACCGTTTTAGATCCGATTACAAAAACATCGCTTTACTGGCCGAGCGGCGCCGGTACGGACAAAGTAGCCCATCAGTTCCACACACCGTCGGTGCAGCAGAAAGTTGATACCCCAGAAGAACTCGCCGTTCAGAATAAAGCCGCTCAGGTGCAGCAGCCACCGCAAAGCGAATACCAAACAGAAGATCTTGGCAGCCGCACCATCGCCGGATTAGAAGTTCAAGGATCGCGACGCACGAGAACAATCGCTGCTGGAGAGGAGGGCAATGAACTTCCTTTAGTCGTTACTCATGAGTCATGGAGAGCGCAGGATTTGGGCTTGATTGTTATGGCCATAGACGATGATCCGAGGCGGGGACGAACAACATTCGAGATCGAAGAGCTTTCCCGCAGCGAGCCAGAGTCATCGACGTTCGCTGCGCCCGCCGGGTATACGGTCGTCGAACATACGTCTCAGACTGAACAATTTTAACTAAGTGCTCGCGCCCTAGCGCATAACTTGCCTATGACTTATTTTGGATGGCGGAAGGGTCTTACGCGAATTCTGCTCGTGGACCTCCTCTTCGCCGCCCGGCAACTCCGCCGCCACCGGGCTTATGCCATGATCACAGTCCTATACAATGACGCTTGGAGTCGGCGCAGCTGCGGCGGTTTACGTCGCCTGTCGGGTGAATAGGTATCCCGTCACCGAATCTTACCGTCACCGAATCTTACCCGTCCACGAAACGTCCGAGCCCGCTTGTTCACCGAGAGATTCGGTGAGCGAGGGTGATAGGCTCTAAGCTTCTGAGGTGGAGTCATATGGGCAAGCGTTTGACCGCGCCCCAGCCTCGCAGCGGCCATTTGCTGCGGGTGCTCGGGGCCGGGTTTGGCATTGCCGTAGGAGTTGGCACGACCATAGGTTCCGGCATCCTGCGCACACCCGGTGAGATTGCCGGCCAATTGGGCAGCGTGCCCCTGGTGATTGGGGTGTGGGCCTTAGGCGGCGTGTACGCTCTGCTCTGCTGCAGTTCCGTCACGGAATTAGGCACCATGCTTCCCAACGCCGGAGGATTCTACGTTTACGCCAGCCGCGCCTTCGGCCCGCGTATCGGCTTCGTTGTGGGATGTTGCAATGCCGTTTCGCAGGCAGTGGCGCTCGCCTACTTATCAGTCGCACTGGGCGAGTTCAGCGCGGGGCTGTTCCCCAGGCTTGCCGGGCATGTACAACTGGTCGGAGTTGCAGGCTTGGTCCTGCTTTCCCTGCTGAATTGGCTGGGCCTGCGTCCAGGGAGCCGGGCACAGGAAATCACCAGCGTGGCCAAAAGTCTCGGGCTGCTGGCATTGGTGACGGCCAGCTTTGTAACTTCGGCAAGCGTCAACACCCACGCTACTGCGCACCTGCCCGGCCCTGCACACAGCCTTTTTCTCGGCCTCATGGTGGCCCTCCAGGGCGTCATCATCACCTATGACGGGTGGTACGAACCCATCTATTTTGTCGAGGAAGATAAAGACCCTTCGCGCAATCTGCCCCGCGCCATGTTCGGCACGGTGCTCTGCTGCGCAGCCATCTATCTGTTGATAAACGCGGCGTACCTGCATGTGTTGGGTATGGGTCATCTTACCGGCTCGCAACTACCGGCCGCCGACACCGCGATGCTCGTCTTCGGTAAGTACGGCCGGCGCTTCATCCTGCTGATCTCGGTGATTGCGGTGCTCAGCTCCATCAATGCCGTGCTGATGCTCCTGCCGCGCATCCTGTTTGCGATGGGCCGCGACGGGCTGCTGCCAAGGAGTCTCTCCGGCGTCAACAAGGGAGGTACCCCGGCGATGGCTCTCTTGCTGAGTTGTTTGGCCGGCATACTGCTGGTGCTGAGCGGCACCTACGATTCTCTGATCGCCGTAGCGTCCATTCTCTTTGTGGGTACCTATCTATCCTGTTTCGCGGCATTGCTGGTGCTGCGCAAACGCGAACCGGATCTTGCCCGTCCTCATCGTGCCTGGTGCTATCCCTGGACCACCCTGCTGGTGCTGTTGGTCTCCGCTGCGTTTCTGTTCGGCTCGATCGTTGGCGATTTGCGACACAGCATGTTTACCGTGATCCTCATCGTACTCAGCTACGCAGCCGCTATCCTGATGACCCGCAAAAACAGCGAAGCGACTCTGCTGCAGGAGAAATGATCGAGCATGGCAAGCAAGACCAGAAAAGCATCGGCTGGTAAGACCCCGACCCGCGCGGCGCACGCTCAGGCCTAATACGGTGACAGCTCACCGTATTACGCCCCGAATTTCGCGCTGGGTCGCGCATCTCCAGAAAGGTAAGATGAATGGGAGAATCACCATTCAAAAACAGGAGAACCAGGGATGAAGAAAGAGTGTTCACCAGTGCCTAAGCGAGTCCTCCTTTTGGCCGGGCTCATAGCCGGCTTTACCACGGGTAGCGCGTTTGCTCAAAACAAGGCTATCGACTTCAAACCGGGGATGCCGTACAGCGGTGGCTACGTTGCAGGCAATACGCTGTATGTAGCGGGGCATCAGGGACGGGATCCCCAAGGCAAAGTGACCGGACTCGATATCGGTCAGCAAACGACCTACACTATTGCGGCAATCAAGAAAGTGGTGGAGGAGGCCGGCTTCAAGATGACAGACCTTGTTTCCGTAACCGTATTTGTTACCAGTCTGGACGATGTGCCAAAGATGAACGAAGTCTACAAATCGCTCATCCCGGATCCCAAACCGGCACGAGCCACGGTGCAAGTCGCGGGCTTGATCGGAGGCGGAAAAATTGAAATCTCGGCCATAGCAGTTAAACAGTAACGTCGATGCAGTTTTAGAGCGAGTCACAACGGGTGACGCTATAACGGAAGGTACGATGCGGGACATCCCGCATCGTCTCCGGAGTGGTGGTTACTTCGTCTGTCCCGCATCGTCCCACCCTCTTCAACAAACAGCTTGGCCGACGCCAGCGCCATTCCGGAGGTTGCTCCGGTGATCACCGCCACTTTTCCCTCCAACTTGCCCATCTCCACTCTCCTTCTCGCTCGCTTTGGAAGTTCGAAAATATTGAAAGCTGCCTCGCTCATCGAGCGAGCCAGTCGATGCGCACGACCATTGCCTGCGCGATCCATCCAGAGAAAACACCAAGCGTCTACGCTTATTCCCGAAATCGCCGAATAGTGGGAGAAAAAAAGTTTGCGGTTGCAGCCGTTTGTAGCGCGTCGATCGCGCTCGAGCTTTTTCTTCGACTCGAACTCTGCATCTTACAGGGCGCGGAAACATCAATTTACTATCAGAGTCGTTGGGAGAGAACTTCCCCGAGATCGAGGCCGTTATATCGCTGGCCAAACGTTGTCTCAACTATCCCTCGCTGGTTGAGCGGGCAGGATCTTCATAATGGGCAACTGCTGAGGCTGGATGATAGTTGTGGCGAACGGATGCCGAAGTTATAGAGCTACATCTGAAAACACAAGAAGAAAAAATGAGCGGTGAAACAAAGTGGTTGGAGACGGAATCTGGCGCGACGACCACATCGCACGATTCGTGAAACTAACTTCAACTGGGAAAAACCCAAAGGAGCAAACATGGCAATCGCAGTTGTTACAGGCACCAGCACCGGAATTGGACTGGCCACCGCAGTCACATTGGCGCGAGCAGGCCACACCGTCTACGCCACTATGCGCAATCCCAAAACAGGCGGCGAGGAGCTGCGCGAGATCACGGAGCGCGAGCATCTGCCGCTTCACATCGCAGCGCTCGACGTCGATTCGGACGAGTCGGTCCGCAACGCGTTTGCCAAGATCCTCGCTGAAGCGGGCCAAATCGATGTGCTGGTGAATAATGCCGGCATTTCCGTACTCGGCGCCGTTGAGGAGACGCCTATCGCCGCACTTCGCGCCCCCATGGAGACCAACTACTTTGGAGCGTTGCGCTGCATTCAAGCCGTACTGCCCGGCATGCGAGAACGACGGTCCGGCTGCATTGTCAACGTCACATCGGTGGCGGGCAGGCTTTCCATGGCGTCGCACGCAGCCTATTCATCCTCAAAATTCGCGCTTGAGGCGGCAAGCGAATCCCTGGCCCAGGAAGTGAAAGCTTTCGGAGTTCGCGTGGCCATCGTCGAGCCGGGCGTCATCGCAACGGCGATATTCGGCAAGGTGCCGCCGCTGCCAGCCGACTTGAAGTATCCGCATAGTCGGCGCATCTACGAACTCTTCAGGGCTGCAGTTCAGAGCGCCGTGTCTCCCTACGTCGTGGGCGAAGAGATCCGCGAGATTGTCGAGAGCGACACCTGGAAACTGAGGCATCCGGCCGGCCCCGACGCCGAGGGGTTCTTCGCGTGGCGCGCGTCTATGAGCGACGAGCAGTGGGTCGAATGGGGCGGCCTTTCCGACGATCAATGGGTTGAGTACGTGAGGAATACCTTCCATCTGAATGTCAGCCTATGAGGCGATTTCTGCCCTGGTTCCCCGCATCCGCCGCCGGCGGCTTCCCGTGCCATCCATCTTTGCGATGTCTCGGGCGGCGCCGGCGGAGCACAACAGCTGTGGAAGGAATCGGAACGTCTCACCGATGTCAGCTTCGCCCTGAAATTTGGGGTTTTTAAGAGACCGTAGTTATCACCGCGATCTCATCTTCATGTCCATTCTTCCAACACGCCACACGCAAACCAGGAGAAGTATTTGAGCGACTTCCTAAAGGTTCTTAATGAGCGAACGTCTGCGGAACACTTTAACTCCGCAACATCGATTTCAGTTCAAGAGATCAAAGAATTGATTTCTGAAGCATGTCAGGCTCCTTCGTCATTCAACATCCAGCACTGGCGCTTCATTGCGGTGACAGAAGAACAAATCAAAGAGATACTCAAGGAAACAACGATTGCACCTAATCAGGAAAGGGTCGCCAGGGCTCCTCTTATCTTCTTAATCCTCGGCGACTTGAACGGGCACAAGAGGCTCGAAGGCATTTTAGACGAGACTGTGCATGTGGGCCTACTTCGTCGAGAAGTCGCAGATGCATGGTTGACGATGGCAAACGGCATGTATGGTTCGGATCCTCGCCTTGCCCGAGACGAAGCGATCCGATCTGCTTCGCTGGCGGCGATGACGCTCATGCCTGCCGCTGGGAACCGCGGCTACGTCAGTTGTCCTATAGGTTTCAATTCTGTTCAGGTGATGGAGATCCTCAGCATCAGCGACCATTATGTACCCGTCATGATGCTTGCGGTTGGTCGCCCCTCTTCAGAAAATAACGCACGAAGGCCGAGGCTTGGCATTGATGACATCCTCGCGTTTAACGTCTCTCGGGAGTTCTGATGCTCCCCAATGAAAAATGGAGGAAACTGAACTATGGAGAATTCATTTGTAGTGATTTCCTGGCGCAACATCGGGCATCGGCTTCCATACAGCTAGGGAACTTGCCAGGAAGGGAGCCACGGTGATCATGCCGGCAAGAGATATGAGGAAAGCGAAAGAAGCGGCAGTACGAATTGAGGCGGAGGTGTCGAACGCACGGCTACATCTCGCAAATCTTGATCTTGCCGAGTTCGATACGGTGCGGGAATTTGGCGAGCACATCCGCCGACGCTATGGAACAGGAAGCCTTGATTTGCTGGTGAACAATGCCGGCATCATGGCGTTGCCCAAGCGAACTACGAACTCGTATGGTCTCGAGCTGCAAATTGCAACCAATTACTTTGGACCCTTTTTGCTTACCGCTGTACTTCGCGATGCCCGCCCAAATCGCGGGCTGGTCGAACTCTAAAAACGTCACAATCGGCCAGAGTCAAAGACTTTAATCTCTCCCAAAGGAGCAAGTATGGCAATCGCAGTTGTTAAAGGTGATATGAATGTCTCGTTAGGCCCCTTCTCCACTGCGCAGCAGCTTTCCTCCGCGCTCAACAGAAATGAGCTAAGCGCTGAGGAATTGTTGATGGCGACGGTCGAGCGAATCGAAGCAGTCAACCCCACCGTCAACGCCATCGTCGCGATGGACGTGGATGCCGCCCGGAAGGCGGCAAGGGAAAGCGATGAGAGGCGCGCGGCAAATGCCGTCCGCGGGCCGCTCGACGGCATACCGATGACCGTGAAGGACAGCATCGCTGTCGAGGGATTTCCGGCCACGTCAGGCTTTCCTCCCCTGGCAAATTTTCGCCCGAACTCCGACGCGCCGAGCGTGTCGCGATTGAGACGTGCAGGCGTCACGTTCGTTGGCAAATCCAATTTGTCCACGATGGCCAGCGACTTCCAGTGCGACAATCCGCTTTTCGGTACTACGCGCAACCCTTGGAACCTGGAGATGACGTCCGGAGGTTCTTCGGGAGGCGCGGCAGCGGCCTTGGCTGCAGGCATGATACCGCTGGAGTTCGGTAGTGATATCGGCGGCTCGGTTCGCCAACCGGCTCATTTCTGCGGCATATACGCACATAAGCCGACGTTCGAAATCTATCCGCAACTGGGCCACGTTCCGCCGCCGCCGGGGGTCATGAGCATAGCCGACATGGGAGTGCTCGGACCGATGGCTAGGTGCGCCCAGGATTTAAACCTGGCGCTGGAAGCTCTCCTCCTCGACGAAGAAAGCACAGGCCGCGGGAGATGGATACCTGGAATACCACCTCCCCGCTTCGCACGTCTTTCAGCAGCCCGCATCGCAGTCTGGTCGAGCGATGATGCGTTCCCGGTAGATCGCGCTACTGCCGACATGATGGAAACGGTAGCCGCGCGTCTCGAAAAGGCGGGTGCTGCTGTAGATCGACACGCTCGACCGTTCTCGCATCTGACCGAAGTCGCCGACGCCTACTTTCAGCTTCTCATGCCCCTGCTGCTCGGCAGTTACACGCCGAACGAATTGGAAGCCATGTTGGAGCGTAGCCCCAATGCAAAGTTTGTGAAACTGATCCACGCCGGCGCGCGTCAGACTTCCGCGTCGATGGCGAAGTCGAAGGAAGTGCAAGCGAAGGCAATCTCCTCTTGGCGTTCCTTTTTTGAGCGATTCGACGCTTTAATCTGTCCCGTAGCACCCCACGCCGCGTTCCAGCACAATCTTTCGCTTCCATCGGTCGAGCGCGAGTTGGTGGTCCAGGAGCGCCGCTACCCTTATTGGGATCATGTTGTCTGGTGCGGGGCATTGGCAAATTTTGCTTATCTTCCGGCGACGGCCAGACCAATCACCTGCACCTCCGCCGGACTACCGATGGGAATCCAAATCGTAGGCCCATATCTGGAAGACCGAACACCGATCCACGCGGCCCTGTTGATGGACGATCTATTCGGAGGCTTCGTACGACCTCCACAATTTGAGGAAAACAAATATGGGTGAACTTAAAACTCTCATTGGACCCTTTTCAGGGACGGACGGAATTTCCCCTAATGAGCGTCGCATTCACACTGGCGCTGACTCAGACATGGCGCCTCACCTCATGGTTAGCGAACCCCTTCCAACGGGAGGTCTAGACGGCCTCGTCGGCATTAGGGGAAATTCCGTCCGTCCCCGAAAGGATGCGTCCCCGAAAGGATGCCAGTTCGTCTGGTCCCTGAAACCTCCACGAAGGCCCTCAAGGTAATGGGATGCGGTAGAGGTTGCGGCGGGTATTCGTCTGGCTGTAGGCATAGAGCGAAGGATTCACGCCCGACTGCACATCCCACGGTATCGTGGTGATCGCTCTTGGATTGGCGAATTCTTCGACGCGCGGCATATCGGTACTTGGAATCCTTGGAAGCCCCGAGTCAGGCATTACTGGCAACGTGTAACTGCGGCTCGCGTGTGGGTAGTCCAGAAACGCAAATTTCCCGCTCAGGTCCCAATTGAGGGTGCAATAAACGACGCACAGCGTTACCGTCGCGCCTCCATCCACGGCAAACGCCTTTATTCCCCTTGGGCCCTCCTCTCCTGAACCTACCGCGCCGGCAACAACCCATCGGCCGTCTGGTGACACTGATTGCAAATCGAGGATGCGCGCCGAGGTAACCTTACGGCGGCCGGTGCCATCGGGTTTCATGCGATATAAAAAGTTAGAGTCGCCCTCTATCGCGCGAAAGACCAGCTCGCCGTTCGGCAGAAAAATGGGAGAATCTTCCACGGGCGCAGAGGAGATGCGCACCGGGGACGAGCGACGGCTGGTCGGGGCAATCCACAGCTTTGTATGGCCGCTCTCATCTTTCATGGCAAATGCAACTTCTTTCCCGTCTCGAGATACGGAGTATCCAGGCGTAGCCAACAGACCCGGATAGCCCACAATCGCGGAATCGGGTAAGACCTTCTCCACCTTTCCGCTGTCTAATTCTTTGATCCACAACTCCTCGGCACGCGTCTGGCTATTGGTCTTAAGGAAGTAGAGATTGCGTCCATCCGAAGAAAACGTCGGTGATGAAGTGTTTCCCTCGGAGGATATCTGGTGGTCTCCGTCCTTGTCGTGCAGCCAAACAGTGACATCCTGAGTGCCAACGGAAGTTATCAGGGACTTTCCGTCAGGCGCCATCGCGATTCCTTCCTGAGACGTTGGACCAAAGGTCAGCTGCTCCGGGTCTCCCTCTGGAAAGCGCTGACGCCAGATATGGAAGTCGTCCGTCCTGGCAGTGAGATAGATCCATTTACCATCCGGTGACCACGCGCCCGAAAGGCAGGTGCCGTTGGGAGGGCCAACAACCTTAATATCGTTTGTGCCCCGGAATGGAACGATCCGGCAGGGCAAGATCTCACCTCGACTGTCCATCTCAACCACGAGCACCCATCGGCCATCCGGCGAAAGATAGGAATGATGGGCCATGCTGCGTTCGCCGTTGGGCACGTAGACGTCACGGCTCTTCCCTCGGCCCTCATCTGTGGTCACCACCACCATATGAAGCCCTTCTTTGATCTCAGAGAAGAGCAGCCGCTTTCCGCCTTCAATCCAGGTTAAAGAGGCGGCGTTGGTCAGCAGCAGATGAGGCTCGCCACCGAGAATAGGCACTTCCCAGGTGTCCCATAGCTCCGGCTTTGCGGGTTCATGCCTGGAGTGATCAACTTCTCCTAAGACGCGGGCGCTTGTGTTGACGGGAGTATAGGCAATGCGCGAATTATCCGGGGAGAACGACGGAGAGTTTTTTTCGAGCGAGTCGTGGGTGAGCTGGACCGGATCGCCTCCCGGCAGCAACTTGACGTAGAGATTTCCAAACGGGTTGAATGAGTTGTTCCCTCGAATGAAAGCGAGCATTCGCCCGTCGGAGGAGAGTGCAGGATACACCACTGAATCCGTAAAAAAGGTTAGTTGCTCCCAGTCTTTGCTGGTTGCCCCATGGCCTGGAGATGACCGTCGAACAAGAAGGACGGCCACCATCGCCAGAACAAAAGCCGCTGCCGCAACATAGTAGTAGACTTTCCTCGCTGCCGTCTTGGTTGGCGGTTGCTCTTTTGTCTCTTGTTGTCGCTGCCTTGAAGAGGATGCATCCCATTGGCTTCGGCTGCTGTCTCGCGCTAACCGTCGCAGATCGGTTTGCAAATCGGCCGCGTTTTGGTAGCGTAGCTTGCGGTCTTTCTCCAGCGCCTTCTGGATGACCTCTTCGAGCTTTGGGGGAATGTCGGGATTCAGCCGCACCGGCGCGACTGGTGTGCGATTCAAAATTGCTTCCGCGACCACCCCTACGCTCTCGCCCCGGAACGGCACGAACCCTGTGACCATCTCATAGAGCACAACCCCAAAAGAAAACAGATCCGTGCGGGCATCCATTTCTTCGCAGCGCACCTGTTCGGGCGACATATAAGCGACGGTGCCCATCGTCGCGCCTGGTTCGGTGAGCGGTTCTGATGCCTCTGTCGATCTCGCCGAAAAAGCCGTGGCTCCGGCTGGCATCAACTTTGCCAGGCCAAAATCCAAAATCTTCACATGGCCGCGGTCAGTCACAAAGATGTTGGCAGGCTTAATGTCGCGGTGAACAATTCCCTTGCTGTGGGCGGCGCTGAGTGCATCCGCAATCTCGGTTCCCCATTCAAGCACGTCATCCAGCGGCAGCGGCTTGCCCGCGATGAGATGCTTGAGCGTAGCGCCTTCCATGAATTCCATGGCAATAAACGTTTGACCGTTCTCCTCGCCAATCTCATAAATCGTGCAAATGTGGGGATGATTCAGCGCGGACGCCGCGCGTGCCTCTCTCCGGAAGCGTTCCAGAGCCTGTGGAAGCTGAGCCATGTCGTCGGGAAGAAACTTAAGGGCGACAAAGCGGCCGAGGGAGGAATCCTCCGCCTTATAGACAACACCCATGCCGCCGCCACCCAACGTTTCCAGGATTCGATAGTGCGAGATATTTTGGCCGAGCATCGGACGAAGGATGGGGCGATTCATGCCACCCCCGCCAACGGCCTGAAGTGGAGCGCCGTTGTCATCCAGGTAACCGTTGACGTGGGCGAATTGTCTTCGTCGAAGGTCACTTGAAGCTGCCCGTCTCCGCGCTTTCCAGCGTTGTGGGCCCGGGCATGATCCATGAGGATGTGGCGCATAATATTGGCGGCAAGCCCCAACGCCCGGTTCCGGTCGCCCCACATGGAATCGGAGCAATCAGTAAAGCGCAAATAAGACTCATTCACGAGTGCAGTTGGCCGGAGAGTGTGGTTCCCACGCTCGAAGCGCATTTTGCCCACTGCCAGCCGATGCAACTCCTGGTAGAGGCTCGAGGCAAGGTCTTGCCCGGGTTCTGGCATCGACGGTGATAACGGCAGCCTCGACGGGTGTTCCTGTCGTCTCGTAGCCATACTTCCTCGAAGGTGTGGGTGTGGTCAGTATAGTCCCCACTACGTTTGCAGCTCCCTGGTGATCGGGCTCGACCTTCGTAGCCAACGTCGGCCCTGTACTTTCGGCGACGGGGCGACCCAAAAGGCGTGGACAGCAAGGGTGAGGGAATCGATTTTAGCCTCGATAGCAATCACAATTAAATGAAAATGATTGGAAACCACGCAGTAGCCAAGCAACAGCACCTCATGCAACCCGAGGTTCGTCCTCATCGTCTGCCGCTCAGCGGCCTCCCTTGTTTCTACTGAAGCGGCTTCAGCTGTCCACGAAACTCCCTGATTTGCAATGATAGTGCTCAATGATCCCGAGGCATGAAATATCAACTCGTCCTCCAATTTAAGGCTGAAAGCCTGCACGAGTTTGATGAGCTGGTTTTTCTTGAGGACCTGCTCGCCGAGAAACTGCGACTCCGGAGAGGCACTAGCTTAGCTAAGCTAGCCGCCGCGCAACTCGACTGGTCTGCAAAATCTGACCTTCTGCCGAACGGGCTAAGCGCATGATAACGTCCTTTATCATTCGCTATTTGAGTGGGCAAACTGCAAGACGTGTGACCTTTGCACTCACATTTCTGAACAACGACTATTTGGTCAAGGGGATCGCCGTTGTGAAATGCACAGAGTGGCATTCCTACACCTACGGCGTTTTACGAGGACTGATTCAATCGGGAGCGGGATCTGCAGGGCGATAAACATCCATTCCAACAGCCCGGCTTTCATCTGGGGACACGGGGCACCAACTCGGTGAGCGACTCCCCGGTGCTCCAGATTGCCACGCCCAGCAGAAAGATGTCTTTCATCAGAAAGCCTTGGCTCCCGGGGTCGATGTTCGGCGTGGTGATGAGAAAACTGAGGGTGATTAGGAACATCACGATTGCCATTGCGCTGCCGATTGCCGCGATGCCCGGCAGCCAACGCCGCGAGATAATCATCACGGCAATCGCCAGTTCGACTACGCCGATGGCTATGGACGCACCCTGAACCGAGGTCACATGATATAGCCAGGACATCAGTGGGCTATGGGAAACCCATGGTTGGATACCTTCGGCCTCTGCCTTTGTCCATTTTTGAGTCCGAAAAGCAGCATCATGGCGACCAATCCGTACCGGAGGAGAAACAATCCGGTGGCCTGCAAACAGACCGGAGCTTGCGTCGGAATCGTCGTGATTTGTAAGGTACGTTCTTCCATTTCCATTGAGACCTCACCGCTGGATTTGGGGCTGGAGTTCTGTCTAACGATCTCCTATCGTCGTTCATCAGACGCAAGCCGCCTGATAAGGTCAGTCCTCGGCCGGGACCGAATGGTGTTCGTGTGTGATAGTCCATCGACCACCGATTTTGCGCAGACCGATCGTAAGGCGAAAATCCAGTCCTTGGCGCTCACCGTCGGCTCCAGGTTCGGTGCAGTGCATCGTCGCGACGACAAAGGCAACGTCGCTCGCCGCTGTGATAGTCATCGAAGTAATGTCGAAGACGATCGGGTCACTGGAGCAGGAAAAAAACAGGTCCCAGGTCTTCTTGTAGGCTTCGATGCCCTTGGATTGAAACGGTGGGGGAACATCGAACATCACGAAGTCCGAAGAATGATTTTGCAGTATCCCTTCAAAATCTCTGCGACGTACGGCGGCTGCCCAGGACTCAACCACATCGCGAATTGCCGCCTCGTCTTGTGAGCTACTCTGGTTCTTATCCATCCGAAGTTCCTCCCGAGATCGCAAAACATCTGTCGTTGCCAGCCGCCCCTTTTATCACGACTGGTTTTCGGCCGGCTGGCAACCTGCCACCTCATCCACTGAAAACCGCGCGAGTTTCTTTGAGCCAAGCAAGAGATTTCGTTGTCCTTCAAATGCCTTTCGAACCATCGCTGGGCTTCGCCACGCTTCGTCCGCTCGATGGAGGAAAGCAGTTTCTCGGGCGGGCCGTTCCCGCTCACGTCGCCATTGGTTAGCAGCAGCGTTCGCAGTCGCGTAGGGCGTTTTGCGGCAATCAGCTGGGCGATACCGGTCGACCAGTTTCGCGCCCCTAGCCAGAAACTCCCGTCTAATCATCGACGTCTCCTGAGGCTCACCTTTCTTGATTTCTGAGGCTATTGGAAAGAAGGGCAGAGGTCAATGACGTGATCAGTCAAGCGCTCATGACCTTGGAGGTCATGGAAATTGCTAAGCGAGTGCGATAAAGTCGTGGCAGGAGCAACGACGTGGGAGCAGCAGTTAACTCGTCGCATCCTCCCATCGGTACGCTGCTGAGAGAGTGGCGCGCCGCCCGCAGAATGAGTCAGCTCGATCTCGCCCTGGAAGCGGGAATGTCTGCCCGCCACCTTAGCTGCATCGAGACTGGCAAGTCTCAGGCAAGCCGCGAAACGTTGGGGCGTCTGGCGAATGCGCTTGGTATGCCGCTCCGTGAGCACAATTTGTTAATGCTGGCGGCTGGATTCGCGCCGCAGTTCTCCGAGACCCCGCTCTACACCTCTGCGCTCGAGCGAATGAATGAAGCCATAGAGCTGATACTGCGGCACCAGGAGCCCTATCCCGCATTCGTGATCAATCGGCATTGGGAAGTGCTCTTGGCGAATCAGGGGGCGGCCCGCATGATCGGCTTTCTGATGGGCGGCCGGCCCCTCCGACACAAGAACATGCTTCACAATGTTTTCCGTGACGTCGATAGTGAGATCTCTCCGGTCTTGAACCTCGTCTATTGTAGCTCCGCTGGCCAACTGCGCTTCTTTGAAACGATTACCACCTTTGCTGGCCCGCGGGACGTAACCTTGGATGAAGTGCGGATAGAGTGCTTTTTCCCGGCAGATGAAAAGACGACAGGCTTTTGCGCGCGGCTCGCGCAGGGCGAGTTATAGCATCGTGCGCGCTACGCCTGATCACCGGAACCTGTGTCAGGCTGCCAACCACAATCCAGGCATAACCTCATTCTTGGACACTACGGCGTTTATCGGTATCTATCTTGGAAGAGGGCGGCCGTCTCGGTCTCAAGTGTTTACTCTTGAGTTATTTCCGGGTGGGCGACAACCCTGAAGTTATCGGATTGGGGAAGCCGTCCCGCCTCCCAGGAACCCGCTGACAGAAGTTTTCGGTGAGTGACTCACCCTGTGGCTAGTGTAGTGCGTCATTAATTAGATCATTTATGTGATGTGGGTCATCTTATGATGAGGAGACCCAATCATGCGCTTAGCCCTTCCTATCGTTCTGAACCCGGAGAGTCGGCGTCAACTGGAGCAGCAAGCGCGTGGGCGGACTGTGCCCGTGCGGGTAGCGTTGCGTAGCCGCATTGTGTTGCTGGCGGCTGACGGTAAACAGCACAAGCAGATTAGTGAAGAGTTGAAGATCAGCCCGCGGATGGCGGCGTTGTGGCGACGGAGATTTCTGCTGCGGGGCGTAGAAGGGTTGCTGAGAGATGCTCCCCGGCCCGGTCGCACGCCGTCGATTCCAGCAGCGATGGTGAACACCGTGATCAAGAAGACCACGCAGACCACTCCAGCCAACGCGACCCATTGGTCCACGCGCACCATGGCGCGAGAAGTTGGTATCAGCGAGGCCAGCGTGCGGCGCATCTGGCACGCACACGGACTCAAGCCGCACCTGGTCAAGACCTTCAAGGTAAGCCGTGATCCGGAGTTTGCCGGTAAGCTGGAAGCCATCGTCGGCCTGTATCTGAACCCGCCTGAGCATGCCCTGGTTTTGTGCGTCGACGAAAAGAGCCAGATACAAGCCCTGGACCGAACCCAACCCGGGCTGCCCCTGAAGAAAGGACGCGGCCAGACGATGACGCATGACTATAAACGTAACGGCACAGCAACATTGTTTGCCGCTCTGGACACCCTTAACGGCGAGGTCTTCGGCCTTGCCAAGAGCGGCACCGGCATCAAGAGTGGCTGAAGTTTCTTCGCCTGATCGACCAGACCATCCCCCAGGAAAAACATATCTACCTGATCTGCGATAACTATGCCACGCATAAACACGAGAAGGTCACCCGCTGGTTGGACCGTCACAAGCGCTTCCACGTCTACTTCACCCCAACCTCGGCCAGCTGGCTCAATATGTTGAACGCTTCTTCCGCGACCTGACCGAGAACCAGTTGCGGCGCGGCATCTTCAAAAACCTCGAACAACTCATCATGGCCATCGGTAACTACATCGACCAACACAACCAGAATCCAAAACCCTTCATCTGACCGCAAAAGCCTCCGACATCCTCGAATATCATAAGTCATCCCGCCTCCCAGGAACCCGCTGACAGAAGTTTTCGGTGAGTGACTCACCCTGTGGCTAGTTCCCTAACTAGTATAAGTACCAGTTGCAATATTGTTTGCACGGGACGCAGAGTGAGGAGGGAGGGTTCCATGAGCGCGTCCTCGACAAAAGCACCGTCTGCCGAAGCAGCAGTAAACGATGCGGTTGACGCTTACCTGTACGGCTTTCCACTCTTAACCATGGACATGACCCGTAAGCAGACGACAAACGTCGCTTCCGCAGGGGCGGTGCGATCGCCAATGGGACAACTCGTTTGCATGCGCGCCTACCCGACCGCAGAATACCGAGACGTGCCCGGAGCCAACACGGACACCCTCTACACCATGGTCTGGCTGGATGTCTCGAAAGAACCGTCGATTTTCAGCATTCCCGATATGGGTGACCGCTATTACATGATGCAAATGTTGGACGGTTGGACGAATGTCTTCCAATCGCCCGGTACGCGCACGACGGGCGAGAAAGCACAGAAATACGCGATCACCGGACCGGGATGGTCTGGCACTCTTCCCAAAGATGTGACTGAATACAAATCTCCAACCGGCTTGGTCTGGATTCTCGGCCGCATTTATTGCACTGGCACACCGGAAGATTACGCAACGGTTCACGCATTGCAGGACAAGTTCTCTGTGGTTCCGCTTAGCTCGTACGGCAAGCCATACGCACCGCCACCCGCACAAGTGGATACCAGCTTGGATATGAAGACTCCAGTAGCTGCGCAGGTACAGGCGCTGAGCGTCAACGATTATTTCAGCTATCTTGCGAAACTTTTGAAGACAAATCCGCCCGCAGCACAGGATTCCGCCATCGTCGCGCAGATGGCCAGAATTGGATTGGTGCCGGGACACGATTTTGACCGTAGCAAGCTGAGTGCTTACGACGAAGAAGCATTGAACCCGGTCACGAAGTTGGGATTGATGAAAATGGTCACGCGGGTACAAGATCAGAAGCCCATCAACGGATGGCTCGTCTTCGGCTCCGAGGTCGGCAACTGGGGCACCGATTATCTGCTTCGCGCCACCACAGCCTGGCTTGGGCCGGGGTGGAATCTTCCGGCGGATGCGGTCTATCCCCTTTCGAAGAAAGATACGAACGGTAATGATTACAATGGCGCTGAACACAAATACGTACTTCATTTTGACGAAGGACAATTCCCGCCGGTAAAGGGCTTCTGGTCGCTGACCATGTATGACGAACACAATTTTTTGGCTGCTAATTCATTGAATCGCTATACGCTCAGCCAACGAGACAAATTTGTCCGCAACCCCGATGGCTCTGTGGACCTCTACCTCCAAACGGATTCTCCGGGCGAAGCGAAGGAGACGAACTGGCTACCGGCTCCGAAGGCGAAATTTGGCCTCATGTTCCGCCTCTATTGGCCGAAGGAAAGGCCACCTTCCATCATTGACGGAACATGGAAGCCTCCCGCGATCAAAGTTCTCCCTTAAATTAAGACGCATAGGAGACGAGCCGTCGCCAACGTGCGCGGTTCCGTTCTTCGTAGCCTGACGGGTAGTTTGACGCAACATCGGACCAAGTCACTCGTCGAAGGCCGCCGCGATTGAGGTCTCGAAAATACCCACTTCCCGGAATTTCGGGCGGATGACCGCCCACCGGAAGTAATCCCCAGAACCGGTGTAATGTCCGGGTTGGCGACAACTCGACCGGAACCCGCGAGTTGGCCCTTAGCCGGCCTGGATGCGTGCTTTGGCCTGTTGTTAATGAGCTGACGATCATCTCTAGCTTGCCGTTATTCGTGACCGACTAGTCCAAGAATGAGTTTCTGCTTCACTACGCGTCGTATTCGCGAACTCGTCCATGAGAAGCGGCCCGAGAATCGACCGAAGGCATAGGGAAACGCTTGCGATTGAGGGGAAAGTGACACGCGCATAGTCGTTAATAGGCGAGGTCGCACTGTATTCAGGTACTGAATTGGAGAACTGGCGAAATTCCATTTGAGCGAAGGCAACAACAGCGAGAGGCCGGGCTTCGAACCTATGAGGAGAAGGCATCCATGAAAACCCTGACATGCAAGGATCTGGGCGGCACTTGTAACCAGAAGCTTTCGGCGGAATCGTGGAATGAAATGGTCGGTCTAATGGTTAAGCACGTTACAGAGAATCATCCTGACGTCGCGAAGCAGATGGAGCGGATGCACAATGAAGATCCGAAAAAGTGGGGTAGAGAAACCAAACCCAAGTGGGAAGCCACCCCCGAAAACTAGTGGATTCCTAATCGCTGGAACGATCGACCCCGCTGCCGACGAGCTGAGACACTCGGTTCGCGCTCATCGATCATGGTCGAATAGCGCATCATCGCCATAACCGGCCAATCGCTTCCCATTCTGGTGGTGTGTTCGTGAGGGCCAAATTTCTGGACCCGCTTGCCCCCGAAGCCACACCAATCCTGCGCTCGCACCAATGAGCCGTGCTGAACTGGAACATGCTCTAGCTCGCGGGCTTGAAGGTAAGAAAATCCGGCTAAGAATAATAAACTACGTCTCTGAGCCGCGCTGCATCGGGCGATTCACAATTCCACAAGTCAAAACGCATTGGCCGGTTATCTCCGCCAATGCGTACAACGATAACGGAAGGCAGCCACTTGTCCGTGTCGGCTCGTCGGACAGATGACTTGGAGAGCTTTACTCCCGAGTCACCGGCCACCCGGAAGTCTAAAACGGGTGTAATGTCCGGGTTGGCGACAATACGTCCAGAACGTGGTAAATGCGAAATGGAGTTGTCTCCTCGATTGAGACAAGCAGATAAGACGCTGTTTGCTGTATTTCGACCGATATTTCTTTGCCTCGCCACCGACCGCGGTCAGCGGGATGGGAGCACGTTGGCATGACGCGCGATCAAGCGCCAGGTTGTCGCTTCCTGCTTCCAAATATGAGTGAACCGGCGCTGGACCCTCTGCCCAGCCATAGGAGCATCGCCCGTTGGTTGGACGGTCTCAGCGCCCATGACGATGGCGATGTCGCCGTCGACACGGATAAATTCGATCTTTCGTTCGAACGAGGAGTAACGGATCTGGCCTCGCTGAACCAGAGCGAGGACGTTGCGCTTGCCGACCACTACTTGGTTCGAAGGGGCGTTGACGGTGAATTGATCGGACCATAGCCGTTCGAGAGAAGAGAGGTCTTGATTCAATACGGCCGCTCGCTCCTGGTCGTCCAGCGATCGGATGGTTCCCTCGTCGGTGGAGACACGGCCCTGCGCTTGCGTTGCCGTATCCGAGCCAGTACAGCCCAGGAGCAGCAGAACCAATGGGAATGCAATTCTCTTTTTCATTTCGTACCTCCTCCAATGAGGCCAACCGTCCGGTATGGTGGTTGGCCCCGAAACGTGAATTATTGGTCAACGCTGGACTCAGTCGATGCGCTGTCCGACAGCAGTGGAACAGCCGCTTACCAGTAAATTGTCATTGGTGTCGAAGATCTCATTGTGAGCGTTTGCGGTCCATGTGTTGGGATCGTCACCGATCTCGATCGTCTGTGTAAGCCTTTGCCATTCAATCCAAACGCCCGCAGGGTTGTACAAGAAAGCTTCCAAAGTCGAGCTGAAAGTGCTGCCCTGTATCTGTTGCCAAATCCCGTGGCCGGGGCCGCGCAGGGCGGGACTGAACCGTGCGGTGGTCTCCGTCATGGTTCCGCCACGCGCGAAGCTGAGAAGGGAACGGAACGGACTGCCTAATGGTGCGCCCGTATTGCAGTCGCGCAGCGTCACCTCTACTCGCCACGTTCCTTCCAGTCCCCGGCCGCTCGCTGCTTGCTGCGACTGAGCGTTGGCAATGGTTCTCGGTGCTAGCACCAGGGCGATTGCCAGTGCCAGCGCAAACAATCCTGCCGAACTAAGCCGTTGTGATGTCATAGTTCTTTCTCCTTGTATCGATGTGCACATCGGATTCTTATCCGGCGTGCTGCGTGATGCTGCGTGCGCGTGGCGATGAAAGTCTTTAGAATGTCTCTGAAAGTATTTGAAAGTTCTTGAAAAAGGCTGTGGATCCACAAGAACCGCACATCTATGCCTTCGGAAACTTCCGCCTGGACGTCTCAAAGCGACTGCTGTTTCGTGGCGGCGAACCGATATCGCTTACGCCAAAGGTTTTTGACACGCTCGTTTGTCTTGTTGAACACAACGGCAATGTGCTCACCAAAGATGATTTGATGTCGGCGGTGTGGCCGGATACGGTGGTCGAGGAGAACAACCTTGGCCAAAACATCAGCAAACTGCGCAGCTTGTTGGGGGAAAGCCCTGGCGATCATCGCTGGATCGTCACCCTACCAGGTCGTGGCTACCGTTTCGTGGCTGACGTAACGCTGCTGGCCGCGGGGAAGGAAATCTCCAGCGGGGACGTCGGACTGTTAGGGCGGATTCCTGAGCAGAATCCGAGTGCGGCCGCAGCCCCATCACTGCCAAAACAAGCTACCAGTCGCTTCAGCGTCCGTCTTGGACGCTTTCTGCTCGTAGGGCTGCTCGCGGGGGTGCTGACCGTTGGCGCCGTTTACTTCCTGCGTTCGCGGAACAGTCCCTCGGCTCATCCGACTGTGGAATCCATTGCTGTGCTGCCATTCAAGCCGCTGGTACCGGAGAGTCGCGATGAGGCCCTGGAGCTCGGGATGGCCGACACATTGATTACCAAGCTGAGCAACAGCACAAAACTCATCGTCCGCCCGATCAGTTCCGTGCGCCGCTATGGTGGTGTCGAGCAGGATCCCGCAGCCGCCGGTCGCGAGTTAGCCGTCGATGCGGTGCTGGACGGAACTATCCAACGGTGGGGAAACCGAATTCGAGTTGCGGCGCGCTTGGTCTCCGTCAGGGATAACAAAACGCTGTGGGCCGGCCAATTCGACCGAGGGTTCGGAGATATTTTCGATGTGCAAGATTCCATCTCCGAACAGGCTGCCGCGGAGTTGCTGCCGAGACTAACGGGAGAACAGAAAGAGGCGCTGGCGAAGCGTTATACCGCGAATGCCGAGGCCTACGAGCTCTACCTGAAGGGGCGCTTTTTCTGGAACAAGCGAACACCTGAGGCGACCGCCAAAGCTGCCGAGTATTTCCAGCACGCTCTGGAGCAAGACTCGACATACGCACTTGCCTATGCCGGCGTCTCTGATTGCTACAGAACATTACCCATCATGAGCGATGTACCCTCCCGCGACGCCTTCCCAAAGGCGAAGCAGGCGGCCCTCAAGGCGCTGGAGATCGACAATAATTTAGCCGAAGGACACAGCGCTCTCGCTTATGTCGAGTACTTTTTCGAGTGGGACTGGGCAGCAGCGGAAAAGGCGTTCCGGCGCGCTATTGAGATCAACCCGAATTACCCGCTGGCGCACATGGGATACGCGCACCTCCTTTCCACTCTCGGGCGGCATGAAGATGCACTGGCGGAGGTAGACAGGGCCATCAAGCTCGACCCCTTGTCACCCTTTGTGGGTACCATCAAGGGGCAAATCCTGTTCCACGCACACCGCTACTCTGAAGCGATCGAGGAAGTCAACAAGGCCTTGGAAATCGAGCCTAACTTCTGGATCGGGCAGATTGTGCTCGGCAGGAGCTATGAACGGTTAGGTCATTACGAGCAAGCTATTAAGTCTCTTCGCACGGCTGCGGAATTTTCGGGCGGCGTTACCGAGGCGACTTCCTTGGCTGGCTACGTGTATGCCGTTTCCGGACGGCGTCAACAGGCAGAGCAGGCTTTACAGACGCTCCGCGTGACATCACAGACACGATACGTTCCCCCTTACAATTTTGCGCTGCTGTATCAGGGGCTTGGAAATTCGGACGAGGTGCTGAGTTGGCTGGAGAAGGCATACGAGCAGAGGGACGTACACATGGTTTTTCTTCCCGTGGATTCCAAATGGGATGCCCTCCGCAACAATCCGCATTTCATTGGTTTGACAAAACGCCTGAATTTACCAACCCTGAACGGCTCTTCTCATTAAGCACAACAGCCAATCGGTTCATGCCTGGAGAGGTTCTACGAGCAGATGCACACCATGTACTTGAGGCGTTGCGCAAAATGCGGCGCGCTCCGTCGGGAACCGCGGTCTTAGCGTGCTCGATTGTCCGTTTTCTGACGGGCCCCGATGAAACGCAAAACCGAACTTGACCGGCGCGTTCACTAGTGAGTTATCCTTGATCGCTGTATAGCATTGTAGCCACCGCGCGAGTCTCTCCGGAGGTGTTTTCGATGAGGGCTCCAAAATGCATTGCGGTTGTCGCCGTCCTACTGATAGGCCTCTCCAGTCTGACTCAAGATACTCATCCACAGAAACCCAGTGCTGTGGCGCCGGCAATTCCCAAGACGTGGGACGATGAGGCGATTGCCACTCTTGAGGTCCCGCTGGCGGCCCCTGTAGGTTCACCCAAACACGTCTCTGCCGATTATTACTACCGCATTCCTGTACCTCCGATTTACAAGAGCTATCCCGTCTTTGCGCCTGGTCGCGAGCCGGCCGGCTACATGGAGCGGCTGAAGCAACAAGAGCCCGTCATTGTTTGGGAGGACTCTGGACATGCACCTCCGCTCAAAACCGATGCGGATTGGATCAAGGCGGGAGAAATCGTCTTCGATGCTCCGACCGACTACGATCGGTTTATCACAGTTACCGAGAGCAGAGGTCCCGCCTGGTACAAACGACTAGGCACTCCCGTAGCAAGGGACGGCACGGTTCCGTTTATTCGCTACGTGGTCAGGAAGAAAGGAACGGTCGAGGTCGGTCAGATTTCCTGTGCCATGTGTCACACGCGGGTTATGCCTGACGGCAGTACGGTGAAAGGAGCTCAATCGAACTTCTCAACGGTTCGCGCAGTGGCGTCCAGTATCCGCTCGGGTGCAGCACAATCCAAAGACACTTCGCAACTCCTGACAGGGCTTCGACTGGCATACCGAGCGGAGTGGTCGGTGCCCTGGCTTAGCCCGGATCCTGAAGCGCGC
Organism: uncultured Acidobacteriaceae bacterium; assembly: GCA_963763905.1. Taxonomy (GTDB): domain Bacteria; phylum Acidobacteriota; class Terriglobia; order Terriglobales; family Acidobacteriaceae; genus PALSA-350. The sequence goes on along the minus strand of CAVXRU010000011.1, from coordinate 200,596 downwards.
CTCGATCAGCTGTCTTTGGAGGAGCTTATTGACGCACTGGAGGCCCTCCCGGCAGGTGTCGTTGCTCGTCAGAGGACCAGCGTTTTTTATCCTGCTCAGGTGCCAGACTTGATTGGCGTCAAGGAGCGCAAATACCTCGATCACACCGGCCTTCAGCAGCAGCGTTCGATCGGGGACCTTATGCGTTATGCGGCGATGAATCGCGGAAGATTTGATGGCGGTGACGTGTTTGCCAACCACCACGGCTTCATTCCCGCGGATGAGCCTCGTTTCCAGAAACTTCCCGACCCCTCGACTCAAGCCCGCTACAGCGACGAGCAGCTTTACGCCTTGAGTCTCTACATCTACTCGCTTCAGCCGCCGCCGAACCCTAATAAGTTCGACGCGCTCGCTGAGCGGGGACAGAAGATTTTCGAGCGGGAGCACTGCATTATGTGCCACACGCCGCCGCTGTACACCAGCAACAAGCTGACGCCGGCAGAGGGATTCACTACTCCTGCGGACCACACTAAGAAGTACGACATCCTGCCGATGAGCGTCGGCACGGATCCGAATCTAGCTCTCAAGACCAGGCGCGGAACGGGCTATTACAAGGTCCCGTCACTGAAGGGCGTGTGGTACCGCGGGATGTTCGGGCATAGCGGTTGGTGCGCTACGTTGGAAGATTGGTTTGATCCGCGTCGCACGCGTGATGATTACGTGCCGACGGGGTTCAAACCATACGGGTCGAAAACTTATGCCGTGAAAGGGCATCCCTTTGGACTGACGTTATCCGAAGACGACCGCGAGGCGCTGATTGCGTTTCTCAAAACGCTTTGAATAAGTTACCAGTCACAAGAACCGGTTTTGCTCGATGGAAAAGTCTATCCTCGATGGAAAGGTCTTATCGAAGAGTAGCCGACAATCCGGAAAGTATCGGGGACAGCATCGATGGAATGCCAGGGACACGCGCTTTGCCAGTAGCGCGTGAAGGCTGAAGGGTACTGGGAGAATTCCTCCGGACTATAATCGCAGCCAACTATGGCCCTGATTCCGGGGACAAAACTCGGCCCCTATGCCATCGTGGCGCTGCTGGGTGCGGGCGGGATGGGGGAGGTGTACCGTGCGCGTGATACGCGACTGGAGCGCACCGTAGCGATCAAGATTCTGCCCCCGCAGTTTTCCTCTGATCCCGTCCGCAAACAGCGCTTCGAGCGGGAAGCCAAGACCATCTCCAGTCTCAATCATCCACACATCTGCGTGCTGCACGACATCGGTCATCAAGACGGGATCGATTACCTGGTGATGGAGTGCGTGGAAGGCGAGACGCTGGCCAAGCGGCTGAAGAAAGGTCCGCTTCCTCTGCAGCAGGTGGTAAAACTGGGCGCGCAAATCGCCGATGCCCTCGACAAAGCACATCGCAGCGGCGTCGTGCACCGCGATCTCAAGCCGGGGAACATCATGCTGACGCCCACCGGCGCGAAGCTGCTGGATTTTGGCTTGGCGAAACCGGCAAACTTGGCGAGCGGAGCACCGTTGACGGCTGCATCGACACAAGCCACACCAGTGACGCAAGAGGGCACTGTCGTTGGCACCTTTCAGTACATGTCGCCGGAGCAAATCGAAGGCAAGGAGCTAGACGGACGAAGCGACATTTTTCCACTAGGCGCCGTGCTGTACGAAACGCTGACAGGACAGCGCGCCTTTGAGGGGAAAAACGAACTGAGCGTGGCGTCGGCCATCCTCGAAAAAGAACCTACTCCCATCAGCAGCATAAAGCCGATGACTCCGCCGACGCTGGACCATGCAATACGAAGATGTTTGGCGAAGGAGCCCGAAAGACGCTGGCAGAGTGCAGCCGACCTTGCCGGTGAGTTGCAATGGATCGCCGAAAGCGGCTCACAGGCGGGCGTAGCTGCGCCCAGCGTACCGCTTCGCAAGCTGCTCGAGCGGATGGGTTGGGCGCTGGCTCTACCGCTGGCCATCATCGCAATGATTGCGGCGATGGGGTGGTGGCGCGCCACGCGCCCAATTCTCCACCCGCTCATAAGGGTTGGCACTGAGTTGGCGCCTGCGCCGGGCGTGTTCACCTTCCGCATCGGCGAGACACTCATAGCCAAGGCGCAGCCAGGCACGTCCCTCGCACTGTCGCCGGACGGCAGCCGCCTAGCTGTCCCGATCCGCGATGCGGATGGCAACTTCCGCCTCGCCATTCGCAGGCTCGATGAAACTCAGTTTAAGCCGCTGCCCGGCACTGAGAATCCCACGTCGCCTTTCTTTTCGCAGGATGGCCAATGGGTCGCCTTCTTTGGGGATGGCAAGCTCAGGAAAATCCCGGTCCAGGGTGGTGCCCCAGCGCTACTATGCGACGCCGATAACTTTCCGTCCGGGAGTTGGGGCGATGACGACAATATCATCGCAGCGCTCAGCTCCCAGGGCGGGCTCTCACGGATTCCTTCCACGGGTGGCGCCCCAACACCGGTAACGGAGCTAAGGAAGGGTGAGATAATGCATCGCTGGCCTCAAGTACTGCCCGGCAGCCAGGCCGTCCTCTTCACTGCGTATAGGGGTGGCGGTACTGAGGAGTCGAGCATCGATATACTTTCGTTCAAGAATCACGAACGAAAGACAGTGATCCGCGGCGGTGTAATGGGCCGATACCTGTCGGCATCAAATGGCGCCGGATACCTGGTGTACCTTCACCAAAATACTCTTCTCGCGGTGCCTTTCGATATCAACAGCCTTGCCGTCACGGGTGCCGCACAGCCGATACTCGACGATGTAACCGCCATCACAGCCACCAGTCCCGGGGATTTCGATTTCTCACGAAATGGAACGTTTGTATATATCAGCGGCAAGGGGGAACCTGCGCGATCGATCTTCTGGCTGGATCACACCGGCAAGACAGAGCCACTGCATCCGACGCCCGGATTCTACAACGGCATGCGCTTCTCGCCGGATGGCAAGCGCTTGGTCTTTGCAACCGGCTACGACGCTCTCGGGCGCGGGGACCTTTGGGTCCAGGACCTCGAACGCAACACAATAACGCGCCTCACGTCTCTTCCTGGCGCGAGTCAATCGCCGGTCTGGTCCGCGGATGGTAAGTACATTCTCTTTTCGGTTCGGCACCAACCCGATGCGGGCCTCTACTGGATTCGTTCGGATGGAGCGGGGGAGCCTCAGCAAGCAGCCGAGGAAATCGGGTCGCCGACTTCGTTCTCGCCGGATGGGAAGCGAGTGACACTCCAGCGCGGCAACCCTTTCACCGCCGAAGAGGTCTGGATAGCGCCAGTCAAAGAAACCCCAGACCATCTGCTACTCGGCAAGAGCGAGCTATTCCTGCACGCACGCGGGTTCCCGATGCCTGCCTTCTCGCCTGACGGTCGCTGGCTCGCCTACGCCTCGGCTGAAACCGGAACCTCACAGATCTATGTGCGGCCGTTCCCGGGACCGGGAGGAAAGGTCGCGGTTTCAACGGGCGGCGGCTTCTTCCCTATATGGTCTCCGAACGGTCGCGAGTTGTACTTCAACAGTTTGGACCAGCACATCATGGCGGTCGACTATACGGCAAGGGCCGATTCGTTCTCGCCCGGCAAGCCCAGGGTGTGGTCCCCGCAGCGAATTCTTCTCAACGTTGGTGGTGGTCCTTTTCAACCTTACGCGCTGGCGCCGGACGGAAAACGCTTCGTTGTCACCCTGTACCCGGATGGCACAACTGACCGTCACAACACGCTGCAACTGACATTCCTGCTGAATTTCCCAGATGAGCTACGCCGGCGCGTGACCGGTGAATGAACTTTATCAAGGCAGCCACCTGGATGTGACATCTGTTGCGGTTCGGTTTCTCCGCCCTGACGTGGCGATTGCGCGAATCTCCACCAAGAGGACCGAGAATGGAGGCAAACAAATGAGAACGTCCTTTCCGAGGTTCGTGATGACGAAGCAAGGTGAATCATGGTTGATTGCTGCAGTCCAGAACACGTTGACAAATGTTCCTCCTGTTCCTCCTGTTCCTCCAGTGAGTACTTCAGGGCAACGGTAGATTCTGCAGTAGCCAATCTCAGTTGCGGTCGAGTGACTGGCAATCCTGAAGTATCGGTTATCGGTGGGAAGTCCAACATCAACCTCCGGTAGGCCGACAATCAGGTGAGCGCTATGCGAACCACATCCTGCCCGGTGCTGCGGAAGCGTGGACGAAGTGGCGTGGGTTGTTCTCCGAACAGAGTCAGAGCGGTCAGAGCGTGGCGGCGTTTTGCGTCAGCGCGGCCTGCAGGGGCACGAAGGTAGCACGATTGAGATCCGTCCGAGAGAAGGCCGGAATGTTATGGTTGAGCCTGATTCGACGCGAGTCACTTGCGCGCGTTGCTGTCAATGCTGGAGCCTGGTGCATGAACTGTCTGCAAAGCTTGTCTGCGTTGGAAGGGGCGCAGGGCGCGCGGACCTAGCTGGCCGCCGAGGTGACGGGCAATCCGGCACGAATCCTACCGGGGGTGAAGGAGAGGTGTAGTAAAAGGGGGGCATAAAAGGGCAATTTGGACCTGCTGCAGTGGATCGCAGGCCGTTGCGGGCACTCGAGATGAAGTCATTGTCATAACATTGCGAACAGATATGTTGGGCGTACATTGGGCACTGTTTTTGAACTCAAAAAGGAGACTCGGTTTACTTGACCATCTGCTCGATCCAGATGCTTGGGAGACGAATACCGTACTCGGAGCAGACACGCGCCGGTCGATTGGCTGCGTCGGTTCTGACGGTCGCGGTCGCGGTCGGACTGACGTTCGGCACCGGCCAAAGCGCGAATCGCGTCGCAGCAATTCACCGGCAAGTGGTGTTTGCGGACATGCACGCGCATCCGAGCCATTTCCATCGCGCGAACGTTTCGCGCATCGAGCCCGACGAACTCGCACGCTATCGCCGCGGGCTCATAGACGTCGTGGTCTGCAGCATCAGTACTGACGCCCCGTTCAGCGGCGACTACGTCAAGCGCGACGGCACGGAGGTGAAACGTGGCGAGCTTCAGCGGCCCAGACCGGGGGAGCTGTTTGCATTCACACTTGACCGATTCGCCCGCATCACCCGGACGGTCGACGACGGCGACGCAGTGCTCGCGACCAGCCCAGAGGCGGTGCTCGACGCGAAACGACAAGGCAGGCTGACACTTCTGGCTGCGCTCGAGGGCGGCGATGGCCTGGAGGCTCGGGTCGAGAACTTGCGCGACCTCTACCGTTACGGCCTGCGCCTACTGCAGCTCGTGCACTTCCGCGCGAATGAGCTGGGACACATCCAGACGTATCCCTATTCACCAGGAGGCCTAACACCGTTTGGGCGCGAAGTGGTGCATGAAGCCAACCACCTCGGCATCATCATTGATCTGGCACACGCCAACACTGAGACGATCATGGATGCGCTTAAGGAGTCGTCGCAGCCCGTGCTATTCACCCACACGGGCGTGAAGGCGTTGCACGAGGGCGATCGGTACCTGGCGGACGATGAGATCGTAGCCATCGCTTCAAAGGGCGGTGTCATCGGGATTTGGCCGAACGGCGAGTCGAATCCCGCGATGGACGAAATGGTCCGGAACATCGACTACGTCAAGAAGCTCGTTGGGATCGATCACGTCGGCATCGGCAGCGATCTGCGCGGGATGGCTAGCTACACGCGGGAGTTCGGTGAGGATGCGAACTTCCAGGCGATTGCGGAAGCGCTGCTCGCACACGGCTACAGCGACTCTGAAGTCGGAAAGGTGATGGGCGGCAACTTCTTCAGGGTCTGGCAGCAAGTCAGCGCCTCAGCGCAGCGCTGACGAGCGATCGAAGCCGCGCAACAGAAATCCTCGAGCCTGTGTAAGGATTCAAAAATCCTATTGGGTTCCATTCATTCTATTGTCTTCAACCGTGATTTCTGCTCTAGCTTTTCTGCATTCCGCCTTTAAGGATCAAGGCACGTTTCGACGCTTGAATATCTTGTCCACTGCTCGGCGTTCGCTCGTCATCTCATGAGAGACAAGTATGTCATAGGTAGCCACTTATAGAGATCGTTCGCCGACGGCACCAAGTTGGGCAGGTGCTATTCCTGGATTACCGGCTATCCTGAAGTGATCCCCCAAAAATGCGGTTCTGTCCGGATAAGCGACAATCCAGAAACTAGTTGGGAAACCGGCCTCAATGCGTGCATTGGGCTGGAGTCAACTGCTGATGAGGGAGTTCCTCATAACGGGTCATCCGGTCTTGCGTCACCGTTGGAGGAGCATAGACCCGCTGCAGCAGAAGAATCCATGCGGTATCGACCAACGGATCAGAAGGGATATGGAAGTCGAAGCCCCGACGATGCAGGTCTGCAATGAAAATCGCCATCGTGCGATCAAGAGTTAGATTGTCAGGTCTCGACTCTCCGATCCGGACTTCGGCTTTCCAGAGTACGGAAAAGCGAATCGCATGACTTGGGTAAGTGGCCCGCACTTCGCCATTCTCCAGGATGATCCAGTTGCCCTTGCCATCCGGCTGGATCTGGGCCTCGGCGGACATTCTGGGCAATTCCGCGTCGCGATCTCCGATTGCGTCGATGCGGTGATACAACTGGTCATTGTCTGAGATGAGAGCAACGTTGCCGAAGGGTGGCCGCTCGCTCAGCATGGGACCATCCAGACCGTCCGGCCAATAATCAAAGCTGCCACCTGCACCTTCATAAAACCACGAGAGCGCGCTGGCTTGAACCACGCGCCATGCGTCGAACAGTCCGGAAAAGCCCATCACTCTCAGAAACGGCAGCGGATAATCTACGCGCGTTGCCCCGTAAAAAGATGGGTTGTCTAAGTGGATTGCGCAAGCGGGCATAGGCCCGCTAATGTTTACGGCAACGAATTCAGGATAGATACGTGAAGTGCCGAAGACGGTTCTAGCGGCCTCAAGAAACTTCTCATTGTTTAGAATCAGATCGGCTCCCTCGACAAGCGGCTTCCCGGCCAAGGCCCAGTCTCCGCGGAACCACGGAAGAACTGGCCGCTTGGCTTCTTCACGCGTCTCATCCTCCAGCCCGCCTGGAGCGTAGGCCGCGATCGCCCGATACGGAGCACACCGATCAAACATGGCGCGAATCTGTTCGCGGTCCGCAGATGCCGGCTCCATGCGAACAGGCTTGGGAATGATTCTCATGGTTCCTCCAGTAGTGCTTCAGGATTTGTTTTCACGCCAGTCGCCACTAACAGGTCGACAGCTGCAGGCAGAGCACGCTTTGGCAGGAGCAAGGACAAGCTAGCCGATATCAGGAAAGAGAACCCGGCGCAGATCAGGCCAACAAAGAAGCTGCCCGTCTTTTGGCGAATAAGGCCTACCGTGTAAGGTCCGACGAAGCCGCCGAGGTTGGCGAAAGATGTCACCAGCGCAATGCCCACAGCAGCTGAGAAGCCGGTCAGGAATTCGCCGGGCAACGAGAAAAAGACAGGCAAAGAGCTGTAGGCTCCAACGGCGACGGCCGAGAAAAGAACAAGAGAAAATAAGGTGGAGTGAGGCACTCCGAGCAGCAGCAAGGCAATTCCGGCGAAAGTGTCCAAAGTTGCGATGTGATATCGGCGCTCCAGCGTGCGGTCGGAGTGGCGAGACACAAGGATCATCGCGATCAGGGCTGCGAAACTGGGGATCATAACCGCGAAGCCAATCACGGTGTTGGATTGCCCGCCAAAGACTGACTTCATAACCTGTGGCAGCCAGAAGGTAAAGGTGTAGCTGGCAAAGCCGTGAGCAAAGCCGATACATGCGAGATGCCAGACCCTTGGATGAACGAGAGTCCGCGCCACCGAAATGGATCGTTTCTTTGCGCCCAGCTTCAGCCCGTCTTCTCGCTCCAATTGGTCGGCGATCCAGGCCTTCTCTTCCTTGGTTAGAAATCCTGCCTCTGCCGGTCTGCTCGGCAACAGGGCAGGCGTCAGAAATGCGAATATTGCGGCGGGCAGACCTTCCAGAATCAGTAGCCATCTCCAACTGCTGAGGCCGAACCAATGTGTGTGATCCAGAATGAAACCTGAAATCGGCCCACCCAACACGCTGGCCAAAGGTATCCCGATCAAGATCAATGCAATCGCTTGTGCTTTTTCTCGTTGCCGAAACCAGTAGCCGAGGTACAGGCAGATGCCGGGGAAATATCCTGCCTCCGCGAGGCCCAGCGCAAAGCGGGCGATATAAAGTTGATGGGCCGACTGAACAAATCCCGTCAGGGTAGCGACCGCGCCCCACGTGATCAGGATGCGGGCAATCCAGACACGCGCGCCGATCCGGTGAAACATCAGATTGCTGGGGATTTCAAACAGAAAGTAGCCCCAGAAGAAAATTCCCGCTGCAAACCCGAACTGCTGGCTGGTGATCGCCAGTTCGCGATTCATCGTCAGCGCCGCGAATCCCAGGTTGATTCTGTCGACAAAGGCGAACACAAAAAGCACAAGCAGGAACGGCAGCAGCCTGATCCTGAGCTTGCGGATTGTCACCGCTTCGATAGAGTTCGTGGCCATGCTGCGATCGCTCATCATGATTTCGTTCCTGAGAGGCCCTGCCAGTCGCTTGGACAAGGAAACCGATTCTCGTCAGGCTGGTCCATCGCAACATTGTGATCCTGAACTGTTTGCCAGACGGACGGAGGAACGCCCGCCGCGAGTGCAAGAGTTTCCCACAGAAAATTGAAGTCAATGTTCACCGCGGGTTTACCTCCAAAATGAACGGAACGGCGGAGCGCCACGTCCTGCTTCTGCCCATTCCAATGGCAGCATAGCGGCGCGGTCAGGCATAACAATAGTGCGCATCTGACCAAAATGTTGACAGGCAAAATCGAAGAGACTGAGAATGTTTCGACGTCATGAACCCGCACTTCGGACCATTCGAGGTAGATCTCGAGGGCAGGCGCCTGCTGAAAGGCGGGAAAGCCATTACGCTTCGGGAACAGCCGTTTCAGGTGCTCGTTGCTCTCATGGAACGTCCCGGCGAGATCGTCACCCGGGAAGAGCTGCGCAAGCGGCTCTGGCCGTCCAACACGTTTGTGGACTTCGAAGTCGCAATGAACTCCGCCGTCAGCCGCTTGCGTGATGCGCTGGGCGATTGCGCCGGCTCTCCCAGTTTCATCGAAACAATTCCAAAGCGCGGCTATCGTTTTATTGTCCCGATCCCCAAACGGCCTGCTGTCGCCGTGATGCCCTTCGCGAATCAAACAGGGGATGCTAATGACGAGTACTTCAGCGATGGATTGACCGACGAATTGATCCGCGTGCTCTCGCGGATTGAAGGCTTGCGGGTCACTGCGCCTAGCGTGGTCTTTCGCTTCAAAGGGCAGTCTCACGATGCCAGACAAGCTGGCCGGGAGCTGGGCGTCGAAGCGGTACTGGAGGGATCGGTTTGGAGATCTGGAGACCGCATTCGCGTCACCGTCAACCTGGTCAGTGTGAAGGATGGGTTCAATCTGTGGGCACAGCGCTTCGACGGCATCCTTGGAGACGTGTTCGGCATTCAGGACCAGGTATGTGCTGCGGCAGCGGAGGCGCTGCACGTGCGTCTGGCAGCGCGTGTGTCGGAAAGCCGTCCAAGGAATATGACCGCGTACGTGCAGTACTTGAAGGGCTGGTACATGATGAAGAAGCGACGGCCTCATGATGTGCGTCGCGCCTTCGAGTACTTTCAGGAGGCAATTCGACTGGAGCCCGGTTACGTCGAGCCCTATCACGGTGCAGCCATGTATTACATCGTAAGCGCCGTATTCGGAGCGTTGCCTCCCCAAACGGCGCTTCTCGATGCCGGTGATCTCGTCGCGAAGGGCCTCGTTCTGGATGCAAATTCAGTCATGCTCCACGCCATCCTGGGAATGGTGCGCATGTTCCAATGGCGTTGGACCGAGTCAGAGCAGGCGCATCGGCATGCCATGAGTCTGGAACCGGCGAATGCATTTCCCCACATGATGTATCCATTCCTATGCAGTCTCCTCGGCCGTCATGAGGAAGCGGTTTCCCACGCTGCCAAGGCCGTAGAGCTTGATCCACTGGACTTGATGACGAACTATCGCCTTGTGCAGGCTAACTATTATGCGCGCCGTTATGAGGAGGCCGTCCGCACCGGCCGTATCGCAATCGAGCTTGCACCCGATTCGCCATACACCCATTTTTATCTGGCTTTATCTCTGGCGGCGCTGGGCGGAAGTGAGGAAGCCTGGAGCACCGCGAATCTCGGCAAAAAGCTCAACGATGGGCTACCTCTTGGCGAGGGCTACTTTGGCTACCTTGCAGGAGTGCTGGGACACACAGTCGAAGCTCATCGCGTAGTCGAAGAGTTGCGGGCTCGTCGCGAGAAAGGTTACTCCCCTACCTTGCCGATTGCCTGGACCTGTCTCGGCATGGGTGAGACGGGCGCATGTCTCGAGTGGATGGAGACTGCGTATGCTGAGCGTGAGCCGTATCTGGGATCATTGATGGTCTTCCCAGGCTACGACCCTATACGCGATCAACCGGAATTCAGGCGGCTGGCAAAGCAACTGAAGCTCTCGACCTAGTGTCCGTTGATGCAAATCGCCAATGCTCATCGAGAACGTGAGACGGGCAATCTGCGGGTTTCGGGCGTATGACCGCCTATCCGGAAGTAATCCCCAAAAATGCGGTTCATTATCGCCAATTCACTTATGAGACAATCCCGGCATACGCCGGGACACCGCCTGTTGAAGTAGAGTGAAGAGATGAAGGTCATTGAGGCCACCGCACTCATTCGAACACCACTCATTGAATGGGCGCGACCTCAATCATGGTGTGATCTTGGTTCCGGAAGCGGAACGTTCACGATGGCTTTGGCTCAATTACTGGCTCCCGGCAGCACGATTTATGCCGTCGATTTCGACCAGAAAGCTCTGAAGGAAATTCCAGACCAGCACGATCGAGTAGTGATTCGCAAGATCATTGCAGATCTGCAGAGCTCAAGCCTCCATCTCCCATCGGTCGACGGAATTCTCATAGCAAACACGCTGCACTTCATTCAAGAGCAGCTGATATTCGTGAAAAGACTTCGGTCTGTGGCGGATCACTTCTTAATCGTGGAGTATGAACGACCTAGGCCGAATAGATGGGGACCATATCCGGTTGGCTTCGAAAAACTCCGCCAACTCTTCGCCGAGGCAGGAGTGGAGTCCGTAGAGAAACTGGCGACGCGGCCTTCGCTGTTTGGTGGCACGATGTACTCGGCTTTCGCTGAACGATCCATAGCATAATCCCGAAAACTTCTGAATCCTTCCTTTCGTCCGCGCGTCCTATTGCGTATGAGCATACGGAATAAGGGAAGGGGCGAATCAACTGCGTGCGAATCAGCCGAGAAAAAGTTGCTAAAAACCGTGAGCGGCTGGTTCAGGTCGCGACCGATCAGTTTCGTGAACACGGAATCGATGGTGTTGGGGTTGCCGATCTGATGAAAGAGGCAGGGATGTCTCTCGGATCGTTCTACGGGTATTTCGACTCGAAGGAGCATCTGGTATCAGAGTGCTGTACTCGCGTCATCGCCGAGACAAAAGATCGCATTACCGCTGCGTTATCGCGGCCGCTGCCGAACGCGGTGGAGAAAACGGTTGACGAGTACCTCTCAATCAAACACAGGAACGAACGTTCGAAGGGATGTGGACTTGCTGCGTTCGGCAGTGAGTTCGCTCATAAGACCAAAAGCGTGCGCGAAGCGACTACCCCTGAGCTCACCCAGCTCTTCGATGAAATGGCTCGATCCCTGCCTGGGAATTTTGGGCACGGGAGTTCCCGCAAGAAGAAGCGGGAGCAGTCGATCGCGATGATGGCCAGTTTGATGGGAGGTCTCATCCTCTCGCGAATGACCGATGACGCGAAGCTTTCTCAGGACATTCTCGATGCAGTGAAGACATCTGTGAAGTGTGTCGTTTGCCCCACTAACAGGCGGTCCTAGGACGAGCACATGTTCAGTCTAAAGGAGTGACGACAATGGGTAGGCTAACGGACAAGAACATCCTCATCACCGGCGGCAATAGCGGAATCGGGCTGGCCGCAGCACAGGAATTCGACCGAGAGGGCGCGCGCGTTGCCATCTGCGGCTTGAATGAGGGGTCGCTGCAGGCGGCTAAGGAGACGCTCGGCCCCGGAAGTCTCGCCGTTCGCGCGGACATCAGCAATCTCCCTGACCTCGACACGATGTACGCCACGATCAAGCGCGAGTTCGGGCACCTGCACGGCGTCTTCGTAAATGCGGGTTATAGCGAGTTCCTGTTGTTCGAAGACGTGACCGAGCAAAGCTTCGACAGGGTGATAGCCATCAATTTCAAAGGGGCTTACTTCACGATTCAAAAGGCCTTGCCGCTACTCAGGCAAGGCTCGTCTGTAATCATCAATGCGTCTGTTGGCGCGCGCAAGGGGTGGCCGACAACCTCGACCGTTTCGACCTGCAAGGCAGCAGTGGTCCATCTGGCTCACATCCTCAGCGCCGAACTCGTGGACCGCGGTATTCGCGTGAATACCCTAAGCCCGGGCCCTACGGACACGGCGATGTTCGGTCGCTTCCCAGGCGAAGAGCGGGGCGAGGCGGTTAAGGGCGTCCTCCGAACCAACAATCCAAGCAAGCGGATGGCCGATCCGTTGGAAATCGCGAAGCTGGCAGTTTACCTCGCGTCGGACGATTCTGCGTACGTCGTCGGGGCAGACTTCTTGATCGACGGCGGGGTCACGGCCATTTCGGGCGTGGGCGCCTGAATCTCGTCGTAGAGAGTGGAGACTTCAACAACACGAAAGGAAATTTAAAATGAAAACGAAATTACAAGTATCCAAGAACGTGACCATGAACAAGGCGGACGAGAAGAGACAGGGAATGAAGGTACGCACGGTTGTCACCGGCCATGACGCCAAGGGCCGGGCTGTTTTTGTGCGAGACGAGCAAGTCGATGGGACCCCCATCCCTGGCTTAGGAGAGCTCGCCTTCCTCTGGAATGCCGATGAGCCCGCAAGCTACCCGAACGCGGGGAACAATCCGGCGGCGCCCGGTATATTCCCACCCGTAGGTGGCATCCGCTACATCATAGGGACGTACTTGCCCGGCGTGATTGCACCAGAACCCACTCCCGAGATGCACCTCGGGCGGAGAATCAAACTCTCCGAGGATGGCGACGAACCCGGCGGAGCTAACGACGGCTTTCACAGGACCGACACGACGGATTTCGGGATCCTTCTCTCCGGCAACATGGCACTCGAGCTCGACGATGGCGCGGAGGTGGTGCTGTCTCCCGGCGATGTCCTGATCGAGAACGGAACTCGGCACCGTTGGCGCGTCGTTGGGGACGTGCCGGCCACCCTGGCTTCTTTCATCATCGGAGCCCGCCGCCATTAGGTTCCGGCCTGCGCGTGAGGTGGCGATTGCCATGACACGTAAGGACCGTTGTAGTTACAGGTGGAAGCGGCTCGGGCGAAAGAGCACGCGGCGCCACGACAGGCAGGGGACTTGCGGCGGAGCGGGGGATAGGCGTTCAGAGCGTCGAGGCCGTTCCTGTTCCCGCTCAGGCAAGGGACGGCTCGCACCGCCAATCCCCGTAATGCCAAAAAACTGTCGGGTCCGAGACGTTTCCGCCTTCTGCGGTCGTGCAGCGGAGCTGCAAAATCCGCGGCCGCGGCTGCCAGCACTACGAACAGAGCGATCGTGTTCTCAATGAGCCTGATCGCCGATGCGCTCATCGACCAATCCAAATGGAGAAGCGCCAACTGTCCGTGTTCCGGGCGAGTGACCGCCTATCCGTCAATTACTACTTGAGCAACATCGCGGAAGTCCTCGATCTCGTCTCAAGTTTTTGGTAACGAAAAGCAGACAAGTGGTTACGAACGACTTTGTATCACCGGAAGAAAAGCCGGCACCTCGGGCCGATTGCCCCAAAACCGATTGCAGGCTTGCCTATTCCAAGTAGCGAATGATAAAGGAACTTCACATCAACAACGCCATTCCTCATGTGAGAGAAGGGGGCTTCGGTGCAAACGACGTCTGGCAGATGAGGCTGCGGAGAGCGGCTGGTTAAGCCCCGAGTTGGCAATCGGGATTCGCAGGGTTAAGGGAGTCAAACGGCTTGGGCGGAGGATTGGGAATTGGCTCACGGGCCACCAGGCGCAAGACCTAGTGAATGCGATTTCTCAACGCACCCTTCGCGGGAGAAGAGATGCTGCGATGATCGGACTGCTACTCGGATGTGGTTTGCGACGCTCTGAAACCGTGAACTTAAGATTGGACCAGCTGCAATCGCGGCAGAACCACTGGGTGATCGTCGACATGCTTGGGAAGGGAGGACGACTGCGAACGGTTCCTATGCCGATCTGGTGTAAATCTCTGATTGATGCTTGGCTCCGTAGCTCGCAAGTGACGGGAGGTAAGGTGTTCCGTCGAGTTTCGAAGAACGGCACCCGACAGGATGGTGGAGTGAAGACCGACGTAGTCTGGTACGCAGTGAAGCGATGTGCCAAGAGAATCGGCCTTGACCATGTTGCTCCCCACGATCTTCGTCGCACATGCGCTCGCCTCTGCCATGAGGCAGGAGGTGAGCTGGAACAGATTCAGTTTCTACTGGGTCACGCGTCCGTGCAAACCACCGAGCGGTACATCGGGTGCAAGCAAAATCTTAAAGAGGCTGTAAATGATCGGTTTCAAATCTCACTCGGGCGACACGCAAAGCTCAAGATCAAGGAAGGCCCATGATAATCCGGTTTATCGAGTCTCTGATCAACCGCTAAAACAACACGAAAACAGCCTCGAGATTTTTCCTTTACAATCCGACCCTTGATGAGTGACTCGGCGGAGATCAACAGCTGAAGACGGGAGGGCTGGCTGAACTCCCGGATACTAGCCCGGTCCGCCCGACAGAGAGTCAGGCGCATGAGTCGCCAAGGGCGTTTTCAGAGTGCACAAATAGCGAAGGCTAGCCTCTGCCGATAACCTGTTTGAGCAAAGCCCTGTTCTGCGTGGCCCATTCGCAGAGCAGAGCGACAGCTTCGGCGAACTTGTTGCCGGCTGGCGTGAGGCTGTAATCAACATGAGGTGGGACAACTGGATGAACCAATCGGTTGAGCAGTCCGCGTTGCTCCAACTTTCGTAGCGTCTGCGTGAGCATCTTTTTGGAGATGTCTGGGATCGAACGTTGCAGTTCGTTGAAGCGACGCGTCCGTCCTTTTATGCAAAACAGGACGATTGGGGTCCAGGTATCGGCGATGATTTGTAAGACCTGCCTGGCAGGGTATTGCGGATCGTAGATCGGTTCTGTGAGGGTCTTTGTTTTCATAATCCTTAGACGGGCACCGTTTGGTGACTACTTGTGTGCTGGTTACCTAGTCTCTAAAGTAAATGAAGATGCGCGGGAGTGCTCCTTATGAATGATGTCTTAGAGCAAGCTGCACAGCAGATGAACTCTTTGGTAGTGGATATTGTGTCCGATTTGATCTGCCCATGGTGTTTTGTGGCGAAGCGGCGGGTTGAAAAAGCGGCGGCGATTCTGGGGAGAAGAGTCGAAATGCACTGGTATCCCTTCGAATTGAACGCCGATATGCCGGTCGGCGGCCTTGACAGGAGGGTGTATCGCTCGGCGAAGTTCGGCAGTTGGGAGCAATCGCAGCGGCTCGATGCGCAGGTCGCGGCATCCGGGGCGGAGGTTGGAATTACCTTCCATCACGACCGAATAAAGCGTACACCGAACACCTTTCGTGGTCATGTGCTGCTTGCGGCGGCGCTGAAACAGGGTTTGGAGATACAGGGCAAGATCGCGGAGCGGTTGTTCCAAGCCTACTTCGTCAATGGTGAGGACGTGGGCGATCCAGCGGTCCTCCTGGGTATCGCTCGCGAGTTCGGCGTCTTGGCGATCTCCCGTGTGGAAGACCTGGACGGCCCGGAACTGGTTGCTGAGGTCAAAGCTGCCGAGCGCAAAGTCTCCGCCAGCGTCCGCGGCGTTCCGCAAATCTCATTTGGTGGACGAGTTCTCGCGAGCGGTGCGCAGCATGAAGAAGTGCTGGCTGCCTCGATTCGGGAGATTCAAGGCTCGTCCGGTCAATGTGAGACCGGCGTCTGTACGGTCTGAGGGGAGCACGATGAAGCGGGCGACGATTGTTGGAGGCTCCCTTACCGGTTTGGCTGCGGGAATCCTGCTTCGGAAGATCGGCTGGGAGGTCGATGTCTTCGAGCGAAGCCCACAAAGCCTCTCCGATCGCGGGGCCGGAATCGTGATGCAGCAGGAGACGTTAGAACTGCTTCGACTCTGCGGGGCCAAGGGAGACGGAGATGTCGGCGTCACGCTGACCTATCGCAAGTATCTCGATGCGCGCGGGGCCATCGTTTCGTCCGACAGGATGCCACAGTTGATGACCTCCTGGGGCCTCCTATACTCCTGGTTTGAGCGTAGCTTTCCGACTGAGCACTATCACCTGGGAAACGAATTCGACAGTATGCGGCAAGATGGCTCCTCTGTGACCTCGCATTTCAAGGACGGCATGGAAAGCAAAGCTGATCTCCTCGTCGCCGCCGATGGCTTCCGGTCGAGCATCCGAGGTCTACTTTTGCCGGAAGTTCAACCGGAGTACGCGGGCTACGTCGCTTGGCGTGGCGTGGTTCAAGAGGGTGATCTCTCGACAGATGTCCTCAAAGTCTTCGAGGACAACTTCACCTTTTTCAGAATGGCAGAGAGCCATATCCTCTGCTATCTGATCCCCAGTGAAAAGGGAGACACGGCCGTTGGGCAACGCCGTCTGAACTGGGTCTGGTACTGGAATCTGACTGAAGCCGAACTCGATCCGTTGCTTACAGACGCGAATGGCGTTCGTCGAGCATACGCGATCCCGCCCGGTGCACTCCATCCTGAGCCGGAAAGTAGACAGCGCAAGATCGCGGAGCGGGTATTGCCGCCTGCCTTCAAGGAATTGCTAAGAGCGACGAAGGAGCCGTTTGTGCAGGCAATCATGGACTTGGCCTGTCCGCAGTTGGTCTTCAACCGCACAATCTTGATGGGGGACGCTTCTTTCGTGATCCGGCCACACACGGCGTCAAGCACCTCGAAGGGCATTGCGAACGCCTTCGCGCTCGCGGGAGAACTGGCCGGAGAGCAGGAATTGTCCGAATCGCTCGATCATTGGCAGCGTTCGGAGTTGAATCGAGGCCAGCGACTCATGAGCTATGGGCAGGGTCTCGGCAGGTCGCAAGGCCGCTGAACGAGCAAAGAAGCGGAAGAACGATTCAACGACATCTGCTGCCGAGGCAGGCTCGGTCCACTGACAAATTGTTAGGTGCCAACACCTCTCCAGCCGCTCAACTGGCGAAACAGGCCACCCCACTCATCGAGCTGCCCAATAAATCGCCGAAGATGACTGAACCAGGTCTTCTCGCTCCGAAACCCTGGCCGCCCTATTGCCCATGTGCACGATAATGTCCTTTATCGTTCGCTATCCTGACGAAATGCCAAGCCCACGGGGAGACGGGGATGCAATTGTATCGGAGGGATGAACACTTGGTTGTCAGTCGAAGTCCCGGCCCGCATTAGCTGTTAATAAACGGTGGCCGCCTTGAACGTTACTAATCGGTTGTCGATGAGTGACTGGGCGATTTGTCATTTGTTGTAGACCGTATGGGATCGCTTCCGAAAGGCGCATTGCGGTCCGTCACAGATCAGACGTGTTCCTACCGCGCTGTCAGCGACCCGCTTGCGACCTGGCGCACTGGAACTCCCCGCCACCCAGGTGCACCGTCCTCCCATTGGTTATCGGTGAGTTGCTCGACGCCGGTGCCGTCGAAGCGCATTACAAAGATCTCGCCGTACGGTTGAGGCGCATCCGTGTACGCTGCTTCATCCTTGAAACCCATCCTTGAACTTGCGAATGCAATATACTCACCATCAGGCGACCATGCCATGTGCGCGTCATTGCCTTTCCCATTCGTCAGGCGTCTCAGGGAGCTGCCATCGGGCTTCATCGTGTAAACGTCGTACGTTCCTCCAGACAGGCGCGCAAACATGATGAGGTCTCCGCGTGGAGACCACAGTGGAAAATTGTCATATCCATCGGTGAGGTTTGTCACGGCCCTTGTGTCCAGGTCCATAATGCGTAGACCGTTATCTTCGCGGCTGAACGTCCGATAGACGAAGCGTTTTCCATCGGGAGAGAATGACGGGAACGCATTATTGCCCGCGCCGCTTGTGAGTTCTTGAAATCCGGTTCCATCTGCATTGACGAGTGCCACCTTGGCCCCGCCCTCGATGCGATCGCCCGGTTTCAAAAACTCAGAATGGAAGCCATCAAAAAACGCCGCAAACTCACCAATGCCGAAGATGATCTTGCGGCCGTCGGATGACCACGACCCCCCCAGTGCATTGCTGGTCTTGTCTTGGTAAACGACTTGTGATGCGCCTGTCGCCACCGTAGTCACGGTGATAGCAGAGAGGCTTGCACGGCCATTCGGGAAACCGGTCGTTACGAACTGTGTCCCCGACCGATTGAACGATGGAAGAGTGCCGCCGCTCGCGATTTGAAGTTTGTAGTTCGAATCCCCGCTGAAAGCCTTTCGTAAGGGCACTGGCGTGCCTGGAACACGTTTGTGAAAGACGACGAGATTTCCGTCGAGCGACCACGACGCCGTTCGAATGGGACCTCGTGGACCCCGCCGGCCGCTCAGATAATAAATGCCAGCATCCGGCGTGTCCTTGCGTATGTAGCCGATCTCGTTGTGGTCAAGAGGAGACGGATTGATCTTCACGCCGACAGCAGGCATTTCGGTGGATGCGCCTGTCATCATATCAACTGACATAAGGCGAGTGTCGTCGCCCGGGCCAGGATGTGCGATCCGGTTTGCAAGCGTTTGTTGGGCAGTCATGCAGTACGCCACCAAGTGACGACTGTCCCCCATCCACTTTGGACTTCCACAGAAATCCTGGTTCCCGGGGACCTTCTTCAGACCAGAGCCGTCAGGATGCACGATGTAAAGATCGGCCAGTTGAAGGCGCTCCCACCGGCCCTCGCTGAACGGCATAGGTTTTCCGCGTCCTGACGAGAACGCAATCCATTTTCCGTCATGAGACCATGACGGTCGAAAATCTCCGCCTGCGCCTGTGGTGAGTCGCTGGATGCGGCGGGACGTCAGATCCAGGATCCAGAGATTTGCGGTCCCGCCGTCGCGCGTGCTGACGAACACGAGTTTTTGACCATCGGGCGAGAATGCAGCCTGATCGTCATACGCCGGATCTGTTGTCAACGCCTTGAGTCCGCTGCCATCGGGCTTCACCTGAAAAAGATCTGCGGATCCATTTCGCTCGGACGTGAACACGATCGATTTGCCGTCCGGAGACCAGATTGCGTCATAGTCACGATCGGGGTTAGGAAGCAGCGGATGTTCGTTGCTGCCATCGGATGCAGCCACGAAAATCTCAGGCTGGCCAACTTCCACGCGGTTGAACGCGATGCTTTGTGAACCGGGCCCCTGGGCCCCCAGCAACATGAGGCCGGTGACAGCAACCAGAAATGAACGCATCCCGGGAGTATATCGCGGCGAATCTCATATCGTCTTG
Organism: uncultured Acidobacteriaceae bacterium; assembly: GCA_963763905.1. Taxonomy (GTDB): domain Bacteria; phylum Acidobacteriota; class Terriglobia; order Terriglobales; family Acidobacteriaceae; genus PALSA-350. The sequence goes on along the minus strand of CAVXRU010000011.1, from coordinate 181,087 downwards.
ACATACTGCTGTCAATCAACTTGAACGAAACTGCGAGCGAGTCTGCGCGGACATCCAGCTGCCTCGTCTGGATTGAAGACTTCAGTGCAACGCGCTCATCGACCCCATTGTCGAATTGACCTCTTTCCCGGCGACTTAGTCCCCATAAATGCCCTAGTGTTCACTGATTTTCTGCGGATGACGTTCCACTTGGACGTATTGTCGGCAAATCGGACAGTTGAGGAGTTGCCGGCCGATAGCGGCTCACGCACCGCCGACGGTTCCAATCGATGTCGTGCCCTGTTCAGCCTTTGGACCGAGCACCTCCCGCATTACGGTTGCGAGGTCTCGCAGGGCCTGCCCGCCATCGCCCGAATAGCTCGAGCCGTGCATGACAGCGAGCGTCTTCGGGTTATATTCCGCCAGGTTATGCAGCACGAGACCCGTGTGGTGCGTGTATGGCACATAGTTCGCGAATGGGCCCGCTTCCGTCTGCACCAATGCGTCCTTACAACGTTCGATGATGCTGCTGGAGGTTGTTGGTTCGAGTTGGTCCCACTGGTGGAAGAGATCGGAGCAGAACAGCGTCTTTTCTGATTCCTCGAACAGAACACCGGCGTCCCAACCGTGCGGCACATGCGGCGTGGGAATGAACCGGAACCTGTATCTCCCGGTCGAGAACACGTCGTCGCGGGTCAGCACGCGCGCAGGCCGCAGCGCAAAATCATTCACGCTCACCATTGCTCCCACTAAGCCGCAAACAGGTTCCGCCGCGGGTGCAATCTGGAGCCACTCGTTCAGGCCGCCACACTCATCCGATTCAAAATGGCTGAACCCGATATGCCTGATTCTCGATGGGTCCATCAACCGTGAGATCTCCTGCCGCAGGAGAGGAAACATCCCCCGCAACCCTGCGTGGAACAGCAGCGGCTCCTCGTCCCTGACGAGAAAATGGCTGAACTCCAGATTGATCTCAGGAACAAACACCGAAATCCGGTAAATCTCTGGCGCGATCTCTGTGATCGGAACCATTCTTCCTCCTCGGCGTGCCGCGACCAGTATAGGCAAGAGCCGGTTCCTCCGGTGTCCGTACTTCCGTAAAGCCGCAAACGGGATCGCATGGTCCAATTGCGTTTGCTTTAGCCACCGTGGGTTCCGAGCCGTAGGGCGGATTTCGTTGCGGATTCTCATGACGAGCGAGGAGAGTAGCTTGTCGGCCTGTGGCTTTCCGTCACGCTCTTGTGCCTTGGAGTACAGTAGCGTAGGCTGACAATTCCGCTTCGAATGTGGTGCTGAGAGAAGCTGTCCATCGGGAAATAGCCATACTGCTCAAGTTCCACACCGGGTAGAGGTTGGACGTATGTGGCTGGTTGAGAAAATCGAGATTAGCGGCGGGTTTCTGCCCGGCTTGAGCGTTAACTTTCCTCGGGGCCTGACTTGCATCATTGGGCCACGAGGCAGCGGGAAATCAACGCTCGCCGAAGCATTACGGTTCGCGGTCTGCGGCATCTCAAGTGCACCCAAGCACTGCGTTGACCTTATTCAATCGAACCTCGCGGGTGGGGCTCTCGTAACCATAACTGCCCACGTTGAAGGGTCGAATCGCTACACAATTAAGAGGAGCCTCAAGCAGCAACCCGTTCTTTTGACCTCTGACGGAAAGACGATCAATACTGTGGATCTGGATCGAGGTACGTTTCTGCCACTCGATGCTTATAGCAGCCTCGAAATAGAGGCGATAGCGGACGAGGTTTTAGGCCAGACACGCCGAAATCTCCTGGACGAACTCCGTAGCGAAGAGATGCGCACAATCCACCTATCGTTGGCTGAGAGCGCGCGTGCGCTGGAGGCGAATGCCGATCGTATCCGGGCGACACAGCGAACAATCCAGGACCTGACCGAACAAAGCGAAGAATTTGGCGATGTCCGTACCCAATTGCTTGCCCTTGCACCCTCAGATCGTGAACCGACAGCTGATTTTGTCCGGCTTTCGCGCCAGCAACAGCTCAATGAGCGCGAAATCACCAAACTGGACAAGGCTGATCGCGATCTTAGAACTCTAACCCAGACTGTAGAGCAATTGCGAAAGGACGCGCAGCTCGCGTTCAAAGCGCGTCTTGCGGAGCCGCAGTCCGCGAATGCGGCTATCCTCCGCGGATATGACGATCTGCTTGCAGAGTCTTTAGAGCCAGTGGAAGAGAACGTAGCTGCGATCAGTCGTCAGATTCGGCAGGCCCAGAGCACAATAGCCCAGGCGCGCCAAAGCATCGAGCAGGCTCACACTGATCATGCCGGTGAACTCGCGAGGTTAACGGCGATCAATCAAGCTGCAAGCGAACACGCTCGGGTGCGTGCGGCGCTTGAGCAGCAAGTTGTCAAGCTTCAAGCCCTGGAGGAACAGCGGTCAGAACTCAATGTCGAGTTAAAGACTTTGCTGGAGCGGCGAAAATCTCTTAAAACTACTCATATTCTGATGCGGGATCAGATCTCAAAAATGCGTGAGGAGGTTGCCTCCGATCTCCAGCGCGAAGCCGGTGATCGTGTCCGCGTGCGAATCATGCGAAACGCCGACCATCTGGCATATCAGCAGATGCTTGTGGATGCCCTGCGTGGCGCCAGGGTCCGGAATCACGACGAGATCATCACGAAACTGATGCACCTCAGACCGGAGCAAATCGCACAGCTCATTCAGGCCAATGACTGTGAGTCCTTCGAAGAGCTTACAGGTTTCGGAAGTGAGCGCTCTCGCAAGATACTGGATGCATTCCGCGAGAGCGTCGATCCGCTCGCTCTCGAAGTCATTGCAATCGAAGATCGAATTGGCATCGAGTTAAATGTTGCCCCTCAAGGAAAACCTAATTTCAAGGACGCGTCCGATCTTTCGCGAGGTCAGAAATGCACGGCACTGCTGCCCATCCTCCTGGCACGGCGAGATAGCCCGCTGCTGATCGATCAACCAGAGGACAACCTGGACAACCACTTTATATTTGAGACCGTCGTGAACGCGGTGCAGCGGCTAAAGAAGCGCCGGCAAATGATCTTCATAACTCATAATGCGAACATCCCGGTCCTGGCCGAAGCGGACCTCGTTCTGGTGATGAACTCGGATGGCCGTGTTGGAGTGGTCGAGAAGTCGGGAACAGTCGACGAGTGCCGTGAACAGATCATCGACCTGCTTGAGGGCGGAAGGGAGGCGTTCGAGCTCCGGTCGAAGCGCTATGCAACCGCCTGAGGTTCTATACGAGGAGCTGCGGCACTTGGTTGTGGAAGACCCACGAGAGGCACGCAGGGTATTTCTGCAACTTCTGGATTCCGGAGGTGTCGCACTCGACGACTTCCTTGGCCGGCTCTCCTCGCCTGCAGACGGCCGCCTTCGGCAGCTGGTCGCCAACGCTCTAAGGAGTCCTCGAGATCGGGAGCGGCTCGCCGCACACCTGATTACATGGCAGGAGATTGAAACAGATGAGTTCACCCACCGTGCTATCGCACGCGCTCTCGACGGCCTTGACGTAAGGTCGGCGGGACAGACGGCTCTAGCGCTGGAGGTGGCCCGGCTGACGACAGCCATCGGCCGGGAGATGGCACAGCGGGAGCGCTTGAATCGCGAGTTGGAAATCGCGAAGGAAGTACAGGAGTACCTCTTTCCCCAGCGCCTTCCCTCCGTCGCGGGCCTGGACTACTGTGGGCAATGCCGGCCGGCACGGGAGGTAGGCGGGGACTACTATGATTTTCTCGAACTGCCTGAAGGCGGCCTCGGAATCGCCATCGGAGACGTGTCCGGCAAAGGCATTGGCGCAGCGCTCATGATGGCGAGCCTTGAAGCTTCCCTGCGCGCCCTGGCCTCGGTGTGCCAGGACGTGGCGGAGTTGATGAACCGGGTGAACAGTCTGGTTTACGAGGCGTCATCGGTGAGCCGCTACGCTACTCTTTTCTACTCCGAGTACGATCCTGGAAGCCGCCAGCTTGTTTATGTCAACGCGGGCCACAACCCACCTGTGATCCTGCGCCAGTCTTCTGCTGGGTGCCAGGTCTTGCGCCTGGAGACTGGTGGCCCTGTGGTCGGGATCCTAAACCACTGCTACCAGCAAGAATCTTTTCGTCTTGAAGCGGGAGATCTGGTCTTACTCTTCACAGACGGAGTGTCTGAATCCATGAACGTCCGCGACGAAGAGTGGGGCGAAGATAGATTGATCGAGTTCGCCAAGACCTGCCACGGGCTGCCTTCTTTTGATGTGATGACCCGAATCCTGGCGATGGCAGAAGCATTCGCCGCGGGTGCATCCCAGCACGACGATATGACGCTGGTCGTGCTTCGCGTTCTAACCTGAAGGCCCTTCTAGAACCCGAAAGTTTCGCCGAAAGCCGCAGGCGCCGGGGGCTCAGAAAGAGAAGGTTACCGCAAGCCACACTTGCAGGAAGGTCGGAGTCAGATTTCCGAGAGGCTGGTTAGAACGATGCCGCTGGCGCGGCGGCTGGAGAGTCGTGGTGTGACGAGCGGGTAAGTACGACTAGGGTGAAGGTTACAGGAGCAGATCCCCGTGACCCCATTTCGCCAGCGCATGCTCCACGAACTTCAGCGCCGCAACTACTCCCCATCCACGATCCGTAGCTATTTGGGCGCAGTCCAGCAGTTTGCCGAACACTTCCATAGACAAACCTGGTGACAGGAAGATGTGGAAAAATCGATTTCGCTGAAACCCCGTGTTTCCCCCCGCTCAAGCGGCGCGTCCAGCTACACTTTCCCTGTGACGAGAGAACGTTGGGCTCAGATAGGAATTACGACTCAATTCCTTATCGTCGTCAGGACGCTAGGTGAGATCCTCCGGCTTAAGCACGCCCATGGCGGGAACCTCTCGGTCGCAGGCGCGATGGCGTATGTGGGTGGCGCTTTAATAGCTGCTTGCTCTTGCTGGGCAGGCGTGACCTTGTACTTCCTCCGACGCTACACGCTATCCGCCTGGATCGCGCTAGCGACCGTAGTCATTCTGCTGGCGTACAAAATTATTATGATCGGTTGGTAACGGCAGCTCACTTCCACGGGTGAGCCGATGTTGAGCAGACCGCCCCGATCAATGAGTGTTACGGCGATTGGTCGCTCAACTAGCGTTGTTCCCTTCGAGAACGGATCTCAATTGCTTCATATAAGCCTATTGTCCGAAGGATTCCGAAAAAACGTCCGCAAGTGCTCTGTGGTCAATAGAATTGAAAGGAAATGGAAGCGGAATTCATCAGAAAAGAGAGCATTTTTCTGCTCCTTCTTCTTTTCATCGCCGTCTTTGCCGGAGCGGCGCGGCGGCTCCGTGTGCCGTATCCCATTCTGCTGACAATCGTTGGCGGCATCCTGGGCGGGCTGCCGATTTTCCCCAACATCGCGCTCGACCCCAATCTAGTCTTCTTTGCCTTCCTTCCGCCACTGCTGTTTGCCGCAGGCTGGCAGCTCTCCTGGCGGGAGTTCCAGGCAAACTTCAGCAGAATTCTCAGGCTCGCCGTCGGTCTCGTGATCTTTACGATTCTTGTCCTGATCGCTGCACGTCGCTGGCTCTTGCCAGGCTTTGACTGGAAGTCTGCACTTCTCCTCGGAGCCATCATCGGCGCAACGGACGCCATCGCTGCGACCTCGATTGCGCGACGGCTCGGCCTTCCGCGTCGGATTGTGGACGTCCTTGAGGCAGAGAGTCTTGTCAACGACGGCACAGGTCTGCTGGCTTTCCAGTTCAGCCTCGGAATCCTCGTAAGCGGGCACACTCCCACCGTGTTCGAGTCAGTTGGCAAGCTCGTTTACCTCTCGGGCGGAGGCGTGCTCATCGGACTGTTGATCGGCTACTTCGTTTCAAAGCTCGAACGCTGGATCGATGACGGCCCGATCGAAATCGTGGTCAGCCTCTTGATCTCGTATGCCGTCTACATCCTCGCGCAGAATCTTCACACGTCGGGCGTTCTCGCCGTGATCGCGTGCAGTATGCTGATGAGCCACGAGAGCCATCGTTTTATGTCGCCGCAGGTAAGACTGCAGTTCGCTGGCGCCTGGGAGGTGATCACTTTTGTATTGAACGGAGTCGTATTCATCCTGATTGGTCTGCAGCTCCCATTCGTTCGATCGCAGTTATCGGGCATGGGCATCTGGCGGCTCCTCCAGGCAGGCGCTCTCTTCAGCATCTCGATTGTCGTGCTTCGTCTGGTATGGATCTTCGCAGAGAACTACGCCGTGTTCTGGTATCGCCAGCTTCACAAAAACCCGGACAACGCTGCTCCGCGCTCCAAAGAATTATTCGTTCTAGGCTGGGGAGGCATGCGGGGCGTCCTTTCGCTGGCCGCGGCGTTCTCCGTCCCGTACTCCCTCGCTAACGGCGCAAGCTACGGACAGCGCAGCCTGATCGTGTATCTGACGTTCTGCCTCATCGTGACATCTCTCGTGCTTCAGGGATTAACAATGCCATCGTTGATCCGGCTGATGGCGATCGACAGTACCAACGACGAAGAGCGAGAGGAAACACAAGCACGGCGTAGGCTTGTGGAAGACGTCCTCCGCTATCTGAACCGACGGCGCGTGCAGGAGCGTTTCGACGCGGCCGTCGTGACGGAAATGTTGTCGCTGTACGAGCGTCGTCTTCGAGCATTGCCGATTGAAGAACTCAAAGGCGACGAAGAAGGCAGTCGAATGCAGCGAGATGCCTTGTTGTTGGAGATTCTGCAAATCGAGCGCGAGTCATTGATCCAACTCCGAAACGAAGCGGTCATCAGTGATGATGTTGCGCGGACGATCCAACGGGAACTGGATCTGTTGGAAAGCCATGTCCACACAGGATCCGCTCGAAGCATCCTGGCACAACATTTCTGAACCGCGGGAGCCCGCCTGAATTAACACTTCACCTCAGACAGAACTCTCGACTATTGCTCACGGGCCAATGCGCTCATCCAGCCTCAGTTTGATGCTTCAGAATGGATTAGTAACGAGAAAACGCGCATGTGTTTCTTAATCAATGGGTGAGGCTTGTATAACACGACTTGAACGACTGCTTGGCACGGTGTAGCAACACTCTTAAATATTCGCGGGTGATGCCGAACTCGGCACAAACCACATCTTTGTTGCGTTCTTCCAGCAACACCGACTGAAGCAGACGCCGGTCGCGTTCAGGCAACCGGTTGAGAATCTGGCGAACCACTCGCTCGGTGTCCTTGGCTTCCAGCAGACTCAACGCACTTGGTTCGCGGCCAGCAATGGTGGCCTCCTCTTCGTCGTAGATCGTCGCCTCCGTTCTTTTTTGCGAACGATAGTGCTCGAACAAGACATGGTTGCAAACCGAATTGACGAAGGGTCCCAATCGCTCCGGCTGCCGCAGGCCACCTTTGCCGCACAACAGTGTCAGTACGCGCACGAAGGTTTCCTGCCTGACATCTTCAATTGCTTCCTTGGAATTCAAGCGCGAGCGTAGCTTGCGACGGATCAGCTCGCTGAAGTAGTTCACGAAGTGTTCCTCTATATGCGCATCTCCCGCTCGAAGTTTCTCGACGTAAGACGCATCGAACGCAAAGAATTCCATGCCCTGTTTCCCTGTGGCGACAGCGAGCGCGTTCATGTGTACATTTCTCCTTGTGGAGGGCGTCTCACCAACCGCCTCACTTACTAAAGGGCAACGCGCGCCCGGCAAGAGATAGGTGCCTACTGCGAATTCCATCCGGCTTGGTACGAATCGCTGGATCCAGGAACCCTACGCGTTCACCTCGTGCATTTTTGGGGCCAACGCGAACGTGGGCCGCTCTTCGCCAATTTCCTTTAATTTGCAATAGGATAGGTTTCTGCTCATCCTCGCTAGGCGGCGGTAACGGTAGCCGAACGGCTACCGCGAGGAGCCTAAAGGTTACCGGCGGCGGGGTGAGCTGATTCGACGGAAGCGTTCTTTCATTGTTGCCTGCAGCTTTGTCCGCCAATACGGTAGTCCCCGTTTTCCGTCCATCGAGGTCAACACAATCCTCATGTACTTTGCCTTGCTCTGGTTGGGCACGAGTTTGAAGCTCAACGCGTCGTCGCTCCCGACAAAATTCTTCGAGCCGGTCATGGGCGATGAAACGGTTGCCGCCGAGCTGACTGAGAATGGTCTGCGAAACTGTCATGTCTGTCATGTAATGATCTCGGGAGTTGGGTCTATTTGGGGGAACATATTTCGGCCCCGACGTAATGGATAAGAGATACTTTGCACGGGCCTATAACCCATGATATATACACATAGTCGCGATTTCTGCTCCCCTGCCCAATCGCCACAGGGCCCCCACTAAGTTCCACTTGTCTCTGCCAGGCTGTTACCCCCACCGGCCTGTCCCACTTCGGCATTCAGCTCAAGTAAGCTGCCTAGGAGGCAGCATTGCATGACCAAGTATTGCAAAGTAACTGCAACCTTAGCTCTGTTTCTCTCTGCCTTGATCGCGAGCGCAGCCACCACACCCCCCAAAGTAGTCTTCATCGGGGATCAATTCACGTACCTGTGGGGCACCACACCGGGCGCATTTCCTTCCAACTGGATCAACCAGGGCTGGTCAGGCCCGATCCCGCCAAACTGCTTTGTGACTTGCGGACCGGGAACGTCTGAGGCTACGGAGGAGAGGTTCCAAGCGGATGTCATTAACCTTCATCCGGCGATCGTTCACATCATGGTCGGCGCGGATGACGCAGACGCAGACGATGACGCGAGCGTTCCCTACATCTACCCAAATTTCCTCAATGCCATGCAAACCATGATCAAAATGGCCAAAGCAGCCAACATTCAGGTGATTCTGGGAATCGAGTCGAATCAATGGTCATCCGAGGGAGGGTCCAACTTTGAACCACTGAACTCACTCGTCGCAACCCTTGGGGCGCAGAACAATATCCCGGTGATCAATTACGGCAATGCCTTGTGTAGTTGCGTCGGTTCTACCGGTGGTCTCGGGATAGGGCAAAATTTCGCTACACGTTCTCCGTACATGGCCGCCACTACCACTGCTGCCATCACGCCTACTGCTTCCGGGTACCTACTTATGACCCAGATGGCGGCGGCGGTCATAAATACCCTGAATCTGAAATTGGAGGGCGGATATCTACAGGATGTCGAGCAAGCAAATGATCGCGTAAATGCTGGAACGCCGATCGTCAACGGCAATACAGTGTCAACGCAAGCTCTCATCCAGTTCACACCGTATGGGGTGTACTCCGGCTTGTCAGCCGCGCAACCCATGCTTAACTCCAACTATGCCGGCGCAACCGGCACGTGGGCATCGAGCAATCCTCTGGTGATGTACGTGAGCCAGTCAGGGTTAGCCTGGGGGCTCACCGCTGGCACAGCCAACATTACCTACACGTCGCCAACCGGGGTCAAGTTCTCCGAGTGGACCATGTACGTGGGCGACGGTAACCAGTAAAGCAGAGAGGGCCCTCTCCCCCGGAGGGCCTGAACTCGTAATGTGGCTTAAAACCGGCACAAACCCGCTATTGTGTACAGAAGAAAACAAGTGACCGACAGGACGATTACTTACAGATTCATGGCTCATAGGTGATCGGCCTGATCTGCGCGATTTTTCTCTAATCTCAACATAAGTAAATCACGCAGGTCAGGCTGTCCCTCATTCTTCTGGTTGACAACAGTCCGGTGAGTCGCTACGGTCTCTGTTACCCTTATGCGCCCTTCGCCCGTTGTTCTTTGTGCGATTCTGATGTGCCCGGGAGCGTCATCTTGGAGTAACGCTACAGCGTGGGGGCAAACTACCGGTGCAAACCCCGACCCTGTTGCCGGCAAGAAGCTGTTTCAGGAGCATTGCTCCGCTTGTCATGGCCTGGAAGGAGGGGGCGGACGCGGACCGAGCCTGCATACTCCAAGGCTGAAGCATGCGAGCGACGAGAATGGCCTGAGGGCGCTTATCGGCAGCGGGATCTCGCCCGAGATGCCCCCTGCATGGTACTTGACTGAGGATGAGATCGCGTCTGTGGCGAGGTACGTCCTGACCCTGGGCAGCGTTCCCCGGGAGAAAGTGCCCGGCGATGCTACCCACGGTGCGGCCGTGTACGCGCAAGGCAACTGCGGTACGTGTCACACGCTGGCCGGCCAGGGAAGCAGTGTTGGGCCCGACCTCACCGAGGTCGGAGCTAGACGCGGAGCAACTCAGTTGCGCCAGACGCTGCAGCATCCGGAGCGCACGATTCCGGACGGATTCCTGCTCGTGGAGGCGGTGCTATCGTCCGGCGACGCCATTCGGGGCATGCGCATGAATGAAGATTCCTTCTCGATACAGATCCGTGATTTGTCGGGCCGCTTCTATAGTTTTCGCAAGGCGGACTTGAAGGAACTCAAGAAGCTTCGCGGCGTGACCCCGATGCCCTCGTACGAATCAGTGTTGTCGGCAACGGAACTGGATGACCTGGTGGCGTACCTGGCGGCGCAGCGAGGACAGTCATGAGGCGGCTCGTACTGTTTCTCCTGTCGGCATCTATAGCCTCAGCGCAGGTGCCATTCACGCACATTGTCGACGCAGACAAAGAGCCGGGCAACTGGTTGACGTATTCGCGTACTTTCGATGGACACCGCTATTCCCCGCTGAGCGAGATCAATGCACAGAACGTGTCGAACCTGCGTGTAAGGTGGGCCTATCAATTTGCTGACCCGCGTACCGAAGCATCCCCGATTGTTGTCGATGGCATTCTGTACGTTACGGGCCCGAACTCTGCCGCGGCCATAGACGGGCGCTCCGGGAGGTCGCTGTGGCAATGGAGCCGCCCCTTGCCTCACGACTTCGCCAGCATCGGCTTCGGTCACACCAACCGCGGCGCGGCCGTTCTGGATGACAGGCTCTTTGTGGCAACATTGGACGGCTATCTGGTGGCTCTTGACCTGAAGAGCGGCACGGAACGCTGGTCTGCGCGGGTGCTCGATTACAAGCTCGGCTACAGCATGACCATGGCACCTCTGGCCATCGATGGCAAAGTGGTGGTGGGCGTAAGTGGAGGCGAAGCCGGTATTCGCGGCTTCGTCGATGCGTACGATGCACGCACCGGCAAGCAGACTTGGCGGTTCTATACCATTCCCGGTCCCGGCGAACCGGGCCATGAAACCTGGTCGGGCGACGACTGGAAGACGGGGGGCGGCGCGACCTGGGTTACGGGCGCATACGATCCAGAACTGAAGCTGGTGTACTGGGGTGTGGGAAACCCGGGTCCAGACTGGAACGGCGATGTTCGGCCAGGGGAAAACCTGTACACATGTTCGTTCGTAGCTCTGGATGCCGATACGGGCAAGCTCCGCTGGCATTTCCAGTTCACGCCACACGATACCCATGACTGGGATGCGACGCATGTGCCGATCCTGTTCGACGCGGTGGTTTCGGGACAGAAGCGGAAGCTTATCTCCATCGCCAACCGCAACGCGTTCTATTACGTGCTCGACCGCACCAACGGGCAGTTCATTACGGGCCGTCCGTATGCAAAGCAGACGTGGGCACAAGGGCTGGACGCCAGGGGCAGGCCAATTATGGCCCCTAACTCGCAGCCGACCGAAGAGGGCGCGCTCATCTGGCCGAATGCGAACGGAGCCACAGTGTGGCTGAGCCCTTCCTACAGCCCTCAAACTGGCCTGGTCTATGTTCCTGTGCGCGAGATCGGCGCCACCTATTTCAAGCGGAATACTCCGTACCGAGCTGGGGTGCTGTTCGCTGGCGGCGGCGAAAACGAACTGTCTCCCGATGATTCTTGGGGCGCGATCCGGGCCCTCCAGGCGGAAACAGGAGAGATGCAATGGGAATTCAAGTTGCTCTCGCCGCCGTGGGCCGGCGTACTTTCGACCGCAGGAGGACTGGTCTTTTCCGGATCCGACGAAGGGAACTTCTACGCGCTGGATGCGCAGAGTGGTAAGCCGCTGTGGGATTTCCAGACAGGCGGTTCCATCGTTGCCAATCCCGTCTCCTTCACGATCGACGGACACCAGTGCATCGCGATCGCGGCGGATCGGGTACTGTATGTTTTCAGTTTGTAGCAGAAGCGCCTGTAGTCAGCCTGAGATCAGTACCGGGCGCTTCTGTTCAGCGATTTCCTGCGCCCCACTATGCCCCATTCTCAACGAATGATGAATCGCCAACGCACTCTTCGAACTATCCAGCCGCAGGGATCTCGATTTTCCGTACTGCGGGCGTATTACCGCCCAACCGGACATAACCCAAATTTCTGGTAAGGGAACGGTGGGCCACAATCCGCTCAAGACCCGGATGTTTCCGGATCTGCTCAGCTCTTCCTTTTTTGTGTGTGCCGGCTGAAGTTTGGTTTCGTTCTACTAGCAGGCGGGGGGGTGTATACTTCCGGTCAATCGCGGGGCCATCGCGCGTCGTTTTGAAAGGAGGATGCAAATGCAAGCTACCCAAGCGGCACCGGCAGAGGTTCGCACCTTCATCCAGGAGTATTTTGACGCCTGGAAAGGCACGGATGAGAAAAAGATTCTTGCCTATTATTCAGACGACGTCGTGGTCCATCTTCCTACGGGCATACTCGAAGGGAAGCATGCCGTGCGAGATAACTTTGTACGTCCGTTCATCGCTGCGTTCCCCGGCAATGTACATGCGATTCTGAACTTGGCCCATGCGACAAATTTGGTCGCCGTGGAATGGAGTTTCGAAGCCGTGCATAAGGGTACCTTTGCAAACATCGCGGCAACCGGCAAGCAGGTTCACGTTCCTGGCTGCTCCTTCTACGAGTACGACCTTGAGAGTAGGACGATTCCGTCGGGACGGATTTACTTCGATTTAGGCAATCTTTTGCGGCAGATCGGCGCAGGAGCGTGAAAATGCCGTATGACTAAATGCCCACCCTTGATCAGCCCATAACCTGTGGGTACCCCATCTTTCGTTTCTTCCTTGCGAAGGGTGGGTTGAATCTCGCTGGAAAACAGGTGACAGACAGGACGATTACTTACAGATTCATGGCTCATAGGTGATCGTCCTGTCTGTCACCTGTTTTCCTTGTCACCTGTTTTCCTGAGTAGAGGACTAAAGGATCAATTGCGGAGCGCTACTGTCGTTAGCCTTGATCTCATTTGTGGACGATTGATTTGGGGATCTTTTATCACTCGTCGTGGATGGTTGTTCAGTGTATGAGGACATCCGTTCTGAAAGTTGCTCAGCGGCTGGAGTACCATGACCCCAATACAACTCATTTTCCTTTGAATGCGAGAATACTCATGGTCCTCCCAGCCTTCGTAGATCACTTGGTTTTTCGAGTGCGCGACATAGACCGAACAGAGCGTTTTTATACTGTACTTCTGGAAGAGCCCTTCAAAGCGGACGGATACATCATGTACATGGTCGGGGATACACGATTGTTCTTCACCCCGTCTGCCGACCATGCATTACCGTACAACAAAGAAAATGTCGGCCTGAATCACATCGCGCTGAGAGTGCGCACTATTGAAGAATTGCAAAGAGTTGAGTTGCAGTTGAATGAAGGATCCGTTGCTCATAGTGGTATCAAGCTGTGGCAAGACGGGTTGACAAAGTATATCTGGCTCGACGATCCGGATGGGGTACGTGTTGAATATTGGCTACGACGTCCGGAAGAACCGCCTCTGTGACCAGTGCTTACTGTCAACAGCCACCAATGTAGCTCCAGTAAACACGTGGGAGCATTTCCCGCTTTAGCATCTTCGCTCAAATCGACATGTGTCCGGAATATTACGCCACTTCTATTCTCAGTTGAGAACAGGCCTTAGCGCTCATTGAGCTATTCAAGTCGATCAGTGTTCCAGGCAAGTGGCCGAAAACCGGCTTGCCGGAAATTGACTCCGAACATCCATTCATCGCATGACCTGAGCCGGCCGGACGTTGATCCACATACAACTCTCTTTCCAGGGCATACCGCATCATCCTGCGTGAGACCAAAGCTAGTGTAGTGCGTCACACAGATGGCTGTTTATTCATACAGGCAACGAAGCAACCAGGACGCCCCACAAATGGCCGGGGGCCTGTGCGTTGCTCCTTTTGCGAAGGATGCGAACCCAAGAAACTTCGTTTGAGTGGATCATCGAGCGCGGCCGATTGGGATTTGCTTTCCCACCCTTCGCAAAAAGCGCGAAGGATGGGGCACCCGATCATTTGTGGCAGGGCAAGAATACTCGCCTCTATATGTGACGCAGTACGCTAGAAACCATCAGGATTCCACGTCCCATGTAACGCAGGTCCCTGGTCTGTTTTGTAACGCAAGTGCGAAGTACGCTCACGGTTGCCGCCCCTCTCACGTGGTTGGTTCTCCCTTGCTGGTGTACTTCGCCGGAAGCTATAGTGGGGTCGAGAGGCAATCATCGTGCCGAGGTCGACGGCATATATCAGCAAAAGCGGCATCACGCCCACTCACTTCAAAGTGTTTCAGGAAGCCGCGCAACAAGACAAGCTGATCGTCGTTGTCCGTAACGGAAAGGAATCCGCGATTCCCCTCATCGAAAGAGGCTGTCCCGGGAAACCCAAGATTTTCGAGCCCTTCAATACCGACGAGCGTACTGGAATTCTTACCGCCCTGAAGGAAGACCACAAGCAGTTGGTCTACAAAAGCAACTATCTTCTCGTGAACGAGTATCGCGTTGCCACGCGCCTTCTCGCCAATGGCAGCTTCGAGAATGTGACGTTGAAGGACGTTTTTTGGCAGCTTGAGCCAGGACAGGTGCTCGATCCGGTCGTGATGAAGCCCGTAGTCGGTGATTACGATTTGATGGGTGTCTTCTCGCCGGCAGCTGCAGGTCGAAATCTCACGCTGGTCAGTAGTAATGGACTCACGATTGAAAACAGGACCAGCCCGGTCGTGAAAAAAATAACTCAAACCGTAAACCAGAAATTCGACCTTCCGCGGGTGCTGCACGGCGCTCAAGATCAATACGGAGGCTTCAAAAAAGGAGCCACTGCATTCTTCCCCGATGGCACCGTCCAGTACATGGAAACGGAAGCGGAAGTGAAAGCGTTCTACGGTTCGGTAGGCCGTCAGCCCATAACGGGCTCCTATCGATAGCCGCCCTTCACGTTCAACGCGACCAAGTGTCCCTTATTTCATAGAGTCATTTGCCGAGCCGGCCTGCCGGCGGCGCCAGAAGTAGTAGGAGAGGCCCCAGAGCACGCTGGTGGTCGACGATGGGACTAACGCCGCCGGTCGATCATGGATCGAGAGGTGGGCGATGAGCGCCGAGACCAGGTTGATGGCGAAGCCGGCGTATGCCCACTCTTTGAGCCGCGCGGGAACCATGGGAACGAGCAATGCCAGCACACCGGCCACCTTGGCCAATGAGAGCTCCACCCGGAAGTAGTCGGCCGGGAAACCGAGGCGTGTGAACGCCTGCGCGGCCTGCGGCAGGGCCAGTAGTTCCCAGTAAGCGGTGAAGCTCATCTCCAGGCAGAAGAGAGCGGTGACGACCCAATAGCCGATGATGATGGCTTTGGCGTTGGTTTTACCAGAGATGAGGGCGGGATTGTGCAAGGTCGATTCCATGGGGTTCATTCGTCTCTCCTTTGTGAGCTTCCCGGTGTTGACTTCTCCTAGTCTTCCTTGGAGTCGGGCGTTTCAACGCTGCGCCGGAGACTTCGCCGCCACGTCTAAGACGGCAATACCGAATTGCTGAGCGTACTCCGCGTTCAGACGCTGAAAGCCAAACTTGATCGCCTCGCCGGCAACGATGCGGCCGATGGGAGTTCCGTTGAGGAGGTGATCCAGAACATCGAAACAAATGTGCCAGCCCGCGGCGCCCCAGGCGATGAAGCGGCGATCGATCCTGGTCCACAGCGTGAGGCGCGTGCCGCTGTCGAGGGGCTCGAGCTCCCACCGGAGGTCGCCGTACTCAAGCAGCCTGGGAGCCTCGGCGCGCGTCACTCTTGTTTCGATCGCCTTCGGGTTGGCTGCCCACGTGAGGTTCACCGTTCCAACCGCACCCAGGCTCCCATCCGCATCAAACGGCGCCCACTCGCGCAGCTGCGCCGGGTCGGTCAGCGCAGGCCAAACTTTTTCCGGCGGGTGGCGCAGTTCTCTGACGAGGATGAGCGCCCACTTTTCTCCGCCACCCTTCTGTATCTGCGCCCCGCTGGCGGGGCCTGGAGCGTATTGGTCGCGCAGGGTCATCGTTATCTCCTCCTCGTCTCCATCCAAAATCGCTTTCAGCCCTGCCAGCGCTTCAGCTGCGTAACCTGAATGAGATTGCCGCAGGTGTCGTTGACCATCGTGATTATGGAGGCCGTCACGTCTGTGGGCGGCATGGTGAACTGAGCGCCGCGCCCCTTCATACGCTCGTAATCGGCCTGCACGTCGTCGGTGAAGAACATAGCCGCGGGTTGGTTTTGCTGAAACAATGCTTCTTGGTAGGCTTTCGCGACCGGGTTGTTGTTCAGCGCCAGTTGCAGTTCCGTGCCGTCCGGCTCTTCGGGCGAGGCCACGGTGAGCCAGCGATACGGCCCGCTGCTGAAGTCGTTCTTCTTCACGAAGCCCAGCACCTCGGTATAGAAGCGCAGTGCCCTCTCCTGGTCATCCACGTACACGCTAGTTAGTTTGATTTTCATCAGTTCCCTCCTCTGATTGAATTCGCGGGCGTTGCCGCGTTGCTATGTCTTCCTTTTTTTTGTGCCTGCCGGTCCCGCACCGTGGGGCGGCCCCTCCAGGCGGTCGAGGTGACGTTCAAGGGCATCTACGTGAGCCGACCAGAACCGGCGGAACGGAGCCAGCCACGCATCGACCTCCTGAAGTGGTTCTGGCTTCAGCCGGTAGAGCCGGCGCTGTGCGTCGATCGTGGATTCCACGAAGCCGGCCTCGCGCAGAACTCGCAGATGCTTTGACACGGTAGGCTGAGGCATCCGCAGCCGGCGCTCGATCTCTCCGACCGACCGTTGCGACGAGAGCAGGAGGCTCAATATCGCGCGGCGGTTCGGTTCGGCAATGATTTCGAAGACAGATTCCACTCTCCTGATATACTCCGCGCGGCATATACGTGTCAAGGCATAAACGAAACTTCTCTCTTTGTCGGTCCGTGTTGCATACTCCATAGGATCCAGGGCCAGAGAGAACTTCGTACTGTGGAGGGAGTCCGATGCGTCGTTGGACTGTTTCTTTTCTGATGTTGGGAATCTTTGCCCTCAGTGCGCAAGCGCAGACCCCGGCAACCTTTACCAACACACTGCTGCCTGAACCGGCGCATCTATCCGTAGAAACAGGACGGCTGGGACTGACACCGTCGTTTACAGCGGTGACCGGCCGGTTCCACGACGCACGGCTGGATGAGGCGATCGGGCGAGCCTTGCTCCGGCTGGAGTCTCAAACCGGACTGCAGATGGCCACCGCATCCGACCGAGGGCCGGCCGGGACGTTGACAATCACCGTCGATGGCCCGGGCGAAACGGTGCAGTCTCTGGACGAAAATGAGACTTATTCGCTCGACGTAACTGCCAATGGCGCACGACTCGAAGCGGCCACCGATGTAGGCGCGATGCGGGGACTGGAGACCTTGCTGCAACTGGTGCAAGCGGATGGTTCGGGCTACTTTCTGCCGGCGATATCGATTCAGGACACGCCCCGATTCCGCTGGCGCGGACTGATGGTCGACTGCAGCCGTCACTTCGAGCCGGTCGAGGTGATCAAGCGAACCCTGGACGGCATGGCGGCCGTCAAGCTCAATGTCTTCCACTGGCACCTGACGGATGACCAGGGCTTCCGCATCGAGAGCAAAATATTTCCCAAGCTGACCGGCATGGGTTCCGATGGCCAGTTTTATACCCAGGAACAGGCGCGAGAGATCGTCAGCTATGCGCGCGCCCGAGGCATCCGCGTTGTGCCGGAGTTCGATATACCCGGTCATGCGCAATCCTGGTTTGTGGGCTATCCCGAGTTGGCGAGCGGACCAGGGCCTTATTCTATCGAGCGCCATTTCGGCATCTTCGATCCGGTCATGGATCCTACGCGCGCGAGCACCTACAAATTCATCGACCAGTTCATCGGTGAAATGGCGGGGATCTTTCCCGATCCCTACATGCACATCGGCGGCGACGAAAATAACGGGGTCCAGTGGAGCCACAACCCGCGCATTCAGGAATTCATGAAGGCACACAGCCTGAAAGACACGGCAGCGCTGCAGACATATTTAAA
The DNA here is from genome assembly GCA_963763905.1 of uncultured Acidobacteriaceae bacterium. Lineage (GTDB taxonomy): Bacteria > Acidobacteriota > Terriglobia > Terriglobales > Acidobacteriaceae > PALSA-350. Next base: position 162,999 of record CAVXRU010000011.1, on the reverse strand, counting down.
TCAGCAGTTGTTACCGATTCTCAAGAAACACGGAAAGCACATGGTTGGCTGGGACGAGATTTTTTCCCCCGGCCTGCCGAAGGATGTAGTGATCCAATCGTGGCAAGGCTTCGCATCCCTTGCGGCAACCGCCAGGCAGGGGTACCAGGGGATTTTGTCCGCAGGATACTACCTGGATTTCACCGATGAGCATTATCTGGTTGACCCTGTACCTGCCAACAGCGACCTCACCGCGGAGGAGAGAGCCCGCATCCTGGGCGGGGAGGCCTGTCTGTGGGCCGAGCACAACACGCCGCATAATATCGATTCGCGACTCTGGCCGCGCACGGCAGCCATCGCGGAGCGGCTCTGGTCTCCGCAGAGCGTAAACAACGTGGATGATATGTACCGCCGGTTGCGGGTCGAGTCGCTGCGGTTAGAGGCGCTGGGGCTGAGCCATATTTCCGCCGAGGATACCGGCCTACGCCGCCTTGCGGGAACAACGGCCATTGGGCCGCTGCGGATTTTGACCAACGTTCTGGAACCGGTGACGTGGGAGCAGCAGGGCGAATTGCAGCACACGACGCAGTTAACACCCCTGGATGACTTCGTCGACGCGTTGCCCCCCGATCCTCCTTCGCGTCATGAGATGCAGGTGCTGGTACGAGAGTATCTGGCCAACCGCGACGCGGAGACGCGAGCAAGGCTGGACGCCATGTTCGGAGCCTGGATCGCGGCCGGTCCACAGGCACAGACGCTAATGGCTGCGTCGCCGCTACTGAAAGATGCAGAGCCCCGTGCGCAGCAACTTGTGGATTTAGGAACAGCGGGCCAGCAAGCGCTGTCGTACCTGGACAAACACCAGGCGGCTCCTGCCGGATGGACACAGACTCAGCTCGCAATGATCGACCAGGCTGAAAAACCAGTAGGGCTGGTGCGGTTTACCATGCTCCAACCGCTGCGCGATCTGGTAAAAGCAGTGCAGAATTAGCTTGGCCGGGCGTGGTCACTCACAACTGGAAAAGCAGCTTTATCTCGCACTGCTCTCCTTTGGCGCTGCGTTCCACGCGGTCGGCGTAGAGCCCGGAAAGATACCCGCTGAGACCACTGATAAAACTCTGTTCCTCGACCATTTCCTTCCGCGGACGCGCGTCCGGCAGCGTGGGCAGATTGCCGCTGTAGCGTAGCGTTACCGCAATGTCAAAAGTGTCGCTGCCTATTTGCAGTTCCACCGGCCCATTGGCATTCGCCGTTACATACTCGATCGCCGTGTCGACCACGGAGCGCACCCGCGCGGCGTCCACACCTGGGATCTTCCATTCTTTGACCTGCTTCTCAAAGAAAACGTCGAAGGACCCCGTCGTCGCCGGCGTGGTATCCGTGCCCAGGCGCAACTGGCTGTAATGCCATGTGCCGAGCAGGAAGAGAGCGTTGAGCGGTACGGCAACCACCACCGCCATGGAAATGATCGAACTGGTGAACTGCTGCGTCCAGCCTGGAAGCGACCGGTAGAACTCCGGATAAACAGATACGGTCATCGCCGCCAGAATCGAAAATCCGATAACGATCGTCGCCCTGAGGGTGATCGGGCGGCTGGCAATAATCTGTATGCCCGCTACCAGCATGAGAGCGCCATTGAAGAACAGCGCCGCCGCCATCACCGGGCGGGGCATGTTCACGATGAGCCCGGCAAATTTCGGCAGGCACGACAAGAGAATGAGCCACAAGGCAATCGACCACGCGATCACCCGGCTGGTAGCCCCCGTGGTCTTTTCAATGCTTACCAGGCTCGGGCTTGCGCTCATGCCCGAAACTCCCAACAACCCGCCAATAAGGCAGCCAAGACCATCGGCGCGGACACCAGCTTCGATGTTTTTGAGGTCGGGCCGGCGCCAGGCCGCGTTGTTCATCTGCTGACACGTCGTCAGCACTCCAATCACACGCAGACCCGAGGCAAGTCCCGCGATGGCAAAGGGTGCCGCGAACGAGGGCGCAAACGAATAGGATAAAAAGCTTACGCGAGGAAATGCGAAAAAATCCGCTGCCGCATAATCGCTGAGGAAGCTCGCCGGAAATACATGGAACGCAGCCGCCGCAAAGTATCCCATTAGAATCCCGATAAGCGAGCAGAACAGCTTGGGCCATCCCCTGGCCCAGACGGCGAGGCCGGTCATCGTCGCGAGCGCGCAGGCGGCGGTCGCGAAAGACTTTGTGATTAGATCGGGGTGCGCCGCATTATGTGTCAACAGCACACCGGCGCCGATCTTTCCCAGTTCCAGCCCCACGGCAATGATGACCACACCAGAAACCACAGCCGGAAATAGCTTTCGCGTCCGGTTGATGAGAAACGAAATCCCGACCTCGCACGCGCCGGCGAACGTCACCATCCCACAGACGGCCGGGAACCCGAACGATGCGGCCGCAGCAATGCTCGAAGGAAGATAAATAGCCGAGACGACCGGCGGACAAAGATACCCGGAACCAACGTGTCCGACCCGCAAGCTTTGCAGTATCGTCATGACTGCGACCGCGATCATGGCGAGCCCAAGGGCGCTTTGCGCTGCGTCATGCGGTAACTTCGCAGCTTCCACTACCAGCACTACCATCACCAGGTAAGGGCAAATGACAGCAACGTGCTGCAGCCCAAGCACCAGCAACTGTAGCCAGGGCGGTCTCTCGTCCAGTGCGTAAATCAGCTCGACCGGCCGTTCTGCTATCGCGGTTCCCTTCCGCAGCGCTGCTGCTTTCATGACAGGCACCTTGAACCTACTGGCCACTTACACGCCCGAGATGGCTTTGGCGGGGCCCACGAAATTATCGACCACGTGGTCGAGCAAAGCAATCTGAAAGGCCGAAACGCTGGTGGCCGACAAACTCCGCGGATCATGGACACCAGGATTGCTATGCTGACCGGAGGAGGACTATCGGTCATGCCGGGTATGGGAGACTTAAGCGAGGATGAGGCGGCTCTCCGAGAGCTGATTACCCAATGGGCGAAAGCCGTGCGAGACGAAGACTTGCCTGGGATTCGCGCGAATCATGACCCGGACATTTTGATGTTCGATGTACCACCTCCGTTTCTGTCGCGTGGACTGGAGGCCTACATGGCGACCTGGAAGGTTTTCTACCCATCGCAAGCAAGGCCCATTGCTTTCGATTTTGAAGAGGTGGAAATTACGGCGGGTAACGATGTGGCCTTTGCAACCGCCATAGGACACTGCGGTTACATCGAGCACAACAAAAGGACCGATTTAAAATTCCGGCTCACGATGGGGTTTCGAAAAAGAAATGGCCAATGGCGCATTGTGCACGAGCATCATTCAGTGCCCGCGGCCGACTAGCCGGAGGAAACGCAAAAAGACGAGGGTGGGTGTCCGTTGGCGTGGCTTTGCGATACCCTGCAAAGATGATCCCAGGAAATGATCGGCAAGCACCATGGCATCGTTGAGTGTGAAGTTACTCGATGAGTCGGCAAAAGCGCCCACTGTGGCTCACCCCGGCGAGGACATCGGATATGACCTCTACTCCAGCGGGGATCACACCCTCGTTCCTGGTCAGGTTCATCGCGTACATACCGGCGTGGCAGTTGCCGGCGTGGTCAACGGAGTGCCTGTCGGGTTTCTGGTGAAGGATCGCTCGTCCATGGCGACCAAAGGTGTATTCACCCACGGCGGCGTGATCGACTCGGCATATCGGGGAGAGATCGTGGTGCTCATGACCACCCTGACTGACATTTACGAGATACGGTCGGGAGACAGGATCGCGCAATTGGTTCCAACCCCCGTGCTGACCGGACCCGTAACAGAATCGAGCGAGTTGGCGAGCGGCGCCAGGGGGAGCCAGGGCTTTGGCAGCTCTGGACGTTGATGGCGCAGTTCGTTCACGCTAGAGTACTGCGTCACTAATAGAGGCGAGTATCTCTTGCTCTGCCACAAATGTTCGGGTGCCCCATCCTTCGCGCTTTTGCGACGGGTGGGATATCACTGCTCTGCGCCCGAGGATCTTCCCCGCATATTCTGCCTATCCCACCCTTCGCAAAAGCGCGAAGGATGGGGCACCCGATCATTTGTGGCTCGTTCTGGTTGCTTCGCTGCCTGGATGGATAAACGTCCGTCTGTATGACGCACTACACTAGAGACAGTCAGAGTATCGGCGGCTCCGGGTAGGAAAGCAAGGACGCAACAACTCATGGGGATGTGACTGACTTGCTCGCGTCCTGCAATTGTCACCTGGCAGTCGTTTCAATGCGTCTCCGATGCGTCTCCGATGCATCGCCGCTGGCCGCCGACTTCCACGCTGCGGAGACCCGGGGCGGCAGTTTATCCATATGGCTCAGGAAGGTGGTCACTTGCCATATTTCCTGGTCATTGAGGGCTTGCTTCCACGCCGGCATGCCGCTCAGCCGAATGCCGTGCTGGATGATGTAGAAGTCTTGGTTTTCCGGCATGTCCGGTGCGTCCTTAGCGAATTGCGGTGCGCGCGGGTAGAACGCATCGCCGAATGCCGTGTGGGAATGCCGAGTGTCGCCATGGCAGCCGGCGCAATTCTGTTGATATGTCTTCATTCCCGCGATGAGATTATCCTCCGTGGGGTGGAGCGGGTTTTGTCCTGCCGGAGCGCGCCGCGCCACGGCGGCATCGAGCGAAGGCATGGCGACCCTGCTTTCGAGCCAACTCACTGGGAGGTCGGCGCGCGGATCAACAAATCCGAGGCGCACATAGCAGATGCCAGCTGTTAGGAGAACCACGACGGCTACCGCAAATCCGAGCAGAAACTTGAGCATGGCGGTTCTCCTCTAGTCAATTCGGTTGGAGTAACTGGTTCGCGGGCGAAGTGCCCTTAGCAGACTCAAGCCCCAAGATGAAACGGCATTGCTGGTGACTTCTCCAGCCTGCCGCGAATAGGAGCCCGGGTTGCCATGTTTCCCGTTGGAGGCAAACTCAATGTCCGGGAGAGACTTTACCTCGAGTGGGGAAAAAAAACGCAATTGCATGCCAATCAACGACCCTGAATAGCCGATGCATGTTGGAAGATAAAGCGGTCGATTGCAGCGATTCCGGTTAATACAGATTGTGTCCTCTTGACCCCTGGAAGAGGCAGGCACTCATCGGTTCGTACTTGACCGCACAGTTTCGCTGTGCTATCTCTGTAGTACAGTGTTTAGAAAACCCAATCCGTCATCTGGTGTTCCGATCTACGTGCAGTTGAAGGAGCAGATTCGGCACGCCATTGAAACCGGATCGCTCACAGCCGGCGACCAGTTGCCCGGCATTCGCGGGCTGGCAGAAAACCTCGTGATCAATCCAAATACTGTGATTAAGGTTTATCGCGAACTTGAAAACGAAGGCGTTCTCGAGATCCACCATGGCCTCGGAGCTTTTGTTGCGACGCGACGGGGCAGATCTAAACCCGGAGAGATGCGCGACGCACAACAGCTTGTACGGGAATTTGTCGACAGGCTCAAAGATCAAGGACTCGACGCAGGAGAGATTCGGCGCCTCTTTGAAGCCGAACTTATCACTGAGTTCCAGCGGAGGTAGCTTGTGGGAGCTGTAATTGAAACGAACGAGTTGAAGAAAACCTACGGGAAACAAGAGGCTGTGAAAGGACTCAATCTGGTTGTTCAGGATGGCTCCGTGTGCGCATTCCTTGGGCAGAATGGCGCCGGCAAGAGTTCGACTATCAAAATGCTCCTCGGCATGATCCATCCAACGTCGGGCACTGGCAGCATCTTCGGCCACAGAATTGATAACGAACGCGAGAGCCTGCTCATCCGCCAGCAGGTAGCCTTTGTGGCCGAAGACAAGCGCCTCTACGACTATATGACCGTGGCGGAAATTCTTCGCTTCACCAGATCCTTTTTCCCAAACTGGGATTGCGATTTCGAGCGGCAACTACTCGACAGGTTCGAACTCCCCCTCGATCGCAGGGTTCGCCAATTATCGAAAGGCATGCGCACGAAGCTGGCTCTTCTGCTTGGATTCGCGCGCGGGTGCAGGTTGCTTATCCTCGATGAGCCGACGGAGGGGCTTGATCCCGTCGCTATCGAAAACGTGCTTCAGATCGTCGTCTCGCTTGCAGCCCAGGGCACGACAATCTTCTTTTCCTCCCACCAGATTGCTGAGGTCGAGCAGGTCGCGGATCACGTTCTAATGATCGACCGCGGGAAGCTTGTCCTGGACGCGCCCATGGATCAGGTGAAGGAACAATACCGCCATATCCAAGCAGTCTTTCCCGAGCCAGTGGACGAACGTGATTTTCGGCTTCCGGGAATTGAGCGAGTTCGGCTGGAAGGGCGCACGGTATCCCTGATTTCCAGCCGCAATCTCGACTTGATCATGGAGCACATTCGCATGTTGAGGGCCGGCAACATCGATGTACTGCCCATTTCGCTGAAAGAAATCTTCCTCGAAAAGGTGAAGGCGCGGTCATGAAGATGCTGCTCTACAAAGCTTGGGTGGAAACGCGGGTGCGATTCTTTGCGAGTCTCGTGGCCGCAACCATCGTGTGCGCATTTAACATGCAGCAGCACGCCTGGCTTGTGAAATGGTGGGCGCAGGAGCTGCAAGACCCGAAGGGGTATCACCTCGCATGGATGGTGCTTGGGATCCACAATTACGGCTGGTATTTGTGGCATTACCTTTACAACAACTATCTTCAGCAGGTCTGGGCGTTGTTTGCGCTCCTCTTTGCTTTTGGAGGATTGATACGGGAGAAGAATGCCGGTTCAGTTCTGTTCAGCTTAAGCTTGCCCGTCAGCCGTCGCCGATGGCTCTTCACGCGGCTGGCGATGGCGTTCATTGAAAGTGTAGCGCTCAGCTTTTTCGCCATCATCGTCGTGATGATCGGCTCCTCCGTGATTCATCAATCGTACTCGCTCATACAGATTCTGCTGCATACGACACTGATGGTCGGCGCGGGCGTCTTTCTGATTGCATTCGGGAATCTGTGCTACTCGCTGTTTCCGGGCGACTATCTATGCCTTCTCATCACTTTGGTCCTTCTCGGCGTGCCTTACCTGATCCTTCAGACATACATGCAGCATCTCCGATATTTCGGCAAAACCAGTTGGCTCGCTTACTTTGATTTCGCGCATGCCATGGCGGGTCCATGGCAGTTGACTTGGGCAACAGCGCCGTGGCTCACGCTACTGGCCACGTGGGCTCTCACCGCAGTTTGTTGGATGGCCGCCGTGGCTCTTGGAGACCGCATTGACTACTGATCCTTTGCGTTGCGAGAAACTCAAGTCAACCTGGCGTGCTCTTGCCTGGAGATCATGGCGGGAGTCCCGGGCCCGCTTCGCAGCTGCGTTTGTTTTGCTCACGGCGCTCGTGATCTATGGCGTTGTCACTGCTCCGGGATATATCGCACGGCACAATGCGCACTTTCCGGATAAGCCATTGCCGTACTCGGTCTATGTGTGGAGTGGGTTTTTCCATTATGCCCTACAGGCTCTTTGGGTGCTTGCAGCCTTTGTGCTCACATTCGGTGGACTCGCCCGGGAGGCTGGAACGGGCACGGCACTCTTCACACTTGGCCTGCCCGTGCGCCGCTCACACCTGTTTCTGGTTCGGACTGCGATCGCATGGGTAGAATCGATCTCGCTCGGGATCGGCGCCGCGCTCTTGATTCCGCTCGTTTCGCAACTTGTCGGCGAATCCTATCCACTCGATCAGGCTATGGCTTTTGGGGCTCTCATGAGTTTCGCCGGCTTCGCCATCCTTGCGCTTGGCCTGTTGCTTTCAGAGATCTTCGAGGGAGAGTTCACGACACCCGTCGTAGGGCTTTGCGCTATCACGACTGTCTTTTTCAGCTACAAGGCACACATCCTGACTGGCTGGAACGTCTTCGACGTGATGAGCGCAACCACTTGCATCGATCCGGAAACGCAGCTGCTCCGCGGAACGATACCGTGGGCTGGGCTGGCTGGCTGCGTTTGCCTCTCCTTCCTCTTGCTGATGTGTGCGACATTTTTCGTTCACCGCCGGGATGCCTAGGGTTCTGCACTCCGCCGAAAGCCCTTGAGTGGGCCGGAGCGACGGTCCCTCGGTTCGCCGTCCGCCGGCGCAAAGCTCTAACGGTTACGTCCGTCTGTGGTGCACCCCTAAGCTGATACAAACTGGACGGCAATTCATTCGTGACACTTCTCCAAGACGCATTGACATGAAACGGAAAAGTGAAGGGACGAAGTGACGCAAGCGAAGCGATTCATGACGTCCTGATTTTCCTTGCTTATGTCGTCCGGATGAATACAACCCAGACGATTGCCGGTGATTCCAACCGATTGGACAGTCATCGGCGCCCGCAGCTGATTTGGACTACTGAAGATAGCCGTCAGACGCCTTAAGCAATTGATTCCAAATGCTGTACCGCAGCCGAGGGTTTTGTGGCAGCGGACGTGGCACTTTGCTATGCCGAGATCTCGATATCAGACTCTCCAATTGTCCGTCGCGTATTCATCCCAGCCAGCTCAGTCGATCGGTAACACTTGATTTTCGTTAAGTATAACTGTACACTGAGAGTAGTTGCCATTCTGGTAACTGTGAGATTCCGCTACAGACTGGGGTGTTGAACACGTGGTTTGGAATCCCCGCAAACTCCTCCGCCAAGGCCTGGTCCAGAATATTTTTGCGCTGTACGGGGTCCAGATCTGCACTTATGCCCTTCCGCTCATTACGTTTCCCTACCTCGCGCGCGTCCTTGGTCCCGCGGGTTGGGGCAGTGTTGTTTTTGCCCAGGCAATTGGTGTCGTGATTGCCGTCTTTGTGGAATACGGTTTTGACATCTCAGCTTCACGAGACACTTCGCGCCATCGGGGTGAGCCCCGCCACCTCTCTGAATTAATCTCAGGAGTTCTGGGCGCAAAAGTAATCCTGGCTGCCCTTTGTGTTTGCGGAGCAATTTTCACCCGCCGCTTCACCCACCACGTTGCTCCATCGCTTGCGCTGTTTTGGTCGAGCACCCTATGGGGTGTCTGCCAGGGCATCAACATGCTTTGGTATTTCCAGGGTTTGGAGCGCATGCGTCTTGCCAGCGCTCTTGAAATCGGCGGCAAACTGGTTGCTACGCTGAGTATCTTCCTCCTGGTCCATCATCCCGACGACGGATGGAAGGTAATGGCGGCGCAATGTGTCGGCTGTATCGTGGCGCACGGGGTTACCATCGTTCTGGCTTATCGTGAAGTGGGATTTTTGTGGCCCACGTTTTCTTCGGTGCAACGCGCGCTTCGCCTCGGCTGGTCGATGTTTTTGTTTCGCGCCGCCCAGGGGCTTACGGGTTCGCTGAACGGATTGGTTCTGGGCTGGGTAGCTCCCCTGGCGGCTCTCGGCCAGTATGCAGGTGCTGAAAGAATCTCCCGCGTCTTTCAACAAGGGCTGTGGCCTGTCAACCAGGCACTCTACCCGAAATTGGCAAAACAGATGCTAGACAATCGCCATGACGCGATGAAAATGGTCAGGCTAAGCCTCTTCTTCCTGGGCGGGCTCGGTCTGCTCTTCGGGCTCATTCTCTTCTTTTCGGCCCCGCTCCTGGTGCACATTGTTTTGGGTGATGCCTTCCGCGGCTCCGTGACCCCGTTGCGTGTTTTCTCCTTGTGGATTCCGCTCGTTGCACTGTCCACGGTGCTGACCTTCCAGTTGCTGCTGCCTAATCAGCTGGACTATCAGTTCAACGCCGTGATCCTTACCGCGGGGCTGCTCAGCTTCGGCAGCGCTCTGCTGCTTGCACCCATATACCAGGCTGCAGGCATCGCGTGGTCAGCCGTGATTGGCCAGCTCTATAGCTTGATAGCCTTCTCCGTCATCCTGACCCGGGCCGGGCTAAATCCCTTTGCATTTTCGTTCAAAAGGCAGGCCGTCACAGCATCCAGCTAAGCAACGTGGCGACATGATACCTTTTGCAGCGGCGAACAACCCTGACGGTAAATAGGTATCATGGTCGCCGTATTCCTCTAGAGATGAGGATGCGGAAAGCTGTTGCGACAAACTGGAGAATTGAATGAAAGCCCTGGTAAAGAGCCGTGCGGAACGAGGCCTGTGGTTGGAAGAGATTGCTGAGCCCGTCATCGGCATCAACGACGTTTTGATTCGCGTTCGATATACCGGCATCTGTGGCACAGATGTTCACATCTACCAGTGGGACGCCTGGGCACAGAAAACGATTCCGGTGCCGATGGCCATTGGGCACGAATTTGTCGGGGAGATCGTCGAGGTGGGCCCCAACGTCAATGATTTCTATCCAGGCGACATCGTCAGTGGCGAAGGGCATGTGGTCTGTGGCCGCTGCCGCAACTGCCTGGCGGGAAGGCGTCACCTGTGCGCGCGTACGCTGGGCGTGGGTGTGAATCGACCGGGAGCCTTTGCTGAATTCATTTCCCTGCCCATGACCAACATTTGGCGGCATGACCCCAAGATCAATCAGGAAGTGGCGGCGATCTTCGATCCCTTCGGCAACGCAGTGCACACCGCTCTCTCATTTCCGGTGCTTGGCGAAGACGTACTCATCACCGGCGCGGGCCCGATCGGCATTATGGCGATTCCCGTTGTGAGACACGCCGGGGCACGGCACATCGTCATCACCGACATGAATCCCTTTCGGTTGGACCTGGCAAGGAAGATGGGTGCGACGCTGGCGGTGAATCCAACGCAGACGCCGATTGCGGAGGTGCAGAAACAATTGGGGATGCTCGAAGGCTTCGATGTCGGCCTGGAAATGTCCGGCAATGCCGAGGCATTGCGCGACATGGTTGCCAATATGAGCCACGGCGGGAAAATTGCGATTCTCGGTATCCCGGCCAAAGAGATGCTGATGGATTGGCGGCAGGTAATCTTCAACATGTTGACCATCAAGGGCATCTACGGACGCGAGATGTATGAGACCTGGTACAAAATGTCGGTCTTGCTCGAGTCGGGCGTCGATATCGCGCCCGTCATCACTCACCGATTCGCCTACACTGACTTCCAGCTGGGCCTGGAAGCAATGATCTCAGGCCAGACGGGCAAGGTTATTTTGGACTGGACGAGCCTTGGCTGAGGACACCTAAAAGATCGCATTTATGACTGACAGGGGGCAGAGATGTACGGGAAGATACAACGTGATCTGCAAGAAAAGGTAGTTAAAATTAAACAGGCCGGCCTGTTTAAGCGAGAGCGTGTCATTGAGGGACCGCAGCAGGCAGACATCTCTGTAGAAAATGGAACTTCCGTTCTGAACCTGTGCGCAAACAACTACCTGGGACTGGCAAACCATCCTGCAGTAGTCGAGGCCGCGCAGCAGGCTTTAAAGGATTGGGGCTATGGGCTGGCCAGTGTCCGCTTCATTTGTGGTACCCAGTCCATTCACAAGCAATTGGAACAACGTCTGAGCGCCTTCCTGGGAACGGAAGACAGCATCCTCTACGGTTCCTGCTTCGATGCCAACGGCGGGTTGTTTGAGACACTCCTGGAGGCGGAAGACGCTGTCATCTCCGACGAACTGAATCATGCCAGCATCATCGACGGCATCCGGCTCTGCAAGGCAGCAAAATTCCGTTACCGCAATGGTGACATGGCGGATCTGGAGTCGAAGCTGAAGGATGCAGCGAATGCCCGGTACCGTCTGATTGCAACCGATGGTGTCTTCTCCATGGATGGTTACATCGCCAAGCTCGGGACCATTTGTGATCTTGCTGACAAGTACGATGCACTGGTTATGGTGGACGACTCCCATGCCGTCGGCTTCGTTGGCAACCACGGACGTGGGACGCCCGAGCTCTGCGGAGTCGAGGGCAGAGTCGACATCGTCACCGGAACGCTGGGTAAGGCACTGGGAGGCGCAAGCGGTGGTTACACCAGCGGACGTAAAGAAATCATCGATCTATTGCGGCAGAGATCAAGGCCGTATCTCTTTTCGAACTCCGTCGCCCCACCGATTGTCGCCGCGTCTTTGAAGGTCCTGGACCTGGTGACAGAATCGCCCAGCTTACGTAAACGACTGCACGAGAACACTCGACTCTTTCGCGAAGACATGACGAAAGCAGGTTTCGACATTCTGCCCGGCGACCATCCGATCGTGCCCGTCATGTTCGGTGATGCCACCCTGGCGGCACGCACGGCGGAGCTGCTTCTTAGCAAGGGGATCTATGTGATCGCATTTTCCTATCCCGTAGTTCCCCTGGGGAAGGCGCGCATCCGAACCCAGATTTCCGCCGCACATACCACGGAAGAACTTCAATTTGCGGTGGCGAAGTTTGCCGAAGCGAAAGCGGAAATAGGTTTCTGAGTGCAGTGTGGAGACATGATACCAGTTGCAGCAGTGAACAACCCTGAAGGTGAATAGGTCGTGTCTAATCGTGTCTTCGTACCTAACCCAGAGTTTACGTCTTGGCCGGCACTGTGGCATGAAATCTCACATCAAACTTGAAAAGCCGCCGCTAACAACAAATTCGTGCGCTTTGGCATAAGTTGGCGTCCTTTTGCTCTGCGTCGCGTGCGAAAAGTGCATCCAATTCTGTAATGACGGACCTTACTCGCGCAGCGCCGGCATTTGAATCGTTAATCATAACGCCCGCTGCACAATCGCTTGAACCTCCCGGACAGCGCGCTGAGCGTATGAAACTCAGCTTAACCCTGAGCCTGGCTGCTGACCTGTTGTTCGCTCGTCGACGGCGCAGACCAGCAGTACCAGCAGCTTCGGACCATTGCTCGACATGGTTCCCTTTTCGGCGGTTATCGCTTGCAACCGCAGACGGCATACGAATCGGAGCAGCCTGCGGCCTAAGTTCCTCAAACCAACAGGAGTCGAGAGATGAATTCGAAATCAGTGAGCGCGGAAGGTTCGTCCAAAGTTTCCTTTCCATCGGAGAGCGTGCGGCGGGAACCACAAAAAGATAACCTGACTAGCTTTGTCATTGCGGCGCTGCTGATTGTTTCGTTCCTCACTTTCGTAGCGACGATGCTGGTGCGCTACCCGCAGAAGGTGGATGCGTTTCTCAACTCGGATCAGCCGGTCGAGAGCAAGCACGTTGTGACCAGCAGCCCCAGAGTCCACTGAATTCTCCGGCTACCGGAAAGTCGGATAAGAACGCTGGCGGACGGAAGTCTACCTGAGGGACCCTTTTCGGGAACGGACAGAACGTTCGACCATCCGATCGTGCCCGTCATGTTCGGTGATGCCACCCTGGCGGCACGCACGGCGGAGCTTCATCTTAGCAAGGGCATCTATGCGATCGCATTTTCCTTCCAGTAGTTCCCCTGGGGAAGGCGCGCATCCGAACACAGATTTCAGCCGCACATACCACGGAGAACTCCAATTTGCGGTTACGAATTCTGCCGAAGCGAAGTTGGAAATAGGTTTCTGAGGAAGTGCAGTCACAAACGCAATGCGGATCGGGTGCATGGTAGCATGTTCCATGTTTCCGGCCCCGCGAAATGCCCTTGATCCGATTTGCAGAATTCGAGTTAGACGAGCAGACGCTTGAGCTGCGCAGGAATGGTACGCGCGTTCGGATCCAGCAACAACCGACCCGTGTTCTGGCGTTTCTCCTGAATCATCAAGGCAAGCTCGTCATGCGCCAGCAGCTCCAGGATGCGATCTGGGCCCAGGGGACCTTCGTCGATTTTGAGCAGAACCTGAACTTTTGCATTCGCCAAATCCGCATCACTCTCGACGACCACGCAGAAGAGCCGCGATTCATCGAGACTCTTCCCCGGCTTGGCTATCGCTTCATCGGGCCCGTCGAGATCATCGATAATGGCCGGCCTACGACTACACGCAGCCGCATCCGGATTGGGGTGCTGCCTATTGAAGATCTGGGGGGCGTGGCTGAGGACTATTTCGCAGTCGGGTTGACCGAAGATATGATCTCGGCACTTTCGCACATCGATCCCGCAAGACTGCGTGTGACCGTCGGCCCCCGTTCGCCGGGCGGAATTCTACCCAAAGAGGAACTCGATCGCCTGCAGCGGGAATTCGATCTCGATTACCTGCTGCGGGGTTCGGTTCGGCGCTCTGCAGAAGCGATTCGCGTCACCGCTCAATTGCTCGATCTCAGCGACAAGAGCGTGTTGTGGTCGGAGGTCTACGATCGCAAATCGTCTGACCTGCTCGGCGTGCAGGAAGAAGTGACCAGGAGGGTCAGTGAGTCTCTGGCGTTGGAACTGCTTCCGGGAGCGGCTGTGGGATCGAGGAAGTATGCACGATCCTCCGCTGCGTACGACGCTTACCTGAAAGGCCGCTTCTTCTGGCACAAGATGACACCCGATGCAACACACAGGAGTATCGCTAATTTCAACGAGGCGCTGGCAATCGATCCTGATTTCGCGCCCGCCTACGCGGGGTTGGCCGACTGCTACGCACAGATGGGGTCCATCAGGCTGAGCATGCTGAAACCCTTCGAGGCGCTCAACAAAGCGCGAACCTACCTGCAGCGTGCCATGGAACTCGACGACACGATGGCCGAGGCGCATTGCACATCGGCATTGATCAAGATTTGGTACGACTTTGACTGGGCTGGGGCGGAACGGGAGTTTAAGGTAGCGATCGGCCTGGATCCGGGTCAGGTCACGGCTATGCTCTGGCAGTCGCTGTATCTGTCCGCAATGGGGCGACACCAGGAATCCATCGCCTCGGTGCAGAGGGCCAGAGACTCGGAGCCGCTATCCCCAGTCGTCAACATGTATCTTGGCGTAGCCCGGGCACACGCGGGGCAGTACGATCTTGCAATTCGCCAACTGAACCAGACCATCGAATTGGATCCGAATAACTACCGGACCTTCATGTTCCTGGGAAGAACGCTCACCTGTGCCGGCCGCAACGATGACGCCATGGTGGCGCTTCAAAAGGCCCTCTCGATCAATCCTGACAATCTAGAGGCGCTCGCATTCATGGGTGCGTTGAAGGCAGGCGCCGGCGACCGGCAGGGCGCTCTCAAGATTATGAAGCGGGTAGTTGCCGCAGGGACCAAATCCGAGCCGGCGATCCTGGTGGCGCACATTCTTGCAAACCTAGGCGAAGCTTCCCAGATGTTCGAATGGCTGCAGAGGTCTGTCGAGCAACGGTCGACGCCCATCTATCTCGCGCTCATAAGCGAGGAATTCCGTCCGTTTCGTTCCGATCCGCGGTTCCATTCCCTCCTGGCTTCGATTGGTTTGTCGCACCTGGCCAAGAGCTAAGGGGCGGGAAGGATGTTCTGGTTGAATTGGAAGAAGTTGCCGGGATCGTACTTCTTCTTGAGTTCCGCCAGCCGCCTGTAGTTGGCCCCATACGAAGCGCGAACTGCCGCAGATCCCTCATCGCCGAGATAGTTCACGTATCCATCCGATGCGCCGAAACCCTCCAGCACCGATGCGAGTCCCCGCGCCCAATCGATGCATTTCTCTGCCATTGTGGGATCGTTCCATGCGGCGACGACGTTGATGCTGTATTGGGTCCGTCGCAGGCCGAAGGCAGTTTCAGTGGCCGGAACCCGGCTGGCTGCGCCGTGCATGTGCTCGAGAATGACCTGGGACTGCTCGGTTGGCAAACACTCGGCGTGTTCGATGATGGCGCGAATGGCTTCATCGGTGAGTTCGCGGAGAAAGGGGCATTTGAAGTAGTAGTGCAGTCCGGCCGGGGCGGTGACATCGAGCATCGACTGAATTTCGCTGTACTTCTTTTCGCCCGTAAGGTCCACCGCCGGCGGTTCAGTCAAATAGAACTGCTTGCTGACATTGGCGCCCTCTGCGCGGGATCCGCTATGACACATGGCAATGGCAACCATGGGGTGTCCATGGCCTATCATCAGCGCGGCGTAGGCCGTGAGTTCATCGGGAGCATTGCCGGTGACGTCGCGATAACGGCGCAGGAGGTCGATGGCACTGCTTCTGGGATAGAGCAGCAGACCGCCATGCACCGATTGCAGTGGATGAAGGCGGAACTCAAGCGCGGTGACGATGCCGAAGTTTCCGCCTCCACCTCGAATCGCCCAGAACAAGTCTTCATTCTCGGACGCGCTGACGAACAGGTGCGCCCCGTCGGCGTTGACCATGTCAGCGGAAATCACGTTGTCGCAGCTTAATCCAAGCTTGCCCATCAGCCAGCCGAGACCGCCGCCAAGGGTCAAGCCGCAGACTCCTGTAGAAGAAATCACGCCTCCTGTGGTGGCTAACTGGTAGCGTTCACACTCCCGGTCGAACTCCGCAAATTTGGCGCCGCCTTGCGCAACCGCGGAGCGAGCGCGCGGGTTTATCTCGACGCCGTTCATGAGAGAGAGGTCAATCATCATGGCATCGTTGGCTACCGATTTGCCGGCGACGCTGTGGCCGCCTCCGCGCACGCAGACGGCAAGCATCTGATCACGGGCGATGCGCACAGCCTGCATGACATCCGCAATGCCGGTAGCACGGACAACCATGGCCGGTTTGCGATCAATCATGCCGTTCCAGACGCGCCGGGCCGCATCGTATTCCGAGTCACCGCCGGCGAGCACCTGGCATTGGAACTTCGCGCGCAAAGCTGGTAAATGCGTCTCGTCGTACCTCTGGGTCTGCTCGATCATGAAGGGAGCGTAACACACCTTTTTCGGCATCTTTGCTGAGTTCTGAATGAGTCGCAGTTGCGCGCAAACTCAGCCGCAACTCATTTCCCCCTCATTTACGCCGCGTGGATCGCGGCACAGAATCGCTTTCAACAACGGCGTAACCGAGGGTGGAAGCGCCAATCCTAAAACTGGAGGAAGTGATGAAATCAGGAAATTGGAAAATTGTGCCGGCGCTGAGCGCGCTGGTACTCGCGACCATGTTTGCCCCCTACGCCCATGCCGGCTGCGGCCTCTATAGTCCAGTACCACACGCCGCTAGTTGGCAGCCCCAGATCGCCTCGCCACGACTTGTACTGGCGGCTCTCGCCATCGACGACGAGGCTGCCACCCCGCCCGGACCCAGCATCGTCGGAACCTGGAAAGAGCATTGGATCTCCGAAGGCAGTGAGGGAATCAAGGACGGCACCGAGGTGGACGCTGGCTACGCTCAGTGGCACAGTGACGGCACCGAGATCAATGTCTCCGGCCTGCGTGCTCCCTTAACCGGCGACGTTTGCCTCGGTGAATGGATAAAAACCGGCGCGCGGACTTATCGGTTGAACCACTTTGGAATCTCGTACGACCCCACAGGCGCGAACCTCGTCGGCCCCGCCCGCATTCAGCAATGGCTAACCCTCGATCCCAAAGGGGATTCCACCTCGGGAAAATTCACCATCGATCAGTGGGACGAGTCAGGCAATCTGCTCGGTCACGTGCAGGGCAATGTCACCGGAACCAGAGTAACCATGGAAACCGGATTCCAGAAAGTTGAGTAAGTTAAATCCTGATTGGCAATCGCGGGTCTCGCTCAGCGCTGACTGGATCGAAGCGTGACCTGCGTTTGCAGATCGTAAAATCCCATCTACCTCGTTTATCTCACCCTTGGAATTGCGTGGTATATGGTGAAACGCAAAAGGGATGCTCTCACAGTCTCCTGATGTATCGCATCTCCACCGCCTTTGTTTGCCTTCACCCGTGGTGTATTCGATTTGATTTTTGTGTGGCCATCGTCTCATTCCTTTCTGCTCCAGCTATCAGCATCAAGGTGCATAGTGAGTAAAGACAAGGTCGGTCGCTTTCACCTTCTCGTGGCAGGGGAAGCAGCTTTTCATAAACGCCGCGTTGCCAGGTTTGCCGTCTGCGAAGTGACCGAACCCCCAGCCGCCGGTTGCGGCATATTTTTTTGAGTCCTTGACCATAAACTGAATGTTCGTGGGAGCTCCCGGAACGAAAGATTGGGCTTGGCCAAAGACTTTGTTGTTTTCCTCTGATGGCACGTAACGGTAATGCAAAGCAGCAATCATCGTGCCGTCCGGGTACGGAAGCTTCCCCTCCCGGTAGGCCTTGATCGCTACATCGTTGCCGAGGACGGCGCCAATGCTGTTAAGGTTGCCTGCTTCATGGGCCGAGGAGATCCATCTCCAGTCGCGGTACCCGTGAGGAATTTCGGTAACGAAGGCCGGGGCGGATTCCCCACTGGCGTGTCCTGGTGCCGGGGCAATGAGGGCGACAAGGCCGGTCATTGTTGCAACTACAACCAGGAAGAATGTGAAGTTTTTCATAAGGGTTCCTCCATCCAATATGCTTAAGATGAACTGCTGATGTCGATGCCTTTTCGATCCCTCGTGGCCCAAGCTTAACCTCACGCGCAACCACAATACAGGAGAACCTGCCGGCATGACAGTCTTAGGGGAAAAGCCGGACAGACGGATTCTGCCTGTCACCGGGCACAAGTTCTTCTTGCTATTTCTGTTTCTGCTTGCCGACCTGGCTCTCTACCCTTACGTGGGTGACACTGGGGCGCGTTATCTAATGTTCCGGATGGCCGGCGCCGCCGTCACACTCATGAGCGTATACGCGGTGAGCTTCCGCAGAAGTCTCATCTTTGTCGCTCTGATTCTTGCCGGTCCCGCAATCGTGGAACATGCGATCGTTTTTCGTCCCAGGATGGTTCCTGCGTCGGTCTTCACCGTCGTTCTCAGCTTCGCATTCGACGTCTTCATTATCGTAGTTATCTTTCGCCGCGTTTTGCGCACGAAGAGCCCACCGCGGAAACGATTTTCGGCGCGGTATGCATTTATCTCATCATCGGATTTTCCTTCGCTCGCCTCTATGCCATCGTTGCCATCGTCCGTCCCCATGCCTTTTATCTTGATCCGGCAATCAATCCGCATCCTGTTCCTGTGGGTTTCGATTTTATTTTCTTCAGCTTTGGCAGCATGACGACGGCGGGCGCGGCCGGCATTGCGGCAGCCTCCCCGCAGGTCGGCTCGCTGTCCATGGTCGAATCCATTCTGGCGGTGTTGTATCTCGCGGTGATGATTTCAAGGCTGATGGGTGCCTACCGGCCAAAACCCGGCTCCGTGGAATCCTCATGAGGCGGATCATGTGGCTTGGTGTCGCTTTTCCAGGACCGCCCGCAAGTGCTTTCCCGCCACGCCTGAAAAGTCGGGTTTATGGCAACTTGCCCGATGACATGGGGATATCAGCTTCCTGATGGCGATAAGAGGCGGCAACAACAAGCCGAGGCAGGCAGGTGGGGTGCCCAGGAAGCAGGACCACGAGCTTTCGGGTCAAGTTGCCAGCCTGTCAAGGTGATGACACAATGTCGTTATCTCATCATCGTCACGTCGTTAATCAACCCCCTATGTGACATTCGCAAATCCTCTTGTTCTTTGGATAAATCCTATATCGTCAGCCGCTTAACCACTTCTCGCGTTGAAGCGCCCCGCGTTGGCATGCAAATTGCCTTACACATGGCGGGCAGCAATAAAGATCCGAGGCGCGCTGTGGCGATGTTCCGGTTGGACTATCTATCTTGTTTTCTCACCGTCGTTGCGACCATCCTGGTCGGAAGAAAGATGTGGACCGGCCTTATTGTGTCGGGGGTCAACAGTCTCATCGTCTGTATGATCGGGTTGCACACGTCGCAGTATGGCTTTATCCCCGCGAATGTGTTTTGCATTTGCATAAACGCATTCAATCTTCGGGCATGGTTAAGAGTGCAGAGAGATTCACCCGAATCGACGACTGACGCAAGCAGCGAACTAGTCGCTAGCTGCAAACGAGTGAGCACCTCTCACAAGGCGGCCGCCCGACGCTTAATGAATTCTTTCAGAATCCGCAGCGAAGGGAGGATCGGGAAATCGATCTCATCTCTGGCTGTTAAAGGCGTGTGGCCCTTCGCAGCCATGTCCCTTCGCACCGACACAAACGTCGGGGCACCCTACTCCTGACGCGAGATGCCAACTGACAACTAGTGTGAGCGTCCCATTCTCACTGCACAAACGACGAAGCAAGATCAGAGCGTAAACCGTGGTTGCGTGCAAGGCCCCATCCTTGCCTTCTCCAGAGGGGAATAGGTATCCGTGTCGACGAATTAACCCGACAAATTACCGGTCCATATGACCGGACGCTGAGTCTAAAACAGGTAATCGACGCGTCGGGACAAGATCGAATGACTGAAAAGAGGTTTCCATGCCCCAGTCACCCTTATCACCAGGACCTTTGCCGGTAGCGCGGCTGGCGATCATTGCTGCGGTGGTCGGCGTAGCCGCAGTCGCTTTCGCGTATACGGCTGGCTGGCTTTCGCCGCAGCGGCTCACACCAGCCAAGTTGGTAGCTTCCCTGGCGCCTCCCGGTGGCCCGGCACTGGGCCATCGTCGCAACCACGCCAAAGGCATCTGCTTCACCGGCACATTTGAGGCGAACGGCAACGGCTCGGCGCTCTCCAAGGCGCAGGTATTCGTCCCCGGCCAGTATCCGGTGGTGGGACGCTTCAACCTCGCTACTGCGGATCCCAATGCCGCGGACGCAATGGTGCGCGTCCGCGGCCTCGGCGTCCGTATCATCCCGCCGGACGGCCAGGAGTGGCGCAGCGCCATGATCGACGCGCCGATCTTCCCTGTTTCGACCCCGCAGGGTTTCTACGACCTGCAGGAGGCTTCCCGAAGCAAGGACCCGGATGCGATGAAGAAGTTCATTGCCGCGAATCCGGAATTCCTTTCCTTCCTCAGTTGGGCCAAGAGCGCCCCCTGGACCGGGAGCTATGCCGAGGAACGCTACAACAGTCTCGACTCCTTTCTGTTTATCGATGGGTCCGGCGCCAGGCATCCGATCCGCTGGTCATTGGTTCCTGCAGCACAACCTGTCCCCATCTCGCCGGATGAGTTGGCCAAACGTGGTCCCGATGCCCTGGAGCAGGAGATCACCCAGCGTGTCGCTGCCGGCCCTCAACGCTGGAGCCTGGTGATAACCGTTGCCAATCCGGGGGACCCCACGGCAGACCCCAACAAGGCGTGGCCGGCGGATCGCCGTACGGTCGAGGTTGGCACGCTCACGGTACAGCAGATTGAGCCGGAACGTGAGGGCCCCTGCCGCGACATTAATTACGATCCGACCGTCCTGCCTGCCGGCATGACAACGTCGGATGATCCATTTCCCGCCGCTCGTTCGGCCGCCTATTCCCGGTCGTTTAACAGCCGTACCGCCGAAGCCCGGTACTATCCGGGTACGGAAACAGGAGCCAGGCAATGACCACAAGCCGCAAACGCTTCGCCGTACCGCAGCGACTGCTTCATTGGCTTATGGCGATCTGCATTCTGTCCATGTTGTTCATCGGTGTAGGCATGGTCTCGACCGCCGCCCCGAAGTACCTGACATTGGTTCAGATTCACAAGCCTCTGGGGATTGCCATCCTGGTGCTGGCGCTCATCCGTCTGGCGCTGCGTATCTACTACGGCGCTCCTTCGTTGCCCATTGACCTGCCGGAACCGATGAAGCTGGCTGCGTATTCGTCGCAAGTCATCCTCTACGCGCTGATGATCGCTATGCCGCTGCTCGGCTGGGGCATGTTGTCCGCGGCAGCCTACCCCGTGGTGCTGTTCGGCAGCGTG
Source organism: uncultured Acidobacteriaceae bacterium (assembly GCA_963763905.1). Lineage (GTDB taxonomy): Bacteria > Acidobacteriota > Terriglobia > Terriglobales > Acidobacteriaceae > PALSA-350. Next base: position 141,591 of record CAVXRU010000011.1, on the reverse strand, counting down.
CATCTGCCTCCCATCCTGCCCGTGAGCGCCAGCCTGCATACGTTGCTGTGGCATGCGCACTACTACCTGGCCTTTGCCTTCTTCGCAATCATCCTGCTGCATGTCGCAGCAATTCTCTTCCACAAGTTGATTAGGCGTGACGGTGTATTCGAAACCATGGCTCCGGTGCTCACGCACCACCAGTCAGAGTGACCGAGTGGCACTTTGCCGGGCCGATCTATCGCATGTATTTTATGGCGGAAGGCCTACGCGGCTTACCAGATCCTGGAAGCGTGAGTCCGAGCGCAGCGGGTCAAGGCAGGGATCTATTTTGAGATAGGTGAGTCCCTTGTCGCGCGCGGCGAAGGATTTCTCCAGCCATGCAAACGCTTCTTCCTTTTCCCCCAGGCCGGCATAGACCAACGCGATTTCGTATCTTCCGACGCCTGTGTTTTGTACGTGCTTCTGCAGTTCGGAAATCATCTCGCGCGCTTCCGCCTCTCGTCCCATGCGAGCGTACGCGTTACCCATATGGCCCAGGGCGTGGGGTTGATCGCCCAGCTTCTGAAATTGCTGAATGGCCTCAGCGTACATACCTTTTTCCACGTAAATGACGGCCAGGGGAAAGGTGAATTCATCGGGTTCATGGTGCAACGCCGCCGCACGTTGCATTTGCAACAGGGCCTGATCGTATTGGTGGGCAAAGTAGTAACTGAACGCAGAGGTCAGGAAGGCGCGACTGGATATGGGATCGAGTTGCAACGCCAGCTGCAACTCCGAGATTGCCTCGGGGAGGCGGCCTATTCGTTCCAGATAATTGGAGTAGGCCCAACGCACGGGGGCTGAGTTTGGATTGAGCTCGAGCGCCCGTTTGAGCTCCTTTCCCTCGGTCGCCCAGTCCCAGTCGAGATTCATCGCCGCATACGCCAGCTGGACATGGCCCTCGGGAAGAGCTTCATCGAGGGTGACGGCTTTGACGGCCTCAGCCTTCTCTTTGGGAAACGCCTCGGAGTAAGGCATCCAGCCCGCTTCCCCCATCCATCCATAACTATTGGCCAGTGCAGCATGCGCCTGTGCGTAGTTGGGATCCTTGTCGATTGCTTTTTGGAAATAGTCGATTCCGCTCCCCGGGTTCCCCTTACCTAAGAGTTGCATGCCCTGCAAATAAAGGTCCTGAGCTTCCGGGTCGACGGTGCGGGGACGGGCAAGACGGGCCCGCTCTTCGGGCGTAACCGCAATCCTGATCTGGGCGGCGATAGTCCGCGCCACCTCGGCCTGCAAGGTGAGAACGTCGTTCAGACCTCGGACGTAGCTGCGCGCCCAGAGGTGATGATCGGTCCTGGCGTCGATCAACTGGGCCGTGATCCGCACCTGATTGCCCTGGCGCAGCACGGAACCTTCGACCACGGTGTCCACCCCCAACTCGCGGGCGATTTGAGGCAGAGTTTTTGTAGTGCCCTTATAGGTCATCATCGAAGTACGAGAGATGACGCGCGAGGCAGAAACCTGGCCCAGGTCGGCAATGAGTTCTTCCGTCATGCTGTCCGCGAAGTAATCCTGGCGCGGATCGCCGGAGAGATTCTGCAAAGGCAGGACCGCGATGGCGTGATGTTCGGGCTCCGGGGGAGATCTCCTGGGCCAGACTTTGAAGCCGATGTAACCGATCGCTGCAATGAAGGCCAGCCCGGCCAGCGTGCCGGCCACCACGCGCCACCGGCGAAGTATCTCCCCCCGGAGGGCCATTGCGGACGGTTCCGCGGGAGCCGGCAGATCATCTCCAGAGAGTGACCCGGGGTGTGGCCCTGACAAAGATTCGCCGGGGGATTCGCCGGGGGATTCCCAGTAGAATTTCGGGACATAGGATCCGGAGGGAAGCTCGATACGGACCGGGGTGGGCTTGGTCGATTCCTGGTAGTACTGGGCCAGCTTTCTCCGGACTTCCGTGGCCTTAACCCGGACCACAGCATCGTTGGCAGTGTCGTAGTCAATGCTGCGGCCGAACATTTCGGCGCCGATCATGCGCTCGCGCAGGCTATCCAGCCGCCCCGCCAGCGCATGTTCCACGATCAAGTGGAGAAAGTCCTGGGCCCGTTTACTGCCCGCGAACGCCTTGCTCGCGAACACATCCTTGAGATGATCGCGCACCAGACCGAGCCGTTCCGGACTGAATTCCTCCGGATTCGACACTGGATTGGTTGCCGGCATACCGCAAACCCTTGTGTGAGTGACTTTAACACAGCAAACGTTAGCACCGAGCCAACAAACGGTCTACCCGCCACGTGCGTAAGTGCATAGAAACAAATGTTCTCAACGCAAAAGCGGCGAACACGCTGTTACGAACATTCCGGGCGTGCCAGTTCCCTGTTGTCATCTGAGGGAGAGGAGCGCATGCTGATCAACGAGCAACTCGCCTGCGAAGCCGACAGCTCACGGATGTTCGAGGAATTCTTTGCAACTTCAAGAGTGCTGCGCGACGAGCTGGCGTTCCTGCGCAATGCAGCTAAATCTAACCTCACCATTCTGATCACGGGCGAGAATGGCACGGGCAAGGAGCTGGCCGCTTGCGCCGTTCACCAGTTGTCCCATCGTTCCCCCCGGGCGTTCGTCCGCATCAATTGCGCGGAGATCCAGCCTCAGCTCATTGCTTCCGGGCGGTTCGGTCAACGGAAAGGCAGACGGTTCCCCCAGGCGCAACCACGTCTCGACTGCCTCCCGTTGGCCGAAGGGGGAACGATCTTTTTGAAAGGTGTTGACGATCTGGCCGCTGAGGCGCAGCTCGGTCTTCTGACAGTTCTGCGGGACCTGGAGTCTGCCTACACCGACCGAAACCTCTCCCCGCGGCTGATTGCCTCCGCACGTCGCGATTTGCAGGCTGCCACCGGCGCGGGAACCTTTCTCCGCGGCCTATTTGTCCGGCTCAATGAATTTGCCATTACCCTTCCTCCCCTGCGAGAGCGAAAAGAGGATATACCGGCACTGGCTCGCCATTTCCTGGCTGAGTACTTTCTCACCCGCCGCATGGTACTACCAAAGAAGCAGCGGCCAGTTCTCACTGAGCGGGCCATGAATCTGCTCCAGTCTTATCCGTGGCCCGGCAACCTGCGCGACTTGCAAAGCGTCATGGAACGGTTCGCCGTACTTTCTGAAGCGAACATCCTCTCGGTCGACGCCAAGTGGATTCCGTGGGAGTCGGTTGAGGCGCGAAGCTCGCCGGCGTCAGCCTCCGGGATGCCGATGCCTAACGAGACAGAACTGCTGGAGGCCGCGCTGATGGAAATGCTGGCTGCGCTTCCGGGTTGGGAACCTTCGAATCTGCCGGGGTGAGCCAAGATGAGGCGCGGTTTGGCTCCGAGACGTCGTGGTAATAAGGAGACTCTGTTTTGATGAAATGGTTCCGATCTTTGCGGCAGCGAGGCAGGACACGGCGACTCGGCGACATCCATGAGGAGTGGGTGGAGGCCCGCTGGGCGCCGGCTGCGTCTGAAGCCGGTCACCACCGCTTCGTTGCGCTTCAGCCGATCTTCGATCGAAGGAGAAAGGTCTTCGGCTACGAAGCCTTGTCCCGTAGCAAGTGGGAAAACCGGTTCACCGGCGATCCGGATACGGCCACCCGGGCCATGATCGACGACTGGTTGCTGCATGGACTCGACGACCTCACCGGTGGCTCGCGTACCTTTATTAATTGCACGTTCGAAGCGCTTACCGGGGGCTCGTTCACGCTGCTTCCCGCGCGCACCGTGCTGGAGCTGCTGGAAACTGTCGAGCCCAGCCCAGAGGTGGTGTGCGCCTGCCGCAAAATGAAAGCGCTAGGCTACCAGGTCGCGATCGATGACTTCCAGCTTTCAAGAAAAATGGATGTCTTGCTCGCACTTGCGGACTATGTCAAAGTTGATTTCCGCCTCACTGGTAGCGACAAGCGCAGAGCGATTGTGCGCCGTCTGAAGGGCCTCGCCACGATCCCCGTCGCCGAGAAAATCGAGAACGAGGAAGAATTTGAAACCGCGGTGGCGGAAGGTTTCCGGCTGTTTCAGGGATATTCTTTGGGCGCCCCCGTTCTCTTTTCCAAGAGACGATCTCCCCCTCTTGATGCAAACCATTTGCGCGAGACGCGCGTGCCGGCGTTTGGATAGGGGAAAGAAACCAGGTCTCAGAGCGAGACTTGAGCCACCCACCCAATTTTCGTCCGCGCCATTTTTCATCTTCAAGCGAAAAATCGAGACCACGACCTAACCGAAATAGCGTTTTCTTAGGGGAAATGTCACTAGGATTGTTTCCTTGTTCCGCTCATTCTTGTGGCGCGATCGAGGTGCGTGCCGGGAGCGCATCGGCAGACGTGAACCGCGACATCGTTAACGGCACATCACCGTTAACGTAGGCTGTGATCTCCGTGCCCTTGGGTATTGTCATATCCTTGCCGTGCATGAACAAGAAGAGTGGAGCGGCTGGGAAGAACAAAATGCCCGATGCGACCATAGCGGTTGTCATTATCCCCACGTGCCCACCGGCCTTACCGCCCTCGGTAGCCGTTATCGGAGCTTTTTCACCGTCTGCCAGACGAACGCTGTCCAGCCTTAGCTCCAGCTTGCCGGCAGTAAGCCGGCGGGGTCGCGACTAATATCAAGGCAGAGCATGCGATGCAGGTGAATCGATCCTTCAATCCCGGCTTCCTCATTTTAGAGTTGAGCAGCAGGAGGATAGCATGGCGCCGGTTACGTAGCTATGTAACTATCGTTGGATGGAGACATAGGAACTACGGTGACAAGACCGCCACGCGGTGTATTAGTGCGTGACGTGGGATGTGCCAGGGAATGACCGCGCGCCACACTCCGCTTTGCTGTGGGAAACGAAGTCCGGGATTCAGGAAGAGAAAGCGAGGTTGTTTGCTCAAGCCCTCCATTGCGCGCTGAACGGAGCTATTCGGCAAAATCCTTCCACCATAACCAACTTATTTTCCGGCAAGCGAAGCTTTTCCCCTAGTACCAGCATCGTGAAGAGAGCGCCCGTGTTGGATTTCGCGAGGAAGCTCGCCAGCCGCAAGACAGGAGGAATGCCGAAATGCCAGAAACAGGAGCCTATGGGGAACGAATGGCGGCATATCTAGGTCTTTCCCAGCCGCCGCTTCACACCAAATTGGGATCACGCCATTTGCCTGGTTGATCGTATGCGTTTACATCTCTGACCGATATAGGTATTATTGTGAAATGCGATCACCCGTATCGCGTACGCGGAGATAGCAAATGCCTTCTGGCACCCGTCCAAAGCAAAGTATGCGCCGCCATTTGGACATCGAAGAAGGCATCGCGCTAGAGATCGCTCCCAGCCTTGAGAACTCGGACGCTGAAACGCTTGTTTTCATCTCTCGTTCTAACGACGACCGGGAAAGGACACGAACCGTCTTTGAAACCCTCAAGCGTGCGTCCGAACTAATTGATAGTTTGATCGACAAGAAACTAGAACACAATTGGAAAGCGCTGATAGAGGCACTGACCCCCGAAATCCCCTTGAGCTCGAACAAAGTCATCGAGGCCCGAATGTTGGCTCAGGCGATGAAAGGGATCCTGGAGAGTGACGACTTCGTGAGGGCTGCGGATATTGCCGAGATCGGGCATTTCAGCAAGATCAATCCTAGTTCCCAACCCAATCGATGGAAGAAGTCGGGGCTGATCTTTGCTCTGCCTTACAAAGGAGTGGATCTCTATCCGCTTTACGCCCTCGAATTGAAACAAGGCGCGAGGCCTCTTCCAGTTATGGAGAACTTGCTGAAGGTTCTTAACCAGAAAGACGATTGGCAGAAGGCATTTTGGTTTGGGAGTGTCAATTCCTATCTCAAGAACAAAATGCCAAAAGATCTTCTCAAATCGAAACCCGAGGAGGTTCTGCGTGCGGCTGAGATCGAGGCGAAGGGAATACAGCATGGTTAAGTGGGACGCCTATCAAATCTCCAGCGAGCAAACTCGAAGCGACGATCGTCTTGACTGAAACTGCGATGATCAATGTTACGAGCACGGTAGTGGTCAGAGTTGTGGGAGATCTTCGCACGGCAAAGGCTCATTAGGCGGTCGTTGGAGCCAATCCATCGGGCTTTCCCTATTCGCTTCGCAAAGCCTTCACGGGTTCGATACGCGTAGCCCGCCATGCAGGGACGAATCCGGCAATTGCGGATGCCAGCAGTAGTAAACCCGTAGCCAGGGCGATGATGGACGGGTCGTCGGGTGAGAGGCCAAACAGGAAACTCCTCGCCATACGCATTCCGGCAATCGCCATCGCCAGGCCCATCACCGCGCCAAACCCGGCCAGCGACAGCGTTTCACGCATGACCAACCAAAGAACCGCAGACCGTGTAGAGCCTAAGGCAAGACGAACTCCAACCTCGCTCGTTCTGCGTTCCATCGTGTAGGACATGACTCCGTAGAGCCCCAGACAGGCCAAGGTCAACGCCAGAATTCCGCAGGCGGTGGTAAGGCGGGCGATGAGGCGTGGCTGGGTGAGATTGTCCTTCACCTCTTCGTTCAGAGTGGCAACATTCACGATGGGGATCCTGGGATCTACATCAGCAATTGCCTGGCGAGCATGGGCAGCGACCCAGTGAGGATCGGCCGCGGTGCGGACTTCGAGTCCGTCGATGTCGCCGACGTTTTGCTCAATCGGGAAATAGATGATGGGTGGTGCGGTCTCACGGATATCGTTCACCCGCGCATCCGATACGATACCTATGATTTGATGGCTCTTTGTTTCATCGTCCGCGTAGGAGAATGCCAGACCGATTGGGTTCTGGTTTCCAACGTAGCGCTGCACGAAGGTCTGGTTAACGATGGCGACCCTGGGTGCGGAGCCATCGTCGGTGGTTGCGAATTCCCTTCCCCGGAAAAGCTGAATCCCGGTAGTGGCAAAGTAATTCAGCGAAACGGAGTTGACTTGAGCATTGCCCCGAGTGATTCTTCGTCCTCTGCCGTCGGTGACGACTACGTCGCTCGAGTCATGGCATCCAGCGACCAGTGAACAGCTGGTGATGCTGGCTGAGCGCACTCCAGGGATGGCCTCCATTCGATCGGTGAGGCGCTGGTAGAGCGAGGGAAAATCACTGGTCTGGTAATTCACAAGATGTGTGTCGATCTGAACGTTGAGCAGGTGGTCGCGGTCAAAGCCGGGATCGAGACGGCTGTAATTCTGAAGTGTCTGGAGAAACACTCCGGCCCCTACGAGTAGAAGAAGAGAGAGAGCGACCTGAGCGGCCACAAGCATTTTGCGCACGGACCAGCGGCGGGCTCTGTCACTTCCTGTGATCGACTGAACGCCGGTCTTCAACACGAATGCCGGATCGACGCTCGCGCTTTGGAAAGCGGGAGCGAGTCCGAAGAGGACACCGGTAGCCACTGCGACGATTACGCCGAAGGCAAGAATACGCGCGTCCGGCGCCAGGTTGAGCGGAATCGTCGTCTTTCCCGCGGAGGCCCAGCGAGGCAGAACTGTGGCGCACCCATACGCCACCGCGATCCCCAGAACTCCTCCTCCGAAAGACAACAACAGGCACTCGGCGAGCATTTGCTGCATCAGACGCGTGCGGCTCGCTCCGATGGAAAGCTGCACCGCGAGAGCATGCCGGCGCGCAGCGGCGCGGGCCAACAGCAGATTCGCGATGTTGGCACAGGCGATGAGCAACACGATCGCCGCCATGGCCATCAGCAACAGCAGCGGTTGCTCAAATTGCTCCTTGAGGTTGGCGAAGCCGCGCTGCCCCGGTTCAAGGGTGAGACGAATCCGCAGCATCGCCTCCCGCTGCTCGGGATCAAACACGTGCTGTACCCAGGATTGGAGATTGCTCCTGTATTGCTGATCCAGGACGGTCATGATCTGCGGAACGGCCACAGGAGACTTGACGCGCACCACCAGGAGCAGCCAGTTGATGTTGGCCTGCGGAATCCATGGTTGCAGCGGTTGTGCCCCGTAGTCGCTGAAGTGGTCGTGATAGCCCACAACGGACTGCATGCTCAGGGGCATCCAGAACGCCGGCTGAGTTCCGGCACGGGAACCGAAAAACCCTTGTGGCGCTACCCCGACGATCTTTACCGGGACGCGGTTCACTGCGAGTTTGCGGCCGATCACAGCGGGATCGGCCCCGAATTGGCGCTGCCAATAGCCATAACTGATGACAGCCACGGGGCTGCCGCCAAGCTTGTCGTCGTCTGTTGGAGTGAGCAAACGACCGAGCACCGGGTATGTCTCGAATACCTGGAAGTAGTTGCCCGAGACCAGCTGCCCTTCTGTGGGCTGCGGCTCTCCTTTCGCCATGCTGACATAGAAGTCGTCAGGCCAGCTCATGGCCGCGATGGATGCTGTGTCCGGAAGCTGCCGCCTTACGTGATCAAAGAAAAGATAAGGAAAGCGGCTCTTATCCGCGGGGTGATTGCCCTGTTTCACGATAAAGAGTTGCTCGGGATTGGGCACCGGCAAGTATTTCAGCAGAACCGCGTCGAGAAGCGTGAAGATGCCGGTATTGGCCCCGGTGCCAAGAGCGAGTGTGAGCAGGGCGATGATCGTAAAGCCTGGAGTCTTGCTCAACCGGCGCCACGCGTATTTCGTATCCGCCCACAGAGATTCGAGCGTAGGCCACTGCCAGACTTCGCGACTCCGCTCCTCGATCAGCGTCACATTGCCGAACTCGCGGCGGGCAGATTGTTCCGCCTCTTCCCGCGTCATGCCGTCATCCATCAGCGCGGCTACCTTTTCTTCCAGGTGTTCCCGGATCGACTGCGAAAGCTCGTCGTAGCGACGATGGCGAGTAAATAATTGTTTGAGCCAACGCATTGAGAACTCCTATTCAGACCGCAGGGTGAGCGCAGGGTCAACTTCTGCTGCGCTACGTGATGGCAGATAGCATGCAAGCAGAGCGGCTATCACCACGGCACACGTGATTGTGATGTACGTCATCGGATCGCGAGCACTGACGCCATAGAGAAGCGCGGACATGAAACGCATCGTTGTGAATGCGATCACCAGGCCAATCGCGATCCCAGCAACAGTTAGCCACATGCCTTGTCGTACAAACTCTCCTACCACAGCTCCACGCTGTGCTCCGAGAGCCATCCGAATCCCAATTTCGCGAGTTCGCTGGGACACGGAGTAGGCAATCACGCCATATATCCCTACAGTTCCAAGAAGGAGTGCTATTCCTCCAGTAATGCAGAGCATCACGAGCGTAAAAGTTGTTCGTGCCATTGATTGCGTGTAGAGGCCATCCAGCGTTTCACTGTTCGCGAGAGGCACATTCGGGTTCACCATCGATACTCGTTGTTCGATAGCTTTCATCAAAGATTGCGTACCCGCGAGCTGACTTCGCACCACGAAAACCGTGGCGCGTTGTAGCCGTTGTTTTTGGCCTGTGAAATTATCCATCATGAGGGGCCAGTACACCATTGACGGAGCAGGTTTCTCGACGCCGTCATAATGGACATCTTCCGAGACGCCTATGATTTCGCGCCAAGTATCGGTGCTCGCTACACGTATTCTTTGCCCTAATGCGTCCTGAGGACGATGCCAGTATTCGCTGGCAAAACTCTTCGAGACGACGACAACCGGCCTCTTTTCATAGATGTCGGTCCATATGAAATCCCGACCAGCGAGCAGCTGCGTGCCGAGTGTTGAAAAGAATCCCGGCGCTACGAAATTGAACCGACTTGAAGGAGGAATCTCACTGCCTTCATAGGTGCGATTCTGAACAAACACAGGATTGTTGTAGCTATTGTTGTCCATTGGCACGGAACGGCCAATGCTCACTGAAGAAACACCGGGAATCGAAGCGATGTTCTGCATGATCGCATCGTCCATACGAATGACAAGCTCTGGAGAGGTATCGGGGATCTGGGCCTCTGGAATATAGAAGCCGAATGTTTGGACATTCTGAGGGGATGTGAATCCGGGTGAAACATTCATCATCGCCCGAAATGTGCGAATCATAAGCCCCGAACAAATCAGCAGTATTACCGAAAGGGCAACCTGTAGCATGACGAGCGCTTTGCGCGTGCGTTGCCCCTTTCGGCCCTCGCCTACCCCGCGGCCTCCTTCCCGAAGATCGCTTATGAGATGCGGGCTTGTGCTTTTGAGAATCGGAACACAGGCAATCAAAATGCTGGCAATCACTGCAATGGCTACGGTAAACAACAGCACAGATGGCGTGATGCTAATATCTCGGATGCGCGGAATATTTGTGGCTCCAAGCTCCACAATGACGCGCATCGTTCCCAATGCCAGTAGCAGGCCAATCAGACTTCCGATAAGCCCAAGAAGGGTGCTTTCCAAGAAAATGTCGGCGGAAATCCCTTTCCTCGCCGCGCCGATGGCATAGCGGATGGCAAACTCATGACGCCTACTTTCGATGCGAACGATCAGGAGATTTGCGACACTTGCGCACGCCACCAAAAGCACCAAGATCACGGAGGTGAATAACACCCAGAGAACATTTTGAACATTCCCAACCACTTCGTCTTTTAGTGGAACTAACCTCGGCATAAGGCGCAGCGATTGATAAAAGCTGATGCTCAGTCCCTGTGGTGGCGGAAACGTTCTTGCTACCACAGGAAGCAGACGCTCCAGATCAGAGCTGGCTTGTTGTACGCTAACCTCTGGTTTCAGCCTCGCTATAGCACTTGCGTTAAAACTTCCGAGGGTTGTAGTGGCACGATCCCACTGCATCGGAAGTATCAACGATGGATCTTCCTGGTCGAGGAAATGGAAGCGTTGGGGAAGGACGCCAATGATTTCTCTAGGGATGCCACTTACCGTAATCGAGCTGCCGATGACCGATGATGCTCCACCGAACCGTCGCTGCCAATATGGATACGTGAGCACCACGGTTTGTGCAGCCCCCGGCGAATCATCGTGTCGAGTAAATAACCGTCCCCGTAACGGGCGAACACCCAAGAGTGGCAATGTTCCGTCTGTGACATCCAGAACGCGCACGTGCTCTGGTGCTCCGGCACCGGTCACATCAAGCTCATCATTGTTATAGGCACCTATGTCCACGAACGTCGTATTTTGCTCGCGATAGACAAAGTAGATCGATCGAGAGATGCCCATCTTCTTGAAGCCCGCATCCTGCGACGAGTGAACAACAGCAATCAGCCGATCCGGGTTGGGATAGGACAAGGGCTTGAGCAACACACCGTTCACAACGCTGAAAATCACTGTGTTTGCACCGACTGCTACTGCCAGAGTAATCAGGGCAATTGCCGTGAATAGCTGCGCACGCCTCAATCGACGCAGAGCATATTTCGTATGTGCCCACAGAGATTCGAGCGTAGGCCACTGCCAGACTTCGCGACTCCGCTCCTCGATCAGCGTCACATTGCCGAACTCGCGGCGGGCAGAGTGCTCCGCCTCTTCCCGCGTCATGCCGTCATCCATCAGCGCGGCTACCTTTTCTTCCAGGTGTTCCCGGATCGACTGCGAAAGCTCGTCGTAGCGACGATGGCGGGAGAACAACTGTCGGAGCCAGCCCATAAAAGCCTCCTAGGATCTTGCCAGTGCAAGCACGCGGCTGATTCCGGCGAACATCTGCTCAACGCTCGAGATTTCCTGCTCCAGATGCTTTCGCCCCGCCTGCGTCAGCTTGAAGATTCGTACCGGCCGGTTCCTCGCCGATAGGCCCATTTCCGATTCCAGCCAGCCGGCTTTCAACATGCGCTGTAGAGCCGGATATAAGGACCCCTCCTCAATCTCGAGCAGATCGTCCGAAATCTCCTTGATTCGCTGCGCGAGGGCATACCCGTGCATTGGCTTCCGGCTGAGAGTCTTAAGAATCATCAATTCCAGTGCGCCGGGGAACAGATCGCGGTATTCGGGTTTCTTAACCATGCAGGGATGATAGTCTCACAATACTATTTTGGCAATAGTATATGGGAACAATGCTGACCTCCCGGCTCGGCAGAAAATAAAGCTCCAATCTCCGGAACACCCACTCAAATAGCGAAAATCGTGACCACAAGCTAACCGGAATAGCGTTTTCTTATCTAATGCGCTGGATGGAAGAGAGTGACGACTCCATACGCCGGGCTATCCTTTCCGGCGACAAGGAAGCTTACAAGGTGCTCATGACGCGCTATACCCAAATTGTCTTCCGGGTAGCCTATCGCATTACCGGCAATGAGTCCGATGCCGAAGAGGCCGTGCAGGAGGTTTTCCTGCGTGGCTACCAGTCCCTCGCGACCTTTCAAGGGCGGTCCAGTATGGGGACCTGGTTCTATCGCATCGCAGCCAATTGCGCACTCGAGGTTGTGGGGAAAAGAAGACCGGAAGCCCAGAGCCGTATCGCGGAAGAGAACGATCCGGAACGGAGTGAGGTCCAGTTGGCCGACATAAAGGCCGGCCCCGACCGGCTGCTGTTGAGCCGCGAGATCGAGGCCAGGCAACAGGCGGCGATGAGCGAGCTCACCCCCACCGAGCGCACCGCCTTCGTACTGCGCCATATGGAAGACCGCTCGACGGAAGAGATCGCGGCCGCTCTCAACATCGCTCCTAATGCTGCCAAGCAGGCAGTTTTTCGCGCGGTGCAGAAACTCAGGCGCCAACTTGCGCCCCTATGGGTAAACACATGAAGCATTTGGAAGAAGCAGAACTAGTCGAGCACTACTACGAAGAATCCGCCAACATGGGCGAAAGCGACCGTCACCTGAAAGCTTGCCCGGTGTGCGCCAGGCAGTACGCGGAGTTGTGCCGGGTGCTCGAAGCAGTAGCCACACCCACGCCACCGGTGCGCGGGGAGAATTACGTCGAACAAGTCTGGCAATCCATTGACGCCTCTCTCGCGAGATACGAAAAGCCCAAGAGCAGTTGGCTCCGATTTCACCGGCCCCTCGGTTGGGCAGTTGCCTGCGTACTGCTGGTTGCTGTGGCCTTCGTTGCAGGGCGCCGGTGGGAGCGCAAGCAGGGCCCATCGGTAGCCGTGACGGTTGACCCGCAAGCTCGCCAGCGGGTGGTGATCCTTGTTCTTGGGGACCATCTCGATCGTTCTGAGCAGCTCCTGGTCCAGCTCAATCACGCTGATAGCAACGATCTTTCGGCTTTGCCACTGCGCAGCGAAGCCAGAGAATTGCTGGCCAGCAACCGTTTGGTGAGGCAGAGTGCGATGCAGGCCGGCAACCTCAATGTGGAAGCCTCACTCGACCGCCTGGAACGTCTGCTGATGGAGCTTGCCAACGAGCCGGACAACCTCACCGAGGCCGATCTGAACCGCCTCAGGCAAGAGATGAATACCGACGGTCTTCTCTTTGACATTCGCGTCCTGCGCTCCCGGGTTCACTCCTCGGGCGCTCCCACAGCAACGAAAGGGGTTCCCATCTAAATGAATACGAAACCACTACTGTTCGCAACACTGCTGATTGCCTTGTCGGCGCCTGCGCTATGCGCGGATGACAACGCAGCTACCCAAACCAAGGAGGAGACGCTCTACTCGGAAGGCACGCGCGCCATCAACGATGCCCATTGGGCCCAGGCCGAATCCATCTTCCGTAATCTCGCCTCGCAGCATGGCCCCCGCGCCGAAGCAGCTCTCTATTGGGAAGCCTATGCCGAGAATAAACAGGGCAATGCCGCGCGTGCCCTCGAGATCTGCGCCGAGCTCAGGCATGCGTACAGCCAAGGAAATTGGGTAAAGGAATGCAGCGCTCTGGAAATAGAGATTCATGGCAAGAGCGACGATCCTCTGCCGCCCCAGGCCGAGCAGGATGAAGAGCTCAAGCTGCTCGCCCTGAACTCGCTCATGCAGCAGGATGAAGCCCGCGCGGTGCCGATCATTCAACAGATTCTGAACAGCGACAAATCAGACAAGCTCAAGGAACGGGCGCTCTTCGTTCTGGGCCAGGATCAATCTCCGCAGGCGCAGGCGCTGCTCGGACAGGTGGCCAGCGGCGAGCGCAACCCAGCCTTGCAGCGGAAGGCCATACAGATGTTGGCCGTCACCCGCGGCAAGCAAGCCGCCGAGACCCTCGCCAATATCTACCGCCAGACCACGAACGCAGAAGTAAAGAAGTCCATTCTCCATACCTATCTCATCATCGGCACCCCCGATCCCCTGGTGGAAGCGGCGCGTCATGAATCCGACCCCGAACTCGTGCGCACGGCGGTGCACACCCTGGGAGCGATGGGCGCGACCTCGCAGCTGCTCACTCTTTATCACGACAGCAGCAACCCCGAGGTTAAGGCGGAGGTGATCAGCGGGCTCATCCCCGCGGGCCCAAAGGGCGCCGACGCGCTGGGCAGCATCGCCGCCTCAGAGCAGGATCCCGAACTCCGCCGCAAAGCGATTCGCAACCTGGGGATAGCGGGTGGTATGTCCGCCGCGCCTGCGCTGCTTGCGATTTACAAGAAGAATCCAGATCTGGAAACGAAGAAGGCCGTCGCCCAGGCGCTGTTCCTCGCAGGGGATAGCCACGATCTGGTCGAACTCGCCCGGGTCGAGAAGGACCCGGCCGCCAAGCAATCGCTGGTGCAGCAACTGAGCCTCATGCACAACAAAGACGCCACCGACTACATGCTGGAAATTCTCAACAAATAACTGGAAGGAGATCGCTCCATGAAGAACAACGCGCTTATGGTTTTGGTACTGGCCGCCTCCGCGCTGATAACCAGCGCTCAGGAGCCCCGGGTCAACCACACGCAGTTTCACTCCGGACCGGTGAGTCTGGGACTGTCCGCGACGGTGGACCGATTTCGCCACTCCAATGCTCCGCTTTGGTTGGGATATGCGGTGCCGGCTCTTCCGCGAGCACATCATTCTTCGTGTTCGTTTGGCGGGGGGTCATCAGAAATGGAAGCTGGATGCTGCAATGAGCTTCAACTTGAGGACACAGCAGACAATCTGATTACCTCCGATTCGCCTGCTCCCATTGTCGATGTGCTTTTCCGACTTGACCACGGCGAGGTTACGAAGACGCGCGTGGTTCCCGTGGGATGCACCCTGGATGCCGGCGGAGTCCCGTTTGAGTGGCTGACCGATGTGCAGCCGGAAGACAGTGCTGCCCTTCTCGGCAAGCTTGCCCAGAATGCCGCTGCGCTTCGCGACGGCGGAGCCGGGCATGGCGGGGCGGTCGATGAGAATCTGGCTGCCTTGAGCATGCATGCGACGCCCCGGGCAACCGAAGTGCTGATCTCGCTCGCCTCCGCTGAAAGCAGCGCCTACCTGCGCGAGAAGGCGGCATTCTGGTTGGGCGCGCAGCGCGGGCACGACGGATTGCTGGCCTTGCGTCAGCTTGCGCGCAACGAGCAAGACGGCAAGCTCCGCGAGAAGCTCACCTTTGACATCTCTATCAATTCAGATCCGGGTGCAATCGACGATTTGATCCAGATGGCGAAGTCGGACGCCGACAGCCGGGTTCGTTCTCAGGCTCTTTTCTGGTTGGCGCAGAAGGCGGGCAAGAAAGCCATCGGCACCTTGAATGCCTCCATCGAGAACGATCCCAACTTTGAAGTCAAGAAGAAGGCCGTCTTTGCCCTCAGCCAATTGCCCCGCGAAGAAAGTGTGCCCCAGCTGGTCCACGTTGCCGACACCAATTCAAACTTCGCCATTCGCAAGGAAGCGATCTTCTGGTTAGGACAAACCAACGACCCACGTGCCCTTGCCTACATCGAGCAAATGCTCAAACGCTAAGCCGTCGGAGAGAGTCGGACCGGAAGCCGCTCACGAACGAGGATACGAAGCCACCCCTATCAACCACTATGGGCTAGTCCCTCACAGCCTCAGAAGGAGACGATTTCGAGCCCTGGAACCATCTGGAAGTGACGCACGTTTGCGGTGGCCACGCGGTAGCCAAGCTCCAGCGCTGTAACTCCGATCAACAGGTCGGAGAGGGCGATACGGACGCCTTTTGCGGTGCTTTCGCCGTCTATCTGTCCGGCGCGCAGAGCGACTGGAACCGTCACCGGATGCACCGGGAGGGCGGTCGTCAGCTCTTGCAGGAATTGTCGCCGCATGGTCTTTCTCTCCGCCGTATCCGCACGGGCTGCGCCGTGCGCCAGCTCGATCAGCGTCACGACCGAAAAGGCCACTTCTTCACCGCCTGCGCGTCCGGCGATTTCGCTCAGCACTTGCCGTGCATTGCTGCCCTTGCGTTCTGCCGCGATGAGCACGCTGGAGTCGAGTATTAGTCCCATGCTGGAGGGTTCAGAGGTTCGCGATGGGTGGCCACCGCCTCTGCGACGTCGCGGGCAAAGTCCTCATCGATCGTCGCCGGGGAGTCTTCCGGCAACAGGGCGATGCACTCCTCGATGGTTCGGCGCGGCGGGCTTGGCGTGTGCAGCACAGCCACGGTGAGCGAGCCATCCTTGATGATAACCTCAGCACCGGCGCGCACGTGAGCCAGCAGGGCGGTGAAGTCGCGCGCGGCATCGGCTGCCGAGATGTGTATCGTCGCCATATGCATGATGATACCTCTGTTCCTTGCAGGGTTGTTATTCTTCGTTTTCTTCGGCGTTGCAGCGTGATCAGCGAGGTGTCTCAAACGCTGAGCCAGCTTCCCCTAAATTCGTAGCTACGCGTACAATTCCATTCGGACAGCCTCCGCGGATGGAATCCATGAGTGGATATGCTTTACCTCACGGTTTGGCAGGGGAAGAACAGCGTTTGGCTCTCATGTCGACCCTGCTCGATCCTTTCGAGTTGGCTTGCCTTGAACGGTTGGAAGTCAGTCAAGGGTGGCGCTGTTTGGAATTCGGTTGCGGGAACGGATCCATTTCGCTTGCCCTGGCCGAACGCGTGGCGCCAACCGGCCTTGTGATCGCAAGCGATATCGATCTCTCTTATGTCTCGCGCCTGGAAAAACCAGGCCTTCAGGTAAGGCGCATCGATATCCTTCACGATCCGATCGAAGAGAGTTCCTATGACTTCGTCGTGGCGCGTGCCCTTCTTCATCATTTGCCGTCGGCTCGCAACTGCCTTCAGCACATGCTCACAGCATTGAAGCCGGGAGGCACGCTGCTTTCGATCGAGCCTGACATGCTGCCATGCACGGTTGCCGAGCCGGCATCGATGCGGACATTCTGGCAAGGATGGTTGAACTGGTCGGTGGACGCCGGCATCGATTACTTTATCGGCCGCAAAATCCCTGCGTGGCTTGATTCACTCGGCGTCGAGGACATCGCCAGCGAAGGACATACTGCGAATTTCAACGGCCGATCCGACTGGGCACTTTATTGGATCGAGACGATTCGAGAACTTCAGCCATCGTTGCTCAAAGGGGGTTACATCACAACCGCGCTCCTCAAAGAATTCGAGACCAACTATCGGGATCCGCATTACTGGACTAGTCTCATCACGTTTAACGCTACCTGGGGAAGAAAGGGCTCTTCCTCATGACCCTCTTGCAAGGTCTTCAAACGCGCGCTCGTTGGATGCGCCTCGGCACCGCCGAAATTCTCAAACGCTTCTACTTTTGTGAGCGCTCCCTGGTGATTAGTTGCTCTGCATGGCTGCCGCTCATTGGCGCGATGGAACCGAAAACTCTACTCACACTCTTCTCCTGGCAGAACGCGCAGACCGCGAACGAACTGCGCGAGCGAACCTTCGAATTGCGCTACCCGAGTCGCTCGATGGACGAGGAAGGAGCCGACCGATCGCTGGTCGAACTCTTCGACGAGCTCCGCAACTCGCCCTCAGAGGCGGCGTTTTTCTCTGTGCTGGCCACCGTGTTGCTCCCGGCGGTGCGAGATGCCTATGGAGAATTCCTCCACCACTCCGATCCGCTTGCCGACGCACCCACCCACCGCTTCCTCAATCTCGCGTTGACAGAAAAACATCAGCAGATCGAGACCGTGCAGGCCTGGGCCGATCAGGAACTAGCGCGCCGGCCGGCGGACGGCGCCGGGGCAGAGGCCTGGACAGCTGCGTTCCTTGAGCGTTTGCGCGCCCTCGGCGGCGTCGGTACAGAGCGTGTGCCGGTCGAGCTTCGCCATCAACCCCTGCCCGGGGGCCGTGTTTACGCAGTGCCGAGCGAGCCTGCACGCGACCAGCACTACCACCTCACCCGCTTCTACTGGCCAGATAATGTCGATCCAACCTACCCTTACGGCGAGGGCTATCGCCTTCAGCTTCGCTCGGCCATCAGTCACTTGAACGAGGTTTGGGCAGTCGAGACGGGCGGCATTATTCTCAGCTCCTTCGCCTCCGTGTTGCCGTGGGAATTTGTCCGCGATGCGGCACGCTGGACTTACGACGAGTCGCGGCACTGCAGAATGGGACGCGACCGGCTCACCGCCTGGGGCTACAAGCCGGCGGAATTGCCTCTCGGCAACTACATCTATCTCGCCTCTGCTGGCGAGGACCCCATCTACCGCCTCGGCATGCTCTTTTTCTTTGAGACCAAGAACATTCGCCACAAGCCGGAGCGGGTGAAAGCCTTTCACTCCATCGGCGATGCGGCCAGCGAACACGACATGGATTTCGACTGGGCCGACGAAACCATGCATGCAGGCTATGGCAAACGCTGGTTACAAAAGCTGCTGGAAATCCGCGGCGAAGATCAGTCCAGGTATCACGAGATTCGTGACCGTTGTGGGGAAATGGTCAGCGCTATCGTAAAGACTGCGCGGAGCGAGGAAGTTGCGGAACTGACGCTGCTGGTAGACGCCATCCTGGCCAAAGCGGAAAACCAGACATCCTTATGAGCACAGTCACAGTTGTGGGCAGCTATATCGCCGCGTTGGTGATGGACGTGGCGTCAATCCCGCTCGAAGGCGAGACGGTGATCGGCCAGAATTTTCACACGACGCACGGCGGCAAGGGCTCCAACATGGCAGCGTGCGTGGCGAGACTTGGCGCGGCTAGCAGATTTTTC
Organism: uncultured Acidobacteriaceae bacterium; assembly: GCA_963763905.1. Classification (GTDB taxonomy): domain Bacteria; phylum Acidobacteriota; class Terriglobia; order Terriglobales; family Acidobacteriaceae; genus PALSA-350. Next base: position 122,791 of record CAVXRU010000011.1, on the reverse strand, counting down.
GGCAAGGTTGGCCGTGATGCGTTCGGCGAGGGGTTCGTTCGACTCCTTGCTGAGGAGAAGGTCGACGGTGGCGCTCTTCTTTTCTCGGACACCAAACCGACAGGCGTGGGTTTCATCGTTTTTAGCAGCAGCGGTTCGAACATCATCGTCATCGATCCGGCGGCCAACGGGGAGTTCTCACCAGCCGACATCACCGCTCATCGCGAAGTGATTACTTCGTCCGCAGTGGCGGTATCGCCGCTCGAAATACCGCTGGCCACGGCACTCGCCGCCGCCTCGGTGGCCAAGGCTGCCGGCACGAAGTTCATTCTCAATCCAGCTCCTGCAATGGATTTGAGAAATGTCGATCTGAGCGCGGTGTTTGCGCTGACTCCCAATGAACTTGAGGGCCGCGTCTGTCTTGGATTGCGCCCCGACGATCCAATTTCAGACAACGAGGTTGTGCTCCGGTTGCTGCGGCTGGGCGTCGACAATGTCATGCTCACGCGTGGCGGCAAGGGTGTGCTTTGGGGTTGTGGGGCGGAACTTGTGGAAGTGCCCGCAGTGCCTGTGCTGGTGGTCGACACAGTGGGAGCCGGCGATGCATTCAACGCCGGGCTTGCCGTTGGTCTGAGCGAAAAGAAGAGTACCCTTGAGGCGATTGCGCTCGGAGTGACCGCGGCATCCTTGTCCACGCAGCGTCGCGAAACCATCGCATCGTATGCGTATCGTGCCGAAGTTGATCTTTTTTACGAAAAGACGCTCAGGCGATACTTCTAAAGATGGCGTAGCGACTGGCAAAGTAGGTGTGATGGGCGTAGACCCTCAAATGGCTTGCTGACTCCACCACCCCGGACAGGACCGGATTGTGGTAGACGAGGATCACGTCACGCGGGTGCTCGGCGAGGGATCGGTTGAGGTTTTGGATGACCGGCCCCATGACGACTTGATCAAACGGGTAGAAAAAATAAATAAGCAACGGTTCGAGCGGAAATTCGTACTGCGTTGCGTCGATGTGCACCGGTTCGATTTGAAAGCAGGCCTGGTTCGAGTTTCGATAGGTTTTCACATTCTGCTGAGCCAGGGCATGGAGATCCGAAGCGAACTCAATGCCGATGACGCGGCGGAAGCGGAGCTCGGCGGCAAGCAGCAACATTCTGCCCTTGCCCGAACCTATGTCGATGAAGGTGTAGCTCGAAACGTCGGTCACTGGGAGATTGCGGAGTATGTGCCGCCCGGTCCGAGGGGTCGTGGGGATATAGGGGATGGCGTGAGAAGCGTTCTCACCGACAACGGTCAGTCGGCGCAGATCGTCATCGCCGCAGGTTTTGACGCGATGGCGCCAGTCGAACCAATGTGCGCGCAGCGTACTGCGAACAGAGGAAACGGTACGCATTCCGGGGAGCCGCATGAGCGTGGCTTTGCGATCAATCATTTACACTCGCAGTATTCGTGAAGCAAGTTAGCCCCAAGTGAGCAGGCTTTCGATTATATTGCTGCCTAGAAACCTGGCATGACGGAATCGACAGGAGGAGCGTTGACCAATACACCTAAGGATCGCGGGACGCATCATTCAGACGGCCACACGCAGGCGCAGGATCACGCGCATCCACACCGGCGCGTTCATCCGCACAATCACGTTGTCTGCGGCGATGGTTATACCTCACGCCGCGACTTTCTCCGGGGGCTTATGGGGGGCGCCCTGGCCGGGGCTTCGATACTGGAGTTGGCTTACCATCGTGCTGCCTGGGCCCGCGCAGCGGCTCCCAGCTCCGATGCCAAGTTGTTCGACCTGCAAAAGGCCGCGAACGGCGTTTACTTCGCTCAGGCCCGCCCCCAGGCCATGTTGAATTGCAATGCCGCCATCTTTGTCCGGTCAAAGGATGTAGTCGTGGTGGACGCGCATTCCAAGCCATCGGCGGCCGCCTCACTCATTCACCAGATCCAGCGGGAAATCACCGAGAAACCGGTTCGTTACGTCGTCAATACGCATTTTCATTGGGACCACACCCAGGGTGATCATGCATATCGCCTGACCGGTGAAAAGGTCGACTTCATCGCCAGCGCGTCCACCAAACAGCTTATGTCGGACCTGGCGGTTGCCAGGATGAAGGCTTCCGTGGGAGCAGTCCCGCAACAGATCGACGCGCTGCGCGCTCGGGCAGCACGCTCCGCCTCGGCTGCCGAAAAGGCTTTCTGCGCGGACCAGATCGCGCAGATGGAGGCGTACGAGACCGAGCTGAAGAACTACACGTTGGAGTTGCCAACCATCACGTTCGACAAATCGTACTTGCTGCGGGATCCGGCGTTCGATCTGCACATCGATTTTCACGGCCATTCCCATACCGCTGGAGACGTCTTCGTCTTTTGTCCGCAGCAGCGGGCGATCGCCACTGGGGACGCGATTCATGGCTTTCTGCCCAATATTGCGGACGCCTTTCCCCGGGTCTGGCCGAGCACGATCAAGGCTGTCGGCCACGCCGATTTCCAATTTCTTATGGGCGGCCATGGCCCGTTGCAGACGGACCGCACGGTTATGACCAGCCAGCGAAACTATATCGAGGAGTTGACGGGGAAGGTCGCGGAAGGCAAGAAGGCCGGCCTAAGTGTCGCGGAAATGCAGAAGCGTTTCACGGTGGCCTCGCTCAAGTCTTTGCAGTCGAACGGCTATGCAGAGTTTCTGGTGCGAACCAGCGAGCAGAGCGAAGCACATTTCGGCAAGATGCCTCCGCTGCAGGAGGGTGTTAACGCGAATATCCGCGACGTCTACTCCAACCTCGACCGCGTCTAGCCGGCGGGTTTGCTCAGACAAGAGTTTCTATTGCAGCAAATTCTGGGGGATAGGTATCTTCCCCCTTATCTCCCCGATGACGGAGGGATGACAAACCCATGACTCCGGCGTGACAGTGTCTGGTTGCCCAAACAGTATCGTTGTCTTTTGGACCGGTCAATGCGGGCAACGGACCACCTCGTTCCCACTCACGGCCGGAGGGGTAGACCTACATTGGGTCAGAGGAAGTGATGATCAGGCTAATTCAGTTCGTGACGGGGATGCGGCGATTGTTTTCCGTTTCATTGCTGCTGGCGCTGCTAAGTCCAGCGATTTGCGGCGCGGACGCAAGCGGTCGAGCCGCGACGCCGATTGAGCAGGGTTTTGCAAGCATGTACAACCTCGATTTCGCGGTGGCTCATCGGGATTTCGATACCTGGCAGGAGCTGCACCCCGAGGACCCGATGGGGCCCGCCTGTCAGGCTGCGGCTCATCTGTTCACAGAATTCGCGCGACTCGGCGTGCTGGAGTCGCAGCTTTTCACCGACGAGAACCGCTTTGACAACCGACAGAAACTTAACCCCGATCCGCAGGTAAAGAACATGATCAACGCGGAACTGGATCAAGCGGACAGCCTGGCGGCGAAGGCTTTGGCGAAGGATCCCAACGATGCGAACGCGCAATTTGCGAAGATCCTATCCCTCGGGCTGCGATCCGATTACGCGGCGCTGATTGAGAAACGCGATCTGGCCGCCCTCCGTTATACAAAACAAGGAACGGCCCTGGCCGAGCAATTGCTGAAACAGAATCCCAATGCTTACGACGCGTACCTGGCGGTGGGCGTTGAGAACTATCTGAGTGGCATAAAACCCGCCCCTATGCGCTGGCTGATGGCGGCAGGCGGAGTGGAGACAGACAAAACCCGAGGCATCCATGATCTGGAGTTGACGGCCGCGCACGGAGACCTGCTCGCACCTTTTGCGCGTCTCCTGTTGGCAGTGGCGGCGTTGCGAGATAAGGAACCCGCAAAAGCCTGCAGCCTTCTCTCAGAATTGTCGAGCGATTATCCGAAGAATCCTTTGTACCCCCGCGAAATAAGCCAAAACCATTGCCGGACAGACCACTCGTAGAAAGATAGAGGGACGTTCCCCGGACCCGGTCTGCCTCGGTTGTCGATACACTAAAGCGATGCTGCGTACCGTCCAGGCTATCCGCTACGTCCTCGCACTGCGCGAGGGCGGCTCACTGCCCGCGATCGTCGAGGCGGACGACCTCGGGCTCTACGTTGTGAAGTTCCGCGGAGCAGGGCAAGGCCCGCTGGCGCTGGTCGCGGAACTGGTAGCCGGTGAGATCGGCCGCGCGCTGGGGTTGAAGGTGCCGGAGTTGGTCTTTGCCGAAGTCGACGCAGCGCTCGGACGCAACGAGCCGGACGCAGAGATTCGTCATCTGCTCAAGGCCAGCACGGGGCTGAATCTTGCGCTCGACTATCTGCCCGGCTCGACGATGTTCGACCCTGCGGCGGGCGATCGCGCGACGCCCGAGATCGCGTCGATGGCGGTATGGTTCGACGCCTTCGTGCAGAATGTAGACCGCACCGCGCGTAACCCGAATCTGCTGATCTGGCATCATTCGCTGTACTTCATCGACCACGGCGCGGCGCTGTTCTTCCACCACAACTGGGAGACGGCGGAAGAAAAGGCCGAGTCGCCCTTCCCGGCGATTCAGCAGCACGTGCTGCTGCCGTGGGCCAGCGCGATTGCGGACGCGTCGGCGTTGGCCCGTCAACGGCTCACGCCCGCCGTGCTGCGCGCGATTCTCAACCAGGTCCCCGATGCCTGGATCGCTTCCGGCGCCACGACCGCGGAGGAACGCCGCGCACAGTACTTCAAGTACCTGAGTCACCGTCTGGCGACAGCAGTAAACTTCGAACAGGAGGCGATCCGTGCTCACCAAAGCTTCGTTTGACTATGCCGTGCTGCGCGTGGTCCCGCGCGTCGAGCGGCAGGAGTTCCTCAATATCGGCGTAATCGTCTTCTGCCTGGAGAAGCGTCTGCTCGAGGCCAAGGTCCAGGTTGACGAGGCACGGCTGCGTACGCTGTGGCCGATGCTCGACCTCGAAACGGTGAAGCAGCACGCAGACGGGGTAGTACGCATCTGCGCCGGCGACGAGACTGCCGGGCCAATCGCAAAGCTCTCGCAGCGAGAACGCTTCCAATGGCTGATCGCGCCGCGCAGCACAATCATCCAGACGTCGGCGGTGCATACGGGGATTCTTACCAAAGACGATCCGCTCGCGGATAGGTTGGAGCGGCTCTTTGAGCAGTTAGTGGGGAGTATAGATATAGATGGAGATAAAGGGAGAGCAGACCGATTGCAGCCGTTCTAATGGGTAGATCGGTCGCAGAACCCCTCCCGCCGAGTGAGCCAGCTACCGAACGTCACTGCGAAGAGGTCAGCGGCTTAGTAATATCGTCGAGGTATGCGGGTGTGTCCGCAATCCGCTCCAGTGCTGGATATCGCTCGCCGTCATGGTAGTCGATATCTACTTCGGTCAGGAAGGCGTCGGACTGCACGATGAAATGGATTGGGGCTGTCTTGCCTTTTGCTTCGCGGATGCCGGCGTGCAGCACGTCGCCGCTGAAGACCTGCCCGTTTACACCAATGATCTTAGATCCCGGCACAAGCCGGGCCTTATCGGCCGGGCTGTTCCAGCGAACGTCGACGATGCTGCCATCGCTGTTCGATCGCAGGCCGATGGAAAACCAGGCGTCTACGTTACCTATGTACTTGCTGAAGACGTCAAAGAGTGATTTCTCCGAATCGGTCGGCTTATCCCGATAGACCAGTTTGTAACCTCCATGCTCAATGCCAGCAAGGTCAGCACGCGGATTGATCTTGTCTACGCGGTCGTGCAAGAAAGCCGCCCAGTCATAGGGCATCACCTGGTTCAGGTCGGCCACCAACTCGTCGAAGGTATAGGGCACGATCAGCGGCCCCGTATTGCCGCCCTTAGCGAGAAAGATACGAACAAAATCGTTCAACGACTTCTGATTGTTGGTCGTTTTGCGAATCAGAGTGTCAACATCCAGCCACAGCAACTCGCCCTCATAGTAATAGTCCTGACCGCGCCTCCAGTTCGACCACACCCGATTTTCACCGCGAAGAATGCTCGCGGCGACCGCCGTATCCTCCGTGGGACGCCACTCGCGCCCCGGAGTGTAGTCAAGCAAAGCAGCAAAGAACGCCAGTACATCGCGATATTGCTGCTGCGACTTGAGCCCTGACCGCGCCGCCAGCACGTTCCCAAGATACTGCGTCATTCCCTCGTATACCCAAAGCATCGCTCCTTGCTGCGGCTTAGCGAAGTCCGCCTGGTACAGGCCGACGGGACGCCGGTACTTTCCGTTCCATGAATGGGTAAACTCATGCGAGAGCAGGTCGGAAACCGCTACCTGGCGGCTGGGATCGGAGAAGTCTTTCGCGCCGACGCCGTTATCCGACGACTGCCCATGTTCCAATCCTTCGAAGCCGGCTACATCGGATACGGTGAGCAGGAAGTGGTAATAGTTGTAATGGTGTGAGGCGTACATCTTATCGGCTTCGCGAACCAGGTTCGCGGTCTCAGCCAGGACCGGCGCGGGCAAGTCGGAATCTTCGGGGGCGTCGGCGACCACATCGATATAGTGCTTCGGCGAGATTTCCGGGGCCAGCGGAAATTCATGGAAGTATTGCCCGGCTATGATGGGTGAGTCCTCCAGTTGCTCGACGTTGGTGGCGGCGAAGTGGGTGATTGCACCAGCAGCCGGGACGGGATAACTGCCCGCATTCACCGCTGTCAACGCCGTACCGATACCCCATCCAGCAGGAACGATGAGCGACGGCTGAATTGGGATCTCGCGGACCGGAACGTCGGCCGGGTACAGCAGCAGTTTCTCCCACTCCAGGACTGCAAGCTTCTGTGAGATCCGTCCAGTGACGATGCAGTCGAGATGGGCGTGCAAGGTCGAAACTCCTGGGGGAATGGTCAAATGAAACTGGTACAGATCCACATCATCGCGACGCCAGGTGAGTGGCTTGCCGTTGGCGGTAAATATCACGCCAGTTATATCCATGGCTGGCCCTGCGGGCATGTGCGTGCCCGGGATCCACTGCGGCGTCGTCAGCGTCAGAGGCCCAGCGCTCACCTGCAGATCCACGTCAGCGTGATACAGTTTGCGCGGCGCGTCGGAGAGGTCAGCAGTGATCTGAATTGGCTGGTTGCGGGACTCCCCCAGTGTCGTTCCCACCGCAGCGAAGAACGCGAGCGATGTAGCGATGGCAACTGCAGTAAGATTTGCACCAAAAATTGCCCGCCGTTCGGAATGCATAGAACTCCTTCTTGGAGTTATTGAGCCTCAATGCAAGGTGATCTTTTTCGATTCGAAGCTCGCTGTTTAGTTTCGCTTTTGGAAATCCAGCAGCAGGGAAATCATATTCAGTGGAACTGAACCAGGATTAAGAAATACTGAATCTCACAATGAGGGGCATTAAAAGGCAGCCCCAGCCGAAGCCAGGACAGCAACGTTATCCTCGACCGGAACTATACATTGAGTGCTGAGTTCATCGTCAAGTTAATCCTGGCGGCAAACGGGGGCGCATAGCGGGTGTTGGGTGTTTTCTTCGATTGCCATAGTCGCTTCCTGACAACCGCTAAACACCTTCACCCAAGTGGCTGCCATCTCTTTGGGCCTGGATGGGTTGCAGAAAATTAGAGCCGCTTCTCGTTGTTAGAAAACAAGCACGTGAAGTGGGCAACTAGTTACTCTCCGAGAGTACGTTCCATCTGCCTATCGTCGCGCGGGCAAATTTTATTTGTAGTTTTCAACATTCGAGGGATGCGCGAGTCCGTTCCGCGCTGTATGCTCCTTACGCTTTAAGATTACGCAGTTACCCAGCCTGGGCGGAATTGCCGGCGGTCCTGATTCGCAGATGAGCCTGGGGAACATCCGAGGCGGGCACTGACATAGAGAGTTCTGTCTGAAAGAAGGAGAATCATGAAAACGCAAGCCACGACATGCAGATTGACCATCGCTGCGCTGGCCCGAGGGAACGCAGCGCTTGTGGTTTGTCTTGCCCTTTCCACAGTAGGACTGTGCCGTTCGGCAACCGCTGGGGAGACCACCACCATCACGTTCAATGCTCCTGGTGCGGGCACTAGCTCCGGCCAAGGAACCTTTGCCTTCAGCATCAACCAACAGGGGACGATTGCGGGTTTCTATCTTGATAAGAGTAATGTGTATCACGGCTTCGTGCGCACGCAGCGCGGCCACATTACCACCTTCGATGTTTCGGGCGCAGGCACTGGCGCCTTCCAGGGCACACTGCCCTATGGCAGTAATCCAGAGGGCGCAATTGCGGGCTTTTACGCCGACTCGAGCTATGTGTATCACGGCTTCGTGCGCGCTCCTGACGGCCACATCACCACCTTCGACGCTCCCGGCGCGGCGGGCACCTTTGCAGCTAACATCAATCCCGCAATTGTGATCGCAGGTGACTACTTCGACGTCAATAGTGTGCAACACGCCTACCTGCGCACTCCTGACGGCAACTTCACCACCTTCGACGCTCCCGGCGCGGGCACTGGCGCCGGTCAGGGGACCTTCACGGGATTCCTCGACTGTATCAACCCGGAGGGGGAGATGACGGGATTCTCCCTCGACACCAACAACGTGTTTCACGGCTACGTGCGCGCTCATGACGGCGGCATCACCATCTTCGACGCTCCGGGCGCGGGCACTGGCGCCGGTCTGGGCACTTTAGCTGCAGGCATCGACCCGGCTAGAAGCATCGCAGGTGAATACTTCAACGCCAGGAATGTGTCTCACGGATTTGTGCGTGCTGCTCACGGTGAGATCATCAAAGTGGACGTTCGCGGTGCGGGTACTGGCTCCGGCCAAGGCACTTACCCCGGGTACATCAACACGCGAGGAGACATTGTGGGACAGTACGTGGATGCCGGCGGCGTCAATCACGGCTTCGTGCGCAGCCAGTGGGGCGAGATTACCACCTTCGATGTTTCGGGCGCGGGCAGCGCTAGCGGCCAGGGCACCATACCCGGCAGCAGCGACCCGGAGGCAGGAATTACGGGATACTATGTGGACACAAGCGGTGTGTCCCACGCCTTCTTGCGTCTCCTCAATCAGTAATCAATACTTCTTGGCAATCCGGGACCTGTCCCGGATTGCCACAAGCGTTGGGGTTGGCCAGCGTGGGCATCTATGGTGTGATTGCGTATGCAGTGGGAGAGCGTACGCAGGAGATCTGATCGGGGATTCGCATGGCCCTGGGTGCGCCACAAAGAGACGTGCTCCGTCTTGTACTGTGGCAGGGCACGCGGCTGGCGTTGTTGGGCGTCGTCATCGGACTAGGGGCCGAATCGGCGACCATCCGACTACAACACCCCTGAACGGGAAGAAAGTTGAGTTGTTCGGCGGTGTCGATGAGCACCAAGCGCTCCTTATCGTACCCGGCGACTATCGCGCTATGCTCCCGAAGAAGCCCCGTGCTGGCAATAGCGAGGTTCTTTTCCAAGACTATTACGTGCTTTTACCGGATAAGACCGCATGGCCTTGTGAGATTACAGGCTTTTCCGAATAACACGGCAACCACTGGGCGCATTGGCAGGAGATAAAGATCGCGGTAGGGACGCATATCGCTATGCGCCCCCCGCACAAAGCCGTACGTGCGGCTTTCCCGCATACGGCTTCCACCTCGGGTATTTGACGGCGAAGCGTTGATTGGGCCACGGATGCTGGATGCGCGGTTTGGGGAGCCACTGTGAGACTAACTTCGTCATGTCCGACCACTTCATACGGTCCGTCTGACTGCGCCGCCGAAGCGTGCGCCGCCATAGGTTGGTGACGTGGTTGTGAAACGCCACGAGCGAGCCCAGGTTACTCGGCACGGCGTGGTAGGCGAAGTAGCCGGTGACGACCTGCCCAAGCCATTGGCCTTGCTCAGGAATGGGTAGGTGCATCTTTCTTCGCAGCGTGTCCTTGATCTCTCGCAGCTTAGCCTTCGCGCGATCACGACGGGATTTCCGCTTGACGAGGAATTTGCCCTGCCGTGTCTTACCACTGATGAAGGTGAAGCCTAGAAAATCAAAGGTCTCCGGCTTACCGAGACCCTTTCGGGCGCGTTGGTCCGCAGCAAAGCGGCCAAACGCGATCAAGCGAGTCTTGTCCGGATGCAGCGCCAGCGAAAACTTTTCCAGCCGTGCTTTCATAGCCCCCAGGAAGCGCCTTGCGTCGGCTTCGTGTTCGAAACCCAGAACGACATCATCGGCATATCGCACCATGATCATGTCGCCCTGTGCCTCTCGTACGCGCCATTGCTCGGCCCAGAGATCGAAGACGTAGTGAAGATAGATGTTGGCCAGCAGCGGTGAGATCACCGCTCCCTGTCCCGTCCCCATCTCACTGACCGTCACGGTCCCGTCTTCCAGTATCCCCACCTTCAACCATTTCTGGATCAGGCGAAGGATGCGCTTGTCACCGATCCGATGTTCCAGGAAACTGATCAGCCATCTCTGGTCAACAGAGTCGAAGAAACTCCGGATGTCGGCGTCCAGGATGAAGTTCACTTTACGGCCTGAGATCCCCACCACCAGCGCATCCAGCGCATCGTGTTGGCTACGCCCCGGCCGGAAACCGTAGCTGAACCCGAGGAAGTCTTCCTCATAAATACAGTTCAGCACCGCCAGTGTCGCCTTCTGGACGATCTTATCCTCCAGTGCGGCGATCGCCAGCGGGCGCTGCTTACCGTCACCCTTGGGTATCATCACCCGCCGGGACGGTTGCGCCCGGTACGCGCCTCGATGGACCCGCTCATGCAACTCGATGAGCCTGGAATCAAGATCGACTCCGTAGTCCTCCCATGTCATGCCATCCACCCCGGGCGACGCATCTCGTCTCAGCGAGAGATACGATTCCCGCAGCAGCCGCACATCCACGTGATGAAGCAGCGAAGTAAACTTCTCCGTCTTGCCTTGCCTTGCGGCTTTCCGTATGCGGCCCAGCGCTTGTGACACGCCTGCCCGACCCTGTGCTCGGAGCGTGCTTTGCCGGTCCACATTTCCCTTGGCCCCCGCCCTTGGCTCCATCCACTCCTCTCCTGGTTGCCCAGCTTCGTTCGTGGACTTCGCAGCTACTGTTGCGGGGTCTGACTTCTCGCGTTCGTTCATCATCGGCTTCGGCTCATCACCTTCCCCATGCGGACCGGTGCGATGCTAGCTGCCCGGCCAACCGCGAGATCTCCCAAGTTCCGACGTCTTCCTTTTGTGCGTGATAGGGTCTTCGACCACGGCTGAGCGATAGACCCTCGCATAACGGGTCCACACATGTTGCCTTCGACGATGTCCACGGCCTCGGCCTCAGCGGCATAGTATCTTTCGCGGCTCAATAGCCTACCCCACACAATCGTTGTGTACGCTTCGCAGTGGTCGTCACCTTCCACCACGCAACACTCACTACCAGGCGGCTGCTACGCCTTACCTGGGCCGGACTTGCACCGGCTGGAACACGCCAGCTTGCTTGGCGCACGGACGGCATACCCATTGCAGCAAATTCAGGGGGGTGCAGGAGGCTAGGTTTGCCGCTACGAGGGAGGATTGCCCGATAATACTCTCAGGCTTCGAACTGAGAAAGGTTCTTCGAAGCCAGATAATTCTCCAGTGTTGCCTTGAATTTCACCACATCCGTGTTTACCTGCCAGAACGGGCCACCGAGGAGCGAGTTGCTTTTCAATTCTATGCATCGATCCAACGTCATGTATGAGATCTTGGACATTGGATGGGGCAGAATGGCAAAGACGTTTGGATTATAGAAAGCTACGTTCCCACGTTTGCTGATCCCGGCGATCAGGATGACATGGTCACCCATCCCGAAACGGCTCCAGCCGTATTTCCCCTCCGCAAGGATTGGCCCCAGCCTGAGGGCATGCTTCCACACTTCGAGCAAAGGAACATCGTATTGCTCTGCCAATTTGTTTTCTGCCAGCCCATCGTTCTCTTCAAGGCCGTAGTGCCGGGCGTGAATACCAATATGTGAGCCTGCATTGGCGTTGTAAGCATCCAACGCGGTCTTGCAGTGCGCCCTCTGTCCCGGGCCATAGATATTGTTGTGCTTGTGGCCCATCAGCATCTCGATCGATGTAAGCCAGCAGCAACTCTTCACCCCTTGCCATCGCCATTGGATATAACTTCCCGTTTCGATCGACACTCGGCTATCCTCAGGAGTTTAGCGTTTAATCACTATGGCCCAGAATAATACTTTGGCTCCAACCGAGCGTCAATAGGGAGTAACACGGGGGACAGGGCGAAGTAATCACCATCAGAAATCCACTCCTCAGGAAATGCGTGAGCGTTAATACCCAAGAAATGCTGGTGACACTTGCCGTTGGTCTGAGCGAGAAGAAGGTTCATGCGCTGCAATAGGTATGCTGTCGCCGCATTGCTCTCAGATTTGAACTGCCCACGGCAGGGCTCCTCTCCGGTCAGCCCTCTACCGTGGCGAGTAGAAAATCGAGCAGCGTTCTCTCCGCCCAATAGCCTGCGTCGCCGGGCTCGAGTGAGAGAAAGGCGCAGTGTCCGCCGTGGCGGGTCTCGATCAGCATAACGCGGGGGTTGGCGACCAATTTGGCGCGGGTGTCAGGAGTCATGCGGATGAAAGGATCGTCGAGAGCGTGCAAGATCAGCGTGGGCACGGCTATGTTCTGCGCCCAGTTGGAACTAGCAACGCTGTGGTAGTAGTCCTCCGCGCCTGTGAAGCCGCCGTACAGCGCGACGACCTGCTCGTCAAATTGACGCACGGTGCGAATCTTTTCCAGGCCGTCGGCGGTATACAGACCCGGGTAGAGATCGATCTTGCGACGAAAGCGACTGAGCATTTCGTGGAGAAACCTGCTCTCGTAAAGGAGATTCTTCGGTTCGTGCAGTGCGGCAGACGAGGCAGCCAGATCCATGAGGGGCGAGACGCCGACGACGGCTTTGAGATAGAGCGGCGCGGCGGTGCCCAGCTCGCCGGCCAGCTTGAGAACGAGGTTGCCGCCCATAGAATAGCCAACCAGCGCGAAGCTGTGAATGAGGTACGTGCGGGCCAGTTCGGCCATCACGATAGCGACGTCCCCGGAGCGCCCCGCGTGATAGATGGAGGGGGAGAATTCTTCGCCCTCCCCGCAGCTGCGCATATTCATGCGGATGACGTTGCAACCGGCTGCCAAGGCACGCGCCGAGTTCCCCAGGACGTACCGCGAAGAAGAGGAGCCTTCGAGTCCGTGCACGATGATCATTGTCAGCCGTTGGCTGCGGACCTCGGCGGGCTGCCAATGGCAGTGACACAGCACGAAGCTGGTTTCGCCGGAGGTAGGACGTTCCACCTCGATGAGCTGAGTTTCCGGTTCCGGCAGAGTATCAATGCGCGGCAGGAGATTGCCGACAATGGTTTGCAGATGAGCATTGCGTAGGAGACGGGGGGGCACAAAGGGCCGCATCCACGGCGAGGCTTCGGTGGTTTGGAGCTCATCGCCTTCCGCGGTGCCCATGGGGTCCCTGGTTTCCACTTGCTAGTACTCATGAGGATACGCGTCCCGGAGATAGAATGTTACCGGCGTGGCAAGCGCTGGACTTACGGCCGGGGATAGGAGTCGTGTCCACTTTTATCGCTAAGTCCTTTGTTTCATGAAGGTGCTCAAATTTTTGAATTAATTAAAGTGGGGTAGCTGCCTTAGTACAGGAACTACAACAGGTAGCGTCTCTCGGCCTGATTTACCCCCAACAGATTGGGCTCACTGCATTAAGGCAGCTACCCCACTTAATTAATTTGAGTATCTTGCCCTCCCGTCTGCCATATTTGGCGGGGGAAAGTGTGCGCCTTATGCGCCATAAGCGCCTTAACGGGTGGCATCGACGGCTTCCGCCGCAACAACTGTCCCCTCCCCCGTGATGGTCCGGCTGTAGAAATGTGCGAAGAAAGCGAACTAAGCGAACTAAGTCCGGGTCTGGACCGCATTTCCGCCGTGACGGGACGATCTTTCGGCCTACGCCCTACGCGTTAGCGATCGTCCCGTTCGTCACCCGGCGTGCGTGGTCCTCTGGCCTCGGTTGGCCTGGGCTTTCCGGTGGTGTGGTGTTTCCCAAGTTGTCAAAACTGCTCAATCAAGAGGACGCCTGAGCGCACCCTGCTTACGCGGTTAATTGTGCTCTCCGCAGGCGCGCCCTTGCGGGGCGCAGCTATGCTGCGGACAGGCGTAATTCTTCACTGCGATGTCACTTTACGGTTGGCTACACCCAAGTCATCAAGCTGCAAGCGCTGATGTCTCCCGGTAGTGGGCGGCAGATGCACGGGCAGAGTACGCCAACGCAAGGCCAAGCAGCGCCGTCGTGGCAAGACGGGCCGACGTCTGAACTTACTTTCACAGTAGTACGGTTTTTGGACGGCGTCGAGACTGAGGGGAAGAGGATTTCTTTGGTAACCATGGCAGAGCTGTTTCCCGGTCATCGCCAAGGAAGTGATTTGCCGAGGTGCAAGTCAATGGTTCGCTGCACTTTTCCTTGTCGCAGAAAGCTTATGCCGGAGCGAGGCGCAAAACCATGCAGTTCAATGAGGCGTATCGCGATAGGCGCCCCCCTACCGCGTTCCTTATCTCCCCCTTTATCTTCCCGGGCCGTGCATTGACATGTGCGTCACATGCAACTATGTTCATAGCATGGCGAGAATGATCCAGGTTCGAAATGTCCCGGATGCTCTGCATCGCAGCCTGAAAGCCAGGGCCGCGATGGCGGGCATGTCGCTCTCCGACTATTTGCTCGGTGAGCTCCGAGAGATCGCGGAGCGTCCGACGCTGGCCGAATTTCGCGAGCGTCTGCACAAGCGCAAACCGCTTCCCGCCGCTCTCGACACCAGCGGACTCTTGCGCGAGGAACGTGCTGCGCGATGATCGTGCTCGATGCCTCCGCGACCGTCGACTGGCTACTGCAAACCCCAGCCGGACAACGCATCGAGGAGCGTATCTACGCGCGCAAGGATACCCTGCACACCGTTCATTTGCTCGATGTCGAGGTTGCTCAGGTGCTGCGGCGTCTGGTGCGCGAGGGGACGCTGGCACGCAAGCGGGCCGAGGAGGCGATGGAAGATCTGATCGCGGTTCGTGTCACACGGTATGCCCCCGTCTTGCTCCTCAATCGGATCTGGCAGCTGAGACAGAATCTGAGTGCTTACGATGCAGCCTACGTGGCGCTTGCCGAAGAATTAGAGGCTCCTTTGATCACGCGTGACCAGAGGATCGCCGCGGCCCCCGTTCATGCGGCCACGATCGAGGTTTTCTAGGTGACCGTCCGGGGAGCTGCCCAAAATGAAGATTCCCGTGTAGCTCCAGCTCCCACCGTCCCGCTTAACCGTCGTTTCCTCGAAACTACTGAGCTCATTTCGAAGAAATGCAGATTGACGTAGTGCAGCATAGGCGGCCGGAGGAATAAAGATTGTTACATGATTGAAGTAGACAGGTGGCAAGGGGTCCGCCGGCGGTGGCGCGGCGGAGGCCGATACAGAAAACAGTAGAGCAATCAGGGCCAGCGGCTTCACGGCGAACCTCGAAAGCGCAATCTACTTGGCCTGTAAAGCTCCTCGGTTTTTTTAGCACCATTTCCGGCTTACCACGATACTCCGTGATCACCCCATGGCACAGACGAGGCGGGGGATATAGCGGACATGATACATTGACCGCCTATGTCGCTTTCGCCGCGATATTCTGATTGTTCCGAAACAAATTTGTCGGATCGTACTTGTTCTTCACCGTGGCCAGGCGCTCGTAATTCTCTCCGTACGCGCTACACACGCGGTCTGCCTCGCCGATGCCCATGTAGTTCAAATACACCCGATTTCCCAAATACGGCTTGATGCCTTCCCAGAAGTCGTTGACCCAGCGCAGTCCTTGCTCCGTCTCCGAAGCCTCTTCCCAACCGCCGAGCAGCAGGAAGTTGAACGGCGCATTCCGGTGCGCATAGGCCGTCGCCTCCGATGGAACCCTTGCCGCGGCTCCGTGGTGAAACTCCAAGCCAAAGCCGCACCGTTTATTCGGCATTTTCGAACCGAACCTCGCCATTACCTCCAGTGCGCTTTGCGGCAGTTCGTTCGGGAACCCCGACCGCCAGTAATGGTGCTTTCCCGGCTCCGCCCACCAGTCCATCACGGTCTGAAACACGCGGTAGGGCATTGCCTGAAACTGATCCACGAGGGGCTTGCCAAACGCCCGCAACGGCTTCAGCACGCTCTCGCCCTCATGCACATCGCCGCTGTAGCAGGCCGCCACGGCGCACACCGTCACCCCATCCTGCAACGTCATCACGGCTCCCATCAATCCCAGTTCATCGGGCTGCTGCTGCGCAAAATCGCGCAAATTCCCAAGCACTGCGGCGCACTCACCCACCGGATACGCCAGGAGCCCGGCAAATACTGGACCCAACGGATGCAGCTGGTATTGGAGCGAAGTCACCACTCCAAAATTCCCACCCCCTCCACGCAGAGCCCAGAGTAGATCCGCATGTTCCTCCTCGCTTGCGGTCACCATTCGGCCGTCCGACGTCACCACGTCGGCGGAAATCAGGTTGTCGCACGCCAGTCCGTGCTTTCCCATCAACCACCCCAGACCGCCGCCCAGCGTCAACCCAGTAATCCCCGTCATCGAAATCGTACCCATCGTGGTGGCCAGCCCAAACGCCTGCGTCTCGCGATCGAACTCCGCCAGGGTCACTCCCGGATCGCTCCGCACCACGCGTCGCTTCGGATCCACGTGCACTGTTTTCATTCGAGAGAGATCGATCATCAGAGCGTCGTCGCAAACCGCCAATCCTGCCACTCCATGGCCGCCGCTTCGCACGGACACGCCCACTCCGTGCTCTCTCGCAAAGTTGACGCACTGCATCACGTCGACCGCCCCCGTACACTGCACAATCGCCGCAGGCCTTCGGTCGATCATCGCGTTGAACACCCTCCGCGCCTGGTCATATTGCGGATCACCAGGCAAGATGACCGGCCCGCGGAGGTCGGTCTTTAGTGCGGCAACTTGCGCCTCCGTCAACATATGTCCCTCCTTGAATCATCTCGCCGGGGCGAGTATACACTCCAGGGTTAATGCGGTGGCCGCTTGCCTATTGACGACTAAATTACGACTAAATTTCGACGACTAAATTTCATAAACGCTCATCGCGCGTCGCAGGAGACTGGTCGTCCTGAATGTGACGGCTGGGCAGTGTAATCGGCGGAGGGCCCCGACATTGAAGGGACGAGAGAGTACCTCAGCGCAGGGGACTACGTGGTTTCTTCGTAAACTCGGTCGCGGATCAGAGAGTCGAACACCCTTTTATGTTCGAGGCACCGCATCTGTGCATCCAAGGGCGGCTCCGGCCAGTCCTGGGTTCGGTGGGCTACCCACGCCTTGACCCACTCAAACTTGAGCCCGTGTTCCATGCAGTAGACGAGTCGTGACAGATCGGCAAAGGTCTGGTGGCTAGTCTGATACTTCCTCAGGAACGGCCAGTACGACTTGAAGTCAGTCAATGTCCACGAACTCTGTGGCGATAACACGCCACCGTCGTCCTGAGTAAGATTGATGAGACTTTGGAGGCTTATCGGATCCATTGGGTTTCCTCCCGCTCAGTTCCTACCGCCCTCGGATCGCCCATTGTATCCTGCGAATTTCCGGGACATATAGCTTAACCCCCTACCGAACCGCTGTTCGTTGCGGTGTGCCCATCATGACAGATCAATCTCACTGAACCGGCTGGGGACTGAGCAGTAAAACCCTTTCGGCCACCGACTCCACTTTCGAGCGAGTATAAAAGATCGGAAAATATTCTCCCCGGGCCCATAGCGCATACAGGTCTCGATAGTGAGGACTATCAACGTCTCCAGACTGCCCCGGGCTATTCAACCCGACGGAGTTATCCCAGTCTTCGGTGTCAACGACAATCTTGAACGACCCGCCCGTAATCTGGTTATCGCCGGGACCGGCCGTTGCCGTCACAGTGAAGGCATCCCCGCCCCGCGGAGCATGCCCCACGTCGAATTTCTCCTTGAGATCCGAACCCAACGCATCGCTCATCGGGCTGTAGATGCGTGCATAGTGATAGGCTCCCAGCTTCCATTTCTCCATCTCTGGACCGAATCGCCTGGATAGCTCCGCCACCCCTTCCTCGAGACTCTTGCTGAGAAGCGCGTTCCTGCCGGCGAGCGGATCCGCCCCGAATCGGCCGTCAGGCGCATACATCCAGCTCACAATCTTCACCATCGGAGGCGTCATCGGAGGGAAAAACTCCTGCGCTGCTTTCGGGATCACCAGCGCTCGCACGTTGGCAATCAGCCGCCGCTGCCACATCTCGTAAATCCCGGCCTCGACCGAATCCTTATCCAGCACGTAATCCCAATGGAGCAGCCGTGAAGCCGCTTGTTGCGTAGCCGCATCCGGCATCTCGATCCCGCGCAAAAGGGGAACCAAACTGCGTGCTGGAAGGGAGAGATCGCTGTTCTGTAGTTGGACCATGTCGGCGACGGCAAACTTCCGTCCCGATCCCAGAAACTCAGCCACACGTTGCCCCCGGTAGGGATCGGCCCACACGTAATGCAGAGCATCGCGATGGGGCCAGCCGGGCGGAATCTGGTAGTCGTTGGACGTGTTATAGAAACCCTTTTCCGGATTGAACACATGGGGCAGGTCCTTGATGGGCAGATACCCGTTCCATTCATAGCGGCCATCTCCAGGCACCGGCACCAGGCCGCTCCAGTTAGGGCGTCTGGGTGCGATGGCCACCGCCTGGTAACCGATGTTGCCATCGCGATCGGCCCAGACCATGTTCTCCGCGGGAATCCGGCTATAACTGCAAGCCTCCTGAAACTCCTGCCAATTGTGGGACTGGTCCATGCGCAGGCTTGCCAGATAGGGCGCGCCACCAGTCTCGCGCCACGCCGCGCGCACCGCATACGCCTTGTGATGGTGGGTATCTTCGAACACCACCGGGCCGTGCCGCGTATATTTCAGTTCCACCGCTCGCGGCGCTTCGCCTTTCACCGCAATGGATTCCCGGATGACCTTCATGGCCTCCCATCCACCCGCGTATTTGTACTCCGACGGGTTGGCGGGGTTGGTGTCATAGACATAGAGGTCTTCGCTGTTGGTGCCGAAAATGGTGAGTCCCCAGGCGCCCGATTCATTGTGACCGACGGACACTCCCGGCAGCGCAGGCTCGCCGGCTCCAATCACGTTCCAGCCAGGCGCCACCAGGTGAACCCAATAACGCAACGACGGCGCGCTCAAATCGCGATGCGGGTCGTTCATCATCATCGGATATCCGCTGGCCGTAAGCTTTCCGCTGACCACCCAATTGTTGCTACCGATGCCTTGCCGGATGTCCTCGAATGAGGGAACTTCACTATTCAGCCGTGCCGCTGCCGCTCGACTGCGGTATGGGGGCAATAGCTCATCCGGCGTGAATCGCAGCGGGGTGCGAAAAGCGCGAAAGGTAGCCAGGATCTCTTTCGTGAGCAGCGACGCATCGATGGCCGGATCCAGTTCGAGCTTGGGATCGGAAGGTTGGAAATACATCACGTCCTTCACTTGTTCGACGCCCATTGCCCGGATGGCCAGTGCGAGCATCAGTTCCTGATCGGCGCGTCCCAGCAGGCCGTTAAAACGGGAGACGACGACGGCCGGGGTCCATCTGCCGGGCCGGATGCCCAGCATTTTGAACTCCGGGGTGAGCAGGGCGGGATGGGTCTCGGTTTCGGCGATGTAGGCGTTGATGCCATCGGTAAACGCTCGGATAATCTGCGCGCCGTGTGGGTGATACCAGTTCATCTCCTGCTCCAGATCGCCGCGGAACAAGAACAGCCGATTGCCGATGTCGCGCTCGAGCTCCTGGGGTCCGAGGATCTCGGCCACCGTGCCGGTAGCCTGCCTCCTCCACATCTCGAGCTGGAACAAGCGGTCGCGGGCCACGTTATAGCCTTGCGCGAAGAAAAGATCTTCTTCGCTTTTCGCGTAGATATGCGAAATACCCCAGCGGTCCTTGATGATCTCAACCGGCTGGCTCAAGCCGGGGCAGAGTAGCGTCTCTGAAGCGGAGACAGAAGCAGCTGCGCCGGCGTGCAGCGTGATCGCAACTAAATAAAATCCGATGCCCCAAAGCGCTCTCTTGGAAAGCTTTCTCATGCTGCAGTCCTCAACCGTGCGCTGTCAGACTACACCGTGGATGCTTCCGAGAGCCGCAGGCCAGCGCCGACAGCTCGTATCATGGACGCGAGAGTGAGCGAAGGGGTCTGAGCAGCGAGTTTGCCGCGGACGGTTATAGACTCTTCTACAAACGCGAATGACCGCTGCAAAGGAGTGACAGATGCCAGGTGAGACGGTTTCCCCGAAACACGCGGCCAGCCTCGTCCAATCCGGTATGTGGCTGGACTATGGCGCATCGCATTGCCAGCCTGATGTTTTCGATAAGGCGCTGGCTGCACGTAAAGACGAACTGCAGAACGTCAAGATCCGCTCCTGCCTGTCGTTGCGTCCCCGAGCTGTGATCGAGGAGGACCCGGAAGGCAAGAGCTTCCACATGTTCAGCTGGCATTTTTCAGCCTACGACCGCAGAAAACACGACGCGGGCCGGTGCAACTATGTGCCGCTGAATCTGGGAGAAGTGCCTGATTATTACCGACGCTTTCTGAATCCGGTGGACATCGCCATCCTCAAAACCTGCCCAATGGACGAGGGGGGATACTTCAACTTTGGCCCGACAAATATGTGGCAACGGGCCCTCGTCGAACGCGCAAAGGTGATCGTCGTCGAGTTCAATCGCGAGATGCCCTATGTATTCGGCAAAGAGAACGGCGTGCATGTGTCCGAGGTCGATTCCATCCTTGAGGGAGATGATCAACGATGCACGGAACTGCCCAACCCGGACCCGGATGAGATTGACCGCACGGTAGCACGGCGCATCGCAGCGGAAGTGGAGGATGGCTCCTGTCTTCAGATCGGGATTGGCGGTATGCCGAACGCCGTATGCTGCTTATTGCTCGAAAGCGGCGTGAAGGACCTGGGCATCCACACAGAGATGATGACCGATGGTCTCGGCCTGCTTTACCGTTCCGGCCGGGTAACCGGATCGCGAAAGACGCTGGATCCGGGCAAAGTGACCTATACCTTTGCGCTGGGTTCGCAGTCCCTTTACGCGACAGTCAACCGCAACCCGGACATGTACTGCCACCAGGTGGACTATACGAACTCGCCGTACATCATCATGCAGAACGAGAAAGTAGTGTCGATTAACAACACTACGCAGGTCGATTTGCAGGGACAGGTAGCTTCGGAATCCGACGGCCAGCGCCACCTGAGCGGCACCGGAGGCCAGTTGCAATTTGTGCGCGGCGCATACGCGTCCAAAGGGGGGAAGTCGTTTATCTGCCTCTCGTCAACCTATGAGAAGCGCGGTGAGCGCCGCAGCCGGATCGTGTTCAGCCTGACTCCCGGCAATATTGTGACAACGCCGCGCTCGGACGTGATGTATCTGGTTACCGAATTCGGACTGGTGAACCTGAAGGGAAGGTCCGTCGCGGAACGCGCCAAAGCGATCATCTCACTCGCGCATCCTGATTTCCGGGAGGATCTGGAACGGCAGGCCTACGAGAACCGGTTGATTCCTCGCGGTGTTTCGTTTTCCTGATGCGGAAGGCATGGGCCTTAAGGGAATGCCGGCAACATCTCTATTCCGACACGCGTCTTCCTCTGCCATGCGGACAACTTCGTGGTGTTGGAACCGTGATGGCATCTGTACCCCAAAGATGGGCGGCGCAGACGCTGCATCTGGTACCTTTCGTTCGAGACTGGGCGCGGGCGAGTATCCAAAGGCCGCCAATGTGTTCCCTGGTCTCAAGGCATGGTCCATTCGGAGCGCTCAGAGTTCTGAAGAATCGGTGCTGGTTTTGCCCCTACCAGCAAAGTTCCAGTCCCGCCTGACTACAAATCTGCAATTGACCACAAATCTGCAATTCCTTTCATGATTCAATGGGGCTGTCGAGCCGGAGGAGCCTGGATGACCCGTGAGCCAGCACCGCTGCCCCAAGAAGAGGATAACGAAGCGCCCGGCGGAAGGTTCTTTCTTCTGTTTATGTTTCTCCTGGTAGATATCGTCCTTTATCCTTATGCCGGCGATCGGGGGCTGCGCTTTCAGCTCTTTCGCTCGATAGGGTTTTTTGTGACACTGGCGAGCGTCTACGCCGTCAGCTTTCGCCGCTCGACCTGGATCATCGCTCTGATCTTTGCCATCCCCGTCCTTTGGCATCGCGTGCTGACAATGGAAAGAGGGGACAGCAAGCTGGCCCTGGTCGGGCTACTGGTCAGCTTCTCATTCGACGTTTTCATTGTCATCGTGGTCTTTCGCCGGGTCTTTCGCACGCGGGTTGTCACTTCCGCGACGATCTTCGGAGCCGTCTCGATCTACCTCATGGCGGGATTTGCTTTCACCAGGCTCTATCAATTTCTCGCGGCGGTTCAGCCCGGTGCCTTCTACCTGGATCCAGTGCTGAACCATCACATCGTTCCCAGCCGCTCTGATCTGGTCTATTACAGCTTTGGCGCTATGACCTCCCTCGGGGCGGCAGGCATTGCACCCGTAAGTGCGCAGGCGCGATCGCTTACCGTCATCGAAGCCATTCTAGGCATTCTTTATTTGGGAGTTCTCGTTTCTCGTTTGATCGCGATGTATGTGCCCCAGATACCGCAAAGTACTTCGCAGAAATCTTAGCCGGACAATCCAGACGGGCTCAGCCTGGCACCTCGGACCAACTTTTCACGTAATGAGCAACATGAGACAAGACCCCAACAGTGCAGTCCGCTGGCCACAGACGGGGAAATGGGGGTTAAGCTACCTGCCCCGAAACTCCTCTGTCCCCGAAACTCCTCCCGAAACTCCTGGATTTCAGTAGGGTTAGGCGCCTGTATCGTCCGTTGCACCATCGACACAGTCACTGCATCACATCCACCCTTTAGGGCCAGGTTCCTTCTCGGACTGGAATATCTGGTTTGGCTGAAGCTCTCTCTGATCATAGAGAAACTGTGCCGGAAAGAAGACCGACACGCCTCCCTTGAAGTGCACGATCACGCCAGTGGACAGCCATTCTGAGAAGACGATGGTTGATTCATACATTGGATTCCCTGCGTGCTATGAGGTGAACGTGGCGTCAAAATCGGCGTAGTTGTCCAGGTAATTTTTGACGACGCGATGGCACTCGCACGCCCTCCCTTCGAGGCCGGCTGGGTCAAGGATGCGAAGCACCCCACGGCTATATTCGATCAGCCCCTCTTCTTTGAGAGTCCCGGCCGCAATCGACACCGTGGGACGAGTGCTTCCGAGCATGTCAGCGAGAAATTCCTGCGATATTTTAAAAGTCTCAGTGTTCGCTCGATCACTGCAAAGCAGCAACCATTTGGCAAGCCGCTGCTCCATGTTGTGCTTGGCATTACAAGCCGCAGACTGGGCCGCCTGGTCGAGCTGCGCCTGAACGTAGCGCAGCATCAGTGCCTGGAAAGCATCTCCGCGGCCAAATTCTGCCCGAGCGGCCGCGATCTCACAACAGTAGCCGGAGCCCTCGATTTGCGTGTAGACCCGGTAGAGGCTGAGCTTTGTTCCCATCAGAGCAGATACACCAATCACGGATGCATACCCGAACATGCCCACCTCGACCTGAGAGCCATCCTGGAACGTTGCTGTCATGGAGGCCATCCCTTCCTCGACGAAGAAAAGATGTTCGATCGGACGGCCTGGATATTCAATCTCATGCCTCACCTCAAAGGTCACCGGTTTGAGGGCAAGGCGCTCAATGATTTCGTCGTCCAGATGCTGCAGCAGCGTGTTCTTGAACTTGCTCAAGTGAACGAATTCTCCAGTCCAGTAGTAAATCTCACAGCTTGATCTGGTAATCGTACTCCAGCGATTGTGGTAGCCGCTATGTTCGGTATCGAACATAGCGATGTGAGCTACTTCGTAAATTGGATGCCAGAAACGAAAAGGTAATAAAAGATTCCAACATGATTGAGTGGTAGCAACCTGTTTTCAACTACCAGCCTCCTAGAACAGGGTGTGGGAAGCGTTGTGAGGCACGCTCCACGACGCATTACTCTCAGCGGTTATAAAAGTACACAACTCAATCGAATCAAGCATGAGGCGATAGCATGACAAGCGTTGGCTCTAAATTTTCAGTTTTTCGTTTGCTCGGTGGTGCAGCATTGGCGTCTGTGCTCTTGATGCCCGTGTCGTCGCTAAGCCAGCAGCAGAGCAGTACACCAAGCAATAGCAGTTCCGACAACTCAGCTGTTAACCAGACCCAGAGCAAAACAGCGGACCAGCAATCCGAGGCAAGCCCTGACCGAATGCTCACCAAGAAAATCCGCCAGGCACTTATAGCTGATAAATCGCTTTCAACCTATGGCCACAACGTCAAGATCATTACGAAAGATGGATCTGTGACGCTGAAAGGACCAGTGAAGTCGGAGGAGGAGAAGCAGACGATTGCTTCCAAGGCGGAATCCGTCGTAGGTAGCCCAGATAAGGTTACCAATCAACTCACAGTTAAGCAGTAGAGACCACGCTTCCAAGCGTCGACAGAAGGAGATCACCATGGCAGGAAAGAACACAGCAGCATTTGGTATTTATGCGAGCAGAGCGACTGCAGAAGTTGCAGTCGATCAGCTTCTATACGCAGGTTTTTCGCACGGCGACGTCTCGGTCCTGATGGCCGACAACCAGGGAGCGAAGGATTTCGCGACTGAAAAGAACACGAAAGCTCCGGAAGGCACTGTGGCCGGTGTAGGCGTCGGAGGAACGGTAGGGGGAACACTTGGATTGCTCGCCGGCATCGGCGCTTTGGCCATACCCGGCGTGGGTCCGCTTATCGCGGCCGGTCCTATCATGGGCGCGCTCGCAGGCCTTGGTGTAGGGGGCGCGGTGGGCGGTCTGGTGGGTGCTCTTGTCGGAATGGGAATTCCAGAGTATGAGGCGAAACGGTACGAAGGTCGTGTCAAGGCCGGCGGCATTCTCGTCTCGGTGCATTGCGATAGTTCCGAAGAGGTATCCAGGGCTAAGGACATCCTCAAGTCGACCGGAGCAGATGACGTCGCTTCCTCAGGGGAGAAAGCCGTGAGCACCCACGGAGTGGATCGGGACGCGGATCGCATAAGTGCGGAAGCGCGCCCAGTAAGTCAACCATATAACAACACCGTCGAACGCGATTTGGCCGACCCAGTTGTAAGTGCGACCAATCCGCCACGACGCCGGATTTGAATCTTCCCAAGCCTGCGCACCTTTGCCGGGCGCAGGCTTGAAGGAACGAATGCTTCGCGAATGGAAAGGGAAAAGGAGGGGGTATGTTCATACTTTGGTGGATTATAGTCGGGCTCATCGCCGGTTGGTTGACTGGCAAAATCATGAGCGGTGGAGGCTACGGGCCAATCATGGATATCGTAGTCGGGGTGATCGGCGCTATTGTCGGCGGCTTCTTAATGCGTTCCGTCGGTTTCGCAGGCCAGGGTGGTCTCATCTACTCGATCTTTGTGGCTGTCATTGGAGCGGTCGTTTTGACGTTGCTGCTCCGCCTGGTGACGCGCGGACGGGTTCGACAAGTTTGACCCTTTTCGGGGACGGACGGAACAATCACCAGCCCATCGCGCGAGTAGCTCCGAGGGATTCGAGGCAATCAATTCTTGTAGAGGCCGGGATCTGACCGGCACGCTTTAGGGGTTAGCCCGTCCCGTCCCCGAAATACCCACAAAGTACCAGTCCCGTCGGACGACTAAATTTCGACGACTAAATTTCTGGACGACTAAATTTCCATGGTCACTGAGCTTAGCTACTGTCTTTCGAAAATCGACACATGCTGGCCTTTGTCGGTGGTTACAGCATTCGTCAGTGTCTTCCCATCCTTCGAAACCGAAGACGTGAGCACTGAAACTACCTTCCCATTTTCCTTGAACGTAATCTTTCGATCTCCAGCAGAGGTAATCTCGCAAATCTCGGTCCCTTGAGGTGACAAGCCATCTCCAGGTACCGGGCGCTCCTGACCGTCATATATGCGATTCATTTCATGGTGCGTTTTACTCCCGGACTTCCCAACTATGTCGATTGTGGTCCGGTATGCGTTTGGTCCGGTTTGTTCGAGTTTCATCGTGTCATAGGCGACCTTACTATTGTCCCCTGTTGACTTCTCCAGGTCCATTTTCCATGTGCCGGTGAAATCAGCAGCCATGGCTGTCCCGCTCAGGAAAAGGGCGGCCCAGAACGATGCTGATTTATGCATGCATCTACCCCCTTTTGACCCGGCCCATTTTTGGTCGCGACCGGTCGCGAAAGTCGTACGCCCAATAATCAACGTTGTCAAGCTGTTTAATTGGGCCGCACCCCGGGTTCAGCTCTGCGGACAGGACGTCTTCAAAACCGTTAGAAATAGGGGCCACAGGTCGGCCATGTAAAAGACTATCGGTGGGCTGAAGTTTCGGGGACAGGCAGGAGGTTCCCTTAGAATCGACCATCATTGTGCATTGGTAAACGGGCGGACTGTCCCCGTGTTTCCCAGGCTAGCTACCATTTGCAGCGATGTATTATTTCGATGATGAGGACAGTCAACTGGGTCGTTTCCGGCATAGGCGACATTGCGCGGAGGCGTGTGCTTCCTGCGATTCTTGCGGAGCCCCGCAGCGCACTTTACGGCTTGGTGACACGCGACGAAGCCAAATCCGAAGACTATCCGGGTGCGAAGGCCTGGTCCACGCTCGAAGAGGCGCTCCGCGACAACGCGGTGGATGCAGTCTATATCGCGTTGCCGGTGGCGATGCACGCTGACGCGGCCATCGCCGCGCTTCGCGCGGGCAAGCACGTGCTCTGTGAAAAGCCCATGGCAATGAGCGACTCGCAAGCCGGGAAAATGGTGGCCGAGGCACAGGCGAGCGGGCGCCTCTTGGGCGTCTCTTACTATCGCCGGCTTTATCCTAAGCTCATTCGCACTAAACAGCTGATAGCGGCAGGAGCTATCGGGCAGCCGCTGCTAGCCGAGGCTAACTGTCACAGTGAACCGCCGGCGGCGGAGCGCGGCTGGCTCTTCGATCCGGCCATGGCGGGTGGCGGGCCCCTTTACGACATTGCATCGCACCGCATCGACGCGATGAATTTCCTCTTCGGGAAGGCCGAGAGAGCCTGCGGAATACTTTCGAACGCCATGCATCGGACGGATGTGGAAGACTCCGCTACTGTGGTAATGAAGTTTCAGGGCGGTGTGCACGGTATTGTCGATGTGCGTTGGAATTCGCGCGTCGCACGCGACCAGTTTCGCGTGATCGGCTCGGAAGGCGAGCTGGGACTCGACCCGCTGAATGGCCCGGAGCTGCGCGTTGGGGGCCAAGTTGAGATGCTCCCCCCTCACGCGAATCTGCACTATCCGCTGATATCGAACTTCGTCGACGCGATCGTTTCCAATTCGCCTGCCGGGATCACCTGTTCGGGTGAGCAAGGGCGGTGGGTAGACTGGACGATCGAGCAGGTTGTGCGGTCGCAGAAGTAGCATCGACAGTCAATCGTCAATCGCGAACACGAGGCGACAGGTGATGAATGAGATTGATGAGAAGGGTGATCGCGGATTGATGCCGCTTTGAGCCGACCGGCAATGTCACCAATTTCGCCGACGCTTGCCCGGCGATTTCGCTCCAAACGACCTCAGCTCACGTCAAACTCGATCCAACTAACGCGGCCGGAATTGGAGAGCACACGCGACACCTGAACCGCGGACCAACTTCCGCCCCTCGGCGCCGACTCTGAGCGCGTGTTGAGGTAGTCTGCGATCTGCCGTAGCGACGTTGCACGGCTTGGCGCAGATTAATAAGTCGCGTGTTTTGAAAAGTGGGAAAAGTCGATACGACAAAAGTGGAATGAATTTGTGTGGCTGTGGTTGGCTGTGTTGAGGCTCGGGAAATTTGGAGATACCCCGGTTCATGCCGGAGAATGCCGCAGCGAAAACCGCACGGCAACAAAGTTAAAAAAGGCGCCTAAAAATTTTTTGAAAAAAGTTTGAAGGTCCCCAATCGCATCCTCGTCTCATCATCCTGTTTTCCAACAAATCGTACCTCGATTCCCCCAGGCCGATCGCATCGAAACCGTTGTCTAATCGAGTCAGCAAGACAAAGGAGAACAATGCAAACATCCCTCGCTGATCGATGTGCCGACTGTACTCGCATCGCTAAACTCGTCAAGTGCAGCAAAGCAGACTGCGACAACCAACTCTGTCCAACGTGCGCCGATCGATACTCAGGCAAACACTGCAACAGCTGCTACGCCTCTGTGGGAAGTGTGGCGTTAGCTGAATGGGCCATGACAGGAGATGATCCGCCGAACGCAATCGGAATCGACGTCTAGACCTAACGTATTCGGCAACCAACTATCTGCCCTAAAAAGGTTCACAGGTTTAGCGGCCACCAACCGTTAGCCTGTGGACTATCTTGATCGGTGCAAAAAAGAAGCCCGACCCCGCTTTAAGGGGCCAGGCCAGGAAAGGTTACCGATGACTATGTCTTACACAAGTAAGATGCAGGCGGCGCCTGGCGCGTTTCAAGCGCAACCCTGAAGGTAGATCGCCGGCCGTAGTCAACCGCGGCCAGTCTCAGCCAGCCATGCCCCAGAAAGGTTCTGGCTATCGACCGTATTCAACCGCGGGATTTGCTGTCCGCAGCCAGCTCACTTTGCCGCGAATTTATCTTGCCCCGCCAAGTTTTCTATGTCTTAATCAATTAAGACCGGAGCGGCGAGTCCAGTCTGTAGGCAGGAGTCCTCTAGCCGGCGGGCGAAGGGACTCTTGCCAGCTTAAAATCTCTGGAGGGCGCGCATGGATAAGCTGCCGGGCGATATCGAAAATTTACTAATGATCATCGCCGACGAACTTTACATCGCTCGCATCGACAGGGAGAATGTGGTCGACCGAGATGTTCTCTCGCGAGAGAAGCTTGCGAAACGCATTGACAAGATGAGGAAAGATTTAGGCTTTTGACCGACTGGTGAATTGCCCTCCAGCTAACCAAGAGCCTTCCGAACCTCGTCAACGTAGGCTGTAGACATCTTCGCTTTTGATTCGCCTATGCTGTCTTGAGGACTCCTCTGCCTCGAAAGCTGACCAGTGACTCTGACAGCAAACCAGATTCGGGAAAGAAATCGTAACTAAAGCCAGCGCTGATCTTCCCGCTTTCATGCCTCACCTGAATAGACGCATCTACCTTGGGATACGTCTGTCGGTCCCGCGGGTTGGCACCGAGCGCTGAATTGCCGTCAGCTACGGTCTGTGCGCCATGGCCGTCTTGAGGCCAGACTGCATCTCAGTGAAAGTATGGCCTGCGTAGAAAAGCTCCGATTGCAACAGCTTTATGAAGCCGCACTTCGCCGCTGGGGGCTGATCCATGATGATGCTCAGATATCTGGCGATAACACCTGGCTTGTTCAGGAAGTGTTGCGGCGAGCGTTGATCGAACGAGACGCTGCGAAAGACCGGCTGGAGTTGCACCAGCAACGCTGCGAGAAATGCGCCCGCCGTAGACCGCGCTCACGGTCTGATGTGGCTTAGACTTTCAGATCCTTCCGAACTTCGTCAGCCAAACGATTCAGAGACGACTCGTCCATGCCCAACTCTTTTCGCCACACTTTTGACCAGAGCCTTTGACGGCGCCGCGTGGCCATTGCACTCCTTCATCAGTTGCCTACATCCATCTTCAGCTTTTCGGCAAGCTCATGGAAGGTGATCATCTTGCGAGTCAGGCACTCACCAATCATGGTTGAGAAGGCGTAAGGCGGTTTGTGGGGCTTGTCAGGCATCAAATGACGCTACGTCCGGAGACAACAAATCGATTTCAGTATGCCATCAGAAGCGCACAGTGCAATCGCTTCCTTTGAGCCTGATCTTCAGCACAGGAGGGTCAGGCTCCCTTTTTTGCTCGATTTGCCGTCCGGCCATTGGCCGGAATCAACCTGTGCCCTAAAAAGGTTCTGGCATTCAACCTCATTCAACGGCGGGATTGCCGCTTGCCGTCGTCTGTGAGAGGCTGTCAGAGCCATGACCATGTTCAAGCGAGGCAAAGTCTACAAGTATCATTTCGTCTTCAAAGGCGAACATATCCAGCAGTCGACTCGCCAGGGCAATCGGCGTGTAGCAATCGATTTGGAAGCAGCGCATCGAACCGCACTCGCGAAGGGTGAAGGTCGGCGACCGTAAGACAGCACCAACGTTGAAGGAATTCGCACCTCGCTTCACGGCATTCATCGAGACCAACAATGGAAACAAAACCTGAGACCGTCCGCTTCTATCTGGGCAAACTCGACCGTCTGTTGGCCTATGAACCTCTGGCCAAAACTCGTCTTGATCGCATCGACGTTGCAGAGATTGACGACTACATTCAACATCGCTCGAAGGAAGTCAGCACAGTCACAGTGAATCGTGAGCTTGCTACACTCCGCCGGCTCCTGCACATCGCAGTCGAATGGAAGTTGATTCCGGCAGTTCCAAAAATCAGATTGCTGAAGGGAGAACGTCAGCGTGAGTTTGTTTTGTCTCCGGCTGTCGAAGTTGAATATTTGAGACTCGCGCCTCAACCGCTGAAGGATGCCGCAGTCTTGATGCTCGATACTGGCCTGAGAGTTGGAGAGACGTTGAAGTTGACTTGGGCCGATGTGCAGTTGGAGCCAATTGGCGCGGCGCGTTCGGTTACGTCAGAGTGCGTGAAGGCAAATCGAAGAATGCGAAGCGAACTGTTCCGATCACAGCGCGCACCCGATTGATGTTGGAAGAGAGATTGAGGACGTGTGACTGTGAGCCAGGATCAACTGTATTTGGAATTCAGCGTGGAACATCACTCAACCACCTGCACGCAAAAGTCAGACCGCTGATGAAAAAGCAGGATGCAACTGATTTTGCTCTTCACTCGCTTCGGCACACAACGTTGACTCGATTCGGTGAGACTGGCGTCGATTCGTTTACTATCAAGAAGACCGCGGGAGACAGTTCGGTGACAACGAGCGAGAAGTACATTCATCCGAGTGGAGACGATGGAGCGCGCATTTCAAAAGCCGGAAGCACTGAACATGGATGCTCAAAAGCAATTCCAGCCGAAGCCAACACGCGCTGCAAAATCCGCTTCACCCAGCGTTATGTCGCCAGACAAGCTTTATGAGATTTGGGGAATAAAGCCAGCACAATCAAACAGTTAGCACAGAATGGCCTATAGCTCAATGGCTAGAGCAGCGGACTCATAATCCCATCTTGGCACATTAGGCTAGATTGGTCTACGTGAGGAAACGATAGTAAAAACAGGGGTCCGAGCGCATCCGGTATCCAACGTAGACCAACCCAGCTAAGCAGGTACTCCCCACAAAATTCCCCACAGTGAAACGCGCTCTGTTTGGCCAGCAAGGTGCAGTGCACAGCAGTGCAAGGTGCTCACTCTCCGTGGTACCGACCATATGCGTGAGACGCGATTGCGTCTGCCCAAAGAAACAGCTTGCCTTTTGGCATAATCCCTTGAGTCTTGGCGCGGGCCCTACCCTCAGCGGCTACTTCGATCAGTGTTTCCCGAAGCAGAGGATGGAACACGTCAACCCACCTCATGTATGCCATCTCTGACTCTGACCCTCCCTCACGGTAGAGCTTCAGTTCTGTTTCGGCTTCGCCTGGGCTCTTGGTCCAAGCAAGATGTAACCAGATTGTGCGCACATTGCAGACCCAGCACACGTCGGGGTTAACCATGCAAGACATCTCGGAACCCACGCCAATCTGTAGGTAATTGAGTTTGGCATCACTGATGAGTTTCGGCACGTCGTCGGCAGCGGTGAGTTTCCTGAATTGGCTGGCGAGTGTGTATACCCGGCCTTGCCAATTAAGATTTTCAGCGATACGGGGTCTGAGGATTGGATGCTCCGCCGCACTGTAGTTGCCAGCTGCGTTTGTGATTCCTATCGCTAGCTCGGCGTATAGTCCGACTTTCTTGTCGTCGTGGAGCCGCAGTAGTTCCTGGCTGACCTTCACGCGGTTCCGAAAATGGCTTGCAGCTTCGCCCCAGTCCAAAAGGTTCAAAGCGGATCTATTCGGCATATCTGTCTTCCTCCGCGTATATATACCGTCGGCCGCCGCCTTCGAACGCTTCGTGGGCCGCCCTGCTTTGTTTCTCTCCCCTGGAGTGGTCACGGGTGCCCCAGAAAACGCTCCTAGGCATCAGCACCCACCTTGTCCGCCGTCTACCAGGAGCTGCTACGGCTGATACTTGTTTTATCGGCTCTGTGCGCGCGAGTTCTGCAGTGCAGTACCGACAGCAAGCAGCTTGCCCCCGCACCGCCTCGTTACAAGATAGGCAGCGTTTCCGAGTCCCGCCAACAACCGCCATATCGTCAAGAACGTCCTGGCTGATAGGCTCCAGAGCCAGCCAGACCGCGACGGCCGCCGGGCTTAAGATCGGCGCGAACCAGAAGAAAGCTTTGAAGGGCTTGCCCCTCGTGGCCGCGATATGTCCGAGCAACATGGACCATACCAACCATGCCAGGGGTAGCACGATTAGCAGCATGAACTCCAGAAGCTGTAGCGCGTCCACGATGGTCATCTTTTAAATCCTCCGTTTAGAGGAGCGCCGGGGATACTACTCCACGAGCCGCAAGGTGTACGCCTTACCGGTTGATCCGCTCGCTGTCGAGTTGGTGAGTCCCGGAGCCAAGAACGCGTAATTCCCCTGGGTCCAGATTGCCAGGCAGCACAAGCTTATAGGTCCGCCTCGCGACCTTAGTCTGTTCAAACGCGATTCGATCTCGAGTCGCGCCGTCCGGCGCCTTAATGAGAAATTCGAGAGGTGATTTTTATCCTGGCCAGCGGCGACGTTCATTTATTCTTCCGTCATTAGTAACGGACCACACCATAGCTGCCACCCAGCCAAGTATGGACCACCCCAGTAAAAGGTTAAGCAGCGCTATAGCTCCAGCATTTCTGTGGCCTCTCAATAGCGCTACGGCTGTAGGAACAAAATAACCTAGTACAAATACCATCATCATCAACATGACGTCACATCTTCCCGGCGCAATCAGGACCAATACCACGCTCGATAGATTCGGGTACGGTCAGCTTGCGGCCAGCGGCCGCCGCGGCCGTCATAGCCACGCAAACGAGGCTCACAAGAGAACGAATTTTCATGGGAGATTCCGCATCCGGGTGATCAGGAAGCAATTCGTCGTCCAATGGAGAAGGCGACGAAGACGTAAGATTCCCTAACGTTTTGAGCTTGTGACCGGGGCCAGGTGTGTACTACCGTTTACAGTCTGGGGTATGGGGACGCAATAGCGTTTACACCTGCAGCTTCAGCGGCCGGTGGGAGTTCTCCAGAAACCGTCCGCGCGGAGCGACATCGTAGGGGGCACTTTAGAGAGCCAGCAGATGCTGGACCATGCGATTGATACCGGCAGAGGTGGTGTTGAGCTAAAACTGACTCCGGAGCAGTATGCGACGCTGAAGACGCGTTGAAAGCTGCTGGGCACCGTAATGCAGTGGGACGCGCTCTGTTTGGCCAGCGAGGTCATCATGGGTCATTGGGCAGCTGTTACCCGAAAGTCCGTGACGATCCCGGCGCGGACTGTGCCAACAAGCGACACGTTGACTGAATCGCTGAATGAGCTCTGCTCGACGATTTTCGCCGGCGGCGGTTCGCTTAAAGAAGTAGGCGACGCCGCCAGGATGGCGAAAAAGTTCCAGCTTTCTGTCATCGCGACCACTTTGACGATTGCTCGCGCCGAAATCTTGACCTCGCTTCCTTCAGGGCGCTGATAAGTCGCTGTCGTCGGCGGCCGGTGATCGGAATGCGGAAGCTCGGTGCTCACGTTTTTAAATTCATCGATTTCGAATCTCTTAACGTCCACTGTTGTCTTCCCTCCGCTTCCGCCCAGCTTCGAGATGTCAAGAGCCGAAAGGACCTGCCACGCCAATTCGGCCTTGCGCTCGTTCAGCGCGGCTTCAATCTGCTGCATCTCGGCGTCCCACCCAGCACGCGTCGCCGTCCAGACATGATCGAATAGATCGTTAAAAAGCACATCCACGCTACGGAACATCTCCAATTTCACACCGGCATCCTCCAGGAACTCTCGGCATTCGGGCTTATGGAAGATGCCATCATTGCTGATGAATGCGCATCTGTCGTCCTTCACTGCCTTCTGCATATGCGCCGCTATCGCGAACAGAATGGCTGCGTCCTGAAGTCCGGTGACAAGGTGCCTCGATTTGCCAACCTCGATTTCCTCGAAGGGTGCTATCCGGTTGATCGCCATCCCCAGGAGCGTGGCCAGATCGACTTCGTGGATCGGGATGTTCGTGATTTTCCAGTATTCCTTAAGCTGCTGCGAGCGCGTATGGAATGCCTTACGCAGGTCGTCGTCGTTCGGCCGCGTCCCGGTGACATCCACTTCAATGATGTTCGAGCAAAGCTTGTTCAGTTCCTTCACATTTCCATTCAAGGCATAGAAAGATGCATTCACACGGCGCACAAGCTGGCCCTCTAACTCATCCTCAACAGTCTGCGGAAGACATAGTTCGGCGCCGACCCAATTGGCAACGCCAAAAATTGAGCCGACATTGTTCGGTAGGTTTGGCCACCCATACAGAATGTTGGTGTCGAAATAGATACGCTTCAGGGGCTTCGCAGTCATCGCAGAAACGATTGTCGCGGAACCAGCACGTAAATTGCTAGTAGGTTAAGGCCAGATTCTTGATTTACTCCTACCTCCGTCACGCGCTACGGGGTCGCCCTGCGTGTTTCTCACTCTGGTGTGTGCACGGATACCCTGAAACGCTGCTAGGGCTATTGGGACGCGATTGCTGAGTCCCTGAACGAAAAAAAGGGAAGAGACCGAAGCCCCTTCCCCACGGCTTGTGGGGGACGGACGGAATTTCCCCTAATCAGCGTCGCGCGCACACTACCGCTGACGCAAGACAGAGCGTCTCATCTTTGGATGCTTAGCAAACGCCGTCCCCGAACAGGGCAAGTCTTCGAAAAAGGGTACGTTTCGTCTGGTCACTGTCTTCTGGTCACTGTCTTCTGACAAAGTTTCGGTGACAGACCGGAACTGGCACTTTGGGAAAACAGGGATCGAGAAACATCGGTCCGGTTTGGCCATTCGGGTGTCCGTCTGGCGGGGACCTTTCCCCAGATTTTTCTCGGTGTCTCGTTCGCTGCGTATCACAACTGGCTGAGCGACGTGCCTATATGCTCGAGAGAATCTGTAGCGATGAGGCGATAATGAACCTTTTTGCGAGACCGTACCATGCTGATCGTAACCGTATCGCAAAAAACCAAATCAGCAGTGCCCAGGTGGATCGGGACGCCCTCGACGACCAACACCTCGTTGAGCGTATGTTTCCTCCCGATCGCCGGCGCTAACAGGCTTCGCGCTGTCTTAAGCAGAAGCTCACTCACCGACACAACAGCGACAACCGACGGCTTCTGCAGCTTGCGGATCAGATCAACCTGCTCGGCAGCTTGCGAGTAGACGATGCCGATCGCGGGCCTGCTTGGCGAAACAAGTGGCTTCACGTGTTCCATAAGATGATTTGCAACCAACACCTGGGCGCCGATGGCCAGACCCGGTTCTGCGGCAAATTGCTCGTAGGAACAGCCCTGGGCCGACCAGCCCAGGCTCTCACGAATCTCTGCCCGCATGATCTCGCCCAGACCCGGTTCCTGCGCGACGACCAGAACGTGGTCAGGCGGTTGTGCCAATAGGCGCTCACGCACACGTAGCCGCAACGCCTGCAAGGTGTATCCCATGTCCCGCGCGCGTTGGATGCTCTCGTTGATCAGTTCATCCAGGTCATGGGGCTTGGCCGAAGGCGCGCCCGAACCCGTTCCCACCATTAACCGGCTACCGCGGCGGCGCGTAAGCCAGCCCCGGCGCACGAGGTCCTGGTAGGCCTCGCTCACGGTGTTATGGTGCACCTTGCTCTGTCTCCCGAGGGCGCGCACGCTGGGCAGTGCCTCGCCCGCTTGAAGCTGGCCCGTCCCAATCAGGAAGACAATCTGTTCCGCCAGTTGTTGTCGCAGGGGGACGTCACTGTCCTTGCTCAGCACGATCTGCATGACCCGCCCGTTTGCCTCCACATCTCGATGACACCACCTGCGATTGGCGCCGTGGTAGGACACTCTGCGAAACCGTCACCTGCTGCCTGGCTCCTACGACGCCGTCCACCTATCCTCACAACAATGCAGGTTCGTGAGTAAGGAGAGAACGTGATCCCTTTCATCATCATAGTTGCCGCCACCGTCTTGTTCTTTGTCCTCGAGCGGGTCTTACCGGGGCGAGCGTTGCCCGAGGCGCCCGGCTGGTATGCCCGCGCTGCTTTCCTCAATCTTTGTCAGCTCGGTGTTGTTCTCTTGGCAGGGGTCGCCTGGAATCGATGGTTCCAGGCCTGGTCTGTGTTCCACCTTTCCCGATCCATGCCATCGTTTCTGCAGGGATTTATCGGGTGGTTTATCGGTACCTTCGTGTTCTATTGGTGGCACCGTGCGCGGCATGAGGTCAACTTTCTTTGGCGAGTCTTCCACCAGGTTCATCACAGCCCAGCGCGCATTGAGATGTTGACCGCCTTCTATAAACACCCGATCGAGATCGCTGCGGACTCCATCCTCGCCAGCGCGCTGATGTTCTCCGTCTTAGGTGCATCGCCCACGGCAGGAGCATGGTTTAATGTCTTCGCAGTCCTGGGAGAGTATTTCTATCACAGTAACCTATGTACCCCGCATTGGGTTGGATACATTCTGCAACGGCCCGAGCATCACTCCATCCATCATCAACTGGATGTGCATGGATTCAATTACGGGGACCTCACCTGGTGGGATCGCCTGTTCGGCACCTTTCGAGAAACAGATGGCTTCGCGCCCCAGTGCGGGTTTCCCGACGCTCATGAGCGCAACTTGGGAAGCATGCTCGCTTTTCGAGATGAATACTGAACGGCGATGCGATCGACGTCCGTGATTTGGCGGACTATTGCGACGCGTGCATAGTTTGATCTCTTACTGTGTAGCCTTCCGGGACTTGGAAGACAGCTGGATCGGGTTCAGCGCGATCAAGCTCTGTGTATTCGGTGGTCCGGGTGCCGGTACGTGGATCGCTGTTTACCGAGAACAAGGTGATATTCAACTCGGATGAGTGCCATGTTTCATCCACTCTGATCATTGGCCGGTCATTCCCCTCCGCGCCTTCCGGGGTGGTCCTGGTGATGCGAATACCTTCGGCATAAACCCCGGCGATGGTTTTTCCACCTAACTGTTCTCGCTCCACCTTCTCCGGGCTCGCCCGCATCTGCAAGGTGGGTGCTTCAGGGACCGGCCCCCCTCCCGACCCCACTCCACCCCCAGGCCCGGCAGGCCGCGAGGGCGGAGCGGATTGTGGTTCGGAGAAGTGCATCACCGTGGCCGTTTTGGACAAGTCGTTCCAGTGGGTCTGGGTTCGATTGACGGGGTCGAAAACCCCGGTGTCTAGCATGTGGGGTTCACCATTGGCCGCTCGATGCTCATCTGGCGCATGCTTCGGCCTTCTGAGTCGCGAGCCTCCTTAGTGGTTCTGACTCTGGTAATCGTTGTTCCGTCTGCCAGCTTTTGAACAAAGGTAGTCTTCACCGTTGCGGAGTAAGGCCGGTTCGTCACACCAGCAATGGCATGGACGGCTGGTACGGCAACGGAATAGTTGGTTATTTCGACCGCC
This sequence comes from uncultured Acidobacteriaceae bacterium, assembly GCA_963763905.1. Taxonomy (GTDB): domain Bacteria; phylum Acidobacteriota; class Terriglobia; order Terriglobales; family Acidobacteriaceae; genus PALSA-350. The sequence goes on along the minus strand of CAVXRU010000011.1, from coordinate 85,223 downwards.
TGCGTACAGTCGAGTTGCGGGATCAAGGCGCTGGATAATACGAAGATCAAAGCTGCCAAGGCAGGTCTGGGCATCCTCATCATGGTTGCACCTTCAGAAAGTACTGGATGTGCGTCGCGAGGGTGCAATCGCACGCCAACAGTCTGCTCGTTTCCAAAGCAACATTCAAGCCGAGACCCGGGTCCTGTGGTAAAAATCTGCAGCCTTACCGTGCCCAGAGCAGGGCTCGTTGCGCATTCGCGTGCAGGAAAGAAGCCATGATTCCGTCCAGGAGATTAAGTGAAACTAAGTCGCCACCACGGCAATCATTTCTTTGCGTGATGACGAAGAAACAGCGGCCTGGCGTGGTTACCAAAGAAATCCTCTTAGTCTCTCGACGCGCTCCGAAAACCGTACTAATGTAAGAGTAAGAACCAGACGTTGTATGAGTAAGATCCAGACGTCGGGGCGGTCTTGCCATGACTGCCCTGCATGGCCTTGCACCGGTGGGCTCTGCCCGTGCATGTGCCGCCAACCACGGGGACATCAGCGTTTGCGCATGATGCTTGGGTGTAGCAAACAGTAATGTGACATCAAAGTGACGGACTTACGCCTGTCCGCAGCATTCCTGCGCCCCGCAAGGGCGTGGCCTGCGGAGAGCAAATCCACCGGGTACAGGGGTGCGCTCAGTGCGTCCTCTTGATGAGCATCTTTGACAACTGGAAACGCCACACCGCCGAAATCCCAGGCCAGTTCAGGCCAGGGGGGCAACGGACGCCGGGATGACAAACGGGACATCGCTGATACGCAGCGGAGATATCGTCCCGTTTGTCACCGGTGAAGCGAGACGCGCTTTCTTTTGAGGCTAAGTGACCCGGCGGAGGCTTATACGTCGACAGCATAGTTCGGGAGCCCCTTGATAACGATAACAAGCATACTCAGACCCCCTTATCGCGCTTACCGCGCTTATCGCGCAACTTTTCCGGACGACCAAATGCCGATCGCAGAGCCACTCGCTTCCCAGACTTAGTTCGCTTAGTTCGCTTAGTTCGCACATTTCTACAAACGCGACGAAAACCGTGCGCGCCAGCCCCGGACTTTTAGTCCGGGGAAGTGGGTTTTTAAACCCGCGAGAACGATTCGGTAATAGACACGCCGGGCTTCAGCCCTGGTGGCTACTTCTCAGGGGTTTGCGGCTTTCTCCGCAACCAGAAGGCAAGATGATCAAATTAATTAATTAAAAAATTTGAGCACCTTCATGAAACAAAGGACTTAGCTTTTTTGGGAGCCACCTAAAGCCGTTCCAACCGAGTCGACGAATCGCCAAATTGCTCCAACTTCACCCCGAACCGATCCATCAGCGACAGATACAAACTGCACATTTTGCGATTATCTTCGCTGTCCTTGAGGTAATCCAGCGTACCGCCCGGTTTGCAGCGTCCCGCCAAGCCCGCCGGCCAGCACCAGCGGCAGCCGGAAGTTGTCGTGTTTGCGGCCGATCCACATATTAGATAGAAACATCAGGCAGGTGTTGTCGAGCACCGTGCCATTCCCTTCCTTCATGCTGTCCAACTTAGTCGCCAGGTAGGCGTACTGCTCGACATGGAAACGGGAGATGCGCTCGTATCCGTCCGAATTATTGTTGTGCGAGGCGGAATGGTGACCCTCCTTCACATCGAGGAAGGGATAATACATGGCCGACAGATCGCGCGAGATGATCAACGACGCAACCCGCGTCTTATTGGTCTGGTAGGCAATGGCAATGATGTCGCACATCAGCCGCGCGTGATCGCGTAAGTCTTCCGGCAGTCCGTTGGCTGGCCGGTCCATGGTGGCGGCGACGGTGTTTTTGGCTTTGGCCGCGTCGTCGGCTTCGGCCATGTCTTTGCGCATGCCCTCGACGCGCTTTTCCACTTCGCGCACGCTGGTCAGGTATTCATCGAGCTTGCCTTTGTCGCTCGAACTTATGCACTTGGAAAGATCCTGGGCGCGATCTTTGACGCGGTCGAGAATGCTGAGGTTCTGCAGGCTGCCACGGTTGTCAAACAGGTTGTCCCAGGCGAGCGATGGGTACACTTCTACCGGGACAGGCGAGTCAGGACTTTGCCAGGAGAGGTGGGAACTGTAGGCCAGGGAAAAGTTCGACTCGTGGTAACCGGTCATGGGCTGCTCGCAGGCCAGCACGATGCTCGACTGCTGCGTCTCTTCGCCGACGCGGTTGGCAATCATCTGATCGACGCTGATGCCGGAGTGGATAATGGCGCCTTTCGAAATGTGCGCGCCCGATAAAAGACTGCCGGTCTGGGCGGGATGAATTCCCTGCCCCGTGAGCGCCTGGACGTAGAGACCGTCGATTACGTTGATCTTCTCTTTGAGCGGCTCCAGGGGAGACAGCGTCTTCGAGAGTTTCATGGCGGCGCCCTGGCCCTCGGCGCTCCAGTGATCTTCGTTAATGCCATTGCCCAGGAAGACGATGCCAAAACGCTTGGGGAAGGCGGACGGTGGTGGCACATCCGCTAAGGCGTGCAGCGACTCAAGCCAGGGCAACGCCACGGTGCAACCAGCCCCGCGGAGTACGGCGCGGCGGGAAACGGGAAGCGTGAATTTTTTAGCCGGCATGCTAGTTCACCTTTCTGGATGCTATCTGAGTCGGAGCCGGGGGCGCCGGTATTCGTTTGTTCCGGAACTGCGGGCTCATGACAATAGTTTCAACCATCGAATCGAAACCATAGCCGTGCGCCTCCAGGTTGGTCTGCATGGTATCGACCAACGCTTCATCGGAGAGTTGCAGCGTGCGATTAAGCGAGTAACTGAGCAGCTTGCGGCAAAGGTTGTTGAGGAATTGGTCTTGCCGGTGATCGCGGATGAAATCGCGCAACCCCTCAAAGCCAACGCCGTTGATGCCACCGGGATAGGTGACCGCGGTATCGACGGGGCGCCCGGCCAGGTCTTTGGTGCGCACATCGCCGATAGGTCCATAGCCTTCGTAGGCCAGGCCAAACGAATCAAAGCGTTGATGGCAGGCGGCGCAGAAGGGATTGGACCGATGCTGGGCCAGCATTTGGCGTATAGGAAGATCGGTCTTCGACTCATCGCTCGGCAGCTCGGGAACCACCGGCGGCGGCGGCGGAACGCGGATGCCTAACACCTTTTGCACTACCCAATTGCCACGCTTCACCGGGCTGGTGCGGAGTCCGGGTGAGTTCTGCGTCATGAATACCGACATGGGCAGCAGACCTCCCCTTCCATATTGGCCGGCATTGTCGACGCGCACCCAGTGGTCGGCGTCGCCCTCGACCGCTGGGATGCCGTAGTGCTTGGCCAGCACCGGGTTCACGAAGGTGTAGTTGCCATAGATGAGGTCGAGCACGGATCGATTGTTCTGAATGGTGTCTTCGACGTAGCGGATGGGTTCCTGGAACATGGCTTCGCGCAGATCGTTGTTGAACTGGGGAAAGCGCTGACGATCGACCGCGTTGTTGGTTTCAAACAGACGGAAGGCGAGCCAGTTTCCGGTGAACTCCGTGGCCAGGCCGCTCACGCGGGAATCTTTCATCATGCGGCGAGCCTGGGCCAGCAGGACTGCCGGGTGTTGCAGGTCGTTGGCTGCCGCGTGGCGCAACAATTCTTCATCGGGCATGCTGGCCCAGAGGAAGTAGCTCAGGCGGCTGGCCAGGGCGTAGCTGGATAAGGGCTCGGCGGGGATGGCGGTTGAGGTATGAACGACGGCATGGGCGCGGGGTCCTGATGCCATCAGCCCGTTGGAGATGTCGAGCCGGTAGAGGAAGTCCGGCTCCATCAGCACGCTGGTGAGCGAATCGCGGAGAGCCTCTTCGTGGGATAACTGATTTTGCGCTCGGGCCTGGTGATAATAGGCGAGCAAGTCAGCCCGTTCCGCGTCGGTAAGCGGACGCCGGTAGGCGCGCGCGGCAAATTGCAGCAGCGCTTCTAATTGCCGCGGCTCGGCCTCGGCCCGCTCCTTTTCAAGGCTGCGGAGGGTGGCGTTCGTCTGGTCAAAATGCTCGCGGATGGCCTCGGCAGCCGCGGGGTCGTTGATTGGATCCGCGGCGGCCTTGGCCAGGTAGGTGTCTCGCATTTTGAAGATGACCGCGGCATCGGTCACGGCGTGATCGGTTGGGCGCTCGGAGCCGGCTTCGTCGCCTTTGCCAAAAACTTCTCCGCTCTGATTGAAGTAGTACTGCGTCCAGGTGCGGGCGGAAAAGTCTGCAATGTAGTCGAACTCGTTCCACAGACGGTCCAGCTTCCTTCTTTCCGTTGTCATCGAGGATGAGCTGGATGAGCGGGAGATCGTCGCGGTAATAGCCCATGATGTTGTGATAGCCGGCGCTCAGCAGGCGGCCTTTGTCTTCAGAGTCGTCGGGGAAATAACGGCCGCGTTCGGAGATGTAAAACGCGTCGGGAAAGACGGAAGCGAAGCGGGAAAATGCAGCCTCGTAGCGGGCGCGCTGGGCGGCGGGCACGATCAGATCGGTATCGTTGGCGCGCGCGTTTGCCGAGAGAGCGGCCCAACGGGGCGCGGCTTCCTCGTGTAGATCGGGATATTTCGGGATGTCCGGAACCACTGGCGGTGGATCGGTGTCATTGCGCAGATCTTTGGGATCGCTGTCACGCCGGTGCTCGGCATACTGCTTCAGCTTCCAGTTCAGAAGCGGCTCGGATTGGGCGGGCAATCCTGCCACCATTGGGGCGGCAAACTGCATCGCGGTGTGGGCGCGGATTTTCACCACGAAATCGCGCATTTCTGCGCATTTGGCACGGAGAACGGCGGGTTGAGCTGCAGTGGGAGGGGGCAGGGCTTGCCACATTTTCTGCAGCTTGAGGACCGGGCCCACCGCGTCCTGATCGTGCAGGATCTGCCACACTAGGGGCAAGTATTTCGGGCTCAGTTTTGACTCCGCCGCGATGGTGGTCAGGGTGGCGTGGGGTTTCTTCAGAGCTAGGCGATACTTGTAGCGCCAGGCGGCCTGGAAGTAATCCGCATAATCGGTCGGCTGCGCGGTGTAAAAGGCCACAATGCGCTGGATGGCGTACTTTTCGCGATCGGTCTCTACCAACATGGGATAGGGCGCGAAGTCGATTCCGTCTGGTTTGAGAACGGCGTGATCCGTCACTTCGCGGGCTGCTTTAAGGTACTTGTTCAGCAGCGCCGGCGACATGGTTAGGGATTCGCCCGAATTGTCGAAGCCGGCCTGGTTGGCGGGATCCACCGGGAATTGCTTGGCGACGTGCATGTCCTGGCCGGTGAGGTCGCGGATGGTGTAGTCGTACTCGGCATTGCTCAGGCGGCGGGCCAGGACGACTCCTGGGTCGCCGGCGGTCTTCTTTATTTCTTCCGTGCGGACGGCGGCTACCCAGTCGATGACCTGCTGCGCTTCGGCGGCGGGCGGGGGCGGCATCGGCTTGGGCGGCATTTCATGGTTCTTTAATCTCTCCGCCAGCAGAGCCCAACGGGCAAAGTCGTCCGTAACCATGTCCACGCTGGTATAGGACTTTAGATCGAATTGGGCCGGGGCCATCTTGCCGCTATGGCAGGCCACGCAGTACTTGCCGACAAAGGGTTTGACTGTCTGTTCAAATCCCTGATCGATCGGGGCAGTTGGAGCGGTGGCGCCATCAGCCAGGGTGGCAGCGGTGAGGGAGAGGGAGAGGAGAAGGGTCCGATACATCATCAAAAAGCGCCTCTGGCCTCAAAGTTGGGGGGAAAAACCAGTCGATAAACATGATACCTATTGATAGCCACAAATGCCCAATTTGCAGTAATTCCGCCGGGTTACCGATTTCCTCAGGGGCTGAAGAGTCTGTTCTGAGCACTCGATCCTGGAAGGGCACGGCTTCAGCCGTGCCGTAAAATGACACGCCATGCCCGGCTTTAGCCGCTGAGGTACGTTTTTCCATCCTCGAAATTCTCTTATACGCCCGATAAAAAGATGCCCTCAGGGGCTAAAGCCCGGGAGGTCTCAGCCAGCTACGGCACGGCTGAAGCCGTGCCCTTCCAGGATCGAGTTCTCATGCTTAGGCACTGCCCCTGCAAAACGACGATCGCTTCAGGGCGTAAACGGGTCAACCGTTTGAATCGAACCGGCCGCATTGAAGTGAAGCTCCGTCACTTTGACGTTGCGCAGGTGGTTCTTGTTGGAAAGCTGCGTGTCCGCATAGAAGAGCCACCACTTCCCTCCCCACTCCATGATGGAGTGATGCGTGGTCCACCCCTGCACCGGAAGCAGGAAATGTCCTTTGTACTGGAAAGGCCCCTTCGCAGAGCTTCCAGTCGCATAGGCGAGAAAGTGGGTATCGCCCGTCGAATACGTGAAGTAGTAAAGCCCGTTGCGCCGGAACATCCAGGAAGCCTCGAAGAAACGGCGCTCATGGTCGCCACCCAGCAATGGTTTGCCATCATCACCCAGGATGACCACATCCCCAGGTGCCTCCGCAAACTGCTTCATGTCAGGCGTCAGCCTCGCCACCTTCGCCATCAGCGCGGGCTTATCATCCTGCTGCCGATCGGTGGTTGAGCCCGCAACGAACTGTCCGCTGGTCCAGTTCTCAAGCTGCCCTCCCCAGATGCCACCGAAATACATGTAGCTCTGGCCATCCGCATCCGTGAACACAGCAGGATCGATACTGAAGCTGCCTTTGATCGGTTCGGGCTCCGCTTTAAACGGACCCAGCGGATTGGTCGACGTTGCGACCCCGATGCGGAAGACTCCTTGCTTGTCGCGGCCGGGAAAATAAAGGTAATAGTTATTGTTACGAAAAGCCGCGTCGGGAGCCCACAATTGCTTCGCTGCCCAGGGCACGTCCTTTACGTCGAGCGCGACGGGGCCCACGCTCACCGGGCCCCCGATGCGATCCATACTGAGCACGCGATAATCATGCATCGCGTATTCGCTGCCCAGGTCATCGTCGGGAATGTCCGTTGGGACGTCATGGGACGGATAGACGTAGATCCTGCCCTGGAAAACATGGGCAGACGGATCCGCGGTGTAGATCGAGCTGACCAGCGGCTGTGACAGATAATGCCGGCCGTTCGGCGCCGTGGGCCCGTCCGCCAGGACCATGGTCAATGGCAGCGCACCCAGGAGCATACAACCAGCAGTCCACTTCACGCGATCACCTCCGGGCGCCCCGATTTTCGGACCATGATACCGCGCCTGCCCAGCAAGCCAGCCCTGGGGGAGGGGGCTTTTATCGCTTTTATCGCTTTTTTGGCACTTTTTTGCAAAAGGAGATTTTGATGCGACCTGTGCTCGTTACTGTCCGGCGGTGACACCTGAGTGGGCTACCTGCCTGGCCGGGCTTTTGTGATGCTTATGGAGGGTGGCGTCGTGCATCGGCACACTCGAGCGATGCTGGTCCGAAGCCAGTTGCGTGGAGTCAGCCAACACCGGGGTAAGGCCGGCGAGATAGCTAAGCAGATCGTTGCTGCCACCAAAGAATTTCGGTCCTTCATGTCTGCCATCAGTGGCAGCAAGAAATATGCCAATTCGACGCTCCGGGATGAGCGCGATATAGGTGTTGTAGCCAGCCCCGCCGCCGGTCTTCTCCATGATCGTGGCTGGATCCTCGGGCTGGTTGATGCGTATCCATCCCAGGCCGATGCCGGTGGGAGCACCCGCGCGGGCGAGGCCCTGGGTCCAGCGAAGTTGCGTAACCTGAACGTACGTCGCGGTGGCGGATGGATCCTGGTGCATTGGGACGCCAGGCAGACCGAGAAGGTATTTGAGCCAACGCGTCATATCGTTCGCGGTCGAATACATACCTCCCGAGGCTGCGGCCGCAGTCGTGTCAGTGCATCGGCCCTCATTCCTGGCTCCGATGAGGAGGCGAGCACACTCGCCGGGGGTCGGGGTCACCGTCGTATCCCGCAAGCCAAGCGGTTTCGCGATGCGCTCGGCAAAGAGTTGCGGGTAGGGCTTGCCGGCGGCGGCGGACAGGCCGTCCCCGAGCAGATCGAACCCAATGTTGGAATAATGTGCGGCGGTGCCGGGAGGAAAGCGCAGGCGATAGCCCGGAAGCCATTGCCAGCGAAAGCTGTAATCGGGAAACGTGAAATGGCCGCTATCGCCCTCGGGATAGGCGATTTCGCGCGGGAAGCCGGCGGTGTGCGTGGCCAGGTCGAGCAGGGTGATGGGGCGGCTGCTCTGGCCACGCACCGTGAGCACGGGAACGCGAACGTTGGGGGGAGCGAACTTCTGCAAAGGATCGGAGAGGGACACGCGCCGATCCGCAACCAGCTTCACCAGCAAGTCCGTCGTCATAATCTTGGACAGCGAGCAAAGACGGATGAGAGAGTCAGCATTGGGCTTCTGATGGGAGCCAGGATAGGTCTGGCCATAACTTTGCATCCACGTCTGATTGTCGCGGACAAGCACGACTACCATTCCTGTGGACCCGCTATGGCGGAATAGCTCAGCAAGAAAAGGATCGGCGGATTGGAGCTCAGGGAGAGGTGCGGTCTGGGCCTGCACCCTGTGCACGGAAAGGGTCAGGAAGAGAATGAGGGATGCGAACAGGCGAACCCAGAGCGTGCGTCGATCCCGTCGCGCCATCGAAGAAGCCATCCTCTCTATGAGAAACACGTCGCTGGGCCTGCGTCCAGCAGATTCGACCCACGAGACAAACCAGTTACGGAGTGGAGATGCGGGGTGGGCTGGATGGGCAAGATCCGATAGCATGAATGAGAATCGCAGCAGAACGAGGCAAGCCGGATGACGATGGACGAGGTTCCTGTTCCGCAAGAGGTGCTCGCACCTCTCACGCGCGCAGCCATCTTCCTTGTGGTGACGATCAAGCCGGAGGGTTACGAGAGCCTGCGCTCGTTTTGCGGGGATCTCTCGGGCCTGATTCGCGCCGTCGAGTTCCGCGACATAGACGCCGGCCTCACGTGTATCGCGGGCTTTGGATCCGATGCCTGGGACCAGCTCTTCGGCAAGCCCCGGCCGGCTGAATTGCATCCTTTCCGGGAATTCCGGTCGGGCAATCGCTATGCTCCTGCTACTCCGGGCGACGTGCTGTTTCACATCCGTGCCCAACGAATGGACATCTGTTTTGAGTTGGCAACCCAGATCATGGAACGCATCAACGACGCAGTTTCGGTTGACGACGAGGTGCAGGGCTTTCGCTACTTTGAGGATCGCGACCTGATCGGCTTTGTCGATGGCACGGAGAATCCAAGAGGCGCCCTGGCCCTCGAGTCTACGCTGGTAGGCGAAGAGGATGCTCCCTTTGCCGGCGGCAGCTACGTGCTGGTGCAGAAATACCTGCACGATATGAAGGCCTGGAATGCGCTATCCACGGAGGCGCAGGAAAACATTATCGGCCGCAGGAAACTGTCGGATATCGAGCTGGAAGATGGGGTGAAACCTACCTCGGCCCACAGCGCTCTGACCGTCATCGAAGAGAATGGGAAAGAGGTAAAGATTCTGCGGGACAACATGCCTTTTGGGCAGCCAGGCCGCGGCGAATTTGGCACCTATTTCATTGGCTATTGCTGCACGCCGCGGATCACTGAGCAGATGCTTGAGAACATGTTCATCGGCCGTCCGCCGGGCAACTACGACCGGCTGCTGGACTTTAGCCGGGCCGTTACCGGGGGCTTGTTCTTTGCACCTTCGGCAACTTTTCTTGACGATGCCGGTGACACAGAGCCCGCAGCCATTGCCGCGCCTCCGGCGGCGCCGGATCCACCGGTCGCTCCCCCTGCGGCGGACGCTTCACTTGGGATAGGATCGCTGAGAGGAGAACGAAATGAATAACCTCCATCGCGAGTTGGCCCCGATCTCTGACGCCGCATGGGCGGAGATCGAAGAGGAGACCACTCGAACGCTCAAGCGTTATCTCGCGGGCCGGCGCGTCGTCGACGTACCCACTCCCAGCGGGGTTGGTTTGGCGGCAGTGGGCACGGGCCATTTGCTCTCGATCGCGGCCCCTGCGGAAGACATCCTCGCCAGGCAGCGTGAGGTCAAGGCCCTGGTGGAATTGCGGGTTCCCTTCGAGCTGACGCGGGCGGCGATCGACGATGTGGAGCGAGGCGCCGAGGATTCCGATTGGCAGCCGGCCAAGGACGCAGCGAAGAAGATCGCGTTTGCCGAGGACCGAGCCATCTTCAATGGCTACCCTGGGGCGAATATCCAAGGCATCCGCGAGGGCACCAGCAACCCGATCATGACTCTGCCTAGCGACGTCCGGGACTACCCGGACGTGGTCGCTCAGGCGTTGAGCCAACTCCGACTGGTCGGTGTGAACGGGCCGTACTCGGTCTTACTCGGAGCCAAAGCTTATACGGAGCTGGCGGAAACCCGCGATCATGGCTACCCGGTCCTGGAACACGTCAAGCGCATTGTCGACGGCAACATCATCTGGGCTCCGGCGATTGAGGGCGCGTTCGTCCTGACCACACGTGGCGGCGATTTCGAACTGAACCTTGGGCAGGATATTTCTATCGGTTACCTCGCGCACACGGATACGACGGTTCGGCTTTATCTGCAAGAGTCCTTCACCTTTCGGCTGCTCACGAGCGAGGCCTCCGTCGTGATTGCGTCGTCGGGGAACTAAGGATAGAAACACAATCGATCGATGAATCCGAACGAACTGTCTTGGATCGAGGGTGTCTTCGAGACTTTGAATTGTCTGCCTTGCAATGGCATTTGAATGTCCAAGAATACGAGATCTGGGGATAACTCCCGGATTTGCCTGATACCTTCCGCACATAGCCCCGAATCCTTCACGGCGCTGGAACCCTCAAGAGGAATTTTTCGTACTACTGTTCCAGAGGGAGGTACAAGCCATGTATTGCAGCGCTTGTGGTCAACCCATGGACGTTTCTCAAACCATCTGCCAGAGATGCGGACGACAGACTGCTTCGATCGCTTCCTATGCTCCTGTGGCGTATGCGCGCAATCGCGTGCAGCGGCATATGCACACGGTGGCAATTCTCTGGATCGCGTACAGCCTGTGGATTCTGCTCCACTGGGGCATTGCGGTCGGACTTCTTGCAGGAGTCTTCGCCCATTGGGGGCAAATAAACCATGGTTTTGAGGGATTCTACGCATTCCCATTTTTTCACGCGACCTGGCTCGTGCCGATCATTACTGCCGTTCTGGTCGGTCGAGCTATGCTTTGCCTTGTGACCGGAATCAGCCTACTGCGACGCGCGTCCTGGGCGCGAACGCTCGCCATCCTAACTGCGTTTCTCGCCCTCATCCACCCATTTACCGGAACTATCTTAGGCGTTTATACGCTATGGGTACTCCTACCCGCCGCTTCCGGGCAGGAGTACGACCAGATGGTTCCGGCATAGGATCATCAGGCGTTCGCCGCTATCGAGAACATGACGTCGGGAGCGTTATCGGTGAGCGAGCGGCCATTCCACTCGGCGAATCCAAACACAGCTGAAGTGCCAACCTCGTTGGGAAGGATGTTGGGAAAAAGCCGATGCGCTCTACCGGGCCGCGGTCAGTTCCCGGTGATGGTCGTAGCTAACTTCCCTGGGGGTTGAAGGACGCGGCGTGGAGCCGCTGCCGTGGCTGTATTGTTTCGGCGAACAGCCCATGACCCTTTTGAAGGCTTTACCGAAGGCGCTTTCGGATTCATAGCCAAGTGAGAAAGCAATATTGGATAGAGAGTCGCCGGCAGTCTTCAACCTGTCGCCGGCCAGCAGCATCCGCCAACGTGTCAGATACTCCATCGGCGTCTCGCCAACAGTTTCTTTGAACTTGAGAGCGAAGATCGAGCGCGACATCCCCACGCGCGCCGCCAGCTCCTGCAATGTCCAGCGATGCCCCGGATTGTCGTGCATACAGGTGATCGCCACGCTCATCTGTTTGTCAGCCAAGGCAAAGAGCCAACCGACGCCGCTCCTCGCCCCATCTGCCAAATGCAGTCGAAGAGCCTGAATGAGCATCATGTAGGCAAGTTGCTGCGCAATCAGAGCGCCGCCCGGCTGCGGGTCGCGGAGTTCCTCCCTCATCCTCTCCAGTGACCAGCGCATCGCCGCCTTGTCCGACTCTTTGCGGATGTGCACGATCGGAGGCAGAGATCCCAAGAGCATACCGGCATGACTGCCGGGAAGAAGAAAGTGCCCGCCGGCAATGTAGCGCCCCCCATCTCCATTATTGGAGACCGCAGCATCCGACTTCCGCGCTGCGAGAAGTATGTTGAAGTCGATAGGCGTGAGTGACAGATCGGTCGCAAGCGAGAAAGGCAGCCCGCGCGGCAAAAGGAAACAGTCCCCCGCCCTGAGGAGCACCGGGTCGGGAACGCCTTCCACTGACAGCCAGCACTCGCCAGAGAGCACGGCATAGCACTTGATGCCTTGATGTTTTGGAAATTGGATGGCCAGCTCTCCATCCAGGTTGAAGGCGCCCGATATATAGCTGCGCGGTTTCAGCAACGACAGCACATCTGAAAGCGGGTCCATGCAGCCTCCGGACGATCGAACCAATAACACGAGCTCTCAGTATAGATCGTATCGACTTCGCTCCCGCCCTAAGAAGCAACTCAGCTTTTCGTCAGAGCTGCTGCTGCGAAAAGTGGGAGTGAGATTAACTATCCCACCCTTCGCAAAGTACGCGAAGGATGGGGCACCCGTCGGATGGTGGCCGGGATAGAGCCCAGAGTGTATCGGCGATTTAACGCCAACCGAGGGTTGGGGCGACCGTAGTCAGAATTGCTTCCATGACATGTGCGTTGTAGGCAACTCCTAGCTGGTTTGGGACGGTTAGCAACAGCGTGTCCGCCTCGGCGATCGCTTCGTCTTTCTTAAGCTGTTCGATCAGGACATCCGGCTCAGCAGCATAGCCACGGCCGAAGATCGCACGCGTAGCTTCGTCAAGGAAGCCGATCTTGTCCTGTTCCTCACCTCCTCGTCCGAAATAGTTACGATCACGGTTGTCAATCAATGCGAAGATACTGCGGCTGACGGAAATGCGCGGTGTACGAGCGTGACCCGCGTCCTTCCAGGCGGCGCGAAAGGCGCGGATCTGGGCGGCTTGTTGGATGTGAAACGGCTCACCGGTTTCGTCGAATTTAAGGGTTGAGGTTTGCAGGTTCATTCCCAGCCTGGCGGCCCAGACAGCGGTTGCATTGGAAGCTGCGCCCCACCAGATACGATCACGCAATCCTTCGGAGTATGGCTCAAGACGCAGCAGTCCTGGCGGATTGGGGAACATCGGACGTGGGTTTGGCTTAGCAAAGCCCTTGCCGCGCAACAGCTCGAAAAATTCTTCGGCGTGCCGCCGGCCCATGTCTGCATCGTCCTCACCTTCCATCGGGTGGTAGCCGAAATAGTGCCAACCATTGATCACCTGCTCTGGCGAACCGCGGCTGATTCCCAACTGCAGTCTCCCGCCGGCGATGAGATCCGCAGCGCCAGCGTCCTCCGCCATGTAGTGAGGGTTCTCATACCGCATGTCGATGACTGCGGTGCCAATTTCAATCTTTCGTGTTTTAGCACCCACCGCCGCGAGCAGTGGGAATGGTGATGCCAGTTGCCGCGCGAAGTGATGAACACGGAAGTAGGCTCCGTCCATTCCCAGTCGCTCGGCCTCTACGGCAAGATCAATGGACTGGAGGAGGGCGTCAGCGGCCGATTGAGTTCGAGATTGCGGTGAAGGGGCCCAATGACCGAAGGAGAGGAAGCCAATTTTCTTCATGCAAGACAAGTTTACTGAGGGTGTTTGCTGGCCAAATACGCACGTACGTATTACAATTCGCATATGAGCAAGCCGTCCCTTCGCGAAGAGCTCCTCGAAGCCGGCCTCAAAGTCATGTTTCGATCGGGGTACACGGCCGCAAGCGTGCGCGATATATGCGAGGCCGCTCAAGTTCCGCTGGGCTCTTTCACCAATCATTTCCGTTCCAAAGAGGCCTTTGCCGAGGAAGTGCTGGATCGGTATTTTGCGGGCACGAAAGATGTTGTCAAAGAGGCTCTGGGCGACAAGTCCTTGACTCCACGGCAGCGACTGATGCGGTATTTGGACATCATCAGCGGGCGGGCGGCAGATCGCAAATGGAACCTTGGTTGCCTGATTGGCGATTTCAGTCTTGAGACTTCCACCCAGAGCAAACTCCTGCGCCGGCGGCTGGAAGCAATCTTCAAAGAGTGGCGCGCTCCGTTTGCCTCGTGCATCGCCGAAGCGCAAGCAATGGGCGAAATCGATTCGCAATTTGACGCGACCGATCTCGCCGAATTCCTCCTGGCATCCTGGGAGGGCGCAATTCTCCGCATGAAGGTCGAACGCAGCCCTGCTGCTCTTGAGCGTTTCAAGACAATCGCTTTTCAAACCATTTTCAAGGAGTTGAAATGACCGTCGTCTCTGATGTCGCGTTACCGCAGATAAATGTTCTGGGTTCCGCAATGGCCTACCGGGAAGCAGGAGATCGCGAGGCGCCGGTTGCGCTTTTCCTGCACGGGAACCCAACCTCGTCGTACATATGGCGGAATGTACTTCCCCTGGTAGCGCCGGTGGCACATTGCATTGCACCGGATTTGATCGGGTTTGGCCAATCGGGAAAACCCGACATCGAGTACCGGTTTGCCGACCAGGTGCGGTATCTGGATGCATTTCTCGATCAGGCTGGAATCTCGTCTGCGTTCGTTATAGCGCAGGACTGGGGAACCGCGTTGGCATTTCATCTGGCAGACCGCAGGCCCGGGTTCGTTTGCGCGCTTGCATTCATGGAATTTATCCGGCCCTTTCCTACATGGGATGACTTTCACCCGGATATGGTCAAAACCTTCCAGAAGTTCAGAACACCCGGAGTCGGCGAAGAGATGATCCTTGAAGGCAACGTCTTCGTGGAGAGGGTGCTTCCGGCCGGAACCGCACGAAAGCTGACAGATGAGGAGATGTCTGTTTACAGAGCGCCCTTTACTACCCCCAAGTCGCGTCGGCCCACCTGGAAATTCCCGAACGAGATTCCGATCGCAGGAGAACCAGCCGACGTCTATGCGACCCTGGAAAAAGCACATAAGGTTCTGGCCCAGTCGACCTACCCAAAACTGCTTTTCGTAGGAAATCCGGGCGCGATCATATCGCCGGGTTTCGCTGAGAGCTTTGCCAAGGGACTTAAGAACTGCAGAGTTGTGCAGCTTAGCTCCGGGATTCACTACCTGCAGGAAGACCATCCAGATGTAATCGGCGCCAATATCAAAGAATGGTTTATCGAATTGGGGATTGGCTCCAGCCCAAAGCAGAAGGTGGCATTGGTGAAGGGGCTAAACGAGGGCGGTCTCTGACTTGTTCAACTCCGCGATGTAGTGTTTCAGCGTCTGTGCCGATGCCTCAAGCGCTTTCCTTTCGGACGCACTCAGTGGAACGGACAGGACGCGCGCAACGCCATCGCGACCAATCACTGCCGGCAGGGACAAAGACACTTCGCCGAATCCCATCGACGGCGGCGCCAGGCTAGATACAGTCAGTACCACGTGTTCGTCGCGCAAAACGGCGCACGCGATACGAGCCAGCGCCGCCCCAATACCGTAGTAAGTCGCTCCTTTTGCGCGGATGATCTCCATTCCCTTGGCTCGTGTTTCATCGGCGATTTTTCTGAGGGCGCCTGCATCGTAGGGTAGCCCAAGTTCTCCGCAAAAGCTTTCCAGCGGCATACCTGCAATCCGGGCAGACGACATCACAGCGACCTGGCTCTCTCCGTGTTCACCGATGACATATGCGTGTACATTGCCCGAAGCCACGCCGTAGTGCTCGGCAAGCCGCCTACGCAGACGGGAGGTATCCAGTGACGTGCCAGAACCGATCACGCGGTTCGGCGGAAGGCCCGACCACTTCCAGGCAGCATAGGTCAGCACGTCGACAGGATTCGATGCGATCAGCAATATCCCGTGAGGGTTGTACCGCGCGACGTCAGAAACGAGACTTTTCAATAAGGCTGCGGTCTCATGCAAATTGTCGAGTCGTGACGTGCGGCCAGACTGGCTCGCACCGGCCGTAATAATGACGACGTCCGCTGAGCAACAATCTGCAAACTGACCGGCAACAACTTTCGTTGTGTGGGTGAATACTTCGGCGTCTCGCAGATCCTGCACATGACCATCGGCTCTGCGCTGATCTCGATCGATCAGCACAATTTCGGCCGGGATGCGGGAAAGCAAGAGCGCATAGGCTGTCGTTGAACCCACAAAGCCTGTTCCCACAATCGCTACACGAGGAACACGGGGCCGTTCATGATGTTGATTGTTGGAGCCCAGGTTGCCGTGTACAGTCATCCGAAATTTATCCCAATTGCGGCGTTGATTGAATACGAGCCGGCGAAGGATTGGAGCTTGCAGGGACTGTCAGGGGCGCGTCCACCATCTGGACAACCGGGTTGAAATGACCTCTCCTTAACATCTCCATTTTTTCTACTCACAGAATCAAGATGCTACGAAGCTATGAACGGTCGCGACGTTTGTAGAATTCGAACCTTTCTTGTGAAGAGATCCTTAGAGGCGGCAGTGGTTAGGGAATAGGGAAAAGACAGACCTTTGATGGCCTTCGGCCCGTCTCTATTGACCCACGTATCCCGAATTTCCTGTCAAGGGCGATGGCGTTGAGCAACTTCATGCGGCTTTCTTTGAGAGAAAGCCGCATACGCGGTCGTCGCTGATGCTGGCTAGTAGGAAATCCGGGCAACGCTGGTGCGAACATGGGGCACCCGGACGGAGCGGAGTGAGTGGAATAGTGGATTACCACGATACCTCTTTTCAGTATCTACGGCACATTTGAACCTTCGCATCATGCCGACGGACAATACGCCGATAACCATTGTTGAAGTGGTATGTCCTGTGCCGAGGCGCGAATGGACGGAGATTTCCGGGGTAGGCACGGGTGAGGTCACAGTCGGGTTCGTCTCGCACTCTCCTGATGACGGCCACGATTCTGGTGGGCGCTCATGCGACACTCCTCGCTCTTCATCCGGAGGCGACCCTACTCTCCAACCTGTTTATCCTTTGCCTGCTCCTTCTGGCGACTACGATATGCCTGGTTGGCGCTCATACCGAATGCGACGAGACCAGGTCATTGTGGCTCCTGCTTGGAGCCGGTTTTCTTCTGGCAACGGTTGGTCAGTTGGCATGGACGTACTCTGCCTACGCCGCGCAGTTACGCACCCACCCCCAGGCCTTCAACGGCGACTTCTTCTTTTTCGTCTACGGAATCCCGATCCTGCTGGCCATCTGTTCCAGGGATAAGGATGCCGGATTAAGGACGTTCGTATGGCTGGATGGAGCACAGGCGCTCATCGCTGCCGTGCTCGCCTACCTGCTGCTTTTTTCGGTACTCCCCTCGCATGCCCGGCCGAGGCCAATCCCGGCGAGCACACTCAATTATTTTACCGATGTGGAAAACTGGATTTTGGTCGCAGCTGTGAGCTTGCGCTTCTTCTCCAATCCGACCTCGGCAAGAAGACGCTTCTATCGCATTCTCTCCATTTACTTGTGGGTCAATGCGGTTGTGGCCCTGATCCTGGGATACCTCGAACTGGAGCTCGGTTGGCGTGACGGACTTCAAGACGCCGCGTGGGGGCTCCCAGAACTGGCTCTCTGCGCTGCGTTTGCCTTTCAATCCAGGGACGTGGTGGAGGACAGTGAATCCCGCGGCGGCGGCCGTTCGCTTGCAAACCAATCAGTACCAAAGTCATCGAGCAACTGACATTGTCGCGTTCACTGCGGCTTTGCGGCAAGGGCTGCCGCGAGCTAACTAAATCGATTATCACGCAACCGAATGGTAGGTGAAGTAAGATTGCGTGAGTCTGACGCTCACCGGCCTGGCCTGCCTTTGTGCTCCAAGGTTCGAGCGGACGGAGGAATGATGAGAATCGTACTGAACATAGTTGCCAGTCTTATGGTTTTAGCAGGTGTGATTTGGTTCCTGCAGGGGATCAATGTGCTTCCAGGCAGTTTCATGACCGGACAGATTCGATGGGCGGTTTATGGCGGTATCGCGTTTGCAGCGGGCATCGCCTTGTTGTTGTTAGGTAACCGGCCGCGAAAGGCGCGTTGATAACAGAAAAACTCGAAACTTCTGACCGCTGCCCTTCACGGCGTGGTGTGCACCAAATCGAAATAAATGCAAATCCGCAAAATCTCCCGCCACGTCGAAAGCCTGACCGTACAACATGCGCGCGACGTAACACACTATAGAGTGCGGTTTGCTGTTTTGATCCCTACGAGCGCCCGTGTCGGGTCTGACGCAAAATGACGCGCGACTCCCAAAAGTCTGTCGTCATATCATTTCGGCCATGGCGTGTGCCGAACACTATCGACTGCAACTGGAATATGAACGCGCGCTCAGGAAGTGTGCTGCACACATGCATTCCTCGACGGCTCTCGTCGGGGAAGAGGCTCTAGACTTACGTAATGCCGCCCTTAATCGCCTGTACTTGCATGATCGCTGGTGCCTGGAGTGCAAAATGCCTGACTCCACACCATCCGCTACTCATTGAGCCCTTCCTGCTTCTCGGACTGACAAATTTGGGGGCAAGGGCTGCAGCGACATTCCTGACGAACATGAACCTGTTTTTCGGCCAGCCAAAGGAGTTCTTCGCCATCCTGGAGGCGATGGCGGATGAGGCGGACGCGGCCTTTCGCGAGGTCTAATCGCGGACATTCGCACCCGTTAGCTATTCCACGAATATGTTGAACAGGGAGGGCTAGAGCCACATCTGAAAACCTAGTGCGGCCCGATGGACCTCGTCGAGCCGCACTAACGGCTAGAAACCCGATTTTCGAGGAGCTTCGTTTTGCGGAAGCGGAAACGGGCGCCTGCGGGGACGGCGTGGCAGAAGTCTGGCCTAAAGACGTGACAACCAGCAATGCGGTTGCGATGAGTAACAGCTTTGCGAGGAAAGACACTTCGAAGGCAATCGGTTTTGGTTGACATGGATGCGATGCTTCTTTTTGCGATGGGCGCACCGAGCTTCAATCCTGACTATACAGACGGAAACCTGGTCGAAATCGCTCTTGTCCACTGTAGGTGCCATTCTGATTTCGGTTGTAACATGGTGCACATGAAAAGGGTATCCAATGGCGATCGCGCGGCAGCCCCGAAGGCCTCGAGCGACGCTGTCGACGCCTACATTGCCGCGGCTGCCGAGCCTGCTCGAACCGGGCTGGTTCAGCTTCGTGAGATCATCCGCTCCGCCGTTCCCAAGGAAGCAGTCGAAGTCATCTCCTACGGCATTCCAGCATTTGCCTTGCCCAAGGCATTTTTCGGCTATGCGGCCTTCAAGAACCACTTAAGCGTCCTGCCATTCAGTGGATCACTGTTCAACAGCTTCAGCGAAGAACTGAAGCCGTATACCCGCACCAAGAGCAGTCTTCATTTGCCCTTCGACAAACCGCTGCCCGCTGCGCTCATTCGCAAGCTGGTACGCAGTCGAGTAGCCGCCATACCGAGCTCAACGCGGCGGAGTTAGACGATCAGAAAATTGCCTTTGCATTATCCAAGCCGTTTTTTGGGTTTGCCGTGGATCAAGCTGTAGCCTGCTACGGAATTTGGCGGCGCAGGGGGATCGGCGAGCTGAGATCCGCAGGGGCTTTAGAGGCTGTGTGAGTACCGGGGAGAGAAAACCGCAGGTCCTTCACTACTTTCACGGGATTTTTGCGTCGGGGCGAGGCGCACTGCAGATCCCTCGGCTACGCTCGGGACAAGGGGGAGTGATTACTCACCTTAAAGTCTGCGAGTCGGATCGTTGGCGCAATTGCTCCCACCGCCCCGGATCGCGGATTATGAGGGTCTTCGGCTACTTCTTTCTTTTAGGCACAATATTTTTGTTTCTGAAACGTTACTACCTACAGTGCCGTGCCTGGACATGATTACAAGTTGAGCAATCAGAAGAAAGGGAGGATCATGGCAAAGTCGAAAGGCAAAGCAGCGGTTGTTACAAAAGCGTCAAAGGGTATCGGGGCCGCCAATGCGAAGGCACTTGCATTCTGGGGCGCATGTTGGATGATCGGCTTGGCCGTTCCGGCGCCGTGCGGAGGCCGATGACGACGCCTGACCCAAACTGCAAGTTTGACCCGGGTGTTATGGTGCCTGTCATCGACCCCATGCGCTGCGAAGCAGCAGGACCGTGCGTTCCGATTTGTCCTTACGACGTTCTCTTGATCCGGACCGTCCCCGCTGAAGAGAAAGCCAAACTCCCCTTGATGGGACGCTTCAAACTGCTTGTACACGGCGGAAAGCAGGCGTTTGTCTTCGACCCTGATGCCTGCCGGGGCTGCGGCCTCTGCGTGAAAGCCTGCCCCGAGAAGGCGATCAAGCTGCAAAAGCGATCGGATCGCTTGAGTGGTTGATTTTCATAGGTCACAAACCTAATGGCAATCGCAAACTACAACCGTCAGATCGTCCATCTGTGCCGGCGCCCAGTCTTGTACCGTGGAGAGAATCCGATCGGCCAGCTCTTCCACCGTCATAGCCGCACTCGAGGCAAGCAACTTACTCAACCGCTCCTGACCAAACTCTTCCTCACTGCCATTCGCGGCCTCAAGGACCCCATCGGTGTACAGCAGCAGACGATCCCCTTGCGCCAAGGCTTGTTTGGTCGAGTTGTAGACCGCTGACGAGAAGACGCCCATCAGCAAACCGTTCTCTTCGATCGATCTGACCTGCCCCTGGCGCAGCAGAAGCATGGGCGGATGACCGGCAGCGGCATAGCAAAGTTCGCCCCGCTCCGCGTCGAGGTAGACATACGCAGCCGTCACAAACTGCCCCTGAGTGCTTCCGCAGAGCGCTTCATTCACTCCTGCCAACAATCGCCCCGGATTCGCTGCGTTCTGCCGCTGAGAGTTGATCGCTATCTTTACCATCGAGGCAATCAGGGCTGCCGGTACTCCGTGCCCCGAGACATCGGCAACAAACAACCCCGCTCCTGGGTCTTCGGGAGAGAGAAACTCGTAGAAGTCGCCTGCGACCGCAGTCATCGGGGCATAGCGCGCTGCCACGGTAAAGTGCGGCGACGCCGGGAAGGCGGTGGGGAGAATCGAAAGCTGTATGCGCTTCGCGACCTCCAGCTCCTGGTGCAGCGAGGCCAGTTGCTGGTCGCGATCGAGCGCCCGCTTGGCCGCAACATAGCCTACACAACATAGAAAGAGACCAAAGCCATAGGGCTCCACCTCCCTGGTCGTATGGCGCAGAAGGTCTCGCGTGTTTGTCCAAACCACAAAGCCGACAAAGAGGATCAACCCGGTGCGAAATACAAACACATCCCTGCCTACGTTTCGCTGTCGAAATGCCAGGATGACGAGCGGAAGTGTCGCGGCAATCATCAGGCTGCTATTGATGTCGTTGAGCAGTTGCAGCGGCACCCCGATAAAGATCGCCACAATCAAAGCCATTTCGAGCAAGCAGACCGTATACGAAATCGCACGGCCTGCACGGCCGACCAATCCGGTTTCCAGGAAGAACAGGAAGGCCGGGATCGCCACCAAAAAATTCAGCGCCGCGTCGAATTGCGAACGGAGAAGGGACGGCGGCTCCGTAAGCACGGACATGCTTGTTCGCAGCCACAACCGTTCGCCATACAAAATGGCGAACCAGGCAAAGAACGAAAGCAGCCGATCGAACCGGCGCCGAATCAGCAGGAAACCAACCACCACCAGGCCCACCGTGACCGACGCCGCACCAATAAACAGAAGCGGCTCAGCTTTGCGAAAGGCGCCTAACATGTCAGTCGCGCTAATCTGCATGCCTGAGGATAATACGTGCGGCTGACGGGGCAGACGCGCTGGGCCGATGTTGTATTTCCGTTTCTGGGTTAGAATCAGGGCCACCCAACAAGAAATGCGGAGAACACAAAATGAGGTCTCATCGCGTAGCCCTTCTCGTAGCGTTGACCTGGGCCTCGATTCCAGCCTCCGCCCAAAGCCTTTG
The DNA here is from genome assembly GCA_963763905.1 of uncultured Acidobacteriaceae bacterium. Lineage (GTDB taxonomy): Bacteria > Acidobacteriota > Terriglobia > Terriglobales > Acidobacteriaceae > PALSA-350. The sequence continues at coordinate 63,354 of CAVXRU010000011.1, read as the reverse complement.
CGACCTCGTCCCTGCCGCAGTCGTGCAATCCACCCTCGGCATCCCGGTGACCCTCACCGCCGCTCCTAATACCCAGGGTGGCAACGGCTGTGACTACAAAGGCGCCTCGACCGGCCCCATCACCCTCACCGCCGATACCATCTCCGACGCCGGCGTGTACAAAACCATTTTTGACCAGCGCCTGCATAGCCTCGGCCCCACGCAGCAGCTCGTCTCCGCCATTGTCGGCACCCCCGCCTACTACGACGCGAGACAGGACCAGCAGATCCCCAAATACCCCGGCATCAACTTCACCCAGCAATCCATCGTCTTTCGGGCCAAGGGCAAAATCGTCAACTTCATCCTCACGATCCCCGGTGACGGCGTCCCCAAGGCGTCGATGCTCGCCCTCGCGACCTACACTATCTCTAAACCTATCGATACCCTAAAGGACCCCACTTAACTAACTAAGACAACCCATTTATGGCAGGTATTCGGTTAAAGGCCGGTGAATTAAGGGGGCAGCATTCAGGAGGCATCGAGAGATAGATAACGAGAGATAACAAGGCTGGAGCAATCCTTATTTCTCAATTCGCATGACTCAAGGGCGCCCGGCTAAGAACTACAAAGATGTCATCATTCCGTAACAATACATTTGCTCCTGTGGTGCTGCCTTCGAAATCCACAGGCGGCTGCGATCCCGCCCCCGCCTTAAAGGAGTGGCCTATGATTGGTCGCCGTACCAGCATTGTTCGCGCAACGGGACGCGCCGCGGTGTTGACCGCCGGCATTGCTTTGGGGACGTTCGCGGCGCACTCGGCTTCGCTCACGCTGTCCGAAACAGGTTCCACCCTTATCCTCCCGCTGTTCAAAGCCTGGGTTACCGGATACGCAAAAGTCGATCCTGATCTGAACATGACGCTTGGAGCTACTGGCTCGGAAGCCGGCATCCATCAAGCCATTGCAAATCAGGTGCAGATCGGCACGTCGGACGCCTACATGTCTGACAACGAGGCGATGGCTCATCCGCACATCCTCAATATTCCGCTCGCTATCTCGGCGCAGACAGTAGTCGCCAACCTGCCTGAGCTGCGAGGCGCCACACTGAAACTGAGCGGCCCAGTGCTGGCTTGCATTTATGCCGGCACGATTCGCGACTGGGATTCACCGCGCATCGCGGCCATCAATCAGGGCGTCGCGCGTTTCTATTTCCTATCCTACTGGTCGCCATCGGCACCCGAATGCTGCTTTACAGCCTGATCGTCGCTTCGCTGCTTGGGGCAGTGGTGACGTGGATGTACCGCATCGAGACCACGGGAGTGAATCTCGACCGGATCGGCGAGGCGGCAAGCGAACCGGAAGCTAACCGCAGAGCAGTCGCTTAACGTCGGGGGGTTTCCGCGGGGGGTTTCCGCGCGGGGCATCCGTGTGGATCCGTGAGCCTGCAACAGGCTTGAGGGGGAGGCCTGCGGTATCCCACATCTCGCGAAAAACGAGCAAGATGCCCCGAATTTCCTGTACGCAGCTCTGGACAGAATCGCGTGTGCGGCTCTCTTTAAGGAGAGCCGCAGGAAGTTCAGGGAACCCACGAAACTACACAGGAAATCGGGGGTGTGGGGCACCCGGCGATTGTGGCGGGGATAGAGCCCACGGCGCCGGATCTGGTGTGAAGCTGTCATGCAAACCCGGTGAGAGAATGGCTCGAGGTTAACTCGTGGCCAGGATGAAGAAAGTTGTGATTACCGCGTTCGGCGACGAAAGCAAGCTGGCAGTCGTGGAATGCGAGCTACCCGATCCGGATTCGGGAAACGTTCAACTTTCGGTTGAGTACAGCATCGTCTGCGGCTCCGACGTTAACATGCGCCGGGGCACGTATCCACTGCAGAAGAAGCCACCTCTGACCCCTGGTTACAGCGTCATCGGCAAAGTGCGCGTGAACGGCAAAGGCTGCTCAAAGTTCATGATCGGTGATCGCGTCGCATGTCTTTCGAAGTACGAGGGACAGGCTGAGTTGATCAATCTTCCCGAAAGATACCTTGTCCGTGTGCCTGACGAAGTGGACGGGAAAGCGGCTGTCGCGCTTATTCTTGATTGGGTCACAGCCTTCCAGATGCTGCACCACGTGGCTCGTGTTAAGCCGGGGGAGAAGATCTTCGTTCATGCATTGAGCGGCGCCGTAGGAGGGGCGCTCCTCCGGCTTGGCTTGCTAGCGGGAGTCCAGGTCTTTGGCACCGCCTCGACGAAGAGGCACGACGAACTTCGTCAGCTCGATGCTGTCCCTTTCGATTACGGGAACAAGAACTGGATCAATGCCCTCATAGAACTTGGCGGCGTCGACGCAGTCTTCGATCCGCTCGGTTTCGAGAGTTTCGATGAGTCGTATTCGCTCCTGAGCAAGGGAGGGATTCTGGTGGGATACGGCATGAATCTGCCGGCATGGACAAAGACTCCGGAGCGTCCCGTGATTCCTGCGGTGTTAAAGCTGTTCGCGAAGAACTTGCTCTTCGGGTCTGGCAAGCGAACCACTTTCTTTGGGGTCAGCCGCTCCTCGAAGAACTTCAGCCCAGACCTGGAACTGCTGTTTGAGTGGCTCAAGGCTGGGAAAATTTCGGTGCCTGTAAAGTCCACGTTCACACTCGACGAGATCCAACAGGCCCACCGGGACTACGCGAACAGTGAGCGAATGGGATCCATCGTGATCGAGGTTGCTCCGTAGCGGGTTGTGAATCGCTACGGGGTTTTAGTGAACCATCCTAATGAACAAACCCGCTTTCCATTATGTCTGCTGTTGTGGGAGGTGGAAGGGTGAGATTTAACTATCCCACCCTTCGCAAAGAGCGCGAAGGATGGGGCACCCGTCGATGGGTGCCTGGGATAGATCCCAAAAGCGCGTTCACCGCATATTCTGTTTCATGCCGCCAACGATGGTATCGGCAGGTTTATACACAAACCCAACGCCAGTCCGAGTTCTCTCGACGTGGAATCACTACGTCGTTGTGCTGATGAAATCGTCGAATACCGCTCTCCATTAAACTGAATCCCATGTTCCTGGCTGGCGCTACTGAAGATGACTACGCTGCGATTGTAGACCTCGCTAATTTGGCCTTTCGCGGCGTCGGTCCGTCAGCGAGTTGGAACTCCGAAGCGGATTTCATCGAGGGGCAACGCCTGACCGAGTCTCTTCTCAGAGAAGACCTGGCGCGAAAGCCTGACACCGTGTTGCTGACCTATCGCGACGATCCGCATGACGAGTTATTGGGGACGGTTTGGCTGGAGCCGAGGAAGGACGGAGTGTGGTACCTGGGCCTGCTGACCATCCGCCCCAATCTACAAAACAGGCACATGGGCCGTGCCCTGTTGAGCGCTGCGGAAGGGTTCGCCAAGCAGCGTGGCGCCAGGCGCATCCGTATGTCGGTGGTGAATGTCCGGGCAACCCTGATCGCCTGGTATGAACGCCGCGGTTACGTTTTGACCGGAGAGACGCAACCCTTTCCCTATGACGACCAACGCTTCGGAAGGCCACTCCGGGACGATTTGCACTTTGTCCTGCTTGAGAAGGACATCGGACTGGATCCTTAGGGTAAGGCTGCCTCCGGAGTCGTCTCCTTCAGGCAAAGCCGCAGATAACGCACCACGGCCTGATTATCCAAACCATCCGGATCAAATAAATGATTCAACGCAAGTCCGTCCATTACGCCGCAAATCGCAAGGCAGTCAATGAGCTTTGCGCTTGTCGTCTTCCCATCCAATTGCGGAAGCAATCGGCTGATCTCCGGAATCGACGTGCGCAGACGCATAGCCCGCAGCAGGTCAGCCAGGCGCTTGCGCTTGTGGGGATGACGGATCGCGTAAAGTTTGAATTCCACGTTTAACAGCATGCGCTCCAGATCTTTGCTCAAACGTGCCAGATACTGAGCGAGAGCTTCTATGCGTTCGTTGATCGTCGGCAAAGGAAGCAGGAGCGAACCGAGCTCGGTCAAATCGCGGAACACATCCTCTTCAAAGATGGCAAGAAACACATCCTCTTTGTCTTTGAAGTTGTCGTAAAACGCGCCGCGCGTTTTACGCGCCCGCAAAGCAATGTCTTCGATGCGGGCGTGTTCGAATCCGTCCCGGGCAAAGATATGTCTTGCGGAACGAATGAGTTCGCTGCGTGTGAGGATGCCGCGGCGCTGCCTCTGCAAGGGCCCTGGCTCACGTTTAAGCACTCTTTTTGCATCCGCCATACGCATCCCAGAGTCTGATCATAGAACATACATGCACGAATGTTTTGGAACGACGCATTTCTGAAACCTTTAAGGGGAAACCGGTAATGATCCAGTGGCTTAGATCTGCGGCAGAAGCAACTGGCCGCAATAAAATGAATTGTATTCCCGCGGGAGGCATGTTGATTCTCGCGGCCGTACTCTTCACCGGCTGTGGAAAAGCGCCCGCATCCTCGGGGCCGCCGACGGCCCTGCCTGTAACCGTGGTTCAGATTGAGGCGTCCGACGTGCCCGTTTCCAATGAGTGGGTCGGCACGCTCGACGGCTATGTCAATGCACAGATTCAACCCCAGGCCAACGGCTATTTGATTAAACAGAATTATCGGGAAGGCGCCCAGGTGGCCAAAGGCCAGATCCTGTTCGAGATCGATCCTCGTCCCTTCCAGGCTGCGCTCGACCAGGCCAAAGGCCAGCTAGCCCAAGCACAGGGACAAGTGCTGCAGGCCCAGGCGCAACTCGGCCTGGCTGAGATCAACGTCAAGCGGGACACGCCGCTCGCCCAGGCGCGTGCCATCTCCCAAAGTCAGCTGGACAACGATGTTCAGACGAGAGCACAGACCGAGGCCTCGGTGGCGTCGGCCAAGGCTTCTGTCGCCGCGGCGGAAGCTGCGGTCGAAAACGCTCAGCTCAACCTTGGCTTTACTCATGTACGGTCTTTGATTACCGGCGTCGCCGGGCAAGCCACCACGCAGGTCGGCAACCTGGTCAACACCCAGTCGGTGCTAACCGCCGTCTCCCAGCTCGACCCCATCAAAGTCTACTTTTCCATCAGCGACGCCGAATACCTGGCCCTGATCCAACGCGCGCGGAGCGCCGGCGGCGACCTGCTCAAAAGTGAAAACGCCATTCCCCTCACGCTGACACTGGCCAACAACGAGACCTATCCCCAGAAGGGTCACATCGAATTCGTCGATCGCCAGATGAACGCACAGACCGGCGCCATCCGTATTGCTGCCGTGTTCCCCAATCCCAACAACGTTCTCCGCCCGGGGCAGTTCGGCCGTGTCCGAGGGGAGACGCAAGTGCATCACAATGGTTTACTCGTGCCACAGGTTGCGGTGCAGGAACTGCAGGGTTTGCAGCAGGTCTACGTCGTGGGCAGCGACAATAAGGCCCATCTCACCACGATCGAACTTGGCCCCCAGATCGGCAACAACTGGCTGGTACAGGGCGGCATCGATCCCGGCGAGAAAGTCATCGTCGACAACCTGCAAAAACTGCGCGAGGGTGCTCCCGTCAACCCGCACCCAGCTCCAGCCAACGTCGCCTCGGCCGGCAACGCGGCAGGGAGGTAACCGATGTCGAAATTTTTCATTCGGCGACCGATCGTCGCCATTGTAATCGCTATTGTGACCGTGATTCTTGGTACGGTGTCGCTGGTAAGCCTGCCTACGGCGCAATATCCTGATATCGTTCCGCCGGAAATTCTGGTAACCGCCACCTACCCCGGCGCGGATTCAAAGACTGTTTCAGAAGCGGTATCGACACCGATCGAGCAGCAGATGAACGGCGTCGACAACATGATCTACATGGACTCGGTAAGCGCCAACAACGGCGTGGTCCAGCTGTTCGTAGACTTCGATGTCAAGACCGATCCCAACATCGACCAGGTGCTCGCTCAGCTGCGTGTCGATCAGGCACAGTCACAGTTGCCGGCACAGGTAACCACCGCCGGCCTCACCGTGCAGAAGGCGCTCACCTCGCCGCTGATGCTGGTCGCCGTCAACTCGCCCGGCGGCAAACTGAGCCAGGAATTCCTCACCAACTACGCCATCATTAACCTGCAGGACCAACTCGCCCGCGTGAAAGGCGTTTCGCGCGTGCAGGTGTTCGGCGGGCAGTACGCAATGCGGGTGTGGGTTCACCCCGACCAGATGGCCAAGCTGGGCATCACGGCGCCCGAAGTCATCCAGGCCATCCAGACCCAGAACAATGTAAACCCTGCCGGGCAGATTGGCGCTGAGCCGATCCCGGAGGGGCAGCAGTTTACGTACACCGTGCGGACGCAGGGCCGTCTGGTCAAGCCTGAGGAGTTTGGGGCGATCGTTATCCGCGCCAACCCGGACGGCTCCATCGTGCGCCTGAGTGACATCGCCCGGGTCGAGTTGGGCCAGCAGGCGTACGCCATCTCTGCCCGCTACAACCAGGCGCCCTCCGGCGTCATGGCCATCTATCAGTTACCCGGTTCCAATGCGGTCGAGACCGCCGCGGCCGTCAATGCCCGTATGAAAGATCTGTCGGCGAGCTTTCCCGCCGGCATCACCTATGATGTGCCGCTCGACACTACCAAGGCGGTCACCGCAGGTATCCACGAGATCGTGCTCACGCTGCTGGAAGCTCTGGGCCTGGTCGTTATTGTCGTATTCATCTTCCTCCAGGGTTGGCGCGCCACCCTGATCCCTTTGCTGGCCGTTCCCGTCTCGCTGATCGGAACCTTCATCATCTTTCCGGCGCTCGGCTTCTCCATCAACACCCTCTCGCTGTTCGGCCTGGTGCTTGCCATCGGCCTGGTGGTCGATGACGCCATCATTGTTGTGGAGGCAGTGGAACACCACATCGAAGAAGGCCTGGATCCCACCTCGGCGACCATCAAGGCCATGGAAGAGGTGGGAGGTCCGGTAGTGGCCATCGCCCTCATCCTGGCCGCCGTATTTATCCCGACGGCGTTTATTCCTGGTATCACAGGGCGCATGTATCAACAGTTTGCCGTCACCATCGCGATCTCGGTGCTCATTTCCGCCTTTAACGCGCTGACGCTTTCACCCGCACTCGCTTCCCTGCTGCTGAAGCCTAAGGACGAGGAGCGCCAGACCGGTCTTCTAGGCAAGGGCTTTGGTCTATTCAATAAATTTTTCGGACGCACCACTGACAGCTTTGTACACACGTCGGATGTTCTGATTCATAAGTCTGCCATCGCCATGGTAGGTCTCGCCCTGGTTGCGGTGCTTGGCGTGTTCCTCGGCAAGGGCCTTCCAGGCGGCTTCATCCCAACGGAAGACCAGGGCTATATGTTCCTTGCCCTGCAACTCCCTGACGCTGCATCTGCCCAACGCACGGATCTTGCTGAGCAAAAGATCACGGATGCGCTGCTCAAAACCGATGGTGTGCAAGGCGTGATCGCGGTCAACGACTTCTCTCTCCTCACCCAGGTACAAAGCACCAACTCGGGCTTCTTCTTCGTGGCGCTCAAGCCATGGGATAAGCGCAAGACGAAACAGCAGCAACTCGAGTACATTCAAAACCATTTGCAGAGGCAGCTGATGGCCAATCCTGCAGGCATCGCCTTTGCCTTTCCGCCCCCATCGATTCCAGGTATCGGAACCTCCGGCGGCGTGACCATGATCCTCGAAGACCGCTCCGGCGGCGACGATCCCATGGTGCTTGCCAAAAATGTCTTCGCCTTCCTGGGCGCCGCCAGCAAGCGGCCTGAAATTGCGGCCGTGATCCCGTCGTATCAGCCCGCTGTACCCCAGCTCTACGCCGATGTCGATAAGGCAAAGGCTCTCCAGCAACAGGTACAGCTCTCCGATATCTACACCACCATGTCGACCTTTATGGGCGGCTACCTGGTCAACTACTTCAATCGCTTCGGACGTCAGTGGCAAACCTACGTCGAAGCGGAAGGCACGTCGCGTCAGAACATCGCTAACATTAGCCAGTTCTATGTAAGAAGTGCGAACGGAAGCCAGGTTCCGCTTGCCTCGTTGGTGAAGGTAAACCAAACTACCGGCGCCGAATTCATCTATCGTTTTAATGAGTACAACGCCGCGCAGCTGAACATCACGGGCAGTCCTGGTTACAGTTCCGGCCAGGTGCGCGGCGCTCTCGAAGAGGTCTTCAAACAGACCATGCCGGCGGGGGCAGGCTTCGATTACTCGGGCATGTCTTACCAGGAGCAACAGGCCGATAAAGGAGTGCCGTCGTGGGCCGTCTTCGGTCTATCGCTCCTGTTCGTCTTCCTCATCCTGGCGGCTTTGTATGAAAGCTGGACACTGCCCTTCAGCGTTCTGCTTAGCACACCGGTTGCTATTCTGGGCGGCTATCTGGCTCTGCATATTCGCTCGTATGAGAATGACATTTTTGCCACCATCGGTCTGGTCATGCTGATCGGTTTGTCGGCCAAGAACGCTATCCTCATCGTCGAGTTTGCAAAGACCAACTACGAAGCCGGCCAAAGCATTGCGGAGGCCGCGCTCGCCGCCGCCCGACTGCGCTTCCGCCCTATCGTCATGACGGCGCTCGCCTTCGTCTTCGGCTGCCTTCCGCTCTGGGTAGCGTCGGGCGCAGGCGGCGCCTCACGTCGCATTCTGGGCACCGTGGTCGTCGGCGGGATGTTCTTATCGACCGCGATCGGCCTCATCTTCATTCCCGTCACCTTTTCTGTCGTCGAGTACCTGTCGCATCGCTACGCGCGGGGCGGGAAAGGCACGACGATGGACTCGAAGGGTGATTTGGATCCCGTGGCCGTGGGCGCGGCTGCCGGCGGCGGTCCCGGCCGTTCGACACGAGGAGGACAGCGATGAACAACCCTTCGGTATGGTTCAAGCGCGCGTACGCGATCATCTTTACCGTGGTGCTGTTGTTCGCGGCGGTGGGATGCACGGTCGGGCCGAAGTACCAGCGGCCCGCCTACCCCGCACCGCCAGCGTTCCGTGGCGCGGACGATGCCGCGATCATCAGCGATGCCCAGGGCTCTCTTGGCGATGAGCAATGGGCCCAGGTATTCCGCGAGCCAGAGCTGCAGGATTTGATTCGTAAGGCGCTCAGCAACAATTACGATCTCCGCATCGCGGCGCAGCGCATCCTTGAGCAACAGGCACAGGTACAAATCACCCGCTCGCAGCAGTTCCCTAGCCTCAGCGCTGGCGGCACCGGTCTGGGTGCCGATGTTCCTGCGCTGAACAACATCACCGGATCGAATTCGATCAGCAGCCCGATCGTTGCCGGATCCTTTAGTCTCTCCGCGGCATGGAACCCCGACTTCTGGGGCCTCTATCGCAAGCAGACGGAAGCTGCGCGCGCCACGCTGCTGGCCCAAACCTGGGCGCAGCGCGCGGTGCGCCTGACGCTGGTGCAGGAAGTGGCGACAACCTACATTCAACTGCGCGCACTCGATCTCCAGGTGGAGATCACCAGGCGGACATTGAAGGCGAGGCAGGACTCGGTCGACCTGACCAGGCGGCTGGAAAGTGGCGGATCTGTTCCCCTCTCTGATCTGCGCCAGGCTGAGCAGCTGCTTTACACTGCTACCTCGGAACTGCCGCAGTTGGAGCAACAGGTGCAGCAGCAGGAGAATGCGCTGCGGCTCTTGCTGGGCGAGAATCCTGGTCCAGTCGCGCACACGGATCCAAACGCGCTCACGCCCCCACCCCAGGATTTGCCAACCGGCATCCCCTCGCAATTGCTGGAACGCCGGCCGGATATTCAGCAATCGGAAGCGCAGCTTAAAGCGGCCAACGCGAATATTGGCGTGGCGCGTGCGCAGTTCTTTCCCCAGCTATCGATCAGTGCTTCGGCCGGTTTCGGGGGAAACAGTTTTTCCAATATCTTCGACAGCAACGCGCGGACCATTTACGGTATCGGCTCATTAGCCCAGCCACTCTTTGAAGGCGGCAAGCTGCGCGGCCAATTAAATCAAGCCAAGGCTACCGACCAGGAATTGGTGATCACCTACCAGAAAACCATCGCTGGAGCGTTTCGCGACGTATCGAATGCCTTGATCGCGCTGAACAAACAGCGTGTGTATCGCGAGCAGCAAGAGAAGCTCGTGGAAGCCGCACAGGATTCCACTCGGCTGGCCCGCCTCCGCTACGAGGGTGGATCGACGGCATACCTCGAGGTCCTCACGACCGACACCAACCTCTACTCGGCGCAGCTGAACCTGGCAACCGCGCAACAAGGCGAAGCCCTCAGCCTGGTCCAGCTCTACAGTGCGCTGGGAGGCGGCTGGCAGTAATCCCTCGGCAATAGCCCGCAGAAATTTATGGTGGGTGGCCCAGGTCTCGCTTTTGAGACCTGGGTTTCTTGGGCTAATTGGGTATACCTGAAAACCCAGGTCTCAAAAGCGAGACCTGGGCCACCCACTCTTGCGTCGATTGCGTCGATCGATCCAATGAGAGATGTGAGTGCCGGGTAAGAAACCGCAGGCTCTTCATTACGCTCCCGATCATGAATTTTGCTTCATGAAACGCTGTGCCCGCATGTGGCACTATCGAATTAACACCTTCAAGCCAGCAATCCCCTAGCCACCCAACCCAACCCCCAAAAGCAGGTGTCTATGTCGACGCAAAAACCGCAGCACAACCCATCGCGGGTCTCCTTTCCTAAGAGCGAACGCAAAGCCGTTCCGGACGCAACGGTCGCGGGCAAGACCGACCCTCAAAGCAACATCAGCGTTTCGGTGATTGTGAAACGCAAGAACCCCCTGGATCTCGAAAAACTGATTGGCCGCCACCTTAGCCAGGAGGAATTTTCAGAGAAGTACGCCGCCGATCCGGCTAATTTCGACCACCTCCGCGACTTCGCCCACAAGCACGGCCTCACCGTCGACGAAGGCGCATCCAGCCTGGCGCGGCGCACATTGGTCCTGCGCGGCCCGGCCAGTAAGATGGAGGCCGCCTTTGGCGTCACCCTCAGCGACTACGTAAAAGACGGAAGGAAATTTCATAGCTACACCGGGACCATCTCCATGCCCCAGGAGCATGCCGAACCCGTTGAGGCGGTGCTCGGGCTTGATAACCATCCCATTGCAAGGCCGCACTTTCGGCTGCTAGACAACAAGAAGAAGAGTAAACCGGCCCAGAGCGCGTCTTTCAATCCGCCCCAGGTCGCCCAACTCTACAACTTCCCGACCGGAGTCAATGGCGCGGGCCAGACGATCGGCATTCTCGAGCTCGGCGGCGGCTACAACGCCAGCGATTTGTCCAGCTACTTCGCCGGGCTCAGCATCACTGAGCCGCGAGTCACTGCCGTTTCGGTCGACGGCGCCACCAACTCCCCTAACCTTCCCAGCAGCCCCACCGACCCTAACGCCGACGGTGAGGTTGCACTGGACATCGAAGTCGCCGGCTCCATCGCTCCGGGTGCGAATATAGCCGTCTACTTCACCACCAATAGCTCCCAGGGCTTCGTCGATGCCCTGACCACGGCGATTCACGACACCACCAATGGTCCGCCGTCGGTCATCTCCATCAGCTGGGGGAGCCCGGAGTCGAACTGGACGGCACAATCCATGACCGCCTTGGATGAGGCCTGCCAGTCGGCGGCCGCGCTGGGCATCACCATCACCGTCGCCTCCGGAGACAACGGCTCCAGTGACGGGGTCAGCGGCAACAATGTCGACTTCCCCGCCTCCAGCCCGCATGTGCTCGGCTGCGGCGGTACCGAACTGGTCGCAGCAAACGGCGTAATCCAGGAGGAGGACGTCTGGAACGATCAGCCGCAGGGTGGTGGAGCAAGCGGGGGCGGCATCAGCAGCGTCTTCCCACTTCCATCCTGGCAGACAAATGCCAACGTCCCTCCGTCACCAACCAGTGGCGGCGGACGCGGCGTACCCGACGTGGCTGGCGATGCCTCGCCCGAGACCGGTTACAACGTCTTGTTTGATGGGCAAGCTACGGTGGTCGGCGGGACCAGCGCAGTCGCCCCGCTCTGGGCCGCGCTTATCGCCCTGCTCAACCAGCAGCGCGGCAGCAATATCGGGTTCGCCAATCCCACGCTCTACCAGAACGCCGAGAACGGCTTCCAAGATATCATCCAAGGCAACAACGGCAGTTATTCGGCGGGACCAGGCTGGGACCCCTGCACCGGTCTTGGCTCGCCCAACGGAAACCAGTTGTCGCCGATTTTTGCGGCACCCGCAACCAGTGCCGGCCAATCGGTACCCGCCTCCGGCGCAGGAAGGGCGACTCAGGGCAGGGATTAGTCAACTTCGCATGTAGTAGCACAAATCCGGAGGCCCAGGTTTCAATTTTGAGACCTGGGTTCCCCGGGCTCACGGCACCTCAGCGTATTCGGCGATGTCCAGATCCTTTTGCACGGTTCGGCCCACATCGGAAAGAAACGCCCAATGAGCACCAGCGCCTGAACGGTACTCATTTGTAACAGTGATGTTGTCTGTGCTTATGGTCGTTACCAGCAGTGCGAAACAGGAAATGCGGGTCCGCTCTGTCGAAAAACATTCCCAAGAAAGAGCATCCACACAGAGATCTCTCCACTGCGCTACCCGGAATTTCCTGTGGAGATCCGTGGCTTTGATGGTCTGCATGCGGCTCTCTTTAAGGAGAGCCGCACACGTGGTCGTCGCTAGCAGCGCGAAGTAGGAAATCCGGGTGCGCTTCGGTCGAGATGACAAAGGGGAGGGCGGTGCTTCCACGGGAGAGTAGTTGCTGAACAGAAGGTGCTTTTCATCGCCTTTGGTGGACCCAAGCCCGTGACTCCTCCGGAAGCACCCACCGCTGGAGCGAGCGAGTCGCCTTGCTCGCGTGTGCCTTTCGCAGGGGAAATGGGTATCCTGTAGCCGCAGCTCCTTTTCCTAATGCGTTTCTCGTCTGTTCCGCTTTCCGCCAGACCGGAGGCACCGATGAGGCTAGCGGGTCTGTGGTCGAAGAGTATCGTTTGCGCAGCAATCAAGATGTTGGCGGCTACACCTCTGCTGGCTCAAGCCCCGTGCGAGCAGATAAGAACGGCATGCAAGAACGCCGGCTTTGTCCAGGGCGGTCCTATCGGGAACCGGCTGGTCCTCGATTGCTTTAATCCGCTTGTTTTTGGCGAGCAGCCGAAGCGAGCCTCCAAACCGCTGCCGCAAATCACTCAGCAGTTGGCGACCGCATGCAGGGAGCGGAGCCTCGCCAGGCAATCGCCGCAAGCGAATGCACAATTGCCTCCCACCGGCAGGTCCGCGCTGATCGCTCGTGAAGGGGGTCGTACTGTACGTGATGCCCGCCTGGGAGTTACCTGGCTGGCGGACGCCAACCTGGCGGCGGTGCAAACGTTTGGCATCCCAAACATCAATAAATCGGGTTCGATGACCTACGCAACCGCGGTTCTCTGGGTTGCGGCGATGAATGCGTTCGATCATGGCGCGGGCTATCTCGGCCACAATAACTGGCAGCTGCCAACGGCGCCGGACGTCGATAGAACCTGCGGGATTACCGGCCATCACGGCGAGTCGTTTGGGTTTGACTGTTCCGGGAGCAAAGGCAAGCTACCCGGCACTCCGCCGGCGACAGGCAGCCGCTTGCAGGCAAATCCAGGTGGAGCAACCGTATACGACCCCCTCGCCGAGGTCACATGGCTTGCGGACGCGAACCTGGCGGCACGAGCAACGTTTGCCATCGCAGAAATCAACCGCGACGGTGCGCTGGATCACGAGACGGCCATCCGCTGGGTGGCGGCCTTGAATCAAGCCGATGGCGGGCATGGATACCTCGGTCAAACGAACTGGGATCTGCCCGAGACTGGGCCGCCTGATCCATCATGCAGTATGAAAGGGACCACCGGCTATGGCTGCACCGGCAGCGCTATGGGATCGCTTTTTTATCGCCAGCTCGGTTTTCGTCAGGGCGAGTCCGTCATCCCGCCGTCAGAGGCGCGCGCCGGTCCCTTCTACAATGTGCAACCCTATCTCTACTGGGCTTGCTCTGTACAATCCGCTTCATCGCCTTGTCTGGCTAGCGGACCGGGCGACGGCTTCGAATGGAATTTTTCCTTTGGCAACGGGTTCCAAGGTACCAACCTGATAGGGAATGCCCTTTATGTTGTCGTGTATTTCCCGGAGAGTTCCGCCGTACAACGAGCGCCCAACCCGCCGTCTTCTCAACCCCTCCCTCACAACGAATGACCCGCTCTAATCCTGCTCCCCGAGCGTTTGAGCATAGGTCTTGCCGTACGGATAAAAGAGCTCCTTGCGGCCTTCCTTCCAAGCGGCCTTCATTTCCGGCGTCGTGATATCCCAATCTGGCCGGCATTTTTTGGTGACGGCGCGGAGGTCCTGACGGAGGTCATCCATAGTCGGACGGCCGAAGAACCAATAGCCGTTGTAGATCTTGTATACGATGAGTCCTGGCTCTAGAACGACGACGTGCGGAACCATCGGATTGTGGTCTGGATCAGTGTATTCGGCGATGTCCAGATCCTTTTGCACGGTTCGGCCCACATCGGAAAGAAAGGGCCAGTGAGCACCAACGCCTGTACGGTACTCATTCGTAACCGTGATGTTGTCTGTGCTTATGGTCACGAGACGGCAATATGCAACTTCCAATTCACGATGCAGCTCGACGAGGAGTTCTGCCTGCCGGCGGTCCTTGGGGCAAAAACCTCCGCGACTGAGCACGAGAACCATGGGATGCTGACCCTGGAGGTGGGAGAGCTTGCGTCGTTTCGCAGTGTGGTCGGTAAGTTCGTAGTCGGGAAACTGGGCGCCGGGCACAATATCGGATCGCATAATAGATTCCTTTCGCTTAAAGTGAAAACCCGCTTCGCCTAAGCTACGCTGACCTCGCTTATGTTGTGATCGCGCAGGCCTTTGATGTCGCGTATAGGCGGCTGGCCGAAGAATCGGCTGTACTCGCGGCTGAATTGACTTACGCTCTCGTAGCCCACCTCATAGGCAGCAGTGGTGGCATCGAGTCCGTCCATCAGCATACGTTGACGGGCTGTCTGAAGCCGCAGCTGCTTTTGATACTGCAGTGGACTCATCGCGGTAAGGGCACGGAACTGATGATGCAGGGTTGAGACGCCCATTCTTGCCGTGGATGCGAGCTCTTCCATGCGCAAGGGCTTGGCGTAGTTGGCTCTGAGCCAGGAGATCGCTCGTGCAGTTCTTTGACCCAGGTCACCGCTGGTCGCGATGGCGCGCAGCCGTTCCGCCTGTGGCGTGCGAAGAATGCGGTACAGGATTTCGCGGTGAGCCAGCGGGCCGAGGAACGGTATGTCTTCCGGTGTATCCAGAAGCTCAAGTATACGCATGGAGGCGCCTAGCAACCCCACAGTCGTTTCACCAACGACGAGACCCTGGCGGTGCGTTGATGGCGGAGCCTCGGGTATGTCATCCCGGCTAAGTACCTCCCGGACCGCCGGCATATCGAGGCGGAGGAAAATCGACAGCAGCGGCGTCTTCTCGGAAGCTTCGATAATCTGGCTTTGCGCGGGCACGTCGATCGACGAGAGCAGGAATGAGGAGCCGTCGCACAAATACTCCGTTCCGCCGAGCAGGATACGCTTCCGTCCTTGCACAAAGATGCTCAGACCCGGCTCGTACGAAGCCCGGAAGCAAGGGGTAGGGGCAGTCCGGTGGTAGAGGAAGAGTCCGGGTATCGCTGTCGGGTGTTCTCCAGGCTTTGACGCCAGCAGTTTGACTCGCTCTGCAAGGGCACGCCTCATTTCGATCACTGCCGAACCCGGCGATTTAGCGTTCGTTCTCTCCCTCAACATCCTTCGCCTCCACCAATAGCCTAACGCCCGGCAACCTGCGGTGTGCGCAAAATCGGAAGAGCAGACAGAATCAGGCAAAGAATTGGCAGAATCAGGAAAGCATTCCGTGGATGAGCGCACTAGCCTTGAGAGCTAGGAGAAATGAAGATGAACATCTCGTTTGCGAACCAGGTTGCATTAGTAACCGGCGCTGCGTCAGGGCTGGGATTGGCTACGGCCAAAGCGTTTGCGGAATCGGGTGCGTCGGTGGTCTTGGCGGACTGGAACCAGAAGGAAGTGCAAGCCGCCGCCAAAGACCTTGCCGATAAGGGTCGTAAGACCCTGGCGGTTCGCTGTGACGTGTCGGATGACGCAGAGGTAGAAGCGATGGTGAAGCAGACGGTGGATACTTTTGGCCGGCTCGACGCAGCTTACAACAATGCCGGAGTGCAGAATGTTCTTGCCGAAACGGCTGACTCTCCGCGCGATGACTACGACCGGGTCATGGCGATCAACCTGCGCGGCGTGTGGAGCTGCATGAAGTTCGAACTGCAGCAGATGCGCAAGCAAGGCAGTGGCGCGATCGTCAATTGTTCTTCGCTGGGAGGTCTTCTTGGCGGCGCACGGCGCGGGACTTACCATGCGGCGAAGCATGGCGTGATTGGCTTCACCAAGAGCGCCGCTCTCGAATATGCGACGCGTGGGATCCGCGTCAACGACGTGTGCC
Source organism: uncultured Acidobacteriaceae bacterium (assembly GCA_963763905.1). GTDB lineage: Bacteria > Acidobacteriota > Terriglobia > Terriglobales > Acidobacteriaceae > PALSA-350. The sequence goes on along the minus strand of CAVXRU010000011.1, from coordinate 46,971 downwards.
CGGGCATGATTCAGACGCCCATGTCGGAAAAGATGATCGCAGAAGGCCAGGGCGAAGAGCTGCACAAGATGCTCAACACCTTCGTGCCGATGCGACGTCTCGGACGGCCCGAGGAGATCGCCGATGCAGTCCTGTGGCTGTGCAGCTCAGCCGCCAGCTATGTTACTGGCCAGTCCATCTCGGTCGACGGCGGCTTTGTAATGCGTTAGACACCGTCGCGAGTGATCTACTATGTGTGTTGATGAAACTTCCTGCTGTTTCTCTCGAAGGGACTTCCTGACAACCGCTGTGGGCGCCGGTGGTGCGATGCTGTTCGCGCCAGCCTGGCTGAAGGCGGCGGGTGAGGCGGTCGACCCGCGCGTTGCCCAGGTCATGTCACGGACCATTGGCATTGACATGCACAACCATGTCTATCCTCCGGGGACAGAGCCACATCCACATGAGCAGCCGCCGCGAGAAGAGCAGCAACCGCATGCTCCCGGCCTTTCCATCGGAGAAGAGCTCAAACAGTCAGGGCTTACCGCCGTCTGTGCGAGCTTTGGGCTGGATTTCACCCCGATTGAGCGGCCCGGCGATGCGAGAGACAACTACCTTCGCTGGCTCACGGCGATGGATGCGCAACTGGAGAAGGGACATATTCACCGCGCGTCGACGCTAAGAGACCTTCAGGCCGCGCACCACCGTGGTCAACCAACGATCGTTCAAACAGTCGAAGGGGCACAGTTCATCGAGGGACACCTGGAGCGAGTGGAGGAGGTGTACCGACGCGGTGTGCGGAACCTCCAACTGCTTCATGAGCGAGACGATATGGTGTCGCCGTTGGGCGACGTGATCACATCGCCCGCTCACCTTGGCGGCTTGACAGCTTTTGGCGCAAAAGTCGTGCAGGAGTGCAACCGGCTGGGGATCCTGGTAGACCTCGCTCACGCCAGCCCCGAGACTGTGCTCGGTGCGTTGAAGTTGGCCACCCAGCCGCTGATTGTGTCACATACGGGGCTCGACAGCCGAACGGGCAGCAACCCCAGAATGGCGGAGATGATGAAGCCGCACCTGATCAGCAAAGAACATGCGAAGGTCGTGGCGGATGCTAACGGCGTCATCGGCGTGTGGACTAAACTGGCAGACTCGCCGAAAGATTTCGTGGAAAACATTAAGGCGATGGTAGACGCAGTAGGCATCGACCACGTTGGTATCGGCACCGACACAGACCTGCTCTCCTCGCGTGATGGCCAGGGCACCAATAGAGCCTGGCCGGGCCTGACTGGAGGATTCTTCCACGCGGTTGCCGGCGAGATGCTCCTGCAGGGCTTCACGCCCGATGATATCGGCAAAGTCGGCGGCGGAAACTACTGTCGTGTGTTTGGCAAGGCCGTAGCCGGCCACGCCTGAGCGGCGTGTGCGGCACTTCACTCGTACCGCAGCGCTGCCAGTGGATCGATGTTCATTGCGCGGCGGGCTGGAAGAAACGCCGCGAGCCCGCTTAAGAGCACAACAACGGCGAGAATAACAGCGTAATTTTCCGCGTTCCCCGGCTTTACGCCATACAAGAGACGTGCGATCAGCGGCCCTACTGCCAGCGAGAGCAGGAATCCTGTCACCAAACCTGGCAAGACCCAAGTGAATCCGTCCGCGAGAACCATCTTCATCACGTGCGTGCGACGGGCGCCAATCGCCATGCGTATCCCGATCTCGTTGGTGCGCTGCGCTACGGAATACGACAGCACTCCATAGATGCCGATGCAGGCGAGCGAAAGCGCGATGACCGACAGCAGCGTGGCCAGGAGTGAGGTAAAGCGGCTTTCCGCATGCGCCCGGTCAATAACCATCGATAAGGGCTCGACGTGGGTGATCGGCATGTCTCGATTTACAAGGGTCACCTTCTTTCGCACGGAGTCCGCCAAGTTAGAGACAACACCAGCGGTGCGAATCACGATCGACATCGACGGCCGTGGCGCCAGCTGGTATGGCACGTAAATTTGAGGACGGACGATCGCTGTGAGCGAGTGGTACTGAACATGGCGGACGACACCTACAACGACGGCCCAGTCGCGCTGGAATTCATAAGGACCACTGGGAGAGTCGGAAATGCTAAGCTTTCTGCCAATCGCGTCGCCATTGGGCCAGAGCTCGCGCGCCAGCACGTCATCAATGATGACTGCGTGTTGATGCGCGGCATCATCAGCCTCGGTAAAATCGCGGCCTTCGAGGAAACTGGCGCTTATGGTGCTGAAATACCCGGGCAGAATGGAGCGGTGATCTGCCATTTCGGTATTCTGCAATTCAGCGGGAGTACCCTCTTTCCAGTAGTAGTCATACCAATTTCCCGCGTCGTCGAGCGGAATGTGGGAGACGGCTGCAGCAGACTTCACTCCGGGAAGAGACTGGAGCCCTCGCTGCAATTCCCGTAGTGGAGCGTAACCCGGCGCGGAGATCCGAAAGGTGAAGACATTGTCAGCGCGGAATCCCGGGTCGAGGCGCAGGACATTCACAAACGTGCGCATGAGCAGGCCTGTTGCCACCAACAGGACGAATGCCAGAGCAACTTCGGCGGAAACCAGAACATTGATCCAGTGCCGGCGCCGCCACCCACTCTTCCGGACTTCCTTGAGGTTGCGGGTCAGATCCAGGCGTCGTACGGCAATCATGGGCGCGAGGCCGAAGAGCACGCTGGTACCAATAGCGACGGTAAAGGTGAACGCGAGAACGCGCCAGTCGAGGCTGACGTCACCGAGGCTTACGAACGAAGGAGGACGAGCCGCCAGGATGGCTCGTATTGCGACCCAGCCAAGGCCCAATGCCGCGATGCCGCCGAAACAACCGAGCAAAAGACTTTCGGTGAACAGTTGACTCACCAGCCTGGCGCGCGACGCTCCGAGCGCGGCGCGGATGGTGGTTTCCTGCTGTCGCTGGCGGGCGCGCGCCATCAAAAGATTCGCGATATTGGCGCATCCGATGAGCAGCACGAGCGCTACGCCGCCGAAGAGAAGCAGCAAGGTGCCGCGGACGTCGCGCACGTCGTCGGCTTGAAGGGGGAAAACATAGAATCGGAAATGCGCCATCTCCGATCGCCCTGCGAGCGCATTGATTTGCGTGGCGATGGCATCACCTTCTGCCTGGGCGCTTGCCGCGTTGTTGCCATTGCGTAGCCGTCCAATTACATGAAGAAACGCCGGACCCTGCGGCTCCCAGGGTCCGACAGGGATTGAACTGAATACGTCCACTTCGGGCGGAACACTGGCGTCGTCAGGGAAGTGCAGCCGGAAATTCCGGGGTAAAACTCCAACGACCACCGCGGAATGTTTGCCAAAACGCACTAATTTGCCGATGATCGCTGGATCAGATCCGAAACGGCGAACCCAAACTCCGTGGGAGATGATGATGGTGTTCGCTGCGTTGGGCGCATCTTCTTCTGGACCGAAGAAGCGGCCCAGAGCTGGCCGGGTACAAAGCAGAGGCAGAAAATTCGATGTGACATCGCCCACTTTCACCTGCTCGGCGTCACCTTCTCCGGGAAGAGGTCCGTTGGTGACCCAGATGCCGGCGACCTGATCGAATTGTTTGGTTCGCTGGCGAATTTGATACAGCTCGAAGCTGGAGAATGGCGCGCGATTCGAATAGCCCAAGCCGGACCACAGGATGGTGAGACGATCAGCGTTGGGGTACGGCAGCGGACGCAGGAGAACGGCATCGACGAAACTGAAGATGGCAGTGTTTGCTCCGATGCCGATCGCAAGCGTAAGGATGGCGAGAGCGGTGAAGGCCGGGCTCCTGTGCAATTGGCGGAGGCCATAACGTAAATCCTGTGCCAAAACTTCAAACCTGACACCGGCGCGGCGGTCACGAACTGCCTGCTTGATCTGCTCGATACCGCCGCTGTCAGCCTTCGCAGTGCGCTGGGCTTCGGACGGAGGCATTCCCGCAGCGGCTCTTTCGTCGGCTAGCATTTCCGCGAAGGTGCGTACCTCTTCATCGAGTTCTCCCTCCACGCGTCGCTTGTGAAACAGATTGCGGAGGACTGCCTGAAGATGTGAGTGAAGTTTCACTTGCGTCTCCTCAGTAGGCTTGAGAGCACTCGCCATCGCAAGGGCAATATTTGTCACTGGCAGCTTCGGGTCCCGATCGAGAGTGCTCTCGAGAATCCTGGTTATTTTCGGCTCTGCAGATCTCCTATCAAACTTCTATATGAGTTTGCGTTGACTCACGCGGATTGTCAATAGCTTGCTGATTTTGAAACGCCGCTTCCACATTTGCAGATTCAGCCAATGACACCTGATCTACCTGTTTACCTCTCCAGTGAAATCGCGCCGCACCGGATAATCCACGATAATGGGCCGGCCATCGGTGAGAGCCTTGACCGAGTGGCGGACATTGGCCGGTACAATCGCAACTAAACCAGGCCGGGCGATCTGGGCTACACCGTCAATCGTCATCTCGAGCTCGCCCTCGATCACCTCGTAGACCTCTTCCTGAAGATGCGCGTGCTCATGGATGGACGAACCGCGCACGAAATCATAGTGCGCGAACGTCATGCTCGGCGAATGGAAATAGCGTCCATGCCAGCCGGGCAAACGCTCTATAACTTCAAGGGTACTGGTATCGATAAAGGGCATAGGACACCTCCTTCGCCCCAAATGCTAGCACGAACACATCTCATCCTTCCTGATGTTCGGGATGAGTACACTCTGGAAAGGCCGCAAGGTAACTGTTGCCGACGTATTCCATCTCCTCGTGTATACCCGTCGCGGAAGTATAGTAGCCGTTGACGGTCATGACTTTCAGCGATACGAAGAACCTTTCCAGATCGGTTTGGGGATTGTCTTCGTTGGCCGCGGCTTTGCGCAGTGCCTCGGCCAATGATGAGCGCACGGTGTCCTCGCGGATCAGGCGGATTCCGTCTCGCCACTGCTTCTTGACGTCGTCGCTGCTGGCAGCCACCATCAGGTCGGCAAATAGGTTGGTCTGGGCCTCGTGCGCGCCCGGAGAGTGGTCGTCGGCGGGGATGATCATCTCCATGAGTTGGTCGAGAAGGTGGCTCTCCTCATCGGTGAAAAACTGCAATGTGTACGGCGCCCGCTGGGGCTGCCTGCATGTGGATCATTGCGGCACCCGGCAGGGCGTTCAGTTTTTGCGATAACGCGGCGAGGGCGACTATTTTAAGCAGCGCTCTTCTTTCCATATTTTCCTCTGAGCCTTCCTTTCCCAGTGTGCGGCCCGACTAAGCCGAGACCTCATACAAAGCCAACACTGCACGCTCACGTGCTCTGTAGCCCATACGCCCCCGCAGCATCCTAGAGTTCGCCTCTCTTTCGTTGCTCCTTTATATAGTCAGCGGCGCGCAACGACAGCGCCATGATGGTCAACGTCGGGTTCTTCTCGCTGGAGGTAGTGAAGCAACTACCGTCGGTGACGAAAAGATTTTTTACGTCCCGCGCCTGGCAATAGCCGTTGAGGACCGAGGTGCGCGGATCTTTTCCCATACGCACCGTTCCCACTTCGTGGCTGGCAAACCCAGTGGGACCCTGACCGAAACTGGTAAAGACCGCGCCTTTCATGTGCGACGAAACTTCCAGCATGCTCTGTTTGGCCGCTTGCCACAATGCATGATCATTCTCGCTGAAGCGAAAGTGCACGACCGGCGTCGGAATGCCATGGGCGTCCACCCGGGTTGGATCGACCGTCACATAGTTCCGGTCATCGGAGGTGACCTTGCCCCAGCCCCCAAAGGACAAATAGCCAGGCTGCATTCTCCGCACCTGCTGCTTAAAGGCAGCGCCGTAGCCGGGCAGCCGGGTAGCTTGATGCGGAAACATGTAACTGGAATAGTTCACTTGAAAGCCCCACCCGCCGATGTAGTCGGTCTTGCCAGAAAGATGGTTGTAACGAGGCACGTACACGTGATCGGTGGCGCCATCCTGGTTGGAAGGCTTTTGCCCTTCGAGTTCCTCGAGATAAATGGTCACCGATTCATTCAGGTGACCGTTAAGATGATGCCCTACACTGCCGTTGCCATTGGCCAGGCCTGCGGGATGTTTAGGAGAGCGTGAATTGAGCAGGAGTCTCGCCGACTCAACGGTGGAACAACACACCACCACGATCTTCGCCTTGACCTGCTGTTCCGCGCGCGTCTCCGTATCGATGTAGGAGACGGCGCTCGCCAGACCCTCGCGGTCGACCAGGACCTCGCGGGCGAGGGCGTTCTGACGCAGGGTGAAATTGCCGGTAGCCCGTGCCTTGGGCAACATGCAATCGGGCGAGCTGAAGATAGACGCGACGTCGCAGCCGTCCATACAGTGGCCACAATAATGGCAAGGCAGGCGCTTATCGTACGGACGGGTAAGGACTGCCTTGCGGACGGCAATGAGGGGGATGCCCATCGCGTCGGTGGCCCGCTTCATGATGTGTTCGCTGCAGCGCCAGGGGATGGGCGGCAAATAATTTTTTCCCGCGGGCAGAATTTCAAGGTGATCGTCGTTGCCGCAAACCCCGATGATCTGCTCGATGCGATCGTAATAGGGTTCGAGTTCCTCGTAGGTCAGCGGCCAGTCTTCTTCAATCCCCTGCAAAGACCACTCTTTGAAATCTCTAGGGGCATAACGCAGGGTAACGGCGTTCCAATGCATGGTTCTGCCGCCGAGGACGCGCACTCGGTCGATCGAGATGTGATCGGAATCAGCGTAGGCAATGGATTTTGCGATGTCGCCTTGATAGAAGGGTGCTTGCTTCTCACCGCGAAAGCCGCGAAACGGCAACTCGTAGGGCCACTTGTGGGAGAGCAGCTCCCACGGTTGGATTCCCTTCCCTGCTTCCAACATCACTACTTTGGCGCCGCCTTCGCAGAGTTCCTTGGCCATGACGCCGCCAGCGGCACCGGAGCCGATGACACAGACATCGAAGCTTTCGTCTTTGCTCAACCGTTCTCCTTCCAGCAAAGGAAGGTTACGGCGACCGCATGGCTATTGCAAATGACTGTCGTTCGGCATCCGGTTAATCGCCCCTGCCAACCACGGAAGACCGAGCGAACTGAGCCAGCCAGGCTGCATACCGCGTCATCGCAACCTTCACAACCCCACGCACAGAAGCGCGATCTTCCGCCAGGGCTTCTATGCGTGGCAATAGCGATGATCCTTTGCGGTTTTCCCCAGCCGAAGACGGCATGAAAGAGCTTGAAATCGCAGATGCGGAAACACTGGAAGGTACGGTGACCTCATACTCGACTTCGACCTTCCTGCCGTAGCGAACTCCACATTGAAATGAAGTTCCATCATGGAGCAGCCTTGCCAGGATAGGGTCGAGTGAGCCTAACGCTTGCTCGATCTCGTCGTAACGCTTAGGCACTTCCAAGATGGACCACGATTCATCGTCGCGGCGCATCCGAGCACGCTTCTGCGTCAGCGTAGGATCTACCGGGCTCCCAGACAAATGCCGCTCCAGTTCCTGTTGGTTATTTGCGGCACGGCTGAAGCCGTGCCCTTCCAGGACCAACCTCTCACACAAGCGGTGAAGTCCGGGCCGGCACAATACCGCTTTCGCGGCTGATTATCGGATCCGATGGAAGGTCCTGCTCCAGCGGGTCTCATCAAAAAAGTGAAGGAACTCGTGAAGGGTAGAGTCCGCTCGCTGGGTCAAGGGAATCTCTTCGTTCCCGGATTCGGGCATCACAATCGACCAGTAGACAAAAAGAGGCCGCCCCAGAATGTTCTCTCGTGGTACAAACCCCCAGTAGCGGCTGTCCATACTATTCGTCCGGTTATCGCCCATCACAAAATAACTGCCGCGAGGAACGACCAGATCCCCATTCTGGATGTAGGCAGGTAATCGTTCTGACCATGCTTGGGTTACGCCTGGTTCGACAGAAGGTTCAACCGACGGAAAATCGTCTACATAGGGATCGTAGTTCGAAGAGGTTGGTTTGGCAGCCTGCGGCTCATCCTGGGCGATCCCATTAAGGTAAACAATGCCGTTGCGGAGGTGGATGCGGTCGCCGGGAATTCCAATAACACGTTTGACAAGAAATTTATGCTCGCCGTTGGCTTCCTCAACCGGTTTGTAAAAAACCACAACGTCTCCACGTTGCACCTCGCGGTAGTGTAGAAACGGGACCCTGGAAGCCGGCGCGAGTGTCTCGCGTTCCACCAGAACATGATCGCCAACCAGTAGTGTGCTCGCCATCGAGGAAGATGGAATCACGAAATTCTGAAACACAAAGGTAAGCACAAAAAGCCCGACGGCCAGCACCCCGCAGGTGGATGCAAAGCCTTCGGCTCGTGTTTCCTGAGGCTGCTTTGTGTTTGAGACATCGTCCCTTTTCATTTGCCTGATCTCCTCATTCGGCAGCGGTGCGCGCATGGTCGCCCAGCAATTCGATCTGTCCCGTCAACACGTGAGCGTGCAGCCAATACTCGCCGTCCGCGTTTTGTTTGGTCAAGGTGCGGAAGAAGCCGCCTTTCTCTTCGCCGTACACTGGAGCGCTCACCTGCCCGATATCCACTGACAGGTGAACACTCCGGTAATCCCAGGGACGAGCCGAGGAAATCGTAATCTGTCCGGCATAGAGATCGATATCCTTGTTACCGGCGATGTCTTCCACCTTCACTTGTCCCGCAGGCATCTGCACCCTCAGGCTGGTCTTTCGCGGCACTTCAATGCGAACCTGAAGGTTTTCATGCTTGAGAGAGCCGCCGCCAGTGATGGTCAGCTTGCCATCATCCTGGTTCCCAGAGAATCGGATGCGGATGTCACGAGCGTCCTCCACATCGCCGGCGGTGCAGGTGAGATGAATCGCCTCCTGGTCGGTTCCGACAATTTCAAGTCCTGCCGGCAGCGAATCGATCGCCAGGACGGCTCTCGACCGCAGCCGGGCATCCAATGCCTGGTCACATGCGGTCTCAGTTTGGGCAAAGCCAGCCAGACTGCAGGCCAGCAGTGCCGCCCCGGCGGCGGTAGAGAGACGCTTCATCTTGTTTGTTACGCTACCGGGCGAACGGAGGTTCCCAGACATTCCCCAAAATTTTCCACGGTACCAGAGTAGTCCTTGAGTTGGATCGAGTTTCCGATTTTCAGGGGTACCTCGATCATCATGTTCTTCCATGGCGTATAAGGAAGGATCTTCCACATCTGGTTGCTCAACCAGAGCCGTAAGGGGGTTCGCGGGACAAACCAGTCGGTTCCGCCATCGGCGATTTTCTGACACTGGTCCACGAAATTCCGCATCAGGCTCTCATATCTCTCAAATGCCAGGGCGTAATCTCCCCCGGCCTGCGCCAGCTCGCCGGCAAGAATATAGGCTCCCACCACGGCCATGCCCGTCCCCATGCCTGACAGAGGAGAGGCGCAATACGCCGCATCGCCCAACAAAACGGTTCGGCCGGCGGACCATTTCTTCATCTTCACCTGGCTGACGGAATCGAAATAGAAGTCGGGAGCGGTGGGCATGATTTCCAACAGACGCGGTACCTCCCAACCTTCGTGCTGAAAATGGTCGCGCAGGATGCCCTTTTGCTGCTCCGTATCGCGGCGGTCATAGTCGAGCGGGGGGGTCGCGAAAAAGAATGAGGCCTTCGCTTCCCGAGGATCACCTCCACTAAAGATGCCGACCTTCTTGCCCAGCGTGCCGTAATACAGCCCGCTGCGGTCAAGATGCAGATAGTTGGGAACGGTAAAGATGGAGACGTAATAGCCGAGATAACGTACAAAGTTGGCCTCGTCGCCAAACGCGAGCGCCCGCACCCTGGAGTGCAACCCATCGGCTCCGACCACCAGATCGAACCTGCGCCGCTCCCCTCGCTGAAACAGCACATCCACGCCCTCGGCGCCCTGCTCCATTGCGGCGATGCCGTCGTCGAAAATATAGTCCGTGCTCTCCCGGGTGGCGCGGTGGAAGATTTCCGCGAGGTCGCCGCGCAGGATCTCAAGCTCGCCACTGGTAAACCCGTCGGGCATGCTGGCCACCTTCCGGTTGTTCCGGTCGACGATGGTAATAGCGCCGATGCGCGTTTGCACCGCCTGCACTTGTCCCAGAAGACCCATGCGTTCCAGCACGCGAACAGAAGCTCCCCGGAAATCGACCGCGTACCCGCCTGGACGCACCGCCGGAGCACGTTCCACAATCGTGGGGCGAAACCCATAGCGGTGCAGCCAGAACGCCAGGGCCGGTCCGGCCACGCTCGCTCCAGAAATGAGGACACTTTTGTTTTCCATCGCAGATTCTCCTGTTCCAAGGATTTGTACATTTGTCTTACACGTTTGTACTATACGATCGTCTGGCACAGATGTCTACTTGTGCCTTAAACTCCGTTTATGGGCAATCGTGAAGCTCTGCTGACGGCGGCCAAGCAATGCCTGCTCGAAAAGGGCTATAACCGAACCACCGCCCGGGACATTGCCTCAGCGGCAGGGGTGAGCCTGGCCGCGATTGGTTATCACTTCTCTTCGAAGGACGCACTGCTTACGGAAGCGCTTTTGCTCGCGTTTGGTGAGTGGGACCAGGATCTGCAACAGGCATTGCGAACGAGCGTATCGGCGGCGGTCACACCTAAAGAGCGCTTTGAAACGACCTGGGCAAAGGTGATCGCCACCTTTGAAACCCACCGTTCGCTGTGGATCGCGAATTTCGAGATATTCACGCAAATGGTGAGCCAGCAGGCGACCCGCGAATTTCTTGCCGGCAACCTGCACACCGCGCGTACCGGGCTGGCAGCGATGTTTCTGAATCAGGAAGAGAGCAGCATAAGCGAGCACACTGCGAAGACGATCGGCACATTCCTGCATGTGCTTCTCTCCGGGCTGATCGTGCAGTGGCTTATCGATCCCGGCAGCGCGCTCTCGGCAAAAGATCTCACCGAAGCCCTGCACAGCACGGCCGAGGGTTTGCGGCCGGCGACGAAAGCCTCGACTTCTAAACGGAAATATAGGCGGCCGAAGAAGCGCTGAGTGCTTCCCCCACCACAGCGGTCAGCGCATCTCCCAGTCCACCGAATAGACGTCCTGACTGCCTGTGTTGCGCAGCAGCAGCACCGAATCGTCCGGGGTGAGAGCGACGCTTCCGCCATACCGTCCGGCAGTGGCGAAGTTTTTCAGGTCGAGGACTGGCTCTGCCTTGTGGTCGCTGATCCGTATCCGTACCACTGCATTCTGGTTTTTGCTATCGAGGGTGTAGACGTATTCTCCGTCGCGGGACAGGTTCAGCCAGCCGAAGTTTCCCTGGGCCAGCTCCGTCCATTTTCCCGTGTCGAAATGGAACAATAAAATTCTCGTAGAGTCACCTGAGAACGCGGCCACGTAGCGACCATCGGGTGACCAGCGCGGCGAGAACAGGCCTTCTGAGCCTGGGAGCGTTGAGACTTCGTGATTCGCCAAATCCAGTATGCGAATGGTTGAGGAAGGATCGTTCGATTGGCTCCCGAAAACGACCTTGCTCCCGTCCGGAGACCAGTTCGGGTCCATTTGTTGCCGGCCATCGTTTGCCAACAGCTGGTGTGGACTTCCACCCTCGGCGGCAATTTCGTAGATCCTGGCTGGCTTTTCAGGACTGACCGCAAACTCGAAGAACAGAATCGTCTTCCCATCCGGCGACCAGCGTGGCAGCACGGGGTACATGGGCGGATATGTCAGTTGTTGCCGGCTGCTGCCGTCTAACTTGCTTCGCCACAGAGTACCCTCTGGATAAGAAACATAAGCCACCCACTGGCCATCCCCGGAGAAGGCAACAAACTCCCCCGAGATGCCACCGAGAAACGGTGAGAACCCGCGGGACTTCGAATCGTAGCGCGTCAATTCGCCACGGTAACTTTGACCGACAACAAAAAGCTTTTTGCCATCCTTGGCCGGGAGTGGTGAGGACAACGAGAGCGGGCTCGAAGTCAACGCGATGGGCTCGGGCTGAGAATGAAAAAGTGCGCGGGATCGCGGCAGGGCCCAGATCTGGCCGCCCGATTGGAAGACGAAATACTCCCCATCGGCGGTCCACTTGCCGCAGCACTCATCGTCGGAGTCGTGCCAGCCCGGGGTCATGCGATGCAGCCTTGTACCGCTAGCTGAGGCTTCCCAGAGCAGTTGATGATCCCGGGTTCCGACGCTCTCGGTGACGTCGAATTGCAGCCGGCTACTGTCAGCAGACCAGCTGACATTCTTGATATCTCCGCTGGCGCTCAGCACCTTGCGGGATTCCGTCCCGTCTGCCTTCGCAACGAACAAATTGCTCAAATCGCTATAAACCAGCATTTTGCCGTTGGGGGACCAGGCCGCAGTTTCTCCCGCGGTGTCGCCGAGCCTGCGCGGAGATCCTCCCAGAACAGGAATGGAAAACAGAGGTCCCCGGGGAGGCGAGCCTTGACCCTCGATGACCAGGAATGCCGCTCCATCGGACGATAGGTTGACGGGTACCATGCCGGCATTCGGCAGAATGGAAAGTTTTTGCAATTCTCCACCGGAGACCGCCATCTGGGCGATTCCGGCTGAGGTGCCACTGCCCGTGTTTCCTTCGCTCACAGCCATGTAGAGCCGCGCGCCATCGGTTCCGATGAGCGACTTTGGCTGGCCATCATGGGTGAGCTGAATGTAATTCGAAACCGTGGGTATTGGCGGAGGGCGCATCAGGAAATAGGCCAGCACTCCCGCTGCCAGCAAAACCCCTGCAGCCACGGCAACCCAGCGCCGGCCGCGCTTTCCCCCTTGAGGCGCAGCGGCCAGCGCGGCAACCGCAGGGTCAGACAATGCTTCCAGAGCAAATGCCAGGTCCGAGGCGGACTGGAAACGCTGCTCGGGCATTTTCTCCAGGCAATGACTGATGACTCTTTCCAGTCCCGGAGCCACGCCGGGAACTGACTGTGGAATAGGCTCCGGTTCCTCGTGCAGAATGGCGCTCATGGTGTCTGCCGATGTAGCTCTCTTAAAGGCGCGTTTTCCAGTCACCATTTCGTACAGCACGACGCCGAGGGAAAAGATGTCGGAGCGCTGATCGGTGGTCAAGCCTCGCACTTGTTCCGGAGACATGTAGCCCGGGGTTCCTGCGGTGGTCTCCGGCAGCGTCATGGTGACCACGTCTGCGTTCGGTGTTTGCGGGTGCAACATGATGGCCACGCCGAAGTCCAGAATCTTTGCCCGGCCATCTTTGCTGAGGAATAGATTGTCTGGTTTCAGGTCGCGATGGACGATGCCTTTCTCGTGCGCCGCGGCAAGCCCGCGCGCGATCTGCACGCCGTAATCAATGGCTTTGCGCGGTCCCAGAGATCCATTGCGAAGCGTCTCGGCCAGGGTCTTGCCTTCGAGCAATTCTGAGACCAGGTAGGGAACGCCCAGATAAGTTCCCATTTGGTACACGGAAAGGATGTTGGGATGATTCAGGGCAGCGACCGCTTTCGCCTCCTGCTCGAAGAGGGACATGCGATCCGGCTTGGCGACCAATTCGGGCAGTACCTTGATCGCGACTTCGCGATTCAGCCGCGTGTCGCGCGCGCGATACACTACGCCCATTGCGCCGGCTCCCAGCAGCGAGAGAATCTCAAACTCGCTTAGCTTTGTGCCGGGGGCCAGGGTCATGATCCCGCCCATTATATCCGCCAGGGTTCAGGGCTAGGCGCACGCGCAGGCGTCGATTCGCGTTGCCGGACTTCGCTGGGTTACTGGCGAAAAAGCTGCAGACCTGCATTAAGTGGGTGGCCCAGGTCTCAAAAGCGAGACCTGGGCCACCCACTTAAGATTCGTCCGCGTCATTTACATTTTCCGCACTGGTCACTCGTGGCGCAGGGCTTGGATTGGATCTACGCCCGCTGCCCGTCGTGCCGGGATCCAGCTAGCCCCCAGCGCCACCAGGATCAGCAGCAGGGCCGAGGCCGCAAAGGTCATCGGATCCCATGACTTCAATCCGTAGAGGAGGCTCGAGACCACCCGGCCCAGCGCCAGCGCGCCGGCAACCCCAACCGCTACGCCCAACAAGGTCATCCATGCCGCCTCGCGCAGAACCATCCCCTGGACCTGCTGCGACCGCGCTCCTAGCGCCATCCTGATGCCGATTTCATTCGTACGCCGGGAAACCATCCAGGCCATGATGCTGTAAATCCCAATGCAGGCAAGAATCAACGCCAGCACTCCGAACGCCGCTGTCAGGCCGGCGAAGATTCGTTCAGGCCGCATGCTGGCCGCAATCTGCTCGTCCTGGGTCCGCATGTCGAGCAGCGGCAAGTTACGATCGACCGATTGGACAACCTGCCGCAGCGTGGGCGCGAGTGTCTTTGCATCCAAACTCGTAGCCAACGCAAACGTCGCCTGCTCGATGCCGTTGCTGTTCTGCCAATAGGGAGCGTAGTAGGTGGGTTCCGGATCCTTGCGCAGGTGATCGTACTTCGCGTCACCGCACACGCCGACGATCTCGATGCGGATTGGATTGCGCAGACCCTCTTCGAAGGTCCGGCCGATCGGATTCAAGCCTGGAAAGTACTTCATGGCCAGACTTTCGTTGACCACGGCAACCTTGCGCGACGTCTCCGTATCCGCGGAGTTGAATCCACGCCCGGCCACAATCGGGATCCCATAGGTAGAGAAGAAACCCTCGCCGACATTGTTTGCGAGAACGCTTGGATTTCCCTCCGGCTTTCTCTGCTGACCTTCAGGAATAAACGTATGCGACATCGCATCCCCTGCAACCAAAGGCACACTCGTCAGCGCCACCGAGCGAATGCCGGGGACCGCGGCCAGCCTCTGGTCCAGTTGCCGGTACAGGGGAATATTCGCCGGCCCCGGATAATGTGTCTGCGGCGGTTGCAATTCGAACAACAGCAGGTGGTCGGGATGAAAGCCCAGACGCGAATGCCCGAGTTGCAAGAGCGTCTGCACAAATAGTCCCGCTCCTACCACCAGCAGCAACGACAACGCCAGCTCCACTACCACGATCGTCTTGCCCGCCAGACCTCGCTGCCGGCGGGATGCGGTCTGCGCCGCCTCCTTCAGGCTCGAACTCACCTGAACCCGGGTGGCCTGCCATGCCGGCGCCAGCCCAAAAATCAGGCCGGTAAGGACTGAGATCCCCGCCGCAAAGCCGAAGATGCGCCAATCGAATCGGGCCGAAAATGCCGGCGGCCCCCAGGCATTGGACATGAACCGCGGAATCGCATTGCGCACGGCGTAAGCCAGTGCGAGCCCGACCGCTCCACCCAGCAGCGACAGCAGCAGACTCTCGGTCAACATCTGCCGCAGGATGCGCCACCGCCCGGCTCCCAGGGCGAGTCGCACGCTCATTTCCCGCTGGCGTGCGCTCGCCCGTGCCAGCAACAGGTTCGCCAGGTTGGCACAGGCCAGCAACAGCACAAGTCCACCCAGTCCCAGCAACACGCTGATCGGTTTTGCCAGACCCTCCGCCGCGGGATTCTGCCCGCGGCTCCCATCCGTCGTCAGCATCCTAGGAGTCTGGCGATTATTCTTCACCACCATCGTCGCGCGCACTGCCGCGTCCAGAAGGACATTGAACGAAGCCGCCGCCGTCCGATCGGGCACGCCAGGCTTTACGCGTCCCATCATCAATACCCACCAAAAGTTCGTATTCGTAAGCAAGGAAGAAGAGGTTGCCTCACCAAATTTCATGGGTGCTGCGATTGGCTGCATGCTGAAGGGAAAGAAGACATCCGGCGTTTCCTGCGCCGAGAAGGCGCCGGTGAAGCCACGAGGGTTCACGCCGATGACGGTCATCGGTGTCAGGTTGAAGAGAATTGTCTTGCCAATCACATGGGGGGAGCGGGCGAACTCCCTGGTCCAGAATTGATCGCTGATCACCACTACCGGACCGCTGCCGGGCGGCCCGTCGTCCGATTCCTGAATGCCGCGCCCCAACGGTGGCCACACTTCGAGCGATGAGTAGTAGTTGCCGGACACCATTTCCGCGGTGACTGCTTCGGCATGTCCATCGACGGTCACGGTTTGCTGGCCCAGTGTCTTGAACGCAAACAGGCTCTCCATCGCGGAGTTCTGTTTTCGCAGTTGCTGGTATACCGGATAGGAGAACGACGTGGACGTCTCCCCGCCGCCCGGCAAATCGTCATACCAGCCCCAGAGGTTTTCAACGGCTCCCCCTTTCGGTTCCGTCCATGCCAGCAACCGTAGTTGTTCGGGATGCGGAACCGCCAACTGGTCCAGCAGCGTGTGTTGCGCCGCGGTGAAGAGGACTGTGTTCACCCCGATCCCCAGCGCCAGAGATCCCACGGCGATGGCGGCAAAGCCGGGACTCCTGGCCAGCATGCGTAGGGCATAACGCAGATCGGTCCACAATTCATCGACGAACCGCGAGCCCGACGCCGCCCGGCAATTTTCCCGGCCCACGGCCAGACTGCCCAACTGCGCCCGCGCCCTTCGCCATGCCTCTTCACGCGAAACCCCACTGCGCATGAGATCTTCGGCATGGGTCTGGAGGTGAAACTCGAGCTCCTCACGGACCTGGCGATCGAGTTCGTCTCGTTTGGCGACGGCTCTCCACCACGTGGCCATGCGGCTGAACAGATTCATAACTGCTCCGGAACTGTGTTGAGAATGGCTCCAATCACGTCCGCGAATTGATTCCACTTTTTGGTCTCAACTTCGAGCCGCCGCCGTCCCGCTGCGGTCAGACGGTAGTAGCGCGCCCGGCGGTTGTTCTCGCTCTGCCCCCACTCACCGGCAATCCAGCCTTCATGCTCCAGCCGGTACAGCGCGGGATACAGCGAGCCCTGCTGAATTTCGAGCCGGTTCTGAGAAATTTGCTGGATGCGCAGCAGGACTCCGTAGCCATGCAATGGCCCCAGAGATGCTGCCTTCAGCACCAGCATGTCCAACGTCCCCTGCAACAGATCGACTCCCGCATCCTTGGCCATTTTTACCCTCTCTCCAAGATTGCCTTGGAGAGTAACGGGTGTCTCCTAGAATGTCAAGGAGAGGGACTCCTCGGAAATGGACGGAGCCGTGGCTGCGGGTACTGGTAAACTCATCAGCATAGAAGCGCCGGCAGTCGTCCAGGGTTTACACCATGGCAAGCTACAGTCAGTTCACGCGCATCACGCTTCGATTCTGTTTAGCGGCTTTTCTACCTGGGTTGCTGGGGTCGGCAGCGGCTGAACCGGTAACTCATCCTGTTACTTCCCCAAAGCTGGCACACACCTGCCTGATTACCGCCGATGTAGAACGGCTGGTGAACTTCTACGAGAACATTCTAGGGATCAAGGCCAGGAGATCCGGCGACGACTATGCAGAGTTCACTACAGGCGCTAGCGTGCTGGCGATCTTCTCCTTTGCGGCGCAAGAGAAGTACATCCCAGGCTCATCCCAGGCGGCGGCAAATCATAGCCTGGTTCTTGAATTTCAAGTTGCGGACACGGATCAGGAATACCGTCGACTCCGCGGTATCGTAAAGACCTGGGTCAAGCCTCCGACCACCCAGCCATGGGGAACGCGCTCCATTTACTTTCGTGACCCGGACGGAAATCTTGTCGATTTTTATTCGTCCACCAAGACAAATTGAGGCGACCAAGCCGTTCTTGACACCCCTCTACTTCTAGGGCTACCCTCAGATACTAAGATGTGTAGGGGTAAACTGCCCCGTCAAAGGGAAGACCCATGGCAATGCTTCGACGCATAACAAATCTTTTCCGCGGCCATAAACTGCGACGGGAAATTGAAGCCGAACTTCGATCGCACACCGAGATGCGGATCGAAGAAAACATCGCCGCCGGCATGTCGCCCGAGAAGGCCCGCCGCGACGCGCTGCTCCGCTTCGGCAACCTCACCCTGGCCAGCGAGCGGGTAACGGCCGCCGATACTGTTCTCCATGTGGAAAGTTTTGCGCGCGACCTTCGCTACGGAGTGCGCCAGTTGCGTCGCTCGCCCGGCTTTGCGCTCACCGCTATCCTGACGCTGGCCCTGGGCGTCGCGGCCAACGTGGTTGTGTTTGGTGTTCTCAACGCTCTTCTTCTCCGCCCACTCAATGTCGCTGGAGCAGACAGCCTCTTTCAAGTGGTGCAACAGCCCGAGGGCTACAGGACGCAATCCTATCCCGACTACGTAGATTACCGGGCGCGCAACAAGGGTTTTCGTGACCTGCTTGCTTATCGGTTGAACATGCTCGCCTTCAGCGCCGGTGCAACCGCAGAAAAGCGGTGGATGTACGAGGTTTCGGGCAACTACTTTGACATGCTTAAGGTGCAGCCGCAGTTGGGCAGGGTTCTTCATGAGAGCGACGAACATGGACCCAACTCCGCGCCCTACATCGTGCTCAGCGATGCCTTTTGGCGCTCACGCTTTCACGCCGACCCACATGTGGTGGGCACGACCGTAAATCTTAATAAGCACCCCTTTACCATCATCGGGGTAGCCGCCCAGGGCTTTTACGGCACCGAGCTATTTATCCGCCCTGACTTCTGGATCCCTATGGTGAATGAAGAACAGGTCAACGGGTTTAACTATCTGGACAAGCGGTTCAACCATGGCCTCAGCGTCGTCGGCGCGATACGGCCCGGGGTGACTCCCAAGCTGGCCTTGGACGACTTGAATTCCGTGGCCCATCAACTGGCCAAAGAATACCCCGCCTACGATGACGCTCTCTCCGCACGTCTGATTAAGCCGGGACTCATGGGCGACATGGGGGCCGCAGCGCGGCCATTTCTCAGTGGGCATCATGCTCCTGGCATTGTTAATGCTGGCGGCCGCCTGCACCAACCTGGCCGGCATTTTTGCCGCGCGCGCAGCCGACCGCGCCCGTGAACTGGCCATCCGGCTCTCCATCGGTTCCACTCGTTTGCGCATCCTGCGCCAGGTACTCACCGAGGCGCTGCTGGTCTCAGTGGCTGCCGGCCTCATGGGCACCCTTGTTGCCTCCGCTCTGCTGGCTTCGCTGAGTCGCTGGCAGCCGTTCGCGGAGTTTCCCATCCGCCTGACGGTCGCCGCAGATGCCCGTGTGTATGCAATCGCTTTTCTGCTGTCGATGGTGAGTGGCCTGCTGCCGGGACTGCTGCCGGCACGGCAGATTTGGCGGACCAACGCCATGCAAGCAATGAAAAGCGGCGGCACCGTCCCCAGTCTTCCCCACCGCCTCACGCTGCGCGATCTGCTGCTCTGCGTGCAGATTGCTCTCTGCGCACTGCTGGTAACCGCCTCGCTGGTTTCGTTACGCGGTATGCAGCGCTCGCTCCACGCGCCCATCGGCTTTGCGCCGCAAGGCGCGGTGTTGGCCTCGACCGACATGCACATGGCCGGCTACACCGACGAATCTGCCTTGCCCGTGCAACGGCGCATGATCGAGCAAGCCGGCCGTATTCCGGGCGTAAGCTTTGCGGGAACGATCGACGAGCCGCCGCTGTACACCGGAGGCGGCTCAACGCCGGTTTGGCGCGAAGGCTCAACCGACTTGCGTCTCTCCAACAGTGCGCTGGCTCCTCACTACTATTCCATTTCTCCTGGCTATCTTCAGGCTGCCGGAACGCGGCTGCTCGCCGGCCGTGATTTCACCTGGCACGACGACCAGACCAAACCCAAAATTGTGCTGGTAAACCAAACCTTCGCCCAAAAGATGTTCGGCAAGGTTGATGCGATTGGCCGGCATTTCCTCGGATCTGATAAGTCGCGCTACGAGGTGCTTGGGGTGGTCGAAGATGGCAAATACGAATCGCTGACCGAAGACCCCACCGCCGCCATGTTCTATCCCCTGGCACAGGTGAATGCAGGCGATACCACCGTCGTGGTCCGGTCGCAGTTGACGCCGTCAGAGACCGCGGCCGCACTCAACCATGTGCTCGCGAGCGTTGATCCCAGCCTGCCCTTCACCTTCAGCAGCTGGCCCCAGGCGCTCGCTTTCGTGCTGTTTCCGGCCCGTGTGGCCACCGCAGCGTTAGGCGTGATGGGCCTGCTGGCAGCCATGCTCGCCGTCACCGGCGTCTTCGGCATGGCTGCCTATTCGGTTTCGAAGCGGCTGAGGGAATTCGGCATTCGCCTGGCGCTAGGGTCACGGAGACGGCAACTCCTGCGTGCGGCGCTGGGCCGTCCGCTGGTCCTGTTGCTCTCCGGTTCGATGCTTGGCCTCCTGTTGGGAGTGGGCGCCAGCAGCCTGCTCGCGCGCCTGGTGTACCAAGCCACTCCGCGCGATCCTCTCGTCCTGATTGGCGCGGTTGTGACCATGATGCTGGTGGGCATGATTGCCACCTGGATTCCCGCACACCGGGCCTTGGCCGTCGACCCCGCTCAGTTGCTGCGCGACGAATGATCCTCTTCCTTAGCCGGCCGTCCTTGATTTTGTGGATATGAGGGCCGTGTTCCATACTGAAGGAGAATGAGGAACGCGGGGAAACCAAGCGGACGCAAGAAACGGATTCCGGGGCAAGCCAAGGGCCGCAAACCCCTTCCGGATACCAGGTTAGAAGCAGAGAATCGCGACGCTAGAACCGTTCGCCGCGCTGCGATCAATATCTTCATCCTGTTTCACCTGGTTGCCATCACCTGCGTGGCTCTGCCCTGGAATCTCCCCATCACCAGCACTGTCAAAGACCTGGTTCGGCCTTATATGCGGTGGACCGGCCTCTACCAAACATGGGACATGTTTGGCCCAGATCCTGAGAGAGTCAATTCTTATGTCAAGAGTGTCATCGTCACTCAGGATCACCACATGCGGGTTTGGTCTTTTCCCAGGATGGAAGAACTCGGCTTTGGCGAGCGGTATGAAAAGGAGAGATACCGGAAGTTCTTGGAAGTCCTGCCGCAAACGCAATTTGCTCCTCTATGGCCTGATGTTGCACGGCACCTTGCGAGATCGTTGAACAATCCATCCGATCCTCCGGACAAGATCATGCTGATTCAGTTTCAGTCCGAAATCCGTCCGGGCGTGGACGATTCGCACGAGCCGACTCCCAGACCGAATGTTTTCTACGACGATTATCTTCTGCCTGGCGACCTTAAATGACGCTACGAAAGTTGCGTGAAGCCTGGGACCAATTCTTCTTCACCCCGCAGTCCCCTATTCCCATCGCTCTATTCCGAATTTTCTGGGGCATCTGCGTTTCCGCCAAGATCCTTCTGCTGCACTCGGACTGGCTGAATTGGTACGGCGTTCACGGGTGGGTTACGCTCCAGACTATGCAGGTGGTGGAACCCGGGGTTCGACTCAACCTGTTTACAGTCATGCCGCAGGATGATCGCTGGATCGCAGCATTTTTCTGGGTCTTTCTCGGTTGTGCGCTGCTGCTTACGGCGGGTTTGTGGACCCGGGTAATGAGCGTTGCCGTTTTTCTCTGTCTCAACTCGATCGACCAGAGAAATCTCCTGATACTTCATGGCGGCGATACCTTCTTACGGTGCGCCGGCTTTTTCCTCATGTTCGCGCCGGCGGGAGCGGCATTCTCATTGGACCGTCTGATTGCGATCCGTAGAGAAAGGCAAGATCCCCAAATTAAACCGCGAGCCCCCTGGGCACAACGAATGATCCAGATCGAGCTGGCGCTTCTGTACCTGACGTCATTCTTTTGGAAGTTGAAGGGGCACACATGGCTGAATGGAAGCGCGCTTTATTACGTGATCCATTTGCATTCGATCGCCCGGTTTCCTGTACCACATTGGATTCAATCTACCGCATTGCTGAGAACGGGCAGTTGGTTTGCGCTCGCCCTGGAGTTTTCGCTCGGTGTGCTGATCTGGACGTGGCGATTTCGCTATCCCCTTCTGCTATTGGGCCTGCTGTTCCATTTGAGCATTGAATACGCACTCAACCTTCCCATGTTTGAATGGGATATCCTCACGGCTTACATACTCTTTGTCGATGCCTCGGACCTGGAGCGGTGGTGGAGTGCTCTCCGCCATCACTTCGGCAAACGCGATGTTTCGGTTTTGTCCTGACGCCGGAGAAGAACCCTCACGAATCTTGACATCCCTCTACTTCTAGGCCTACCCTTTGATACATAGAGGCATAGGGGTAAGCACACCTGAGGACGGGCTCTATGGCAAGGCTTCGACGTCTGTCAAATCTTTTCCGCAGCAATAAGTTGCAGCAGGAAATTGAGGCCGAGCTT
This sequence comes from uncultured Acidobacteriaceae bacterium, assembly GCA_963763905.1. Taxonomy (GTDB): domain Bacteria; phylum Acidobacteriota; class Terriglobia; order Terriglobales; family Acidobacteriaceae; genus PALSA-350. Next base: position 24,967 of record CAVXRU010000011.1, on the reverse strand, counting down.
CGCTCGCACACCGAGATGCGAATCGAAGACAACCTGGCTGCCGGCATGTCGCCCGAGGAGGCACGACGCGACGCGCTGCGCCGCTTCGGCAACCCGACTCTTTGGCGCGAGCGAATGAGCGAAATCGATCTGATGATTCTGCCTCAGACCATTCTCCAGGATCTGCGCTACGGAGCCCGCATCTTGTGCCGCAATGCCGGATTCACGGTAGTCGCCGTCTTTGCGTTGGCGATCGGTATTGGCATCAACACCGCAGCCTTCACCGCATACAAAGCCTTTTTCCTGCGGCCCCTCGATGGACCTGGTTCCGGCGAGATGGTTAACATCGCGCTCCATCTCCGCTCGGGCGATCTGCAGCCCCTTTTCAGCTATCCCGATTACCAGAGCTATCGGGAACAATCCCATTCTTTCAACGGCCTCATCGCAAGTAGCTTTCCCCAGTCCCTAAGACTTTCAGTTACCGGAGGAATCGCGAGTCAACCCGATTCCGGGCTTGGCACCTTGATGCAAAAAGCCGGGATCCTGCCTCGCGCCAGCTATACCGAAACCGCCTTCACGCTCCTGGTTTCAGAGAATTATTTTTCGGCCCTGGGGGTCACAGCAGTACGTGGCCGCCTGTTCCAGGAAGAAACTTCATCGCCTACGGTTCTGATCAGCGAAAACTATTGGCAAAAGAGATTTGCCGGCGATCCCAAAATACTGGGCAAGATCGTTCATCTGAATGGATCCGCCTTTACCGTAGCAGGGATCACGCCTCACAATTTTGTGGGTACCAGTTTGATCGTGCCTGATTTCTGGCTTCCGCTCAGCAGCCAGCCGCTGGTTTTCCCCGATGACGATTGGCTGCGCAATCGCGAAAGCCTCAGCTTGCACGTTTATGGGCGGTTGGCTCCGGGAAGGAGCATTGCCGAAGCGCAGTCGGAGATGACACTTCTTGCAGATCACCTGAGAACACTCCATGACCCGCACGGCGATCTCGGCAAACCGGCGACCGCGGTTTTGTGGCCGGGCTCACCATTTCCCCTGCCCATCAAGCATTACGCCGGACTAAGGTATGCGGTCCTGCTGATCATGGCAGCGGTTGGGATGGTACTGGTGATCGCCTGTGCCAATGTTGCCAGCTTGCAGTTGGCTCGTGCCGCCTCCCGCCAGAAGGAACTAAGCATGCGGCTTTCACTCGGCGCCAGCCGGGTACGAATCATCCGCCAGCTGCTGACAGAAAGTGCTCTGCTCGGGCTGCTTGCCGGCCTCAGCGCGCTCCTTTGCAGTTGGGCCATGTTACAGGTGTTGGTCGTGGTAGCGCAGAACGAATTGCCCGCCAGCTTCGGTTCGCTCGTTTACCACGTGTCCCCCGACCCCGGAATTTTTGCATACGCATTCTCACTATCGCTCGTTGCCGGCGTGTTGTTCGGACTTGCCCCGGCCCTCGAAAGCTCGGGCGCGGCACTCTCATCCGCAGCAAGAACCGGCTCAGGCGCGTCGCCCATTCGCAGCCGTCGATTGCGCGACTTCCTCATGGCCTTGCAAGTGAGCGTCTCCCTGGTGCTGATGATTGCCGGCGCAATGCTGGTTCGCAGTTCGATTCGAGCTTTGAAAATGGACACTGGCTACGACGCCAGACAAATCGTGAGCCTCAATCTCCAATTCCCCGAAGGAACAAATTACAGTGCGGTGGGGAAAGCGGCCCTCGTCCGGGAACTTCGCACTCGCCTCTCTACTCTGCCCGGCGCGGCAGCCATCACCAGCGCCTGGGCCCCGGACGGCAATGGCCTTCGGACTGCAGCGGTCTCGCTCAATGGAGAGAAGCCTTCGCCGCAAAACACGAAACTCGTCCTTTACTACACGTACGTTCAGCCAAACTACTTTCAGACGCTTGGCATTCCACTCCTCATCGGCCGCGGTTTTGCCTCACAGCCCGAGCCTAGCGTGATTCTTAGCGAAGCGACTGCCCAACTTCTATGGCCGGGACAAAACCCCGTCGGCCGATCTCTCAGGCTGGGTACCGACGGGCAGTATCACGGCACAGGCGAACTGCTTCCCGACGGGCCGGCTTACCAGGTCATTGGCGTCGCACGGGATACCCGCGGCATCTTGATGGACGGCAGCGATGCCGAGCAGATTTACATTCCGTTACCGCAGGACCGCATCCAGGATTTTCCAATCCTCATTCGAACGAAGGGAGACGCCACCCAATTTATGAACTCGATTGGATCGGTAATTTCCTCAATCGATCCAGATATCATTGCGACCGCCTCGACGCTTGACGATTTGCTACGAACGACACCGTCCTTCGTGGGGGCGAGCTTTTCAGCCGCGATCGCTTCCACCGTCGGCATGCTGGGACTTTTTCTGGCAGCCATGGGCATATACGGGACGGTCAGCTACCTCGTCGTGCTGCGCACGCGCGAAGTGGGCATACGTATGGCTCTCGGTGCCAACAAGCGAGACATTATGAGACTCATGCTTCTTCAGGGCATGCGCCCGGTGTTCGCCGGTTTGCTGGTAGGAATGTCTCTTGCCGTGGGGGTGTCTTACCTGCTTCGCGGAGTACTTTATGGAATCAGCGCGGTCGATAGCATTTCATTCCTGGGTGTATCCACGTTGTTTCTGGCGATCGCGCTCCCGGCCTCTTATTTCCCCTCTCGACGAGCTTTGCGCGTCGATCCCGTAGTGGCGCTTAGATACGAATAGAACGGCTAGCTTATCCGTCCCATCGGGATACCAGGCCGGGCCAACTACACGAAAGGACTACCAGGCAGGGGTCCGAAAGCGCCTACCACTCCGCTTCCAATCTACGTAGCATTTGCATTGGAGTGGAGTATGCAACGGCTTTTCGGCACGTTTCCCAATCGAGGGGCGGGCCTGGCATTACTGATTCTGCGGCTTGCGGTGGCTGCTGCCCTGGTAACGGGCGCTGGGCTTTCTCCCGGCCCGAAGACGGAAGTACTGGTGGCGCTATCGCGGATCGCCGCAATCCTGATCGTGGTGGGTTGGTACACGCCCCTGGCAGCGGTGTCGGCGGGGCTCATTTCTCTGTGCGCCTTATGGGTTTGCCGTGAACCTGGGATAAATGCCCTCATGATCGCTATACTGGTCGCGATCGGTCTCTTAGGGGCGGGCGCCTATTCGGTGGATGCAAGGCTATATGGAAGGCGCAGGCTGGTCGTCGGGCGCCCGCCAGGTAAGTTGGTAGGGAGCAAGATGCCATGAGCACGACACCCGACGCCGCCAGTCGAATTCGCATACTTACGGTGGACGACCATCCCTTGATCCTGGAAGGCATCGCCAGCGTGCTGCAGCGGCAGCCCGATATGGAGTTGGTAGGCGAAGCTTCGGATGGCTACCAGGCGATCGAGGCATTTGCGAAGTTCAGGCCGGATGTCTCCCTGATCGACCTGCAGATGCCGGGCATGAACGGGGTCGATACCATCATCGCGATTCTGGAAAAGTGGCCGGGCGCACGCTGCATAGTGCTGACTACCTATGCCGGTGATGTCCAGGCGACGCGCGCTCTGAAGGCCGGTGCTAAAGGTTATCTGCTAAAAAGCATGCTGCGCAAAGACCTGGTTGACACCATCCGCACCGTGCACTCCGGCAAAAGCCGCATACCGGCCGAGATCGCTACGGAACTGGCCAGTCACCTGACTTCAGATGCGCTCTCGGCCCGCGAGATTGAGGTACTGCGCATGGTCGGAGAGGGCTGCTCCAACAAAATTGTCGCCGACCATCTTAAGATTTCTGAGGATACCGTCAAGGGACACATGCGCAGCATCCTTGCCAAGCTGAATGCGAACGACCGCACTCATGCGGTGATGATCGCCGTAAAAAGAGGTTTCATCGAGGGCTGACACGGGCTCTGCCGATGATCGGGTGCCCCATCCTTCGCGCACTTTGCGAAGGGTGGGATAAGCAGAGTGTGCGGGGGAAGGGCTTCGGGTGGAGAGCTGTAGTATCCCACCCTTCGCAAAGTGCGCGAAGGATGGGGCACCCGATTATTAGTTAGCGGGACAGGAAAATCTTTAAGCGATGATGGCTTGGCTTTCCATTTCCTGTGCCTTTTGTGCCGCAATATAACGGTGCACGTACGACACCACGACAGATCCTTCCCCAACGGCATTGGCGACGCGCTTCACCGAACCGGCCCGCACGTCACCAACGGCATAAATGCCGGGAAGACTGGTCTGAAACACGCAGGTATCCCCATCGCTGGGTGCAGTGACGACAAAGCCGTTCACATCCAGCTCCAGCATTCCGTGAAGCCATTCGGTGTTGGGAAGCGCTCCGATCATCACAAACATATTGCCTGTCTGGCAGCTCCGCGCTTTATGGGTCAGGCGGTTGCTCCAGCTTACGCAGCGCAGATGCGTGTCTCCTTCGAGCGAAACGACTTCGCTGTTGGGATGAAGCGTGATGCGATTGGAGGAGGCAATCCGTTGAATCAGGTAAGCGGACATGGTGGCCTTAAGACCCTCGCCCCGAATGAGCAGATGAACATGGCTGGCCGATAGAGCAAGATGAAGCGCAGCCTGGCCGGCGGAGTTACCGCCCCCCACCACAACAACTTCCTTGCCGACGCATCTGGCGGCTTCCATGGCGGTGGCAGCATAGTGCACGCCCTGGTATTCGAACTTCCTGTAGTTGGGCACTTCCAGGCGCCTGTATCGAGCGCCGGTGGCGATCACAATCGCGCGGGCAGAGATTGTCTTTCCCCCTTCCAGCGAAAGAGAGTACCCGGCGCCGGCCGGTTGAATCTCGGTCACGTCACGTGAGATCGCAAAGCGTGCACCAAACTTCTGCGCTTGTACGGTGGCGTTTTGTGCCAACTCGTGGCCCGATACACCAGTAGGAAAGCCAAGATAATTCTCGATCTTGGAACTGGTCCCCGCCTGTCCCCCGGGTGCTGTACCCTCGATCACCAGGGTTGTCAGTCCCTCGGAAGCGCCGTACACGGCTGCGGCAAGTCCAGCGGGGCCGCCGCCCACCACTGCAAGGTCATAATCCGTATGCTCGCCCAGATCCTGATCGAACCCCAGCTTGTTGGCCAGGACTGTATTTTCAGGTTTACGGAGGGTTGTGCCGTCAGAGAAAAAGACCACCGGCAACTGGTCCGGCTCCACATCCAATGCCCGCAGCAGCACTTCTGCTTCGAGGTTTGAATTGGAGTCAATCAATTGGTGCGGGTGACCGTTACCAATCAAGAACCGTTGGATGCGCATGGTCTCAGCCGCATGGCTGTCTCCCACAACGATGATGCCTCCTTGGCGATGATCTACCAGGCGCGCACGGCGAACGATCCACTCGGTAAGTATTAACTCAGCAATGTCCAATTCGGTGCGCATCAACTTCCGAGTGGACTCTCGACAGATGCGCAGCACCCGGCTTTTCCTGACCGCGCGGCAATTGAGCAGGGTTGGCCGGTCGTTCAACAAGTCCAGTTCCCCAGTGAAGTGGAACTGGGCCAGGCTGGAGGCCACCTCACAAGAGGTTCGTCCTTTTCGTTCGTAGAGCTCCAGTTCCCCTTCGAGGACAACAAAAAAATCTACCAGCCTCTCTCCCTGCTGGAACAGATGGGCTCCCGGTTCGACAGACTCAGCCGAACCGTATCCTCGCAAGCGCCTCAACATGGCTGGGGTCACATTTGCAGACGTGCGCGAAGACTTCAAGCGCCATGCCTGGGAATGATTGGTTGCCATCTGAGAAACCCTCCGGATGGTCCGATATTGAGCCTTGACGACGATGTTGCCTACACCATCTTGAGCCAAGTTTGGCTAATCCTTTCGAGGGGCTGACCAACCCGCGTGAAGAGCGGAAATTCCGACTCTTGTGAGGCGAGCAGGTCGCTGCACTGCTTCCCTCGGGATTCTTGCGTCCGGGCGAGGCACGCTGCAGATCCCTCGGCCGGACGCAAAAATCTCGGGGGGTCACTGCCCGAGCGCGGCATGCCACAGACGACGCCAGGCTGGCTCATCCACAATTCCACGATAGGCTTGCGAGGCAGGGACGCTCAATTCGATTTCCGTCCCGGCGTCGGGTCCGCTGATGATGTCGAGCTGCGCGCTAATTCTCTCCGCACGCTCGCGCATCGCGGCCAGCCCGATGTGTCCGGGCTTCCCAGATTGCAGAATGTGCGGGTCGATGCCACGCCCATCATCGCGAATCCGCAAGCGTAATGTCCTCGGTCCGTAGTCGACTTCGACTTCAATGCTGCGTCCCTTGGCATGGCGAAACGCGTTGATCATCGCTTCCCGCCCGATGCAGTAGATTTCGTCCAAAGCCACAGGATCCAGCTTTTGCACCCGGCCTTCCACGGTCACACAGACCGTAACTTCACTTCCGCTGGCAAGGTCATCGCCGACGCGGGCCAGGGACTGCGCCAGGTCGCCGGACTTTTCAAACGATGCATGCAAGTTGACTACCCGGTCCCGGCCTTCTGCCATGACCTCATCCGCGCGATCGAGGGCGGATTCCATCCGCTGCCGCGCAGGCTCACGTTCGGGGATCATCATCATCGCGTCGTGAAAACGCAGGATGAGACCCTGGAACCCCTGCAACAGCGTGTCGTGCAGATCGCGAGCAATGCGTTCCCGTTCCGCCAGCCGCTCTTCCAATCGCGCGTTCAACCGGGCCGCAGCCTGCCGAAGCCGGACCTGGTACAAAGCAACCAGCAACAAAATTGCCGCCGTCACCGCCGCCAGCCGAAACGTCGTGGTTTGGTAGAAGAACGGTTTCTGGGTGACGTTGTAGACGATGCCATCGCGGTCCCAGACGCCGTCGCCATTACTCGCGCGGATATGAAAGGAGTGAGCACCGGCAGGAATGTTGGTGTAGATTGCCGTGCGCGTCGAGTCGGCATCGAACCATGCCGCATCCACTCCGTCAAGACGATACTGAATGCGGACGTTTTCCGGCGATGCCAGATCGACGGCGGTAAAGTGCAATTCCACGTGGTCCTTGCCCGGTTCCAGGATCAATTCGCGCCCAGGATTTATTTTTGTTTTCCCCACCTCGATCTCTTCCATGAAGATCGCGGCCTTGCGATTCCTCTTCACCTGCCGCCGCAGGTCCAGCATCGCCAGCCCTTTCAGCGTTCCGACCCAGAGCTTATCGTCCGGAGTGATCGCGATGTTGGGCTGACCCGTGGTGCACTCCCTGGTGTTCAACCCGTCGGCGGGCCCGTAGGAGGTGTAATCGACCGGTGAATCAGGATCCAGTTCGGCGCGTTTGAGGTCACTGGCCCCCACCCGATAAATGCCGTCTCTTCCGCCAATCCAAAAGTCATGATCGTGGGACTCGACCATGCCCGACGGTTGCAGCGCGCCATTGACGCTAACAAGCCGATTGTCTTCGATGCGGCTGATGCCGTTCACCAACGAAAACGCGTATAGGTTGCCGTAGGAGTCTTCTTTGAGTGGACCGTAGGGAACCTCTCCCTCCTCCGGCGCTCCTCGAACCGGCACAAAGTGGTCACCCACGAGGTGATCGATACCCGTATCGGTCGCTGCCCAGATGCCTCCACCGCGATCCTGGACCACGGTAATGGTGCGATCGCTGGAGAGCCCGTCAGCCGTGGTGTAATTATGGAAATGCTCATTCTGCATGTGGCTCAAGCCTGCGGTGGTCGCAATCCAGAGCGACCCGTCCTGCGCCGCTGCCAGGCTAAGCACCACTGCACTGGGCGGCCCCCGCGGAGTCGAATACTGGGTGAAGCGGCCGTTGCGAAAACGGAAGAGCCCGCCACCCCAGGTCCCAATCCAAAGATCGTGGTTAGCGTCTTCCGCCAGACTCCATACACAGGAATTTTGCAACCCATCCTTCTCGCTATATGTCTTGAAGCGCTTGCCGTCAAAACGCGAAAGGCCCCCGCAGTTGCTGCCCACCCAAAGCGTTCCGTCGTGCGCCGCCAACACCGCCATAGGGATATTGGAGGCGGGTAGTCCGTCGGCCACGGTGTACATCTTGAAGGTGCGGTCGGTGAAGCGATAAAGTCCCTCGCTGCTTGTCGCCACCCATAGATCGCCATTCGTATCGGAGTACATGTACCTCGCGTGCACGCCCAACGCCAGACCTTTCACGCCCTTGTCGCCAACTCGAAAGAGTCCTGACGCTTTGATAGTCCACAAACTCCCCTGCCGGTCCTCGTAAATCCGAAAGGCTGCCTGTCCCTCGAGATGGCCATACGGTGCGAGCTTCTGGAACGAACCGTTCACCAGACGTGCAATACCCGAGCTGGTGCAGAACCACCGAACCCGGTTGCGATCTTCGTGTACTTGAAAGATTCCATCGCTCTGCACACCAAGCGGCTTGGGAAACTCGGGATACCGTAGGATGCGCGCACCGTCCCATTCCATGAACCCGTGTCCGCCGATGATCAACAGGTGGCCATCTGAGGTCTGGTCCATCGTGCTGATCGGCTCATCTGGGATTACGGTCACGAAGTGGCCGCGATCAAACCGATAAAGCCCGTGGGAGGTTCCCACCCACAGAATGCCGTTGCGGATCAGCAGGCACGCGATCTGATCGCTCGGCCCCACGCCCAAGTGATACATGGTCACCAGCGAGCGATCGAAGTGGTCCAGCGCTGCGCTTGGAATGTGGGCAAGCCCGGAATCAGTGCCAACCCAGAGTGCGCCGTCCTCCGCCGTCAACAAAAAACTTACGGGAATTTCTTTGGTCTTGCCCGCGCGCATACGAATCTGGGTGAAGTGTTTTCCATCAAACCTGGCCAGTCCGCCGTCCGTTCCCACCCAAAGAAATCCGTTGCGGGTTTGCGTGATGGCATTCACTTCGTTGTCGGGCAAGCCCTCTTCGACGGTGAAATCGGTGCGCAGATAGCTGCTTGCCTGCGGATCAAGCGCCAGCGCTTGACACACCAGTAGTGTCTGGAGGATGAGTACCGCAATCGTTGTCCTCCGAAACCTGGCCTTGCCGCCCACGACTTACCCGCTCCCATCGGGTAGGCAGACTGTAACCCAGGCAGTCCGCGCGTGGATTGTCACATATTGCTGTGATGGAAGCGCCTTTGCTTGACAGCCAATTTCGCATCGGCCTAGACTGGCATAGTTTAACTATGCCAGCGAACTGGGGGCAGACCCAGCATGAGCATTCCCAGCGAAATCCTGCGACGCCTGCACATGCTGTTGCACCGTGGCCGGTTTCAGGCTGACCTCGAAGAGGAGATGCGACTCCATATCGAGCTCCGGCAGCAGCAACAAATCGCTGCAGGCCTGTCGCCGGACGCGGCCCGCTCCACCGCCCAGCGGAAATTTGGCAATGCGACGCACCTCAAGGAGACCAGCCATATGGCATGGGGATGGGATTGGCTTGAAAGCTTTGCCCAGGACATCGCGTACGGAACCCGCGCCTTGCTGCGACATCCAGGAATTACTATCGTCGCGCTCGCCTCGCTCGCGCTGGGTATTGGCGCCAACACCGCCATCTTCAGCTTGCTGGACGCGGTCATGCTCCGCTCCCTGCCGGTCAAGGACCCTCAGCAACTGGTTGTTCTCGGCGAAGGGAAATGGGGCGGCATCTTCTCCGGTCTGGTCGATACGGAGCTCTACTCTTATCCTTTCTACCGCCAGCTGCAGCAGAAGAACTCCGTATTCTCCGGCACCGCCGCCATCCTCAGCATGATGAATGAAGTCCACGGTTTCGTAGACGGTAGAACCGAGACCGAGCCCATGAAGGTGCAGCTCGTCTCCGGCACCTATTTTCCAACCCTCGGCGTACAGGCCCAGATCGGCCGCGTGCTCAGCGACCAGGATGACAACTCGGAAGGCGACCATCCTGTGGCGGTTGTGAGTGACTCCTGGTGGAAGCGCGACCTGGCCCGTGACCCCGCTGTGCTCGACCGCAAGCTCAAACTCGGGACCACCATTTTCAACATCGTGGGCGTGGCGCCGCCGGAGTTCTTCGGCACTGCGGTTGGCCAGGCACCCGACATCTGGGTGCCGATGTCCATGACAAAATCGGTACCGCCTGGATGGGGAGACAACAAAGACAATTTCACCCAGTGTCTCTACCTGTTTGGCCGGCTTAAACCCGGTATGTCCAACGCAAACGCCACGGCAAATGTAAACCTGCTCTATCAGCAAATCACTCGCGGATTCCCTGACGCGGATTTAAGTCAGAAGAATCTTGCCGACCTCGCCAAGGCTCACGTCAAGCTGACCCCAATGGCTAACGGCCTCTCCTCGCTTCGCAGCGAGTTTTCGCAGCCTTTGCAGATCCTGATGGGCATCGTGGCGCTGGTCCTGCTCATCGCCTGCGCCAATATTGCCAACCTGCTGCTCGCCCGCTCCACAGTGCGCGCCCGCGAGCTCGCCGTCCGACAGGCGCTGGGGGCCCGTCGCTCTCGCCTCATCCGCCAGTTGCTGACCGAAAGTCTCTCACTGGCTCTCGCCGGCGGGGCGCTCGGTGTGGGAATGGCTGTCATCGCGACACGCGCGCTCCTACGCATGCTCTCCGGTGGTCTGGAACCGATCCCGTTGAACATCGGATTGGATCAGCGCTTGCTGGCCTTCAACTTCACCGTTACTCTTCTCACTGCCATCATCTTTGGCACTATTCCGGCGGTCCGCGCCACCCGGATTCAGCTCACCGACGCGCTCAAAGATGGGCGGAGCTCCAGCAGCACAGGCGCACGGAGCGCCCTGGCCAGAGCGCTAGTGATCGCACAAATTGCCGTCTCGCTGATTCTCCTGGTGGGCGCGGGCGTCTTCCTCCGCAGCCTCGTGAATCTCGATAACGTTGACCCCGGCTTCGATCGCGAAAACGTGCTGCGCCTGCAAATCGATTCCGATTCCACCGGCTACAAAGGTGAACGCTTGAACGCTTTGTTTCAAGAGATCGAGTCGCGCGTGAACGCATTGCCGGGCGTGAAAGCGGCCAGCTTCTCCGCGTTCACCTTTCACGAAGGCAGTTGGAGTGACAGCATCCTCGTCCCGGGCATGAAGACCGACGAAAGCATGGGCGTCCCTCATCACAACATCGTCGGCAACGGCTACTTTGCCACCATGGGGATTCCGATCCTGGCCGGCCGGGCTTTTGGTCCCCAAGACACGGCAACCTCACAACACGTGGCCATCATCAGCGAACGGCTTGCCCGGACGATGTTTCCTCCGGGTAACCCTATCGGCCGCCACTTTCGTGTAGTCGACGATAAGCCGCAAACGCCCGAACCGGACCTAGAGGTAATCGGCATCGCGAAGGATGTAAAGTATGGCAGTCTCGAGGAAAACAAACAGTACATCAACTATCTCCCGTACGCCCAGCAGCCATGGGGCTTCGGAGACTTTGAAGTTCGCTACAGTGGCGACTTCAACGCCATTTCGAGCGAGGTACAGCAGGCCATCCACAGCATCGACCGCACGCTACCCATCACCCGTGTCACCACGCTCGACGAACAGGTCGCGCGCACCATCACCCACCAACGCCTCGTCGCCCAGCTTTCGGCTTTCTTCGGGCTGCTTGCGGTTTTTCTCTCCTGCATCGGCATCTACGGTTTGATGTCCTATGTCGTCAGCCGCCGGACGAATGAAATCGGCATCCGCATGGCTCTCGGCGCGGCACGGTTCAACGTCAGCTGGCTAGTCATGCGTGAAGTCGTGGTGCTCGTCGTCGTGGGGCTAGCCATTGGAATTCCCATTACGCTGGCAGCAACCCGTCTGGTCGCAAACAAGCTGTACGGAATCCACGGGATAGACTCGATCAGTATCGCGGGGGCGGTGTTGCTGCTGCTGCTGGTAGCAGTGTGCGCCGGCTACTTTCCAGCGCGCCGCGCCTCCAAGGTCGACCCGATGGTCGCGCTCCGCTACGAATAAACAGCAGGCTTATCAGGCTGCGCAAGATTCGAGATTGCGACGAAAACAGCACTCTAGGGCTCAAGCCAACCTAAGAGGGTGAAAATGGCGCAGACGAATGTTTTGAGTGGGTGGCCCAGGTCTTGCTTTTGAGACCTGGGTTTCTCCTCGCAAATGGATCCTGGCCCGAAAAACACTTCCAAGAAAGAGTATCCACACAGAGATCTCTCCACTGCGCTACGCTTCGGTCGAGACGACAAAGGGGAGAGCGGCCCTTCTGGAGAGAGCAGCTACCGAACACAAAGCCGCTTTTCATCCCCTTGGGGGGACCTGGCGAGTCTGCGTGGGAACCTGGTTTCGTATCAGGGCACGACTTTAGTCGTGCCGAAAATGATAAGGATATGGCGGGCTTTAGCCCCTGAGGTACGGCTTTCCTGCCCGGTCCCGACTTTTCCCCAGCCTGCTATATAGCGCAACCATTGCGCTTGTTCCATAATCCACGGGTGAAGTCAGGAAACTTGACCGGCGCACTGCCCTGCGCCACGGAGGTCTTGCTCAGCGGAGCTGGCGACGACCAGGCGGCGCCGTCGTACACGTCCATATCCGGCGGCAGCCCTTCGCGCATGCACTGCAACAAACGGTAGATCATGATGAAGTCCATGCCACCGTGTCCGCCGGAGGTACTGGCCATCGCGCCCTCCTTGGCCCAAAGCGGACTCTCGTATTCCTTCTTGTAGGAGTCGAGGGTTCCCCAGTCTTCCTTTCCCTCTTGTCCGTCGACATAGATACGCGGCGGGTAGTCGGCAAAGACACCCTTGGTGCCACCGATCATGTTGATGCGGCTATAGGGCTGTGGATTGGAAACATCGTGTTTGAGCGTGATGTTCAGCCCGGCGGCCGTCTTGATAAGGGAGGTATTCAAATCCCCGTCGATATACTTCTCCGTCCACTTAGGATCGCCTTTCGGAGTATTCGCTTCCCGATAGGCAGCCAAACCCCGCGCCGGGGTGCTCATGGAAACCATGTAATCAAAGCGGTCGCCGCGGTTGATGTTCATATAGTTGGCAACCGGCCCCAATCCATGCGTGGGGTAAAGGTTACCGTCACTGAGCGTATGGAACGCACGGCGCCACAGGCCTTCCCCCTTGGATGAGAACATCTCTTCCCGCAAGTCGTGCAGGTAGGCGGCCTCACCATAAAGAACCTGGCCCAACACTCCTTTGCGCACCATGTTCAGTACCAGGGTCTCGGTGTAGCCGTAGCAACACTCTTCCAGCATGATGCAGTGGCGGCGGCTGGATTCTGAGGTGTCGACCAGCTTCCACAAGTCTTCCAGCGTATAGGCAAGCGGTACCTCCACTGCGGCGTGCTTGCCGTTTTCCATCGCGGAAAGCGCCATGGGGGTATGCCAATCCCACGGCGTGGCAATGACCACCATATCGATATCGCTTCGTTTGGTCAGGGACTCGTAGTCGTGAGAACCCTTGGTATAAAGTTCGGGCGCCTTCTGCCCCGCCTTGGTAACCAATTGCGCGGCGTGCTCCGCCTTTTCGGGGACGACGTCGCAGACGGCAACCACCTGCGCGTTCTGGGCCAAAAACCATTGCAGGAGGTTGGTGCCTCTTCCGCCTACTCCGATGAAGCCGAAACGAGGATCCTTGGTTGCAGCAAAGGGAGTATCGATCATCGAACGCCCAGGCGTTGGATGAACCGCATCCGCAAGGGCGGAGTGATCGAGTTTCAACGCAGCAGTAGCCATGGCGCCAAGCTGCAGAAATTGCCGCCGGCTAGGAGTATCAGTCATGGGTTTGTCCTCTCAAATACGCAGGAAGATCTTGCGCCGGTACATCCAGTGAAGAAACAGCCAGTCGATCAGCAAGATGGTAGCGCCCAACAGCAAGGGCTGCAGGCCCGGACCAAAAATGAGGAACGGCGCGTTCCCCAGGTTGGTGAGGAGATTACGGTGAATGAAATCTTCCCATAAGTGGGCAATGAGATAGGCGGCAATGGAATTGGTGCCCACGACGATGAGGAAAAAGGCCCAACGCCGCCAGCCCTTGACGTCAATGATCCAGCTGAACGCGGATAAGAAGAGGAAGCATATACCACCACTGAATAAGGTCCAGCTAGGGGTCCAGATGCGCTTGACGATGGGGCAAATGCCGGTGACATGAAAGAGGAGCCCGAGAGCAATGAGGATGACACCCGCGATGAGGAACTTGCGGATGGGCTGCCGGGGCGCCGCAGCTTGAAACCATTGTCCCGCAAACAGGCCCAGGATCATGGTCCCCAGCGTGGGGATAAAGCTCAAGGTAAGGTAGCCGCCGTCGTTGAACACGAATGGGTGTTCGCGCGGAAACAGGTTCAGGAACCACACATCGAAGGCCTGGCCAAAGTTGCTGTTCTTATTCCAGTGGGCGCGAAACCCGGTGTACAGGTGATGCCAATCGGAGGGTACGCCGACCGCAGCGTAGTTGAAGTTCGGGCCGGGAGCCGGATAAAGCGCCCAGGCCAGCCAGTATCCAAAAAGGAGAGCGCCAAACGCAATCCATTGATCGCGGGTTGGCCGGAAGGCCAACAGGAAGAGAAAGGTGTAGCCCAGGCCGATTTGTGTCAGCGTGTCTTCAAAGGTGAAGTTTGTCTGGCTGCTGTGGAGCGAACGAAGAAAGATGCCCAACGCGATCAGCAGCAACGATCGCCAGATGGTATGGCCGAGCATTCTGGGAAATGGAGTGCCCTTGCGCTGGCGGCTCCTGATGGAATAGGGGAGGGCTACGCCTACCAGGAAGGAGAAGGAGGGCTGGATCATGTCGTGCAGGGAACAACCGAACCACTCGGTGTGCGACTGGTTAAAGGCAAGAACTTTCCAGAAAACACTATCGTGGAAGTACGCAGAAACTTTGGAGAACGAGAGCACTTCTCCCATCATCAACAGCATGACCAGTCCGCGATACGCGTCTACCGCCAGGTTGCGCGCGGTAGCAACATCTGTGGACGGACGGGCAGGCGGGGCGGTTATGGTTTCTACGCCCGCTGCTGGTGGTTGCTCAGCCTGCAGTACCTCGCTCATCTGTACGCTCCGCGTTTATGCCTGGGCAGTTATTCGTCGCCGGTGTAGACAGGGCTACATCGGTGTTGAGCCCGGGATCAAGGCTTTTACAAGGCGCATTGAGCCGCGCACTCTATTATGAGCTATGATCGTATCGTTTAATTTCGAGTTGTCAACCGGTTCTTTCACTTAACAGCTTTTGCCTTCGAATAAGATAGGTTATGAAACGTGGCTGGAAAGAGCTTTGTGATCAAGCCCGCATCTAGACCGGCTCTGGGGTTAGACTGTTTGGCGAACCGCAAGACAGCGAAAGAGAATGTGAATTGAGCGCGCGCAAGGGCCGTCCCCTATCAAACGAGCTGGAAGAGGCCTACACCGCGACGGACGAGTCCGCCCTGCATCGCCCTCTGGACGGCATGATGGCGGAAGAGCGGCGGACCCAGATCTTGCAGATTGTGCGCAGCGAAGGCCGCGCCCGAGTCAACGAATTGGCCAACCGCTTCAGCAGCTCGGCAGTAACCATCCGCAACGACCTGAACGAGCTCCACCAGCGCGGGTTAGTCTTGCGTTCCCACGGCGGAGCCGTGCTTCCGGAAAAGATTCTGCGCGAGTCCCCGGTCTATGAGCGGCTGAAAACGCACTCCGAGCAGAAGCGGCGGATTGGAGCGATGGCGGCCACCCTCATTCAGGACGGGGAAACCATCATTCTCGATTCAGGAACGACCACGCTTGAAATCGCACGCCAGATCAAAACCAAGCAGGGACTGCAGGTCATCACCAACGGGGTAAACATCGCCGCGGAGTTACTGGATGCGCGGGGTGTACAGACGTTTATGGTGGGGGGCACCATCCGCGGCGACTCGGCCTCGATTGTCGGCCGCTCGGCAGAGGAGATGTTCGAGCAGTTCTCGGCCGATAAAGTGTTTCTGAGCGGCGCAGGCTGCGATCCCGATTTCGGCGTGAGCGGCGCGAACCTCGATGAAACCATGGTCAACCGGGCCATGCTGCGCATCGCGCGGGAAATCATCCTGGTCGCTGACGCAAGCAAGTTTTCCAAGCGCAGCATGGTGCGTATCGCGCCTTTTTCTGAGATCGACATCATCATCAGCGATACTGGCCTGCGCACCGAGATTCAGGACAAGGTGCGTGGATCAGGCTGCCACCTGATACTCGCCTAATCGGTCTTCGCCGCAACCGCACTCGCTGCGACCTGTACGGCGTGCGCCAGTTCAGGCCGTGCGCTATTCGCGCCGGAGCTGGTCTGACGCGCCGCAGCGCCGTAAAATGCCCGCGCCTGGTCGGTAAGCCCTGTCTGCTCCGCCGCGTTTCCCGCGCTCAGCAAGCCATTGAGGCGGTTGGGGCTTAACTTGAGCGCCACCCGATACTCTGCCAGCGCCTCCGCCGGTTTGTGCTCGAGCAGAAGAAGGTCTCCGAGCATCTCGCGCGCGGGAATATCCACCTCATCCTGGCCGAGCTTGTCCTGCTGATCGGCAGCCCTGCGTAACGCTGACACTGCGGCTTCAGGATGGTCGTCTGCGACAGCTTGCCAGCCGAGTAGCTCATCGCGCTTGATGCCGAAACTGTTGACAAAATATGCCGCGTACGGCGAGTTTTTCATTGCGTCTCCATCGCGATCGAAACCGGCTAACGCGCTGGCCGCCAGCTTCGCATCGTGCAGATGGCCTGCTGCAATGCCCTGTCCCCAGTAGGTGTCGAAGCTCTGGCCAGGCGGAGAGCCGGCTGCCGGCCGCAGGGCGGCGGCGCTCTTCCAGTCGTGCATCTCCACTGCATAAACAGCGTTGAGTTCGTTGGCAAATAATGGACCGCCGTCCTTCATATCGTCCATGCCCGGCATCGCCGCCATCTGCTGCCCGATCGCCGCCATCCTTGAAGTCAGCAAGCGCGCCTTTTCATCCTCGCCCACCTGGAGATAGGCATAGATCAAGAACTCGTCCGCATGCATCTGGTGGGCTGCGCCCGGTTCTCCGGCCGCCTGTGCCTTCTCCGAGGCCTTCACCGAGGCCAGGTTCGAATCGATGTCTTCCTGCCACATGCCCAGACGGGCAAAAATATGTCCTGGCATATGGAGCGCGTGCGGGGAAGAGGGTGCGATCCTCGCATACTCCCGAGCCGCGGCAAGGCCGTCGGGCGCCAGCGCCGGAGTGTCGCAGGTGTGAATGATGTAGTGCGCTAATCCTGGATGGTCTGGATGAGAAGCGAAGAGCGGCACGAGGATTGCCAGCGCCTGATGCTCATGGGTCAACGACGCATCACCCGGTGGCACCGAGGCCAGCATGGAAAGAGCGTCAAAGGCCGCGCCCTCGACGTCATCCGGGAACATGGCGTGCAGCGCATTCATCTTGGCCTCATAGGCGTCCGCGCGTTGTTGGAACGACATCTTCGCAGGATCGAAAAATGCGCTCAGCGCATCGATATAGGCCTGCTCGCGGGGAGTGATTTTGGCCGGGGGCGCAGCCAGGGCACGCGCTTTGGCCATCTCGGCCTCTCCCCGCTTCGATTGCGCCTCGTCCGGGTGCTGCCACAGCTCGGGGAATTGCGTCATGGCAATGCCCCAATGCGCCATTGCGCACGCCGGATCGTCCTTGGCAATCGCCTCAAACTGCATCTGCGCGATGGTGTAGCCGAAGGAGTGCAGCAGCGCCACTCCCCGCTCCATTGCCGCCTGCGAGCGGCTCGCACATGAAGTCGGGAAGGATACTTGCCCCAGCTTTTCGTCTGGGGCCGGCGCATCGTCGTGATGGTGGTGATACTCAGGCCCCGGCGGCGTCGATTGGGCAGAGCACATGCCCGTCACCGCAAGCGCCCAGACAACGCAACAGGTAGACAGGAGTCGGATCATGGTGCACAAGGCTACTCCGCACATCGCGCACTCAGCAAGGAAGAATCGGCCCTAGGAGGTGCAGACGCCCGGGCCTTCCAGGGACGGCGCGGAATGGATCTTTACCCCTTGAACCACGCGGGTGATCACTCCATCGGGGCTGGGATTATCCGGATTCAGTCCCTGGCGAAGGCTTAAGTGATAGCCCAGCAGCTGGGGAATCAGGATCTCAAAAGGCGTGCGGAACTCATCCGGCGCCTGGGGTAGCACGGCGGGGATAACCTCATTAAAAAAGCTGCCCTGCTCGTCCGGGCCGGTGATCGCGACCGCATAGCCGAGCCTCTTGGATCGAAGCTCCTCGATCAGGTCGACTTCATAAAGCCGGCGCACGGGATCGCTCGAGAGCAGACACAGCACCAGGGTATCGGGGCGCAGGAACGACATCGGACCGTGGCGAAGACCGAGATAGGTTTCAGTGACGACGGGAAAGCGTCCCGCAGTCATCTCCAGGATCTTGAGTCCGGCTTCCCGGCCCCAACCCAGCAAGGGCGACGAAGAGAGCACAACGATGCGTTCGCCGGCGCGAGCGGCGATCCGCCTGCATTGTTGATCGATGGCCGGCAGAAGGGTACTCGCCCGATCACTTGCCAGACCGGCGTGGGGAGCCACGGCGTCAGGTTGAGCCAGGGCGAGACCCGCCAGTACCAGGTTCGAAAAGGAGCCGGTCATCACCAGGCTGCGGTCGTTGGTGCGCGGATCGAGCACGATTAAACCATCCAGCCCCGATTGCGCCAGAAGGTTGTCATCGTTGCAGGTGATCGCCAGCTGGAAAATTTCCGGACATAATGCGCGCACCCGTTCGACCACTGCGGCGCTCTCCGGGCTATTGCCAGAGCGGGCGAGAGAAATGACTGCGCCCACATCGCGCAGATAGCGTTGCGCATCGATCAGCAGATCGGTGGTAGGCACGGCAACGGCGCCTGGCCACGCCACCGCTACGCTGGCCGCCGCATAGGCGGAACTGCCGGCGCCGGTGAGGAGCACCCGGCTCCCCTGCAGCCGTCCGGAGAGATTCAGCCGCTCGCCATTGGCGCGCACCCGGGTTAATGTGGTAGGCCAGAGAAGGGGCTGCTGAAAAATTTCCTGCCACGTATAACGTGGCTCGTTGTGGCGCTCAACTCCCACGGTTCTATGAGAAGATTCTGACATTCCTGAGGGACTCCGTTCCTCCGCGGTCTAACCAGTTATCAAACCGGGGCGCTGCGGAAGTATATCGTAAGGCTCCGTAAACGCCAATCCAACGATTGAGAACGATTCGAAGACCTCCGGGAAGTAGACCGGGCGGATGAGGAGGTTCTCGGCAACGCCTGTCATTGCTATATTTTAGCCTGTTTGCACCTCCGGCTCGCCGACCTTATCGTGGTTTCGCTTCCTTACTTTGAACAGGAAATGAAAATCGCTTGACTTTCGTATCGGGTGGCCCAATACTTACGCCTAACAAACGTTCCGTTTCGTAACCACACGGCGACATCCGTAAGGCCCCGCACAGACCCTCGCGCATCAAGCGCGGGACACACAGTTCAATGTATTACACAACGATCCATCCAGGGTTTCAGGAGAGCTCCATGACCGCGAAGAAGCTTCTCAGGCCCAGCAATGCTGTAAGCGCTGTGTTATCGCAGATTAGCTTTTCCTAGTAAGCGGCCCAGCGATCCAACCGGGGTTCTTCATCTCCATCTTTGTCTCGCGCTTGCGTTCCTGGAGCGAGCGGAAGCTTTCTGGCGAACGGGTTAGGGTCCTAGCATAGCGAAAGGAAGCAACATGGTCACGATGTCACTCGGTTCGATCCACTGTAAAATTGCTCGTCTTCTTACCCTCCTCACGTTCAGTCTGTTTTTGCCCGCGATGGCCCTCGGTCAGGTGGATACGGGTTCGATATCCGGAACGGTGCGGGACACCAGTGGTTCGGTGATACCCGGCGTCAATGTGACCCTCACTAATCAGGACACTGGACAATCGATTTCGACCACGAGCAAATCGGCTGGAGAGTATACCTTCTCACCGGTAAGGATCGGGCGTTACTCGGTGTCTGCGGAAATGACTGGCTTTGAAAAGATACAACAGAACAATGTCACCGTAGACGTGCAACAAAAGGTGCAAGTCGACCTCTTGATGACGTTGGGAAAGACCAGCGAGACGGTGACGGTAGACGCTGCGCCGCCTGCGCTGCAAACACAGGACGCCTCGGTGGGGCAGGTGATTGGGCAGCAGGCGATCAACGACCTGCCATTGAATGGGCGCAATTACACCTTTCTGGCCCAACTCGCAGCAGGTGTTAACCAGGGCCAGCAAGATACGCGGGGCTTGGGCAGCAGCGGAGCTTTCTCGGCGAACGGACTGCGTCCAGCGCAAAACAACTACTTGCTCGACGGAATTGACAACAATTCCAACCTGGTGGATTTTCTCAACGGGACGAATTATGCCATTAAGCCCCCGGTGGATGCGATTCAGGAATTCAAAGTCGGAACGAACGATTACAGCGCGGATACAGGCCGTTCGGCCGGCGCCGTTTTGAATGCCACGATCAAGTCGGGTACGAATCAATTTCATGGGGCGGCATGGGAGTTCTTTCGGAACGATGCCCTGGACGCCGCCAATTATTTCGAAAATGCGAATGGGCTGGCGAAAGGCAGGTTTCAGCAGAACCAGTTCGGGGCCACGCTGGGAGGCCCGATTATTCACAACAAGACTTTCTTCTTCGTAGATTACGAAGGCACGCGTGCCAACCAGGCGATCCCCTATACCAGCACTGTTCCTACCGCAACCGAGGTTAGCAGTGGGTTCACAAACTTTTCCGAGTTGCTGGGCCAGGGAGGCACGGTGACGGACATACTGGGCCGGAGCTTTGCGCTGGGCCAGATCTTCGACCCTTCGACGACGCGCGCTATCTCCTGCGGGGTGCAGGATCCGGTAACAGGAATCACTGCTCCCTGCCCTTCGGGTACGTCGACCGGATCGAACATAGGTTTTGCGCGCGAGATATTTGCCGGCAATATATTGCCTGCGAACCGGCTGGAAGCCAATTCAATCGCCCTGGCAAAACTCTATCCTGCCGCAAACAACACGGGACTCTTCAATAACTACGGATCGAATCCGATTTCGACGAATACCGTCGACCAGATGGATGCTCGCGTCGACCAAGCGTTCGGCAACAAAGATAATATTTTCGGGCGCTTCAGTTACGTGGACAACCCACAATTCATTCCCGGTCCGTTCGGCGGGATAGCGGACGGAGGATCATTTTCCAGCGGGAACCAACAAGCGACGACCTACAGTGCGGCACTGGGCGAGACGCACGTGTTTTCACCGAACTTAGT
Source organism: uncultured Acidobacteriaceae bacterium (assembly GCA_963763905.1). Lineage (GTDB taxonomy): Bacteria > Acidobacteriota > Terriglobia > Terriglobales > Acidobacteriaceae > PALSA-350. Next base: position 3,901 of record CAVXRU010000011.1, on the reverse strand, counting down.
GAATGAGGTTCGCCTGGGCTACAACCGGCTCAGTGTGACGCGGCTGCAACCCAATGCCAATACTCCTGGCATCCCCGCTAAGTACGGCATACCGGGAGTGCCCGAAGGAGAGTCGAACGGCGGCCTGGGCGGTATCTTCCCCACAGGACTTGGGAACCTTGGCAGCAGTGGATATTTGCCCTCGATCGAACTAAGCACCAACACCCAAATTTCAGACAACCTAACCAGAACGATGGGACGCGAAACCTTCAAGGTAGGATTCCAGTGGCAACGGCTGGGATTCGCGATTCTTCAGCCTCCGAATGGCAGGGGAAGCTGGTCCTTCAGCGGCCTCTACACCGAAGTGCCCACAACCACGGGAGGCAACACAGGATTGGCCCAGATGCTGCTTACGCCGATCCCCGGAACCGTAGCCGGTGCGGCCGACTATGTTGGAGGTGCCGACAGCATAAATGATTCTAATGTCGCAAACACCTCCATGAAACATAACTACCTCGCGGGTTATTTCGAAGATGATGTTAAGGTCACCCCAAAGCTCACTTTGAACCTGGGTGTGCGATACGAATATTTTGGACAGTTGATTGCAAAGTATGGGGCACAGTCCAATTTTCTGCCGGGCGGGGGAGCGAACGGCGCATCTGAGTTTCTGATAGCGCAGGCGGGTTGCAGCACACCCCTCTCTCCAGATTTTCGCGCGGCGGCAGCCCTGGACAACATAAACATAGCATGCTCGAGTCAACCAGGGCTTGGTGTATCGCAAAAAGGCAATTTTGCGCCTCGACTCGGATTCGCGTACCAGGTTACGCCGAAGTTAGTGGCTCGTGGCGGATATGGATTCTTCTACGGGGGCTTCGAGAATTCAGTGGTGGAGACCTACGTTGACTTCCCGTTCCAATTCAACCTGAATTATCCTTATATGACGCCGAATGCGCCGATCACCTTCTCCAATGGGGCGATTGGTACCCTCACCACGGGCCTCACCGCGATCTCGTTGAATTCAGCGCAAGTCGAACCCGGCGGCGTAGGATTCCTCGGTGAGGACTACCACTTGAAGACCCCTATTACCCAGGGTTATAACCTGACGGTGCAATACCAACTCGCGACCAATGACACCCTCCAGGTCGGCTATGTAGGAAACACAGTGCATCACCTCGGGAGCTACACCAACCCGAACACACCGAGAGAGATTTTGCCTCCTGGATTGAATTCATTAGCCTACTCGCCGTATCCCGACTTTTCGGGAATAACCTACACCAGTTTTGGGACCAACAGCCACTACAATGGGCTGCAAACAAATTATGAGCACCGGTTTAATCAAGGGCTCTATGTCCTGGGTAATCTCACGTGGTCCAGCTGTATGACCGACGCCGTGGACGTTCTAAATCAGACCTCGTTGACAGGATATCGTGCACCGTTTCTGCCTGGCTTCGGCAAGCATGGCGACTTCGGGCGATGCGAGTTCGACACCCAGAAGGTGCTTCACGTGAGTGGGACCTACGAGTTGCCCGTTGGCCGTAACAGACGCTTCCTGAGCAACGAGGGTAAGGTAATGAACGCCATTCTCGGAGGTTGGGATACCAACGGGATTCTGACGCTCCAGGACGGACAACCCGGAACAGTCCCCTGTCCTATCACCACGACTTCAGGCTTTGGCTGCTTTGCGGACAAAGTGCCTGGTCAGTATATTTATCAAGGTCCTCACAATGTCAATCAGTGGCTCAATCCGGAGGCGTTCACCAACCCCCCGATAGCCACTACCATTGGTCAATCAGATTACAGTCCGCTAGGCGGGTCGCCGAGCAATTTCCGCGGACCGGGATTCCATCGTTTCGACTTCTCGTTGTTCAAGCAGTTTGTAGTGACGGAGCGAGTCCGGGTAGAGTTCCGCTCGGAATTCTTTAACTTGACCAATCATCCCAACTTTTCACTCCCTGGGTTTTCGGGTAACGGCGTAGTAGCCGCCCCGGGGGCACTTAATTTCCTCAACACGACTAACTTCGGAAAAATTACTTCGGTACGCGACGGTCAGAATGACCAGCGTGAAATCCAATTCGCGCTCAAAGTGTACTACTGACGACTGGGCGCCGAAATCTTGCCACAAAGCCAATACCGCCGCGCCTCGCGTGCCTTCCAAGTTAGCACCAACAACTTGGCCAGTCACTCGCGGCCGGCGGGCAGTTCCTTGGGATTCAAGCTCCCAATGAGCACGTCCCGTGGCTTCGAAAACCTTCGAAAGATAAATGGCATAGACCTGGAGTTCCCTCTAGCCCGGCTCCCTTCCCGTCTAGCGGATAAGAAAGAGATGAGGGGCCGAGGTGAGCAGGGGTTTGGAGTTCCATAGCATGAGAGGCAGAACTAGCAGGTTTGATTCAGATGACACTGAGAATTCCCGCGTTAAGGAGGCGGGCGGCGACGGCGCGTAATCTGTTTATAGAGACGCTTCCGACTTGCTTTTCGTAGCGTTCGTGAATCATCAGAAAATTCGGTCCGTCTTTCACCAATGAGAGCAAGGTAGGAACGCATACTTGCCCGCAGTATCGTATCCCCCGAGGCTCCTTGGCAGTCACGGCTACTTCCTGAAGCTCGATACGGTCATCTTCCAATACGGGGCGCAGGAGCAGACGGGTGTTGGCACTCACTCGAAAGCGCGTGCAATCGTCCAGGTTCAAAGTGGTCGTGAGCGGTGAAATCCCGTCGTCAGCATGGCTGGTTTCAGAATCTGGCTGGCGCCAAACGCTCGTCCGCCGCTTCCAAAATGGTTGGTCGATCCAGCGGGTTTCGCGGCGGTAGAGCGCTGCTAATGAATCGATATGCAATCGGTATGTTGTTTCTTCACGTTCCTGATAGAACTCGATTGCCTGCTCGGTATGGTCCGGCCGGCTAAGAATGGTCTGAACAACCACATTTGCTGCAAGCGCTGATGTGATCGCCTTTTGTATCCCTTGCGACGAAAGAGGGTCGAGGGTTGACGCCGAATCTCCAATGAGCAACCAATTGGGACCAGCGACGCGCCCTACAATCGTGGGGTTGGCGGCAAAGATCCGGACGGTACCATTCCAAGCGGCTCCCTGCAGCCGCTCACGAATGTACTGCGTTTGGGCCAAGGCGTCGCAATAGAGTTGCTTGCCGCAGGCGTGAAGGTGTTCAGGCAATAAATCGCGATCAGTCATCCATCCCGTGACTCGTCTGTTATCTGCCAAGCCTGCGGTGTAGAACCAGCCGCCTGGAATCGACTCCACCAAAGTATTACGCTGGTCAGGCATGACAACACCAGAGCCTTGCTGCCAGTAAGCTATTAATCCCAACAACCTGCCATCATTTCGTACTCCCAGGCGGAGACGGCGGGCGAGAAACCTTGAGCGGCCGGTGGAGTCACACAGAAATCTCGTCATGATGACGCCGATGCCCCAGATTGAAACCGACTTTAACACACCATCCCTCGGGCTCCGGATGAGCCTCTGTGGGCCAACGGGTTGGAGCAACGCCGCGCCCGCACGTTTCGCGCTAGCAGGAGGATGCTGTCGAGTACCGCGCGCTCCACCTGAAATCCACAGAAATTGTTTTCCGTAGAATGGGCGCTGTAGTGAGATCCTTGATCCCCAGGCCGATAGGTTCCCCGTCGTGTGCGGGAAGTCCAGCAACTAGCATTGCCCAGGACTTGGGCCTTCTTAAGCAAGGATTCGACAGCGGGGGTAAGTGTTTCACCAATCATATATCTGGGAAAGGCTTGGCGCTCCACTACGGCAACCTGAAAGCCCTTACTGGCCAGACGGTGGGCCAGCACCGAGCCGGCAGGACCTACACCGAGAATCAGTACATCAAAGTTCATGGCTGACTCTGCTGCTTTCGGCGGTTGGTAGCTGCATATTGTGTGGGGCGGTAATCAGCAGGGCTTTTCTCC
>CAVXRU010000010.1:0-43852 GCA_963763905.1 uncultured Acidobacteriaceae bacterium | reverse complement strand
GTGACAACAATGTTGGGTTTAGGCCAGGTTCTCTCGTACCGTTACACGCGGTTATAACTGTCCCATAACCAGGCATTTGCAACTAAAGTACTATCCTGCCGTACGACCTTTGACAACACCCGGAACTGCCTAGGCATCTATAGTACCTGGGTAGTAAGTGCAAGAAAGGGTGGTTTACATGGGCACTTTCCGTCGTTTGGTGACATCGAGCAGTGTACTTCTCTTGTTGAGTTCGCCGACTGTAATGAAAGCGCAATATGCGCAACAAGCCCCGCCACCGGGATATGGTGAGCACGGCGGATGGGATAACGTTCCGTCGGAGTTCACCGACGCTCAAAGGCGTGGTTTTCATGATGGCATCGAAGGGGCTCGCAAGGATTACGAGAACCATCGTGCGCCGAATGTAAATAACCGCGATGAATATCGCCACCCGAATGTGCCCCATGAGCTTCGCCATGACTATCGCGAGGGCTTCGAGCGCGGCTACGATGCCGGTGTTCGTCATATGATGGGCGACCGGGATCACGACGACCGGGACCGCTAGTCAGACTACAAGTCAAGCTAGAGCTGACCCCAAAGCGGGGTCAGCCCTTTTCTCCGCCTAACCTCCGCTTAACTGAATCCTCGCGTACCCGGATTTCCTGCTTCGCGCTGCCAGCGACGACCCCGGTGCGGCTCTCCGTAAAGAGAGCCGATGCCGTTTGCGGTGCTATTCTTTCTCGTAGCGCCCATGCCACGAATAGCGGGGGGACGATTGCTCGGCAGATCCCATCACGCCCCGCGCTCCAGGACGCATACTTGCGGTCAGCTGAAATTGCTGCAATAGGTATCATGTCGACGCATTTCACCCTGAAAATACTCTTTCCCTGCATGCAACGCGTAACGGGGAGCCACGCATCCGTTAGAAGTTGTTTGACCTCGCTCCAGAAGCGTGCAGATCATCTCTCGCGCGCTTGAGTGCTGCGCCTGCAAAGGACTCCTTCCAATGAAATCGCTAGCAGATCCTACGAAGCTGAAGCCAGTTGCAAGAAGAGAGGGTTCGTCCAGGTCATCATCGAAACTCCTGCAGGGAGCCGCAATAAGTTTGCGTATGACCCCGATCAAGGCATATCGCCTGAAGAAGGTTCTTCCTGCCGGCATGGTATTTCCCTACGACTTTGGTTTCCTGCCACAGACAATCGCGCCGGATGGAGACCCGATTGATGTGCTTCTGTTGATGGACGAACCAGCTTATCCAGGGTGCGCAGTCATGGCCAGGCTGATTGGCGTGATTGAAGGCGAGCAGCTCGACGGCAAGAAGAAGATCCGCAACGACAGGCTGGTGGCTGTTGCAGAGGTCAACCATATGTACGCCAATATTCGGAAGCTGAAGGACCTTCCGTCCAAGTGGTTGGACGAGGTCCAGGACTTCTTTGTGAACTACCACGGGCTCGAAGGGAAAAAGTACAAATTGCTGGGTTGCAGGGGACACGACATTGCTCTCCGATTGATTAAGGAAGCTCAGAAAGCGGCTTAACCCCCATGGACAATATCATCCGGTTTCTGGTCGGGGGAGTGGTCGTAAGCCTGTTTTCTGCACTGGGTGACGTTCTACGCCCAAAGAGTTTCGCCGGGCTCTTCGGAGCCGCCCCCTCGATTGCACTTGCCACCGTGGCACTCACGATCGAGCAGAGTGGCAAGTCGTATGCCTCGATCGAAGGCCGGTCGATGATGCTGGGCGCGATTGCTTTCTTCGTCTACGCCTTGAATGTCAGCTGGGTTTTGAAGCGTTATCGTCCGAGTGCTCTTACCGCAGCTGTTGCCCTCATGCCCATCTGGTTCGCCGTGTCATTTGGCTTATGGTTTCTGGTCGTGGGGTAATTGTGAAAAGGATAGAGGTCGATCTGTCAGCCCTGAAGGAGACAAGGCCGCATGAATACGCGGTGAGATTCCTCTTCGGTGGCTTGTGTACCGTTGTGGCCGGTTTGATGGCAAAGCGTTTCGGGCCTGGCGTCGGAGGCCTCTTTCTCGCTTTCCCTGCAATATTCCCAGCGGGCGCGAGCTTGATCGAAAGCCACGAGAAACGACGCAAGGCGCAGGTTCATTCCGATGGAACGAATCGCGGCCGAGTAGCTGCCAGCCTCGATGCGGCAGGAGCTTCGATGGGCTGCATAGGACTGTTGGGTTTCGCCTTCGTGATGTGGAAAGGGCTTAACACCCATAACGCGGCGGTCACAGTTTCTGCTGCAGGGATCTCGTGGTTATTGCTTTCCTATGCGCTATGGAGAATTCGCGCCAGCCGGATCCTGACCTTCCGAAGATGACAAGATGAAGCGATGCATGAATAAAAGCCAAGCGGCCGAAGCTCAGGTTCAAGCCGGTTGCGTTGAATGGCAAGGAGGCCGTTGCGTCCAATGATTGGCGCCATGGCAGCTTTCTTAGGGGATCAAATGAGGCGCCGCAAGACTGACGAATTCACGGGCCGGAATGATCTTGGTCTTCTTCCAGAACTTAGGAAAATGCTTGCTATTGCCTGTAACAAGGTAATCGGCACCGGCTTTGTCCGCGCATTCAAGAAAGATATTGTCATCCGAGTCACTGCACACGTCCAGGCGGCGTGAGGGTACGACGACGTGGCCGCTGTTCTTGATGAGTCGTAGCAACCGCAGGCGTATCCCTTTCCGGATACGCAACTCGGGGCGGGACAGCACGTCCGCATAGTCGTCCAAGATTGGGAGCGTCACGTAAAGGCGGGCGGGCTTAGTGATAGCAAGCAGCAAAGTGGTGCGTTGAAGGCCTTCTGGTTTGAGAGCGGCGGAAATCAACACATTGGTGTCGATGACAAGGCGGAGCCGAAGCATCAGCGCTGCTTCTTTTGCGCCCTGGTCTTCTTGATTACTTGGTCAATCTGCCGGGAACTAAGGGCGTTGGTCCCGTTGCGCTCCGATTCCTCACCGATGATGCGCAGCACTTCCGGTTCTGGCGCGGCCAGCCTGACGTAGTCGCGAATGCTCAGCAGCACGGCCTTGGGCGTGCCGCGCTTCTCGATGACAAGCGAGTGACGCCCATCAGAGACGCGGTCCAGGAGCGCGCCGAAATTAGCTCGCGCATGCAGCGCTGAAACTACTAAAGTGCCGGTCTTGTCGGTGGTCGGCGCAGCCATAAACTCTCCATTTCGCTCTTCTGAACTGTACAGTTTGAGTGAATCTCAGTCAATGAACGGTAGGGGAATTCGCGGACTGAGCTGGCACCTCTACTTGCTCACCTGTGTCATCAGGAAGCCAGCCATCATATGCGTAGCTTCGACGGACTCGGGAAGCGTCGCGTCATACCAGAAGGCGTGCGGTAAGCCGTCGAAGACGACGAGGCGCGCGTCGACTCCGGCATGCAGAAAGACTCGGTGCAGATTGGTTGTGCCGCTGAGCAGGTAATCGCGCCCGCCGGCGATGAACAGCGTGGGAGGCAATCCATGCAGGTCGGCGTAAATTGGCGAAAGCTCAGGATTTTTCGGGTCCGTCGATCCCACGTATTCCGGCCTGTCTGGTCCCGGCCCCGGGGGATCGAGATGTCCCGACAAACCGCCGCCAGAGTAAAGGGCTTCTGAGTCGGTGTGACGGGCGAAGTCTCCCATGCCGCTGAAGATGCCCAGGGCGCCAGGCAGCGGGAGACCGAGCTCCTTCAGCTTGACCGCTACCTCTGCCGTGAGCATCGCCCCTGCAGAGGTGCCGAAGATCCCAATGTGGATGGGTTTGTAGGTCTTCAGAAGTTCTTTGTAGACAGCGACCGCGTCCTCAACTGCAGCAGGGAACGGATGCTCCGGCGCCAACCTGTAAAGCACCGAGACAACTTTGATCTGGCTGTAGCAGGCAACTGGAATGGATTCGGCCAGTGAACCGGAATCGACGGTAAAGCCACCTCCATGCAGATTGATCAGCACCTTGTTCGCGTTTGCTGGGGAGGGTTCGGCCGGCATGACGATGTGGACCTTGATCCCGCCAATCTCGCTGTCGGTCGTGTGCGTGGGACATATCCGGCTCCAGGCGGCAGCGGCATGCGCCGAAGATTCAAGGATCCGTGCACGGCGCTCCTCGATCGACGCGGGACGCGTTGCGTCGGGAACGCGGCGGGCAAGGGACTTTCGTGCTTCTGGGCTAATGTACTCGGGAACGGGAACGACACGTGTGACATGGGCCGTACCGTTGTCGTCGATGTAGCTTGTGTCTCGATTGGGCGCTTCGGCTGCAGTGGTTGCTGCGGGCTCCTGCGCCCTCACCAGGCCGGCGGAAAGCAGAAAGATTAGGCAAAGGAATCTCATGTGCATACCTCTGAACCACAGCTTGTTTAGATCGCCAGCTAACAATAGCAGAATGAGCATTCGGGCCTTCTCTCAACAAAGCTTGTGTACTTACTCGTGCCCTGACCTTTGCTCCGGTCCATAACGACCCTCCCCTTTGTCATCTCGACCGAAGCGAAGCGTAGTGGAGAGATCTGCGGTTTGACCGGCCCACAGCAGCGAATCCTCTTCGAAAAATGCGAGGTGCCGTTTATGGACCGGAGCAGAGGTCAGGGCACGAGTAACCGCAGATCTCTCCACTACGCTTCGCTTCGGTCGAGATGACAAAGGGGAGGGTCGTTATGGACCGGAGCAGAGGCCAGGGCGCGAGTAACCGCAGAACTCTCCACTGCGCTTCGCTTCGGGTCAAGATGACAAAGGGGAGAGGAGTTATGGCCCGTAGTAGAGGTCAGGGGAACAGAAACCGCGGTTCCCTCCACCTAGCCCCGCGCAGCCCGGAACCACGCTTGCAAGCCCCAATCAAAGCCGCTGCGCGGTTTACCGCGGTCGAACACGCTGGCGTTTGCCAGCCCTACAAATCCGTGCAGAAGCGCCCACAGCGCAATGGCCGCTTCCGGCGCCTTCTTCGGTCCGGAAATTCGTCCGACCTGCTCCAGCACAAAGTTCCACAAAGCGGTATGGGCGGCGTCTCCTTCGGCAGTCTCGGCGCAAGGCCTTAGAAACACATCGTAAAAGTGCTTCTGCTCGTGCGCAAAACGAATGTAGGCGCGGACCAGCGCGCGAATCGCTTGCTCCGGCGCCTTGCGTCCCGCTGCTTTGCGCAGACTCTTATGGACATGCCCGGTAATCTCGGCCGTGATCGCAGCTTCGAGTTGCGAGCGGCTGGCAAAGTAGCGATACAAGGCGTTCGGCGCAAGATCCAGCGAGGCGGCCAGCGATCGCAGGGATAGCTTCTCCATGCCGTCGCGCGCAAGCTGCTCCATGGCAGCGGAGAGGATGCGGGCCCGGTCGGTCTTGGCTGGGAATACCATGTCTCCAAGGTACCCGATGCACACCGGTCGTGGGAAGGTGTACACTGTCCATATTGACCAAGATGTACACTGTATATCTTGCAGAGCGAGGAGTACAGGAATGGCTGAGCGAAAGAGCGTGGTCGTCACCGGGGCATCGACAGGTATTGGCTACGCCATTGCCGCCGCGTTGGGCAAGCGGGGCATTGAGGTGTTTGGCAGCGTGCGCAAACAGGCGGATGGGGAAAGATTGCAGCGCGAGTTGGGGAAAACGTTCACCCCGTTGCTGATGGATGTGACGGACGGCGAAGCAGTGAAAGCCGCGGCTGCCCTGGTAGCGGAAAGGCTCGAGGAAAATACCCTGTTCGGCCTGGTCAACAATGCCGGCATTGCCGGAGGTGGCCCGTTGCTGCATCAACCCATTGAAGAGTTCCGGCAAACCCTGGAAACCAATCTGCTCGGACCATTCAGAGTTACCCAGGCATTTGCGCCGCTCCTGGGGGCCGACCGTGCGCGCGTGGGCAAGCCGGGAAGGATCGTTCAAATCAGCTCCGTCGCCGGCAAGCTTGCTTTCCCGTTCCTCGGGTCGTATGTCGCTTCAAAATTTGCCCTTGAGGGAATGTCGGAGAGTCTGCGCCGCGAGTTATTGCTCTATGGAATCGACGTCATTATTGTAGGGCCGGGCACAGTGAAAACTCCCATTTTCGACAAGGCTCAGCAAATGGACCTCTCACCCTACATGGCTACGGATTATGGGCAGATCCTGACAGGCTTCGTCGAATACTTCTTGAACGAGGGTAAGAAGGGTTTGCCCGCATCGCGTATCGGGGAAACGGTATACAAGGCATTGACAGTGCGGAAGCCGCGTGTGCGCTATGCGGTCGTGCCGGAAAGGCTGAAAAACTGGACACTCCCGAGAGCCCTGCCCAAGCGCACGCTCGATCGCATGATAGGCAAGCAGAGCGGGCTGCTACGGTGAGAAGGTCAACTGCGGCGTAGGCCTTTTGGTGTGTCGGCGCGGCATAATTTCGGAGGTAGTCCGGTGACATGATACCTTTTGTCTGGATTTCGATCGAGAGGTGATATGAAGCGTTTCGCATGCCTGGCCGCATTGCTTCTTCAATCCGTAATTATGCCGGCCCAGCAGTTCTCCTCGGTTCCCGGACAAGGCCGCTCCATGGTGGTTTCGAAGTTCGGCATTGTCTCAACCCCTCAGTTTCTGGCGTCCCAGGCGGGTGCGCACATCCTCGAACAGGGCGGCAACGCCATTGACGCTGCGATCGCGGCCAATGCGGTCATGGGCGTCGTTCAGCCCTACGTCAATGGCATCGGTGGCGATCTCTTCATGGTCTACTACGAGGCCAAAACGGGGAAAGTCTATGGCCTGAACTCAAGCGGCTGGACTCCCAAGGCACTCACCATCGACTACCTCAAGGCCAAAGGCGTTACGGAAATTAACCCGATCGGCGTCGAAAGCATCGACGTGCCAGGCGCGGTCGCCGGATGGGATGCCATGCGTACACGCTTCGGCACTTTGCCGTTCAGCCAGCTGCTCGCTCCTGCCATTTACTACGCGCAGAATGGATTTCCGCTTGCCGAACGCAATGCGCGCTACTGGATCTCCAAAAGGCTCATGGACCAACCTGGCTGGAAAGAAACTTACGACATCTGGCCGGCCGCTCCGCAACCGGGGGATCTGTTCACGAATCCTGCGCTGGCGAACTCGCTTCGGCAAATCGCCGCCAAGGGCCGCGACGCCTATTACAACGGCCCCATGACCGAGACTATGGTTAAGTTCCTCAACGCCCACGGCGGCACGCATACCCTGGAAGACTTTCGCGACTTCCAGCCCGAGTGGGTCGAGCCTGTCTCGACCACCTACCGCGGCTGGACCGTCTACGAGCTTCCGCCCAATGGCCAGGGCATCGCCGCGCTTTCCATGCTCAACATCCTGGAGCAATTTCCCATGGCCCAGTACGGCCACAATTCGGTGGATGCGTTGCAGGTGATGATCGAGGCCAAGAAGCTCGCCTATGCCGACATGTATAAGTACGACGGTGATCCGCGCTTTACTCCCGTCCCCGTCAAGGAACTCATCTCCAAGGACCTCGCCGGGCAGCGTGCCAAGCTCATCGAGATGGATAAGGCCGAGTGCCAGGTCGTTCCGTCGAATATCTCGGCGGAGCTCAACAAGCACGGTAACTCCACGATTTATCTCTCCACCATCGACAAGGACGGGAACATTGTCTCGCTCATTCAGAGCAACTACGCCGGTTACGGCACCGGCTTTGTCGCCCCGGGACTTGGCTTTTCCTTCCATAATCGAGGCGCCGGTTTCCAGCTCACTCCCGGCCTGCCGAATTCACTTGCCGGACACAAGCGCCCTCTCCACACCATCATCCCGGCCTTCATGGAGAAGGGCGATATCCATATCGGCTTTGGCATCATGGGTGGCTGGAACCAGGCGCAGGCCCACGCCCAGTTCGTTGCCAACATTGTCGATTACGGCATGAATGTTCAGGCAGCGCTGGAACAGCCGCGTTTCAGCAAAGACACCTTCGAGGGCTGCGACGTTCAGATGGAGGAGACTGTGCCTGCCGACGTTCGCGCCGGTCTCACACAACGCGGCCACCAGATCAAGCTGCTTGAGCCTTTATCCTTCTCTGTTGGCCAGGGCGCGGCCGTTGTCCGTGACAGCAGCCGCAAAGTGAACTTTGCTGCGGGCGATCCCAGGTCCGACGGAGCAGCTATCCCACAGGAGCCGGATCTGAAATAACCTCTGCCGCGGCGTCGGCCAAAGACAGGCCCGCGCCGGCGTATCAAGACGCCACTTACCATGAAACTCACGCGGAATCTGTCCGCATGAACTGCGATGGGACCAAGTACGAAGTGATTCCGCTCACCAGCGAGGGACCGAAGGTTCGATGATTCGATGCCCTGCTCTGACCTTGCTCATTACTTCTTGCGTTCAGCACCCCAAAGGCCGTCAGCACGGCCTTCTGCCTTCATACGGCCGGTACCTCTGTCGCCATCGATCCAACCGGCCATCGTAGCGGTGACAGGACCGGGATTGTCGTCCTCCCATTGGCCGGAAAAGGTCAGCTGTACGTATCCATCGCGCCATGTTCCGGTGATCGCGCGGTTGTTACCGAAAGCTCCCGACCATGATCCGCTTATGGCGGTAGCTTCGCGGTGGAGATCCATCGTGCCCGTGAACCTGCCGTAGTCGCTGGCAAAGGTCACGGTCCATGTTCCGGCAGCGTCGCCGCCGTTGTGAATGGGTTCCGGCTTCTCAGGGGTGACACGAAGATTGGAAAAATACGACTCTTCCCCTGGGTAGCCCCAGAGCGCAATGCCGCCCTGAAGATCTTCTCCCTTGAGCCCGTTGATCACCAGGCTGGCATGATCGGATCCATTGATGAATAAGCGAGCGGAACGTCCGTGCACGTCGATTTTCACGTGCGCCCATTTTTCCGGTTGAAGATCTGCCCACGATTCATAGACGGACGGCCATTGGCGGCGCAGGGGATACCAATCGAATCCGGGCTTCGCTACGTACTGCACGGAATGGTTGCGCATAGCCTGGTCGTCCGAGAGCGAATTGCGTGGACGAAGATAGAACATGTCGTAGTGCGAACCATCTGGCCGCGCGCGAAAGGCTATGCCGGCAAAGCCGGGCATGCGGACGCCTGGGGGAGTGGTGATTTTAACCGCGATGTCGACATCGATGGCGCCATCCTGAATGGCCGTTCCGTTGACGAAGGCGAAGATGTCGTTCTCCTTTTCCGTCGTGAGACGGATCGCCTTCCGGCCGAGGTATTCGACAGGCTCGGCTTTACCTCCACTCACAGCGAGGGCGGTTGCGTCTGTGAGCGAAGTCTCTCCCGCACCAGTCATCTGGGCAAAGCCCGAGGTGCACGCGACCACTAGCAAGAGACCGAGAGACACTGCCTGCCGAAGAAACCCAGGTCTCAAAAGCGAGACCTGGGCCACCCACTCAAAGTCTGGACATTGCAGCTCTATTCGATTCTTCATATTTCCTCTGCCGCGAGACTGTGATCCAGCAACTACCTTGCCATCTTGCCGGCGTCAATTTGCCAGGATTTCAAAAGACTTGAGAGGGGAATACACTGCGCAGGGATGTTTGGAAATAGAAAGGCGTGTCCGTTTCTGAACACGCCGCCGGTAGGCCGTGGGCCGGACAGATGGTACTATCCCGACGGGAGTCAAGCGATGGAACCCATAAAACCCAAACTGCCGAGTGAAGCCATACAGCTCTATAACGAATTCATTCATGGCGAGATCAGTCGCCGCTCCTTTATGGAAGGCTTGCAGCGACTGGCGGTAGGCGGTCTGGCGGCGGCGACTATGGTCGACGCCTTGATGCCGAACTACGCCCTGGGCCAGCAGGTCTCGCGCACCGACGACCGGATCAAGGCCACCTATGAGACCGTGCCCTCTCCGCAGGGCACCGGAAGTATCAAGGGATATTTCGTGCGACCTATCAGCGCCGACACACGCTCTGAGACGGTGACGAAATTACCCGGCATTCTCGTGGTTCATGAGAATCGCGGCCTGAACCCTCATATCGAAGACATCGCGCGACGATTGGCCCTGGCCAACTTCATGGCATTTGCGCCCGACGGGCTCACCTCTTTGGGTGGCTATCCTGGCGACGACTACAGGGGCGGCCAGATGTTTAACAAGGTCGACAAAGACAAGATGTTCGAGGATATGGTGGCCGCGGCGATGTGGTTGAAGACGCGTCAGGACTGCACGGGAAAGATCGGCGCCACCGGCTTCTGTTTCGGGGGCTCCACTGCCAACAAGCTGGCGGCGCGGCTGGGACCCGACCTGGCGGCAGCGGTGCCGTTCTATGGCGCTCCTCCTGCCACGGAAGAAATCCAGAAGATTAAGGCAGCGGTGTTAGTACATCACGGGGAACTCGACACGCGACTGGCGGCGACGTGGCCGGCTTACGACCAGGCGCTCAGCGCAGTGCACGTACCGCACGAAGGTTATATCTATCCGGGCGCGGTGCATGGCTTCAACTGCGATGCGACGCCGGAACGGTACAACAAAGCCGCAGCCGATTTAGCCTGGCAGCGCACCATCGACTGGTTCAACAAATACGCGCGCGCCTGATTCAATGATCTGTGTTAATCACCGGGCAGGCGGTCTTGTTTTGCCCGCGCAGGATTTTTTTCCCGCAAATCAGGGCCGGCCTGTCCATTTTGCCCCCTCAGGATCGACTTATATGTGGAGGTTGGAAAATGACGACCGGCGATGTGGTGGTTGACGTTAGTCAGGATTGGGCGCTTGCCTGCAATGTCCAGCAGCGGTTTATGCAGGGCTTCGGCAGGAACAGGGGCTCTGTGGACTCGAGCGCACGTTGCCGCCAACTCCATGCCCTCGGCGGCGATTGCTACGATTTCATGCCTCTCTCAGAAGATCGCCTCGCGTTGCTGGTTGGCGATGCCTCAGGCAAGGGTCTCGCCGCAGCGCTCATGATCGCCAGTGTCCAGTCTTCACTTCGGACCGCGGCGTTATTCACGCGAAACGACCTGGCCGCTTTACTCAAAGTAGTGAACCACCAGGCATATACATCGTCGCCGACGGACCGCTATGCAACCTTGTTCTATGGGATCGTCGACGCAGCAACGCGCACGCTGCGGTACGTGAATGCCGGACATAATCCTCCGCTTGTTTTCCGGCGCAACGGCTCCATCCAATGGCTTGAAAAGGGAGGGGCACCTGTAGGAATGTTCCCTGATTCGACCTATGAGGAGAGTGACGTGCAGCTTGATCCCGGCGATCTGGTCATTGCCTACACCGACGGAATCATCGAAGCGGTAAACCCGTCCGGCGAGGAGTGGGGAGTGCAAGGGCTCTTGCAGGCGACAACTGCGTGGGCACCACAAAGCGCCGGAGATGCCGAGGATCTCGTTCGGTTCCTCTTCAACGCGATGGATGAGTTCTCCAGGGGGTGCCAGATAGATGATGCGACCCTGGCAGTCTTGCGCGTGGCCTGAACCATGGCAAAACCGTTTCCCTCGGCGCCTGCTACCATTGCTGCGTGTTTCATTTCGGCAAGCCGAGGACACCGGGCCAGTGGATTGGCCATATCCTTGCCGCAGTGGTGGCCCTCTTTCTCGTCTGGTGGATGCTACGGCTTTTCGTTGTCTGACGCGCACCTAGTTTTCAAAGGCCGGAAGCAGCGCAAATCTCTTAGAGAACTAACCGTCCTATGAACCGCTTGGAGCGGATCTTAGATCACTTGCCCAAGCCGTCTCACGCCCTCGCGAATCTCCGCCTCTTTCAAGCGGGAGTAGCCAAGCAGGATCCCTGTTCGTTTTGGGTGTTTCAGGAAGTACCGGGAGACTCCATAAACACCGACTTGACGTGACGCGGCGCTCGCGATCAAGACCTCTTCGCTGACCCGATGTTTCGGCCACAAGACGACATGGGCTCCAGCACCATCCCCGGTCACTTCTACGGATTTGCCCATAAATTCGTTGATGGAGTCAAGCAACGCAAGGCGACGCGCAGCATTTTTTCGGCGTAGCCGGCGCAGATAGCGCTCATACATCCCACCAGAAATAAATTCCGCCAGGACCTGCTGCTCAAGTGTCGGAGTGTGCCGATCGCATAGCCACTTCGCTGCCGCGAAGGCAGGCACCAGCTCCCTGGGAGCGATAAAGTAACCGATGCGGAGTGAGGAAAACACGGTGCGGGAGAATGTCCCGATATAAAGAACGCGTCCTTCCCGATCGAGGCCTTGCAAAGACTCCAGCAATTGCCCTTCATATCGAAATTCGCCATTATAGTCATCCTCGACAAGCACCGCATGATTGCGCTTGGCCCACTTGAGTAACTCAAGGCGACGGCCCAGAGGCAAGACAGCTCCAGTCGGAAATTGATGCGATGGCGTGACAAAAGCAATTCGGGCGCCGGGCGGCAGTTTCTCCGGGCGTAGGCCCTCAGCATCCACTGGTACCGGGAGCAGCCGGGCGCCGGCGGCACGCAGAACCTCGCGCGTGCCCTGATAGCTTGGTTCTTCGATGACGACGGGTTGACCGCGCTCAATGAGTACTCGCACGATCAGATCCAGAGCTTGTTGCGAGCCGTTCACCACGATCACCTGCGACGGCTCACAATTCACTGCTCGCGATCGTCGCAAATGGTTGCAGATAGCTTCCCGCAACCCGGCATTTCCGGTCGATGGGCCGTAGTCGAACTCACCAACCGGCGCTTTCCGCGCACAGCGCAATAAGATACGTCTCCACGTTTCGAAGGGAAAAAGTTCTGTGTCGCTCCGTCCATAGGCGAAGTCATAGCGCAACAAACGGGGTGGACGCCGGGGGAATTCAACGCGAGGCCATGCACTCACTGCTGCTCGTCCATAGCGGGATAACTTCAGCTGGACCCGGTCTGCAGACGTGGGCGATTTGCTGAGATTCACCTCCCCCGATACGTAGGTTCCTGAGCCGGAACGGCCCACAGTGAAGCCCTCGGCCAACAACTGGTCGTAGGCATAAAGAACGACTGTCCGGGAGATGGAGAGCTGATTGGCTAAATCTCTGGTTGATGGAAGCTTCTCGCCAACGCGAAAGGTGCCGGACAAAATCGCACTTCGCAAACCCGAATAAACCTGTCTGAAGAGGGGTCCGTCGCCTTTCGAAAGTGGTATCGTCAACGGCACGGGAAGTGGTGCTTTCAAGATACCATGCGGCGCGAGATGCTTTTACCTGAACGCCGTCGATCGGCGAATTCAAGTGGACGTGGCGATGAATCCCACAAAACGGACTAAGCTCGGCAGGCTACCCACTCGTGGATCGCATGAGCCTGAAACGATCCACGCGATCCTGGATGCGGCGTTTCTGGCGCACGTGGGTTTTCAGATGGAGGGTCAACCGTTTGTCATTCCTACTCTGTACGGCCGAGACGAAGATAAGCTGTATCTGCACGGGTCCGGCGCCAGTCGTATGTTGCGCGGGTTGGATACCGGGATCCCTGCTTGTGTATGCGTCACCATCGTTGATGGATTAGTGTTGGCGCGGTCTGCGTTCCACCATTCCATGAACTATCGCTCCGTTGTCGCCTTTGGCACCGCGCGCAAGATTGAGGGCGTGGAGGAGAAAACGCGCGCTTTGCGCGTCATCTCCGAACACCTCATCGCCGGCCGTTGGAGCGATGTGCGCGGCCCCAGCGAGAAGGAACTGAAAGCGACCGCAGTGCTCGAATTCTCGATAGAAGAAGCATCGGCGAAAATCCGCACTGGTCCCCCAATAGATGATGAGGAGGATTACAGCTTGCCAGTGTGGGCCGGAGTTCTTCCCTTGCGGATGGAGGCGAAAGCCCCTGTACCTGACCACAGGCTGGCGGCGAGTATCAAGTTGCCGCCCTACGTCTTGCCAGAAGACCAACCCTAATTTTCCGGAGGTGGCACTCCAATGATCATCGAAATGCGGACGTACAAGACCAAGCCCGGCTGCCGGTCAAAATTTCTGCAAATCTTCCGGTCTGACAGCATCCCTGCACATGCCGAAATCGGGATGAAAATTTTGGGTCCATTCCTTTCCGTCGAGGACGACGACACCTTCTTTTTCATGCGCGGTTTTCCCGACGCCAGTGCCCGCGATTCCATGAAAGAAAAGTTCTATCAAGGGAAGCTCTGGAAAGATAAGCTGGAAAACCTGTTGATGCCGATGTTGGAGAAGTACGAGGCCGTTGTGGTGGAAGACCCCGCCGGCCAGGTTCACTGGTAAGGGACAGGCTGATTTTGCTGGACAAGACCGTAGCTTGAAATAGATTGTTCTTCATCGGGGTGGGGAAGACCAAGGCCCTTCCCGATGGTGAATGAGAGCTATGATCAGCAAATCGCTCTTCGTCTGTGCATTGCTCAGCGTCACGCTGCTGCAAGGCCGCGCCACAGAACAACCTGCAATACCAGCCCCCGATGATCGCTACAAAGCAGATATCCTGCTCGTGATCGCGCATCCGGATGACGATACCGACGTCGGCACCTACCTCTGGAAGGCAGTGCTCGATGAGGGTAAGCGGGTTGCCGTCGTGGTCACCACGCGAGGCAACTCAGGGGGAAATGCTGTCGGCATGGAACAGAGCAAAGCTCTGGCGGATGTGAGGGAAATTGAGGCGCGCCGGTCGCTGGCCGCTCATGGCATCACGAACGTGTGGTTCATGCGTGCCTCGGATACTCCGACACAAGACGTTCTTCATTCCCTCGAGACCCTGGGGCACGGCGCAGCGCTCGAGGAAGTGGTGCGCATTGTCCGCCTCACGCGTCCCGAAGTGATCCTTACCTGGTTGCCGGCCTACGTGGCCGGAGAGAACCACGGAGACCATCAGGCTGCGGCTGTTGTGGCGACTGAGGCGTTCGACCTTGCGGGTGAACCGGCGGCCTTTCCGGAGCAGATTGCGGCGCCGCGCGACCGTCTGTCGATCAATAACTACGGAGAAGGACTTAACCCCTGGCAAGCCAGGAAGCTTTACTTTTTTTCGGATGCGACCAACCCGGAATTCCTGGCTCATCACGGGCCAGCCTATCTGGCCAGCGATATATGCCGCAGCCGGGGCGTTCCGTTTTCACAATTGAATCGGATGGCCTGGGATTTCTATCGCACGCAGATTGACTTCGGCGAAGAGGGAATGCGTCACCGCATAGACCAGACGGAGTACCTGGTCCTGGGAAAGTCGTTGATACCCGCGCCGGTTGAGGGGGACGTGTTGGCCGGCGTGGACACGGCGTCCATCGCTCATTTTCCGCCGCAAGCGTATCAAGAATCGCCAGCACTTCCTGTGAGCCTGGAGCTTGGCGGCCCATGGGCGTTTTACCGCGACTTCTACCGGGCACACGGACTCACTTCGCTGGAAACGCTGGTCAAACCCCAAAGCGATTTCGTTCCGGACAAGCCATTATGGGTGCCACTGCTTTTGCGCAACAATTCACAGAAAGCGGTCGAAGTGATATTGCACAGCAGCCTGCCGCAAGGATGGACACCGGTGGCAAAGGATGCTCCCTACGTCTTGCAGCCAGGAAGTAGACTTCCCCTGCAGATTTTCCTCACACCACCAGCGCATTCCGGCGACAAATCACCGCAGCTTCTAGACTGGAGCCTGACGGCCGACGGTAACCCGGCGGGCGAAGTGCAGCTTACCGTTTATCCGGTGGAGATAGGCGTGCCCCAATAAACACGCGACCTTGCGGTTCATCCCCCGTCGCCTGTTCAGCGGGAAGGATACCAGCCGCAGGACAGCACTGTCCTTCTTCTGCGGTATCGGATCATCGAATCAGGGAATAAGTCGCTCGCTCCGGAGCCTGCTGAACAACTCAAAGAAGCTATCGCCGGTTGCCTGGTAGTCGAGAAAGCCGAGTTTCCTGCTCTTCGACATGTCAGTAACGACCTCGATGGGGCGGCCCAAATCCGCGTCGGTGTGCCATGGCGAAACCAGAACATCGAGATTCGATTCGACCAATCGATGCCGAGCCGCCATCTCTTTCCAGAGCGGAGCTGCGCCGGCAAGTTGCGTCTCCAAGGGAGCCCCCTCGCCGGTGAACGGTCCCGTCTCGACGCCGAACCATTTGGCGACCTGCTCCCACATCCAACTCCAGCGAAAGACATCTCCGTTCACGACATTGAAAGCCTGGTTGCGTGCCGCGGCGGTCGTCGACGCCCAGAGAAGATGCCTGGCCAGCAGCCGTGCATCGGTCATATCTGTCAGGCCGTTCCACTGCACGGCTGATCCTGGAAATCGAAACGGGCGCCCGGTCTCCCGGCAGATCGACGCATACACCGCCAGCGTCACTCCCATATTCATCGCATTGCCCACGGCATACCCAATGATGGTGTGGGGGCGGTGGACACTCCAGCCGAAGCCATTACGCTCCGCGGCCGCGAAAACTTCATCTTCCTGCGCATAGTAGAAGTTTTCGATCGCGAGCCGCGGTTGCTCCTCGCGAAAAGGCGTCGCCGGCAAGGTGCCTTTGCCATATGCTTCGAAGGGGCCCAGGTAGTGCTTGAGTCCCGTGACCAGGGCGACGTGTTCGACAGAGCCCGCCCTTGATACGGCGTCCAACAGGTTGCGCACCATCCCGGCATTCACACGGATGTTCTCAGCCTCTGTGGGCTGACGAAGCCAGGTAGCGAGAAAAACGTGCGTCGGGGCGATGTCTTTCACTGCTCGAACAACAGACTCCGCATCCTGGAGATCGGAGCCCAGCGAAATCACATTTCCAGCCGCCGTTGGCCTGCGAGACAACCCATACACGACCCAGCCGGCTTGTTGGTCGAGAAGCGCTGCCAGGTTCCCGCCAACGATGCCGGTTGCTCCCACCACCAGTGCTGTCTTCTTAGCCATGATTCTTTTTTACGTTAAGCAGGCGGAGGGGTGAGACTTGTCGTGCCGTACCCTAGGTTCCAGCGCCAACGCGGCCAGTCTGGCGCGTTGAGATCCGGCGAAGGGCGACTCCTATTTCTGAGAGGGCCTCGTCGGAATTAGGAACGGGTGTTCCACGCAGCATGGCGTCGTAGAAGATCCAGAGACGCTCCAGGACCTGCCCCAGGTCACGAAATAATTCCCTGGCGCGTCCCGGCCAGGACGAGACTTCGCTTTCATTCCTTCCCTCTGTCAGTGAAGTCCAGGGCGTCGCCATTTAAGTGGTTACCTGTCAACTATTTTGGCCGGAAAAGACAGGGCTGTTGTGTTCCGGCCGGAGGCAGGCTGGTGATCAAAACCCTGGGGATCATCATTACATTAAGTAGTCAATATCTTCTTGACAAGTAACTGAACACTGGTAACCATCGGGAGGTTACTCGTAGCCTTGAAGGTACTGCGCAGATCAGTCTCAACCATGCACCCTGACCTCAAAGAAAACCCAGGGCACCCAAGCCGATGGAAGATCATGCTCGCGTTCGGGCTGGTCTACCTGTTCTGGGGATCGACCTATCTGGGAATCGACATCGCGGTGCAGTCGATTCCGCCGGGCCTGATGTGCGGGATCCGATTTTCGGTTGCGGGTGTCGTCATGCTGGCTGTCTGTGCATTGACTGGACGCAAAATCTGGTATTCACCACGGCAGATCGCCCTGGCCGCCGTGGTGGGCGTTTTATTGTTGATGGGCGGCAATCTTACCCTCTCTTATGCGGAGCTTTCCGTCTCCACCGGCCTCGCGGCACTCATTGTTGCGATTACACCCTTATGGTTCCTGGTTCTGGACTCGATGTTGCTTGGTCACCACCGTATTGCTGCGCGCGGTAAGGCGGGACTTGCTCTCGGTGTTCTGGGACTGCTCATCCTCTTTTACCCGGAGCTCGTGTCAAGGTCGGCCATGGGTCGAAAGGAACTATGGGCGTCGCTGAGCCTGCTTGGCGGCTCCTTCAGTTGGGCCCTCGGATCGGTGTTATCGAAAAGGTGGCAGTCGGGCATGAATGCTTTCAGCGCTACCGGATGGCAGGTGACTGCAGCCGGGATCGCGAACTTCATTTTTGCGTTCCTGGTAGAGGATCTTCATCGCGTGGTGTGGAACCCGCGCGGCATCGGCGCAGTTTGCTACCTGATCGTTTGTGGCTCCTGGATCGGCTATACAGCCTACATCTGGTTGCTGGA
Organism: uncultured Acidobacteriaceae bacterium; assembly: GCA_963763905.1. Taxonomy (GTDB): domain Bacteria; phylum Acidobacteriota; class Terriglobia; order Terriglobales; family Acidobacteriaceae; genus PALSA-350. Next base: position 25,942 of record CAVXRU010000010.1, on the reverse strand, counting down.
GCATGTGCCCACGTCAAAGGTATCGACCTACGCATATGTGAATCCAGTGGTGGCCGTCTTTCTGGGGTGGTTGGTCCTGCACGAACGGGTGAACGGATTCATTGCGGCCGGAAGCGCCGTCGTGGTGCTCTCAGTGATTCTTGTCACCAGCGCGAAAGTTAAGGAAGTGGCAGCGACCGAGAAGGTGCTTCCCGAGTTAGTGTTACCGGAATAGCAATAGCCTGAGGGATTCTAGGATCGGGGACGAGGCCACCGGGCCTCGATAGTGGTCGAAATTCCACCACGGGGTCTGAACTCCCCTTTGACGATAGCCCATACAGGTTCGCAGGCCTTTACCACATCCTCCAGTACCCGATTCACGACGTTTTCCTGAAAGATTCCAAGGTTGCGGTAGGTGAACAAGTATTCCTTCATCGATTTCAGTTCGAGGCAGCGCTGTTGCGGCATATAGCGCACCGTCAGGGCGCCGAAATCGGGCAAACCGGTCTTCGGGCAGACCGAGGTGAACTCAGGATCGTCGATCAGGATCTCATAGCCCGGGAATTGGTTCTCCCACGTTTCAATGGCAGGAAAGTTCCAGTCAAGACCGGAAGTGGCGTGTTCGTCGGTGTAACGTGGAGTAGCGCTCATCACTATATTGTACGAAACTAACGCTTGCCGCCACGCCGGGCGGCCGGGCGTTGACAGAGTAGAGCGGCCTAATCAGGTGAGCAGGGAATTGAGAGTCTCAGAGAAAAATATCTACTATTGTTGCTTTCTTTCTTTTTCCGCGTACCTCCGTGGCAACTTCGTCGCGTAACCTGCCATCCAAATGCCAACATTCTGCCGCGGTCGAAAGGACCGTCAGGGATGCTTACCATTGTGCAGCGTAGCTTACTTAAGGCATATTCGCTTCTCTTGACAAGCCAAGCGGGGCAAATATTGAATTCTGCGAGGGATACAAACGGACGGCCATGCGCTCAATGCACAAACGCTTCGGGGTGATTGTTGGCTTCTTTGCGCTTCTCATCCTACTCGTAATCAACACGGTCGTCGTGAGGCACCAACTTGCTGTTCAAGTGGCGAATCAGGAATGGTTCAGTCATAGCCGCCGGGTGGTTCAGGAGCTCAGAATCACCGAGTCCCTGGTTAAGGATGCAGAGGCTGGCCAGCGGGGGTTTCTGTATACCGGGAAGCAGAACTATCTCCTCCCCTATGATCGCGCGATTGGCCAGATGGATGCTCATCAGCAAAACCTGGTCAATTCGATCGGGGATAACCCCAAGGAGCAATCAGAAGCCGCGAACCTTCGAGTTCTGATCGATAAAAAACTCGTCGAGCTGGCTCGGACCATCTCGCTCTTCCGATCAGGGGACGCGCCGGGGGCCAAGGCGTTGGTGATGTCCGACCAGGGGTTCAACCTTATGGAAGGCATTCATTCCCTTGTGGAGCAGATGGAGCAGGAGGAAAATTCGGTAGGTAACGCCCGCAGGGAGGCATATCAGAAAAGCATCAGGATTACCGCGGCCTGTATCTACCTGGCCAATGCAGTTGCAGTTCTGGGGTTGGGGCTACTGGCACTTTCTGTATTTCGTGATATGCGAAGGCGGGAAAGAGACGCTGCCGCGCTGCAGCAAAGCGAAGAGTGGTTCAGGGTCACCCTCTCTTCCATTGCAGAAGGTGTTATTGCGACCGACCATCAAGGCCTGATCTCATTTCTGAATCCGGTTGCGGAGCGTCTCACCGGCACCAGGCTGGAAGAGGCCAAGGGCAAAAGGATTCACGATATATTTCCAATCTTCAATGAAGCGACGAACAGCCCGGTAGAGAACCCCGTGGAAAAGGTCTTGACGCTGGGTATGGTCGTAGGCCTCGCGAACCACACGGTCTTGAGGCACCGCGAAGGGCACCTGATACCTATCGAAGATAGCGCGGCCCCGATTACTGACGATTCGGGCCGCCTGATCGGGGTAGTTCTGGTGTTTCGCGACGCCAGCGATGAACGCAGCCTCCAGGAAGTGCTTCGGAGAACCGAGAAACTTGCGGCGGCAGCTCGCCTGGCAGCCACTGTTGCTCATGAGATTAATAATCCCCTGGAAGCTGTCGGGAACCTGATTTTTCTCGCCCGAACAAATTCGGATGCGAATGAAGCTGTCGAGCAACACCTCAAAATGGCTGAGCAGGAGTTGGCAAGAGTGTCCCACATTACACGCCAGACCCTGGGCTTCTATCGAGAATCAACCCTACCCTCGCGGGTGGATATTCCGACCGTGGTTGAACAAACGCTTACCGTGTATGCGACGAAATTGCAGCAAAAGCAAATCAGGCTTCACCTTTCCCTGCAGGAGTGTCCGCCCGTCAACGGTTTCGCAGGCGAAATACAGCAACTCATCTCAAATATCATTTCGAATGCCATTGACGCGCTGCCTTACAACGGCACGTTGAAAATCGACTCATCCACCATCAAGCTTGTCAGCAGCGAGGCAATCAAGCTGCAGATAGAAGACGACGGTCCCGGCATTTCCGCAGAAAACATGAAGCGCATTTTCGAGCCGTTTTTTACCACTAAAAAGGACGTTGGAACGGGCCTGGGATTGTGGGTCTGCAAAGAGATCGCCGAGCGCCATGGGGGAACCGTGGAAGCACGGTCTAATAATCAAAACGGCTCGACCGGGGCAATATTCACTGTTCTCTTGCCCTATCGAGACACTTCACCGGATTGGCCCAATAACTACCAGTGAGTTGGAAGTGTCGATGGATAAGCAGCAGCACGTCGTATACGTCACAGTCGTAGTGCGCAACTACGAAGAAGCGAAGGCGTGGTACTGCGATGTCCTGGGTTTCATCCTCGTCGAGGATACCTTGCTTGCAGATGGTAAGCGTTGGATCGTAGTGGCTCCTCCAGGCTCAACCGAATCACGTTTGCTTCTGGCAGAGGCTTCTACCGAGCAGCAAAAGGAGAGAATCGGCGACCAAACGGGAGGGCGCGTATTTCTCTTCCTTCACAGCGATAACTTCTGGCGCGACTTTCGTGCCATGCGGGATAAGGGAGTTCGCTTCTGTGAAGAACCGCGAGAAGAGAGCTATGGCACGGTCGCCGTTTTTGAAGATCTATACGGGAATCGTTGGGATCTTCTGCAACGGAAGTGAAGAGTCATGACCAGGAAGATCGGTGAACACTGGCCGACTTCGGTACTAACCGGAATGGAAGGTTGATCAGGCCGGCACGTAGGTCAATCGGACCGCGTCCTCTCCGATGGCATCAAGCTTCATCAGGCGAAGCGGAGGCAAGGGACCAGCGAAGTAGGGTTTACCGGCGCCGAGCACGTACGGACGAAAGTACAGGCGATACTCGTCAACGAGACCCGCAGCCGACAGCACGTTTGCAATCTCCGCCCCAGCGACGTCGATGTCCCCATCTCGTCCGGACTTGAGGTTTGCGGCAAAGTCGATCAAATCGCCTTGCACAAGTGTGGCGTTAGGACCGACGGACGTCAGAGAACGTGAGGCAACCCACTTCGGCTTCGGACGCCAGGCTTGGGCGAATTCATGGTCCATCTCGTCCCACCCCGGCTGGTCCTCATCCCAGTAACGCATGATCTCATACAAGCGTCTGCCGTAGAGAAAGCCGTCCGAGCTACGGACGTAATCGGTGAAATGGCGAGAGAGGATCGGACCGGGTGGGCCGAGTTTCAGGTCGCCCGCAGGCCCATCAATATATCCATCGAGAGATTGCATCATTCCGAAGACGAGCCTGCCCATAACGCCTCCTAACTATTTTTGCAGTGAAAAGGTACTGGGAAACGGCATCTCGTCGCTCGGAAAGATTCACGCGGCGACGCCGAGGACTGCAAATGCTTCGCCAGGGCCGCGCCTAATGCTCGTGAGACTCGCTCGCGGACTTAGCGCCTCCGTTTACGGGCGTTCCGTCTGACCAGTTACCCATGACAACATAAAACTCGGTAATCGGCGCTGGATTCAGCTGCTGAAAATAGATGGGTGCGCCGGGCAGATTTGCGCCCCAGGCCGCACCATCCATGCGTGGGAGGTCATACATGAGGTGGTTGAGGTTATGGGGCGGCTGGTCGAAAAGATACGCTTCCTTCGACATCATGTAGATCAACGAGCCGGAGGCCGGAGCTCCCAATTCCTTCTTGTCGACTGCGGCCTTGATCGCATCGAACATTTGAGTTTTAGAGAATCCAGCCAACACCATCCCGGTCATTTTTAAACCATAAGGCAGCACGGAGAGCGCGGCTGGCGGGTTGAAGCACTCGGGGCTCCGATTCTTTGGATTCCAGAACTCCGGGTTTTCAAAGGGCGCTCCCCAGGATCTGCCCACCAGACAGACGAAACCGTTCGTGCCTTCGACCGCGGTCTCATAGTTCTTTTGTCCCAGTACCATGACCGAGGCATCCTTCGATATCGAAGCGGGAGCCGCAGTGCGCGCCATGGCGATTTCAGCATCACGGTCCATCCGGTATTGCTCAATCGGGGCCATTGTTGGATATGGCGTTTTAGCGTCCTGTGCATGGATTTGGCCCGTCCCGTTCAGCACGGCGACCAGCACCAGGCTGCGACCTATGATTTTCTTCATGCGTCTGCTTCCGCAATCTACTTGCATCCTGCAAGTGGTTTGAACGTAACTCAAACTCCATGCATACTGCAAGTGGAAGATGATGGAATTTCATGAAAAAAAGCGCTACCAGAAACGAAATGCGCTCGGGCTGTCCTATCAACTTGACGCTGGAGATGCTCGGCGACCGTTGGAGCTTGATCGTCATTCGGGACATCATGTTTGGAAATCGCCGCCACTATGGAGATCTGCTCAGGCTATCCGAAGAAGGAATCGCGTCGAATATCCTGGCAAACAGGCTTGCCCGTTTAGTCCGGTCCGGTCTTCTCTCGCGCACCGACGACCCCACCCACAAACAAAAGGCGATTTACAGCCTCACGGAAGCGTCTATTCAGCTTGTCCCGTTGCTGGCCCACATGGGCGCATGGGGATGCCGGTTCACTCCTGCGTCCAGGCAACTCTCGATCCGCGCCCGGCTTCTTGAAGAAGGCGGCGAGCGAATGTGGAAGGCATTCATGGCTGAGCTCAGAAGCATTCACATGGGAGCGCCCGTGCCGCGCCGGTCGGTCTGCGCCGAGCTTCAAGCCGCTTTTGAGTCTGCAATTCGTCGCGAAGACAAGGCTCGAACAAGCAATAAGACTCGATAGCATTGCATCGGGAACTGGCCAGGCGTTGGGTTGCACACGTCTGTCTGGATCGATACTGATAAACGCCGATGTAGCCGGGAGGAATTCTGGCTTCGCGCTAAATCGCTGAGGCGCGAATCGAGCGCCGGGAAGGCGAATTCGGGGGTTCCGTCTGGATCACCGCCCACCCGGGAGTTACCCCAAAACGGGTGTCATGTCCGGGTTGGCGACCATCCGCCAACTGCAGGAACTATGATCTTCCAAAGCCATAAGAACCCTCGCATATGAGCCGGGGTCGGGGGAATCTGGCAGCCAGGAAAGGCGCAATGAGATCGGAATATTTTCTCGCTTCCGAGCGGCTTGGGTTTCGCGCCTGGCGTAAGGAGGATTTGCCGCTGGCGATGGAGTTGTGGACGGATGTGCGAGTGACGGGGCTGCTCGGGGGGCCGTACACCCCAGATAGGGTTTGCGGCCGGCTGGAACGCGAGATGGCGGCGCAGCTCGAGTTCGGGATGCAGTACTGGCCGATTTTCCTGCTTGCGGACGGGCGTCATGTGGGAGTTTGCGGGCTGCGGCCGTGGCGGATTGAGGAGAAGATTCCGGAGCTGGGATACCACCTGAGGCCAGAATTCTGGCGGCAGGGATTGGCGGTGGAAGCCGGCAGGGCGGCGATCGAGTATGGGTTCGGGCGGCTAGGCGCGAAGGCGATCTTTGCGGGTCATCACCCTGAGAATGTGGCCTCGCGGAAGGTGCTGCTGAAGCTGGGATTCCGGTATACAGGAGATGAAATTTTTCCGGAGACGGGGATTCTGGAGCCGACATACCGGCTGGAAGCTTGTTCTGTGGAAGTCTGACGAGGAATGGGAGTAACGATGGCTCGGGGGTGCGCCAGGTCTCGATCTTGAGACCTGGAGAGGGCTTCATCACTCGACCCGAATGGCCTGGATCGGATCGAGCCGTGAGGCGCGCCAGGCGGGTGTCAGGCAAGCCAGCACGGCGACCAGCACGAGAGTCAAGACAACTGCGCCGAATACCGCCGGGTCCAGTGGTTTGGTTCCGTACAGAATCGACAGCATGGAAGTGAGGACGCGTGTCGCGATGGCGCTGATGACCAGCCCGAGGAGCAGGCCCAGGATCACCGGACGCAGGCCGTCGAGCAACATGAGTTTTAGAACCTGTTCCCGCGGCGCGCCCAGCGCAATGCGAATGCCGAGTTCCGTGGTGCGTTGGGCCATGAGGTAGGAAAGCACCCCATAGATTCCCACCGAAGCCAATAGGAGCGACAGAATCGCAAAGGCAAGCACCAGCGTGGCACTCAACTTCTGGTTTCCCAGCGACTCGCCGATGACTTGGTCCATCGTGAGCACATCGGAAACGGGAAGTTCCGGATCGAGAGCCGCAATCTGCCGTTGTACCGGCAGCGAGAACTGCAGCGGGTCCGACGTCGTGCGAACCGCAAGCATCTGGATGTTGTTGGACGTGACACCCTCGAAAAGCGGGAAGTACATTACCGCCTTCGGCTCTTTGCCGACTTGATACACGGTGTCATCGACCACGCCCACGATCTCATAATCGATGTCGTTGGGAGCTCCATCATGGGCATGCGTCGGAACTCGCAGATGCTTGAGTATGGGGTTATCACCGCCGGGAAAGTATTGCTGGACCAGCCGATGGCTCACAATCACCTTGTACGAGCGGGCAACGCGCTCGTCCCTGGTGAAAGAGCGGCCACTCAGAAACGGAATCCCGAGGGCGCCGAAATAGCCTGGATCGGCCCAACGCGTCAGCGCGTCCGGCCGGTCTTCGTCGGGATTGAGCGGGGGATGCTCCTTGACGGTGAATACGTCGTCGCCCCAATATCCGGCTGCCGGAAGAATGTTTCCCAGAGCGGCAGCCCGAATCCCAGGCATGCTTCTCACGCGCTGCAGCAATGCTTCATTGAATGCGTTCACCTTCTCTGGAGCGTCGTATTTGTTTTTTGGGAGGCTGTACTTCAGGGTGAGCGTGTTTTCGGTTACGCAGCCCACATTGGCCGACCGCAGCCGCAGAAAGCTCTTGAGCAGCAGGCCAGCGGCAATGAGCAAGACCACCGTGATTCCAATCTCCACGGTGAGGAGTGACTTTCGCATTCCGGTGCGCGAAACGCTGCTCGCTCCCGTACGCGCCGAAGTCTGCAAGGCTTTCATGACCCCCTTGCCCGTGGTCGAGAGCGCGGGCAGCAAGCCCGCAGCCAGCGCCGCCGCGCACATCAATGCGCACGCGAACGCGATCACAGCGCCGTCCATATGGATGCTTTGGGCGGTGGGCAGATCTTTCCACGCGTGTGCGAGCCACCGCGTCGCAAATACCGACAGCAGAATGCCGCTCAGCCCACCCGCGCCGCAGATGAGCACGCTTTCCATCAACTGCTCGCGAATCAACGTGGCACGCTGCGCCCCGAGAGCGCTTCGAATCGCCACCTCCTTTTGCCGGGCTGCGCCCCGCGCGACCAGCAGATTCGCCACATTAAGGCAGCCGATCAGAAGCATGCAGCCTACCGCGCTCAACATGATGTCCAGCGGTCTTGTCACGTTTCCAGCCAGATCTTCCGTCAACGAGCGGGCTAAGGCGTCTTCCGCCACGTGCGGGTACTGCAGATGGAGTTGAAACTGCAACGCGCTCACCTGGGCAATCGCGGAGGCGAGGCTCACGCCGGGACGCAACCCCGCAACCACCAGGTTCAGGTGCGAATCGTGACGCTGCAGGAATTTCGGTTCGGCATCGGCCTTATACGGGACCCACAACTGGATGCGGGCATCGGGATACTTGAACCACGAAGGCAGGACGCCGACTACCGTAAAAGGCCTGCCGTCAAGATGAATCGGACGGCCCACAATCTTCGCGTCCCCGGCAAACCGCCTCTGGAAGATGCTCCAGGTCAGCAGGACAACGGTGCTGCCGTGCTGGTCTTCCGGCTCAATGAATGCCCGACCCAATGCCGGCTGCACTCCCAGGAGCTGAAACATATTCCATGAGCCTGCGGCCGCGCTGACCGCCTCCGGCAGTTCGCCTCGTTCACCGGTCAGGTTGTACCCGGCATAGCGCATGATCGCCATGTCTTCAAAACCGTGCGTCTTAGCGCGCCAGTCGTAAAAGTCCGCCGGCGCCACCGGGTTGTAGTTGAAGTCCGGCGTGTTCGCCCAGGCCGCTCGAAAGTGCTCGTGGATGATCACTAAACGGTCCGCATCGCGAAAAGGCAGCGGCTTCATCAACACCGACTGCACGATCGTGAACAGCGAGGTGGCGGCACCGATGCAGAGCGCCATCACCGCGATGGCGATCAACGAAAACCCCGGCGTGCGGGCGAGCGTGCGTAGGGCATACTTCAGGTCTCGCCCCAGCTTATCCAAGAGAGAAAACGTGTTTTGCTGCCAGAGTGTTTCGCGCAGGCGTTGCGGATTCCCCAGCTTGATGCGAGCGCGTCGTTCGGCTTCTTCCGACGCCAGGCCACGGGCGACATTTTCGGCAATTTCTTGGGCAAGGAATGATTGCATCTCCTCGCGCAGATCGGCGTCTTCATTCTTGCGGCGAAAGAACCGGAGCCAGCTCATCCCATCCCTCCCTCACGGACCACGTCTTCGCCCATCACCCGATGGCGCGAATGATCTGGCGCCAGCGGTTGGCTTCGCGCACGAGCTGCTTTCGTCCCGCGGGGTCAGACGGTAGAACTTCGCTTTGCGGTTGTTCTCGCCTGCCCCCCAAAAGGAAGAAACCATCCGCGCTCCTCCAGGCGGTGCAGCGCGGGGTAGAGGAGCCCTGCTCGACTTCCAGGACGTCTTCCGAGGTGCGCTCGCCTCCCCTCGAAGTTCTATGTGAGAGAGCATACACCACTCGGAGTTCTATGGGAAGACTGGGGTAGGCAGATTTTTTGTGAACGGGGGTTCTTTCCAGAAGGTCACAAGAGCGATGGTCCGGATTGCCGACCATTCGGGAGGAACCCCACTCCATTGCACGGGCGGAACTCTCACCCTCCTGGAACCACCGAGCGCGCCCCTAAGTAAACTGACTGCATGCTCCTGCGAACTACTCTCGTAATCTTCCTGGTCGCGCTACGCACAAGCCCTTCCGCAAACAACGCCTAAACCAAAACAGAACTTCGAAGAAGCCCTTATACAGGCCCGCAACCCTCTTGTATTGAGTGACGGTAAACTGCTTGGCACCGGGGCCATCCTTCTCAATGCTGCTGTTCAGCAATCCCGCTTCGTAATGCTGGGCGAAGATCACATGACCCGCGAAATCCCGCAGTTCGCCGCTGCCCTTTGCGACATCATGCACCCTGATGCTTACGCAGTCGAGGCTGGACCGTCCGCTGCGCACTTCGTGAACGTCCTGCTGGAAAAGCCCAATCGTTTAGAAATGATGGTCGCACGTAGCAAGGCGTATCCCAACAATATGGCCTTTATCGACATTCGCGAAGAAAACGATCTTGCCGTCCACTGCGCCGCATCCTCGCACAACCCGAACTTCTCACTCTGGGGTCTCGATCAGGAGTATCTCGGATCTGCAAGCACGTTGCTGGCTGCCATGGCCGCGAGCAATCCTGGTCCAAAGTCCCGCGCCGCAATCACAGCCGCACAGGTCAAAGACCGCCTCGCAGAAGCCGAAGCACGCCGCACCGGGGACTTCGGCAAACTATTCCTGCTGGCAGCGACAGACGCCGATGTGCAGGCCCTACAGACGGCGATCGATACAGACGGCAACGCGGAAACCCAAGACCTTCTCCACGAGTTCACTGTCTCGCACAGAATCTATCGCCTGAATGAAGAAGGCTCGCCCCAGTCCAATCTCGTCCGCGCAGAACTTCTCAAGCAGCATTTCCTTGCCAGCTACTCTCCCTCCAAGCATCAACGTCCGGCCCCACGCATATTCTTCAAACTAGGCGACAACCATACGGAGAAGGGCTTCGATTACACGCATGAACTGAATCTCGGAAACTTCGTCGCTGAGGTGGCAGCGGGAGAGCAGGCACAGTCCTTGCATATTTTCGTGTTGGGTGCACGCGGGAAGCACTTCGCCATAAATGGATATGGCAGGCCCTTGGGCCAACAACCCTTTGTCCTCTCCGACGACCCAGACTACAAATGGCTTGCCCCTGCCGTCGCCAAGATGCTGCCACAAGGGCTCCGGGGTGTCGGGACTACTTTGACCCTTTTCGATCTGCGCCAACTCCGTCACCGGGGTTTAGATCTGTCCCGTGAGTGGGAACACGCAATCTACAGTTACGACATTTGCGTCCTCCTGCCCGAATTGACAGTAGCCTCTCCCATCGAATAATCAGCCCCGACCGGGCTTTGGTTATTCGTTTCCGGATGACGGACAATCCGACCGGAACTCGGAAAAACTCCCTACTTCACGGCTCAGTGAGCCCTGAAGGCAACAGTTGAGCCAAGGGTCACTTGTCCGGAAAGTCGACTAAACATTTGATTACGGGTATGTTCTGATTCAATCTCCATAGACTCGCCCCATCCGCGGCAAACGCCTGCCGCTTCCTTCTTGTCTGCTAATCGAAACCGCCTCGGATGGCACTGCGCCACTTCACCTGCATCCTGCCCGGGGCGGTTCCGATGTAGGCTAGCGACTACTCGGGAGTTGCCGATATTTGCGCTACGACCCGTGAGTCCCAGGTCAGCTATCAGTGATATCGCACAGATGGAAAGAGCCACTAGCAGTCGAACTACCGGAGCGAGATGCCAATCGCTGCATTCTCGTCAGGAGATGCAAGCCAGTATTCGTACTTCTCTGCGACGCTGAAGAGTTGCTGCATCTCATCGGGAGTTGGCGGTGCTGGATGCCTGTTCGGATCGAATGGCCGTGCGAGCTCCCGGAAGAAGCTGTAGAGTTCCTGCTTGCTCACGGTAATTGAGGTTATGGGGCTGTGAGAAGTATTTCGAAGTGCGTGCCTGACATTTCCGGGGATAGAAGCAACCTCGCCGGCATTCACTGTTTGCCAGCCCGCGGACGGACCCTCGGCCTGGAATATCTCAAGCGAACCATTCAGCACATAAAATATCTCTGGATCGGCGTGGCTATGGAGTGGAATCACGACTCCTGAGGGGACCGTTGCGCGCATCACACTGATCTGGTCGTTGATTTGCTCGGGCGTGGAGAGAAACTGAAGCAAGACCCCGAGAACAATGAATGCCTGCTCCTCGGCTCCTCTGCTTGTACCCGTCTTCGTTTCAGATGTAATGTTCATTAAGAAATCTCCCTATCGGTTTCAAGTGACTGCAAGTCAATGACAACGCAAAAGTGTATGAGCGAAGGGTCAAATACTTCGCTTCTGTATCCAATCGTTCGGTTCTTTGCAGGGCCAAAAGACATCTAAATCCTGTAATGGATGCCAAACTCCTTGTTCAGACGATCGCCAACAAAATCTCGCCGGAACCAATACGTCAGATTTTGGAAAAACAGGTCTTAGTAAAGATTCTTACTCCTGGGGAGGTTGAGTGCGGTCTCGGATCGCACAGTCTGTCGAGATACTGCTACGCACCTGGAGAGATGATTCTCTGCCGGCGGAACACGGAGGAATGGGTGCGTTGGCGCAGTCCCATTCAGATGCTGCGGATCACGGTGCCGGACCAGACGTTCCATTCTGTCGCAGAGGAGATGGGTGGGAGAGCGCCGGAATTGAACGGAACACCGCTCCTTAAAGACGACCGAATTCGCGCGTTGGTGGCGGCAGCTGAAGCAGACCTTGCAAACGGATCTTCAGCCGGGAGAATCTATACGGATTCAATCGGGCGCGCTCTCGCAGCCGCGCTGATGCATTCGCAGGGAGTGTTGCGGAGCCCAATGGGTCACTACCGTGGAGGTCTCTCCCCAGTGCAACTCCGCCGGGTGACCAGCTTTGTTCATGAATACATCCATGAAGACGTGAGCTTGATACAGATGGCCGAGGAAGCAAAGCTGAGCCCGGCATACTTCTCTCAAATGTTCCGTCAATCGACGGGAGTTGCTCCGCACCAATTTGTTTTGAGGGCACGGGTGGAGCGAGCCAAGGAGCTGCTGGTAAAAGAAGACGCACGCGTCCTCGATGTAGCCATTGCATGTGGATTCCAAACCCAACAGCACTTCTCAAGAGTGTTCCGTGCTTTCTGCAAGATGAGTCCCACACAGTTTCGTCAAGCGAGACTCGCCTAATTCTTCACTTGCCAGCGAGAGGGTGATGCTTAGGGCAGCAGAATTAGACGCCGACGCTTTTCTGCTCGACGTGGAGTATGCGCAGGCATGGAGGGCATTCTAGAGTGAGACTCCTGAATCACGGGCAAACCGGAAGTTATTCACTTGGACGTAAAACCGGCTAGAACGAAGCCGCTGCCGGCTTTCTTTCCGCCTGCTGATCCGAGCCTCAATTTTCTCCGCCTTTTTCCGCCCCGCAGCCCCCCAGTCCCGACCCGATTCTTACGCTCGCTCTACTAACTAACTAGTTACGGCTCCCTTTTCGCGTGACGGTTTGGACAAGATCTGACCGGAATTTTTCCGAATGGGCTGAATCGTCCGCTAATTCTCCGACGGCTTGTCCACATGGTCGATCATATAATTCTCCACGGGACCCTTCCCTGACTCCAGCCGCAGGCCGAGCTGTTCCCGGAGCGCATCCAGGATCGTCGGGCGGTTCTGCATCTCCGGGGGCAATGCGTCGATCGAGACGCCAGGGGGCAACTCGGGCATGAAATCGAGCGTGAAGTCGTAAACCTGAGTCAATCCAGTTTTGTCGATCACGGGCCGCGGATCGTTTTGCATTTGTTGTCCGAGAAACCAGCAAAGGTACGCTATCGGAACCTTCGTTCCGACGAATTCGGCGGGTCCGCTCGGGATGATCGGGATATTTAGGTTGCCCACGTCGCCGTCTGCCTTCATCTTCACGCCAGACCTGTCCACCATCAGTTCGTAAACCGGGCCTTGTTTAGTCTCGGTGTGAAACTTCAACCCAAAGCGGTCTGCCAGCAGGTTCTTAAACATGGTGTGCAGATCGTCGAGGCCGTATGCTCGATCCGCCTTCGCCTCCAAGTCGAACGCTGCGGTGCTGAACCAATCCGGGCCACCCTGAATCCGTCCGGGAGGGATGCGATAGATGACGGTCATCATCGATTTCACGGTCATGTTTTGCACGATGTATCCGGTTCCATTCGGCAGGGGTTTAATCCCGCCCCCGCTTACCGCAGGTTTTGAGGGATGGATCGCGGCCACATCGAATGTCAGTCGCGGCTGTTGCCCTTGAACGTGCGGGTTCGTCGCTTCCGCTTCTCCGGTTTGCGATTGCGCAACGCCGGGTGCTGCGTACACTGACCCCAATGTAATCAGCACGGCCATAGCCAGTCGTGCGTTTGCGCTCATGGATGTCCGATATCCAGTGCGCGGAGGATTCTTGCGAAGAGCCAGCGTTGGAAGCAGTGCCCTTCCGGTTTGGCCGAGGTGACGTTCGAACGGTGCGGTCCGTTCCATGCACCAAGGTGCCAGAATTGTCATAATCGATCCTCCTATATGCAGAGGAACGGCGACAAAGGCGCGGCTTGCAGAAAAAATCGCTGCAATTTGCAAAATCTTCCGCCATTCGTCATCTCGGTGTCGATGGAGTGGTGGCAGAGATGGATGAAATCTTGGCAAGGATGTGAGTCCCGGCACATCGGTACTGAGAAACGCCGATGTCGACGCGACCATACAGAAAGAACGGGGACGACGGTGCCAGCGCTTACTGTTGAGCCTTCTCCCTCTACGGCCAGGCCTGCCCGGGGAGGCCAACGGCTTCCATAGCATCTTTCCAGGAGTCAACGGAGCCGGCAGTAGCACCAACAGCCTGGCTTTGCTGGTGGGCGGAGGAACGAATGTTGCCCTCACACGACATCTAGCCGTGCGCGCCCTCGACGCCGCTTGGCTTCGCACCCAGCTGCCCAACGCAACAACCAATGCTCAGAACAATGCAAGGCTCGGCGCAGGAGTCGTCTTTAAGTTTCGCTAATGCATTGAATCGCCGCCGCAGATTCAGATGAATCTGGCTCTGCCCCGTTGAAATCTATTTAGTTGGTTCAATGAGTCGAGAGGAATACCCGTGATTCGAACGAACATCCTGACCCTTCTCTGCACAGCTTTGGCCTCGACCGTCGCCGGTGCGCAGTCTAACAACTATCAGCCCTTGCAAGTGCCCGCCAAATCTCTCCCCGTCCCTACGGACGTCAGCCCGGAAATGCAAAAGCTCATCGCGGCTCCGCGCAATCGGGATTGGGATCGCCTCTGGGAGACAGGCCAAGAGTGGCGAGAGGCCGCCAATGGGCGGGCAGCCAAAGCGGTCCAGGCCCTCCCCACCCTGCGTCAGCGCCTCCACGTCTCCGTCAAAGCAGACACCATTGATGGCGTGCGCGTCTTTATTGTGACGCCCGATGTCATTCCTCCCGTACACCAGGACAAGCTCCTCATTCACCTGCACGGCGGATGCTATGTCTTTAGTCCGGGTGAGTCTGGAACATCGGAAGCCATCATGATGGCCGGCTTCGGTCACTTCAAGGTCATCTCCGTCGACTACCGTATGCCCCCCGAGGCCTACTTCCCCGGCGCGCTCGACGATGCCATGACTGTGTACAAAGCGGCCCTCAAGACCACCGATCCCAGGAACATCGCGGTCTTCGGGACCTCAGCGGGCGGTGCACTTACGCTTCAGATGATGCTCCGCGCCAAGCAGGAAGGCCTGCCCATGCCCGGTGCCATTGCGCCCGGCACGCCCATGTCGGATGCGACCAAGACCGGCGACTCGTTCTACGCCAATGAAATGGTCGACAACGTTCTCGTCTCCCCCGACGGCTTTTGCCACGCCGCCACCGTGGTCTATGCGCACGGCCACGATCTGGCCGACCCGCTCATCTCCCCGGTCTACGGCGACATGCACGGATTCCCGCCTGCCATCCTCACCACCGGCACCCGCGACTTGCTCCTGAGCAACACCGTTCGCGTGCACCGCAAACTCCGCCAAGCGGGCGTCGATGCGCAACTGCAGGTCTTCGAAGGCCAATCGCACGCTCAATACCAGTTCAACGATCAGGCTCCCGAAACGAAAGAAGCCTTCGGCGAAATCAGCGCCTTCTTCGACAAACACCTCGGCGCGGCAGCCAGGTAGATCGGATTGCGGGCATGATCACTCGCATGACGCTCCGTCCGCTGCCTCACCATCAGGTGCAGGGAATCCGGGGGGATAAGCAGAATCTTCCATTGCCGGATTCTCATCGACGAGCTCGCGCCGAGGGCGATTCGACCAGGGTGGCACGATGGTGTATCGCGCACCAATGAATGATATTGCCAAGTGAAGATTTGGCGTATCACTGCCCGCCCGGAAGTTACCCCAGAACGGGTGTAATGTCCGGGTTGGCGACAACAGGGGCGCTTCCGCAATTCCACGCTGACTTGGGTACTATTCTCATGTGTCAGCCACGACAAATCGGCCTCCATTCCGGACGACAGCTTTAGCAGTCGCGGGATACTGTCTCGCGGCTGTTGCCCTTGCTTTCATTGCCCTTTGTGCGGGTGTCTGGTTCGTCGCCCCGGTGGACTGGCACACTCGCTGGACGGCCACGGCGCTTTGTGCTGGTGCTTCTTCAGTCTCGCTCTGGCTTTCCTGCCGTTGCTTCGCTATTCGGGACCGGACGTGAGCCAATCACCGCCCACCCGGAAGTTACATCAAAACCGGTGTAATGTCCGGGTTGGCGACAACTCACCCCGAATCATGAGCCAGTGGTAGATTTGGTTTCAATGGCTCCGAAACGTGAGACACAGTTCATCCGTGCTTGCAGTACTGGTAAGTCGGAAGTGGTCCGCGAACTCCTGCAAGGTGGGATCTCTCCCGAAACGCGCGACTCTTACGGCCTTACTGGCTTGATTTGGGCAGGCAGAAAGGGTCAGGCCGGAGTCGCAGAGATTCTGCTCGCTGGCGGTGCTGACCTAGAGGCAAAAGATCGAAGAGGACGAACAGCTTTGCACCATGCCGTCGCACTCAAGCACCCAGATTTCGTTGGGTTCATCGCTAACCACGGAGCATTCCTAAATCCGGTCGATATGCATGGTTGCACTCCGCTCGATCTCGCGACCATGGCTGGAGACGAGATGGTAGCGCTCCTAGAGCAATTCGGAGCGCAGCGACGGAAGTCTGAAAAATCGCCTGAAAAGAGGAAGGGCCTCAATCGATTCGGTTCAGGCGGCGCATCTGGAGGGTCGGATCTTCCAATTGGAGTCGAGCGCGTGTGCGTTCAGCTCAATACGCTCTTGCACCGCTGGACTGGGGATTACTCACCTGCGGTCGAGGGCTTCAGTTTTCCTCTTTACGTGGATGGCTCATTGGTCCGCTATACCGAGCAGATGAACCTTCAGGGTCCTCAGAAGCCTCGGCGCAGCGGGAGCTGGCTTATTGTCAAAATCGGCGTTCCTGAGAGGTGGTGGCGCGAAAATGAAACGAAATACAAGACACACCTCACGGATTCGATAGAAGCAGGACTCAACTCGATGATTGCGCTGTTACAGCGCAATAAGCACGACGTCAATGCGGCACAGTTGCTCGCCGATTGGGCCACGTTCAAAAGCGAGTTTCTCGAAACCATTGCCCCACCCTTTCCCGCAGAAAAGCAGCGCGAATCGATGCCGACCATGGTGAACGAAGCCCGCCGCGCAGTTGAAGCTCGGAAAAGGCCGCAGTGAATATTTGTTTCGATTCGGCCTGAATGACCGGCAATCCGGCTTATATTTCCGTTACTGCCGAGTTGGCTCCCTTTTCGCGTCCATTTCCTGCAGCGATAAAATCACCCGTAATTTGGGAGCCGAATTTTGCGCGTTTTTTGAACATTATTTTTCACAATCGTGGACCCGAAAGTGGGGGCAGCTTCAAAGTGGTCTGTCTCCTATCCCGGCACCGGTACAGAGCGGTGGTGCGTGGAGCATAGGTTTGCGAAAGTGTGGTTGAGTGAATCCCAACCGGGATGAACAACTTTTGTAGGAGTGCGCGCACTGGGCTGAGACACCGCTCACCAGCCGGCTTGCTCCCGCCAACGCAGCAGTTTGTGGCGTATCCGCCTTACCGCACGATTGCGGGCCGCTGGCCATATGAGCTTCGCATATTCCTCACGCGGAAAACGAGCGAGGATGTGCTTTAATTCGCCGCGCGGGAGCGAACCGCGATTATGGAATATAGAAGCGAGATAACGTCGCCGATCAAGCACCGGGTGGAGGAAGGCGTTTCGACCGCCGGGCTCCAGATCTTCTTCCAGTGTCGGAGGGAACCAATCATACTGAGAAACGTCGCCAAACTCGGCCAAGGATAGCCACTTCATGCCCGCTCGCACGACTTCGGTCGGTAGAAACACTTCACTGCTCGGCCAACCACGAACAGAAGGATCAGCCTTCATATCGAGCCGCCGTTGCTGCAATAGCCTCAAAGCGGGAGCAGAAAGAAAACACACATTGAGCAAGGCGAGTTTGACTTCATCAGGACGATAGACATCAGCCTGATATGGCCTCCAGTGCCATAGGTCGAAAGGCCGTTTGATCGGTAATGCGATTAGATCCGCCGCTCGTGAGATCGCACGGTTGACAAAGTTCTGCAGCGGGTCTTGCACCACGCAGTCATATTCAATGAACAGGTAATAATCGTAATTTGGGCACTGCGTCAGGAAGTGATAGTGGGCGTAATCCGGATTCCACCACAGCACCCCACCAAGTCCGAAGCGCATTGCGAAACCCGCGGTTTCAAGCTCGGCGCAGGTGAAACGAATCACACGCTCGAAAGGCACCGGCCCCACCGGCCCGGCGGTTTCATCGATCAAAACGTAAAAATCCAGAGCGCCGGCAACCTCAGCAAGACGCAGTGCCTGGCGCTCAACAAATCTATCCCAGGCGTAGGCCTTGAAAACGACGGCGCATGGAGGAACAGCTTCGCTCATGGCCGCCCCTCATCTTCCACTCTCGGGGCTGACCGGTCCATGAACCAGTTGGATGTTGTGGTCTCTGCGTGACGGCTTGCGGTTCCTAGTTCTTTGCTGCGCATTACCGATAGCGCCGCGCAGGCACTCGGACACTTCCTCAACTTCATCGTGTGTCATTGTATCGAAGAGAGGCAGGCTCAGGACCCTTGCAGAAACATCGTCACAGACCGGCACCGGCCCTCCGACGCATACTTTTCGGAAGTACGGCTGCTCAAGTAAATGTGGACTGAAATAATGTCCAGTAGTGATTCCTTTATCTGATAATTCGGCGCGAATAGCGTCCCTATGGCTGCCCATGCCAGGCGGCAACAGCACCGGCACAAATTGATGGGCCTGCACCCCTGGCGCTTTTAACTGGAAATCCAAATCCGGAAGGGCCTGGCGGTAGTGATCGTGGAGTGCGGCCCTTCGCGCAAGAATGCCGTCGTAATTGGCAAGGTGCAACAGCCCCTGCAGCGCATTCACTTCGCTTAGTTTTGCATTTAAACCCGGCATCGTTGCTATGCGTGGCTCTCCAAAGCCAAAATTGCTCATGGCGCGCAGTCTTGCGATACGATCCGGATCTGCGCTGTAAATCAGTCCCGCTTCGCCTACGGCAAAAGACTTGGTGGCGTGCATGGAAAAGACAACGCTGCCGGCAAAACCGCTCCCGAAGCCTCGCCCATGTGCGTCAAAGGTGCCCAGAGAGGCCGCGGCATCCACGACAACAGGAACGCCCAACTGGTTGCTCAGCCGCGTGTAGGGCTCCAGGTCGATTGGGTAGCCAAAGGTCGCATAGGGCATCACGATGGCAATCTTGCCGGCGTAACGGGCCAGCATCGCTGACTCGGCTTCCCGGTCAGCAGCCCAGTACGCAGGATGGATGTCGCACAAGAGGGGAGTGAGGCCACACCAAAGTGCCGCGTGCGCCGCGGCTGCGAAGGTGAAACCCGGCATCAGGGCAAACCGGCCGGGGGGTGGATCACCGACCGCATCCTTGATGGCCAACATAAGTCCGATCGTTGCATTGCAGACGGTGGTGCAGGCGCCTTCACCGGCGAAGAAGCGCGCCAGCATTTCCTGCTCGAAGCGCGTGTTGACCGGGCCGAAATTGCTAAACATCCCACTCTCTTCGAGCGCTTCGAGCTCCGGAACTGCGAGAGAAAGCCTTGCGGGCGCGGGACGAACCAATGGAATCTTCACGCTTCGACCTGCTGCGTGGCCACGATCTGTTTCTGATCGCGCAGCCACAGACGAATCCAGCAGTCGGATCGAGGATGGCATCGACAATCAACCCGCCGACATCGCTCTGCCACAGCCACAGGCCATTTGCCTGGCCCCTGAAGCTTGGTTCCCCACCGAGCTTTCCATGGGGGACAAACCCAGCGGCCAAACCTATCGCGAACAATCCAGGGAGTGGGCTGCGCTGCGCGTCCAGCACCCTGCAACGGCCATCCACGAGCGGCTCCTGAGGACCTGTTTGGGCCAGAAGGGGAACCGGATTTTCTGCTTCGTCAAAGACAGGCAACGCGTGCGGCCGATATCCCAAGGCGGCAATGACAATATCTGCGTTGTCCAGGAGCGCCCGTGAAGCCGCATCGTCGACGCCGAGGCGATGTAACTGCAGGCGAGGCTCGGGTGGGAGCCCACCGATACCGCGCGCTCGCATGATCAACTCGCGCGACTCTAACCTGAATCCCGCCAGACGGAATACCCGGCCACTGACCGGGCAGATGTCATTTGGGCCGAATTCTGTATAACCGTCGGCAAGCGCTGCATCTACGTTGGGATAGAAAATTCGCAATGGCCGGCGGTGCGCGATGGTCACTCCCGTTGGACCGAAATTGACACCGGGCATTCGATTCAGCAGGGCATGAGCAATGGCCGCCGCGCTCGTGGATCCGCCAATAATGGCGACCCGCGGGGGCCTGCCCAATGCGGCCAGACGAGCCGCAATCGCAGCGAAACCTGCGCCATCCAGCACCTCGCTGGATTGGAGTAACTTTTCCCCCCAACGCTCTACCAGGTTGGCGCCAGCCACGGTTTCGGCCCGCAGCCGTTCTGATGGCTGCGAGGCCCCGGTTGCCAGCACCACATTTCGGGAATGGATGGTTTGCTCCCGGCCGGTTGCGATCTCTTCAATTCGCGTGAGCCATCCAGTGGCGGTGCGGCGGGTTGAAATTGCTTTGCATCGATTCAGAACACGGCTGTTGGGCCGGGCCGCGATTACCTCGTTCATCGCTTGCCCGACTAATGCCAGGAATTCGCCTGCGCGGCGAAGCTGCACCGTGCCAGCGCCCGCTTCGAGAAATTCTTTGGTAAGAGGATGACTGCGCAATGGCGCTAGCTCACCGTCAGCCGGCCCAGCGAGGCAATCCGCAAAGGTAAAAGCGGTACTGTCGGAGTTGATGCACCAGCGACCGATGCTGCCCTCGCCAACGGCAGCCGATTGCTCTACCACCGTGACACCTTGTTCCAGCAATTCCGCGAGACGGCCGCGTCGATGAGCCGCGAGCAGAGGGGCTAGACCCGCCGGGCCTCCGCCGATAATGACTACACCGGTGTAATTAATGCTCAATGTCACCTGCTTCGCGTCTCCCAAATAGCAGGCGATGCGATCTGATGTGTTTTGGCGGGAGGGTGCTTACCATTGTAGTCCATCGATAATTTGCTGGGTGGAATGCCGGTTCAAGCGATGAACCATGCGCCTGGTCTTCGCATGTGTTAACGGCATGCTTGTCCCAATCATGAATGGTGCGCACGTGAAAGAGACGGAGAGACACCTTTGGCTCGGGAAGGCCGGGATAAGGCTGAAATCGCGGGATCGTAGCAGAGACGGACTTATCACGATACACACCTATTATCTACGGCCTCGAGCAGCGAAGATATTCATAAGATCATATTCTGACCCAAGGTAACCAATATCTTTCGGCCGGTCCCTGCCAGCCTCAAGCCGGGACCATTTTCCTTGATGACTTCGCATCTAATTGGCTTAATGGCATCCGTTTTCTCATCTAAACTCGTTCGGGGCGTCCGTCGGAATGAACAGGCTATGTTGCCACGTACTACTGGTTGTCGCTCTCTTTGCTCTGGCGAGCACCAAGGCCAAGCCTCAGCCGGTCTTGCCCCTGGACTCGCCGTCCAGGCCGGCCACATTCTCGTTGTTGACCGATCGCCAACCCGTCGTCTCGCTCGACGGCCAGTGGCGGTTTCATCCCGGCGACGACCTCCAGTGGGCAGAGCCCGGATTTGACGACTCCGCCTGGCCGCTACTCCGTTCCGACCAGCCCTGGTCCATCCAGGGCTATCACGGTTTGAGCGGCTTCGCCTGGTATCGTTTCACCGTCCGCGCTCCAGCACAGACGATGCCCCTGGCCATTCTGCTGCCTTCCGTCCTCACCGATTACGAAGTTTTTGAAGACGGCCACAGGATTGGCGGCTTCGGCAAAATGCCCCCGCATGGGAGCCTGCAGTTTAATCAGACGTTGCTCTACCACCTGGCCCCGGCTGCTTCCGGCGCTATGCTCCAGCTCGCCATTCGGGTATGGCACCACCCCACCTTCGCCGCCTACCTCCGAGGTGGGCCGCGTTACGGCGGCGGACTGGTCGGGAACGCCGCTATCCTCGAACACCAGTTCCAGCTCGTCGAAGCAGACCGCTCCACTCGCATCGTCGACTTCTATACCGTTGGCATCCTCGACGCGATCGTGGGCTTTACCGTGTTTGGCCTTTACCTCTCCCGAAGATCGGAACGCGAGTACCTCTGGTTCGCCATTCTTCTCATTTCGGATGCGCTGCTTTCGGCTCTGTTCGTCTCCGGCTTTCTCTTCAACTTTCCCCAGGCTTGGAGCGACTTCGCTGCCGAGAGCTTTGGCGCGCTCAGAATGGCGGCCGCTCTTTTCTTTTTTTCTCGCATCCTCGAGGCGCGGCGATCGTGGTTGTGGCGCGTTGTCCTCATCACGGCACTCCTCGACCCTCTTGAATGTCTGCCCTCTACGTTTTTCGCTGGGCTTCCGCGGCAACGACTACTAGCTTGCGTGTGCTTTTTGACGTGCCGATCGCACTGTGGATTATCGCGCTGTTAGTTACGGCGTAGCTTCGCCGGAAACCGGAATGCTCGCCTCCTCCTCGTGCCCACACTTTTGCTGTACGGTACGAATATTGTCAATGGCCTGCTGCTGTCTTCATTCCAGTTCGGCTGGCAGCGTCGCTTTGCCTCCACCGGCGCGTGGAGCATTGTGCGCAGGCCTTTTCCGTTTCAACTGGATGCGCTTGTCCAGCTCATCTTTGTCGTCGCTCTGCTTGCGTTTCTGATCCGTCGTTTTGCCCAGTCCCGCGCCAGCGAGCAGCAATATATTTCCGATCTGGAGGCAGCCCGTACGCTCCAGCAGGTCCTCATACCAGAAAAACTCCCTGATATTCCGGGCCTTAAAATCGAAACCGCCTATCACCCTGCGCAGGAGGTTGGCGGCGATTTCTACCAAATCTTGCCATTGCCGGCACTCGCTTCGAACACTCCGGTCCACACCCTGATCGTCATCGGCGACGTGGCAGGAAAGGGTCTTCCCGCTGCTATGACGGTTCACTTCTGGTTGGCGCCCTGCGCTCTCTGGTGGAGTACACCCAGTCTCCCGGGGAGGTTCTTGCAGGTCTGAATCGGCGCCTGCTGGGCCGCGGAAGCAGTTTCACCACCTGTGTGGTTCTCCGCCTGTCTTCTTCCGGCACTCTGACAATTTCCAATGCCGGGCACCTCGCGCCCTATCGCAACGGGATCGAGCTTGCCATGGAGGCAGCGCTGCCGCTCGGCATCACTGCGGACGCGGAGTTTCCCGAGCAGACCCTGCAACTGGTACCCGGCGACCTACTCACTCTGATTACGGATGGTGTTCCGGAAGCTACCCAGCATCGCGAGCTCTTTGGTTTCGAGCGTACCGCTGCCCTAAGCACACAGCCGGCTCACGTCATCGCTAATACCGCCATAGGTTTTGGCCAGGCCGATGACATTACCGTACTGTCGGTTGCGTTTCAGGCGTGACCGCAAGGGTTCTTGAAACTTTGCGGGTTTAGCTATCCCAGACGCAGGGGCGGAAAAAGTTGCAAACCGCTTGGGGAGCAGCCACCAGGGCTAAAAGCCCCGAATTTTATTTGCCAACGTTTAAGCGGGTTTGAAAACCCGCTCCCCGGGACTAAAGTCCGGGGCTACACCCGGACCAGCGTTTTTCCGCAGCATGTAAAGCCCTGAATTTACATGCCGGAACATTAGTGCGGGTTTGAAAACTCGCTCCCAGGACTAAAGTCCGGGGCTACACCGGCTTCCCCGGGACGCAAGAGGCTGATGAGGAAAAAGTTACTGTTACGAATAGGCAACGGCCCGTACCCTTCGACTATGGAGCTATTCGGCGCGCAGGGCATCGGCCGGATTTACACTCGCAGCGCGGTGCGCAGGCAAGTAGCTTGCCAGCATGGCCGAAAGGGCGAGGACCACGGCGACGGCGACAAGGGTCGCCGCGTCCCATGCCTGCGTGCCAAAGAGCAGTTTGCGCATCAGGATCGCTGCGCCCACGGAACAGATAAGGCCAGCGATGATACCGATGGCGGCCAGCTTGCCGGCCTGTTTCAAAACCAGGAGATAGACAGAAGCACGTTCCGCTCCTACCGCCATACGGACGCCGATTTCGCGGGTTCGCTGGCTTACTGAGTAAGATATGACGCCGTAAAGACCAACCACGCTCAGCAGCAGCGCGATGGCTGCAAAGCCACCCACCAGCCAGGCCGACGAGCGATGAAGATAAGCAGCGGAAGAGTCATGAAGTCTCACGCTCATCGAGGTCTCGTCGGAGGTCGCGATGTTAGGGTCAAGCTGGTGAATGGCGGCTACAAGCGAGGGCAACAGCATCTCCTCGGGCAGAGTGCTGCGGACGACGACATAAAACCAATTTTCCGGTTCCTGCAGGAAGGGGGCATACATTACTGGTCTGGTCTCAACATCGAGCGGCCCCTCCTTAAGATCTTCGACGATGCCGACAATTTCCTTAGCATGGGTGGGATCTCCGCTGTATATTCGCTGGCCGAGAGGGTCCTGGTCAGGAAAGTATTTCCGTGCAAGCGCCTGGTTGATGATCATGACTGGCGGCTTGGAAGCATCGTCATCCTCGGTGAAATAGCGGCCGCGTAAGAGGCGCGTGCCCATGGTGGCAAAGTATCTCGAACTGACCGTTCTGCCATTTTCTTCAGTGGGCGTCTTGCTCAGGGGACGGCCGACAATATTCACTCCTGTGCTGCCGAAGCCTGAGCCGAGCGGCAACTGCAAGCAGGTGCCCACATTCTCCACTCCCGGCAAACTCTTAAGCTGCGCCACGACTGATTTTCCCAAAGCAACATTCTGTGCGTCCGTGGTGTAGTTCATCCCGGCTGCTGAAACTCTGAGAGCCGCCAGCTTTTCGGGTCTGAAGCCAATATCCGTATGGAGCAAGCGGTAGAAGCTCTTGCCGAGCAGACCCGCTCCCGTGAGGAGCACCATAGCCGTCGCCAACTCGACCAGGACCAGGGTCGGGCCGACGCGGCGCCAGAGAGTCCCTGCTGATCCACGCCCACCTTCCGCAAGCTGGGCTTGCATGCCTAGTGACTTGCCTGAGATGTAGAGACGCATGGCGGGAAGAAGCGAAAACAGCAGCAGTGCCAGAATTGCGACTGTGCATGCGAATGCGACCACATGCGCATTCATTCCGGCCTGGCGAAGATATGGCATGCCCTCGAGCACTTGTACCGGGATCATCCGCAATAGCAATTGGCTGACAAGAAACGCTGATCCCAGCCCCAGAACCGTTCCAATCAAGACCAGCACGAGCCCTTCGGTAATGAATTGGCGGAGCAGCCTGAGATGCGAGGCTCCCAACGCGCCACGGACCGCAACCTCGCGCCTGCGGCTCTCGCTGCGAACCAGTATCAGACTTCCTACATTCAGGCACGCGATGAGCAAAAGAAGGGTAGCGCCGCCCAGCAGAACCAGAAGGATTGGGCGCATATTGCCTAGGATGACTTCCCCTAGTGGCGCGATCGTTGCGCCCCGTCCATTGTCTTCATTCGGGTATTGGCTGGCTAACTGCGCCCCGATGCCGGTCATATTGGCTGCAGCGGCATTCATCGTGACATCGTCTTTAAGACGGGCAATGGCGGATAGGCCATGCGCCCCACGATCTTCAGCCATCGAGAGATGGAGCGTTGACCAGAATTCGGCCGGTTCCGATGGCGCGAAGTGAAAGGACGAAGGCAAGACGCCGATGATAGTGTTCGGAATTCCGTCCAGGGTGACGGCCTGGCCCAATACGTTGCGAGTGCCTCCATACCGGTTCTGCCAGGCAGCGTAACTGAGCAACACGTGGCGAGGGGCGCTCGGCAGGTCTTCGCCGGCTGCAAAGTTGCGGCCTAGGATGGGCTGAACACCCAATGTATGAAAAAATCCGTCGCTCACCTGCGATCCATGGACCTGTTCAAGGCCCCGAGGGGTGGTCAACAGAACGGTGTCGTTCTTGTATGCGTCAAGAGAACTGAAGACAGTGTTTAGTTTTTTGTAGTCGAGGTAGTCCAGATAGGAAAGATGGAACCTGGGACCCATTGGATTGCTTTCGAACACAGCTGCCAGCCGCGATGGCCGGCTATAGGGGAGCGGCCTGATCAGCGCTGCATCCACAAACGCGAAGAGTGTAACGCTTGAGCCAATACCCAGGCCCAGCACCAGAATGGCTGTGCCTGCAAAGAGTGGATTCTTCAGCAGCTGCCGGGATGCA
>CAVXRU010000009.1:0-384380 GCA_963763905.1 uncultured Acidobacteriaceae bacterium | reverse complement strand
GGAGACGTCGAGACAATTCGTCTGCATCTTCAGGCACTCGAACCCCATCCTATGTTGGCAAGCGTGTATCGCTCCCTGGCCCTTTATGCGCTGGATGCCTTACCCAGCCCGGGCAGGAAAGCGCTCCAGGCATCACTGCGGCGAAAATGATGAGAAACTTGAACAGGCAGGGAGCAAGCGAATGGAGCAAGTGAAGACCGAGTGTTATCCCATCGCAATGCTGCCGGGTCTCAGCCGCTTGTTCCTGGATTTCGCGGACAAACGCGAAGCTCTCTCCCCCTTTTACCCCGCGAGTGCCTACTCCACCAGCTGGATGACCACCCGCCCGGTTCTTCCTCCCCAACATCGCGAAAAGCTGTGTGACCTGCTCGAGCAGCAGAGCCGCGACATCGGCGCCGCTGCGCCGGTATTGGAGAACATCGCGCGGCTGCGCGACGGCGCAGGTGCTGTGGTTACGGGGCAGCAGGTCACGCTCTTTGGCGGTCCGCTCTTTACCATCCTGAAGGCGGCGACTGCGATTCGTAAGGCGAAGGATGCTTCGATCGCCGGCAGTGCCCACGTGCCCATCTTCTGGTTGGCGACTGAGGACCATGATCTTGCGGAAGCCGATCATGTCACGTTGCCCGATCGGCACGAGTTGAAGACCCTGCGGCTCGGCGCCGATCATGCCAATGCGGCGCCCGTTGGAGGTTTAGCTCTCGACAAGAACGTCGAGGACCTCCTGTCCGAGCTGGCTGCGATTCTCGGGCCCGGTCCTGTTGTCGATCAGCTCGCCGCCTGCTATCGCCCCGGCCAAACTCTGGGCCGGGCTTTTGCGCAATTCATCTCGCACACGTTTGCCGCCCAGGGGTTGATCGTAATTGATGCATCCTCCCGCGACTTTCACGCCTTGGGTCGTGATGTTCTGCGCCAGGCGATTGTACGTGCCGACGAGTTGCGGGTGGCGCTGAACGATCGCGACCAACAGCTTGCAGCCGCCGGATATCACCCCCAGGTTTTGGTGCCGGCGCTCTCCAGTCTGTTGTTTCTTTTCGACAGCCAGTCTGGGGCGCGCGTGCCGTTGCGGCGGACGGCGGAGGGTGCATGGCAAGCGGCAAGGCAGCCTTATTCCACCTCCCAGCTGCTCGCCATCCTGGATGCGGAGCCGGAGAGGCTCAGCCCCAATGCCCTTTTGCGGCCAGTGTTTCAGGATTGCGTTCTGCCCACTTCCGCCTATGTTGGGGGGCCCGCCGAAGTTGCCTATTTTGCTCAGTCACAGATACTTTATGAGCGCATCCTGGGCCGCACCACACCCGTCCTTCCCCGCCTGTCGGCGACCCTCATAGAGCCCGCGATTGCCGGTCTGCTGGGCCGGCATGATGTGGCCTTGCCCGATGTGATCCAGAGTTCTCTGAAGGACCCGTTGGAGCTGGCGCAGCGCTTGGGCGCGCGGGCCATCTCGGCTACCGGTAAGCGCAAGCTGGCTGCTGTTGGTCAAGCTCTTGATACCGAGCTCTCTGCGCTGGCAACCTATATGCATTCTTTAGATCCGGGTCTTGGCCGTGCAGCCGATGTCAGCAGCTCCAAGATGCGCTATCAAATGAACCGCATTCGCCGCCTGGCGGCAAACTACGAACTCCGGCGGGAGCAAACACTGGGCCGCGATGCCGGTTTGATTGCGCTGAACCTGTTTCCCGATCGCCATCCCCAAGAGCGAATTCTGGGCGCGGTTTGGTTCCTCTCCCGCTACGGCGACGGTCTTGCCGAGCTATTGGTCGACCAGGCCGGCCAGCAGTGTCCCGGGCACAAAGCCATCTGGCTCTAGGTGTAACCCCGGACTTCAGTCCTGGGGAGCGGGTTTTCAAACCCGCGAGAACGCTCGGCTACACTAATTGAGGGCTTTAGCCCGGGTGGCGGCGTTTCTGACCCGCGGCGAATAAATGTTTTAGAATGTTGGCAGCCATGAAGGCTAAGCCGGTCAAGCCATTCGATGTCACCTGTCCCGATTGCGGGGCGATCCTTAGGGTCGATCCGGAAACCAGGGGAATCCTCTCCCACACTCCGGCGCCCCGTAAACGCACCTTCGAAGATTTTGAAGCAGCAGCCAAGGCCATGCGCGAACAGGATGTGCGCAAAGAGGATATCTTCCGCCAATCGGTCGAAGCCGAAAAGAATAAACAACAATTGTTCGACAAGCGATTCGAGGAAGCGTTGCGCAAGGCAAAGGAAAGTCCCGACGAGGGACGACCTCTGCGTGAATTCGATCTCGACTAGTCAGTTCCGCGCATCTATAACCGGCAGTGAACGTGAAAGAGAGACATCATGGGGATTACGCACATTCCGCAGCAAGTGGCATCCACTGTTCAGGATGCAGCAGACACTCTGAAATACCAGGGAAATCGCCTTATCGATCAGGATTGGAACAAGAACTGGGTGCGCACCGTAGCTGCGGGATCGCTGGTAACCGGAGCAGTTCTACTGGCCTCTGGCAGGCGCAAAGCCGGGTTAGCGATTGCGGCTGCTGGAACCGTCTTTGCGCTGGTTGAAGATCCTGAAGGAGTCAAGAAGGTCTGGAACAATATCCCTGATTATCTCGACAACGGTCACAGCATGCTGACCCGTTTTGAGAAGTTCGTCGGAGAACTGACTAGCCAGGGCGAGAAGCTGCGCTCGGTCGTCGAAAAAGTCGTGCGCCAGTAGAAGCGAACTAGCCGATTCCCAGTTGTTCGCGGGCTTTTTGGCTGATGCGGTCCGGAGTCCAGGCCGGCTCCCATACCAGGTTGACGTGCGCCTCGCTGATTTCCGGAATGCCCGCCAGCCGGTTCCTCACCTGTTCCATGATCATCACGTGAGAGGGGCAGCCCTGCGACGTCATGGTTATATCCACTTCCACCCGCTGCCTGGGGAAGGCGCGCTTGGAATTTGGATCGGGCGTCAGCACTACCTTGTAAATCAAACCCAGGTCAACGATGTTCACCGGAATCTCCGGATCGTAGCAATCACGCAGTGCTAGAAAAACGTCTTCTTCGCTGAGCGCCATTAGTTCTTACGCTCCACCAGGTAGCGGGCCACTGCCTTCAATCGCTCGCCGCGCTCGCCATAAGGATCCAATTGCGTAAACGCCTCGTCGACCAGCCGCGCCGCATCTTTTACGCTCTGCTCTACCCCATAGACAGCCGGCCAGGTGGCTTTCTCGCTGGCAACATCTTTGCCCGCCGTCTTGCCCAGTTGGGATGAATCCTGGGTCATATCGAGCACGTCGTCCATGATTTGAAATGCCAATCCTGCTTTACGTCCAAACTCCCGCAAGCGCTCGATGTCGTTGTCATCGCCACCCGCATAGATACCTCCCGTGATCAGGCTGACGCGAATCAAAGCGCCGGTCTTGGCACGATGGATGGCTTCTACCATTTCCGCAGTCGGCTTATGCTCTTCTGCTTCCAGATCCATAACTTGGCCGCCGATCATGCCATCGACTGTCCCGGTAGCCTGGGCGATGGCGCGTACAATTTCGACTATAGCTGGGGCTGGGCACTCTAAACCGGCGAGCACCTCGTAGGCCTGGGTCTGCAGTGCATCCCCGGCAAGGATGGCAATCGCCTCGCCAAAGACCACATGGCATGTCGGTTTTCCCCGACGCAAATCATCGTCATCGAGTGCAGGCAAATCGTCATGGATGAGCGAATAGGTATGCAGCATTTCGATCGCTGCCCCCAGCTCTTCCATTCCCTGGGGCAAGGAACCCGCGATCATGCGTGCTGCTTCCATACACAGAACCGGCCGCAGCCGCTTGCCTCCGGCAAAGACGCTATGCCGCATGGCGCGGTGGATGGAGACGGGCGCTTGATCCGCCCCGGGCAGCAGACGGTCCAGGGCGTGATCGATAAGCTCCGCACCACCGCTCAGAATCTCCTGCACGCTATCCAGCATTTTGGTAATCATACCCGACGCTCCACAGGCTGCTGACTAACTCGCCCGCGGTGCTCCGCAGCCAGCGTCCCGGCCAATCCCAGAAGCGCAAGGATGGTGACAATCCGCCCGGCGAGGACGTCTTTGGTCGCGCTCCATTGCACATCGATCATGTGGCTTCCCGGCGTCACCGGCACGGCCATGAGGCCATCCTCCCTGTGCGGGCGGTCTACGATCTGGCGGCCATCGACAGACACTTGCCAGGAAGGGTAATCCATCAACCGCAGCACGGCATAACCGCTCTCCGGGGTCGACAGGTTTACCACCCAGTGCTCAGCATTAAACGGCTTGGCTGCTGTATTCGCCGCAATGGTGCCCGGATCTCCGGCTCGCCACTCCGGGTTGTCTCCCTCGCTACTGTCGGTGGTGTCATCCTGCGCTGCACGCAGGACCCGCACCGGCGGCAGGTGTTGTTGGATGGATCCATTGTCTGCCCCTACAGGCGTGTACTCATCAGTACCTTGCGTGCCTTGTCCCAGGCGGAAGGCCTCTACTTGTGCCCCCACTGCGTCCTCGTCATCGCAGGGTTGAAAGAACAGCCGGCCGCCTCCGATTGCCAGGGCCAGAATCAGGGCGAAACTTAGCAGACGTGTGCCTAGGTTTGCGCCCAAAGCCATGGCGCCAAGCACGCAAGTCACGACGCTCAGCGGCAATAGCCAGCGCCACGGAAACTGCAGAAACTTCAAATGTGGCGTGTGCTTCCAGATCACATCGCTGACTCGCAGTTGCAGCAACAAAAGCATCGGGAGAGTGGCGGTGAGCACAACTCGAGCCCAGCCGTCGGCTCGCTTTTTCCACGCCACGTAAGCGACGATCGCGCCCACAACAATCTCTGCGATAAAAATCCAGGACGCGGTCCGCAACACCTGATTATGAAAATCGCTCGCGGTATGGCCAAATAGGAAGCTATCCTCGACCCTGATTCCGGGCAAGATGGCGCGGTCAATTTGTACCCATCGTTGTTCGTATGCTGCGGGCACAATGTAGAACGCCGCCAGTCCCAGCCCCAGGGCCATTCCCCCGGCGGCGCGCAGAGCCGGCCAGGGCCTCCGTTCCGCGATCCACATTCCCAAGGCCAAAATGGCCAGCAGATAGCTGCCCATAACCGCGGCGGGCGAATTCGTGAGCCACAGCGCAGCCACCGACAGGCCGAGCGGAGCCACGGACGAACGTGTTCTGAGTGCGAAGAGCACCATGAAGGGAAGCCACGCGCCCGCCAGCAATTCACCCAGCGCCGAGCGCTCATAAGCGACGAACATGGTGTACGGATTCACCATGTAGAGGCAGGCGGCAAAGGCTGCGGCGTCGGGTGGCGCCCATTCCCGTGCCAGCAGATACATGCTGCTTCCGGCAGCGGACAACGCCAGCAGCACAAACAACACCGGCGCTGCGTGCCAGCCAAAGATGCTCCCTAACACTGCCCCGAGCAGCCAGGAGACGGGGGGATAAAAAATCAACCGCGGCTCGCCCGCGCCGTAGTTCGCGTCCCGTATCCAGTGTGGATAGATAAGAACCGCATGCCACGCACGCGCGACTTCCATCCATGAAAGCAGATGAAAGTCGAAGTCATGGCCGCATGAATTGCCGCGCACGATCAGGGTTCCCACTGCTAATGAGGCGGTGCCGGCAATGAGGAGACCACCCTTGATGACAGCAGACCTCAAGCTTGCTGACTGCGTCACGGCACCAATCGCAGCGTATGCTTGGTCGCTGCGCTTACGGCGCCCTCGGTAAAGGGCATGGCAAAGGTTTTTCCGCTATACCAATAGGGCCACTGGTCCAGATAGTAAGCGCTGACCGGATCGCCCGACTCGCCCATCACAATATTCTCTGTCGATCCGTCCAAATTGCTCCAGTCCACCGTAAGCCGCTGGCTCGCGCCCAGCAGGCCGCGCACATGGTCCAAAGTGGTCTCGTCGCCCGCGAGTTGGTGGGGCCCGGTGCTGGTCCATCGGAAGAATGGCATCATTGCGTACAAAGGATGCTTGACATCGATCACATGCCGGCTGCCATACGTCCAATCGCGAAGCGCCGCCGGAGCATGCTCGTCAACCATACCTTTTTCGACTGCCGCGGCAATCAGATCATCCCAACTCTTGTACTTCGCCGGCAGCCATTCCGCAGGAGCCTTCTCGACCATCTCTTCCTGTACGAAGTTCTTACTCTGCCAATCGTAGAGTTGCCAGTCGACGCCCAATTTAGGTTCGAGCACCAATGGCCAGAGCGCTTGCTTCGTGGCATCCACGATCTCCGCCGCAACCGAGCCCGTGGTGATGACTCCGTCCCAGGTACGCATCAAGTCTGCAGCCTGGCGTAGTTTCGCGTTGGCAGCAGTGAAACGGTCGATGGAGTAGGCAAAGCGCTGGGCCAATCCACGGTCCACCTCAGAAAAGGTGTCCGTTTGCAGGGTCAGCATATCCGCCGGTGTGAGCTTGGAGTGAGCCGAAAGCCATTTCCAGATCCGCTCGTTGCGATAAGGCGCGTCCCAATTCAGCGCCAGGGGGTAGGGGTAGTCGTCGGGAGTGATGCGCGCATTCGCGGTGGCGACAATCCCGCTGTCCGGATCCAGCACTGTCGGCAGCTGCGGGAAGGGAACATAGCCTTGCCACTCGTGATCGTTGTCGGCCGCGGTTCCGGTCTCCACGATAGGAACCCCGCTTGGCCCAGCGGGTCGAACCGGAAACAGCCCCACCGCCTGGTACCCGATATGGCCCTGATCGTCCGCGTAGGCGAGGTTTTGCGTGGGTCCCCACCACTCGCTGGTCGCCTGGCGAAATTCCGTCCAGTTGCTGGCCGAGTCCATTGCCTCCAGTGGTATGCCACGCAGTTGCGCCGAATAGAGAGTCCACTTGAGCGACAGCATGCGGGTTTCGTGAGGCAGCATCGGGGTAATCACCGGCCCGTGATCCGTCCTCTCCACATCCAGCACCACATCCTTACCGAAACGCACGTGGATATATTCCCGGTCATGTTCCGGTTGGCGCCAGGCGTTGCCCGCCCAATATTCTCCCTGCGGATTTGTCTTCTCTACGTAAACATCCTGAACATCGCCGTTCAGGGTGGTGAAGCCCCAGGAGATATGCTCGTTGTGTCCTTCGACGATGAAGGGGATGCCCGGCGTAGTGACCCCCGAGACGTGAAAGCTTCCGACCTGCAGATCCTCTTCATGCCAGATATCGGGGATGGAGTGCTCCAGGTGCATATCGTTCGAGAGCATGGGCTTTCCACTGGCGGTGTGCGCGCCGCTCACGGCCCATTCGTTCGATCCCGGCTTGCAGCTGTCGCACTTATCTCCTCCCAGCCTGAGGATTCCCCGCAGCCGCAATAAATCTTCCAGGCTCGACTGTGATTCGTCGAGAGGAACATCCGGGATATTTTGCTGCGGTGCGGTCAAATCGGGAATCGACTGCGTGGGCGGATGATCGCGCCAGGTGGTCGTCGGGTATAGCTCCGGAATCAGGTTCGGCGCCAGCCTGGACTGCACCTTCTCCCGCTCCAGTTTCCAGGGGTAGAGAGTATCGAGGCGAGCCACCATATTCAGCGCCACCAGCCAGGAATCAACCGGTTGCCACGGCCGGGGTTTGTACCCGAGCAGCCGGAACTCTGCCGGCAGATTGTCCTGATGAGCGGCGATAAATGCGTTCACTCCCCGGGCATATGCTTCGAAAAGATGCTTCTGGTCTTGAGGCATGGTGGCTGTCAGGCGTTCCGCTGAGGGCCGGATCTGCAGCACTCGCTGCACCTTATCGTGCTCCACTACGCTCGGGCCCAGCAGTTCGGCCAATTCGCCGGCGGCGAAGCGCCGGGCCATATCCATCTGCCACAGGCGGTCCTGGGCAACGACATAGCCTTGGGCTTCGAGCAGGTCATCCATGTTGGTAGCCTGGATGTGTGGTATTCCGTGGCCATCGCGTCTCACCACCACGGGAGCGGAGAGTCCCGGCAGTGGCAGAGTCCCGTCGAGCACCGGCATTTGCTCGTGCATCGCGTCCTTCAGCCACGCCACACTGCCCGCGACTCCTATTGTCAATGCAATCAACAGGCTGATTACCAGCCCAGCAGCAATCCGGATCAACAGCGGCAATCTCCGCTTCGGAGTGGTATCCAGTTCGATCCTCGCCATTTATTTGTCCATCGTCCCAGCGCTCATTGTCTCATCGCAGGTCGAATTTCTGGGGGTGGCAGCTTGACAGGCAAGCGCCTCCCGGCAATCCTAATCATTCGTCCATTAGCGAGGAAGATACCTGTTTGAATGTCCGCGTTTTCTATCATGACCGGTGCTTTGACGGAGCGTGTTCTGCTTCGCTCTTCATGCGCTTCCACAGCCAGTGCATTTCTCCAAATGCAAAATACGGCTATCACGGACTGGTGCATCGAGCCGGAGCACTCTTTCAGGAGTCTGAATTTGTCGGCGACCAGAACGCAATCGTAGATTTCAAGTACAGTGCTTCTCCGCGCATCACGTGGTGGTTCGATCATCATCTGAGCGCCTTTCTCACTCCTGCCGACCAGCGCCATTTTCTTGCCGGGCAGCAAGACGGCAGTACGAGCAATCGGCAGTTCTACGATCCGAATTACACCTCCTGCACCAGTTTTATTGCCCATATCGCGCAAACTCGCTTTGCTTTTGACGCCGCTCCCGTAGCAGAGCTGATCCGCTGGGCTGACATTGTGGATGGCGCTCTCTATGAGAGCCCTAAGGCTGCAGTTGAGATGGCTGAGCCGGCGATGAAGCTTACTCTGGTCATTGAGTCGAGCCAGGATCCGGCATTCATTCCGCGGCTGATTCCGCTGCTCACCGAAATGAGTCTTGGTGAGGTATTAGAGCAGCCTTTCGTGGCCGAGCTTCTGCCCCCGCTGCTCGAGCGTCACCAAAAATCTTTGGCGATTATTGGCGAGCGAACTGAATTTAGGGATGGCACGCTCTACTTCGACATTACTGATCAACCCTTCGAGGGCTATAACAAATTCGTTCCCTATTTCCTCTGTCCTGAGGCGACTTACAGTGTAGGTCTGAGCAAGTCGAGTTTTCGCACCAAGGTCGCTGTAGGCTCCAATCCCTGGACCAGGGCGCGTCCCGAGCAGATGGTAAACCTGGCGCAGATCTGCGAACGCTATGGCGGGGGCGGCCACGCGCGCGTGGGTGCGATCTCCTTCCCGCCGGACCAGGGCGACCGGGCACGTGTTGCCGCCGCCGAAATCGTGAGCGAACTCCGCGCCCACAATCCTTTCCCGTGATGACAAAGAATCTCTCAGAGCCTATGAATCCTGGCTTGCGCCATGGGCCTTAGCCTACCCACGGTGATGAAAACGGCTTTTCTTAGCAAACTCTCCCTGGAAGCACCGCCCTCCCCTTTGTCATCCCGGCCGAAGCGTAGCGGAGTGGAGAGATCTCTGTGTGTGGGCTCTTTCTTGGAGATGTTTTTGACGCTGAGGGTCCACGTGAGAGACTGGGCTTTGTATCAGGGCACAACTTCGCTCGAGCATCGCTGCTTTAGCCCCTGAGCGCCAGGAGGGCGAACCACGAATGAAACTTTACCGCACCGCCAGCCGGCTACATCGTCGAGCACCAAAATCGATTCTATGCAGGCGCGACCACCTCATGGGACCAACTCCTGACCCGAGACGACCTCGAATCTTATTTAAAAAAATCCTTGCAAAACCCAATCGCCGCCGCGACCTTTGCAGACATTGAGAACTCACTGCTAGCACCCATCGGCAGCCAGGAAGTTTGGGCTTCTGGGGTCACCTACTATCGCAGCCGCAACGCCCGCATGGAGGAGGCAAAGACCGCCGGCGGTGGAGACTTCTACGACCGCGTCTACCTCGCGGAGCGTCCCGAGCTCTTCATGAAAGCCACGCCCAATCGCGTGGTTGGCCATCGCGGAAAGGTCGCGATAAGGAAAGATGCCACCTGGTCGGTACCAGAGCCCGAACTGACACTCCTCGCCAATCCCAGCGGAAAAATCGTTGGCTACACCATCGGCAACGACATGAGTTCGCGAGACATTGAAGGGGAAAATCCTTTATACCTGCCGCAAGCCAAGGTCTATGACAGAAGCTGCGCTCTCGGTCCAGGGATACTCATCAGCGGAGAGCCGATTCCCACCTCAACCGAAATTCATATGCAGATTCTGCGTGCCGGAAAAGCTGTTTTTACCGGCTCAACGACGCTCACCGAGTTGAAGCGTACATTCAGCGTCTTGCTCGAATACCTCTACCGCGACAATGCATTTCCCAATGGCTGCTTCTTGCTCACGGGCACAGGCATCGTTCCGCCCGATGAGTTCACCCTGCAGCAGCAGGACGAGATACGCATAACCATCACCGGCATCGGCACTCTGGTCAACACGGTCGGTTAAGATTTCGGCGCGCTGATCTTATACGTTAACTTGTCCGATTCGTATCGTCCGCTCGGTACGGCGATTCCGGCATCCTTGAGCTTTTGATCGTCGTCCGGGGTGGCGCTGGGTCCGTCATACACCACGTGAAACTCGTAAGTGCCGTGGGCGTTGGTGTCGACGCCCATGGCCAGAGGCCGCCTGGCCTCGTAATTCTGACCCGGCTTCAGCGTCAGCCAGTTTTTTGCCCGTTCGCGAATGTCGGGCAGACCTCGGCCGTCGACTTCCAGGCCACAATCGATGGCCGCCTGAGGCTGGTTCGAATTCTCCGGCACGAACTTTACATCGAGCGAAAGCGCGCCGGGCGCGCTCTTGCAGAGTAGTGGCGGATCGGGAATGCGCAATGTATGCCCGGACTGGTTCAGTATATGGATAACCAGGATCGGCTGCTGTTCCGGCGCGGCCATGTCGAGAGACGCCGTCAATTTCACGTCAGGCTTGTTGGTCTGCTTGCCGCCCGCACCTGTCACCATCAGCATTACCATCAATCCGACCGCGGGCAGAATGCGCATAGGGTTCCCTTAACCTACGATCCTAGTACATTTCTGCGGATTGCATAGTTACGGTCGCTCAAGGTCGAAGCGATCGGTGGTCCGCACATAGGTGGACCCAGCCATACGGCCGACCGCTTGTAATTTATCCGGGTCGATGCGGAAGTTCTCGATGATCGCCTCGCGAACATGAAAGCGCAGCACCTCGCCCAGAACCAGCGTCCCTCCACCCGGCCGGTCGCTGACCTGCACCACTTGAAGCAGCCTGCACTCCATATGCACTTGGCTTTCCGCAACTCTCGGCGGCTTGACGAGATCGCTTTTGAGAGGCGTTAGCCCGGAGAGTTCAAACTCGTCCACCTCCGGACCGACCTGGGCTGCCGTCGCATTCATCTGCCTGACGAAGTCTTCCGACACGATGTTCACTACAAATTCGCGCGTCTCGATGACGTTGCGCAGCGTATCCTTCGCCATCGGCGGGGTGGGCCGCATGATCGGGCAAAACACCACCACCGGTGGATTCGAACTGCAGGCAGTGAAATAGCTGAAGGGTGCGAGGTTCCGCACGTTGCCCTGATCGAGCGAGGAGACCAGGGCAATCGGACGGGGAACGATAGAACCCACCATCAGCTTGTAGATGTCACCAGTGGCACAGGTTCCGGGATCGAAAACCAGCATGCTCAAAGGTTGCCGCGTTCCGCCTGCTCTCGCTCGATGGCTTCGAAGAGCGCTTTGAAATTACCCTTGCCAAAACTACGGCTCCCCTTGCGCTGAATAATCTCGAAGAAAAGCGTAGGCCGATCTTCGACTGGCCGGGTGAAGATCTGCAGCATGTAGCCTTCGTCGTCCCGGTCCACCAGGATGCCGAGCTTCTCCAGTTCCTCAACCGGCTCGTCAATGAGGCCCGTGCGGGCCTGCAGTTGGGTGTAGTAGGAGTGGGGCACACGCAGAAACTCGATGCCTTGCTCCTGCATGCGGCTCACGGTGTGCACGATGTCATTGGTCGCCATTGCTATATGCTGCACGCCCGGGCCGTGGTGGTACTCGAGATACTCTTCGATCTGCGACTTCCTGCGTCCTTCGGCGGGCTCATTCAAGGGGAATTTCACCCGCCCGTTGCCATTCGCCATCACCTTCGACATCAGTGCCGAATACTCGGTCGAGATGTCCTTATCGTCGAAGTGCTGGTACAGGGAAAAGCCCATCACCGTTGCGTAAAAGTCGACCCAGCGATTCATCTCGTTCCAACCCACATTGCCGACCACGTGATCGACATGCAAGAGGCCCGTTGGACGGGCAAGGTGGTCGTGCCCCTTGGAAACGTACCCGGGTAGAAACGGTCCGTGATAAGTCTTGCGCTCCACAAAGGTGTGGATGGTGTCGCCATAGATTGCGATCGACGCTGTTTTGACCGTTCCGTGGTCATCCGAAGTCGCGTGGGGTTCCTGCACGCTGCGCGCGCCTCTTCGGGTTGTTTCTCGCCAGGCTTGTTTAGCGTCATCGACCCAGAGTGCTACGTCGCGAACGCCGTCGCCATGCAGGCGGATATGCTCGGCCACTTCGTTGTCGGGCCGAAGTGGGGTAGTGAGGACAAAGCGGATTTCGCCCTGTTGTAAGACATAGGAGGCTCGGTCTCGTTGGCCGGTCTCGGGGCCGGCATAGGCTACCAGGCTGAAGCCGAAGGCCATGCGGTAAAAGTAGGAGGCCTGGCGCGCGTTGCCTACGTAAAACTCAACGTAATCGGTGCCGTTCAGCTGAAGCAGATCTTCACTCGTTTGTGGCTCGTGATGGGTAAGGGTGGTCATGACTCTTCTGTTACTCCTTGGGTCGCCCAGTTCTACCAGGGCCGGAAGAAAGATATACCTTTGGGGAGGTTCTTGGATAGGCCCCTGAAGGTAGGATTAACCTTGTGTGTACGTAGTGGGGCGCCATTTTCCGACTACTACAAAAGAATTGGATGCGCCGCCGAGTGAAAGTGCCAAAAAACGCGTCTTAAGTGAGAGAGGGAAAGAGGGAACATGGCGATCGCTTCCGCAACGCTTGGGGTAGCCGAGCCTTTTTTGATCCAGCAGGATTGGGCAGCCTACACCCCGGAACAGCACGCCACGTGGGCTGAATTGGTGGGTCGTCGCATGCCTCAGATCGAGGCCCATGCGTGCGAGGAGTATTTACAGGGCTTTGAGCAGATTGGGCTTAGAACCGATCTGATCCCCAATCTGGCAGATGTGAATCAACGGCTTAGGCCGAGGAGTGGCTGGAGAGCTACGCCGGTAAGCGGCTTTCTCCCTCCCGACGCATTTTTTGCCATGCTGGCGGCCCGCCAGTTTCCCACCACCACTTGGCTGCGGAACCGGGAATCCCTCGCTTACATTCCGGAACCGGATATCTTCCACGACGTCTTCGGTCATGTTCCCATGCACGCCCATCCGGTCTTTGCCGACTTCCTGCAGCATTACGGGGCGGTATGCGCCGCCCTTACCGACAAGGAGGCGCTCGAAAAGATGGGCCGCCTATTCTGGTTTACGGTTGAATTTGGCGTAATCCGGCAAAAGGGAGAATACCGCCTTTACGGCAGCGGTCTGATTTCATCCCAGGGCGAATCCACCTACGTCATCGAGGGTGGGCCGGAGATCAGGGACTTCGACGTGGACCAGGTCTTGGACCAGGAGTTTTCGACATCGGAGATGCAGCCGGTTCTGTATGCTGTGGACTCGTTTGACCAGATTTACGAGGCGACCCGTGAAGCCGAGAAGCGCCTCTGCCGATCCCGCTAGCGGGCTGGAACAGAAATCGCCCGATTTTCTTCAAACTGTCACGGGCGATGATGCACAATTTTTGTACAAGGGGGGCGTCTTGCCGCGTATCCATTTTCAGCAGCAGCTGGCCGCGCTCAAAGATAAGTTATTGGCCATGGCTGCGCTCTCGCAGCAGGCTGTGATTTCTGCTGTGGATGCTTATTTGCAGCGAGATGCCGGGCTCTGCCAGTATGTCCGCGAGAACGAGACGGCCATCAACGCCGCGCAGCGGGAAGTGGATGAAATGGCCTATGAGCTCCTGGCCCAGGAACAGCCCATGGCCATCGATCTGCGCTTCATCCTGGCGGTGATCAAGATCAACGGCGACCTGGAGCGGGTTGGCGACCAGTCCATGAGTATTGCCATCCGAACCCAGGAGTTGCTCGATTACCCGCCGGCCGAACTGCCGGTGGACATCGCATCCATGGGGGAATATGCCTCGCGGATGATTCGTTCGGCTATCCAGGCACTGCTCGATGCGGATGCTCAATTTGCAGAGGCCGTCGTGGTGATGGAC
This sequence comes from uncultured Acidobacteriaceae bacterium, assembly GCA_963763905.1. Classification (GTDB taxonomy): domain Bacteria; phylum Acidobacteriota; class Terriglobia; order Terriglobales; family Acidobacteriaceae; genus PALSA-350. The sequence goes on along the minus strand of CAVXRU010000009.1, from coordinate 370,228 downwards.
GATGAGATAGACCGCATGAACCGGGTGGCTCGCGGAGAGCTCATGAAGGTCATGGAGAATCAGCCGGAGATCAGCTTGCAGGCCTTGAATGCAATCATCATTGCCAGGGCTCTGGAGCGCATTGCCGACCACGCCACCAACATTTCCCGCGACGTCATCTTCTGGATCCGCGGCGCGGATATCCGCCACCAGGTAAGCAGCGCGATCGATTAAGCGCGCCTTGAATCCGTGACCACATCTCCACACGGGTGTATCTGGGTCGAAAACGATGAGCTGAGCCCATCACGCCTTGTCCCAGACTCTACCTCTGTCATCTCTATCCCCTTCACCAATCGCCGGGTGCCCCATCCTTCGCGTTTTTTGCGAAGGGTGGGATAGTCAAATCTCACCCTTCCACTTCCCACAAGGGAAAGCGGATCGGTTCATAGGAGCGGAGCGTAGAGGATGGACCTGCGATTCTTTTACCCGGGGTCTTCACGCAGCCTCTTTGCACCGCTCATTCAGATCCTTAGAACGAATGAGACGCATAAAGCGCACCCTGTTGTGCACCCTCGCCCCTATGTCCGGCCGTCCCGGGCCACCGCCTATCGCGAAGACCTCACATCACCTGTGTATTGACTTGAGTCGGATACGGGATTACGGTTTACCTATGTCTTTGTCCTGCCACCGCTGCGCTTGTTGTTGCGCGACCCCATCGCGCCGTACCGGTCCGTTCTAGAGAATTCAGCTAGTCATTTTCATCGGAAACCCGGGTGTCGGCCTTAGCCACACGCGGGTTTTTCATTTTAGGGGGAGTCTATCAATGGCCGAGGTTAAGGAAACAAAAGCCCAACGCATGGAGCGGCTGAAGCGGGAGAAGAACCCGTGGGAGGCAATGGACGAAGTGCGCGCCTTTGCCGCTGCCGGCCGGGAATCGGTGCTCCCGGAATGGGCTTCCGCGTACTTCAAATGGTGGGGGATCTACACCCAGGGAGACGGCGCCGGCGCACTCGGCGGTAAGGGAGGGGAAGGCAAAGCGACGGAATATTTCATGATGCGCATCGCCCTTCCCAACGGCGTGGCCACCTCGCAACAGATTGAAGTCATCGCGGACATTGCCGCCAAACACGGTCGGGATCTGGTCGATATTACCGTTCGCCAGGCCATCCAGCTGCATTGGCTGACCATCGAGGCCCTGCCCGGGATCATTGACCGTCTCGATGCTGCCGGGATGTCCCCCAAGGGCGCTTGCGGCGATGTGGTGCGCAACGTGACCGGTTGCCCCTTGGCCGGTTTGGCAGATGACGAAATAATCGACGCCTCACCCTTCGCCATTGCCGCAGCAGGAGACCTGAACGGCAACCCGGAACTCTACAACCTGCCGCGAAAATTCAAAGTGTCGATCACCGGTTGTTCTGTCTGGTGCTCTTATCCCGAGATCAACGACATTGGTCTAACCCCCGCGAGACGCGGACAGGAGGCGGGATTCTCGGTGCGCGTGGGTGGCGGCCTCTCCGCCGATCCACATCTGGGGGTACGCCTGAATGCCTTCGTCCAGCAACACCAGGTCGCGGCGGTGGTGCGCAAGATCACCGAGCTGTTTCGCGACCAGCAGGGTTTGCGCGAGAGCCGCGACCGGGCGCGCATGAAGCATCTGTTTCTCCGCGAAGGGTGGACCGCCGAGACCTTCCTTGCCGAGTTGAACCGGCGGCTCGGCTACCAGCTCGACCCCGCGGTAGAAGAAGTGACTCCCAATGACATTTACCGCGATCATGTCGGCATCCACCGCCAGAAGCAGGCGGGCCTATCTTACGTGGGACTCTCCGTCTTGCGCGGGCGCATGACCGCCGCCCAGTTGAACGCGGTAGCCGGTCTGGCGGCCCGCTACGGCAACGGCCAGCTGCGCACCACGGTCATGCAGAACCTGCTGGTGGTCAATGTGCCCACAAACAAAGCCCAGGAACTGGCCCGCGAGCTGGAGGCACTTGGGCTGCCGGTAGAAGGTTCCGCATTCTGGAGAGGCGCGATAGCCTGCACCGGCACCGAATTTTGCAAGCTGGCGATTACCGAGACCAAGGGCTTCACCCGCTGGATTGTGGACGAACTCGAAGAGCGGCTGCCGGGCTTCGACCAGCAGCTCAAGCTGCACGTGACCGGCTGCCCCAATAGCTGCGGACAGCATTGGATCGCCGACATCGGAATGGAAGGCAAGAAGATCAAGCACGAGGGCAAGCTCGAAGACGCTTATTACTTCTGCGTCGGGGGTGCGGTAGGCCTCCATCAGCAGATTGCCAGGCCAGTTGGGTACCGTTGCCTGGCAACCGAAGTGCCAGATGCGCTGGAACGGCTGCTCGGCGGGTACTTGCAGGCGCGCAAGCCGGGTGAAAACCTGCGCGCCTACTTTGCCCGCACCAGCGACGAGGAATTGCGCGAACAGCTTGCCGGCGCGGTGCTCGAGCCTGTGACCAGAGATGCGGCGCCAGTCGGGGGAAAACACCTTGAGTGAGCGTGCGAGTCTCTTTCCTTTATTTTTGAAGCTGGAAGGGAAGCGATGTCTGGTTGTAGGCGCCGGTTTCATTGGTCTCGAAAAAGTCGAGAGCCTGCTGCGCTGCGGCGCCTCCGTTTGTGTGGTCGCACCAAAGGCAGTCGAGCGCATCGGGCAGCTTAGTTCAGAAGGAAAGATCGAGTGGCTGGATCGCTGCTACGAACCGGAAGATGCGGCTGGCTCTGAGCTGATCATTGCTGCCACCAATGACCGCGGCGTGAACCGGGCAGTCTTTGAAGAAGCCACCCGGCGCTCGATTTTGTGCAACACCGCGGACGATCCACCCTTGTGCGACTTCTTCTTTGCTTCCATCGTCCAGCGGGGCCCACTGCAAATTGCGATTTCGACGGCAGGGGAGAGTCCAGCATTGGCGCAGCGGCTGCGCCGCGAGATTGACGCACAATTACCGGCAGACTTAGGACCGTGGCTCGAGGATCTGGGACAACTGCGTCGTGAAGTGTTGCAAGCCATGCCGGCGGGCGCGGAGCGCAAGGCCCTGTTGCACGAGCTGGCGCATCGTGAAGTTTGTGCCGAGGCGACTTGCCCGGCACGGACGAGGTGGCGTCATGAGTAGCGCCGAGCCGGGCAAGGTCTACCTGGTTGGCGCCGGCCCTGGTGATCCGGATTTGCTTACCCTGAAAGCGGCCAGGCTGCTGGCCGAAGCCGGCCTCGTGCTGCACGACGACCTGGTGCCTCAGTCCATCTTGGATATGGCCGGAAGGCAGGCGCTGATCATCAGCGTGGGCAAGCGGTGCGGGCGAAAAAAGATCACCCAGGCGGCCATTCACGATTTGATGATTGTGGCCGCGCGTCGAGGACTTTCCGTAATCCGGCTCAAGTCCGGAGACCCCATGATCTTCGGCCGCGCCGCTGAGGAGATCGATGCGTTGCGTGAAGCCGAGGTGCCCTTCGAAATAATTCCTGGAGTAACCGCGGCTTCGTCTGCCGCGGCGTTCATTGAGGCCTCGCTTACAGACCGCCGTGTCTCGTCCAAGCTGATTGTTCTCAGTGGGCACCGCACCATGCCCCAGCAAGATCTGTGGTCAGGCGAGTTGCCGGTCGACGCTACCCTGGCGATCTATATGCCGGGGCAAGACCTCCGTCGCGTAGCGGCTTCTTTATTGCGCAGCGGGCTTCCCGCCGGCTTGCCGTGTGTAGCCGTGAACGATGCATCTCGGCCGGAGGCAGCCTTCTCAGCCTCCAGGCTAAGTGACGTAGCTGATCTACCAACTACTCTTGCTCCCACCCTGCTGCTGGTAGGCCACGCCTTTGAGGCGGTGTTGTCTAGAGGCGTCAGCGAAGCTCTGTGCTCTGTCGAAAATCAATGTACAGTCCCTTCGCCTTCTCGCGTGTGAAGGTTGTCTGAATATTGTTGCCATCAAATCTGCTCAGTTTCCCGCTCGTATACTGAGCAGGCATGCAAATAGTCGCTACGGCCACTTCCTTCCCTCCACACTACTTTTTACAGGGCACGGTAACGGAAGCGCTCAAGGGCCAATGGGAGCAGGGCCTGGAAAATGCAGCCGTGCTCGAAAGGCTGCACTCCCGGACCGGCGTCGCCGGCCGGTACTTTTCCCTCCCCTTGGAGCAATATCCGCCGCTCGATACCTGGGGCAAAACCAATGACGTCTGGATTGAAACCGCGGAACGCCTGGGCGAGAAGGCGATTGATTGCGTGCTCGCGAAGTCAGGCGTAGATCGTAAGCAGATCGGCGCCCTGTTCTTCGTTTCCGTGACCGGAGTCTCAAGTCCCTCAGTGGACGCGCGCCTGGTCAACCGCATGGGCCTGTCCCCGCGTATCAAGCGCAACCCGATCTTCGGTCTGGGGTGTGTTGCGGGAGCAGCAGGCCTTGCACGGGCCGCCGATTATGTCCGCGCCTACCCCGATCAGATAGCGGTGCTGCTTTCGGTTGAGCTGTGTTCTCTCACCTGGCAGCGAGACGACTTCAACGTGGCCAACCTGATTGCGACCGGTCTGTTTGGAGACGGCGCAGCCGCGGTTCTGGTGGCAGGAGATCAGGTGAAGCTCAAAGGTCCGAAAATCCTCGGGAGTGCCTGTGCCTTCTACCCCGACACCCAGGATGTGATGGGCTGGAAGATCTCCGAGAAGGGATTCCAGGTTGTACTCTCACCCCTTGTGCCAACCGTCGTAAAGGAAAACCTGGGGCGCGATGTAGATGCCTTCCTGGCTGAGCATGGGATGACCCGGGATGACGTCGACTCCTGGATCATGCATCCCGGGGGCCCGAAAGTAATGGAAGCCGTACAGGATGCCCTGGGCCTGCACAACGGCGAACTGGAGCTCTCCTGGGAAGCACTGCAGAAGGTGGGCAATCTCTCCTCAGCATCGGTGTTGGTGGTACTCGATGAGGTCATGACCCATCGCCGTCCCAAGCCTGGATCACGTAGCATCCTCGCAGCTATGGGTCCGGGATTCTGCTCTGAGATGTTGCTGTTGGAGTGGTAGTGCATGCACAGTGACGCACTCATTGTCGGTGGCGGGCCAGCAGGCTTGGCGGCCGCGATCGCACTGCGGCAGAAAGGTCTGGATGTCGTAGTCGCCGACGCCCAGCGTCCGCCCATCGACAAAGCCTGCGGCGAGGGCCTTATGCCGGACGCACGAAAGGACCTGGCCGCCCTGGGCATCACTGTGCATGGGGGCGCACCCTTCGAAGGCATTGCTTTCCTCGCCGGTTGTTGCCAGGCTGTGGCTCGCTTCCAGCATGGCTGTGGCATCGGCATCCGCCGTCTGCAACTGCATGAACTGCTGATAGAGCGCTGCCGTGAATTGGGTGTGCGGCTCGCCTGGGGCACCCGCGTACTGATAACACCAAATGAGCCCCTGAGCGTGGATGGCCGTTCCTGCACCTATCGCTACGCCATCGGCGCGGATGGCCAATCCTCCCGTATGCGTCTGGCGATGGGCCTGGGGCAGGGAAAAACCTTTAGCCGTCGCTTCGGCGCGCGCTGCCACTACCGCGTAAAGCCGTGGTCTCGCATGGTAGAGGTGCATTGGGGCGATCTGGGGCAGGCCTACATCACCCCTGTCGCAGAGGAAGAAGTCTGCGTGGCGACTGTTGCCTGCTCACCCGCAGTTCGCATGGAAGCTGTCTTGGGCGGTTTGCCGGGGTTACGGGAGCGATTGCAGGGCGCCACCGTATTGAGCACCGTGCGAGGAGCGCTCACCACGACCCGCAAGCTGCGCCGTGTAACCGCCGGCAACACCGCTCTTACCGGCGACGCTTCTGGATCCGCGGACGCCATCACCGGCGAGGGTATCGGCTTATCGTTCCGCCACGCCTTGCTGCTGGCCGAAGCCATCGCGGTCGATAATCTGGAAATTTACCAAACCGGTCACCCTGTTATTCAGCGTATGCCGCATCTCATGTCGAGAGTCATGCTTCGCATGGACGCATGGCCTTGGACGCGGGAGCGGGTGATGAGTTTACTTTCTGGTCAGCCGCAACTTTTCGCCCACCTGCTCGCACTCCACCTTGGCGAGCGGTCGCTGGGGGACTTCCTGCTCAGGGACGCACCAGCGCTGGGTTTGCGCCTTTGGAACGAGGGACATTGAGAAAAATACAAAGAATCATCGCGGCGGTAGTCGTTCTTGCGATCCAACTGGCACAGGCCCAAAGTCACAGCCTGAAGATCGTCCTCGATCCGGCGCAGACGCAAATCCGCTGGAAACTGGGCGCCGACCTGCACAAGGTCGATGGCACCTTCAAGCTGAAGAGCGGCGAATTCATCTTCGACCCGGCAACCGGTGTCGCCGAAGGAGAGATCCTGGTCGATGCGACCACCGGCGAGAGTGGCAACCGTGACCGCGACAAACGCATGCACGACGAAGTGCTGGAGAGCAATCGTTACCCGGCGATTTTCTTCCACCCAACCCAAATCAAAGGCGCCTTTAAGCCTGGCGAAGCCACCCAGCAACTGGAAGCGCAGGGCACCTTCAACATTCATGGAGCCGATCATGCGTTGGAACTGCCGGTAAAAGTGGAAACCGCCGATGATAGGGTGACCGCCACGACACGGTTCACCGTGCCCTATGTGGCGTGGGGGATGAAGAACCCAAGCAAATTCCTGTTGCGGGTAAACAAACAGGTGGAAATTGAGGTGGTTGCAAAGGGAACGATCAAACAGGCGGAGTAGGTGCGACGGCGAGGGCCATCGCACCTAAAAAAATGGCTTACATGTAGAAGGTCTTGATGGCATCCCAGGCATAAATGCCGACGATCGCGGCGGTTAAAACGCTGGTCACGCCGGTAAAAATTTTCAGGTAGGGTTGGATTTTGTCCAACTTGCGAATAATCGCGTCATTTTCCTGGTGCTGGCGGGCCGATATGTCATCCAGAAACAGCTGATCGTCTTCGTAGCGGGTGATGGTTCCTCGATAGAGCAGCAGGGTCAGTAAGCAAACCGCGAATACGGCCCAAACGATCCACAAAACAGAAATAACGTGCATAATGCCTCCCGGGAGTTCTCCAAACAGTCCCAGATACCGAGCGGGTCCGAATTACTGGGCTCGGAGGGTAGGAGGGGCTTACGGCATAAAAATATAGTCCCGGGAAGGGTCGATTGCCCAGAATTTTCTCGTTTACCGGCCAGATTCCCGGCAACTTGTCCGCCCTTGGGACGCTCTCAGAGAGTTAGCAAAAGGAGCAAGGAAATGAACGGCAAGACGCAACGCAGTCTTTTGGTAATCGCAACCTTTACCGGGTTTGGCCTTCTGGCCGCCTGTAACCCTCCCGCCTCCGATCAACGCCTGCAGGAGCAGGCCGCGCAAGCGACCGAGCAGGCGAAACAGGGATCCAAAGAGGCTCTTGCGGACGCCCGGGTGGCGGCGGCCAACGCTGAGCGGGCTGTGAATGATGTGGCTGCCGGCGTCAAGCAGGGCATAGACAATAAGACTCCGGCGACCGGGGGGAGCCGGCTCGACCTCAATAGTGCCTCGCAGGCCGATTTAGCGTCCTTGCCGGGCATTTCGCCGGATAAAGCCAGGCAAATCATTGATCATCGCCCCTACACCGCCTCCCATAACCTGGTGAAGGCCGGCATATTAACCGAGCGGCAGTTCGAGGCTATTGCGTCCCAGGTGACGGTGCATTAGGGTGAGTCGCGGAACACCAAACTGCATCCAATAAACTGTATCTGCCGGAGCGCGATGGGCTTTACTCACCCGCCATCCGGGGGCTAAACTATAAGAGACAGATAGCAAACGGAGATAACCAAAATGTCAAGCGTCGCCGAAGCGGTAACCAACCTCAATCCCGTAGCTATGCCCCTGACGCTCACCCCGCAGGCGGTGACGAAAGTCCACGAGATCATGGCCACCCAGGATCCTCTACCTGCCGGACTGCGTATTGGCGTAGTTGGTGGCGGATGCTCCGGATTTCAGTACTCGATGTCTTTTGAGAACCAGGCAGGCATGATGGACAAGGTTTTCAAGTTTGACGACTTGAAAGTCTTTGTTGATGCGACTTCCCTCATGTACCTCAACGGCTGCGTGGTTGATTACGTGGAAACGCTGGAAGCGGCTGGGTTCAAGTTTGACAACCCGGCAGTCAAGAGCACCTGCGGGTGCGGTTCCTCGTTCAACGTCTAAACTCTTCGTTAAGTCTTGAAGAAAGGGTCCCGCCAGACAGCGGGGCCCTTTTTGCATTTGCACACAATATTCGCCCTCCAATTTCGTCTTCACTTTAGAACCCCCGATGCCCAGTCTCGACCAGGTAACCGCGGAGCAGGATCAGTGGATCGCGCAGGCGATAGAGCGCTATGGATCTCGTCTACGCAACTACATCCGCAAGCAGGTGGTCGATTTTGGGGCTGCAGAAGACATCCTGCAGGAAGTTTTTGTGGAGCTTGTCGAGTCTTACAGGCTGGTCAAGCCCATTGAGCAGGTAAGCGCCTGGTTATTCCGGGTCGCGAAGAACCGCATCATCGACCGCTTCCGCGGCCGCAAACTCGAGTCGCTTAATGAAGCCAGATATGGAGAAGGGGACGAGGTGGCGGTTTCGCTCGAAGACCTGTTGCCTTCGCCGGACGAGGGGCCGGAAACGGCCTATGCACGCAGCGTTCTGCTGGACGAGATCGAAGAAGCGCTCGAGGAGATGCCTCCGGAGCAGCGGCAAGTCTTTATCGCCCATGAATGGGAAGGGGTCAGCTTCAAAGAGCTGGCTGAGGAAACTGGCGTGAGCGTCAACACGCTCTTGTCACGTAAGCGTTATGCGGTGCTGCATCTGCGCCGCAGGCTGAAATCGATTTATGAAGAGTTTCAAACGAAATGAGGAATATATGAGAAAGAAATGGTTTTTAAAGATACCTGGGATCCTTCTGATGGTAACCGCGGCGGTGGCAATCTTTGGCTACATCGTCGAGCATCTCTGGAACTGGCTTATCCCAGCGATTGTCGGCTGGCGTCCGATTAATTTCTGGCAGGCGATCGGCATCCTGCTACTGAGCAAGATCCTTTTTGGCAGCTTTCGCGGCAGAGGTGGAAATCACTGGCGGCATCGCATGGGAGAGCGCTGGGAAAAAATGTCTCCCGAAGAAAGGGAAAAGTTCAGCCGCGCGATGCGTGCGCGCTGTGGGTATAGCGATTTTCAACCTGAGGAGCAGAAGATCTGATGCTGGCTACATCTCAAACTCTCGCCGACTTGGAACAGGAGAACGCCAGGCTGCAAAGGCTGGTTGCGGAACTACTCGCCAGAAACCAGCAGTTGCGGCAGGCCCTGGAGTTTGCAACCCCTGTGAGACGGCCTATCTCCGGCGTGAGATAGTTGCTGTGTGAAAAAACGACATCTCGCTTACCTCACTGTCACCCTGACCATTGCGGCATTCGCGCAGGCACCTCAGGACAAGCTGCCAACATGGGCCTACCCAGGCCATTTTTCGGCGAATGCAGGTGGTCCCGAGCAACAACATCTTTCCGGCAGTAAAGCAAGCTATACCAAAAGCCAGATCAACGATCTGTTCGTCGTTCCGGATTGGTATCCGGATGAGCACCCGCCGATGCCAGATGTGGTCGCTCACGGACGCAAACCGGATGTGCCCGCCTGCGGCCACTGCCACCTGCCGAATGGACAGGGGCGCCCCGAGAACGCGAGTGTTGCCGGCCTGCCGGCGGCCTACATCATTGCCCAGATGGCGGATTTCAAGAATGGACTACGCAAGGGTTCGGACCCGGAAATGTTATCCGTCACCAACATGGTGAAACTCTCCAAATCGACCAGCGATGAGGATGTCAAAGCCGCCGCGGCCTACTTCTCCTCGATCAAGCTGAAGCCGTGGATCCGTGTGGTGGAAGTAGACCAGGTGCCAAAGACCAGGCCCGAGGGAGGCATGATGGTTGTGATTGAGGGCGGCGCAACTGAGCCGATTGGCGACAGGGTCATCGAGGTATCAGAAAACCTGGAGAAAACCGAGCTTCGCGATCCGACCTCTGGCTTCATAGCCTACGTGCCCAAGGGAAGCATGGAGAAAGGGAAGGAGCTGGCAACGAGCGGCGGCAATGGAAAGACGATGGCGTGCACCATGTGTCACGGTCCGGACCTGAAGGGTATCGGAAACATGCCGTCGATCGCTGGGCGATCGCCCAGCCAGATGACGCGGCAGCTTATCGACTTCCAAACCGGAGCCCGCAACGGCCCGATGGCTCCTATGATGAAAGACGTGGCCACAAAGCTAACGATGGAAGACATCGTCGCCGTCACCGGCTACTTAGCCTCGCAAGCACCGTAAGCGCTTTTGGGCTCTATCCCCACCACAATTGCCGGGTGCCCACATCTCGGTCGTTTTTCGCGAGATGTGGGATACCACAGCCCTTGCTCTCAAGCCTGTCGCGGGCCTACGGATCCGCACAGTGAAGCGGTCCTCCATTTTAGCAACTACTCTCCATGGAAGCGCCGTCCTCCCCTTTGTCATCTCGACCGGAGCGAAGCGCAGTGGAGAGATCTCTGTGTGGATGCTCTCTCTTGGAAATGTTTTTCGACATAGCCCCACCCCCTACATCTTTGCGGGCTCGGCGATCGCTCCAACCTTCGGCTTCTTACGGGTGAAAAACTCCAGCGACGACTTCACAATGACATAGAGCACAGGGATAAAGATCAGGTTCAGGACGGTAGATAACAACATCCCGCCAACCACCGTGGTGCCCACGGAACGGCGCCCGAGGGCGCCGGCGCCAGTAGCAAAGTACAGCGGCAGCACGCCGAGAATAAACGCGAACGAGGTCATCATAATCGGCCGCAGGCGCAGCTCAGCGGCCTCGATCGCAGCATCAAGGATCGACTTGCCTTGTCCGCGAATCTGCTCAGCGAACTCCACGATAAGAATCGAGTTCTTTGCCGAAAGTCCAATCAGCATTACCAGCCCGATCTGGCAATACACATCGTTGGCCATACCCCGCAGCGTGACCAGGCCCAATGCTCCCAGCACTGCTGTCGGCACCGCCAAGAGAATAATGAAAGGAAGAGCGAAGCTCTCGTACTGCGCAGACAGAGTCAGGTACACAACCAGAAGTCCGAGTCCGAAGATAAGCACAGCTTTACCGCCGGCCTCGATTTCCTCCAGTGATAGTCCCGTCCATTCATAGGCCATTCCCTGGATCATGTTCTTCTTCGCCAAAGCCTCCATGTTGGCCAGGCCTTCCCCTGTGCTGTAGCCGGGAGCGGCTGAGCCATCGATTTCCGCCGCTCGAAAAAGATTGTAATGACTAATCACCTGAGGGCCGGACTGCTGTGCGATGGTCACCAGGTTATCGAGCGTGACCATCTGCCCGGAGTCGGAGCGTACATAGAATTTGCGCAGATCCGCCGGAGTCATGCGCGCGTTCTGCTTCGCCTGTACATAAACCCGATAAGATCGGTTGTTGTAATTGAAATCGTTGATGTACGCCGAGCCCATAAAGACGCTCAAAGTCGAGCTGATCTGGCTGATCGAAACACCCAGCGCTTTTGCCTTCTCCCGGTTGATCGTAATGAGCAGCTGAGGATCAGTAGCCGTATAGCTGGTGTACAGGTTAATGAGCTTATTGTCTTGACGGCTTGCTCCGATGATCTGGTGAGCGATGCGGTCCAGATCCTGCAGCGTATTGCGGCCTAAATCCTGTAGTTCAAAAGCGAATCCGCCGAAGTTGCCCAGGCCCTGAATGGCTGGGGGTTCGAAGATGGCCACCAGGCCGCCAGGCACTCCGAAAAGCTTCGGGGCAAGCGTGTGAAAGACGTCGGCAGCCGAATGGCCCGGCCCCTTTTTCGTGCGCAGGTCGACCGACTTGAGCGGAACAAAGATCAGTCCGTAGTTGGACGAACTGCCCCCGCTAAGACTGAATCCCATAACGGCAAAGGTCCCGAAGACATCATCGTTTTGGCGGATGAGCTTCACCGCCTTGTCCGCTACGTCACTGGTGTACGTAAGGGACGCGCCGGGCGGCGTTTGCACAATGCAGATCAGATAATTCTGATCTTCGGTCGGCAAAAATGCGCTTGGTGTGTGCTGATAAAGATAAACCGTTCCTGCAAGGCCGGCGATGAAGAGCAGCAGCACCACGTAACGCACCTGCAACACATGCTTGATCGCCTTGCCGTAGAGAACAGTGCTGGAAACAATCGCGCGATCGATCATCCCTAACAGGCCGCGTTTGTGTTTCTCACCGCGCAGGAAAATTGCCGCCAGTGCGGGTGAAAGTGTGAGCGCGTTGAAAGCGGATATGGCGATGGAGAAAGCAATCGTCAGCGAGAACTGTTTGTACAGGATGCCCGTGGTACCGGGAAAGAAGGAAACCGGTACGAATACGGAGATCAGCACCAGGGAAGTAGCGATGACGGCGCTGGTGACCTCAGCCATGGCGACCGAGGTAGCTGTATGCGGATCGGAGCGGTCCTCATTGATATGGCGCTGCACATTTTCGATCACCACAATGGCATCGTCCACCACCAGGCCGGTGGCGAGGGTGATGCCGAACATGGTCAACGAATTAATGGAAAAGCCAAAGATCTTGATAAAGGCAAACGTCCCGACCAGAGAGACCGGGATGGTGATCGCGGGAATGATCGTTGCTCGCCAGTCAAGCAGGAACAGAAAGATCACCACGATGACGATGATGATCGCTTCGCCCAGCGTGCCCACGACTTCGCGGATAGAGTCGCCCACCACCGTGGTGGTATCAAACGGTATGACGTACGTCATGCCCGGAGGAAAAGACTTGGCCAACTCATCCAACTTGGCCTTGGCCGCGCGGTCCACAGCAAGCGCATTGGCGTTGCTCAGCTGCTGCACGCCCACCCCGACCGCATCGGCGCCGTTGTAGTTCAGATCGGTGGAGTAGGTCTCGGCGCCTAATTCGGCGTACCCCACATCCCGCAAGAGCACGACGCCGCCGGGACTATTTTTCACCACAATCTTGTCAAACTCTGCGGGTTCCGAGAGCCTGCCGATCACGCGCACCGGGATCTGGTATTGCTGCTTCTCATCGGATGGCGGCTGGCCCACCTGGCCGGCGGGAATCTCGACGTTCTGTTCTGCCAGGGCATTGGTAACATCGGTGCTGGTAAGGTTCCGCGCAGCCAACTTCTCCGGATCAAGCCATAGGCGCATCGCATAGCGGCGCTCGCCGAAGATGACCACATCGCCCACGCCAGGGATACGCTTGAGCGAGTCCTTCACATAAACGTCAAGGTAATTGCTGATAAACAGGTCGGAGTAGCGCGCATCTGGAGAATAGAAAGCAGCCGCGAACACGAAGTTGCTGTTCGTCTTGGTGATCGTGATGCCGGTGTTATTCACCGCGGCCGGCAGACGGCCGGTTGCCGCCGACACGCGGTTCTGTACGTCGACCGCGGCGATGTCGAGACTGTAGCCGGTTTGAAAAGTAGTGAGAATGGAGCTGGTGCCGTCGTTGGAGCTGGTGGAGGAAATGTAGCGCATCCCCTGCACACCATTGATCTGCTGTTCCAGAGGAATGGTGACCGCCGATTCGACCGTTTGCGCATTGGCGCCCACATAGTTGCTGGTTACGGTAACCTGCGGCGGTGCCAGCGTCGGGTACAAGGAAATCGGCAATGACGGAATGCAGACTGCTCCGGCAAGGATGATCAGCAGGGCGCAAACCGTAGCAAACACCGGCCGTCGAATAAAGAAATCAACCACGAGAACGCTCCCGGTTCATTAACCTCAACAACTGTTGCCTTCGGTCTAGCCTAGCGGCTGTACAGGGGCCCCATCCATCAGGAACTGTGTTCCTGACACGATGACCTTGTCTCCATTCTGGAGACCGCTCAGCACCGCGTAATCGTTGCCTACCGTATCGCCAATCGTGATCGGTCGCTGCTTGGCGAAGTACTTGCCGCCCTGGTTGGTAGCGACGAACACAAAAGTTTGGCCGCCCAGACGAGTGACTGCCAGTACCGGCACGACCGGAATGGACGACGTTGTCCAGACCACGCGCGCCTTAATCTGTTGCAGGTTGCGCAACTTGCCCAAATCTGCGTGGACCGGAGCCTTTACCAGAATCCCCTGCAGTCCGTTGTCTACCTGGGGAGAAATGAAATCGATGGCCGTGCGCTCCAGCACATTTTCCTGGTTGTCGACCACCACGATCGGCAGACCTTTGCGGATCTGTGTGACCCGCTCCGCCGGAATGTAGACGTAGACTTCCAGGTCGCGGTTTTCGTCGACGGTCGTCAGCACCGTCGTAGCGGAGACGTAGTCGCCCAGATGCACCGGAACATCGCCCACGATACCGTCAAAGGGCGCCGCAATGTGGTAATAGCCCAATTGCTTTCTCTGGCTCTGGGTTGCCGCGGTTGCGGACTCGTAGTCGGCCTGTGAGTTCTTGTACGCCTGTTCTGCCTGGTCGAGAGCATCACGGCTGGTGACACCCTGCTCAAAGAGCTTGCGCTGCCGCTCTACTTCAATCTGGTTGTACTGAAATACCGCCAGCTTCTGCTGTTCCGTGGCTTTCGAGGAGGCAACGGTGGCCTCCTGCTTGGCGGGGTCAATTTCCATCAGGATCTGTCCGGAGTGAACGCGGTCGCCGGAGTGCACGTAGATCTTCGTCAGGTTGCCGTCCACCTGGGGTTGGATCGTGGCCGAGCGGCGGGATTTGATGGTGGAGACATATTCGTCGTATTGCGGAACAGGAGAAGCCGCGACGGTTGCTGTTTGAACCGGCATCGGTGGGGGCGCCGCTTGCGGGGGTGCCTGCTTGGCGCAGGCGGTGAGTGCCAGCGCGGCGAGGGGAAAACAGTGTTTGATCCAGATGGTAGGCCTTCTCACAAGGAAAATCCTCAAATGCAAAGAATGCTGCTGAAACGCTCGACGTCTCATGGCAGCTTGCAGCGTGACTAGGGCTCCCCTGGTGGAGGAGCAGGAGAGATTAGCTTTAACAGTGCCCCTTGGATGTGACTGCGGCGGCGGTTGCTTCAGAAATTTTACTGTGTTCCCGGAAAGGCGGCTTTATTCGCATTCCAAAATGATTTTGCCCGTATGGTGTCCCGTTTCCATCCAACGATGGGCTTCGGCGGCCTGTTCCAGCGGAAAGGCTCGGTCGATGATCGGGCGAATCTGTCCACTAGTGAACAGTGGCCACACTTCCTTCTCAACGCCGCGTGCCAGGGCAGACTTCTCCTCGACTGAGCGTGAGCGGAGGGTTGAACCGGTAAAGAGCAGCCGTTTCATCATCACGGTCCGCAGGTCCACCGCCACCTGGCTACCGTGCAGAGTGGATATATGCACCAGCCGGCCGCCGGTAGCGAGCAGGCTGATGTGCCTGGGAAAGTAGTCGCCGGCCACCATATCAAGAATGGCGTCGATGCCGTGAGGCTGGGACCAGTGGGCCAGCTCTGCCGCCCAATCCTGGGAATGGTAGTTGACGGCAACTTCCGCGCCGAGGCTAAGGCAAAAACTGCATTTCTCGTAAGATCCGGCGGTGGTGGCCACCCGGGCGCCGAAGGCCCGGGCCATTTGGATAGCCATGGTCCCAATGCCGCTCGCGCCTCCTTGCACCAGGAAAAGATCGCCGCGGAAGACGCGGCGCGGCTCGAAGAGATTCGCCCAAACCGTAATCGTTGCCTCGGGAAGGCTCGCTGCGTCACGAATGGATACACCCGTTGGCACGGTCATGCATTGGCCCTCAGGGACAGCGCAATATTCGGCATAACCGCCGCCGGCGAGCAGGGCACACACTGCATCGCCCGCCTGCCAGCGGGAGGTAGTCCCGGGGCCCAACTCCGCAATGTACCCTGACACCTCCATGCCGAGGATGGGGGAAGCGCCGGGTGGAGGTGGATAGTGCCCTTGTCGCTGCAGAAGATCAGCTCGATTGATTCCTGCCGCCACGGTGCGGACCAGCGCCTCACCCTGGCCGGGTCGGGGGAGTGGCCTCGTGGCGAGCTGGAGCACCTCTGGTCCGCCCGAAGCGGTTATATCGATGGAGCGCATGGATTGAGGGATGGCGGTCATGGCAAATTGACTTCCTTTGCGGTAGCGAACCCACGCAGGGCGAAGGGATTGAAATCGGTCCGCGTATCGAAAGCGTCCACACCCTCCCGTCGTTTGAGCCACCCAACGCCGGCATAGGTAAGAGGCGTCGCCAGCGTCTCGTAGACCACCTTGATCAGGTAAGACGAAAGAATGAGACGGATCAGGGTAGGCCGGGAAACCGTCCCCGCAAAGGAGATGACCATGACAAGAAAGGTGTCAAAGGCCTGGCCAACGACGGTGGATCCAATGGTGCGGGTCCAGAGCCATCGTCCGCGGGTCAGCACTTTGAGGCGGGCCAGAACGAAGGCATTGGCAAACTCGCCGACCCAGTAGGCGATCAGGCTGGCAGCCACAAATCGCGGCACCAGGCCGAAGACGGCCTCGAATGCGGCTTGATTATGCCAGCCCGGGTCGGCGGGCAGCGCCACCGCCATGGCGCCTGCCGCACTAAGCAGCGCGGAAGCGAAGAATCCGATCCAGATAGCGCGGCGCGACGCCTGATAGCCATACACTTCGGTGAAAACGTCACCAAATATATAGGTGATCGGGAAGAGCAATTCGGCGCCGCTGATGGTAAGGGGTCCCAGACGGCAAACCTTTTGGGCGACCAGGTTCGACACCAGCAGGACGACGACGAAGATGAGCACCAGGGTATCGAGGAATTTGTAGCGAGGCATGAGGAGTCTGCTTTAGCGTACAACGTGGCCAAGCGTAGAGGAAAAGGGTAGACGTAAACGACGCTGCGGGCGCACGGAAGCGGCTTTGACACGTGTTTTCCGAGTTGCTACAGTTGAAGCTGGTCGACTCCGGCCGGCCCGAAGCTACGGGCCAAGCAACGTCCCCGTCGTCTAGCCCGGCCTAGGACACCGCCCTTTCACGGCGATAACACGGGTTCAAATCCCGTCGGGGACGCCAAACTCTGACAACTACTTAGCTCAGATTTCGCCTTCTATTCGTGGGTGCAAAAGAGACACCGTTTGGTGGCCCTTCTGCACCCTTTTCGGCGCGTCGTCCCACTTGAGGGCGAATAGTTCGCTTTGTCGTAAGCCGGTCGACGCTGCCAGGAGAACTTAGCGTTCTCTCTCGAAGGGCGAGATTTTTCAGAAGTGATTTGATTTCAGACGGCGCTAGGACATTCGGAGCGCTTCGTCTCTTCGCGCTTTGTCGAACCAAGGAAATAGGGTTGCAGTCGAAATTCTCCATGGATTAGGTATCTCTTCGCCAATGAAGGGAAGGGCAGGGAATTGAGTCCTCCTGCTCACCCCTGTTGGGATTATCGCTTTGCGCAGGCAATGATGTAGGAGGGTGCGCTCGATCCCGTGAAAAACAGCCCATGATGCGGCTTGATCCAGTCGGCTGCCTTCTCTATGTTCTCATCGCGCTGGTATCTATTCCAGGAGGGCCGGTTCCTTCCCCCGCAACGCCCGCTCCGCACCGGCGACGGCCATTCAGAGAATCGCTGATCATTCGAGATCCCGCCCATTCGATAGGACTGCTTATTCCTGGGTCCAGTGTTCAGCTGATCCGTCATCGTTTATCTTGAATTTTAGAAAGGACTAATGAGGGAGCGGACGTGACCCGACGCAGGCGCGGGCAACGCGCACTTGAGAGTTGTCCTTGATAGTGTGCTATCCAAGATATGGTGAGACCGAATTCATCCGAGTTGGAGAAGCGAGTTCGTCGCGCTGCGGAGGCCGCTCTGGCCCGTCAGCAATATGTCAGCGCAATCGACGTGCTGTGTGGGATGGGGCTATTGGCGCCTATTCGCGTCGATGATTGGCGGAAAGGGCGGATAGATTTCCTGGAGCGGGTTATTCAAGGGAATCTCCACAAGATTTCCTCGTACATGGCGATCTTCCGCCGCTGGGCAGCAGAGAAGGGACTCAAGCCCAGTGAAACTGGTTACGTGCGTCACACGCGGGGCGGGACCATGGCCTTGCAATTCTCCAAGAGCGCCGATCCGAGGATCGAGAAGAGCTACAGCACGCACTATGTTTCTCCAGCGCTCCGTGAGCAGAAACTGCAAAAGCTTCAGGAGAAACTCGAACGGGCTCCGCAGCCGGTCGTATTCCAGATCCTGCGCGATAGCGAATGCTCGGAATGCGGCGCGGAGATTGAGCAGGATTCCTTGCTCTCAAAAGAAGGCGAGCAGCCACTTTGCCTGTCTTGTTCCCACTTCGACGACCTCGAATATCTTCCGTCGGGCGACACGGCGCTGACGCGACGAGCTTCGAAGTACAGTGGACGAGTGGCCGTGGTGGTTCGTTTCAGCCGGTCGCGAGCGCGCTACGAGAGGCAGGGCATCCTCGTTGAAAGAATCGCACTGGAGAAAGCTGAACTGGAGTGCGTGGAGGACGCCGATGAACGCGCGGCGGCACGGGTGCGTGCGGCTGAACGCCGGCGCGAGCAGGATCGAGATTTGGTTGTTCGGATGGTGAAGGAGATCGGAAATCTGTTTCCTGGCTGTCCACCTCGAGAAGTGATTGCCATCGCCGAACACACAGCCGTCAGAGGAAGCGGCCGCGTCGGCCGTTCGGAGGCGGGCAGGAATCTGGGGGAACGCGCGTTGACTCTGGCGGTCGCCGCCGCGGTTTGCCACAACCACACTGAATACGACAAGCTGCTGGCCAGTGGAGTGGATCGTGAAGCGGCTCGCAAGCGAGTCTTCGGAGAGGTAGAGGAAATACTTGCGGCGTGGCGAAAGTAATGCCGTTAGGGTTTAGCCTTGCGTGCCCACTGCGTGCGCGCCCTATCGAGAAAGGACGGTTCCACACGGGCTCTTTTGCCTGTGACGATTGCTTCGAAGCCGGGCATGAAACCGGACTTGCGGTGATGCTCCCGGCGGATCTCGGTCACCAGTTCCCTCCACCTTTCTTCGAGCCCAGCCGCCTGGTAACATCTACGAGCTTCTTCAAGGTTCGCGAGCGCCTCATGATAATACTTGCTCTTTGCGGCGGATAAGATGCGGACGCACAAGGCGCAAAATACTTTCGCCGCGACGGCTGGATGCGTTCTGGCAAGATGTTTCGCCGCCGGTTCTGCAACATAGTGGCTCAATCCCTCAAGTTCCGCATCGCTGACGCGATTCAGACGTTCCACCAGCCGTTCGGTTTCTTTCACGCCGAGCCACAATTCGATGAGCGACGCTAAATCGCCTTGCTCCGATGCTGCCATTGCCTTTTCATGCCATGAACCGCGCTCGGATTTCGGAACGTAGCGAATGAGTTCATCATAGGTGAACTTGCTCGGATGTGCCTGGAACTCTGCCCAGGCCGAGTCCAACGCTTCACGCCCGCGGCCCAGCTTCGCAAGCAAGGCGCGCCGCATTTCGACGAGTTTGTAACTCGTGCCTGCCTTGAATGAGCCCGCGTTCTCCATTTCGATGCCGCGTTCGATCCATGAGAGTGCTTCGTTGGGTTTGCGCTTTGCCTGAAGCATGGTCGCAATGGTTTCGCAGTCGGTCTGCGTGAGCCCGGTCCGTGCGGCAAGGTCGAGATACTTCTCTACGTTGCGTTGCTGCGCATAGATGGATCTGAGGATTTGGCCCCACTGATCACGGATGTAGTGGCCGGTGTTCTGTTCCTGCTTGCCACATGAGGCCTCGAAGCGGGCTCTCACCGCCTGCTCGAAGGCCGCCATTCCAGCGCTGTCCAGCACCTTGACCGCATCAGAGCCGAGTTCGTTGCAGAAGCCGTAGTCGTCGTTCTTCATCCAGGCCAGAAGGGTCTCAGCCGTTGCTCCTGGATCGGCGCCGGCCGCCTGTCGCGCCTGAATCCAGCCGCGGAAGAGGTTGCCTGCAAACATTCCGAATTCGCCGTCCGAGTCGTCGATTTCCTCGGCCTTCAGGTTGCAGGCGGCGATGAAGGCCTCATAAAGAGCGGCAGCACGCGCTGGACTGTTGGCCGACAAAGCCGCGATCTCACGTTCCAGGTTCTTCAGGCCCGATACGAAAGCAGTCCCCTGGTTCCAGCCGATAAAGTGTCCCGCTTGCAGGGCCGATTCGATCGCTCTGTCCATTGGGTCGCGGCGCTTGGTCATGTTACATGCTCCATTCTTGGGAGAGCTTCTCCAACCAGCCAGAGGGCAGCTTCTTGCCGCCGGCGAATACGTCCATTTCGAAGTCTAGTAAAAGTCCAGTCTCTTCTTCGCGCCAGGATCAAGTTCTGGCGGGGCTTCTCCCGGAGCCTCTGCGCTTTGCGCTGGACTCTTTCGTGGCAGTCTTCTTTGTTGGTTCTTTCGCGGCGACGATCGTGATCTTTCCCTCTGTTGTGCCCACTACTTTCTTCCTGGCAGAGTTTGCGCGTTTTGTCGTGGGTTTTCCAGCAGCCATCTTTAGATCGTCCGCCTTGTACGATTTGGTAAGTCTTCCACTGATTCTCAGCTGACAGCTCACGCCGGCAATAGTGGTCCGCTGACTCTGTCAGCGTGAGCGGGGCCGTCCTGCCCCTGCGGCTCGATTACACTCGCCGCCCAGGGCAGCCAGCACTGTGTCGCCGGGGAATCACCGGACGAACGGGTAGTCACCCCGGTCGTCCACCCATTTCAGGAATTCGGAGAGCGGCAGTGTCCGCACTCGCGCTGTGTTCTTACGTGAAGTCTGTGCTCGGTCTCAGTTACTTGTTCACTGTTTTTCTTTCAGTAAATGTTTTGCCTGATCATCTCGACAAAGGCCGGGGCGTTAATTCGGAGCCTGGAGAGCAAATATGGCAATGACTTCCCGATAGTGGCGGCTTGATCCTCCAACGTCTGCATCACCATTGCCGGCGCTGCACCATAGAGATCCTTGAGAAACGTAGATGGTCCTTGTGCCGTTATCGAATATGGCGTAAGCGAGGAGCGCGGGAAATCTTTGATGTTGTAGGTGACGATTACTTTCACACCTGCGTGCGCCGCGGCGGCCAGGACATGGCGGTCCTTCGGGTGGTTTGTCATCGCGGGAATCAAATCTTCATAGTCCTCGATCCACGCCTCTGGAAAATGTTGCCTGATTTCGCTCTCGCGGTGCATGGCTTTTTGATCAGAGAGGCCGAAGGTCTCGTGAAGAGTGCGGGTTACCTCCACCATGATTTGATCAGACCATTTCGGCAAAAAGAGACGTGGGCCAGCAGCAAGCCTAAGGAGCGTGTCAGCCAAGGGCATTGGGACCAGGACGCAGGCATCCAGGACTACGGGACGAGCACTCTTCACTCGTCCGTGCCGCCTTCGGGGAATACATTCCCCTCGTACAAGCCGGCTTCGAACGCATCGCGTGCCAGGAGGTCCAGCGCAGCCAGACGCTCCTTGTCGCGTTTCTTGGCGAATTCCAAGACATCACGAAGATAAACACGGCGCTGGTTGCCAACTCGATGATGGGCCATCAAACCGCTTTCAAGCTGCTTGATGAAGAATGGACGCGACATTCCGAGAATGTCGGCAGCCCGTTGGGTCGTAATCGCCTGATTATCCGGAATCAGCGTGACGGTCTGGCCGTGGGACATGAACTCCACTGCCGTTCTGAGGACTTCGACCACAGTGCCCGGAAGTTCGATCCGTTCACCTGCAGGGCTGATCAGGGCAGGAACGCCTCGGCGCAACAGTTTCTCCAAGTCCTGCACTTGCTGCTGCTCTGACTTCGGGAGCGGGGTCGGTTTCTTCGGTGCAATGGCCATAATACCCCTAAAACTACCACATACTCGCAATACTCGCAATACTCGTAATACGCGCAATAGTCAGGAGGGGCGCGCTCAGGTGCCCAGCGCGCGCAAAAGAGGCGCCATCGGCCGAATGATGTCGCGGGCACAGTCTTGCGGAGCAGTTAAGCTGTTCGTTAAAGTTGCTGGGATTCGTTCCGATGCATTCTGATTCTCAGCAGTGCCTTAATGTTGCGAGTTGATAGGGGTCTTTCACGGCGATAACACGGGTTCAAATCCCGTCGGGGACGCCAAACAAATAAAAGACTTATCTGAAGAATCCCAAATATCAGAAACCAGAAACTGGCAATTTCAAAGTTGGTTCAAAGTCGCTTCTGGAGACAGGAGCAAGAGGGCGAGTTTACAAAAATATTTGTGAGTCTCGAAACTGGCGGCAAAGAACTCGTCACTTCGATCCGCTTGGAACGAAATCAAAGCGTCGAAAAGATAGTACCCAAAGCTTCCGCTGCTTAAACAACCAGATCAGGCCAGACCCCCGTGTGGGTAGCTGGCCTGTTCCTTTTCCGGCTGGTTTGCCAGGAACTACGAACCGAGCACAACTTGTAGAACCGTAGCACCGATGTAAGCAAGGTAGGTGTTCGATGCAATAGGTAGCCTCACGCTTGCGCCACGGGCCACCAGTCCGCTCGCACCCGCGAAGGATAAGAAGAAGACTCCACTGCCTGAGGACGTCTTGAAAGCACATACGGTATGGGTGATTGTCGACCCTACTGCTGGAGTCGAAAATCGGAGGATGGTCGGACAATAGGGGGTACGCCTGCAAGATAATCTTTGACAGTCAATGCGGCCAGGCGTGGAATCAAGATCGCTGCCGAGATCCCCTGAAGATCGGAATCCTCCTGGACTGCAAACATATTGCATCGAGGAAGTTGCAATGATGGAATCCATCAAGCTTTATCGCGGTAGATTTGGACACATCTCGGTACTCAACGTCACAACTGACTTCGTTACCCACGCTCATGACGAAGTACATATTATCCTCTGGTTGGAGGGCGCCGGCGGCGAGATGACGATCGGGCGCCAGACCATGCAGCTTGGTCTGAAGATTGCCGGCGGGATCAATTCATTCGAGCCTCACAGCCATGCTTTGGCACAGGACGGAGTACCCGGTTCATTCCTCGCTTTCTACATCGATCCATATTGGATCCGCCGTCGCCGCGGCCTCGCTAACGGCGCTCCTGTTTTCGCGAGACCGTTCATTCCGATCGATCCGTGGATCCGAGGGGCCGCCAGCTGCCTCCTCGATAGCCTGAGCAGGAGCAATGGCGTCGATGACCTTGCAAGTTATGAAGTAGAACGCTTTATCGACGCGTTCATCGACGTTGCCGATGCGACAGCCCCGGAAGGCGCGCGTATCACCAGTGTTTGCACTACCAGTGATTTCCGTGTCCGCAAAGCAATTGAGTTGATGAAATCCCATGTATGCGAGCGGATTTGTTTCGACAAGGTGGCCCGTAGCGTGGGCCTATCGCGCCCACACTTCTTCGCCCTATTCAAGGAGCAGATGAACCTCACTCCCAACGTCTACTGGAATACCCTCCGGATGAACGAAGCGGCGCGCCGGGTCCAGTTCTCCGAAGAATCTCTCGTCTCCGTCGCGTTGCATATGGGATTCACCTCCCAAGGCAATTTCTCGCGTTTCTTCCGCGACCACATCGGTGTCCCACCGACTGTATATCGGTTAGCGGCACGATCCGCTGAGTAATCTGCGTACGGCGGCGCCTTCGGTTTGCAGTTCGGCAGGCGCGCTCCGAATATTTTCAGACTGATTGACAAGAAACGAGGCGGCCTGGCTAGCGCCGCTATGCGTGCGAAGCGTATGTTTACCAATGCGTCATTGGAAGGGATCCTCATGGCGGAAGTCAAAGTTTCTAGCGTCATCGATGCGCCTGTCGAGAAGGTTTGGGCTCGCATTCGGGATTTCAACGGATTGCCAAGCTGGCATCCGCGCATGGTGGAGAGCCACATCGAAGATGGGTTTGCTTCCGATAAGATCGGGGCCGTGCGAAACTTCACGCTCGCCTCGGGCACTAAAATTCGCGAAAGGCTGGTCGATTTTTCAGACGACAACTTTCTGTACTCCTACTCAATGGTTGAGACCCCTCAGCCCATTACCAATCATCAGGCGACGTTGAAGCTCACCCGGGTAACCGATGGCAACCGCACCTTTGCCCAATGGAGCGCGAAGTTTGACGCCCCGCCCGAGCAGGTCGACGGCATTGTCAAAGGCATGGCCGAAAATGTTTTCCAGGGTGGCTTTAATGCGCTCAAGACTCACTTCTCCGGACAAAGTTAAGCGCATTCCGGCTGGAGTTTCGTCATGCCCCTTACTCTTCAAACATTCTCGACGGTAACTGAAGCGAGTGCAGCGCTGAAAGGTGTAGGCGCACGGTATCTCGGAGGTGGAACGCTCCTGGTCCGTGATGCCAATGATGGAGATCTGTCCTTTGCCACCTTCGTTCGTGCGACCGACCCGTCACTTTCCGCAATTGCGGCGTCGGGGAGCGAAGTGAGGATTGGCGCATCCGCGACCATGGCCGCCGTTGCTCGTCATCGCGACCTCGGATTCCTGGCTAAGGTAGCGAACGCCATCGGAGCCCCAGCGATCCGTAACATGGCAACGGTTGGCGGAAATCTCTTCGTCGGGTCTCCTTATGGCGATTTCACCGTGGCGTTATTGGCGCTCGATGCCAGAGTAAGCGTTGCCGACGCCGGGACGCCGGGCGTCGAGTTGCCACTAGGGGTTTTCCTTGCCGAACGCGACAGCTTTCATGCCGGCAAGATCGCCACAGCGGTTACTTTCGAACTGCCGGAGAAGGACGAGTTCCGCTTTTTGAAGGTGAGCCGGGTCAAGCCGAGAGGTGTCGCTGTGGTAAGTGTCGCCGCGGTTCTTAAAGAGTATCGCAACGTCATTTCGTCCGCGCGGATCGCTTTCGGTTGCATGGCCGACCGTCCGGTGCGTGCCAAGGCAGTTGAGGCAGCCCTGGCCGGGCGCCAGCGCACGAAGGAAGGCATTGAGCCCGCCTTGGCAGTGGCGC
Source organism: uncultured Acidobacteriaceae bacterium (assembly GCA_963763905.1). GTDB lineage: Bacteria > Acidobacteriota > Terriglobia > Terriglobales > Acidobacteriaceae > PALSA-350. Next base: position 345,494 of record CAVXRU010000009.1, on the reverse strand, counting down.
TGGAGGGAATGTCTCCTATTACTGACGCGATCGCGAGCGCATGGTATCGGGCCGAAGTTTTGCCGGTCCATCTGGGCCGCCTGCTCCTGGCCTGATTAAACAACGCACGAATGCGCATCCGCCGATCGAGAGAGAAAGCGCAGAGAGGAATTTCGAAATGTCAAAGGTTCCAATTCACTTCACGCTCAATGCCAGCGAGATGAGCGAATTCGTGGAGAGCGGCGCCACGTTGTTGTCTGCACTTAGAGATAAGATTGGCGACCTGTCACCCAAGGCCGGGTGCCATCAGGGCACTTGCGGCGCCTGCTCGGTGATCATTAACGGCGAACTGCGCCTCTCATGTCTCACGCTTGCTGAGACCTGCAGCGGGGCGGATATAAAGACGACAAGCGGTCTCGCCAAGAATGGCGTACTGCATCCACTGCAACGCGCTTTTGCGGATGCTTTCGCGACGCAATGTGGCTTCTGCACAACCGGCATGATCATGGCGTCCAAAGTGCTACTCGATCACAATCCCAACCCGACTCGTGAAGAAGTTGTAGAAGCGATCTCGGGGAATATCTGCCGTTGCACCGGCTACGAGCCGATTATCCAGGCAGTGCTCATCGCCGCACGCGCCAATACTGTCAACGTGGCTTGAAAGGAACGCCATGGAACTGCGAAAGAGCTATTTCGCCGACCAGCGCAAGGAGGATTTGCACGAGGTCGGGCAACCGCGGCCGCGCTCCGATGCGCTCGGACACGTCACGGGCAGCACGACCTTCTTTGCGGATCGAAACATTCCCGGCCTTCTTCATCTGAAAATGGTGCGCAGTCCTCATCACCATGCCCGCATTCTCAGCGTCGATACGTCGGAGGCTGTCAAGCATCCGGGCGTGGCTCGGATAGTGACAGCCACGGATGTGCCACACAACATCTATACCATCTTGACTCTGATCCAGATTGGGCCGGAAGATGAGCCTGTGCTCGCTACCGGCAAGGTTCGCTGGAAGGGCGAGGCGATTGTCGCCGTGCTGGCGGAGACCGAGCGTGCCGCGCAGGAGGCCGCTGCCAAGGTCCACATCGATTATGAAGTGCTACCTGCAGTCTTCAGCATTGAGGAAGCGTTGAAGCCAGGCGCGCCGCTGGTCAATGAATATCATCCGGGCAACTACTACCACTATGACAGCGGAGAATGCCGCAAGGTTCGCTTTGGCGATGTCGCGGAAGGTTTCCGTCAGGCGGATCACGTCCTTGAACAGACTTATTCGTCGTCCCCTATCGAACATGCGGCAACAGAAACTACCGGCTGTATTGTCGTGCCGGAGAGAAATGAGCGTTTCACCTGCTATACCAACACGCAGGCGATGTTCTTCACCCTCGACAACACCTCGATCATCCTGCAGATGCCAGGCCACAAGCTGCACTTCGTCGGCGGCACAGTGGGGGGCGGTTTTGGAGGCAAGGTCGACGTCATCGTCGAGCCGATCGCGATCCTTTCCGCCAAGCTGACGGGACGCCCCGTCTCCTTCATCTATAGCCGCCACGAGGAGATGCAGGTCTCCTCGACCCGGGCGGCAGAAAAAGTGGTGATCAAAGATGGCGTGATGAAGGACGGGCGGATCGTAGCCCGTCAGGTCAGCTGCTATACGGACGCGGGGGCTTATTCCCGCCATTCGCCCTACGGTGCACAAAAGGGGGCGGGGCATTTCCCGGGACCCTACACCATCCCGAATGTCTGGGCCGACTGCTATTGCGTGTATACGAACCGGACGCCATCGAGCGCCATGCGCGGCTTCGGTGTGACGATCGCCGATTTCGCGCTTGAAGTGCAGATGGACAAACTGGCACGCCTGATCGGCATGGATCCGTTCGAATTTCGCTTCGTGAACGCGTATCGTGACGGCGATATCAAGGCACACCGTCAGGCGACCGAAGGCGCCGCTCTCATCGAAGTCATGCAGGAGGCCTCACGCGCCGCAAATTGGCCGGTAGGCGAAGAATTCTACGCGATGTCGTCGTACAAGAGGGAGGCTTGACCATGGCGATCCTGCGCGGCCGCGGCGTTGCGGCGGTCAATTATCCGACCGGCATGAATCTCGGCGGAGACCCGACCCAGGCTTTGGTCCATTCGACGCCAACCGGGAATTTTGTAGTGACGCTGTCAAGCGTCGATCTGGGCCAGGGTATGAGGCAAATCATGGCGCAGATCTGCGCGGAGACGATTGGCGTGCCGACCGAAAGAATCATTGTCGACACCGCCGATACCGACACCGGACCCCATTGCATGGGCACCTTCGCCTCACGCGGCACGCATCGCGCCGGTAACGCCGTCATTCAGGCGGCGAAGGAGGCAAGGCAGGTCATGCTGGAAGTGGCAGCAGAGGAACTGGAGGTAAACGCTAGTGACCTGGAGACAGATGGCGTAGGCAATATCAATATCAAGGGAGCGCCGCAGCGCTCGATCTCGATCTTCGACACGGCGTTGGCGGCGCATTTCAAACAAGGCCGCTCGATCTCTGGGCGCGGTATGTTCCTGGTTCCGCGCTCCTATCCGGATACAGCAACCGGCGCGATGAAGCCGGCCACATGTTACGCGCATGCCTGCACGGTCACCGATGTCGAGGTCGACGATGAGACCGGCGAAGTGACCGTACTAGCCATCAAGAACATATTCGAAATCGGCCGCGCCCTCAATCCGAAGATGGTCGAGCAGCAACTCGTAGGCGGGTCGTGGATGGGGATTAGCCACGCCCTCTACGAGACGACCGAACCGTATTATCCCAGCCGAGACTTTGGAGGCGTCGATTTTAATGAGTATTTGATGCCCGGTCCGGGCGATCTAGCTGAGACCGAGATCATCGTGCTCGAACGACCCGCGGCGGATGGGCCCTATGGGGCCAAAGGGCCGGGCGAGATGTGTGCAAATCCGTTGATTCCTGCTGTCGCCAACGCCGTCTTCGACGCCGTGGGGGTCCGCGTCGACACCCTTCCGATCACGCCCGAGCGCATCCTGCGTGCCTTGAAGGAACAAAAGGCCGATAAACGGCCGGAGGCGTAAATAACGCACCATGCCGAAAGACGTCAGTAGTCACTCCGCAAGCTTCGCAGCCTCATCAGAGGCCATCGCTTCACAGCTCGCCTCGGCCAGCTATGTCGCGGATGAGGGCCTTGCGACAGCCATCTTTCTGGCCATCCGCCTGGGGAAGCCGCTTCTTCTTGAAGGAACGCCGGGCGTCGGCAAGACGGAGGCTGCGAAAGCGGTTGCTGAAGCGCTTGGCCGCAATCTTGTGCGCCTGCAATGCTACGAGGGCATCGACGCCGCGCATGCTCTCTATGAATGGAACTACCAGCGTCAGCTGCTCGCGATCCGCCAGGCGGGCAAACGCGAGGTCGACATTTATGAGGATAGATTTTTAATTGCGCGTCCCTTGTTGCAGGTTCTCAGGGCACCAAACGACAGCTTGCTTCTTGTCGACGAGATCGATCGATCGGATCACGAATTCGAGGCGGTGCTCCTAGAATTCCTGTCGGATTTCCAGATCTCGATTCCGGAACGTGGGACGGTCCGAGCCGCCGCACAGCCCCTTGTGATCTTAACTTCGAATCGGACGCGCGATCTCGCCGAGGCGCTGCGTCGTCGCTGCGTGTATCACTGGATTGCATATCCGGAGCCTGCGCGCGAGACAGCGATCATCCTGTTGCGGGCACCGGAGGTCGCGGAATCAACTGCGCGGGCCGTCGCCAGTGCGGTGCGGAACATCCGTCAGCGTCCCCTCGCCAAGCCTCCGGGCATCGCAGAGGCGGTCGAATGGGCGAATGCCGCCACGGTTCTGGAAAAGGGCGGAAGCCCGTGGCCGGAGGCTTTCCGACGCGCCATAGGCGTGCTGATCAAGGATCAAGAAGACCTGTCTTACCTTGCTGCCGAGATCGGCGGCATCGTGGAAGAGGCGCTGAGGTGAGTACAGATCCAATTCCGCTTATGGTCCGTCAAAGGGCAAACGGCATCCAGACCCTCCCCCAGGCGGCGGAGTTCCTAGTTGGCTTTGGCCGCTTGTTGCGCCGCTCTGGATATACAGTTGCCCTGGAACAGACGACGGCATTCCTGGAAGCGGTGAACCTGCTTGGGCCTGGGTCAATGGAGGATATTCGCCAGGCCGCTCTGGCCACGCTCGCCCCGTCCCCGGACAGGCACCGCGAATTCGAGACGCTCTTTCGCAGCTATTTTTACGGCGACCCCGGAACGCCCGCGAAGGGCGAGTATGAAGGCCACGACCAAGACAAGACACACGTCAAAGACACTGGCAAGGAGCGGAGAGACCAGACGGAAGGTCTGCGCGTGGAAGAGGGCGGCGCGCTTTCGTCTTCAACCGAGCGTCTTACGATTCGGACGTTCGATGCGGAAAGCGAAAACGAAGAACTCCTGCGGTTCCGCCGCGCGCTTGCTGACGCGCTTCCGATGCGACGTTCGTTTCGGACCATAAGAACCAACTCGCACGGCAGCGTCGACCTCCGCCGATCCTTGCGGCAAATCGTGCGCACAGACGGCGATATACCGGAGCCGCCGCTCCGGCGCCGGCAATCGGTCGCGCGAAAGCTGCTGTTGCTGATCGACGTTTCCGGCTCCATGAAGCTTCACACAACGGACCATCTCAAGATCGCCCATGCTGTCGTTCAGACTGCAAAATCGGCTGAGGTATTCACCTTCGGCACGCGACTCACAAGAATCACGCCATCGCTTCGCATCCGCGATCTCGATCAGGCACTTTCGAGCGCCGCAAGCCGGGTCGACGATTGGGACGGCGGGACGCGGATCGGGCCGACACTGCTTGCATTCCTTGCAGTGCCTCGCTTCGCGGCTTTCGCGCGTGGGGCTGCGATCGTCATTTTTTCCGATGCCCTTGAGCGCGGCGACCATATTGAAATGGAAACAGCTATACGACGGCTCGGCGCCCGGTCTTTCCGGCTATCCCTGTGTACTCCCCTTGCTGGAGATCCGCGCTTCCGCCCGGAGACCGCTGCGCTTCGTGCGATTCTGCCCGTGCTCGACGACCTTGTAGACGGCTCCTCAATCATTGGGTTGACTAAATTCATCCTGTCGTTGGGGAGACCGGTGCCGCGCGCCGAAGCGGTCGGGCGCAGGGGGTAGAGCATGCAAAGAGTCATCGATTCGCATTTCCACATCTGGCGTCAACAAGACCTGCCATGGCTGGCCGGGCCTATGGTTCCGCGCATATTCGGACCCTACGAGCCGATCAAGCGCGATTATCCGATCGAAGAATTTCTCGCCGATCAGAGAGGTTCTGGTGTGGAGAAAGCCATCTATGTCCAGACTAACTGGGCCAAAGACCACTTTGAGGAGGAGGTTGCATGGGTTCAGAAAACGGCGGACGAGACCGGATGGCCCCATGGGATCGTGGGCTTCGCCGATATGACGGTTGACGATGTCCGCCCGCAACTCGATCGGTTAAAGCGCTATCCTCTGCTTCGCGGAGTAAGGATGCAACTGCACTGGCATGAGACACCGGAGTTTCAGTTTGCGCCTTCAGCCGACCAGGTCGTGGACCCCAAGGTCAGAGAGAATATAGGCCATCTCAAGGACTACGGTCTCTCCTTCGACCTCCAACTCTTCCCCGGTCAGATGAGGGACGGCGCGGGCCTGGTCGAAGAGCATCCGGAGACGAACTTCATTCTTACGCATGCCGGCATGCTTATTGACCTTTCCGCCGAGACCGCCGAACCATGGAAGGCCGGCCTCCGTCACTTCGCCGGCAAGCCGAACTTCTTCGCCAAGCTTTCAGGCTTGGGCACCTTCTCTCACATGAACGATCCGGCGCTCATCGCCTACGTCGTCGACCATGCGCTCGGAATCCTGGGAAGCGACCGCCTCACTTTCGGTTCGAACTTTCCCATCGAGAAACTCTGGACCGATCATGCTTCATTACTAGGTGCTTACCGTGCCGCCGTGAATCCGCACGGCCCCGAGGCTGCTGCCGACATATTCTGGAACACGGCCCAGCGCGTCTATTTACCGGCATGAAAGATTACGATTACCCCTCTCGCGCCGGCCAATGAGCACATCCTGAGCGGCAAATGCAGAGAGGATCCGAATGTCAGTAGGTGTCGGAGTTGTCGCCTGAGCGTTGGACCAGTCCGGCGCCCAGCTTCTGCTGTGTGTCGCCGGTCACATCATCGGCGCGCAGCCCAAACGTATGCTTCCGGAATGAGCTATTTGAGCGACTGGCACAACTGCAATCCATCGGACCGAAGCACGTTTCCAAAAGTAAGTGCGCCCATCCAGATCCGATACAAGAACGGAAACCTGTCCGAAGGGAATCGCGAAGACTTCTTTCCTAGAGCGGGTTTGCTCGTCGGTTCCCTTATCAGCGCCTGGCGATACATCAGACGCTCAGAGTTTTGAGGAACACGGATTAGACAGGTCCCGCTACGAACTCAAAAGGCGCAACAGGGTCATCGGAAGGATTCCTGTTCCAAGCCCGATCCACTGGGAGCTACGAGACTCTTCCTGCGCGTCGCCATCCGAGCGATCGCAAGAGACCTTGCGGGCTTAGCAATTTGATGCAAGAGCACTCACCAGCCTCCCCACAAAACTTGGGAGCGAAATTTAACGCAGAAGCGTATATCTGTATGGCAACCACAGGGTATCTCGAACAGCAAGCGCCTTTCTCTGAGCTGGCACTGACCCCCGAAGAACTAGAAAAGATCGATTCCTATTGGCGCGCATGCAACTACCTTTGCGCAGGGATGATCTATCTTCATGACAACCCTTTGCTTAGAGAGCCTTTGCGCCCGGAGTACTTCAAGAATCGCTTACTTGGGCATTGGGGCTCAGACCCCGGGCAGACATTCGTTTGGGCTCATCTAATCGAGTCATTCGCAAGTACGACCTGGATATGATTTACATTTCCGGTCCAGGTCATGGTGCGCCAGCCGTGATCTCAAACTGCTACCTCGAAGGTACCTACTCAGAGGTTTATCCGGAGAAGAGTCAGGACGAAGCCGGTTTGCTCAAGCTTTTCCGCGCCTTCTCCTTCCCGGGCCAGCTTGGGAGCCATTGCACGCCGGAAGTTCCCGGGTCAATTCACGAGGGCGGTGAGTTGGGCTACAGCGTATCGCACGCGTTTGGAGCGGCATTCGACAATCCCGATCTGATCGTGAGCTGGTGGTCGGAGATGGTGAGGCTGAGACTGGGCCATTGGCGACATCTTGGCACTCCAATAAATTTCTGAACCCAATTCGTGACGGTGCTGTTCTGCCGATCCTTCATCTCAACGGACACAAGATCGCTAATCCTACGCTGCTGGCCCGTATCTCGACGGAGGAGCTCGAGGATCCTTTTAAGGGATATGGATGGAAACCGTATGCGGTCGAGGGCGACGATCCCCAATTAATGCACCATCAGATGGCCGGAACGATCGAGGCATGTGTCCAGAAGATTCGGGCGATTCAACACGAAGCACGCAGCACAGGTAAGCCGGGCCGGCCGCGCTGGCCGATGATCATCCTCCGCTCACCCAAGGGGTGGACAGGACCGAAGGAAGTGGACGGTCATAAGGTAGAGGGCTTCTGGCGAGCGCATCAGGTGCCCGTGCTAGTTGTGAAATCGAATCCGGAGCACTTGCGGATCGTTGAACAATGGATGCGGAGCTATCGCCCCAAAAATCTCTTTGATGAAAACGGAACGCTCGTCGATCGACTTCAGGATCAGCATTAACCTTGCCCTCAGAATGCGTATCCCTTAACCGGCTGGTTTTGGGGATGATCCCGTGGTAGTCGTGGCGGTGGGAATGTGGGAATCGGCTTGATCGATTTCCAAGGTTTGTGGGAAGGTCGGAAAACGGCACCATCGTTTTCCGTGCTTTCCATAAACCGTCATTTCCACCGCCTGCTTGATCAGCTGCAACCTTCAGGCGGCGCTCTTAGTCGTAGCCTCCATCCAGTCTTGCTCGAACTGCATCGGGCTGACGTAGTCCAGCGTCGAATGCATGCGTGTTCGGTTATACCAGAGCAGCCATGCGATGGTTTCATCTTTGGCCTCGCGGATGGTTTGAAACTGCTTGCCGTGCAGTCGCTCCACCTTCAGCGAAGCGAACAACGTCTCCGAACAAGCGTTGTCCCAGCAGTTGCCTTTGCGGCTCATCGAGGGCACAATACCGTGCCTGTTGAGCAGCTGACTGAAGTCGTCGCTGGCGTATTGGCTGCCACGATCGCTGTGGAAGATCAGCCCTGTTTGCCGGCCTGGGTTGCGTGCGAACCAAGCCATATCCAGAGCATCCAGCACCAGCTCGCGCTGCATATCCGGCCGCATCGACCAGCCCACCACTTTGCGGCTGAACAGATCGATCACGACGGCAAGAAACAGCCAACCTTCTGCGGTCGGGATGTAAGTCAAATCGCCCACCCACACCTGGTTGGGCGCCCCCACGCTGAACTTGCGATCAAGCACGTTGGGCGCAATCGGAAGACTGTGCTTGCTGTCGCTGGTGAGCACCCGGAAGCGCCGCTTGCCGCGGGCCTGAATGCCATGCTTCTGCATCAGCCGTTGCACCCGCTGCTTGCCCACCCGAATGCCCTGCGCCCGCAGTTGCCGCCAGATGCGCGGCCAGCCGTACGCCCCGCGATTCTCCGCATAGACGGCGCTGATGTGAACCAAAAGTGCTTCCTCACTGAGATGGCGGCGCTGGGCAATATCCATCCGCCGCGCAAGGTGGGCATGGTACCCGGAAACGCTCACCAGCAGTACCCGGCACTGCACCGAGATCGGCCAGACCAGCTTGTTACGTTGAATAAAGGCGTACTTCATTTCTGCACCTTCGCGAAGTACGCCGTCGCTTTTCCCAGTATGTCGCGCTCCATCGTTACCCGCGCCAACTCCGCACGGAGACGGATGTTCTCCATCTGCTCGGCTGTCACCTCAGCCTTGCTGCTGGCCCCTCGCAAGCTACCAGATCGATGCTTGCTCACCCAGTTGAACAACGTCTGCTCCACCACTCCCAAACTGCGCGCAACTGCCGCTTGGCTCTGGCCCGACTCAACCAGCCGCACCGCCTCTTGCTTGAACTCAAGCGTGTAACGTCCCCGCTTTGACTTCGTCATCTTCGCCACCCTTTCGCATTAGAACAGCTTTGCTAAGGGATACGTTTTGCGGGGGCAAGATCACATCCCGTAGGAGATCGCCGGATGAGCGCCAACCCTCATGCCAATGGAGGGAACCTGCGCAAACCCCTACATCTTCCGGACTTCTGCGACTATGCGGTTTCGATTGACAGGCCGGGCGCGAAGGAAATCTCGCCGACAGAGACCCTCGGCAAGTTTCTGCGCGACGTAATGCGGAGCAACATGTCTAATTTCCGGCTATTCAGCCCTCACGAGAACGCCTTCAATCGGCTGCAGGATGTCTATCAAGCTAGTCCAAAGACCTGGCTCGCTACGATTAAGCCGGAGGATGCAGACGGCACAGACATTGCTCCCGACGGCCGCGTGATGGAGATGCTTAGCGAGCACACGCTCGAAGGCTGGCTCCGATCTGGGTCAGGCGAACCAAACGTACTTCTTTGCGGTCGCAAGCTCCAAGCTTGCAGCAAAGCGCAAGCACTTCCGGCGGTAAGTCTGTGCGCTGGGTCATGGGTTTGGGGGATTGCTCTAGCGTCTGTCGCGAGTGCTCAATGTGCTTGAGAAAGGAATGGCACGCAACTCTGGAGACTCTCGTCGCGATCAACGCCAAGCTGCCAAAACTAAGAGCCAAGAGGGTGAACGATCTTTTGCGCGTCATGTCGTCACCGGCTGTCGAACCGCGAATGGTGTCCGATCGTGTCGGCATACAGCCTGGATTGCGGAGCGCGCCGTCAGTAGGCCTGACGGCAGCCCACCTCCCGGCATGATCCATTGCCCCACCATCAGGAATTGCCGCAAACCGGGCACGGCGTTGGGTAATTGCTTGTACCCGGTACCGGGTGTCAGGAGCCAGCCCTCCATGCTCCCCTTCCAATTACCTGTGTGGCGGATCACGGTCGCGGGAGTTGAGACGTCGATAACCTCGATCGCCGGGCGGATCTCAGGCACCATTCTCTCCAAAAAGGTGATGACCGCCTCGGCGATGCGGTCTTTCTCCGCCCGATAGCCGTCGGCATCCTGTTGTTGCAGATCCAGCCAGTATTCGAAATTCCGCGTTGGCAAAAAGCAGGTGACAGCGGTCTTGCCGGCTGGCGCGAAGGTTGGGTCGAAATGAAAGAAGCGGAAGGAGATCTGTCGCAGTTGTGTGCCGGGGTCCAGCTCAAGTGGCGTGTCGAGCACTCGAGTCACAAATGCGGGTTGCTGAAACAGATCCAGCGCGACTCCAAGCGAAACCTGCAGATAGGAAGGAAACGTTTCGAGCTCGTCATAAAGCTCCTGGGTCGCTTTATTCGTGTACTTGCCACCAAGTAGATCGTAGATAGTGCCATGCCCATCGGCAGCGGAGATCACCCAGTCCGCGGCGATGGTCTCCCCACCCATCAACCTCACCCCCACAGCGCTGTCGCCATCTATCAGAATTCGTTCTACTTTGGCTCCCAAGCGTAGCCGGCCGCCCAAGCTAGCGAGCTTGTGTGCGATGCCTCGAATAACCGCCTGTGAGCCCCCGATCGGATAACCGGCATCACGGCCATTCATCCACGCCAGAGAAAAGAAGAGGGCGATAGCAGACAGTTGCCCCATGTCATCTTCCCCAAAGAAACCCCTTATCAATGGATCGGTGAACTTGTAGCCGTACTCCTTACTGCTCATGCTCGACAGGTCGTGTAGCAATGGCAGGTAGGGTATGTCGCGCAGGTAGGTCAGCCAGTTGCCGCCCCAACCCTCGGTCGGGTCGGGCATTTTGAACCTGGAGAGACTGCGAATGCCTGAGGCGAAATTGCTGATCTCCACTGCGTCCTGTGGTGCCCGTCTCAACATCTCTGTTTCCAGCCGATCGATGTTGGAGTAGCACCGCAAACACTCTCCGTGTTCGTCTTCTATGTGCACGAACTCTTCGTGGTACACGAATCTCAGCTTGTCGATGTCGAACACCTCCAGCCATCGCGAATACATTTCCCCATCGGGGTTGGAACCGAACAGCCAATGCAAACAGGTTTCAAACGTATATTCCTCTCTGTGCCAACTCGTCGCCAGCCCGCCCAAAGAATCGTGCATCTCGAGGACTTCAGCCTGATAGCCGCATCTTTGTGCGTAGACTGCCGCGCAAAGTCCTGCGATGCCGCCGCCAATGATGATGATCTTTCCAGAGTCATGCTTCATATGAGTGAACTCCATCCGGTGTGCCGCGTGTTATTAAACCATCAGCCGATCGATCGGGCTACAAACGCGCCGAACTCAGCACATTCCCACCAAATGTTCTTATGCTGAGAAACAGGTCGGGTACTGCAGTTTACCTTTACAGCCATGGTAAGGTGTTCGTCTTCTACCAGGCTGTGACGGAGAACACATCGCCTAGAACTCGGCTGGGGGCGGAAGAGTGATGTTCATCACAGATCCTTAGATGAGACAGGTCTAGCCTTGGTTTTTAAGGGGGAATGCCATGATGAACATCCCAAATTACGTTACGCATGAGGAGGAGCTGCGCACCGCTGTCCTGCACGAGATGGAATGGCGACCCGACATTCACTCGCAGGACATCAATGTCAAAGTATCTGGTTCTGCCGTTGCGCTTACCGGATTCGTCGATACGTTTGCCGAAAAGGCAAGTGCGGAGAAGGCCGCTAAATCCGTCCGCGGAGTAATCTTTATTTCCAACGACATCGAGGTGCGACCCAGTACGCGTACCGACCCGGAAATTGCCCGCGACGTCCAGCATGTTCTAAAGTCTCACGCCACGGTTCCAGAGACGAATATCACTGCAACCGTACGCGAGGGCTTCGTTACTTTGGAAGGTACCGTCGAGTGGAACTATCAGAAAACCTCTGCGGTAGAAGCAGCGGAGAGCGTTCGCGGGGTCCTGGGTGTCTGGAATCGAGTCGCGGTTAAGCCTCGAGTGTCACCCGCCTTCGCGAAGGATGCAATCGACGCTGCACTTCGCAGGAGTGCAGAGCTTGATGCAAAAAACATCTACGTTTCTGCACATGGCAGCACGGTCGAGTTGTCGGGAAAGGTCCATTCCCTTTTGGAACGCGAAGGAGCCGAACGCGCAGCTTGGGCTGCTCCGGGAATCGAGTGGGTAGTGAACCTCATTCAGGTGACCTACTGACACTGCCCGCATCGGATCATTCCCCAGCGTGCAGGTTCGAGGGCCTGACGCGCTGGGAGGAGGCCGCGCCGGCGAGAAGCTCGAGCTGAGCGGCGATAACAGCACTAAAACCGGCGCGGCCGCGAAGCGTTACTGAGGATTCCCATGATGGGACACTGCTTCAATCCGGGGGCGTTGGACGAGACTTTCGCTCGGAATTCTTCTGGCTATGCCCAACTTGCTCTGCTGAATTCGCGTTAGCTTCTGCCGACAACCGTGAGCCTCTGCTTGTACCACGCCGCGCGAAGAGAGAGCGCGATCGAAGGTGTTCTCGAATCAGGAGAGTCTTCAGGGGAGCGTTGCCAGAATGCGTAGTTTCCGAATTAACAAGCGCCCAGGCCTTGTAAGCGTTCGGTCAGCTTGGCGGGTTGAGCGCAGATGAAAACAGCTAGCAGGTGATGTCGGTCACTGCTCGGCGGGTGACAATACCGGATGCTTAGGAGAGGGATGGCCAATTATATGAAGCAAAACACCACACTTCCTGTTTACGCAGAATCGATCCAGTTCGACTTGAAGGAACTGCTAGTCGCGTACGATTTCTCTCAAGCGGCAGACTCGTCGCTGAAATATGCAGTGATGTTGTCCAAACGGTTTGGATCGTTCATCCATCTCATCGGAGTTCAGAGCCCAGCCGAATATGCCAGCGCTCTCGAGGCCGGACCGCTGGCAATGGAAATGTCTCAGCGTGATCTTCAATTTGGCATCCAGGAAGTAGAAGCGCGCCTCCGGGCAGAAGGAATATGGAGCGATTCTGTTCGTCGGATCGGTAACGTCTCAGACACGATTCAGGGAGCCATACTCGAACACACGCCGGACCTTCTTCTCCTTGGTGCTTATGGCTACGGTCCCATTGACCGCTCACGACTGGGCTCAACCGCCGAGCATCTGTTGCGGACAGTCCGTTGCCCCGTATTCTTAGTGGGACCGAATGCTCTCCTACGCGACCGGGAAGCTCCTCCTGTTGAACGGATTCTTTGCCCTACGAGCACACTTGAGGTCCCCGACAATATTTTTTGTTTTGCGGGCCACTTAGCTGGCCAAATGGGAGCGCATCTGGAGCTCGCGTATGTGGTTGATCCCACGCAAAAAGATGTGCGTCATAAAGGTCACGAGCAACGCTGCGAAGAGTGGAGTTCTAAATTGCGTGACCGAGGCGTCACGGTGTCTTCAATCGTGCTCTACGGCCGAGCAGACAAGATGCTTGCTGAGCGTGCAACTGAATCGAAAGCCTCTCTCATTCTGTTTGGTCTACACCGTAGCGGCAATCGGATGATCGATTGCCCCGACGGGGTGGTGAGCGCCACGATTCGCCAAGCCCCCTGTCCGGTGATGACCGTTCCGCCCGACCTTCCTCATTAATATGCGGTAGGCCAATGTTCCGTGGTCGCGAGGTGGTGTGGCGTGCGACACCGAACCTTACCGACTCCTCCCACAGGGTCAGAATCTGAGGTGTACTATGACCGTTCTTGGAAATCCAGTTGAGGTGAGCCTGGAGAATATTCTGTTTGCTACGGACTTTTCTGAGAGTGCGGAAACTGCCAAACTTTATGTGCGAGCGCTCGCGGAGCGATATCGATCACAGGTTCGCGTGATGCATGTGGTCGATCTTTCTGCAGCCTTCAAGGCGCCCGACGCGGGTCTCAGTATTGACGTTTTCCGAAGGATTGGAGGAGAGTCCCTTTCCCGCCTCAAGTGCGAACTGATTTCGGAGAGAATAAACGTAGAGACCGTCCTATGCGAAGCGATGGACCCGGCTGCAGAGATTCTACAAAAAGCATACGACGGCTCCGTCCTGTTAGTTATCGGTACGCGGGGATATAAAGGACTGGCCAGACTCGTCCTTGGATCGACAGCTGAGCAACTGATCCATCAAGCCACATGTCCAATTCTCACGATCGGGCCAGGTGTGCCACCGCCAAAATTGCCGCTGAGTTTTCAAAGGATCGTCTACGCCACGGACTTTTCTCTGGAGGCCGCCAAGGCAGGCATTTTTGCCTTATCGTTTGCCCAGGATTTCGGTGCCCATCTCTATCTTTGTCACGTTCTTCCAGAACCTGCGGGCATTCATCAATTGAATGATTATGAATTGAACGCCCGGTTTACTAGTGCGCTGCAGAGGCTGATTCCCGACGTGGCGCGGGAATGGTGCGAACCGGAATGTGTCCTCGAGCATGGGTTTGCGGCTGATGGCATTCTCTTACTCGCTGAACGCGTCAAGGCGGACCTCATTGTGATAGGGACTCGCAAAACTTCGCACTGGTTCGACAACTTCAAAACCGGGGTGGCGTTTCAGGTGATCAGCAGCAGCCGCTGTCCCGTGCTTACCATCCGAGCGTAGTCCGCGACAAGCAAGCGCTAAGCGTAATCGCTTCTCTCGATGCCGAGCTTTCTAAGTTTGGAGTTCAATGTTGTGCGCTTGAGTCCGAGCTTCTCCGCCGCGCCGCCACTTCCGCCGATCATTCCGTTTGTCTCTCTCAAGACACGAAGAATGTGTTCTCGCTCCGCCGCGTGAAAGTTCGGGTCAGATGTACCTCGCGTTTCTTCTTCAAGCATTTCCAACTCGGCTAATGGAGCACGCAGAGTCGATCCTGGCGTAAGAATTACGGCCCTCTCAATGAAGTTCTCCAGCTCTCTTACGTTGCCGGGCCATTGCCAGGCGCAGAGGGCGGCCATCGTTTCGGGTGGAATGGTTGCAATTCGTTTACCCATCCGCTTGGCGTGCTTGTTTACGAAGTAGTTGACGAGCAGGGGAATGTCCGTAGACCTCTCGCGCAGCGGCGGAACCGTGATCGGGAAAACCCTGAGGCGATAGTACAGATCGCTACGGAACTCACCAGCCTTAACCATCTTGGTGAGGTCGCGATTCGTAGCGGCGATGAGACGAACATCGACGGTGATCGTTCTTCTGCCGCCAAGGCGCTCGATCTCCTTCTCCTGCAGTGCCCGCAAAAGCTTGGGCTGTAGTTCCAGTGGTAGATCCCCAACCTCATCCAGGAAGAGCGTGCCCATATGGGCCAATTCCAATCGTCCAATGCGCTGTGAGATCGCGCCTGTGAAAGCGCCTTTCTCATGCCCGAAGAGTTCGCTTTCCAATAGCCCGAAAGGGATCGCCGAGCAATTCAACTTGACGAAGGTCTGGTCGCGGCGTGGACTGATGGTATGAATCGACCGCGCGATCAATTCCTTTCCCGTCCCGGTCTCGCCCAGGATTAGCACGGTTGCGGCTGTGGGCGCGACGGTTTCCACCTGCTTCAGCACGGCTCTCAAGTTGTTACTTTCGCCGACCACTTCCTCGAAGTTGTACTCTGTGCGCAGCTCCTCTTCGAGATAGCGCTTTTCCTCCTTCAGCTTGCTGCTTAGCTCGGCAATTCTTCGGAAACTATGGTCGATCTTGACTATCCCGGCGATCTGGCTGGCTGCTTGAAGAAGGGTCTCTCCGTCGTGTTGGTCAAAAGCAATTTCCTGCCGGCTACCGACGAACAAAGTGCCTACTACTTCACCTCGACTGCTCAAGGGAACCCAGCAACCCGACTTGATCCCGGCCTTAAGTTGCTGGGCTGGTTGACCGGCCTTTTTCGCGCCGATCTGGCTCATCAGAAGCAGTTCCTGGTTTACGAAGGTCCAGCCCTCGGGCGTGCCGTCGATTGGGAGCATTACCTCCCGAATCGAGGCCTGATCTTTCCCTGTCGATAGTTGTAGCATTTTGAGCTGATGGGGATCATTGACGTCATAAAGCGCAATGGCTGCCACGTCGTGAGGGATCAGCCGCTGAATGCTTGCGTCAATCGCGGCCAGCATTTGGCGGATGTCGGGATTGGCCAGCACCGCTTTGCTGAGTTCAAGAACGAGCGATTCTTCGGCACTTTTGCGGTTTGTGAAATCGCGAGTGACTTTCGAAAATCCTTTGAGCTGGCCGTCTTTTCCGCGCAGGGCGGTTATGATCACATTGGCCCAGAAACGTGAGCCATCCTTACGAATCCTCCATCCTTCATCTTCGTATCTGCCTTCGGCGGCGGCTACTTCCAGCTCATGCTGTGGTTTGCCGCGTTCTATGCTTTCCTGGGGGTAAAATTTAGAAAAATGCTGGCCCAGGATCTCTTCCGCGCGGTATCCCTTGATTCTTTCCGCGCCGGAATTCCAGCTCGCGACACTTCCTTCAGGATCGAGCATAAAGATTGCATAATCACTGGCGCCTTCCACCAGCAGGCGGAATCGCTCTTCGCTCCTGCGGAGGGCTGTCTCCGCCCGTTTTCGGTCCGTAATATCCCGGATAACCGTCAAGACCGATGGTTCGCCGCCGGATACAACAGGGCTTAACATGATGTCAACCGGAAACTCGGTTCCATCCTTCCTCCGCCCATAAAGTTCGAGGCCGGTGCCCATCGGACGCGCGCTGGGCGCCGCAACATAGGCGTCACGGTGCTTGGGATGATGACCGCGAAACCTTTCCGGGACCAGCATTTCTACCAGGTTCCCAATGAGCTCCGACTCGGAGAAACCGAAAAGCCGTTCGGAAGCAGGATTAACTGCAGAGATACGGCCGTCGACGGCCGTGACAACAATCGCATCTGGGGATGCCAGAAAGAGCTGCCTGAACAGGGCCTGCGCATGTTCAGTAGCGTCCGTGTGGTCTAAGTCTGTAGTCATTTCCGCACTCTTTAATGATAGATAACTCTACGACGAGAGAGCTGGGCAGGCAAAAATGGCGCCACGGCAAAGCTCCTGGAGAGCCCTCCGTGTCACTTTTCCCTCGAGGAATTGTAGCGTTTGGAACGTAATCAAATAGTAAGCGCTAATCTGGTCACAGTTTGTTAAGTATTCACTTTCGCGGAAAGGATCGAAGACTGTCGCCAAAGGGCGTGTTTATCGGGTATCCGAAAGGCTCTGTCGAAGGCCAGACGGGCGGACGAGCGGTCTATTCATTGCCTCGAATCGATCGCAGCAAGGGGGCTAGCTTTGTTGGGTTGGGGATGTGAGGGAGCGGCGGCTTTTCTTCCGCAGTTCATTGGCGACCGCTATCGCTCTCTTCAATTTCTCCCTTGAGATCAGCTGAACCTGCTTCTGGAGTTTACACGCAGGATTGCGCCCGACTACCCGCTGACTAATGGCTGCCAGTACATTCCAATCATGCCACGCCCCGATCTCATCTTTTGCTTCGCCCAGGGCAGCAATGAATTTCGTGTCGCTGCCGGCGAGCAATTGAAGAAAACTGCGAAGTTCTTTCACCTGGAGCCGGAACAAATGCAGGCTGTCCTTAGTCAACCGAGGGCAATTGCTCAGCTCCCGGGCATGAGCTTGCGCGACGCCTACTATATTCATGGATAATCTCGTTGCCGCCTGCTTCTTTGAACGAACAAGGCTCTTGTCGATGAGTCTCGAGCATTGCTTTAACGAGTCAAAGGCTTCTTCTCTCTTTGCGGAAATGATGGCATGAAGTTTGGCAGCAGCTTTGAAGCGTCGCTCACCCAGATACTCAAGCAATTGCACCAGGCATTCGTCCTTACGGCTCGTTGGGAGCGAGCAAGCGAGTCCCACGAGCACATCCATGTCGCGCACTTTTCCAGCCGCTTTGCTGATTAGGACGAGAGCCTTGAGGAGACGACGAACCTTCCGGTCGCGGCCGCTGGTGAGGGCATCCCCGATTGCTTCCAGTGTCCGTATCTGTCCCCGCAAGCGATGGACATCTTCCGGCAGCGGCTGCCTGGGAAATCGCTTCAACAGTTTATGCAACTGAGTGATCTGTTTGCGCGAGTTTGCAATTTTCAAGTGCATGATGTCGCCAACTCCTGGAAGTGCCGTTGTGTTAGCCCTCGCGTACGTAGACCGGCTGTGCGGCGACTATGTTCGCTTAAATTCGCTGACTTTATTCAGGGTGCTTTTCCGGTTCGGGAAGACTTCTGAACTCGGATGCCAGTGGAAAATACCCTTGGCATGCTGTCAGATTTTTAAATCATGCAATGTCGCGAATGCACGGAATAACGTATGTAGATTGTATTGACCCTTGTAGACGGGAGGGGGCTCCCGCTTTAAGCGGAGCAGTCCGTATACCGCGGCCATCGCAGACCGGATGGAATATTCAACGGTGAAAACCACGTCGTCCGCCAGCTCACAAAATTGTCCGGTGAAGGCCAGGTTAGTCCATCCCTTCGGTACCGGCTGAGGTCGATCGCCTATTTCCCGACGGAGAAACTGACTGGTGATGAACGGCATCATGCAGGGAATGCAGGTCGAGGTCTCCAGAATCTGCGACACCTCTGCTTCGATACTCAGGTGACCCAGGATTTCCGTCATGATCTCCCGGCCCGTGCATGCGTGCATGGGCTTCTTAACGAAGTCGCCCAGTTTGTCGACAAACAAGCCGTAACCCCAGAAGACATCCACGTCTTTGGGCTGCCCAATAAAGTGCGGTTGGTGTGGCAGCACAATCGAAGCGAGCCAGCTGGAGTTTGCAAGCGTGATGAGTCCGCCCTCGCCAGGAACATTGCCGGTGAAGTCACGGATCAGTCGGAAGAATGTTGGATCGTGCAAGGTGGTGGTGAACGAAACCCATTTAGACTCTTCAATGTGATCAGCGAAAACCGAGGGCCGGCCAAATTCCGGCCTGCCGGCTGCGATCTTTTCCCATAGCGACCAGGCGCCGCCGTCGGTCTTCGTCTTAAGAGCAGGCGCTGAGTCCATCGAACCGAGGCTCGAGGCCTCGGTCATAGAGCCCAGCGTGACGATGACCAGGTCGTCTGCACCTATCGTAATCTCCCGGCCATGTCCTTGGCGCTCGCAGACGATGCGCTCCACTCGCTTGCCGTCTGCGTTCTCGCGCAGTACAAGATCTGTCACGCGGGTATTCAGTGCGAAGTGTACGCCGTGCGCGTCGAGCCACTTTTGCAGCGGCCTCACCATCGAGTCGTATTGGTTGTACACGGTGCGCATAATCCCGTGGAGCCGGCTAAATCCTTCGACCATGTGTGTGAAACGCAGCAGATAGCGTTTGAACTCCACCGCACTATGCCAGGGTTGGAAGGCGAAGGTGGTGCACCACATTAACCAGAAGTTCGTCACGAAGAACCCAGAATCAAACTGGTCGGCGATGCTGCTCTTGCCGAGCATCCCTTCTGGTTCCAGCATAAGGCGCTCAAGCGTGAGGATATCTTTTTCGCTCAGCCCGAATTCGGGAGCATCTTCCCTTCGTCCATCACGTACGAGCCGGGAATGGGACGAGGTCTTCATGGTCTCGTTCCATTCAAAGATCTCTTTCGTGACCGTCTTGCTCTCATCGAGCGTGGGGATCGACGAGAACAGGTCGTACGTACAGAGATACTTACTTTCAATCATGCGTCCGCCGCGCAGCACGTATCCTTGTTGGGGCGATCCAGCCCCGTCAAGACTACCCCCAATGCGGTCAAGCTCTTCGAGGATCGTGATGTTGTCGCCCGGAAAATCTGCGTCCCGGATGAGGAATGCGGCAGCGGCGAGCGAAGCGATGCCACCCCCCACGAGGTATACCTTCGTTCCGGCAGGATCAGTTGTGGGCTTTGGATGACCATTGTCGAGCTTCACAGGAGAGGCGCCTTTCTATTGGACCGTCGTCTTCGGCATGAAAACCAATTGGGTGGATCGGAATAGCTACGCGAATTTCACCCTGTCCCACGGGTGGGGCTCCGCCTGTAAATCATTTGCGCATCAGTCCCCACTGATCGCCATCAGTGCCGCGCGGTTGGGGATCATTACCGTTGTTCCGTGGAGCATAACCAGGTGCCTGTTCTTGAACTCGCTTAATGTGCGGGTAACCGTTTCTCGAGTGGAACCGACACACTCGGCAATCTGCTCGTGTGTCAACGGCATTTTGATTTTCGCTTGTTGCGAGGTCTGTTTCTCGCCAGACGACCACTGCAAGAACAACCGTGCGATCTTCTCATGCGCGTTGGTGGATAAGCCGACTGTCCGCAATTGTTCACAGGCACCGGCATATTGGGAATTCAGCTGCCGGATCACTGCCTGGTAAGCCTCTGGAAACCGGCCGATGAACGAAATGAAGTCTTCACGGCGGATAAATGAGACCTGTGACGGATAAAGTGTTTCGGCGCTCACCTCATAGGGAATTCCAGACATTGCCGCGCTCAAGCCGAGTATCTCGCCCGGGCGTGCGAGTTGCAGGATCAAGGTCTTCCCGCCCTTCGAACTGACCGAGAGCTTAACCTTTCCCGAGCAAAGCAGGTAAATTCCCTTGGCCGGTTCGTTTTCCAGGAACAGCCTGGCTCCCGCCGGATAGGACGTTGGGATCTTGATGGATTGAAACTCCTTCGCGGCAGCCGCCGTGAGGTGGCACAAGAAGCCGCTCTCTTTCAGCTTGCAAGTTTCACAAATCGAGGTTTGTCCGTTTGGGGCCTGCATGTTATCTCTCCTCTTGCTCGAGCGCCGCACCGCGCGTAGCCTGGTTTGCAAAGTATTGAGTTAAGGGAGAATCGGAAAGGATCTCCGCGCCCGTTTCCCTGACAATTTCTCGAAGAATGTGACTACCCTTTTTGTCCGCAAAGGTCACCCCACAAATGTCCAACCGCAAAGGCATTTGGTTCGCTGACGCCCACAAATCGTGCCATGTTCTTCCCAACTCCATGGCCCACGGACCAACCAGTTTGCCCTCGATCTTTAGAGTTGCCATCGGCGAGTCGTCTTTTATCGAGATCTTCAGCATTTGCCTGCACTTCCTTGCACTCCTATAGAGCAAATGGGGCACCAAAGACGGGGGAGTCCCACATCATCTTGATGTTT
Organism: uncultured Acidobacteriaceae bacterium; assembly: GCA_963763905.1. GTDB lineage: Bacteria > Acidobacteriota > Terriglobia > Terriglobales > Acidobacteriaceae > PALSA-350. Next base: position 324,469 of record CAVXRU010000009.1, on the reverse strand, counting down.
ATTGAAAACAGGGGGTTTAGCGACGAAATGTCCCGCCTGCAACCGGCGCGGATCGAATTGGAGACGAGAGGTTGAGACGAGATATCGTCCTGGAGACGATGGCGTCGTCTCATTCACCCTCAGCCCTAAATCCATCTCCGGCGTAGCAGCCAAACTTTGATGCCTTGAGTCAGCACCACGTAGGCAAGCATAGTCACGACCAGGATCGGCCAGTACAGGGTTGGGAGATGGGTGAAGCCGAGCGACGAGGCTAATGGGGGAATATGGCAGCCAGATCCCGAACGCCATGATGGATAGAGTTGTGAACGTGAGTGCGCGGCTAGCCTGGCTCTGAACAAAAGAGATCTTATTGGTGCGAATGACATGGATGATGAGCGTTTGCGTCAGTGGCTGCGTTGCTGCTCTTTGCCGCATTGCGTGCTGTGGAGCACCACCAGCCCTCGCCCGCGATGCGTTGCGCAACGTCCAGGGCGGCAATGCCTGCCCTCAGAAAAATTGGTGGCTGCGATCACGTTCTGCCACATCCAGGGGCAACGCGCCTGACTCTGCCGGCGTCGGGATGGTCAAAGTAGAACATGGCGTATCCGCCATTGCGCGCAACCGCTTCGTTCATCTGAGATTAGGAGGGCACACCCTCTTACCATGTGTGGCCGCCCTAAAACCCTGTAAGAGTCTGCGTCAAGACCCACTGATTCAGACTTCAGTCCAACGGGGCGAGGCATAGGTTCGCCACACCGTAAACAAATGCTGGGTGCCCCATTCAAGCCTTCTGTTGCCTGCCCCCGCGCGCCGTGGGGCTTGAGCGTGATAATGTCTCTCGATGTGTCACTTCCCGCCCGCCACGCCCGCGCAGCAAACAAAACTTTCCGCAGAAGGAATCAAATGTCATAAAGCGGCAACTACAAGCAGTGTTGCGTCATCGTGGAATTGCGCCCCGCAATAGACGGTAACCTGCGTGAGCAGCCGGCTATTCAAATCCTTCGCGCAGAGCGTGCGGTTGGCTATTGCAAACGCTGCGACGCCTCCTTCTTCGAATTCCTGCCCGTTCGCATTCGACGCTTCTGTGATGCCATCAGTGAATAGGAGCAAACGATCCCCGGCCCCCAGGTTTATCATCGAATCCTCGTATTTCCAGCTTGGGAAAACGCCTAGCACTGCCCCGCTTTGCTCGAGCGTACGGATTGAGCCACCAGAAACAAGGATCGGGTAGAGGTGTCCGGCGTTGCTGTACTGAAACGTACGCATTTCCCCGTCGAGAATTCCATAAAAGAAGGTCACGAACTTCCCGGTTGCGATGTTCTCGTGCAACAGAGCGTTGACCTTGCCGCACACCTGGGCCGGGCTCTCCGAGTTGCTCGCAAACGCGCGAACCGCTGCTTGCACATTCGCCATCAGCAGAGCGGCTGATACACCTTTTCCAACCACGTCCGCGATACAGATGCCCAGTCTGTGATCGTCGAGTCGGAGCACATCGTAGTAATCTCCGCCCACAGTGCTAGCGGGCTGCCATGCTCCTGCGACCTCGAATCCCGGAAGCTGAGGAATTTCTTTTGGAAGCAGAGACTGCTGTATTTCTCGGGCACGTTCCAACTCCTGCTCTTGCATTTCGAGCCGGACAGTGCCGCGTTCGACTGTTTGCTGGAGCTCGACGTTACGCCGCTCCAGCCGCTCTTTGGTGCTGTGGTACAGAAACGAGAGAATACCGAAGACGAATGTGATAAGGAACGGAAACTTCCATCCCGTCGTAATCAGATGGGAAAGCGTCTGCAGAGAAGGTGGAGCGACCAGCCATACAACTACGGTCGCAATCAGGTAAATAGGGACCGTCAGTACAAGTAGAACAGTCAGGAAAATCAGCAAGTCGTAAGGAAATGGCCTATCCGCAAAAAGGAACTCCAACCAACCTGTTGCAGGCGAAAGGAGATTCCCGATGCAGAGACAGTACACCAGAACCGTCGCGGGATTGATCTGCTGTCCGATGGCCCAGAAAATGGCGCCGACGACCGCTGAGACAGCGATGTAAAGGCCTTGCTGCCGGAAGAATCGAGCCAGAGTTGGGACGTTTATTCCACCTAAATGGTCTGAACGGCTGTCCGAGCTGTGAACCCCAACGGGTTGCTGCCATTCGAATCTCCCGGACTCTTTGCGTTGCTCTAGCATAGAAGTTCAGCCTCGGTCCAGCTTGTAACGGCATCTAACACAACCAGGAGTTTTTGCGGTCCAACTGGCTCAAAAAGCTGTGTCGTCGCGCACACCCGTTGCGTGACCGGCACCACCGGTTTATTCCTGGCTATTCAGTCGAGGCAGATCAGAATCACTGAACTGGCACAACCAGCACCGGGCAGTGCGATCCGCGAATGATCGCCGAAAGTTTGGTCCGCGGCAAATGATCTGCCAAAGGTGCTCTATGCTTTGCTCCCAGGACGATCAGATCAGCCTTGTTTACCTGTGCTGAGTGCAGGACAGCCGGGGCTAGGTCGCCGGTTTTCACCTCGAAATTCAGAGTGCATTGTCCTCCACAGTCGCTTGGCACGAGTTGATGAAGCTTGCGGGTGCTCGACTCGACTTGATTTTGCTCGTCTGTCGTGCTCGCGTGAGGGAGCAGCACGTTCAATACGGTCAGTCGGGCGTTATAATCCTGCGCTATGGAGCTGGCATACTGAGCCGAGCGCAAAGCCTGGTGTGAAAGATCTGTCGCCAGAACAATCGACCGTATTGGCCGTAGGCTTTTGTCGCACATTGGGCCTGCTACCAGCACAGGAAACGTAAGGCGGCGGATGGCCCATTCGGCGACGGAACCAAGGGTCAGCTTCGCCAGTCCATGCCGGCCATGAGAACCAATTACCAACAAGTCAATGCCATTGGATTCCCCCGCAGATTGGATCCCGTCGCTGGGGGAACCCAAGAAGACTATTTCCTTGTGCTTCGCCGTCCGCAGCTCAGGGATGTGCTCGACATATCTGTGCAGGTTCTCGCGCGCATTCTGTAGATCCATTAGCGCGAGCTCGGGAACTGGCCCGCGCATTCCGACCCCATAGAGCTCAGGCAGGATCGAATGCAGCACATAAAGCCTGGCGTGAGATTCTTTCGCCACTCGAGCGGCTAGCCTTACCGCGATCTCACTTGCTGGCGAACAATCCGTTGCCACCAAAATGGACCGGAATCGAAGACCGGCCGGCCCCAGCTGAGGATTCTCGTGCTCTTTCTTGAGTGAACTACCAACAGTAGTTGTCATGCCAAACCCCCTCTTCGCCAAGGTGTTTTACCCTGGCATCCAGGAATCGTTTCTCTTGCCAGAGTCACTTGACAGCAGGATTCCGTCTGTGACGGTCATCACCAGCATTCGGTTTGCCGCTCGCAATCGCCTCCGTTCTATTGCTCGTCTGGAGCGGGGGTTGGCCGTCGATGCACCGCACTTTTTCCAGCCACGCGTAAACTGCTTTGTCGATCGTTCCGTCACCACGGGCGGTCCCGGGTGGAATCAGGAGCACCGGGCAGTGGGACTCAATGATCGCGCGATAGACGGTACTGTCATCCAGGTGGCCGCTGTCGATCGCAACGGGCGGTGCACCCAGTACCAGCAGGTCAGGGTGCACCCGCTGCGCCACAGAAGCGATGGCTGTGTTCAGTACGCCCGAGGCCACGAGATGCTCAACCGGCAAAGTGTGGGACTCGTTGAAGGGCGCAAGCATTTGAAGCCGCGTCATGCAGTGGCTGCATTGCTGCTCTTTGCCGCATTGCGTGCTGTGGAGCACCACCAGCCCTCGCCCCGCGATGCGTTGCGCAACGTCCAGGGCGGCAATGCCTGCCTCAGAAAAATCGGTGGCTGCGATCACGTTCTGCCACATCCAGCGCGGCAACGCGCCTGACTCTGACGGCGTCGGGATGGTCAAAATAGAACATGGCGTATCCGCCAGCAAAAGTCGCGCCATGGTGGCGAGCGCCGTCCTGCCGGCGGCTGTTCGTCCCGCGGTGCTGAGAATAAGTAGGGACGCAGCATGGCGCCTTGCCTCGCCCAGGATCTCCGCGCAAATTTGCTCGCGCTGCACCAGGGAATCGTGGTTGGCGCCGTGGCGCTGAGGGTCCTGCTCCATGGCCGTCAACTCTGCCTTGGCGGCGTCATCACGGAGTTCAGCACCAGGCAATGCATAAACGATGGGATCGAGCGAGTGCACCAGCACAAGCTCCGCATGGCGTTCATGGGCCAGCTTTTGTGTGTAGCGCAGCCCGTAGGAGGGTTCTCCCGAGAGATCGCCGACGTAGACAATTTTCTTGAAGGGAAAGCCAGTCTGCGACTGCTTCTGGTCTTCGAACGTGCTCGTTTGCTCGTGTTCCACAGATTTCTGGAGTCCTGTCATGGTTGGCCTCGGTCATGATCGATTGTTCTTTAACGAGTCAAATCGTAGGCCCCACGCCCGCGGATTGATGTGACGGCGGACACAGGTATACGTGACGCGCATCACATACAGCGGGTGAGACGGGCGAAGGGCATCCTGGATTGCCGGCCGCCAAAGGTGAGATCGAGACCGACGAAAACTGCGAACCATTGTGATCGGATGGGCCAACCGTCCAGCGCTTCATCTGACGAGCGAAACCGAACACCGCGCCTACTATCGCCCAGGCACCAATTCTGTTCACATGCCCTCCCGTCCGCGCTTCGCTGACGGTCCCCACCACTACAGCACTCTATTTCATGAATTCTTCCACAGCACAGGCCACGCAAGCTGCCTGAATCGCACCTTCGGCGCTCACTTCGGTGATGAACTCAACAGCAAAGAGGAGCTGGTTGCGGAGATGGGAGCCGCCTATCTTTGCGCCATTGCCGCCATTGGCAACGAGCACACCGACCGCAACACCATCGCTTACATTCAAAACTGGATCTCCAGGCTCGAGGAGGATAACCGGCTGATCGTTCAGGCAGCCGCAAATGCACAGAACGCCATCGATTTGATCGTCGGAACGAAAGCCGGACGGAGGCCGACCTTTTGAGCAGGTCCTGACCCGGGCAGAATTACCTCCGCGTGATACTGCCGCTCCTTGAACGGATTTGTCACAGTGATCAGCACGGACCCTAGGAGTCCTGGTCCGAACTTCGCAATAAAACCTCCATTTCCTGCTGCCCTAAACCGGCGGGCAACCACAACCTGTGTCTTAACACGACGCCGTATCCTTCCTCGTACGCCAGAGTGAAAACATGTGAGCAACGCTCGCAGAGCCAGTAATGCCGCACCCCGTGGATTCCGCATGGCGTATCAGGCGTTGAATTACTCTCACTTGCCGGAACCGGATCCGGCCGAAATCGGAAGAACCTCCCACCGACCGTCCAGTGAAAGGCAGTCGGACACGCCGGGTTTGCACACTTGGGCTCCTGCTTCTGAAACAGAGGGGTTCCTCTCAAGGTTCCGCCGCCGGGGGTTGGTTGTTTGCTGTGAGCCTGTAGAGCAGCTGTCCGTTCTTCTTTCAGATGCTTAATAGTGGTTCTCAGCCACCCTCCAACTGTTTCTTCGATCTCGTTTTGATCGCTGTCACGGTACAGAGAATCCAGCGTCTCACCGGATACGTTGAACGGAATGTGACGGCAGGGAACCATTTCGGAGCGGTGCTCGGGGGGCACGAGGTGCATTAATACACAATCACTGCACGGACTGGGATTCTCTTTGGAATCGTAGTTCATGCAGGTGAGAGAATCTTCGAAAATATATAATTGAGGCCTCCAGGGCATTCTCGGCGAACGCCCATAGCCTCCATCTTCGAGGAATTTAAGTTCAAATTCTAAAACTTCCAAGAGGTCGCGCTCATCCTTTTGCATTTTGCACTTCCCATTCGAGTCAAAATACGGACTCATCCCAAGATAGTGTCCAGAGCTTTTCGCAACACTCCATCTTTTAATTCTTTATGCTGTCGTTGTCGGTGACATTCGTCACATGCCGAAGGGCAGTGTATGAGTGCGTCGAAAAGTGGGAAGCAGAAGTCTTAGCAGGCGAAGTATACAATCAGGTTCACACCCGAGACGTAGACTTGTACACAATGCTTATACCTGATTTCGCAACAGATCGGCATTTTGGCGGCCCACAGGATGAAATTAGGAGATATGCATAAGTCGCGCCAGCGCCACGTCAGGAGTGGGGAATTGAAAGCCGTTCTTGTTGGCGGCGGAACTCTTCGGCCTCAGTCATTTCCCTCTCGCGTCGACTAAAGAGGGTGAAGACCGGGCACTTTGCCGACCGGATAACATCGAAGGCAAGCCCATAGTTGTGCGCTTTGCCTGCCTGGTCCGCTCCATCGACGCCGATCACGATGAAGTTTGCGCCCTTTTCAGTGGAAACGGCGACAATCACATCTGCCGGACGTCCAGTGCGTGTGATGGCTTCACTTACAACTGACGAATCTTTAAGACCCTTCACGAATGTTTGGAATTCTTCTTGGTGTCCTGGGTGCTGTTTTGCATCCACGTCATTCTCATCCACGTACAGCAGCAACAGACGTCCAGCAAGATGCTTGGTCAGAGATTCGGTATATGCCAGAGCAACACGTGAAGTCCTGGAGAAATCCGTAGGAAAGAGAACGCTTCGCATATGTGTGCCTTCACGCGCATCTTGCCGTACACATTTGCCGACAGTCAGAACCGGACAAGGCACGGCGCGCAGCAGCGCCTCGGCAGCCGATCCCAATCCTTCACCATCCTTGTAACCATTGCCGCGCGTTCCGATCACGAGGAGATCGGCACCGCGCTCGTCAATCAAAGCAGCAATTGTCTCTCGAATGCCACCCGCCCGCACAATCGTCGCGTAGCGCGCAACGTCGTAGGATAGCCCCGCAGCGACCTTCTGAAGCGCCTCTTCTGCGGAGTCCATTCGCGGAGGGTAGCTCGCTTTGGTTTGCTCCATTCCCGGCATGGTGTGCATGTAGTCAACGACATGCACAAGCAATATCTTGGCAGAAAAGCACCTCGCTAATTGTTTGGCGTAGTTCAAGGCGCCATACGATGCATCGGAGAAGTCGACGCCAACCATGATCGTCTTCATGGTGAATTCTGGATATTCACGCATAACGCACCTCACCCGTTCATGAAGCGGCATGGCACTGAAGCCCAGTACAGGGTGCCGCGTTCCAACCCCACTCTATTCCTGGCAGGCCGTTTTTGCCGGTGATCCCCGTCACATCGCGAACAAGGATGAGGCACCCATAGTGGATTTGGAGAGGTATCCCGATTGCTTGGGAGTGGGGAGTCTAAGTGCCATTATGCTTTCGATCTCTCACGACAGGCTGGTAACTCAAAATCTCTTTCATAGTTCAAGACCTAAGACTGAACATTGCAATCTGGTAATGGTTAGTCTTGCGCGGAGTTGCGTTGAGTCCGCATCAAGCCCAGGTCTTAGAGCGTGACCTAGGCTTGATGCTGCGTCAAAACCTATTTCCAGCCTCAATCCTGCCAGGGGTTTACTGCGCGCCGGCTGGTGGCGATAGTGAGCGAATATAGGCAACAATTGCCTTCATGTCCTGAGCATTCATGTTGGTGAGGGGCATGCCGCCTTGTTGCATGCGCTTGCTGTGGTGGCGCAGCAGATCCTCCAGCGTGCCAGCGGGAAGGATGGACGCGGTTCCGGCTAGGGCCGGCGCTGCAACCGTTCCCGTCAAGCCGCCAACGCCGTGGCAGGTCTCGCAGCGGTTGTGCTGGAAGATCACCTTACCCCGCAGAGCGTCTGGAGTCAGCGGCTGCGGCGCCTGAGCAACAGTGGGAGACGCAGCAGGAACCCCGCTTGCCGGGTTTGCGGAAGAAGGCGCTGCCGTGGGTTGCATGCCTGGGCTCGGGGCCGCAGGGTTGGAGCCCAAGCCGGATAGATATGAGACCAGCAACTGCAAATGTGCATCATCCACGTTCACAGCGGGCATACCCCCGTCGCGCATTCTCTTCTCAGGATGGCGCAGTAAGTTTGGAAGTTGAGGTCCGGGGAACCTTTGGCCGACTCCGATAAGCGAGGGAGCAAAGTGTGTCCCCCCGGCGTTCTGCCCATGGCACGCGGCACAGCCGTTGGCCACAAATACCGCCCTTCCACCAGCGGTACTTGCCGTCACCGACGCTACCATTGGCGCGGCAACCGGAGCTGCCGTTGTGGCGGCGCTGGCAGGAGGCAGCGCAGGGGCTGGGCCGCTCGCTATTTCGGGAGCCCTGGGTGCAGGAGGTTCGACCTCCTGCTGCGCAATCGCCGGGCTTGCTGGTGACAAAGATCGCAGATAGGCGATCACAGATTTTTCCTGCTCCGGCGTAGTGACCAGCGGAGACATCCCTCCTGCACGCATTTTTCCGTTTGGATTGCGTAACAGCCCTGCCAGTTGGGTATCCGGCAGATTAGCGACCAGAGCGGCCAGCGCCGGTGCGCGTGCGGTTCCGGCTCCAGCCGCGCCATGACAAGCCGAACACGCGTGGGTTTCGAAAATTTCCTGCCCCGCTGCAATCGAAACAGCGGCTGTTGCTTTAGTTGGCGAAACGCCCGGCTTGACGGCACGCAGAGACGGCGGAGCGGTATGGGGCTGGGCAGTGTGCGTCGCAGGCACGTTTGCAGCGCTCGTCCCCAGCGCTCCCAGGTAGCTCACCAGGGCAGACATGTCGGTTGCAGATAGGTCGACTGCAGGCATGGCGCCTGCGCGCATTTTGGCATTCGGATCGCGCAACAGGCCGGGCAGCAGATCGGATGGATATTTGCTGGTAACGCCAACCAGGCTTGGGCCCGCGGGCGTACCCGTACCAGTGTCTCCATGGCATCCTGCACATCCGTTGGCGCCAAAGATTCCCTTGCCTAGGGCAATAGAAGGCTCAACCGGGCCGGTCGTTACCTCCACCGGCCCGGTTCCGCCTGGAGTTTCGACATAGGGTTCAAAGGGCGCTTCACTGTACGCCTTTTCCTGTTGATCCTGGAGCGCGATCTGGGCGGCACTGGTAGGGTCGCGGGCGTCATCCAGGCGGCTTTTGATGCCGAGGAAGATTGCGCCGACCAGGACAATAGCCACTGCGAGAACGGGAATCGGCCTGCGCCATGGTCTGCGCTCCAGACTTCGATCCAGAAACGGCAGCAGAAAGAACAGCAGAGCGAGGATGCCGGGAACCACGACAATGGCAAATACCACCGTTTTACCCTGCCAGAACTTGAGCCACTCAAACATCGACAGGTAGTACCACTCGGGGCGGGGAAGAAACTGCGTATCCGCGGGATTGGCTACCGGGCCGAGCTCTACAGGATGAAAGTAGGCCAGGATGCCAAGGCCGATCATGAGCAACAGGGCAAAGGCCATGTCGATGATCACCTGGCGGGGATAGAAACCCTCCGCCGGCAGCTTGGGATGGACTGGATCTTCCTCTATCGGTCCGGCGGGGCCTGCCTTGCGGAACAGCGCAATATGCACTCCGATGAATAAGAAAATCGCTGCGGGGATAAGGAAGAGGTGGGCCACATAGAACCGCGACAGGGTAAGGGTTCCGAGAGCGTCGCCACCGCGAAGCAGGCGAGTAAGCCATTCCCCGATGAGAGGGATCTCGCCTACGATATTGGTGCCCACAGCCGTCGCAAAGTAGGCCTTCTGATCCCAGGGAAGCAGGTAGCCAGTGAAGCCCATGGCCAGAACAAGAAAGGAAAGCAGTGCCCCAGAAATCCAGAGCAGCTCTCGCCGCCCTTTAAACGACCCCCAGAGAAAGGTCTGCAGGAAGTGCAGAGCGAGCACAATGATCATCGCGCTCGAGCCGTAGTAGTGCAGGCTGCGCAGGAACGCCCCCGCAGCCACCTGCTTGGTGATATAGGCAACGCTGGTGTGCGCCGTCTCGGCGGAGGGAACATAGTAGAGCGCAAGGGCGATACCGGTAATGACCTGGGAGATAAAGATGAAGAGCAGTCCGGAACCGAAGACGTAGGCCAGGCGTGCACCGCCCGGGATCGGCTCATCCAGCGATGCCTGCATGATATTGCCCAGACCGGTACGCTTGTTAAACCAACTATAGATGCGGGTTGGCAGGCTTTTCGGTTGCGTGCTGTCGGCCTTCACTGGATCTTTCGGTTGCATATTTAGCTCAATTTTTCCTGGTTGGGAACATTCGATCGAAAATACTCGAAATGGACCATCAACTTGCCGTCGTCCACCTTATGCGGCAGCGCATCCATGCCGCGAGGTGGGGGACCGGAGACGAGGGCTCCATCCGGAGCAAAGTGTCCCCCATGGCAGGGGCAGACGAATTCCTCCTGCGCGTGTTGCCACGAGACGCTGCACCCAAGATGAGGACAAATGGCTGAGAGAACCTTTAATTGACCATCTTTCCCCTTGGTCACATACACCGACTGCGACGAAACCACTTCACGCCAGCCATCCCGCTGCTTGAAGTCGATGGTCTTAAGTGCCGGCACTGCAAGATTGGCGAACTCGTCGGTTGAACCGGCCTCAGACCAACCACTCTGACTGGCCTTTGCGTACAGGGGATAAAACGCGTAGCGAAGAACCGGGATGGCGAGAAGCGCACCCATACCCGCGGTTCCAATACCAAGAAGAACTCCGAAGAATGACCGGCGGTTGATGGCCGGGGACTCTACTGAGAGCTTTTGCGGATCGAGGGCTTGGCGGTCTTCCATCAGATCTCCTAGAAATTTACCCAGAGGGCAACGTAGACAGTGTTGTTGTCAGAGGCATTGCGATTGGCCCCGTCGTAGTTGGTGCTGGCGCCGTTGAACTTGTAATACCCGGTATAGGCGACGGAAAGGTCGATGTTCTGCACCGGCCAGTAACTGCCCTGGAAGATGTAGCCGGCGGTGTTTGGACTGCCGTTGTTGCTGCCGGTAACTGCAGCCGGTGCATACAAGAGGGGGTCGGCATTTCCGGTGGTCCCGAAGAGGGCGCCGGTCGCGGCGAACTTGCTGGCCCAGTGGTAGGTGCTGTCAAGTTTCCAGGTATTCAGATGATTGTTCTTGAAAGAGGCTGTTCCCGCAGCCAAGGCTCCTGCCAGATCAGAAGACTCATGGATGTAAGTTCCATGAGCATCGAGCAGGTTTGCCCCGAAGGGATGCTCATACTGAAAGTCGAAGGAGGGGTCGACATAATGATCCTCCGGTCCGGTGATCGCCGCCGGATGGGAATCGAGCACAATGCCGTAGCTTCCAAGCATGAAGTAGTTGTCGCCTACGTTCTGCTGCCATGCCGCACGCCAGTAGGGAGCGACCGCACTGATGTTGTATGGGTAACCGGTTCCGGTGACGGGCGCAGGCCCACCGGCGTGCTCAGAACGGTAGAGCGTGACGTCGGTATAGAGATGCCCGGCAAACATGCTGTAAGCGCCGACCCCGGCGACATCCTGTGCCAGTCCTCCATTAATGACGGGAGAAGCGATAGAACCTACGCCGGATGCGCTCGAAATCCAGGGATAGCCCCATGCCGGTGTGCTGTTCCACAAATCCTCTACGCTGGGGTTGTTGTTCAACGTGATCCCATAGAAGAAGTCATGGCCGCCCAACTTGGCCTGGTTGGCATAGCGCAAATCGGTGTTATCCATACTAAAGTGGTCATCGGTATGCGTATAAGTCGTCTGGGCCAAACCGCCGAAGTGCGATGCGTAGCCGCCCGCGAAGAAGATGCTCAACTGCTGAGGAAAGCCGGCTGCGCCATTCTGTGACTGCGGCTGATCCGCCTGAAAAGCGGTGTCAGACAGCAATATCATGACAGAGAGCGGGATGTATTTAGAAAGCAGCAGGTCCTTCGAGTTTCCCACTTTGTCTTTATCCGTCATATCGGTCAAGACATAGCCCTTGAGCTTGAAGTTGCGTCCGAAGGCAGTCAGTTCGGGAGGGTTACTGTGACAGACATTGCAAGAGAGACCAGTTTGACGTGCAAAACTTGGTACTGCCAAGGCATCTCCAGCGGTGAGCAGGCAAAGGAGGCCAAACGTTAGTTGAGCTCTAAGCAGCATTCCAGTCCTCGGGCTTTCTGGCTGGCTTTCCATAGCGCGTTGCCCTTGAGACGTCTCCGACACAGACGCTCTTGTTGAAGGCAAAGGTAGTGAGTCCCTGCTGGTGGTTGGCGGATACGCTTGCTTGCTCGTGTTCGGCTGAAGTCTGAAGTCGTGTCATGGTCGCCCTTGGTTACGATCAGCTGTTGGTAGCAGTCAGATCGTAGGGCAGATGGCCATCGCATGATGTGACGGGGATCACATATCCGGCCGGTTCAGTGCAAGGGACGACAGAGCTGCCTTTCGCAGGGCTCATTATTCGTGAGGATGAATAAGGGTCGGACTGACACGGAACTCACGTTGAATCTTTTCGGTCCGAGAAGCGCTCGCTACATGGAGCTATTACTTTCAAACCGGCGCTTATCAGAACTTTCTGCCGCCATTTGATGAACTCCTGCGGCCGCATCGCCGGGCCACTCTTCAGGTTGACCGAAAAGCGATAGACCGAGTCCACTAGACCGGAGCGGTACAGGTGCTGCCCCGCTCCGAATGCCGTTTCCTGGAAGTTGCCGATTGCATAGGGCAGCCCGGCGGTGAGTTGTCTCGATCCACGTTTCCACCATTTCGAGAGACGATTTCGCGTGGGCTAGAAGTTCGTCTGCCTCGGTTGCGGTGGCGATCGTTGCGCCAGTGTAATCAATTTCGTTTCGTTTGCGGCGACAGTCGTCAAAATAATCAGCCAGTTGCTCTGCTTGCTTGCCCACTGCCAATGTGGACCCTTGAAATGTCAAGCGATGATGGCCTGGCACGCTTGCGACTCGGTATCCAGCACAGGCGATTGCCATCTTCGCTGTTTGAAGTGCGGCGTTATAGGCAGTTGCAAAGCGACGATCTTCGGAGAGAGCCGGGATCGCAGCGTCTGCAAGATCGCGGGCTACAAGCCGGCGGATTTCGGTTAGTTCCTGACGACTGGTTGTGTGTCGATGGACGCTATTGCTTTGAAGCAGTTTCTTCCAGCTTATTCAGCGAACCCTTCAGCGGAATTGTCTTAGCTTCCATCACAGAACTGAGGAAGTGATCGGCCGATTCTAATTTCCGACGGAACTCTTCCGGAGAAAACAGAGTGACGTTTACCTCGCGGCGAAAGCGGCATTCAAGTTTTCGCAAGACTGGGAGCAGATCGATCTGCTGCAGAGTTCCCACGACCATCAGGTCTATATCACTGCCGGCGTGCTCCTCTTCGCGGGCAATCGATCCATACAGCAGGGCGAGTTCAATTCGCCCGCCAATTATCTCAATCCAGCTTTGAGCTCTGGAATAATCCCGGCGGTCTTGTCGACCAGCCCTCTGAGTTCCGGGAACAGGGGAGATTCGGTGTTTGCCTTAAAATAAACGCGCCGACCATCTTGGTGCCGCAAGAGAAACCCAGACGCGACGAGCGACTCTAGTTCTCGCTGAAGACTCGAAGGAGTGACCTCCAGATGTCGGGCCAATTCAGTCATGAACCACCAGTGGTCAGGTTGAAGTAGGGTTGCGGTGAGCACACCTGCCCGAACGGTTGGAAAGAGAGCGTCCAGCGTGCTAACCTTACGCATAATGCGTAATTATATACGTAAAATGCGTAGTACCGGTGCGTTTACGACCTCGTTGAAGTGTACGGGGCGATTGCTCAACCTTCTATGGCCAGATCAAGTCAAGAATAGTGGTTGGCGTTTGTTCTAGCTGCTGGGAGTCTGGAAAAATGCTGTTGCCTTGGCGGCCGTTGGGTGAACCCAGAAGATGAACCCTGCCCGCATGCGACGGCGATCGTGCCAGTAGTACGCATTGCGCGTAAGTATGTACGTAAAATGCGTAAACAGGCCTCTGCTTTTGAGGACTCTTCGTACCCGATTCTTCGCGGACATTTGCGGAGGACTTGAGCTGTTCGTTAAAGTTGCTGGGATTTGTTCCGATGCATTCTGATTCTCAGCAGTGCCTTAATGTTGCGATTTGATAGGGGTCTTTCACGGCGATAACACGGGTTCAAATCCCGTCGGGGGACGCCAACAAAACAAAGGGTTAGCCGAATCTAAGGCTTTCGGCGACGGTTCGTTAGTCACGCTGTGGTGACGATAGCGCCCATATCCGGGGGCTAGCTTGTCCTCCCCGGCCGTGGCTGCTTCAGCGAAATCTATGGCCGCCGGCGCGCCGCGTCGCCGAGGAACGTCTCTGACGGGTGAGCATAGCGGTCTGTCATCCTCGGATCGGAGTGCCCGAGTAACTTTTGCAACGTATGCAGGTCAACCCCATGCATGCGAGCGTGCGCCGCGAAAAGAATGGCGCAGATCGTGGAGTGAGAAGTCCTTTATGCCCGCAAGCGTGCACACACGAATGAATGCGACGCTCACCTGTGCCGGGCTGATACCAGGAAGAACAGGAACGGCGTTTGAGGGCGATCAATCGTTGACCGCCTACCCCGGCCTCAAACGCTGTCCTTGCGCCCAGCCGAATTTCTTATTGTGCGCTGTTGAGCTATTTCCCGATGCCAGGTAACCGCGGCATCGGTCGGCCAACGAATCTCGCCACGTTCTCTGAAAACCAATCCGGGCGCAAAGCTGCCTCTAACTGTCGGCGCGGCACATAGCGCAATTCAGCCGATGTACCCGCATTACGTAGGCAGCTCTAGCCTGGAGCCATCCCGTCGGCATCTTGCGTCTCTCGGACATTGGCGCGCCCGCCGTACGCCTGCGTTCTCCATACCTGCCGTGTATTGCTTCAAGATCCTTCATTTCCGTGCAAGGCATTAGGCACCAGTGAAACAGTCTTTTGATTAATCTCCCAATCGTACGGTGCCACCCGGATTCGGCCTAATGATGAGAATTAATTCGGGACCGCTCGTAACGTCAATGGGGTGACTGTCGCGCCATCTGCTGAGCCTGGACCTATCCATACCCCCAGTACTTAAGTAATTATCACTGAGTACTACTGAATGTCACAATAACAGAACGCTTTTCGTTGTGGTTTGTATCCTCTGGTTCCGATGGAAGATACCCCTAAAGGGCTCACCGACGGAAGCAGGAACAAGGCTAAGACATCCCGATTATGACAATTGAGTGGGCGAGAGTCGTGTTTCTAAACGAGGATGGTTCTTTCACAGCGTTTGAAGTTGTGCCGAGTCTGCGAATAACATTTGCGCCTGAAACGAACCCTCCGGACGAAGTGGTCATTCTAGAACTTCGTGACCTTTCGGACGCTGACAGATTACGTCTCATGAAGTGCGCCGCACCCATGAAAATATTGGTGGATTGGATTTGGGGTCAATTCGTTCTTGAGCCTGAGCAGTTGCTCGCCACAATTACACCGTGTGGCGGATTCATCTTCATTCAAGGCGTATTCAAAGCAGATGGTTTCAAAAAGCTTGACGCTGGCTTTCAGGTTCCCGTCCTTGTGAGGGGTCCTTGCACTGTGACGCTGGAAGTTTCGTTGCGTTCGCCAATGGTGAAAATCGACCACAGTGCCCATCCGGAATCGGCCTAATTCTGAGAACGAATCGGGACTGCTCGTAACGTCAATGGGGTGACTGTCGCGCCATCAACCGGGCCTAGGCACGGGAGAAAGCGTAGCACAGCGTCACCGCGAGCGCCGTGCCGCAATCAAGTGTGCTGACGTTTGCTGCAATGTCCCGGCTGTAATCGCACGGCAGATGCGGAGTCATCCGGGGCGCTGGACAGGTTGGCAATTGGATTGCACAGCCTCTGTAGAGGGCTGCTCGAGTGAACTACTACGAAAGCGCTGCCATGGACTACCTCCGGGCTGATCGCGCCATCTTTGTCAACCCGGAGTTCTGTATCCAGACCAACAAGGCGGCCAACCCTGACAACAGCGGCCCGCACTGGTACTGTGACGCGGTCGCCTTAGACTTCAACCGCAAGGAAATCTTTCTATGCGAAATCTCCTACGCTGTCGCGGCACTAGAAGAGGTCCAGCCGTGGCTCTATTCCTCATGGAATCGGAACGGCGAGGATTCTAAACAAGTCACCTCACCGGCGGGGATAGTGTAGACGGCAGTTTACAGGTGGGGCCCTACAGTAAAAGGGCGTAGACATTCTAATGGCGAGAACGGCCGCGAAATTGGGAGTGAAGCATGGGACGATTCAGGGATAGGCAGCCAGAGTTTGAACTCCAGTATGACCCGGCTGACATTCGGGAACTCGAAGCAGAATACATGCGGAGTTCGAAGGAAGATGACGAAAAAATGGAACGCGCCGGAAAACGCATCGCGAACGGCGAGTATAGCCGCCTGAACCTCGAGGCCGTTTGTCGGTGGAAATCTGCCCGGCGGATCGGTTTGCTCGACCTCAATTCAGATGCAGAAATCGCACGGGCTCTGTACCGGGCGATCAACGCCGCGGACGTCAAAGAAGCAGTTTATTCGTTGACACTACTAGCTGGCGTCGGAGTAAAAATGGCATCGGCAATTCTAACCGCGATCGATCCTGAGCATTACACCGTGCTTGACATTCGTGCGCTCGAGGCTCTCGGTTTGCCAGACAGCGACGACGTAGATTTCTATGTTCTTTATGTCGATGAGTGTCGACGCATGGCTACGAACTATGGGGCGACACTGCGAGGCTTCGATCGCGCCAACTGGCAGTGGTCGAAAAACAAGGACAGGGAGAAGACCCATCCGAAGTGTGAAGCACTATGATGCTAGGAAGCGGCGGTGTCGTCGAGCACCATGGTCACAATGCGTCACCAGACCGTTTGCATCGCTCCTGTCCCAAACCGAGTTCCATCGAGCTCCGGCTCGGACGCTAGCAGCCGAAGCGCAATTCAAACCACGCGAGCGACGATCTTGCTCTGCCTCAACAGCCCTGCCAGCGCCCAACTCAGCGCAGTGGCGACAACCAGCACCGCTGCAAACTTCACAACTGCCGGCGCCGGCCAATGAAGCACTGCATACTGAATCCAGATGACAAACAGGTAATGCAGAAGATAGATTCCGTAGGCATTTGCGCTCAGACTGTCTGCCCACCTCGACGGGCGCACGAAACGGATCACCACCGCGATGAGAAACAAACTCGATGCCGCGCAGGAAACCGGAAACATCATCCTTGCCGCCGAGAATTTTCCAGACATCATCAGTCCAACGATGGCCAAAAACGCGGGAACCATCGCTAAGCCCCAAAGCCACCATCGCCGCGCCAATCGTCCCGAGGGCTCGAAGATCGAAATCCCCGTTCCGAATGCGCCCAGGCACATGCCCATTGCGAAGTAAACAAAATAGTGAAGAGGCCGGCTCGACTGCACGAAAAACGGTCCCCAGCTCGACCACGATAGTCCGCCGAAATGGAGCGCCATCGGAACGTATGCAGCGCACGACAGCGCGGCAAGCATAAGGAACAACAGCACGGGCCGGTTGGATACAGTTCGCACCCCCCGAGCCAGCCCCTCGAATGCGTGGGGAAGCCCCGTGAACAACAACGCCGCCACGCAGTCAAACACGAGCAGTACCCACAAAAACCATGCCGGCCCCGCCGGCCACACGCCCAGCGCCAACCATGCGTGCGCATAACTGCCGAGGTGGGTGTCTGCACACAACTGTAGACATGCCGGATAGTACGCCAACGGCGCCAACAGGCCGGCAGCAATCACAAAAGGCACGCCCAATCGCAAAAAACGGCGCCTGAGATATGCGCCAACACCGTAGCGCCGCAAACCTGGCCACACAAACAGGCCTGAAACAAAAAACATCAGCGCCATAAAGAACACGTCGTTCCATCCGACCAGCAGGTCGAATCCGGACCATTTCCTCGCATCCGTGACTGGAAATGCGGTCCACCACAGCGCCTGAGCCGTGAATCCTTGTCGCTGCGGCGTGAAAGAGATGTAAGCAAGCGCGGAATGATGCGCCACCACGAGCAGCGTCACCACTGTGCGCAGATACGAAAGCTGAAAAACCCGATGCACCGATTGTCCCTGCATATGAGCACCTTTCCGAATAAGCATTTTTTGACAACACTTGTCCTGCGGCCCCGGACGAACGCTTCCGTCCGTCAATGCGGAGCCTCGAGTCAAAGGGGGAGATGGAAGGGGAAGACGGAAGCTAAATAAAATCCTTCTTGCGCGCCTGAATGAAGAACGCAATCGCAATCATCAATGCGATGGCAGCAAGCTCGGTCGCTAATAGCGCCGTCGCTGTGCCGCTCCATCGCACCGTCGCGCTCCTCATGGCGCCGCCAATCTCGGGGAACCGCACGATCCACCATCCGATTCCGTTCAAGCTGAGTGCGCCAATCTGTGCGACGCCCACTGTCCAACCCTGCGACTCGGTCGTGACCGCAACCGCGGTCACCAGGCACGTACTCATCAGGATCTCCACGGACATGATCACCACAAACGGAATCAAACCGTGCGGAAACCCGGGAGCAAGCAGAATTGTTGCCAGCATGTCCACCAGCATTGCAGTCCACAGCACGAGGAAGATCAGCAAACTGCCTACAATCTTCGCGGTCGTGTACTCCACGTAGCTGATAGGGAGGCTCATGACAAAAGGCAGAGTCTGCTGCTTCCGTTCCGTTACGGCCGATGTCATCACCATTGCGCCCATGCCGATGAGGATGGTGACAACAACAATCAACCCGAGAATCATCACTATATTGGAGCCGTGCGAAGCCGCAACCAGCCCGAGCGTTACCATGCCCCCTATCAAAGAGAAAAGAATCGCCGCTCGATTCAAGTACCAGTCCTTCCAGATCAGGCGCCCCACCATTGCCCAGTTCATTACGCACGTCCTTCCCGCCGGCTCTCTACGCTGGCCACGAAGATCTCTTCCAAAGTCATGACATCCACGGCCTGGACCGCGGCGCCGGCCTCCTGGCAAGCCGCCACCATCGTCGGCTCAAATCGATCCGTGGTCACGACGGGCAGCCGGTTGCTTCCCGCCACGTTCACGACGCCGGGAAGTCCTGGCAACTTTGATTCCGGCGGCAAAATCAGCCTCAGCCTGCGCCACCTGCCGAGGAACTCTTCCTTGTCCGAAGACTCCAGGATGCGACCACGATCGATGAATGTGATCTGGTCTGAGATCTGCTCCACATCGAGTGTGTTGTGCGACGAAAAAATGACGGTTCGTTCTTCGTCCGCAAGCGCCGCCATCAACTCGCCCAGCACCTCTCGCCGCGCGATTGGATCGAGACCGGTTGTCGGCTCGTCCAGCACCAGCAGCCTGGGCCTGCGAGCTAGAGCCAGCAGCAGCGCCGCTTTCACCCGCTGTCCATGCGACATCCCCTTGATTTTTTGTTGCCCCTTCAAGTCGAAGCGGCGCAGAAGACTGTCCGCGTAGGCGCGATCCCACCGCGGATAAATCGACCGCAAGAAGTTCATGTGCCAGTCGAGCGTCGGGGCGCCGTAGAGCCGCATATCTTCCGATACAAAGCCGACTTCGAGCTTGGCTGGCGCTTGTTGATGGGGCATCGCGTACCCCAGGGCCCGCACCGAGCCCGCATCCTGGTGGACCAATCCCATCAGGATGCGCAGAGTGGTCGACTTGCCGGCGCCATTGGCTCCGACGAAGCCCATGATGCATCCCGTCGGCAGCTTGAGATCGATGCGGTCAAGCGTGAAGTGTTTGTATCGCTTGCTAACTCCAGAAAATTCGACGGCGAAGTCGATCATGACGCCTCCGTTTCCAACTGCATGGCGGTTACGCGCAGTCTCTCTGCGATTTCGTCTTCAGAGAGCCCAAGCAGCATTCCGATTCGCGCTGTGCGGCGCAGGTGCTCCTGAAATTCCTGTTCACAAAGGCGCGGTCCGAGGTCGGGGTCGCGCGCCACAGTTGACCCTTTTCCGTGCTGGGTTACGATGATGCCCTCACGTTCGAGTTCCAGGTAGGCGCGTTTCACGGTGATGACGCTCACCTGCAGCTCAATCGCAAGGGCTCGGATGGAGGGAATGCTCTCCCCTGGCTTCCACTCCCCAACGGCCACCTTCTGGCGGATCTGCTCCATGATCTGGAGGTATATTGGGTGGCTGTCGGACTGCGAGATGACGATCAAGCTGCTCATCTGTATATACTGAGTATACTCAGATGGCGATCGATGTCAACAGCAAAGTGAAGCCTTGCCGGTTCGAACTCTCAAGAAAGAGACAACTAGACCGGCCGCTTTGACGTTGCGGCTCTAGCATAAGAAGTTCGACCGTTTTAGAGAGGTCTTCAATAACGAGCGCCCTCACGAGGGACTAAACAATGCAACTCCTGGCAGCATTTATCAACCAAGTTCGATGACGCTCCCGCGCAATCTAATCGAGCACGTTCATCCGAAGGGATTTGAACTCAGGAGAGTCAACAACAGCGGCGACATCAGCTGGATAAAGGCAGGGTGTTCATTAGCGAGGTCTTTCGATTTGAGATTCTCGGCTTCGAGCAGGTCGAGGAAGACCTCTTCAAGATCTATTTTCGGGATCTTGAGATTGGTGAGTTTGACGCGGAAGCGCTTCGCTTCCGACCGGTTCAGGTGATGCGATGAATGGATGCTCGGACTCCATTTCCGACAAGCCGGTTAAACCTCCACACGAATAGAGCGGATCGGTAAACGCTAAGACTTATCGTTACCGATCTGGAGTGCCGATGAGACGGATTACTTCCGGGTGGCCGGATTTGCGCGTCGTCGTTTTAACGCTGCGGCGTTATCACGAGCGGCTCCGCATGTGTTCGTCCAAAAAGGCGAATACGTCAGGCTCCCAAATGCTCACCCCCAGAAAAGGAAAGTCGTGCCCGTCGTCAGCCGTCTGCCCGATTGGAGGGTAGATCTTCAGGAGATGAGGTTTGCCGAGTTGTTGAAGCCTCGCGTCCAGCGCCTCACCCGGCGCGAGCGAGTAGTCGTTCGCAGCGTGAATGAAGAATACCGGCGTCCCAATGTGAGCCATTGCAGTAAGGAGCCGTGCTCGCAACTCCGGCGACCGATCCCAGCTATACCCGGCGTTCGAGAAGACAACGACCGCCCGAAGGTTCGGCTCGTGTTCGGCCATGAGCAATGTGAGCGAGCCTCCGAACGAGTGTCCAACTATTGCCAGGTTGTGCGGATCTACGTCTGGGAGTGCCCTCAAAAAAGCAAGCCCGGAAAGGGCATCGCTCATCTCCCTGTTTTCCAGCAACTGGAGCTGCAGTTTGTTCCGCGCATCTTGCCCGTGCGCGGAGAACTCGCTGTTCATCATGTCGACGGCGTTTGTACCCTGATCGGCAGACAAACCGACGCCGCGCCGGAAGAGGAACAGGAACACATATCCATGGCGAGCGAACACCGGTCCGAGTATGTCAGCCTGCTGCTCGTATGGTCCGAGCTGCCTTAATTCTTCGCGGGTGCGGCCGCTACCATGGTTGAGCAGGATTGCGGGAAACGGGCCATGGCCCTGGGGGCGCCAGAGAAGCGCGTGCAGCGTGACCGTCCCGTTGTGCACGACGACGGTTTCGGGCCCGCCTGACGCATGACCCTCAGCCGTCGTCGCGAGCGCAGACATTAGAACGAGGCCCGCTAAGATGATTACGCATGGCTTGGTCATCTGTCCCCCGACTCGCCTGATAGAACAAATCTGGCTGCAAGATCGCGCGCCCCCGAGACTACCATACCTGGAAACCAATCAGTGTTTGCCGACGTGTCTGCTCCCGCACGGTTTGCGGGCAACCGGAAGGAACCGGATCATTTCCTGTTTGCCGACCACTTCCCTGCATTGTCGGATTGGCTACGCGCACGTGGGCAGCGAAGCCTTATTGCTCAATTTTCGGCCCGTCTGCGCAACAAAAATAGGCTACCTTAGACCATTGATGAACGGGTACAACTGTTCACGGTATGCGCAGAGGGCGTAAAATCTACCCTCACTTTCGAAACCACGAAGAACAGAGTCTCGCGACCCGGTTTGAGCAGAGGTCCAGATGGGCAAAGCTAACTCGTTGCCTTCCTCCGATCAGTACAACGCCAACTACGGGAATTTTCAAACGGAACTGTACGCACAGATTCGTCGTGAAGCTTTTGGCGAGGATATTGGACAAAATAGTTGGCTCACCTCAGACGAACAGGACAGGTTTTTGGAGTGGCTCGACCTTTCCTCGGGGAAGGCCCTGCTCGATGTTGCTTGTGGAGCGGGAGGTCCGGCGCTGCGAATCGCCGCTGCCACTGGCTGTTCTGTCGTCGGCATTGACGTTCACGAACAGGCGGTAACGACGGCACGTTCACTTGCAGCCCAGCGCGGCTTGGCAAAGGGTGCCGAATTTCGATCTATAGATGCTACCCGTCCGTTGCCATTTTCTGACGCCAGCTTCGACGCCATCACCTGCATTGACGCGATCAACCACTTTTCGGACCGTCCGCGTGTCGTTGCAGAGTGGTCTCGGTTGTTGAAGGTGGGCGGACGTCTGCTGTTCACCGATCCCATCACCCTGACCGGGCCGCTGACGAATGCAGAGGTCGCGGTACGGAGTTCGGCTGGAGTTTATCTCTTCGTTCCGCATGGCTATGACGAATCCGTTATCGCGCAGTGCGGCCTGCGATTGTTGGTGTGTGAAAACGTAACTGCGAACATGGCCAAAGTCGCCGAGGCGAGACGCACTGCCCGCGCATCGAAAAGCGCTGTCCTTCGGGCAATCGAAGGCGATCAGGCATATGACGGCCAGCAGGAGTTCCTCGCCGTTGCTGCTCGTATTGCTAGAGAAGGCCGCCTTTCTCGCTTCGTCTATGTTTCGGAGAGGTTGAGCTGAGTTTCAAAACTCGGCCGAAGAAGCCTGAAGGATGCCCATGAATCGCATGGAAGTGCTGCTCTGGGGAGGGCAAAGTTGAGTGATGTCGGCCAGCGAGCGAGACGGCGAGTCGCTTACCGATTGCTCCCTTTTGTATTTCTCCTATACATCGTCAACTACATCGACCGCGTCAACGTGTCGTTTGCCAATCTCAGGATGAGTGCAGATCTAGGATTAAGCGACCGCGTCTACGGTTTAGGAGTAGGGATGTTCTACATAACCTACGTCTTATTCGAGATACCCGGAGCCGTGATCGTCGAACGCTGGAGTGCGAGGAAATGGATTGCGCGCATCATGATCTCGTGGGGAATAGTTACGATTCTGACCGGTTTTGTGCACACTGCGACACAGTTTTATGCCGCCCGCTTCTTTTTGGGGGCCGCTGAATCCAGCTTTTTCCCCGGCATGATCGTTTATTTGACACACTGGTTTTGCGCACGCGACCGCAGCCGAGCCATCGCTTGCTTATATGCAGCTAATCCCGCCGCTGCTTTGATCGGTTCCCCCTTGGCAGGCTGGCTCCTCGGTGTACATTGGCGGTCGCTCGCTGGCTGGCGCTGGCTCTTTATCCTGGAGGGGATTCCTGCCGTCGTCGTGGGGGCCGTCACCTACTTCTATATGACGGACCGACCTGTGCAAGCGCATTGGCTTCCTGATGACGAACGGGACTGGCTCGTCAAGGAATTGGAATGGGAGCTACAAGCGAAAAACAAGATTCAAAACCCTACGATTTTGGAAGCTTTTGGAGACGCGCGAATTCTAAGATTGATCCTTGCATATTTCCTGGCCCTCACAGGAGCTCTTGGAACCATCTACTGGATACCGACCTTCGTGAAGCGCCTTTCGGGATTGTCCAACCGGACTGTGACTTCGCTACTGCTGATTCCAGCTCTGATGGGAATCGCCGGTATGCTCATCAACGGTTGGCACTCCGATAGGACGGCCGAGCGACGCTGGCACAGTGCTATTCCGTTGATCTCTGCCGGATTGATGTTCGGGCTCTTGACCGTCTTCCGCCACGAAATCCCGTTGGCGATTGCGTGTCTGCTTCTGGGCAGCGGTTTCCTGTATGCGTACTACCCCGCTTTCTGGGCGATACCAACGATGATGCTAAGCAACGCCGCGGCCGCCGCTACATTCGGGCTGATAAATTCAATCGGACAACTTGGTGGATTAGCCGGGAACTACACGATTGGTTATCTCAACGATAGAACGCACTCCCTTGCGGCCAGCTTCGCGTTCATCGCACTCGTCTACGTGGTGGCAGGCAGCCTGGTTTTAAGTTTAAGAACCCGGGATCCCGTTGGCGTTTTGCAGAGATCGAGCTAGCTCGAAAACTGCCTGTCGCGGGCCGCACGGGAGCCGTGAATCGATCTGCCATTCCTGTGATTCTTCCCGAGTAACGCGGTTTCCGGATTGGTAGCGAAAAACGCCTTAGGATCCTGCAGCGGGATCTCGGTCCCGGATTCCCGGAGCCATGCCGGCTTATCGTTACCGAGACCAGTCTTTTGGCGTCGTGTCCCGCTGGCATTCGCCATCACTAAACCACGTCGATGACGATGAGTGTGATGTCGTCCTGCTGGGCCACTGAGGCCGATTGCCAAACGCGTATCTCGGAGAGCAGTTGCTCCGATAACTCAGAAGGCGGGCGGGACTGATTGTCGCGAACCACTTGCTCAAGCTTCCGGTCGCCAAAGGAATCGCCGCTGGCATTTTGGGGCTCAGTCACGCCATCTGTGTAAAGCAGGAAGCGGTCGCCAGAGTGGATCGATAGCTCGCGAACGGGGTAGTCGGCCTCCGGGACGACTCCGAACAGCAGACCATTGCTTTCGATGCAGTCCAGCTTGCCTTCTCGCCAGCGCAGAAGCGGCGGGTGGCCTGCCGCTGAATACAGTGCCTTGCGATTCACGGAATCAAGCCACAGATAGGCCGCGGAGACTAATTGATTTTGTAGTAGTCCGTAAAGGATGCGGTTCAAGCCACACAATACTTCGCCCGGCTCATGAGCGCAGGGGACCACGGATTGCATCGCCACTTTTATCATCGAAGCGATGAGCGCGGCCGGCACACCATGTCCGGTGACGTCCGCGACAAGGAAGCCCACCCGCTTCCCATCGACGGGAATGAACTCATAGAAGTCACCAGCGACGTCGGTCATGGGCAGATAGGCAACCGCGATCCGGAGGCTGCAGACCTCGGGAACAGCTGGCGGAAGGATTGAGAACTGCAACTCCCGGGCGACCTTGAGCTCGTCTTCTATCGCCAGCAAGCGACGCTCGTTGGCGTGCATGATCTGCACGGCGACGTACCCGAACGAAAGCAGGAACACGGCAAAAGCCAGATGGCTTGAGAGGCCCGATTGCTGGTAGTGCACCGGGCGCAACACGTTAGTCCACAAAGCCTCAGTGGCTAAAACGAGTGTGCCGATAGCGAGAACGCGGCGGTCGAATAGAACGAGAAACTTGTCAGACAGTTTCTTCACGATAACGACCGTTATGAGGACAAGAAGGCCGCAATCCGAGACAAGCCTATGGTAGAGGATGAACTTGTCGGCTGAGCCGCCGGCTGCGAACCAGTAAATTCCCACAACAGCGACTACCACCTCGGCAAGGATGAGAATCTTGGTGAGAAGCCGAATTCCACCCCGGCTCAATTCCAAGAAGGCCAACATTGCAAACACAGCAAGCAGGTACGCGATGATAGTGTTCACGTAAGGGACGCTCGTCTGAAGCACGAGCGGCAGAGCCGCAACGACTGCCGGCGACCGATACAGGAGTCCGGTTCCGTACATCGCGCTCCATATTCCTAGCCAGGTGACGAGACGTACGCCGTTCCGCCGACGGATGGCAGCAATGGAGCAAGCTGCCAATCCGATGAACAGGAAAACTGCTCCAAACACGATGTCGGTGAGTTGGCCGCGAAGCATTGCCAGAGGTTGATCTTCCAACAGCCCACCTCCCAAACATCGCCAAGATACCAGACTCGATGTCGACGTTGATGCCTTGTCAAAAAAACCGACGATTCCGGGCGGATCACGGGCAACCCTGAAGCAATCCCAAGGTACCGGATTCCCGGAGCCATGCCGACTCATCGTTACGAATCAGATCGCATCATGCTGCAAGTCGAGGGCAGTCAATTCTCTCTGAGTTGTGCCGCTGTATCGCAGACCTCAATGCACGAGCCGAATTCTAGCGATCATCCGACTTACCCCAGGCCACGCTCGATGAGTACCTTGGCCTGCCGGCAACCACTGACATCCTCGGGATATTGGGATGGGATCACCTCCGTTAAGCGGTGACTGAATTGCGAAGACCAATCCTGGAGTTTCGCCCAGTACCTATTTCACTTCGATCAAGCTAAGCGAGCGGGGCTGCATCTCGACATCGATTACGGTGGGGAGTAGCACGTTCCGCTCGCTTTGCTGACCATCGATATTAAGAGCGAGTGTCTTGTTACCTTGGCCTCTCAACTCTACGCGCGGAGATTCGCCAAGGTCAGCACAGTTTGCCAGCACAACGCCTATTCGGCCATCGGCCGCTTGCCATGTCGCAGACTGCACCAATGGCTCCTTGCCCCACCCGAAGTCGCGTCCTGTCACATTGCTTACCGTCCAGGGTCGAAGCATTCGCCCAAAAACAAGATAGTCGCGCGCGATTCCTGCTCGGAAATGATTACTTCTCTTTGCCCAGTCAAGAATCGCGCCCTGGTCAGGGATGGCCCGTGTCCAAGCCTGATCCCAGTCGTACTCAAGCAGTCCCTTATCGCGCAGAGTGAAGTTCAGCATGTATCCAGCCACGATGGCCCTACCGACAGAAAGCCGCAAAGCTTCATCATCCACACGGTTCGCAAAGAAGCCTTCATGGCCGTTGCAATACTCGTGGTACAGGAACGAGTACAGCGGACATGTCCTCATGCGGCCATCCCAGATTTGAAAATCCTGAAGATAAACCTCGGGCGGAGCTCCCTCGCACGACATCGCAACCGTGGGATTTACCGAACGCGCGGTTTCGCCATCTGCCTTGAGCAGGCTCTTGAAGGACTCAGTCATCCATGGCCCCGGTACCGGCGGATGCCCGTGGTCAGTGGCGTAGCACGCCATCGGGCCGGGTCCCTGGTCAAACTGCTGGACGACGCTGGGTCCGAGTTCCGCCATCTTCCGTGTCATCTCCAGAATCATCTGGCGTCCCTTCTCAGTTCCAACGCACGCCCAGTAATTCTTTCTCCAGGGCCACACATCTTCCACGAACGTCCCGTCCGGCCTGCGAGCCACCGCGGCCTCTCCCCCGTGGGAACGGAAATAAGGCATTCCGTCATAGCCGGTATTGCCCTGCCAGGTTACCCAGCAAAGACTGTCTCCGTAGAGGAAAGGAGACCAGCCTTTCTCTTTTGACTTGGTCATGAACTCGCGCATCGCCGCTTCGCCACCGAGCGGCGGGAAGGCATCCGGCTGGACCCATGGACCGCTATGTTCCCAGTTGTAGACGAACGGCATGAGAGGACTCTCGAGTTCTTTCGAAAGTTTATCCAGATATGCCAGCGCATTCGTCGCGGGAGTATATTCGGGGTTCTCTTTCGCCGGCCCGTCCCAGTCTGCTTGGCCACGCATCGGGAACGCAAACCCCACAGCCGAATCAGTAATCCACTTTGGGCGGTCCTTTCGGTCAACAAGCTTGCTGCCACAGAACGGCTGCTTCGAGGCCCAATCCCGATAAATTTCTGCCGCCGAATACCAATCGCCATGGAAGGTACCAATGACGACGTTGTAAGGAAGCTTCGTCTCACCGGGCCCATGAGTGCCGGGGTAATGCGCCAGGCCCAACGTGACACCGTCATCCTCCATCACCCGATCGATAAATTTTGGCAAACCGGTCGCGTCATCGCAAGCCACATATAGGCCGCCTGCGGAGTTGTAATAGGCCATCAGCTGTGTCGCAGCCCATTGCCCCGGATAGTTCGGATAACGCCAGATCTCGGGAACATTGCGCTGTCTCCCACTCCAGATATCCTCCAGCCACAGGTCGGGCGTGATGCTCTCTGTTCCTCCCCACTGGCGCTCGAGCGGAGTATGGCGGGTCCATCCCGGCCGCTGATACACGGCGGGCTCAACTGGACCCGCCAGCGACCCATCCAATGATGACGAGAGGATGTGGCTGGGATCGCCCTCCATAGGGCTGTCAAATGGTACTTCGATCACCGGAAACTGAACGTGCCCGATCCAGGACTTCGTCCCGTTCTTCAATTCCAGATTCCAATAAGTCAGTGTTTCGTTCGTCGGACACTGGATCGTCACCAGCCCATCGACGGGTAAGTCGCCAATCTGTTTGAATTGGATAGTGATTGTTTGGCCTTTCTCATTCTCCTCTTTGTTTACGGTGATCTTCTTCGCGTCTGAAGAAGTAATCAGCTTGAACTCTCCACCATCATTCATGAACTCGACATTGAAGAGCGGCAAGCGAACGTGGTCTCGAATCAGCAATTCGCGGTTGACGCCATACGTGGACTGAAACGACGCGATGGTCCCCCTTACCGAATCGATTAGCAATCGATATCCCGAATTAACGATGATCACCGGCGCGGCGGAGACGGCTTCCCGGGACACGCGAACGCTAGTATTTTGGGCTGCAAGCGCGGGTGTCGAATTGCACTTCAGGATCGCCACTCCACTGAGAGGCAAGCACGAGGTCGTCGCCGTGGAAGCGACTCCCGAGAGGAATTGTCTGCGCGAAAATCCTTTAGAGTCAGGCACAGTTTGCCCCTTTCTTATTTGCAAACTGTCGATTCTGCTTGTGAACGCGCCACGCTGTCAAGAGCGGCTACGTACTACCGTGCACGATCGAAACCCGCGCCGATGGCCCGCCGCAGTCACTCTATGGCACAATGACGATTCTTTTTCCTGTTGTCTTGCGCAGCCACGCTTCGGTCACGCAGCTGAGATCCACCTTCTCAATGTCCATGGTCAGCTTGCCTTCGCGAACCCAGGTCCAGATCTGCTCCAGGGCCTGAGGCAATGCCTCTAGCGGAACATTGCCCACCCCGCTCAGTTCCAGTCCGGACGTGCGGAGCGCTTCGGCCGGAAACGAAATGACTGCACCTGCGGCTTGCCCGATCTGAATGTAGCGGGTTCTGTGCTTGGCAAAACCAACCTCGTTAGGCGTGATTGCCTTGAAAAGCAATTCGGTGGGATGTCCCCACAGGAAATCTAAAATCACATCGTAACCGCCGCCGGATTCACGAACGAACGCATCGTAAACCTCTGCATCCGGCTGTTTGAGGTCAATGATCGCGCCGGCTCCCATTTCCCGCAATGAGTCCAGAATGGACGATTCTCTCCCGGCAGCTACCACCTTCCCCGCGCCAAGAAGCGCGGCAATGCGGACAGCCAGTTTTCCGGAAACTCCCGTGGCGCCCAGGATGAGGACACTCTGCCCTGGTTCCAGCTTTGCTCCCCACTTGAGCGGTAGGTACGATGTGAGCGCCGATGCAGGCAGGGCAGCCGCCAATCTCGCGTCAACACCCTCCGGGACTGGACTCACATATCCCGCATATTCCTTGGGCACGACAGCTATCTCTGCCATCGTTCCATACGGTGGTCGGCTACCGCCGAAGGCCACGAGCGTCCCATCCGCAAGAGTGCCGACGCCGCTGTGGCCAACAATCGCAGGAAACTGCGGGAACATGCGTTTGCTCGCATAGTGAACGCCCTGCGCCGCCATTTTGTCGAAGTTCTCGAGGACGGCAGCCTTGACGTGAATCAATACATCACCAGCGTCGGCTGTTGGCTCAGAGAAGTCCTCATAACGAGGCAGAGACCCAAACTCGTGAAGTACTGCGGCTTTCATAGGTGCGGACCTCCACGCTTAAACCGCTATTCGTTCAATGTACGAATAAGTAAATCGTATGATGTACGAAGATGTCAAGAGCAAAAAAACATGACCTCATTTGGCTGCGGCCAGAACCGAACGATCGGCGGCCTCGCTTTAATCGTGAGCAGATCACGGCTGCGGTCTTGAAGATCGCCGACAGTGAAGGGTTCGAGGCCCTCACCATGAAGCGCATCGCCGGCGAACTCGACTGCGGAATCATGACGCTTTACTACTACGTGCGCACCAAGGCCGACCTCGTTGCACTGATGCACGACGCAATACTTGCGGAGATACTTCTTCCGCAATTACCCGACGGCTGGCGCGAAGCGGTGAGTGCGATTGCGCGGCGAACGCGGAATGTCCTGCTCGCGCACCCTTGGTCCGTCGCCTCTTTGAACGGTGCACAGTTCGGGCCGAACGCGATGCGACATGTGGAGCAATCGCTCGCGGCACTCGATGCGCTCGACCTTGATACTGTGGAGAAGCTTGCCTTCTGGGGAATCGTAGACGACTACGTCTTTGGAAGCGTTTTGCGTACCGTCGAGTCGCTCACGCACGCGGCCGCAGCGGAGGACAACCCCACACTCCAGGCGGATGCGATAACATTTGGGCGGCAGCAGCTTGCGACTGGGCAATTTCCGCGGCTCGCCGCACTCGACCGGAAACAGCCCGTGCTGAAGCAACTGAAGCGTGACAAGAAATCGAGCCGGCCAATGGCAGCAGCTCTGTCAATTCAATTCGAGAGGGGCCTCAAGGCGATTCTAGACGGGCTGGCCGACAGCATGACGCTTGTCAGGACTAATTAACACTTTTTCGCAGGCTCCCCAACAGTAAATACTTTACCTATAGAAATAACTGCCCGCTCTCCTGTATTTTTGTACTCCGGGACCGGGTATAGGGCGCGGTCATGCTTGCACGATGCTCGCGTCGCCCGCCCTCCCCTACAGGAGAGCCCATTGAACTGTCGCATCCAGCGTCATTTTGCCTTCGCAGTATGTGCAGCCGGTCTCTCGGCTCTGCCCGCCTCCGCCCAGTTCGATATGGGCGCGCCCAACACCGTCGTCGTCCACTTCGACAAGACCCTGCTCGTCTCCAGGTCGACGCCCACCCTTCAGGTCGTCGTCAATCCTATGATCGCCAAAGGATCTTCCATCCATGACGGCACCTTCGCCGCCCTGAAGGAGCTTGGCGCGGACTACGTACGCTACGTGCCATGGAACCCCTATCCAAAGCTATCCGTCGCCGAGCTCGAGCCTCCCAAAGACGGCAAGACCTCTTGGGACTTTTCCCTCATCGACCCCTATACCAAAGACTTCCTCGCCGCTACCGAAGGTCACAGCACGGTGATGAACTTTTCAACCATTCCCACCTGGATGTTCAAGATCGATAAGCCTGTGACCTATCCCTCCGACCCGAACCAGGTCGTCTGGAACTATACCCAGGGCGTCGAGCCGGTGGACCCCACCAACAAGCAGATCGGCGAATACATCGGCCGCCTCGTCGCTTGGTACGCCAACGGTGGATTTACCGACGAGCTAGGCATGGAACATAAGTCCGGGTACCACTACAAATTTCCTTACTGGGAAGTTCTCAACGAGCCCGATATTGAGCACGGCACCACGCCCGAGATGTATACCGCTCGCTACGACGCCATCGTTGAAGCCGTGCACAAGGTCAGTCCCGACACTAAATTTGTCGGGCTCGGCCTTGCCTTCGCCACCCGCAATCCCAAGTACTACGAGTACTTCCTTGACCCCAGGAACCACAAGCCCGGCATCCCGCTCGATTACATCTCTTACCACTTCTACGCTCAGCCGGAGATGACGGAGAACCTTGAAAACTGGCAGTACACCTTCTTCAATCAAGCCGACCAATTCCTTGCCGGCATTCGCTTCATCAACAGCATCCGCGACCGCCTCTCGCCCTCGACGAAAACCGACACCGACGAGCTCGGAGTCATCTTGCCGACCGACCTGGCAGAGATCATGTCCGCGATGCAGAATCCCAACTCGAAAGGCGCCCTGCCTGACCACATCCCCCACGCCTACTGGAACGCCGCAGGTGCGCTCTACGGCTATCTGTTCATCGAAGAGTCCAAGCTCGGAGTCGATGTCATTGGCGAGTCGCAGCTGGTTGGCTACCCCTCCCAGTTCCCATCGGTATCGATGATGAACTACAACACCGGCAAGCCCAATGCCCGTTACTGGGTGCTCAAACTCATCAAGGATAACTTCCACCCCGGTGATACCCTCGTCGCCACCACAGCCGGTTCCGGCGCCGGCATCGACGCTCAGGCTTACACCACGCCGCAGGGCAAGAAGATCCTTCTCGTCAACAAGCGCAACACCTCGATCGAGGTCACTCTTCCCGCCGAAGCAAGATCCGGCTCGGTCTCCACCGTCGATGAGGCCACGGGCGACACTGCTGCCCGCGTCTCTCAGCAGTCCGGAGGGAAGCTCATACTCGCCCCATACGCCGTCTCCGTAGTTTCCTGGCAATGATTAAGGGTGGCTTACCTCTCGCTCTTGAGGTGTGGGAGCTAAAACGGGATGCCCTATCCTTCGCGCAGCTTTATCGCGTGAAGAATAGCCGAGCATAAATCCCAATCTACTCAGGCTTGTAAGGCGCGGCGCTCCGGAAGCGCGGATATGTGGGAGGCGGGTGTGGTTTTAGGATTCCTACGCCCGACCCTCAATGCGTCTTCAACAATGTCCGCAGCCCTCTCCAATCCGTCCATATTCAGCATGGAAGACTGCAGGTTGCGCGCCGCACAACGATACTGTTCATTTTTCAGAACTGCGAGCACCGCTGAGCTCAGCCGTTTCGCATTCAGCCTGCGCCTGGATACGACCACACCCGCTCCTCGCGCTGCAACGCGGGCCGCAACTCCGGGCTGGTCGTTACCCAGAGGGATGCACACCAGGGGCACACCCTCTGCCAGCGACTCCAGCGTGGTGTTTAGCCCGGCGTGCGTGATGACAACCGCTGCCCGCTTCACGAGCTCGAGTTGCGGTGCGTACTTGACCACCAGTGGATCGCCGCTTAGAACGCCCAGCCGCTCGGGATCGAGCCCGCCGCCAAGCGAGATCACAAGTTGCACATGAAGACCCGCGCATGCGTCTGCTATGACCCGGAAAATATCCTGCGATCCGTTCTGCAGCGTGCCAAGAGACGCATACACCAATGGCCGCCCATCCAGCCGGTTCCATGCAAAGTCAACACTGGGCCGCTGTCCGGGATCTACAAACGGCCCTGTGTAATGGAGGATCGGAGGCAGATCGCCCACCTCAAACTCAAGCGCCGCCGGTAACTGTGCGATCTGGGCGAGCGGCGACAGCGCATCGGTGGAACGCTTGAAGGGCTTCAGACCCCACGCCCGGCGCTGGTGGTTAACCGCCGAAAAAATCGGCGCGGCCATGCGAGAAAGCAACCAAAACCCCAGCCGGTTGCGCAAACGGCTGAACCAACTCTGGCCCGCGCCCCATGCAAAACAAAAGGGCGGAATCCGATCGTCCTGGACCAAGGGCGGAAAACACGCAATCGATATGTAGGGTAGTCCAAGGTACTCCGCCACACTGCCGCCCATGTCCGCTTCGTCGACCAGTAGGGCATCTGCCTTGGCGCTGCGAACTGCCTGCGGTCCGTCGCGGAGAATCATCGCCGCGGTGTTCCTGACCCGCTCGACTGTGAAGCGGAAAGTTGCAAGACCTCTCTGCTCGCTCAAACGCTGGTCCAGTTTTTTCAACGTGCCCGGCGGATAATCGCGCTCGCCAATCAGGCAAAACTCAATTCCAGCCGCTTTCACCGGGGCCTCGATGTCGGCAATCCCAAAGATTACTACTGTGTGACCCCGCTGCTGGAGACGGCGCGCCAGCGCGGTGATTGGATTGATGTGGCCAGTCCCGGGAAAGCAAAATGCGCCAATCCTTGCCATGCTTTAATCCCTGTTCGATGAGAGGAGTCACACTTCCTATATGTACGCGGCCGGTACTCGTTTGGATTGCTTCCACTCGTGCGGTGAGCGAAGAGGCTCAGGCGTGGAACCGCTTCGCCACCGATCAACCCCTTTGATTTCTTTTGCGCCCATGCGGAGGGGAAACCCCTTGCGCTGCCGGGAATCGGGGCCTGCGAGGTATCGGCTGCCTTCCCCGGCGCCAACCCCGGGTGAAGAGACTGCCGGATCGCAAAACTGCGATCACGTCCTTGGTGATCGACCGGTTAAGGTTACGCGTGGACTTATATTCGTGTAAAGAATGATGAATTCAGACTCCATGAGTAAAGCGATTCATCGGGACCAGGTCTCCTTTGGCGCTGGGGAGTTAAGGCACGCGATCGAGGTAAACTAAAACCGTCTTCGGGATGACTCATAGTCGGAGCATATCGGTGGTCCGCCGATTTTGCGCTTTCACGAAAATAATAGTTTGTCGCCTGATCCCGAATGAGAGAGCGGACTACCTCTCAAAAGTAACTTCGCGAAATCCCGATTGGAATACCGACGCCAAGCAGACTCTATATTTTGAGTAATCGGGAATTAGACGCTCATATACTGTCGACATAAGTGGCGATGAAATGATGAAGTCGGCCGAAGCCCGATTGCACGCAACCGGAATGTTCCACACTACAGCGATCCGGAGGAGCGCTTTTACGTCGGAATCGTGCGGTTGCGGTTCCAATGGGTCCGAGAAGAAGATGACACAATCAATCTGGCCTTCTGAGATTCGAGACCCGATCTGCTGGTCACCTCCCAAAGGTCCGCTCTCCAGGCGCATCACATTCAGCCCAAGCCTGCTCGTAAGGAGTTGGCCTGTCGTCCCCGTGGCATAGAGCGAGTGCTCGGCTAACAATTGGCAATTCAACTCGGCCCACTCGAACAGCTCTTCTTTCTTGTTGTCGTGAGCGACCAAGGCAATTTTCTTCCGTCCCGCCATCGCAATCGTCGTCTGCATCAATTGTCTCCGATCTCCGCTATGCCGGTTTCATTCATGTGGTCTCTCCGAACAAATCAATTTCTGCGTGGGAGATATCGCTCTCACTCAGATACAAAAACACGAACGAAATCGATTTATTCCAAAACGGTTCGCCGATGGGACATGCCGACGAGCCAGTCCAGGAGTTTTGGAAACCTGGACACAAGCCGGCTTCCCGCTACTAACCGCTCCGAAGCGTGTCAAAAGTCCGCATGGATTTCTGTTCCAACTGACACTCTTGTAGTCACTAGCTGCGGCTTTGCCTATACTGTTTGCCGGGGGTCTCGCTTGGTTCACCTGCTGCAGCGGCATGCATTTGCGATCAAAGCCCAACTGGCCGCGTCGTTGGTGCTGGCATATGCTCTGCCTTCCGAGGTATTGAAACCACTGCTTGCACCAGGGCTAAAGCTGGACACCTATGGTGACTTTGGTTTCCTTGCAATCGCTATGGTGGAGACAAAAGCTCTGCGACCGGCGTTCTTGCCCGCAGGTTTCGGCCTGAACTTCTTCCTTGCGGGGTATCGCATCTTTACTCGCTACCAGACCCCTTCCGGGCGAACCTTGCGTGGGCTGCGCATTCTCCGCAGCGATACCGACCGGCGTTCCATGCAAGTCTTCGGGAACCTGTTGACGCATTACGGGTATGAGCGGTCGCGCTGCCGAGTCAGCCGATCAGATAAGACTTATGCCGTGGAGGTGCGCACCCCCAAGGGCACCGCCGATCTCCATGTGGAAGCCGACATTTCTGCCGAGGCACTCTCGCCGCCCGCGGGATCTCCGTTCGGGGATCTTCGCGAAGCTCGCAAGTTTGCCGGCCCGCTTCCGTTCACGTTCGACTATGAACGGCAAACGCATTCCATGATTCGGGTTGAAGGTGTCCGGCAGGATTGGAACCCGAGACCCGTCACAGTCACCGTGCATCGCAATACCTTTCTCGAACAGGACAGATTCCGTGTGGCAGGAGCTGTGCTGGCAAACGCGTTCTACCTGGAAAACGTTCCTTATGCATGGAGAGCGGGTATCAGGGACGTTCTCCCATGACTGTCATTGCCGGCCGCGGCAGGTTTGAAGGGGTCGCGAAGATCATCCGTTTCAACACCCGCTTCTACATTGGAAGCATCCTCGGTGTGGTTGCGGTCGTTCTCCTGTTGACATTGATCGAACTGCCTGTCTGGCTCAAAGCGGCAGTCTTGATGGGTACGGTCCTCATGCTGTTCTGGACAGCCAGTTCTCTGTTTGTTTCCTGGTACGTCTACGATTATGCCCGGGTAATGCAGTGGGAGTGGATGCAATCGAGTCTGCGGAATGGACCGTCAAGATGGGCGAACATTCACGCAGGTCTGGATGAATCAACGGCCTCTTTGCGGCGTCTGCTACCAGGCACAGACGGCGTTGTCGTCGACATCTACGACCCGCACACGATGACAGAACCTTCAATTGCCCGCGCGCGCCGGATGTACCCCGCCATGGAACCATTTGCGATAGGGAGCGCGAACGCTCTGCCGTTGCCGGATGCTGATCGTGACGCAGTATTTCTTCTATTTGCGGCACACGAATTGCGCGATTCAGTGGTCCGCACGCAACTGCTTCGTGAGGTCCACCGCATTCTGAGGAACGACGGCCGAATCTTCTTGGTGGAACACCTGCGCGACCTCCCGAACTTTATCGCGTTTGGTCCGGGTTTCTTTCACTTCCAGGCCCGCCGCAGTTGGCTGCGCAGTATCGGCGAGGCCGGCTTTGAGCTGGCCGAACAGCGCGGGGTCACACCGTTTGTGCGGTGCTTCACGCTCCGTAAGGTCACCGAGTGGAGCTAAATGCAGCGGAACGATGGCTTGTCAATAACCCTGCGCGAGCGCTCGTGCAGCGCTTCTACGAGGTACCGCTCCTGCGTCGTCTTGGGGGCACCATCGAGAGTGGTCGTGTGCTGGAGGTAGGCTGCGGACGAGGAGTGTGCCTCCCACTGCTGCTGAGCCAATTTGGCGCGAGGCATGTTGATGGCGTTGACCTCGACCCGCGACAGGTGGCACGTGCGCAGACGCGGCTTCGCGGCAAGTACGAGGGGCGCATCGACCTGCGGGTGGCTTCTGTTGAGCAGCTACCCTTTGAGGATGCGAGTTTCGAGGCCGTGTTTGACTTCGGCATCCTGCACCACGTTTCTGCTTGGCAGAGTGCTATCGCCGAGATTGGCCGTGTCCTGAAGCCGGGTGGGATCTTTTTCTTCGAAGAGGTGACGAGTGCAGCATTGGAACGTTGGAGCTATCGCACGTTTCTGAAACATCCAAAAGAAAACCGATTCGGCGAAGCTGAATTTACGGAGGCACTACGGAACCGCGGGCTCCAGCCTCAGTCAGAGATCCATCGGGTTCTGTTTGGCGATATCTTCATCGGCGTTGCCAGGCGTTGCTGACGCAGCGAGGGTGTGTGGATCTGTCTCGCCATTTATAAGTACCGGGAAACGCCCTAGGGTCCCGGCTTCCTTCTTCGGGTGCCCGGTTCGCATTCGTGACGCTATACCGAATCATGAGGCGGAAACCCAACCGGCTCATCCGCACTCGGTCCCCAGCTGCTCGGTTCCGCTCTTCGTGAATAGATGCAGGGCTGAACAAGCTTTATTGTGGCCAATTGGCGCGAACAGCCCAACTTGCTCATTCACTGATTTTCAGTCGGATCAAGTCCGGGCCTTACCGGATTAGTCCTCTGACACGCATGGGACCTGCCAACGAGCTAGTCCAACTCGGTTCTGGAAACCGGGACACTGGCCGACATATCAATACTAATCCTTGGCGAAGCCGATAAACGCAGAACCGAAGGCAGTGTCGCATTAATTACGAATTGACCTTGTCAGAAATCCTGTTCTTAACCGCTGATCGCCGAGGGTCACTTGTCCGAAATGGCGACTATATGAAATCAAGTAGCGAGACCGGCGTGTGTCAGAAACAACCCGTTTAAAGGTCGGTCCTTGACCTCATGCCCTACGTAGTTCGCGCAGATTAATATCGGAAGTTGCAACGTGCAAATAAACTTGGGCTTCACCTTGTTCATTCTCGGACACTTCTTTTCAAAATTGAACAACTTCCCTTCAACCCGCATCCCCGGATCGCGTTCCCCTCGAAAGACGTAACGACTCGCATAGATTGGCTAGGGAAATGCTTCTGTCTTATGAGAGGGCAATCCGATGAATCTGAACTGTACACCTCGCAAGAATCCTGGTGTTATCCTGACCATCTTCCTCATAGTCACAATCATCTGGCTTTCTGGGGCTTGCGCTGCACAGAACCAACTTCCTGAAGTACCACCCGCGCATTTGAGCGAGGGCGAATTAATCTCCGTGGTGCGCCAAAAGCTTGCACAGGACACGGCTTCGGATCACTTCGCGGGTGCTGTGCTTATAGCCCACAATGGCAAACCAGTTTTCGCTGAGGCATACGGTCTCTCCGATCGCGAATACAAGATCCCAAATACGCTCAAAACACGATTCCGCATCGGTTCGTTGAACAAGGTGTTTACAGCGGTGGCAACCTTGCAGCTTGTGCAGCAAGGCAAACTGGGGCTGGACGATCCGGTAGGAAAATATCTGACTGATTATCCCAACAAAGACATCGCAACCAAGGTAACCATCCATCAATTGCTAACGCATACCGGAGGTACGGGCGACCTCTTCGGTCCTGAATTTGACGCTCATCGGCTCGAACTGCGCACTCACCAGGATTACGTGAAGCTCTATGGCAATCGCGGGCCTAGCTTCGAGCCAGGCAGCCGCTCGGAGTACAGTAACTACGGTTTTTTGCTCCTCGGCGCGATCATCGAAAAAGTAAGTGGAGAAAGCTACTACGACTACGTCCGCAAGCACGTCTACACACCAGCGGGCATGACCTCTACCGGCTCAGAGCCAGAAGACCAAGCCGTACCGGACCGGAGTATCGGATACACAGCGACCGGGACGACGAATGGTTTGCGTCCAAACACAGGAATGCTGCCTTATCGTGGAACCTCAGCCGGTGGCGGATACTCCACAGTGGAGGATCTTTTGAGCTTCGTGAATGCAGTGCAACAAAACAAACTGCTGAATGCTCACTACACCGAGGTGCTGACGGTGGGCAAAGTTAAAACCCCAGGCGGCTGCCTCGTCGCGTCCGGTTTCGCGGATTGTGAGATCAATGGCGTCCGCTTTTTCGGCATGGGTGGTGGCTCGATCGGAATGAATGCTGATCTTGAGGTCTGCCCAGGCACAGGTTATGTTGTAGCTGTGCTCGCGAACATGGATCCGAACTCTGCAGGCCAAGAATCTATGTTCATCTCGAGTCGTCTGCCGGAGAAATGAAACAGCCCTGAGCAATAAGTATCCTTGCGTATACCATTTGAGTGAGGTCGTCACAAGATGAATGAGGCTCTTGCTGTCAGGTCTCGGGCGGATCGTTGGTGGCTCGCTCTGGTTGTTGTGTTCCTCTACTTCGCGTGCAGCTCGACTTCGGTGTTTTGTTTTCCGCGCTCCCAACAAGCGGACTCTAAGCGAAGAATCGATGACTTCATGCGCACGCTGAACGAGCGCGGACAGTTCAGCGGCGCGGTTCTCGTGGGCGATGCTGACGGAATCCTGTACGAGGCAGCATACGGTCAAGCCAATCGCGCAGACAAGACGAAGTTCACGACAGGAAGGCAGTCCTGCCTTGCATCTTTATCCAAGCCCTTCACAGCACTGGCAGTCATGATGCTTGTCCAAA
The DNA here is from genome assembly GCA_963763905.1 of uncultured Acidobacteriaceae bacterium. Taxonomy (GTDB): domain Bacteria; phylum Acidobacteriota; class Terriglobia; order Terriglobales; family Acidobacteriaceae; genus PALSA-350. The sequence goes on along the minus strand of CAVXRU010000009.1, from coordinate 285,227 downwards.
GTGGCGCCCTTCATCTCGACGACCCCGTGTCGAAATATGTTGAAGGTTTACAGAATCCGGTTGGAGACGTGACGATTCGTCAGCTCCTGAACCATACTTCCGGGATTCCGGACTATGGGAATCTCAACATCGAACATCCCGGCATCACTACCGAGGAGGTTCTCCGGGCTCTGCGCACAATAGATCATCTTGATTTCCCGCCAGGAGAACGATATCGCTACAGCAATTCGGGGTACGTGTTGCTAGGTGCTGTAGTCGCAAAGGCGACAGGGATGCCCTTTCCGCAGTTTCTGAGTATACGCATTCTACGGCCAGTAGGTATGAAACGAACATTCGTTCTGACACACGACGGTCAGAAGACCTCCGAAACGGCGACAGGCTATGACGATTTCGGAGACCTCGATGATTATGCAGAGTTCGTTACAGGGGACGGTGGCATGTATTCGACGGTAGAGGATCTCTATCTGTTCGACCGAGCCCTGTACGGTGGCAACCTAGTCTCTCAGGTAACACTAAACGAGATGTTTACGCCGGCATCCGTCCGCGCGGGAAAGACGACCTACGGCTTTGGCTGGAACATCGAAGATACGGATGCGGGTAAGCGGGTGTGGCACACAGGGAACACCGCAGGGTTCAGAGCGTACCTCCAGCGGCAGCTTACGAACCGTCGCGTCATCATCATGCTCACAAATGTCGGCAACAGCAAAAGAGTTGAAATCAGCGCGGCGATCAACAATATTCTCGACGGCAAGCCATTTGCCTACCCTAAACGGGCTGGTGCAGTCGAGCTAGAGAAAGTGTATCGATCCTCTGGGATTGATCACGTCCTGAAAACCTATCGATCACTCAAGCAGAACTCAACGGAAGACTACGATCTATCTGAGGCAGAACTCAATATACTTGGTTACAAAATACTGTACGGCGACCGCAAGCCCGCCGATGCGATCAAAGTGTTCACCCTCACTACCGAGGAATATCCCTCGTCGTCGAACGCTTTCGACAGCCTCGCCGAGGCTTATCAGGTGAGCGGTGACGCGAAAGCAGCTAAGGCAACCTACGAGAAGGCATTGGCGCTGGATCCGACAAACGAACATTCGCGGACAGCTCTTATGCAGCTCAGGTGATCGAGAGCGGCACTATAAAGGCAGGAGAACCCTCCAGTCGCGAAATGCGTAGTACCTAGAGTCGGCCAGTGTTTACGAATGCGGTTGGACTGTACGTAAAACGGCTATCCGGAAATCTGGTTAGACCCGGATGGGTCCTGATAAACGCCGTAGGGACAATAGACCGAAATGGGGTTCTGAACCATGCTGTTTGCCTGAGTCGATGAGTTCATTGGCCACGATTCCCATCTCGAACTAGGCGAGTCAGAGCCGAGCATCCGCGACTCAGATCTACGGCTGCCGTCAGGCGATAGCAAGCGAGAGCATTTACTCTACGGGAGGAGACCTAACTGTTTCAAACTAGCTAGATTGTCCCATTCGGCCCAAGCTTCGACGATGAGGCCGGCCTCAATGCGGTAAATCGCAAGGTACTCGGAATCGACGAGCTTGCCGGTCGGTGGGTATTTCCCCAGGATGCCGGCTTGGGTTCCGCGGAAGCGCATGCGAACCGCAACCTTGTCACCTTCGCCGAGAATATCGACAATCTGTTCGTTGGCGTCGGGGAATGTAATGTACTCTGCGCGTAAAAACTTAATCAAGTCCAGCCGGCTATGCACACCTATTTCGCCGGCAGCGATACTATGCCGCGCGAAGCTAGCGGCCACCAGGGTTTCGATTGCCTGCCAGTCCTGGTTGTTCACAGCGTCGACAAACGCCTGAACGATTGCCTTGGAACCCATGTGATCCTCCAATTGATAATCCGCCAACACGTGTATGCATTATGCTACGACTTCCATGCGCTCTAGACAGCAGTTGCCAATCCTGCTCCAGCCATAACGCGCACGGGTGCATCGGCGATTCGTCATCAATTGACCAGCAGCATCGTGTCGCACTCTCTATTGAAAGAAAATACGCGAAAGGGCCGCGCAGGCTCTTATTCCCCAGAAGGCGTTCGTTTCTTCTTTTGCAGTTTTGCGGTCTCGGTGCGCAGCACCTCAGTCGCCTCTGTAAAGAACCCAGGTAGATGGAAAAAATGGCAGCCCTGTCGTCTTTTGCCATCCGTTTCCGATGTTCTCTAGTGGGTTCAAATCGATCGTGGCAGTAAATGCATCCGTGGAAGACAACCAAAGACACTTTAGAGGGAGCACGGGCAAAGAATGACTCATCCGACTGATTTAACTTCCAGTTGATCGTGTGCCCGTGGCGGAACCTCGGCCGCTGCGCATGGCCGTTTCCAGTCAACCATCGCAACCGGGAACAGTCACCGCAACTAACCAGGGGTTCATCAGATGGGCGTGCCTGATCGTTTTCGTTCGAGTTTTCACACTAACCGCTAAGGGAATAAGCATGACGTCTTTTGATAGTTCTTGGCTCTACGCCGAACCTGTAAATTTGGGCGGGATGTTGCGTCACTCCGCTCGCAGATCTCCGCAAAAACCCGCGGTCATCTGCGGCGACCGATTTGTCACGTATGAAGTGTTAGACCGGTCAACCGATGCTCTGGCACACTCGCTCTTGCGCCAAGGCTTCGAAATCGGGGATCGCGTGGCCATACACTGGTGCAATTCCTTAGAAGTAGTAACTCTCTTCTTCGCGTGCTTCAAGGCTGGGCTGATCGCGGTACCTCTCAACAACCGGCTGAAGGCGCCCGAAATCGCCTACATCCTCGGACATTCCAAGGCTAAGTTGTGCTTCACCCAGTCCGAGTTGGCTGAGCTTTGCGAGGAAGTACGCACGGAGTGCCCAGATCTAGAGAACATCTACACTGAGATCCCTCGGCTGGATACCTTGGAACCGGACAGGTTAGCTTTGCCCGATATTACTCCCGATCGGGTAGCTGCCATCCTGTATACATCGGGCACTACGGCGCGCCCTAAGGGAGTGATGCATACCCACGTGTCCCTCATCGGTGGTGCCGAGATGATGTTGTCGCTAGGCGTCGACCAAGCAGATTCTTTGCTGGCGGTAACACAGTTGATGCACGTTGCGGCGCTCAGCTGCGTCCTGCTGCCGGGAATATCCCGCGGCAGAACCGTGGTTTTACTTCCAGCGTTCGACGCCGCGCAGTCTCTGGATCTGATCGAACGTTGGCGATGCTCATACCTCTTTATCCTGCCAGCGATGTTGCAGTTCGTAGTCGAGGAACAGTGCCGTAGTCCTCGCGACGTTAGCTCTATGCGTCTGTGCATCGCAGGGGGCGACACTGTGCCGGTAGCTTTGCAGGAGCGCTTTCGAGATCTTTTTGGAACGTCAGTTCGTGAACTCTACGGGATGACAGAGACCGTGCCTGTTACCTGCATCCGCGAAGGCGCCCTTCGGATCGGCTCCGTGGGTCCCGCGCTGGACATCGTGGAAACCCGGGTGGCGGATCAGGCCGGGAACGTCTTGGCCGATGGGCAGATTGGAGAACTGCAGGTGCAAAGCCCAGCAAATTGTGTGGGGTATTGGGATGACCCCCGGGCCACGGCGGATACGTTTGACGACGGCTGGTTGCGCACGGGTGACCTGGTGAGACGTGATCCCGACAACTTCTTCTGGTTCGCAGGGCGGGTCAAGCAGATCATCATTCGTGGCGGATCGAACATCTCGCCACAGGAAGTTGAAGAAGTCTTGTATCGCCACCCCGCTGTTCTTGAGGCCGGTGTCATTGGCATGCCTGATCCGGTCCACGGGGAAAAGGTCATCGCGTTTGTTGCGTTGCGAGATGGATTCACCGCTGGCGAGAAGGAACTGCGGGACTTAGTCCGCAATCGCATCGCTGATTACAAGACTCCGGAGCGCATTGTATTTCTCCCCGTTCTTCCCAAAGGACTCACCGGTAAGGTGCAGCGGCGCGACCTGAAAACCCTTGCCTTGGCTTCGCTAGAATCCGAGGTTTAAAAACCTCGGATTCTAAATACTATGCGACCAATCTGTTGTGTTGCGCGAAAACGCATCAGGACCACCAAGAAAGACGTCGGCGAATACAACACAACACAAACCGCAACACGACATAATATCTCGTAGCTCCATGCCGGTCCTTCAGGCACCTTTGTAACGGGCAAGCATTCCATGGTTTCGATGAAGCCCGCGATGTGCGCGGGCGGTGGACTCTTCTTTGCCACAAAAAAGACCCCCCCAACAGCAGAATATGAGAAGGAAAGAACTATTTCTTCGCCTCGAAGTCGCTGCGCTACTTGTGCCTTACAGGCTGTGGATGCCGCCCCAATTTCATCTCTGGTATTGGCTCACACCCCTTCAGGCGCGCAGTCCTGGATGAAGCAGGCCGCAGGGCATCAACGGCCTTCGTGGCCCCTGCAAACCTGGGAGCTCAACGCACTGATCCTAGCTACATTCTACCTATCGCATGCCAACTCAGGACTGCGTTCTGGGCTAAGGTCAGCTGTCCCTACGGACTCGGCTTCAAGATGGTAGTTCTTGCGCTATGCTCGACCGGCAGCCTTCGCCGGCAACCACTCATTCATCGAAATGGTTATCGATGAGATGGACGGCATGCGTAATGGCTGCACCGGCACGGAGGGCGGCAGCTACCAGTGCTGTCTCCGCCATCTCCGGGGGGGTTGCGCCCGCTTTCTCCGCTGCAGCGCGGTGCAATTCCAGGCAGTAGGGGCATTGTGTTGTTAACGCGATCGCCAACGCGATGAGTTCCTTGTACTTCTTGGGAACAACACCGTCGGCCAGCGCCGCCTTATCGAATGCCCAGAAAGTGGACATCGCTTTTGTCGCGCCTACACCAAGGATGTTCAGTTTTTTTAACTTTGCCATGTTGTACATCGTGTTGCTCCTTAAATGTCATCCAGCGTCACTTCGGTCGGGTTAAACCGTTCTTGCTACTAGAGATCGAAATCCGCGCAGAAAAATCGACAACCAAGGCTGTGGAAACGCAAATAGTTTCATACCCGGCGGTTTAGCCCGTCAAAGCGGTGTGTAACGCTGTTGCGTTCGGATGCACTAACCCTCTATGAAATGGCAAATTGTGACAACAATATGACAAATGCCTTTTGGCTAAGCGGTATGATGAGCACCAGTTTGTTGCCCCTGGCGACAAAGGATCAAAGCCGCGTCCAGGGCCTCCCATTCGGTCCTGTTTGAGCGAGCCGATGGCAAAGGGAGCGACTGCTTCTCTGCTGCTAGTGCATTCTGCTGTCAAATCCCAGCCGCTGCTCTCGAGCGGCTCAGTACATTTTTTTTGTGGGAGGATACCTTGGAGTCGATAACATACCCGGCCAGCGCGACGGATCGCGCTGAGAGTGAAGAAACCGATGTACTCTTCAGCGCCCTATACGCTGAACTGCACCGGCTGGCAACGCGGCAACTGGCGCGTAATTGGCCGCCTGTCAATCTGAGTGCAACCACGCTTTTGCACGAGACGTACCTGGACATGGCAGCTTGCGACGGACCCTCGTTCCCTGATCGCGCTCGCTTCATGGGATATGCCGCGCGCGTGATGCGCGGACTGATCATTGATCATGCCAGGAAGCACCGTTCGCTCAAACATGGCGGTGAGTTCACAATCACTTCGCTCCAACCCGACCTGATGGGAAAACCCGTTGACGCCAGGGAGCTATTGGTGATCAATGATGTACTCGACCAAATGGCGAAACTTGAGCCGGAGCTTGCTCAAATAGTCGACCTGAAATTCTTTTGCGGGTTCTCTTTCAGCGAGATTGCCGCCATGCAAATGCTCTCGGAACGGACGGTGCAAAGACGGTGGGAGAAGGCGCGTATCTATATCCGCCACAGCATGCTCACCGAGTCACCGCTGCGTGAATCGAATGCATAGGCTGACCCCGGATCTGTGGCAGGCCTTAAGTCCCCACCTGGACGAAATGCTCGGAATGCGAGAGGAGGAACGCTCCATCTGGCTATCCGCTCTGCGCCCTCACGACCCCACCCTGGTGAAGCACCTGGAAACGCTTCTCGAGGAGCATCGTGCTCTCGTCGACGAGGGTTTCCTGGAGACGCGGGCGGTCGAATTTCCGAGTGCAGCCACTTTGACGGGGCAAACCCTCAGTGGCTACCGGTTGATGTCGCAGATCGGTCAAGGCGGCATGAGCAGCGTTTGGCTCGCGGAGCGAAGCGACGGTCGATTCGATCGCCGGGTCGCGGTGAAGTTTCTCAATGTCGCCCTCATAGGCAGGGAGGGCGAAGCCCGCTTCAAACGTGAGGGAAAAATACTTGGCCTCCTCACCCATCCCCATATCGCGGAATTACTCGATGCAGGAGTGTCGCCGGCCGGGCAACCCTACCTTGTGCTCGACCTCGTGGATGGCGACCATATCGACGACTACTGCGATGATCATCGGCTCGACATCGAGGCGCGTCTTGCATTGTTTCTCGACGTTGCGGAGGCGGTCGCTAAAGCGCATGTCAATCTGGTGGTGCATCGCGACTTAAAGCCTTCGAATGTTCTCGTCCGCGATGACGGTCATGTCAAGCTGCTCGATTTCGGCATTGCCAAGCTACTGGAAAACGAGGAAAACGGGGGCGAGCTGACGCAGCTTACGGCCGAAGGTGGCCGCGTGATGACGCCCCAGTTTGCGGCTCCCGAGCAGCTGAAGGGAGAGGCAATTACCACAGCGACCGATGTCTATGCTTTGGGCGTACTGCTTTACCTCCTGCTGACGGGTCAGCACCCATCCGGACCAGGCCCGTACACGCCGACTGACTTGATCAGGTCTATTGTGGATACAGAACCTTGCCGCCCGTCGGACGTTGTCAGCCCCGCGCGGGCCACGGGAGAACTCGCCCGGGAGCACGCCGCTCGGCGTTCTGCCACTCCGGAGAAGCTTCGTCGGTTACTGCGCGGCGATCTCGATACGATTGTCGCCAAGGCCTTGAAGAAGGATCCGGCCGAGCGTTACTCCTCGGTCACAGCTTTGGCGGATGATTTACGCCGGTATCTAAGCAATGAGCCAATCCGTGCCCGGCCTGAGGCCCTGAGTTATCGGGCGATCAAGTTCGTACGCCGTAACCGGACTGCGGTGGCGCTTGCGGCGCTGGCGATCCTGGCAGCCGCAGTGGGGGTGGCGGCCACATGGATGCAAGTGCGCACAGCACGCACACAGCGCGACTTGGCGGTGCGACAGTTTGCTCGCGCCGAGCGAATCAGTGATCTCAACGAGCTGCTGTTGACCGACGTCGCGCCCATGGGCCAGCCGGTCACCGTAAACCAGCTCCTCGCACTGGAGGAGCACATCGTTGAACGTGAACACTACAACAACGCAGCCAATCACGTGGAACTATTGCTCTCTATCGGAGACCAATACTCCGGAGAAGACGAAAACGAAAAGGCTCTTCGTGTGCTCAAACAGGCCTATCAGCTATCGCGCGGGCTGAAAGAGCGATCGATTCGCGCCAAGGCCTCCTGCGTGTTGGCGGGAGCCATGGTGCCGATTGGGGAGCTGGTACACGCCGAAGCACTGTTCGAGGAAGGTTTGCGCGAGCTTGGCGGCGAATCCCAATTCGGGCCCGATCGTGCCTTCTGCTTGCTGCGGGGCAGCGAAGTGGCGTATCGAAATGGTGATTCAACCAAAGCCGTTGCGCGGGCCCGCGCAGCCGAGCATGCACTCAGGGAGTCGCCGGCCGCGTCTGACCTTCAGGAGCTTAACGTCCTGGTGAACCTGGCTGGTATCTATGGGGATGCGGGCAAGTTCTCTGAATCCTTCGCCGTATTTGATCGGGCAAACGCTCTCATGACAGGTCTCGGTTACGACGAGACGCAAAAGGCGGTCAAACTCTTCAACGACTGGGCACTTGTACTTAGCTACGCCGGCCGGCAACTGGAAGCAGAAAGGACCTATCGCCGGGCGATTGACATCAGCCGGGCAAACCAGGCGGAAGACGCCGTGTCGCCTGTTTTGCTCTACAACTATGCAGGTGTTTTGCGTGATCTGGGGCGCTTCTCCGAGGCGGCTGACTATGTGGAACGCGCATCCGCGAAAGCCCAGCGGGCAGGTGATCAGATTCTTCTCCTGCAGACTGATTTGCAGCGCGCACGAGTCTATCGCGATCGGAAAGATTTTGTTCGCGCAAATTTGTTACTGGCGAATCTGGAACCGAGGATGCAGCATTTACTACCGCCTAATCACTATGCGTTTGCGTCCTTAGCTTCTGACAAGGGACTTCTTGCGCTGGCGGAGGGGGACCCATCGAGGGCTTTGCAACTCCAGGATCAGGCAGTCGCCATCGATGAAGCGTCGATTGCGCGCGGTGGGCCTTGTGCGGCTTATCTGCCCATGCTGCTCACGCGCCGCTCCGCTGCCGCACTCGCATTAGGCAAGCGAGACCAGGCTGTGGCGGACGCCGGCAGGGCCGTCGGACTGGCGCAATCCTCAACTGCTGCTCCCACATCATCGAGCACTCTGGGGCGCGCCTATTTGGCGCAGGGGCGTGCCCTGCAGGCCCTGAGCAGACCCGAGAAAGCTCGTGCCTCATTCCGCTCCGCTGCTGAACAACTGGACGCTACTCTTGGTTCTGGTCACCCTGATACGCAAATTGCCCGGCGGCTCGCTGAACCCGAATCTGCGCGCCAATAGGGGACATCTCACGAAAGGGAAATTTATCGGTCGCAAAATCGGTTTCTATTGCTATATATTTTGCGAAAACTTTCAAGAAATCTGAGCTTTTGGCGGCAGGCACAATTTTCATCACTCAGATTGCCCCTGGTGACAGCAATGTTGGGTTTAGGCCATTTCGCTTCGATCGAGCAGGAACTTTGTCCCGAACTGCGCGGCCAGCCCATCGCGATCAGCCGTCGCATCGGCAATGTTCGTGGTCACGTCGTGCCCATTCGTCTTCAAGCCCAGACGGACAAATCCGGCGACAGGATACATATTCCCCTTGACAGGCCTCCATTGCGGCTGCGTAGTGAGCTGGGGACCGAAATGCGAGATTCAGCGACAGCAAAATGGTCCCTCTTGAGCCTTGCGCCCAAAATGAGACTGTTAACTACTAGTTAAATACCCCTTTATCCTCATCTTTATTTGCAAACGCTATCGACGCCACAAGTACGCGGTAATACCTTCCTAATTAAGAGTCCCCCACTGGTAGATCCTCCGGCACCCCACTTATCGGGCGCACGGAGACGTGCGGACAAAAATGAGAAAGCGCCCTTCAACAATCGAATCGACACACCGCTCCACCGCATACAGAACGCGGCCCCTGGCCCCGGCAGTCTTATTTATGCCTGGGTTATCCGGCCTTCATCAACAACTCCAACTGACCCACGACTTTCGACATCAATCCGAAATCGTGCAAGCAGGAAAATCATGAAATCTAACCCTTTCGCCGAGATAACCCGTCCATCCTCATCTACTGTGTCCGACATACAACGTCGCATGTTCGAACTTACCGGCAAACAACTGCAGTTTAAGCCACAGACACAGCGACAGACCCGCCCGGCGCCTTCCACACCGCCGCCACCCAGTGCGTCCCCGAATCCAATCCTCGGCGATGCCGCACTTTACGGTGTCGCGGGGTTGGCCGTATGCGGCTTGGCCCCGCACAGCGAAGCCCATCCTGCCGCCATCCTCCTCCAGTTGCTGGCCGCGTTCGGCAATGCCGTTGGTCCCGCACCCCACTGCATGGTCGATGCTACCCGCCATGGTCTCAACCTTTTTGTGGTGCTGGTCGGCGAATCCAGCAAGGCCCGCAAGGGAACAAGCTGGAACCAGATCCGCCGCCTCTTCGATGAAGTCGACCACCCTTGGGTCGCCGAACGCGTCACCACAGCTCGATTGACGCCCGCTGCCCTTATCTATGCTCTGCGCGATCAGCAGCCGTCCACGGACCGCCGCCTGCTCGCGCTCTCGGAAGAATTCGCCGCCGTTCTCCATTCCCTGCGGCGTACCAAGGGCCACCTCTCGCCCCTGCTCCGTAGCGCCTGGGATAGTGGCGATCTCCGCTCGCTCGGTGGCATCCACCCCATCCAGGCAACCGGCACCCATATCAGCCTGATCGCTCACATCACGCAGCGCGAACTCGCAGAGAATCTCCACCCCACAGAAGCGCACAACGGCTTCGCCAACCGTTGTCTCTGGATTGGAGTGCAGCGTAGCCAATGCCTGCCCGAAGGCGGCAATCTGGAAGCCCATGAACTATCCGCCATCGCCGCCGAACTCCGCCGCGCTCTCGATTGGGTCGGTGATGCGCAAACGCTCCGCCTCGTCCGCGACGACCAGGCCCGCGCTCTCTGGCACGACCGCTACCCGGCCTTGAGCCAGGTCCGTCCCGGCCTCTATGGCGCCGCCACCAGTCGGGCCGAAGCCCAGGTTCTGCGCCTCAGCGCCATATACGCTGTTCTCGACTGCAGCCCCGTCATCGGCCTGCCTCACCTTCAGGCTGCCCTCGCCGTGTGGGACTACTGCTCCGCAAGCGCCTCCCTCCTCTTCGGCACATCCACCGGCGACCACACCACCGACCGTATCCTCGAAGCCATCAATGCGTCCACCGAAGGCTTCTTGTCCAGAAAGCAAATAGGTGCCCTCTTCCACGGTCGTCTCAGCAGCAGTCGCATCGAAGCCGCACTCGAACAACTTATTTCGTTGGGTGCAATCTACCAACAATCCAGCCAGCCCACCGGGGGCCGCCCCTCGACCCTCTGGTCTGCGATACCGGAATCCGAATCCTTGAACGAGGAGGAGTCAAACGATGAATCGACACTTGAGGGAACGACCAACGAAGAATCAATGCAGGGGCAGACTTAGTTTGCTTAGTTAGCTTAGTTCGCACATTTCTACAAGGCGAAGTTTCAGTCTTGTCATCATCAATGCATCCAGGGGGACTGGCAGGGAGCACTAGACCCTAATTCGTCCATATCTAGACATATTTTATCTATTACGAGACAATTTAGGTGTGGAGGCAATAGTTATGGCGACTTTCCCGGCCTACGCCGCACCCGGGTATCAGTTCGATGCCACCCCGGATTTGAGCCGTTTGGAGACGCGGGAGCGGTTGAGCCAGTCTGCGATTGATGGGTTCTTCGCCATAATCGACAAGTGGCAAATTCCAATCGAGCGGGCAGGGGAGTTGCTTGGCGGCATGCCTCGCTCGACCGTCTACAAGTTGAAGTCAGCGGCAGGTACCTTACGACAGGACGAGCTGACCCGGATCTCGTACATCGTCGGAATCTACAAAGCCCTGCACATTCTCTTGCCTGACGATCTGGCGGACCGCTGGGTCACGCAGCCGAATGATAATCCTCTCTTTCGCGGCCAAATGCCCGTCGACTACATGGTGCGGGCAGGAATACCGGGACTGCAGCAGGTGCGGAGCCTGGTCGACGCGGAGCGGGGCGGGTAATAATTGGCAGCACTCGTACAGTACGACCACGCCGTAACCCACAGGCTAATCCCAGTGAAGTTCGGTGCTGAGAGTGTCCTTGAGAGCCTTCCACTTCCCGCAAATGTTCTTGCTGATTTGAGCGAACTCGATGCTGCAACCAACGAGCGGAAGATCGGGGAGAATGGTGGCAACAGCGCAATCGGTCCCGGCGAACTGCTTTTGGGAGTGCCGAACGCCCATATCGTGAATGCCGCCTTCACTCATCCGGCCCCGTTCGGCGGGCGGTTCCACGGTGCTCAACGCGGTGCATGGGACGGCGGTTTTGAGATCGAGACATCGATCGTGGAAGTCGCGTTTCACAAACGGCGTTTTCTCGCAGACGGTCGCATCCAGGGCCAGCACGCCTTCGACTACATCGACTTCCTGGCCGACTTTTCAGGCGAGTTTCACACCCTAGACGCTGCAGAACAGGAGAGCTGCCTTCGGCCCGATCCAGTTCCGCTCTGTTATCGCGCCTCGCAGGCCCTCGCGAACAAGCTTCTTTTCGAAGGATCGAACGGGATCGTGTACCCGAGCGTCCGCCGAAACTCCGGAACGTGCGTCGCATGCTTCCGCCCGGCGCTTGTCTTTCATCCTCGGCGCGGCCATAAGTACCTGCTCAAAGTGGAGGTCGGGACCGTCACGGTTGAGTCCGAAGTGCGGCCTGCCTAGCCATTGGTTGGGATCCGCCACGTTCTATTTGCGACTCCGTGTTTTAGGCGAGATCAGCTTGTAATCTCTACGTCGTCTTCAGGACCAGTACACTCGCAATCGGATCAGGCGCGTTAGCGGGAAGGGTCACGTCGATGCCATCTGCGGTCCGGCTTACTTTCAGTGGGCTATGGGCCGAATCAGCGAGGAGCCACGCGCCGGTGACCTGGCGGGGAACCTTGCTGAGCTGGAACTTCGTTCCCGGCCACTCGAAGAAGTGAATGTAAATCCGGTTGGCAGTGGTCGTTGACCTCCACTTCCAGGTGGGAATGAACTTCGGCTTCCCCTCCTTATCCTTTTCCGTTGTCGAAAACGAGCCGGCCTCGTCTCCGAAGAGCGTGGGGCCGGTTGCATAGATCGCTTCGCCATTGACCGCCAGCCACTTGCCCATCTCGTGGAGCCGATCCACTTCAGGTTGCGGCACCTCGCCGGTTGCCATTGGGCCAATGTTCAGGAGGTAGTTTCCACCCTTGCTTGCGATATCGATCAGGTTGCGCAGCAGTGTTTCTGTGCTTTTGAAATTGGTGTCATCAACCTTGTATCCCCAGGTATCGTTCATTGTCATGCACGCTTCCCAATCGCGTCCCGGATACCCGCGAGCGGGAATGTATTGTTCCGGCGTCTCAGTGTCTCCCTTGTAACCACCGCCCAGACGGTTATTCCAGATCAGTTTTGGATGTTGATTGAGAACAGTAACGATCTTGCCGGCCAATTCCGGGGTCATGTCCTTTGTGGGAGTATCGAACCAGACGATTGCAGGAAACTCGCCGTAGTTCGTCAGCAGCTCCTGGATCTGCGGGATGGCCTTGGTTTCAAGGTAGGTGGCGAAGCTTCCATTCTGAGCCGGGTCCCAATGATAGGTGGGGGGCTTGTGATCGTCCCTCTTGTAGGCCGCTCCGCCAGGCGCAGTCCAGTCCTGATCCTGAGAGTAATAGAAGCCGAGTTTGATGCCCTGCTGGCGGCACTCAGCGGCGAGCTCCTTGAGCGGATCGCGTTGGAAGGGGGTTCCCTGGACAATATTGAAGGGATTCGCCTTTGAATCAAACATCGCAAAACCGTCGTGGTGCTTTGACGTGATGACGATGTACTTCATTCCCGCGGATTTCGCCAGGCCGACGATTCCGGCAGCGCTGAACTCCGTGGGATTGAAGCGGGCGGCGAGCGACTGGTACTGAGCCACGGGGATGGAAGCACTGTTCATGATCCATTCGCCGATTCCTGAAACCTCCTTCCCATCCCAGCGACCGGCGAGGATGGAATACAGGCCCCAGTGGATAAACATGCCGAAGCGCGCTTCGCGGAACCACTCCATGCGGGCGTTCTTCTGTTCAGGTGTTTCGCTATCCTGGATGGGAGGCACCGGATGAGCGCCCGTGATGTTGTAGCGTTCTCCCTGCACCTGGCCCAGACTTGGCAGCGCTCCCATTAGTGCACGACCTGTTGCCGTCAGCGCGCAAACCCTGGCAAACGCCCGTCTCGACAGATTCATTTCTGGGCCCTCGTTTCAGATTTTGTGAATATGGTGCCGCTGCTTCAGTGGAAAAACACTTCTCACCGCAGTGGCCTGACCTTATCAAAAAGACGGTGAAATCGACAATAGATATCGTTTAAGTAAAGGCACAAATATTTTAACTACGGAGTGTCGTGAGTGAAGGCATGGCGTTCGACAATGCCGCGGTGTTCGCGAACCACGATCCACTGATTGGCGTCCACGTTCGGGATGGTCTCCACGTTGTCCACGGGGCCGTCAGGCCAGCGGATCGTCAGATCTGCTTTTGTGGCGTGGCCCATGCCGAAGTGCACGCGGAAATCTCCCTGGGAGATGTGGTATCCGCCACTGCGGACTTCGTCGATCTCCTTCCGTCCGCCAACCTTAAGCGTCAATCGCGCACCGATGGCGTCCCGGCCGGACGCGGTAACGGCGCGGACGAGCAGCGCGTTGCCCCGGGGCCCGAAGTTCTTCAGCAGGGAAGGAGGCTCGAAGAGATTGACGACAACAATCTCCTGCGATCCGGCGTTGTCGAGGTCGCCGACTGCGATACCGCGCGAAGCGTGTTTGGCGGTAATGCCGGGGCCACCGGTCGAGGACATATCGAAGAACGCGCCGTCGCCGCGATTCCAGAACAACTGGCTGGGCTGTTTGAATTCTTCTCCGAGACTGTACTTTTCCACGAACGGGTACACGTGGCCGTCGGCGACGAACAGGTCGGGCCATCCGTCATTGTCGAAGTCCAGAAAGGCGGTGCCCCATTTCACATACTGCGTGTGCACCGCAAGACCGGCAAGGCTGGTGGTGTCATCGAAGGTGTTATTCCCCAGGTTTCGATAAAGCGTATTCGTGTCGCTGGAGAAGTTGGTCTTGAAAATATCCAGCCGCCCATCGCCGTCGTAGTCGGCGGTGGTGGCTCCCATGCCCGCCTGCTCGCGGCCGTCTTCGTTCACCGCGAGTCCGCTGCCCAGACCCATCTCTTCAAATGTCCCGTCGTGTTTGTTGTGAAAGTACAGACTGGGTGTGGAGTCGCAAGTGATGTAGATATCGGGCCAGCCGTCGTTATCGTAATCGCCGGTCAGAACAGTGAAACCGTAATATTCATGCGGCGTATCGATGCCGGCCTGTTTGGTGACGTCGGCAAAATGCCCGTGCCCATCGTTGTGGTACAGGTTCATCGTCTCGCCTTTGAGGCCACGAGGGCCACAGGGCACAGGCATGCCTTTCCAGTTGCAGCCGCTGCGGGTCCGCGGCGGTGGCGAATCCTGCGCTTTGAAATCGACATAGTTGGCCACCGCAAGGTCGAGATGGCCATCCCGGTCATAATCGATAAACGCGCATCCTGTACTCCATCGCGATTCCGGCCGGTAAAGGCCACGCTCCTTCGTCTCATCGCGGAAGGTACCGTTCCCGAGGTTGTGCAGGAAGACGTTATGCCCCCACTGGGTGAGAAAGAGATCGACGTGACCGTCATTGTCCGCGTCGCCGGCGCAGACTCCCTGCCCCCAGCCAAGGTGGCCGATGCCGGCTTTGGCGGTGACATCCTCGAAGCGAAGGCCGCCGAGGTTGTGATAAAGATGCGGCGTAAGCGGAGGGCTCGAACCATGCAGCCGGTCGCCCTGCACCAGGAAGATATCCGGAAGACCGTCGTTGTCGTAATCGAAGATCGCAGCGCCGGTGCCGGTGTTTTCGACGATATAAGTCTGATCCAGGTCGCCGGAGATCACCGTTGCGGTGAGTCCGGCCTGCGCGGCTAGGTCGCGGAAATCAGCAACGGGCGGCTTCATCCCCGGGGGAAGGGGGCGCCCAGGCTGATCGGTAGCATTTCGGGAAGCCATTTGCGAAAGCACCGTCACTCCGACCAGCAGCGGCGCAATCACTGCGAGAGTGACAGCAAGCGGAAGAAGATTCCGGAGAGCCCGCACTAATACGCCTTCCCAGTAGCGGGGCCGGAGTGCTGGGTTCGAGCCTCGGCGATCAGTTGCAGCGCACTCTGGATTTCCGGATCCGTCGGCTTGAGGGCTTTGGCCGCCAGCAGTTCCTTCTCACCGTCGTTGAGGTCGCCGGCCTGGCAATGAATCAGGCCCAGTTTCTTGAAGAGGTCGGCTTTCAGCGCGCAGTCACCGCACTCCGCGATAGCGGCCTTCAACTGGCGCGTGGCTTCGGACCAGTCATGAGCGGAGGCGGCGACGACACCGTTGTTTGCCAGCGTGCCGGCGCTATCCAGAATGCGCCGCTGCTTCTGTATCTCCGCGTACCGCGTCATGAATTTGTCCGATTCGGGGCGATCGGTCGATCGCAAGGCGTGTGCCAAGGCAAAGAGCGCTTGGCTGAAGTTGGGATCAATCGCGATCGCCTGCCGCCAGGCCGCGACCGCCTTCTCTGTCTCGGACTGCTGCTCCAGACATTGGCCCAGCAAATACCAGGCCATCACGTTGCGCGGCTGCAGCTTGACCGTTTCTTCCAGCAGCCCGGCCGCCAGCGGAAACTTGCCCTCCTGCTTGTAGGCCAGGGCAAGAAAATAGCGAGGCTCGGGCATCTGTGGAACCAGCTGGCTTGCGGTTTCGAACTCAGGCTGTGCCTCGGTGGTGCGGCCTAGATCGTACAGAACCCGGCCGCGATAGAAATGGGCGACTCCGGATTGCGGTGCAAGGCGAACCGCCTCGGTGGTTTCGACCAGTGCTCCGGGCAAATCGTAACTGTCGGCGAGCGCAAGCGCAAGGTCCAGATGCGCCGCAGCCAGATCGGGTCGCAGCGCCACCACCTTGCGAAGGAGCGCGATTCCTTCGCTCATCTTGCCCATCTGCGCCTTGGCTTTTCCCACCGTGGAGAGGGTGTTGGGATCCTGAGAGGCGAGCGCTACCGCTTTGTCGAGTTCCTCCTCGGCGCCGGGTAGCTTGCCCTGCTGGGCAAGGATCAGACCGAGGTTCAGGTGGCCTTCCTTATATTGTTGATCGTCTTCGAGGGCCTGACGAAGAAGCTTCTCGGCGGTCGTGAGGTCCCCCTTTCTGGCATAGATCATCGCCAGGTTCCCGCGGGCGTCGACCAGCTGCGGCTCGAGGTCAAGCGCGGACTGTAACGACTGCTGCGCAGATGCCGTATCGCCGACTGTTAATTCGAGCTGGCCTAATTCGGCGCGAACTTTGGCCAGCTTCGGGTCCATCTCGATCCCGCTGCGGAGCGCGTCCTCGGCGCCCTTGGTATCGTGCATGGCTTCCAGAGCCAACGCCAAATTGTAGGCTGTCCAGGCACTGTGCGAGTTCTCCTCGAGCATGTGGCGATAAATCTGCGCTGCTTCTGCCGGCTGGCCCGCCTGCAACAGATCGTTCGCCTTGATGCCATCGGATGTGAGCTGGCTGTTGCGGAACTCGGTGTCGGTTGTTTTCCGGAACTGCTCGACGATCTGGTTGGCCTCCTGGTTCTGGCCGAGAGTGCGCAGCACTGCTGCGAGTTGGAACTGGGCCGATTTATCCCCAGGATTCAGCGCCACAGCTTTCCGTAGTTGGGGCAGTGCCTCCTCGGGCTTTCCCAGCTTGGCCAAAACAAACCCCAGCTGATATCGAGCATCAAAATCGTCGGGGGCTTTCGCGGCTCCAAGCGCAAGTTCAGGCTCTGCCTTCGCGTAATCGCCCAGACCCCGGTACACCATACCAAGCAGGATGTGCCCCGAGGGATCGCCCGGTTTCTGGCGCACGTAATCACGGGCCGGAGCAAGCGCATCCGTATATGCAGTAACGTCCACGAGCGCCTTGACCTCGGCGGCCAATGCAACCGTGTCGGTTGCATCCTGGCCGACTACCAAGCGGTATTCATCGGCCGCCTCGCGGAAGCGGTGTTCGTTGGCATAGATGTTGCCCAGAGTAAAGTGCGCAGCCGTCATGCCGGGATGTTTGCTGAGCAAATCGGTGAAAAGGTGAATTGCGTCAGCCACCCCGGCGCCGTCGACAGGCGGCAGCCCATCAGCCTCCCTGGCCTTCGCGGCCTTATAGGTTGCGGTCGCCAAAGCGAGCTGCAGATCGGGAGCATCCGGTTGAATGCGGACGGCTTGTCGCCAGGAATCCAGGGCGGCGTCGTATCGTCCTGCATTGAACAGAACCTGGGCCAGGCCATCCAGGGCGCACACAAGTTGCGGGTCGACTGCGAGCGCCTTGCGAAATTCGGCTTCCGCACCGGCCGGGTCCGGTAGTATCGAGCCGAGAGCACAGCGTGCCTGCAGCAGCCCTGGATCATACTGCAGAGCCAACTGGAAATCCTGGATCGCGGCGTCGATCTGCTGCTGACGTTGCCGCACCAGCCCAAGATCAAAATGCGCCTCGGCCGAGTGCGGCTCCAGCCGCAAGGCCTGTTGGAAGGCCGCGACGGAACATTTGAGGTCGTCCTTTTGCGCGAACCAGACGCCGATAGCGTCCCAAACTTTGGAGGGTGGCGTGCCCGCCGGCGCATGAGTGGCCGATGGCGGGGGGTTGCAGGTGGGCGGCAATTGCGCCAGTCCTCTTGCAGCGCTCAGCAGCAGGAGCGCGCAACAGCAGACAAGCGGCCGGCATGGTAGAACTAACCTCAATCTAAACCAACCTCGTCGGGCCACGTGCCTGCTAATTCCCACCGCCTGGCTCGGTGACTACCATCCGTCGATCGGCGGTCACGTTGTGCAGCAACTGGCGCGTACCCGATGGCCAGCGGATCTCGATTTCGCGAATGACGCGCGATTCACCCAGACCGAAGTGAACCCGCGGATCGCTCGATGCGGCATAGCCGGTGCTGGTCGTGACCTCATTGTAGAGTTTCCTGCCATCGTCGGTCGTTATACGAATTTGCGCACCGATGCCCATCCGGTTGCTTTTGGTTCCGGTCAGTTCGAGCAGGATCCAGTGATTGTGCGTTTCGGTGATATTGTGCAGCACGCTGACCGGGGTGCCGAGGGCAGTGACCACCAGATCCATACGGCCGTCGTTGTCGAGATCTCCATAGGCGAGGCCGCGGTGTGGGGCAAGCCGGGTGAAATCGGCGCCAGCCGCAGCGCTCACATCCGCAAACTGTCCGTTGCCGAGATTGCGAAAGACAGAGTCCGGTTCAGCATAGTGAAAATGCTTCGAGATTTGCTCGATATTGTCCATTACATTGCTGCGGGCTACCACCAGGTCCTTCCAGCCGTCGTTGTCGAGATCTACCATGCCGTTTGACCAGCCTGACATGGGCCTGGTCAGGTTCGCGAGCCGGCTCGGTTGGCCTGCGTTGACGAAGGCTCCCTTACCGTTGTTCAAGTACAGGGGAAAGGTCTCGTTTTCGATCGCGGTGTGCCAGATATCCGGCAGCCCATCGTTGTTTACATCCCGGAAATCTACGCCCATTCCGGCCAGGACGTTCCCGTCTTCGTTGTAAGCTACGCCTGCCTGAAGGCCGGCCTCTTCAAAGCGTTTTCCATCGATGTTATGGAACAGTAGGTTCGGGCTGTTATCGTTAGCCACAAAAACATCCGGCCAGCCGTCGTTGTCATAGTCGGCGAAGGCGACGCCCATTCCCCGGCCCTCGATCTTTGAAATTCCGGTTTCCGCCGAGACATCGGTGAACGTACCGTCGCCGTTGTTGCGGTAGAGCGTGTTCGTCAGGGGAGGGAAGCTGTCGGGGTGGCAGTAACCGCGGCCGTTGATGCCCGTGCAGCTGGGTTCGTAACGCGGATCCCAATCGCAGTAATTCACCACGAACAGGTCGAGCAGCCCATCGCGGTTATAGTCAAACCAGCCGCCCGCGATCGACCACATCTTGCGGCCGTGGTGCAGGGCGCCGCTCAGACCGGCCTTTGCGGTGACATCGGTAAAGGTGCCGTCGCCATTATTGTGAAACAGCTGATTTCCGTTAACGTTGGCCACAAACAGGTCGGGCCGGCCGTCGTTGTCGTAATCGCCGACAGCTACGCCCATTCCGTAACCCGCTCCGGCGACTCCAGCGTGCTCAGTGACGTCGGTGTAGGTGCCGTTGCCGTTGTTGTGGAACAGGCGGTTGTAATACTTGGGGCCGGTTTTTACCAGTGATGGCATCTCGGCGCCGTTGACCAGGAAAATATCGAGCAGGCCATCCCCGTCGTAGTCCAACAGCCCAATACCCGCAGGCATTGTCTCCGGCTGGTGCTTCTCCGGAGTGGAAGAATTTTCGGTGATGAAGTGTACGCCGGCTCTTTCAGCAATATCCTCAAACTTGATCGGCGGCGCTGCTGTGCTCTGAGCAAGCACAAACAGACAGAGCACCGCGGCGAAAAGCAGTATGGTCAGGGCCGAACGCATTCTTCACTCGTGACTCTTCAGCTTGCATCAAGCGAAGCGTAGAAGGCAAAAGGCATCACTGCCATAGCAGTGATGCCTTTGGTTAGACCCGCGCTAATAAATGAACTTCAGGGCCAGCTGCAACTGACGCGGTGAATTCTGCTGGCTCGTGACCGCCCCGAAATTCGCCCCCCCGAGTTGTGCATTCGGTAGGGCGAACATAACTCTGTTGAAGAGGTTGAATGATTCGGCCCGGAATTCAAAGTATCTCGATTCTCCTAGTCCTACGTGGAACGAGCGGAACAGGGACAGGTCGAGGTTCTTAGTCCCGTCCGAAGTCAGCGGGTTCACCTTCTCATTGCCGTACGTGTAGGGCGCCTGCAATGCAAAGGCATTCACATTAAACCAGTGCGCAGGAGTGCGGAGACCGGGCCCACTGTTGGGACCGACCACGTCCACACGTTGCTGGCTGATGGTGCCAACGTTCTCCGGGTCGCCGCTGTTGGTTATGGTGTAGGGCCAGCCCGAAGCGATCTGGGCAATGCCATTGAGCGCCCATCCGCCAGCCAGATTGGAGACCCATTTGTTGGAATTGGTGGTGAATGGCGACTGCAGGGTGAATGCCGCCGAGAACGCGTTCTCCTGGTTCGTGTCTGAGGTGCCGTAGTCGACGCGCCGGTTGTACGGTTGCGTTGAGTTACAGTTTGCACCTAGCCCGCAGCCGTCGTCGTTCGAATGGGACAGCGTGTAGGCGACCAGGAAGGTAACGCCATGGCTGGTGCGCTTGTTGAGAGTAACCTGCAGAGCATTGTAGCGGCTGTCTCCGACGCTCTGGTCGAACCATTGCTGCAACATGTAGGGGTACGGTCGCCGGGTCTGGACAGTGCCAGGTCCCGGAGGCGGGGTATTCATGATCGGACCCCAATCCAGATGCCTGCCGACGGAACCGACGTAGTTGACATCGAGAACGGAATTCGCTGGTAACTCCCGCTCGATGCCGACATTCCATTGGTCCATGTACGGAGTCCTGAAGTTCGGATCCACCATCCACTGGCTCACCTGACTGAAGTCATTGATGGGATAAATGATCGATCCGCCGCTGCCAAGTCCAAGCGGATCGCGGGCTGGCGCCGTGGGAACATTGACGTTCAGCCCGGCGTTGTCGAGAGTGTTCACGGCCGGCCAGTTGCCGCCGAAATTCTGCGACAGCTGGACCGTCGTGGCCCACGCGTCGTAGAAGCGGCTATAGCTTGAACGGATGACCATCTTGTCCCCGAGCCGGTAGGCCACGCCTAGCCGGCCAGCCCAGTCCCACAGCGAGTTCTTGATCACGCGATGATCGGAGGCCGGGTTGACGTAGGCGTGCGGGGGAAGTCCGCCAGGAGCCGGAATGGTCGACGCCGTGTAGATGCCTGTCGGAATGCAGGGCGCACCCTGAGTCGCCGAGCAGTTAGGCGGGAGCGCGTTGAGCTCATACTGGCCGGTGAGCGGGTTAGCATTACCGGTATAGAAATTGGCGCCGTTGCCCGTCCCGTAGATCGGTGTCCACACGAGGTCGTCGCGGAATCCGAAATTGATGGTAAGACGGCTGGTCGCTTTGAACTGATCCTGAGCGAATATGCCATTGATATACCCACCGCCGGCCACTTCGAGGATGTTTCGATAGCTAGCCTCGCGAGGAACACCGAGCAACAGGGAGGCCCAGGCGTTTCCTCCCATGCCCTGCTCAGCGCCGAGGCCCGCGGTCTGCGCGGTCCCGTAATTCGCTCCGGAGTAGGCGATCGGTGAACGGAAGTTGTTGGTCTGGAAATCACCCCCGGCTTTGATCGTATGTTTGCCGAAGATCTTGGTAAACGCGCCGCCCCACTGCCAGTTATCCGCCAAGCCGGTCTGCTGCAGCTGCGAGCCGGACAGCGAGAGATAGTTATCGGCGGTCCACTGCGGTGCGTACAGCTTGTTGTTCAGAGTCATCCAGGCCGTCGACATCCCGAGTGTCTGCAACTGACTAAGAAACGCCGGAGTTTCGCTAGGATACCCGGTGCCGGTGGTGGTGACTCCATAGTTCCGGCCGAAATACACATCGGAAAAGGCGGTCGGATTAAAGGTGTGAGTCCAGTGCCCTACATAGTTGTTGCCCTGAACGTAGATCGTGTTCAGCCCGACGACGTTGGACGTGTTGGCCACGTTTTGGCCGAAATCGCTGAAGCGAAACGAAAGCTGGTTATTGTTGCCGAAATTCTGATCGCCACGAGCCGTCCCCGAATTTTGGCTGGTCGAGGCAGGTCCGGACGAATAGACGTTGTTCCCGTTAACCAACGGACCGGCCTGCGGGATGAGTGTCTGAAAAAGCGCCGAAATCGGACTGATCCGGTTGGCCGGGATAATGTTGCCGGGGAACGCGGTACGCGAGTAGGTACCGGTTGCGGGATTGAGAGTGGTCGTCAGCGGATCGTAGATCGGTACGCCCAGGGCGCTGAAATCGCCGCTGCGCTCCGCAGCCGTCGGTGCAAGGGCTCCGGTGGTTATCGCGGAACGGATCTGGAAGCCTTCAAAAGCCGCGTAGAAGAAGGTTTTATTCTTGCCGTTATACACCTTCGGAATCCAGACCGGACCGCCCACGGAAGCGCCATATTGATTCTGTTTCAGCGGCGGCAGGGTTGATTCAAAGTAACCGCGCGCATCCATATCCGCGTTGCGCAAGAACTCCCACAGGGCGCCGTGGAACTGGTTGGTCCCGGACTTGGTGACCACGCTCACGATGCCCCCGGCGGCGGCGCCGTACTCGGCCAGGTCGTTGTGGCCCTGGGTTTTAAATTCCTGAATGGCGTCCACGATGGGTGCATAATTATACATGCCGAGCATCGTGTTCAGGTCGTTTGCCCCGTCCAAAATAAAGTAATTGCTGCGGTTGCGAGCGCCGTTCACGGCCGGAAAGGTGAAACTTCCCAGCGAGTTACCAGCCCACCCGCCTCCTCCGCTGGCGCTCTGGTCACGGTTGATGTTAGCCACACCCGCCGTGATGGTCAGTAGCTGGGTGAAGTTGCGGCCGTTCAGAGGCAGGTCGGTGACCTCTTTAGTGTTAACAACTGTACCGAGTTCCGAGGTGGCGGTTTCGAGCGTCGCCCCTTCCGCTGCGTTCACAGTAACGTTCTGCTGCGCGGTACCGACCGTCAGCTGAAAATCGAAGGTCGCGGTCTGGCTCACTTCCACCGTTGTCTCGTGTTGTGTGACCGTAGAGAAACCTGTGGCCGAGGCCTGCATGGTATACACGCCGGGGACGACGCTGGGGAAGGCATAGGCTCCGTCGCTGTTGGTGCTGGTTGACCTCACGACTGAGGTACCGACGTTGGTCAGCTCAACCCGGGCATTTGGGATTGCGGCACCGGTCGGATCCTTGACGACGCCGTTGATGGTTGCGGTTCCCTGCTGCGCCATGGCGGCGGGGGACACCCACGCTGCAAGACTCAAAAGCTGGAAAAGCGCTGCGAGAAACCAGAGCCTGTTCCAGTGCCTACTGATTGCTCCTCCCATACCTGCCTCCTTACGAAAAATCGCTCGACCAGCATCAGCACGACCGTGACGAACTCAAAGCCTCTGAGTTGGCGGCGACTTACATGAATTCAAAACCTGGGGTCCGATTATCGCCTGGATGGATTCAGCGACTACTTTAACGTTAACTCGACGCATGCTACTCGTCGCTTTGTAGCGGTGTCAAGGGCTTTCTGAATCGGTAACGGCAGTCACAGAAGATAAAAATGCCACGGACGAAATCTCCTTGACAGAGCTTTCGTCTAGCAAATAAAACCGTATGGTTATCGCTAACTGTAACGAAAATATCAGGCAGTCAGGCCGGCGTGTTTCTGCTCCCGGTGAAATTAAGGCGAGGATTCCTAATGATTAGCCTGGCGATCGCGGCTGTCAGCCGCGGAATGGCAGTAAGCACTCTCACGTTGCTGGCCCTTGCATCTTCCTGGTCTCCGCTGTGCGCCCAGGCGGGTGTATCTCCCACCGCCCCTACCGCCTCGCGACCCCCCGAAGTCATCGACCGCATCTGGCAGAAGGCCAGCTCCAGCTACGACCACGAACGCGGGCATATTCTCGGCCTCGTCGATCAAACCATCGATGGTGGCCCTTACCGTGCCGATTGGGAGTCATTGCAAACGTACGAGGCTCCCGCATGGTACCGCGACGCCAAGTTCGGCATCTTCATCCACTGGGGCGTCTATTCCGTCCCCGCGTTCGGCAGCGAATGGTATCCACGGGATATGTATCGCCAGGGATCCCCGGAGTACACCCACCACATCGCCACCTATGGTCCCCAGGATAAGTTCGGCTACAAGGACTTCATCCCCATGTTCAAGGCTGAGCATTTTGATCCCGCCGCCTGGGCCCACCTGTTTGCCGAGTCCGGGGCAAAGTATGTGGTCCCGGTTGCCGAGCACCACGATGGCTTTGCCATGTACGACAGCGGCCTCAGCGACTGGACTGCGGTCAAGATGGGGCCGCACCGGGATCTTATCGGCGATCTGGCCAAGGCTGTTCGCGCCGAAGGTCTCCACTTTGGCGTCTCGTCGCACCGTGTCGAGCACAACTTCTTTCTCGGTGTGGGACGCACGATTCCGTCGGACGTGAACGATCCCAGGTACGCGGCATTTTACGGTCCGGCACACAACTGGTTGGAGAATCAGTCACCGACGCCGCTCAACAACGACTTCACCTTCGTCTCTTCAGAGTGGAGGGATGACTGGCTGGCCCGCGCGTCCGAGCTCGTTGAGAAATACCATCCCGACATTATGTATTTCGACTGGTGGATCGGCCAGGCTTCCGTCCGCCCCGCTCTTACACGCTTCGCCGCCTTTTACTACAATGCCTCGCTGAAATACGGCGACCAGGCCGGCGTAATCAACTACAAGGACTACGCCATGCAGGATCACTCCGCCGTGCTCGATTTGGAGCGGGGCCAACTTGGGGAGATCCGTCCATTTCCCTGGCAAACCGATACCTCGATCAGCAATAAATCCTGGGGTTATATCGAGCACGACACCTTCAAGTCACCTCAGTTCGTCATCGATCAGTTGGTCGATATCGTCAGCAAGAACGGCAATCTGCTCATGAACATCGGTCCGCGCTCTGACGGCACCATTCCTGATGAAGTACAACAGGTGCTTCATGAGGTAGGTGCCTGGCTGAAGGTCAACGGCGAATCGATCTACGGCACACGGCCTTGGAGAACTTACGGGGAAGGCCCTACGAAGGTTGCATCCGGCTCCTTCCATGACACTGATACTGCAGTCTACACAGCGGAAGACTTCCGCTTTACCACAAAGGGAAATGCCCTGTACGCCATCGAACTGGGCAAGCCTTCGGGCAAGGAGACTGTGATCCGTTCGTTATCAAGCGATGCGTGGGGGGCGCCTAAGGTGGATTCTGTAACCTTGCTTGGCGTTGACGGGAAGCTCACGTTCCATCAACAGCCCGATGGCCTGCACATTGAATTGCCAACACAGATTGGAGGCAAGTACGCGTATGCGTTCCGCATCCTTCGCGTTGCCACGGGTCAATAATCCCCAGGACCAAATGCAATATCGAACCTTGGGCCGTACCAACCTGAACGTATCGGTTCTCGGCTTCGGCGCCTCCCCTCTGGGGGACGTCTTCGGGATCACCGACCCTAAGGAAGGCGAGCGGGCGGTCCAGCTAGCGGTGGACCGTGGTATCAACTTTTTCGATGTTTCTCCTTACTACGGCTTAACTCTGGCGGAAGAACGGCTTGGATGTGCACTGCAAGGAAGGCGGCAGAAAATCATTCTGGCGACCAAGTGCGGCCGTTATGGAGTAAAAGAGTTCGACTTCTCTCGACGCCGGGTGAGAGAGGGAGTCGAGGAATCGTTGCGCCGTCTGAAGACTGACTACGTCGACCTCCTTCAGGCACATGATGTGGAATTCGGCGATGTAAATCAAATCATTGGCGAAACACTTCCGGAGATGAGGCGTTTGCAACAAGAGGGAAAGGCGCGCTTTATAGGAATAACAGGCTATCCTCTGAACGTGCTTCGCCGCATCGCTGAAGCTGTAGAGGTCGACACCATCCTGTCATATTGCAGATACAACCTGGTTACAACCGATATGGACGCTGTGCTGACGCCGTTTGCGCGGGAACGCGAGATCGGCATGATGAACGCGTCCCCAATGATGATGGGGATCTTGACAGTGCAGGGTCCCGCCGCCTGGCATCCAGCGCCCCCTCAGGTTCGAGAGTTGGCGTTGCAAGCCGCCACCCTTTGCAATCGACGCGGAGTAAGCCTCTCCCTCGTTGCATTGCATTTCTGCTTGCGCCACGCTTATGTCTCGAGCACACTCACCGGCATGTCAACGGCGGAAGAAGTGGAAAAGAACCTGAGTGCGCTTTGTCTGCAAATCGATGAATCGCTGTTAGAAGAGATCAGAGTAATTCTGGCGCCAGTGTTCAACACAGTCTGGCCCTCGGGGCGTCCAGAAAATCGCGACTGAAACGCGCAGCACTGCAGCGGTGCGTTGCTAAGGCTTCTTTCTATCACCTTTTTTCGGGGCTACCACGCGCTTTTTGGAATTCGTCTTCACCTGAGATGAATTGTCACTTCCAAGAGCCTGAGGCCTTCTCAGCGTGGAGGAACGGATCACCAATGAGGGATCAAGGATGACGCTCCTGGCATGGGGACGTACCTTTGATTCAATCGTTTGCAGAAGGATTTTCGCCGCACGTTCGCCGATCATCTGGCTATGTTGGTCAACACTGGAAAGCGGAGCCCGCAAGGCGCTGTCGTAATGGAGATTTCCGCACCCGATGATGGCGATGTCCTCTGGAATACGAAGGCCTGAATCCAGGATGGCAGTCATGGCACCAATCGCCAACGGGTCGTTATAACAGAAGACGCCGTCCGGTCTTGACCGTTGCTTCAACAAGAACCGCATGGCCTCCGCACCGTGTCGTGTGCTTTCGAAATCAACCTTTGGCCTCTCCACGACATTTGCATCGGAGTAAGGCAGGCCGCGGCGCTGGAGCGCCTGTTTATAGCCTTCAAATCTACGCATCCCCGTGCTGTTGTCTTTCCCGCGGATATGGGCAATCGTCCGGCAACCCTGATCGATGAGATGCTCGGTTGCTATCCGTCCAGCTGCTTCGTCATCGATTCCTACAAAGTTTGCAACTAAGCCGGGAAACTCTCGATCGATCAATACGTACGGCTGCCCTTGGCGGTCCATCTTTTCAAAAGCCTCGGTTTCATTGCCGCAAGAGGCGATGACCAGGGCATCAAGCTGCCGCGCGACCATCTGACGTATTTCGCGCGCTTCCAGTTCCGCATCTTCTTCTGAGGACGAGATGATCACCGAATATCCCCGCTGTCCGACAACGGTTGATAAGGCCTTGGCCACCTCGGCAAAGAACGGATGTAGCAAGTCGGGTACGACCAAACCAATGAGGTAGCTGCGGCCGGTCACCAGGCTGCGAGCCAGGACGTTTGGCTGATAGTCAAGTTCTCTTACTCGCCTGAGAACCCGTTTCCGTGTCTCCTCGCCGATGTCCGGATGGCGTCGAAGAACCTTGGAGACGGTCACAACTGAGAGTCCCAGGTCCTTTGCGATGTCCTTCATGCGCACGGTCATAAACGGCACTATACAGGCCCATGTGGCTCAATTGAAAATGGTGTTTCCGCGCAGGCGTTTTGGGACGCAGAAAGTTCATTGTCATATCATCACTGGCGGAGGCCAGCTTGAGAATGGGAGCCATCGACAGAAGCGACTTGTTGAACCGGCGTGAGTTCGTAGCAGCGCTTGCTGCGGCCACGGTTGGTGTTGCGGTCAAAGCGGGAGCCCAGCCTGTCGAGGCCGGTCCACGCAGCGTGTTCCTGGTGCCGAACTTTCATCCGGCGAGCTGCGGTTGGCTCACTACTTTTTCCCGGGAGAGAGTCTACTGCGCGAATACTTACTTGGATCATCTGGATCGGGTTCGGGATGATCCTCACTACGCCTTTGTTCTGTCGGAAGTAAACAATCTCATAGCCATCATGAGTTTCCAGCCCGGGCGAATCGAGGAGCTAAAACAGAGAATTGAAGAGAAGCGGGTGGAGTTAGTAAATGGATTTTTCCTGGAATCGACGACCAATCTTTCCGGCGGGGAAGCACTGGTGCGGTTGGGAGTCGAGGGTCTGCGGTGGTACGAACAGGTCTTCGGGGTGAGACCGAAGTATGCGTGGACGATCGACGTTTGCGGTACGCACGATCAGATGGCGCAGATTTCGTCAGGCCTCGGGCTTGAGGCAATGGTCTATACCCGCAGTAATCCAACGGGAGAGACTATTTATTGGTCTGTATCACCGGACGGCTCGCGGATTTTGACCCTTTGCCCGGGCCATTACAGTGAGGCAAACCCAATCTTCAACACTAAGACAGCGTTAGTTGCTGAGCAACTGAACGCGTTAGAGAAGTCTTTTGCCGCAAAGGAACCTATCACCCCAGAAGGTGCGCCGATCCTGGTCCTGGCCGGCTCTGGAGACTACTCCCTGGCGCCTAATCTCAAAACATATCCCGGTGAGCTTCTGGAACAATGGGAAAAGGCAGGATTCCGGCGGAAAATCCAATTCACCACGCTCAGTGGCTATATGGATCCGATTATGCCGGCTATTCAGTCTGGCAGCATTCGTATTCCTACCTTTGCCGGCGGCACTTCGTATAAGTTTGATGCTTTTTGGATCGAGAACAACGAAGTCAAGACCCGATACCGCAGCAATGAGCATGCTCTTCAGGCTGCGGAGATGTTGGCCGCTATCGCAAGCCTGCATAGCCAGTATGAGTATCCGGTGAAAGCCTTCCATGATTCCTGGGTCTTGATGTGTCTGAATATGGATCGCAATACGCTCTGGGGATCAGCCGGCGGCATGGTATTTGTGAGCGACCAGTCGTGGGATGTACAGGATCGCTTCGACTTGGTCACAGCAACCACCGATCGCGCCCTTAATGCTGCTGGTCAGGCTCTTCTTCCAGACGGCGAAGACGTCGGGTTGTTTAATCCTCTTAACTGGAAGCGGCAAGACCCGGTAGAGCTGTCTCTTCCTCCTGGGACAACTTTGGATGGGATAGCAACCGAATCGCTGCCCAACGGCACGGTGCTTTGCCAGATTGAAATGCCGCCGGTCGGGGTTGGCTCATGGAAACTGGCGCGTCGCGCCGCGGAAGCACCCGGAATCATTGAGCTACCCGAAATCATTGAGACAAAGTATTATGCAGCTCGGATTGATCGTGGCACCGGCGCGCTCATCAGTCTCAAGCTCAGGAAGTCCGGTCGCGAGCTGTTGGGCGGTCCCGCTAATGTGATCGTGGCCGAGCGGCCCGTGAAGCAGGAGGCGGCTCCCGCTGACTTCATGGCAGCGCGGCCAGACCGCATGCGGCTCGCCTCCTCGAGCGATCACCCGTCAACCGTTCAGCTGAGCAGGGGGCCGGTTGCCTTCACCATCCGCGCCAAAGGCACTTTCTATGGCGGAGGGTCCATCCAGCGAGTCATCCGCTTCTACCATGAGAGTCCTCGCATCGATTTCGAAACAGAGCTCAACGACATCCCTTCCTACACGGTCGTGGTGTCGGAGTTTCCTCTTGCGATGGACATTCTTGAGGTTCGGAGGGGTATTCCTTTTGGCTTTTCTCACGGTGCCTGGGCAGTTCCGAATCCGAGCTTGCAAGGATGGACGCGAGGGATTGTTCCTGCCGTGCGATGGATTGATTACGCCCTCTCCGGTGGTGGAGGAGTCGCACTCTTCGATCGTGGCCTGACCGGGCGCGAGCTGGTTGGGCGGACACCCATCATTTTTCTGCTCAACGCCGAAGACCAATATCACGGATTTCCAAACCCGTGGCTGACAGGCAAGGGAACGCATGTGATGCCCTATTCGCTCGTGCCCCATCAGGAAGCCTGGTCTCAGGCCCGTGTTCCGCAAATGGCGTGGGAATATAACCGCATGCCGGTGATCATCCCGGGTCGAGCTCCGAGGTCTGCAAATTCGTATGTTGAGACGTCGGACAACGTAATCGTCGAAGCGCTGCGCCGGGAAGAAGACCATATCGAGATTCGCCTGGTGGAATGTTTCGGATTACCTGGAATAGCATCGGTGAACGTATTGCTGCCGCATCAGAATGCCATGCTGACGGACTTGATAGGGCGTAAGCAATCCGTTCTGCCGCATTCATCCACCTACCAGATTCCAGTTCGACCGCAGCAGATTGTCACCCTCCATCTCCAGACAACTACGGCTCTGACGAGCGCTGACCCCATCACCGCATGGGATCAATATGTGCCGGAGAAGAAATTAGCGGCACTGCATAAATATGAGCCGGAGGTGAAAGGGCATCCACCGTTTGGCGACGGTATAGACTTTTAGCGCAATCCACGGGATTTATGCCAACGTCCGCAGGCCGCAAAGTTGTCCATGAGACAAAATCAGTTCTCACGCAGACTCTCTAGCTAACCACAGGCCTCCCCTCAAGACTGCTACGTGTGCCACAGGTTCGCCAGGGCTCACCTGGGCCGAAAACTGAGGCGAAGCCCCTCAATGCCTTTGATCCTGCTTTTCCTGCCCCTAGCGACGGCCTGTGAGTCGAAATCCCGCCGGTGTCGGACCTTGGTCGCAGGTTCGTCAGGTAAGTCTAACGTCAGCCAGCCTGTCAACATGACCGAACGTTCAGCGCCGGAAACACTTAACTCAAAACCTGCTTCTTCCATCCGAGTTTCTCCGCGATGGCCCGTCGGTTGCACTTGAGTATTGACATGGACACCAACGGCAGCCAAACATCCCAAGCAAATCAGGCGCGCGCTTTAGAAGTCTACGATCTGGTAATCCTCGGCGACGGTACAGGATCGACCCTTGCCGCCTGGACCTTCGCCGGCAAAGGACAGCGCGTTGCGGTGATTGAGCGCAAGTACATAGGTGGATCATGCCCAAACATCGCCTGTCTGCCAAGCAAGAATATTCTCCACAGTGCGAGGGTAGCGTCGTATTTTCGCCGCGGCGAAGAGTTCGGCATGTTCGCGCAGGGCTTCCGCGTGGAGATGCCGGCAGTGCTGGCTCGAAAACGCGAGATGGTAACGGGCCTGAACAATATCTATCTTGAGCAGTTCAAGCAGACTGGTGCGGAATTCATTCTCGGATCAGGACGCTTCGTAGCCCCGAAGACTCTGGAAGTCGTCCTCCCCGGCGGAACGACACGTCGCCTCCGTGGAGCCAACGTAATCGTGAGCACGGGTACGCGGGCTACGATGGAACCGGTTCCGGGCCTGGCCGAGGCGAAGCCGCTCACGCACATAGAGGCACTCGAACTGGCTCAGGTCCCCGGGCACCTTATTGTGATTGGCGGCGGCTACGTCGGCCTGGAGCTGTCGCAAGCCATGCGCCGGTTTGGCAGCAAGGTTACCGTTATTGATCGAAACGACCGACTACTGCACAGGGAAGACGATGACGTTACGAAAACTCTCGCGACCTTGTTCAGGGACGAAGCCATAGATTCGATCTTGAACGCACAGGTGGCACGAGTTTCCGGGAAATCGGGCGACTCCGTGACCGTTGTTGTCGAACAAGGCGGGGCAGAAAAGACACTCCTGGGCACTCATTTGCTGATTGCGTCGGGGCGGTCGCCAAACACAGAAAATATCGGACTGGAATTGGCCGGGATAGAACTGACTGATCGCGGCTACATCAAGGTCAACGAACGGCTCGAGACAACCGCGCCCGGTGTCTGGGCCATCGGCGAGGTAGCCGGCAGTCCCCAGTTCACACACGTCAGCGTGGACGACTTCCGCGTGGTCCGTGACAACCTCGAAGGTGGCAACCACGTGACAACAGGCAGGCAAATCCCCTATACCCTTTTCACTGATCCGGAACTTGCGCGCATAGGTCTGAATGAGAAAGAAGCCAGGGCGAGAGGAATCAACTACCGCTTGTTCAAGATCCCGATGGAACAAGTGCTTCGGGCT
The DNA here is from genome assembly GCA_963763905.1 of uncultured Acidobacteriaceae bacterium. Lineage (GTDB taxonomy): Bacteria > Acidobacteriota > Terriglobia > Terriglobales > Acidobacteriaceae > PALSA-350. The sequence goes on along the minus strand of CAVXRU010000009.1, from coordinate 253,346 downwards.
CGAACTCTTTCTGAAACACGTGGATTCTTAAAGGCCCTCGTCGAAGTAAACGGCGACCGTATTCTTGGTTTCACAGCCTTTGCTGTCGACGGTGGAGAGATCATGGCTTCGGTACAGACTGCCATGATGGCCGGATTGCCATACACCGCCCTCCGCGAGGCTATTTGGGCGCATCCGACTCTCGTCGAAGGGCTCAGTCCGTTGTTTTCGTCCGTTCCTTCGTTACCGGAGAGTGCCGATGCACACCAAGCCGATAGTCTTCAGCGCTCACCGTCTCATTCTGTCTCATGAAACAGGATGCGTCCAGAACTGCCTCGGCGGCATCGATTGAACAGTTATCGAGGATGCCGGCCATGGCGGACGGCCATCCTTGATGCGAGTCACTGATTCGATGAACGGAGGATGAATATGCACCAGCTACGGGAAGTACTGGACGAAGCGCAAAGCAACGGGGTGGCCGTCGGTCATTTCAACATTTCCGATTGGGTGTTGTTGAAAGCCGTATTCGTGTCTGCTCAGGAAATGAAGGTCCCGGTAATCGTCGGCGCATCCGAGGGGGAACGGGCATTTTTGGGCGTGCCTCAAATCGCGGCTCTCGTGAGAAGTCTGCGCGAGGAACACAGCGCACCCATTTTCCTCAATGCCGATCACACGCATTCCCTGGACAGCGCAATTGCGGCGGCCAAAGCCGGATTCGATTCAATCGTCTACGACTCATCCGCTTTGCCATTTGACGAGAATGTCAAGCAGACCAGGCAAGCCGTGGTGGCGTTGAAATCAATCAATCCGGCGGTCCTCGTGGAAGGGGAGATCGGAAATATCGGAACCGGCTCCGAGATACATGATTCGGTGCCTGATTATTCCAAGAACCTGACCACTCCGGAGGAGGCGAAGCAGTTTGTAGAAAGCACCGGAGTCGATATCCTCGCGCCGGCAGTCGGTAACACCCACGGTATGGTGCAAAGCATGGTGCACGGGGACTTGAGGAAGCGGCTCGACTTAAAACGGATCGCAGAGATTAAGCGCGCCTCCAAAAGCTTGTTAACCCTGCACGGCGGCTCTGGGACAGAAGACCACGATCTCCAGGAAGCGATTGCGGCCGGAATAAATATCATTCACATCAACACCGAGCTGCGGGTTGCATGGCGCCGCGGCCTGGAAGACGCCTTTGCCCAAAAGCCGCGCGAGGTTGTTCCCTACAAGCTCCTGCCTATCGCCGAAGAATCGGTCAAGCAGGTTGTTTCGGCCCGATTACGGTTATTCAATCAACACCAAATGCAACCGGCGTCGCGCTAAGGTTTTGCCCACAAGCAAACCAACCACACACTAAGGAGAAGTTTTATGAGCCCCGTTCTTTCCCAGTCTTCTATACCTGTGACCTCCATTCACAAGGTCGAAGCAGACGGAGTCAAAGTGTTCTACCGTGAGGCAGGGGACCCGAGTGCGCCCGTGGTGCTCCTGCTCCATGGATTTCCCACCTCGTCGTTCATGTTCCGCGAACTCATTCCACGCCTGGCAGGCCAGTTTCGAGTGATCGCACCAGACTTGCCTGGTTTCGGATTTACCGAAGTCCCCGCGGAACGAAAATATACGTATTCGTTCGACGCCTTGGCGCGCACGATGGAAGCTTTTGCTGAAGCGCTCGGTCTCAACCGCTATGCCATTTATGTGTTCGATTACGGTGCTCCAACCGGCCTTCGTTTGGCCATGGCTCACCCCGAACGAGTCTCAGCGATCGTTTCGCAGAATGGCAATGCCTACGAAGAGGGACTTGGGGACGCGTGGGGGCCGATTCGCAAATATTGGGCGGACCCGACAGCCGAAAACCGCGAAGTGATTCGTAAGAACATTTTGAATCTTGAAGGGACGCGCTGGCAATATACCCACGGCGTATCAAACCCGGAAAGCGTCGCACCTGAGTCGTATACGTTGGATGTAGCTCTGATGGAACGTCCGGGCAACGAGGAAATTCAGCTCGATTTGTTTCTGAATTATGCATCGAACGTGAAGCTGTATCCGAAATTCCAGGAATATTTTCGCAAGTCGAGGCCGCCGTTGCTTGCGATTTGGGGCAAGAATGATCCCTTTTTTATACCTGCGGGAGCGGAGGCGTTTCGCAAGGACCTGCCTAACGCGAAGGTTCAGTTCCTTGACACTGGACATTTTGCCACGGAGACGCATGTCGTAGAAATTGCTTCGGCAATGGAAGACTTCCTCACCGCAAATAACCGTGCCGCGACAGAAAACAAAGCTCAACGGCGCCCTGCCTCCTGATTCTTCGCAGTCAAGTATTTGCTCAGAATGGAAGAAAGGATGGAATTGATCAGATCTCTGGCGATAGGCACATTGTTGATCGCGTTCTTGCACGGCGGGACATGCGCTTCGGCACAAATGACTTGCTCTGCGACTCACGAAGAGGCAAAGGCCCCTAGCGGGAACCTACTGCGCGGCCTTATCGAGGAACGGCTGAGTGTGATGACCGATGTCGCCAGATCCAAATGGAACAATGGATCGGCGATAGAAGACCCAGTCCGCGAGCAACAACTGCTTGCAGATGTTGGGGTCAAGGCGCAAACGCTCGGCATATCCGCGGAATGGGCGCAGCACTTTTTCCGGTTGCAAATCGAGGCTGCCAAAGAAGTTCAATATTGCCTCTTCGCCCAGTGGACCGCTGCGGGACAGAAACCATTTCCGGCGGTCCAGGATCTACGGAGCGTGATACGGCCCAGGCTCGACCGGCTTACGGTTGAGTTATTGCAGGAACTGTCGAGACAATGGCCGGAACTTTTGAGCGTCGCCTCACCAGAAAAGAATGAGATTGCCACGCGCCTAGCGTTGCTGCCACTCTCGGACGGAAGTCTTCAGGCCTATCGTCACCTGCAGGCCGTGCCACCCCGGCAATAGGAATCATCATGGCGGAAGGTGCTCCTGCGAACAGCGAATCACAGCTACGGGTGATGGCAGTCATTGCGTTCGCTGTCGTCTACAGCAATTACATGGTGGCGCCGCTCATCCCGGCGCTCTCACGCGAGTTTTCCGTTTCTCCTTATCAACTGGGCTGGTTGATTCCGGGCTTCCTGATCCCCTACGGCATTTCGACGCTCGTTTACGGAGCTTTATCTGATCGATGGGGAAGAGCTCCCGTGCTCATGACTCTTCTCTGCTTCGCCACAGCGACCATGATGTTGGTCTCATTCGCTGGGACGTGGCGGACATTGCTCGCCGCACGGATTCTATCGGGAGTGGGATGTGGCGGAATCGTCACCATTTCTCTGGCGGCTATTGGGGACCGTTATCCCTACGAAGTTCAGGGACGCCCCATGGGCAGAATGTTCGGAGCGATTGCCGCGGGTATCGGATTCGGCTCGACCCTCGGCCCCATTCTGAACCCGGTTATAGGCTGGAGGAATGAATTTCGAGGGCTCGCCTGCATTTGCGCCTTGGCGGCTGTCTACCTTATCAAGGCGAGCAAATCGGCGACTGAAGTGACCAGTAGATTCAGTTCCTTTGACCAGGTGATTCGCGAATACCTCGTTGTCCTCGACACCCCGCGTGGAGGACGAACGCTGGCGTTTATCTTTTCGAACGGTGCATTTCATGGGGGAATTTTTGCCTGGCTCAGTCTTCTGCTGATAAGCCGCTACCACCTTCATGACACCGGGATTGGTTTGGCGTTAGCAGGATACGGACTGCCAGGAATTTTCTTCGGGACTGTGATTGGGAGGTGGGGAGATCGTTATGGAAGGAGCTACGTGGTCCCCGCCGGCTTTTTCTGGGCTGCTGGATGTGCATTTCTGCTGCTTCTTTCTACTCCGCGCTTTGTTGCTGCACTCATCATTACAGCGTTATCCGCTGGATTCGACGCGACGCATCCACTCATGTCCAGCATCACGACATCCTTGGACCCCAAACACAGAGGCCAGATTACTGGACTCGCAACCTTCACCAACTTCATCGGCATGGGCGTAGGAGCTTACTGCTTCCAGCGATTGATCACGTTGAGCTTTGCCACAGCGCTCGCCATCTTCGCCTCGGCACAAACCCTGTTAGGCTTTGGGGCCCTCTATGGCTTTCGCGCGGAGCGCCCTGGTTGCATGGAATTGATCAGGATGGCCCGAGCCCGATTAGTTTCCTCGTTACGTTAGAAGGGAGCAACCTTTTTCAGTAAACCTCAGCGCGATCGAGAGGTAATCGGACATGAAAGGTTGTCTGCGATGGATTCGAATCGAACGCAACAGCGCCAAAATGCTTCTGGACCACTCGCTGCACGGTATCAAGCCCCAGGCCCAACCCCTTACCAAACGGCTTGGTTGTAAAGAAAGGTTCGAACACACGATCCGCGCACTCCGCAGGAATTCCCTGGCCGGTATCGGCGATCTCGACCAGAATCGTCTTCCCCTGCAATTTTGTTGACAGGGTCAGCGTTCCGGAATCGCCCATCGCGTCGAGTGAGTTTTCTATCAGCGCTGCCCAAACCTGGTTCAGTTCGCTTCCGAAGGCTTTGAGCAAGGGTAGGTCTGGGCTGTAGTAACGACTCACGGTGATGCCCACGAGTCTCGGCTGAAAAAGTTGCAGCACGGTGTCGAGAGATTCGGCAATATTGACATCCTGAACGGGATGGCGATCCATATAGGCGTAGTCTTTTACTGCCGTGACGAGACGGAAGATTCTATCGGTCGACTCGCTCACCCGGAGTATGGAAGCCTCCTGTTCGAGGGCAGCCATAGCATCGCTGAGCGCAATACATAGTGTCTGCGCCGGCACGAGGAACTCGAGTTCCTGAAGCAAAGAGACCTGGATATTGGCTTCGGCCAGAATTGGTGCGAGCTTCCATGCCTCAGGAAAGCCCTTTTCTTCCAGCCAGGTCATCAAAGAATCTTCAAGCGATGTGGTATCAACTGATCCGTTGCCACTACCAGCCTGACGGGAGCGGGACACGGCAGAGCGTAGTCTGGAGAGCCAGTCCAGGTAGTCGTTGAGCCGGTCTTCTGTCCCCAGGACCATTCCAATTTGGTAACGAGCACGATCTGGTTGACCTGCCACTGTGTTCATCAGATAGGAGGCGGCACTTTTAGCAGCCGATGCTGGGTTGTTGAGTTCATGAGCGAGGTTTGCGGCGAGTTTGTTAACTGCCGCCAGTTTGCCAATCTGTTCTTCAGCTCGCGTGTATTCCCGATTGCGGTCCAGCAACAAACTGACAACTCGTTGCGCCATCGACGGAATCGCCGCGAGGAGTTCCGGGAAGTGGCTGTCATGCAGCTCTAGAATCCATGTGTCCCCGGACGAGCGCCCGTCTGCATTCCATGCCTTGATCCGCGAAAATGGGGTCTTGCCCGTGATTCGGCCCGTCTGTCCGATCAGGACGGAGACTGGGCTCGATGAATGGCGCTTGACGAAAACCTCACCCTTTAGGATGAACATCAGGTGCTCCGGAGGAGTTCCCTGGCTGAAAATGAGGTCTCCATCCTTGCCAAACCTCTCCGTTCCATGAGTCGCGAGCCACGTGAACTCCTCCTCGGTGAGGCCCTTCAAAGCGTCGATAGTGCTCAAGGCTGCAACGATATCTGCGATGGAATTGGCGTAGTCAGGGCGTTCACGCGCCATCACCTTGGCTGGAAGGTTCATAACCATCGACCATCTAGATTCATGAAATCCACCCCAGGTCGCAATGAACTGCGCCTTTTGCAATATTTTATGATCGCCAACAGTTTATTGCGGCGGCGCCAGGGGATGAGTCTTCAAAACGGCTTCTCATAGAATTCGGATTGCGAACCGGTGGGAAGCAGTTCTGCGCGTAGCGTCAATTTCGCGCGCGATAGCCGTGACTTGGCCGCGGGCACAGAAATTCTGAGAGCTTTTGCAATCTCTCGCGCTGTGTATTCCCTTGCCTGCCACAGCTCGATAACTTCCCGGCACAGTGGCGGCAGCCGGACAATTGCTTCTCTTAACAATGCTTCTCTCTCCCTCCGAACGTAGTTGCTCTCGGGGTCCTCGGAGGGGGACTGCGGCTCCCACCGCTCCCATCTGCCGCCAAGATCGTCGCTAACGTCCATCGAGATTTCGAAGCAACCGCGTTTCTTACGCAAGATCATCAGCGCCGAATTGATCGCGATCCGCGTGAGCCATGTGGAAAAACTGGACCTTTCCTCAAAATCTTTCAGGTGCGAGAAAGCCTTCAGCAAAGAGTCCTGAAGCGCGTCCTCCGCATCCTGCTGATTTCTTGTGATTCGATAGGTCTCCTGAAAAATCCTTCTGTAGTAGCGTCTGCTGAGTTCGACGAAAGCATCAGCGTCTCCAGACTTTGCCGTTGAGAGCAGCACTGTGTCGCTCATCTCCGATGCGTCTTCTTCGATGAGATCCTTTGTTTCCGCGGTCATAGTACACTCCGGAAGTTCTAACTAAAACCGGCCCGATCAATCCGGATTTCCCTTGCTGGCTAGAGGCAACAGCACATGCTCCAAGTGTGGATCAAAGTCTCGAGTGGGGTTGCTCGCGTACAGAGCCATGCGAGCCAGGAAATCTAACTACACTGATCTAGCTCCAAAGGCAGTCCAGGAATTGCGCGATGGACGAAAGATATCAATTTCTGTGTTTGTCCCGCATAGCGGTCTAGTCTGACGCAAATGTGTTGCCAAACCTTCGGCGCAAATAGCGATTTATCGGAAGCGAACGTTTTCCTGGCACATTGCTGAGTCTCCAGGCAAAAAGCTAAAGACGCTATAGCCTCAGGCATAGCGAATGGTTGTTCAAAATTTCGTGCTGCTAAGGTTCGCTGAACGATACAACGTCACGCAAGCGCCATATTATGACGAAGATCGTGACCAATCTCGTCAGAGTTGAGCCTCTGTCGCAGATTCGTGGGCTGTTCGAGCACCTCCCGGCAAGGGACCAAGGATCCTTTGAAAGCATCCTTGCCCTCTGTCTTTGTCGTTGTCGCAATATGACTACCCCCATCGAGGGGTCCCTGGAGAGCCCGATCGTAGCTAGTCCAGGAGTGCAAGTCTTTGACATCATTTCCATACTAGAAGTACCCCGAAGACTGGCGTCGTGAGTGCGCCAAACCGCAAATGCTTGCTGAGTCCGATAACCAGGAGGAGAGATACGATGACAACATCCATTCCATCCACAAACAATCCCGACTTCATCCTTGTCGGCGCGGGCATCATGAGTGTCACCCTGGCAGTGATCCTGAAAGAGCTTGATCCCAGCCTGACAATAGCGATTTACGAGGTTCTGGGCAGTGAGGCGCAAGAAAGCTCGAATGCATGGAACAACGCCGGCACTGGCCACGCGGCACTCTGCGAATTGAACTACACTCCACAGGAAGCTGACGGCAGCGTCGACATTTCGAAAGCCCTCCCGGTAAACACCGAGTTCGATCTTTCCCGGCAGCTCTGGGCCTACCTGGTGAAAAAGGGAGCGATCAAAGATCCTCAATCTTTTATTCATCCCGTACCCCATATGAGTTTTGTGCGCGGATCAGACAATGTCGCATTCCTGAAAAAACGCTTCGCAGCACTCACTGCCCATCCGCTCTATCACGGTATGGAATATTCCGACGACAAAAAGCAGATTGAAGAGTGGATCCCGCTGGTCATGGAAGGCCGTGATCCAAGTGAGCAAGTTGCCGTGACGCGAATGCGCACGGGTACTGACGTGGATTATGGCGCTCTCACCAAGGACCTTCTTAATTCCCTTAAGGATAAGGAAGGATTCTCAATCCACTTTTTCCATCGCGTGCAAGATCTGCGCCGCGACGGGGATTGTTGGAGTGTGCAGATTAGAGACGAAAAAAGCGGTGAGCACTGGAGTGTCCGGACCAAATTTGTCTTCCTGGGCGCCGGGGGTGGGGCGCTACCACTGTTGCAAAAATCGAAGATTCCCGAGGGGCGAGGCTACGCCGGCTTTCCGGTGAGTGGAGTCTGGCTTCGTTGCGACGATCCCGGGATTGCTTCCCGCCACGATGCCAAGGTATACGGCAAAGCCTCGGTTGGATCGCCTCCGATGTCCGTACCCCATCTCGATACACGGCACGTCGAAGGAAAAGTCTCTTTGCTGTTTGGGCCTTATGCCGGCTTTTCGACGAAGTTTCTCAAGCATGGATCCTATCTGGATCTATTCAGCTCCATCGATCCGGAAAATATATTGCCGTTGCTGGCTGTTGGCCGGGATAACGTGGCTCTTACCGAATATCTGATAGGCCAGGTTCTTGAGTCGCCGGAGGAACGGCTCGCGGCCTTACGCGAGTTTTTTCCCCGCGCAAAGCAGGAGGATTGGAAGCCGGAAGTAGCGGGCCAGCGGGTGCAAATCATCAAGAAAGATCCGACCCACGGCGGCATCCTGGAATTTGGCACCGAGCTCGTAACCGCGGCCGATCGTTCCATCGTCGCCATGCTGGGTGCTTCGCCGGGTGCTTCCACATCAGTTTGGATCATGATCCACGTCATTGAGCGCTGCTTCCCGGAGAAATTGAAAAGCGGATGGGCTCTCAAACTGAAGGAACTGATTCCTTCGTACGGTCAATCTCTTATCGAGAATGCGGCCCTTTGCCGGCGCGTGCGGGCCGAGACGGCGGCAGTACTGAACATCCACAACATCGAGGAGAACACACCATGATCCGAGCCTATTATCTCTATACCGGTTCTGACGGAAACTCTCATGTGATAAAGGGGAGCGTAAGTGAGGCTAAATTAGTTGAAGCGGAATCCATCCTCTTCAAGGAGACGCCGGCACATTCATCCTTTGACTGGCACAACGATCCTATCCCTCAATACGTCATCACATTGGCCGGTGTACTTGAATTTACAACCGTAGGCGGCGAGACATTCACGATCCATCCCGGTGACGTCCTGGTGGCGGTCGATCACATTGGCTCAGGACACAAGTGGCGTCTGATCAACGACGACCCTTGGAAGCGGGCCTACGTGGTCTTCAAACCAGGGGTGGATACTCATTTCGTGCCTGATCCCAAATGAAGCGGCTTCACGGATCTGCATCGGCTGATGACGCATAATGGCGTGCGCCACTGCGCGCCAGCCAGACTACACTTCGATCCAATGTCCCCCGGGACGGGAGGTCGAATTCATGGCTAAAACCAGCGTGAGTTTTGCCCAATTCTTTTACCGCGTGAATCCTGACTGTACAATCGATGCCATCTGCGGTTACTGCTTCTTAACTGTTGCTACGGCAAACACCCGAACGGAGCTTCGATTCCTTGAATCCGCTCACCACTGCGGAAATTCATTAAGCACACGAGCTGCGTCAAATCGATTGAGCGTCCGGAGCTAGCAGGGCAACGGCCCAACCAGCTGACTCTGTCCGTGCGACTCCTGCGTTTACCGCGGCCGCTATGGCAACTCGGCCATTGGATTGCTCCGCTCAGTCTCAATCGATGTTTCCGCAGTCGTCATGGCTGGGACGTTGGCTGAGAGTCGAATGGCGCCCGGCGTTCTGGCGCTTCGTACAACCACCAGCGCACGGCCGTTGAACAGTGCCCGATGATCGCCCTGATACGCTTCTTTACTTGTGCCGTCTCCGTTTCCGACTGCCAGAAGAGTGCCGGGGCCGCTGAGAGTAAACTGCACTTCGACGGATTCGTTGGGTTGCAGGCGGCCTTGCGCGTCGACTGCCTCTACCGTGATGAAGGAGAGGTCCTCGCCGTCGGCATGGAGGACATTGCGATCAGCCGTCAGGCGCAGTTTCACTGGGTCGCCGATGGTCTGCAAAACGCTGGTAGCGACTTCCCGCCCGCCATTCACTCCGGTCGCCTTGAGAGTGCCGGGAGCGTACGGGACAGTGAACAGAGCCCTGCGCTGCTGTTCGGGGCCGGTGGGCATTTCGCCGATGAGCTTGTCATTCAGATAAAGCCGCACTTTTTCTGTGCCGCTATAGACCTCAACCTGCATATCTTTTCCGTCACAACCGGGCCAGGTCCAACTGGGTAAAGTTGGGTAGACGCTCCAGCCAATGGAGACGATCTTCTTGCCCTCCGGTTCGGGCAGCCGTACGGTAGCGAACACCCGGTCTCCGCCATTCCACAAAATGTCGCGGTAGTACGATGTGGGCTTGCGATAACCCGTCAGGTCCAGGTCGCCTGAGTACGATGCGTGCCATGGGAAGCCCGGGAACATGAACTTCATCATGGCCGCGGCAGGATTGGACTGGCCGTTCTGTGGCTGCTGGAGAGCTTCGAAGGGGTTCTTTCCGTCGGCTCCCATATTGGACATCATCTGGCTCATCATGGCAGCCACCTGAACTGCCTGCACGGCTTGTTCCGGGGTCGCATAGGACCAGCTTCCGATTCCGGATTCCCCCAGGTAATCCATCGCGGTCCAGACAAATTCTCCCAGGATGAACGAGTGCTCTTGCGTCAATTTCCAGTTGTCGAATGCAGCCGAAGGCAAGGATTCCGTCGTCATCATGATGCGGTTTGGAACTCGCTCGTGATCCTTTGCCTGGTTTTGCTTGAGGTTGTAGTTGTACCCGGAAATGTCGAGTTCTGCCATGACGGCGTCCGTGCTTGGCGTGTACGTTGCGCCCGGGAAGGCCTCCGTTACGGCTCGTGTACTGTCGAGAGAACGGACGCGGGCAGCGAGTTGTTTGGCAATCGGCGCACCCTCAGGCGTCCACGCCTCGGGAATTTCGTTGCCGATCCCCCAGATGATGATTGAGGGATGGTTGCGGTCGCGCTCGACCATGGAGTCGACGTCACGCTGCCACCATTCCTTGAAGAGATTGCGCATAGTCGTATTTCGCTTTGCTCTTTGTCCAGACATCGAAGGGCTCGTCGAGCACCAGTAGGCCGAGGCGGTCGCAAGCGTCCAGAAAGGCGGGTGAGGGTGGGTTATGGGCAGTGCGCACGGCGTTGAAGCCCGCGGCCTTGAGCAATTCAACCCTCCGTTCTTCGGCCCGGTCGAATGCGGCGGCTCCGAGTGGCCCGTTGTCATGATGCACGCTGCCGCCCACCAGCTTGATCGATTGGCCATTGAGAAGCAGGCCTTTGTCTATCGACCATGCAAGCGCCCGAACACCAAAACTGGTTTCGACGCGATCCGTTACTTTACCTCCCTGAAAGATTTCGGTGATCGCTCGATAGAGAACTGGCGTTTGCGGAGACCAGAGCTTCGGCTGGGCAAGGGCAATCCTATGTGTGGTTTCTCCGCCTGCGCCGGCGCCGATCTGTACTTGTGATTGATCCTTTGCGACAGGCTCCCCGGTTGCCGAGAGCAGAGTCGTCCTTACTGAGGCTTGCGTCGGTTTTCCAGTGCCGTTTTCGAGTTGGGTGCGAACCACGACAGTTGCATTCGCATCAGTGGCTTCCGGAGTACTTACAAAGACTCCCCATGGCGCCACGTGCACTGGCTCCATAACCAAAATGCGTACGTGCCGGTAGATGCCTGATCCCGTGTACCAGCGGCTGCTCGGTTGCTGCGAACAATCCACGCGTACAGCGATGACGTTGGCTTTGGAGAAGTCCAAACCAGGCGTCAGGTCAAACCGGAAAGTGGTGTAGGCATAGGGATGAATCCCAAGCTTCTTACCATTCAGAAACACGGTAGCGTTCGACGCCACTCCATCGAATTCGACGCTGACCTGTTTGCCTTTCCAGCTTGCAGGAGCGGTGAAACTCCTGCGATACCAGCCGATGCCGGCGGAAAAGTATCCACCGCCCGAGCCGGTTGCATTCTTCTCGCTCGGCGCCTGCTCAATACTCCAGTCATGAGGCAGATCGACGGTGCGCCAGCCGGAGTCCTGAAAGGACTGCGCTGCAGCATCGGCGGGGTCGCCCAGCAGGAACTTCCAACCGTAGTCTGCCATGAGCACCTGTCGCGGAGACGTGGTCTGCGCTGCCCATCCGGGAACGGTGGACAGCAATAACGCGGCGAGTAGCAACGCGGCAATTTGGCGGAACGTTCTTTGCATCAGGAGACTCCTTGCAAACTTTAGGGGGCGCGCAGGCCAAGCAGCAGGATGCGCACGGTTTCGCGGAAGAGGATTTCGATAGGCTCGCCATACTCCTGCTCCACGCGATTCCCCAGCGAAGCCAGCCGGCGCTGAGCTCCCACGACAGCGTTCAAGACGGAGTGCATGGTGACATCCGGATCCAGGTCCGAGCGGAGCGAGCCATCTGCGATACCTTCTCTGATCAAATTGGAGAGCGGCCCGAAGCGGCCGGGGAAGAGCCGATCTTCGAGGGCGAGCAGACGTTCCGCAGACCAGTCGCGCGCGTACATCGCATCAAACTGTGCCATGAAACGCACTCGCTGAGGATGATCTGCCAGTTCGTTGCCGAAAGCTTCGAGCAGAGCAGTGATCTTGGCCAGCGCAGGTCCCGTGGCTGCTTCGATGGCCTCAAGCACGCTGGCGGACGATTGCTTCATGAGCTCTTCCACCAGCGTCCAAACGATCTCGTCCTTATTGGAGAAATATTCATACAGGGTCGAAGCCCGAATTCCTGCCGCGGCGACGATGTCGGCGATGGGAACACGGTCAATGCCCCAGATGTCGAAGAGCTCCTCAGCAGCGGCGAGGATTCGGCGGCGCTGTCTTTCGCGGTGCGCGTGGTACGGGCCACTGGCGGAAGTTGAAGAGATTGCGGGCATCCATCCTCCAAAATTCGAACGGTATGTACGAATTTGGTATGCCCATACGAAATCATTCGAACGGCGTTGTCAACAGGTTTATGGAGACGTCCTTAACTCATGCGATCGTGACGGCTGCCACTTCGTAATCTTCCAGAGAAGAAATCGTGAACTGCACCACTTGTTTATGGAACCCAAAGGTAGGTCGTTGTCCTGCCTTGAGGAGTTCAACCGATTTCACCTCAACGCCGGGTGGCAGCTTCAGTCTCACCTTCTGCGGACCAAGCCGGTTGACCGATCCCACCCAGCCATGTTGTGCGTTGGAATTGGTGTAATTGAGCAAGTGAATCGCATAGCCCGGAGAGGTTTCCCAACAGAACATTTCGATCAACCCCTCCCCCTCCACCTGGACAATGCGCTCGTCATGGCTTACCCAGCGGATGGCATTGTGCAACAGCTGCAGAAGGTCGCCGTGTCCGGTAAGCCAATAAGTGCGCTCGATATCCCCTGGAAACCAGGCCAAACGGCTTGTTCCGGATTCACGCAGAGCAACGGCCGGCTCCTGAGTGTTGGGATGAGCCGGGTAGGCCAGCTCCGGAGGATAGCGTACGAAGCCCGGTACGACCGTGAGCGCGGGGTCGTCAATAGGCTTGAGAGGCACGCGATTCTGCGCGCCGGCAATCCAGTTTGTCTTGCTAAAGCCTTCTACGATGGAGTGTGTCCGGCCTGTGTTCGAACTTTCGATGCGTGCTGAATAAGCATTGCCGTTGGTGCCTACGGCATCCCCGGCTTTGCTTACGCCCATGAGATCGGCGAGGCCGAAGTCATGCGCGCGGTTTCAGATCCTCGTCGTAGAGACTTGTCTCGAAGCTGGCCATCAGCGATCCGCCGGAGTGCACGTACTCGCGCAGTTGCTCGCACTGACGATCGCTCAGTATCGCGACGTTGGGCAGCAGCAGCGCGCGATACCTGGCCAGGCGCTCCGGCTCAAGACGGTCTTCGTGGACAAAGTCGAAGGCGAAGCGGCCTTGGAGTAATGCATCGTACAAGCCCTGCGTTGTTTCGTGCATGTAGGCATGGGAGCGCGCGGAGGTGGGGCCTGGATAGAGAAGCTGCGTGCTCTGCCCGAACACCACTCCAATGTTGGCGATGGAGCGTCGCGTCTTGAAGTGCTCATCATGCCGCGCCGTCCAACGGAAATAGTCCACGCCGACCTCTTGCCAACGGCGGTCTTCGGCGAATCCGTTCTCCGCACCAACAAAGTGAAAGTACGGCACCATGCCGCTGGCAAGCGTTTCGTTGAGCCACATTCTGTCTTCATAAGGGCTCTTCGCGACATTGCGCCATCCCGGACTGCCCGTCGAGTAAGCGGCTGTTACGTTGGCGGCAACCTTGCCATCGAGGATCGCATTGCAAACACGGCCCTGCAGGCTGCATCCCCAAATGGCGGCGTCGTCGTAGGTACGGCCCTGATTATCAGCCTGAAACCATGCGGCAACTTTGCCCACACGATCGAGATTCGGTCCGCCGCGTACGTTGCCTCCCAAATTGGCAAAGAAGAAGCTGTCGGGCCGTTTCTCCTTGGCGATGGCATCATATTTTTGCCACAGTTCCAGCGTGCGGTCGGTGAAGACGCGCCAGTACGCCGGCGTCCCGGACGCGGGAAGCTTGCTACAGATGGAGCAGTAGCAAGCAGGCAGGCTGCCCAGCGGAGGCCAGCCATTGGTATAGAAACAGTCCACATCGTAGAAAGAGTTCACCTCGCGCATGATGTCGGGAACATAGTCGTCCATGTATCTCGAGAACATGCAGGTTTTGAACAGGGCCGGCTCTTCACTGCTGTGCTGTACCGATCCGTCCGCGTACCGCATGGCCCACTCAGGGTGCGCCTCGAGCGCATCTCCCCAATTGAGATCGGGACTCATGCGCGCCACCACTCTCATACCGCGCTTCTTCGCTGCGGCCGCGCATTGGCCGAAAAGGTCGCGGTTGTTCAGGAATTTCCCGTGCCTGTGGAACTTCACCTTGGAAGGATAGAAGGCGAGAATACCGGTGACGCTGACATAAACCACGTCTACCTCAGCGGAGTGCCAGTAATCAGCCCATTGCTCCACGTTCATGACGGCAGGATCGTATTCTGTCAAGTTTGTCTGTCCCACCCGGCGAACCTTCTGCTGCCAGGGAACGGTGGACTGGTCGACATGAGGCAAACGCTGCGGAAGCGAGACGACTTCCACCTTAGCGTCCGTCTGTATCCACAGTGGTGTCTTGTTCAGGCGGCGAAGCCGGCATAGCATCAAGGCTATTCAGTGCGGAGGTCAGCGGAATGACTCCGGCTCCGGTAAGGCCGGTCTTCAGAAAGTTGCGACGGTTCAGCATGAACTCTCCCAACGTGTTTCCACAAAAAGTCTACTCGCTGCCCGGATCTGCCCCACCAGTTTCGCCACGCCCCATGAGAATATCGATCATGATTTCAACATTGCTCGCCCTGTTTGTAGCGATTTCGATTGTTGCCCAAGGTTCGACTTTCAACCCTACTTCCACTGCAACGCCTAGTGCTGAAGCAGCGACCATGGCTGCGATCGCGCGAGTGCGGGCCGTGGATCCCAAAATTCATGCTGTGATCGCGCTCGATCCCACCGCACTCGAACAGGCCCGCGCCATCGATCGGCGGAGGAAGACGCGTGGGCCACTCTATGGCTACGCGATCCTGCTGAAGGACAATATTGAGGCGGATGGGCCGCTTGCTACCACTGCGGGCAGCATGGCGCTGCTTGACAACGTAACCCATCGGGATGCCCCGCTGGTCGCGCGGCTACGGGCAGCCGACGCGGTAATTCTGGGCAAGACAAACCTGTCGGAGTGGGCGAATATCCGCTCGAACGCCTCCATCTCCGGCTGGAGCGGAGTCGGAGGCCAGACACGGAATCCCTTCGCGCTGGACCGCGATCCATGCGGCTCCTCCTCGGGGAGCGGGGCCGCTGTAGCAGCCGGCGAGGTAGAGGCCGCTATCGGCACCGAGACAGATGGTTCGATCACCTGCCCAGCGGCAGTGAACGGCGTGGTGGGGCTGAAGCCTACGGTCGGGTTGGTCAGCCGGGCTCGCATCGTGCCCATCAGCCACAGCCAGGACACGGCGGGGCCGATCGCGGCCGATGTTGCGACGGCCGCGCGGGTACTTAGCGCGATCGCCGGCACAGACCCTGCGGATCCAGCAACGAAGCAGGCGGACGCGCACCTCAGCGACTACCTGACGGCGCTCAAGCCCGATGCGCTCAGGGGTACACGGATCGGCGTGCTGCGCTTCGCAACGGGCTGGTCCGCGGCGACCGACAAAGTGTTCGCGCAAGCTTTGACCGTACTCCAGGCACAGGGCGCGACACTCGTTGAAATAACAACGCTGAAGGATCGGGAACAAATTGAAAAGGCCGAGACGTTGGTGCTCCATACCGAGCTCAAGGCAGACCTCAACAACTATCTTGCGAGCACGCCGCCGGCGGTGAAGACGCGTACGCTCGCCGACGTGATCGCCTTCAACCAGGTTCATGCCGGCCGCGAGCTCGCACTCTTCGGGCAGGAGACCTTCGTGAAGGCTGAAGAGACCAAGGGACTGGACGATCCTGCCTATCTGGCTGCGCGTGCGACGTCGCTTCGCATTGCCGGGCGCGACGGGATCGATGCCATGCTCGCAGCCAACCACCTCGACGCGCTCGTCTCGCCGACCATGCCGCCCGCCTGGAAGATCGATGCGGCGAACGGTGATCAGATCAGCGGTGCGGGAGCGGGTAGCCTGGCTGCGGTAGCGGGCTATCCGCACCTGACGGTGCCGATGGGCGCGGTGATGGGGCTGCCGGTCGGTCTGTCCATCATTGGCCCGGCCTGGAGCGAAGCGCGGTTGCTCGGATTCGGATTTGCGTTCGAACAGGCGGCAAAGGCGAAGGTCACGCCGCGTCTTCTGCCGTCGATCGAGGGAGTGGCGCCGGTCGCGCCGCTACTTGAACCCCTGCATCGTCAATAAATGAGTTTGGCAAACTAAAACAATACGGATGGGAGCCAGGCGCCGGCAGGATCGTTATACAACCCGGCGCTCATCAGTGTCATGGGCTCTACTACGCGTAGACCGTTCTGCAGGCACCACCGCAGCAAAACGCTGTTGCGAGAAGGGACAAGGATTCCCGGGCCGGCAAAGCTCTCTACCGAAGCCAGCAGTGCTTGCATGTCCAGATTCGTCTCAGCCGTGGAGTGGCCAAAGAAGGCGAGATGGGTCGTGTATCCGGTGACCCGGCCTCCTCGCTCGACCACGCAGGCGGTGCCGTGCGATATCGCCTGTGCCAGCTCGACGGCACGGTCGAAGCCATGAACGCGGCGAGAGAGCGAGTTGCAGGCATCCTCGTCGGCCAGCGTAGCGGGTCGCACCTGGCATCCGGGAACGCCGGGTTCGCGAATCACTCCCTGCAAGCATGAGAGCGGCTCGCGCACGTCAAAGCCGAAAGAGGTATAGAGGGAAAGAGAGCGATTGTGAAAGGCGGCCTGGACCAGTCGTAATCCGGCGGCGCCATGATCGCGGGCGCGGTCCACCACGGCCTGCATAAGCAAACGGCCAACACCCATATTCTGTACTTCGGGGTGAATCGTGATCGGTCCAACCCCGCCAATGACGGCGCGCTCGTCAAGGCAGTTGCTGCCGATGATCCGGCCGTCAATCTCTGCCACAACGCAATAAACGTCAGGGTTTGAAAACATCGAAGAGATGAGACCTTCTGCGACCTTGGGGTTGGGGAAGTCGGGTGGAAAACCGTGCTCAGCATTAATGGCGGTGAAGGCGTCGTAACAGATCCGCCCGCAGGTTGCGACATCCTCGGCTGTGGCAGTCCTGACAACCACGGCAGACGTGCCTTTCGGTGGCATCGCGAAACTCCTCTCTATTGGTGCAAGGAGTCTATCAGCCAGGAAGTGCGCTACACGATTCCTCCCATCAAGGGATCAGTAAAGCTTGCCCTTCCCGTTTCCACCCGGCCGGCAAAGCGCGCTTCCACGTCTGATCCATTTGCCTTGACCGTATAGTCATACCAGCCGTGACTTTTTTCGAGATGCAGAATAACGGATGTTTCCTGGCCCGGTTCGATTCTTCTCGTCTGAGACTTTGTCTTGTACGCATTGTCTCTCATCTCAACGCTGACAGGCTTGGCGGCTGCGTTGCGCAAACGCATCAGCACGTTGGGCGTCAAATCCTTGCCAGTCTGCGCGTAAGAAGTTCGCACTTCTAGATGACGTGAATCAGCGCGGCCGGTGAAGGATCGATAGAAGCCGTTGGGGCCGTGCACTTCAATGGCATAACCCGTATCGGCGAACATGGCTAACGGGTATTGGCGAGTCAGGCTGTCACCG
Source organism: uncultured Acidobacteriaceae bacterium (assembly GCA_963763905.1). Taxonomy (GTDB): domain Bacteria; phylum Acidobacteriota; class Terriglobia; order Terriglobales; family Acidobacteriaceae; genus PALSA-350. The sequence goes on along the minus strand of CAVXRU010000009.1, from coordinate 235,377 downwards.
GGCTTGACTGCGTATGTGGCAGCCACCATTCCGCGCGCGTCTTTCAAGTTTCGGAGATAGACGTTAAAGGGGGCGCCCGCCGCCTTCGCTCCATGCACCTGGTTCCCGGCGCTAAGGCGGATCTCATAATTCTTGCCGTCCGCACCAGGACCGCCATCCGCATATAGCTCGTAGGGAAGGGCGCATGCAAGGCAGATGCCTCCTTCTTGTCGGGGCATCAGCGCAGAATGCTGCGGAGAGTGGTTGATCTGTTCGATCTCGCCGGCAGTGAGCTTTCTGTAGTTCGAAGGGATCTCTTTGTAGCGAGCTCTCTCGATACTCACCACAAACTTGTTCCGGTTGAGAAAATCAAGCGCGGCTTGTTTCGGATCATAAGATCGAAAAACCGAAGTGAGGTCTCCGGAGATCGCTCGCCGCCACGGGCTGATGTTTTCTTCGCATACGGTCTTGCCGTACTTCTGCTGAATGAATCGTTCGAGGAACATCAGCGTTGAAGTGTGGTCGAAGTGTTGGGAGTTCACCCATCCGCCGACACTCCACGGTGAGGCGATGATCATTGGGACACGGAATCCCATACCCATTGGCCCGGACCGCGCCTCGTTCTCCGCCACGCCCTGGCGCAATTCATCTTCCTTGTAGCTGTACTCGAGACCGGTATCAATGCCGGCAGACGCGCCGCCGGTCTCAGGGCGCTTCGGGTCGGCCGCGACAAACGACGGGGCATGATCGAAGTAGCCGTCATTCTCGTCGTAGGTGAGGATGAAAATCGTCTTCTTCCAAACCTCGGGATTGCTGGTCAGGATGTCCATCACCTCGGAGATGTACCAGGCTCCATACCATGGCGAGGTTGGATGATCAGAGAATTTCTCGGGAGCCGAAAGCCAGGAAACCGTGGGCAGCTTGCCTTCGTTCACATCCTTGCGGAACTGATAGAGGATGTCGCCCGCGGGAACCTTCATGCTCTGCGATCTGCCTTCGGATTCAAACGACAGAGAATCGAGTGAGTGGTAACCAGGATCGCCGGCATTGGTGACGAATGCGGCATGATGCAGTGCTTTCTGCTGCTCAGAGAGCTGGCTGTATCTCGCTTCGCCGCCTTTGGAAATCGACGCCTTGACCGCTTCGATCTGGCTTTGCATCTGGTCCAACCGTGCGTGAAGCCTGGCCACTGCCGCAGGATCTTTTTCCGCAGAGATTTCCGAATGGAGCTTCGCTGCACGATCCGAAAGGTCAGAAATCCATCGCTCCGCAGCCGGAATATATCCCGGGTATGCCTCGACATTGTAGGCGGCGAAACATTCGAGCACGTTGTCCCCGAAGTTCGACAGCCATGCATCCTCTTCGCCGGCGAGCCCAGAGCGGGTCAGCTCATTCTGGTAAGCCTTCCAGCTGATGGCAGCATCCTGCAGCCGCTCTGGAAAGGTCTTCCAAGTCATCCCCCCGTAGTCAATTTGCTCATTGCGCATGTAGACCTTCGAGTCCACGCGCTGTTGGTCGCGGATGGTTCCGGTCCAGAAGTAGCTGCGGTTAGGTGAGGTGCTGGTCATCACGGAGCAGTAATTCTGATCGCAAACGGTGAAGGCGTCGGCCAGGGCGTAATAGAACGGCAGATCTTCCCGGGTGTAGTGGCCCATGGTGAGCGGCAGGTGCGCGTATTCCTTCGTCCCGGAACGCTTGGCTTCCAGCCAGCCATCATGGCGGCCTTCATTCCATGCATCGACCTGGCTGTCGCGTGAATGCGGCAGATCGCCCATCCAGGTAACGCGCGTATCACGGATGTCGAGCCGCCACGGAGCGTAGGAGTTGCCCGACGCATCGGTCTGCACGAAGACAGAGTTGCCGTTCATGAGCCGGATCGTGCGCGGGTCGTTGAACCCGCGGACACCTCGAAGAGTGCCGAACGCATGATCGAACGAACGGTTCTCCTGCATCAGGATCACGATATGTTCCGCGTCAAGGTAAGTCGAGCCGGGCGCCGGTTCAATTGCGTGAGCACGCTGAATCGAGGGAATCAGCTCCGAGATGCCAGCCCCGCCGGATACCATCGCGGCCAGTTTGAGAAAGTCACGTCGAGTCCGCATACTCTTTGTTTTTCTCACGGTGCTATTAGAGACTGGTGAAGATTCAGTTTACGGGATTGTCGACCCGCTGGGATCAGGCGGTATGCGAGAAGTGTCTCACGCTTTCGAGACGGACCTCCGCAGGAACGCGGCCGCGAAGGTACTGTCCTTCGGCAACTGTGATCAACCCCGGCTCAACCTCTGTAGCTCGTCTCTGGCAAGACGGGCACAGCGTCAGCGCCCACAGCCTCCCACTATGGAGTCGAACCAGGCATACCTGGAGCGTGATCTCGTCGCCTGGGCGCGCGCAACCGCGACAGTGATAGCCATCACGACGCAATACCTTCATCCGCACCCGCGGCCACGCGGACGACCGAGGGGCGGGAGGACGGCCGATCAGCGACGATCGGACCCAACGCACAAAACCTTGAAGGCGGGCCGCGAATTCCATAAGCAAATACCCAATTCTGGTCGAAACTTCGTCACGAAAAAGCCGGATGCCTCGTGGCCACGTAGTACCTGGTCCCCGTCCTCGTTCTAAAGAAGAAGATTGCGGTGATCCTCTCGTTATCCCTTAATCGATCGATCAGGCTCCTGCAGGCTGGGCATAGTGTCACCACAGCATGCATGCGGTAGTCGCCAGGTCGCACTGGAGTTACTTCGAGTGATTCACGATCGCTCTTTTTTCCACAACTGCGGCACCGGTGCCCGTCGCGGCGAAGCACTTCCAGACGCAACACCGGCCAATTACAGGGAAGATCTCTGCCTGCCAAGACAATTCTCCTCATCAGAACGAAGCTTCATTATCAAAGAACGAAATGGATGGCGAATCTACCCTCGTGCCGCCACAATATTTATCGTTTCCAACGAAACCGCAGCAGGTTACTCCGGTAAGAGGGCGCTGGGATGAGAGATAATAGAGAGGTTCCAAATAAAAATTCCTGGGCCAGGATAGATCCGTGCGCAAGCCTACTCTTTAGGGTAGATGCAACGACTCAACCTCAAGAGGCGGGATCCGGCAGAGGCGGTACAGCTTTTGGCCGGCCATTACATCCGGCTGTTACGTTGGGCTGAGGCGGAAAGGCCACTCTTTGTTACCAATGCGCAGGTCAAACCCAAGGGATTCCTCGCCTGGATCGGGTTCGCCTGCGCGGCGTGCGCGCTCACCCTTCTAATCCTCATCAGCACCGCCGGCTATCTTGCTTATCGTCATAGGCACGCGACGATGGATGCGGCACAGATCCTGCAGGAGTCGATCAGAAGGGAGAACGCAAGCCTTGAGGGACAGACCGAGCACCAGGTAGTGCAAATCGAGGAGATCTCCACGGACGGTCGCGTTCTGCAGCAAGCCACGGCGGATGTGTGGAAGGATGGCGACGGACAAAGGTATATACGCCGCCTGTACGACATGCAGCACCGTGCGATAGCGGAAAAATGGCGCAATCACCCCGGCAATGGTGGTGAACGCGGAGAGGGCGCGGACGGGATGAATGGGCTTTGGGACCAGGATCTCTCCGCCAAGGAGTTTGCGTTACTGGGAAATGGTTCGCCGCAGGTTCGTTTGAGCGATGGCGGTTATGATCTGACCAGGATTGGTCCGACGCCGGCTCATCCGCAATTGCTTTCCGCAACCTTGGTGCTCAACCGCAACCTGCAGACGATTCGGCAGACCCTGCGCGTGCGTGCCGGCGGCGAAGTCCACGAGCTTCGTTTTGAAGTGGTGGACTACGAGCGGAAGCCAGCCGCGTCGGTGCCGGATACGACGTTCAACCCGGAGAACGAGCAGCTGCCTGCACCCCGCCGCGACCGGAGACCCTCTACCGGCCGCCCGCTTGACCTGGTCGGAATTGGCAATGCGCAGCTGGCGGAACTCCAGATTGGCGTCTTGTATCAACTGCACGCCCTCCACGCCGATACCGGGGTACCGATTGAGGTCCTCAGAACCGCGGATAACCGCGTTCGCGTTTCGGGTACGGTGAACACCGACGCACTCAAGCAGGCGATCGATACCCAGCTACAAAACCTGGAAGGGCACGAGCGTCTTGATCTCAGCATTGTCTCGTTCCGGGAGATTATGATCCCTTCCGCCTCAAAACGGTCTACTGCTGTTGAGGCGTACGAGGTAACCCAGCCAGGGTTTGCCGCGGATATGCGGATTCGCGGATACTTTCAGACGAAAGGCCTTTCCGGGGGCCGCTTGGATGTTGCTGTCGCACTCTTTTCCAGAGATGCCCTGCAGCACGCGCAGCGAGCTCTGCAACACGCGTATGCGCTGGATAGATTGGGCAGCTCTCTTTCTGCCGATGAGCTTCGCAGCATACGTCCGGAAGCCCAGCAGGAATGGACGGGGATGGTGAAGAACCATGCGGCCGGTCTCGAGGCCGAGCTACGCGCCCTGCAAGCGCAATTAGCCGAGATAATGCTTACCGGTGCGGCGCCAGCAGCCGCCAGCACTGAGCTCAACGCAGAAGGGATGAGCATCGAAAAACCGGCCGAGTTCGCGATCAGGGCTGGCCGGCTCCTGGGACAGGTTCGAAAGTTGAACCGCCAGGCTGGCGAGCTCTTCACCTCCAGTGGGAAAACCATGAGTGATACGAATCTTAATGCGTCGTTACAAACAATCATGGATACTATTCCTCTCCAGCAGGCCGAAGATGTTGCGGCCTTTGCGATGCTGCTGAGCGGGCAGACGAGCGCGGCCCAGACCCGATGACTGGCAGGACCATGTTCCTCTCCCACCAAAGCCGCGCCTTAAGATCGCTTTCTCTTCTGGTTTTGTGGATTGCGTGCCGTGCTTTCGCGCAGTTCAGTGCAGCGACTGTTACGGGTGTGGTGCAGGACTCCTCGAAAGCCGGCATCACGGACGCAAAGCTAAAGCTCATCAACACACAGACCGGGACGGAAAACGACTCCAACACAGACCAGGAAGGCGGGTTTCTGCTGCCCGGCGTGATTCCGGGCACATACACTCTGCAAATCGAGCGCGATGGCTTTGCCACCACGCAGGTGAATGGGATCAGCCTGAACGCAGGGACCACCAAGAATCTGCTGATTCGGATGAAGATTGGCGCAGTCACAGAGACGGTGAATGTGGACGCCAGCGGCCTGACGCTGAACAGGACGAACGCGACGGTCAGCACAGTGGTCGATCGCAAGCTGATCGCGACCGTTCCGCTCAATGGACGGAGCCTGCAGGATCTGGTCCTTTTGACCCCTGGGATCGTCACCCAAAGCCCACAAGCGGCGACCCTGAGCGGCTCGCAGACCCAGGCAGACTTTAGTGTCAACGGGCAACGGGCGGAATCCAACTCGTTTTATGTGGATGGTGCATCCGCGAATCCATTATCCGGGTTGGCGCCGGGTGGCTCTCGCATCGCCAATGCGGGATCCATCGCTGGTTCGACGGCCCTTGGCACTACCCAGAGCCTGGTTTCCGCGGATGCTCTGCAAGAGTTTCGCGTGCTTACGTCCACCTACTCGGCCGAATATGGAAGAACTCCGGGTGGACAGTTCACATTCCTGACGCGATCAGGAACGAATACGCTTCACGGCAGTCTCTACGACTACTTTCGCGGCGATCCTCTCGATGCTGCGGATTGGTTTTCAAGCATGCGCGGCCGCGCTACATTTATTCCGCCGCACTACACACAAAACAACTTCGGGGCAACCGTTGGTGCACCCATCGTTATACCGGGCGCCCATCATGCTCCCGGCACGACCTTCGTCTTTGCCTCCTATGAGGGGCTTGACCTTTTTCAGCCGGCGCCGCAAACCTATCAATACACTCCGAACGTCTGCCCCCTGCCTTTCTATCAGTACGAATGCACGATTCCCCCTATCCTTTTACCTCCGATAAAGGCGGTGTTGAATTCGTTTCCACAGCCTGGGGAGCAGATTTTCGATGCGGCCGGCTATCCGACTGGAATGGCCCCAACCATTATTTTTGGCACTCCTTTCCCTGCCCACGTGAATGCGACGAGCGTTCGCGTGGATCACAACTTCACTCCGAAACTCTCGATCTTCGTTCGTTATGGGGATACCCCCAGCTATGCTCAGTCGAACGAACTCTATTCGGTCACAGCCAGTCAGCTTAATACGCACACGTGGACCGTCGGCGGTTCCGCGCAGTTCTCTGCAACCCGAAGCAATGAATTCAGGCTGGGCTACCTTGGGTCCACTTTAAAGGCCAGCACTATCCCGGAGCAGATTTCGGGCGACGAAACCTCACCTCCGGCAGGAAACCTTAACGCTGCCCTCGGCGTCCCAAGCGCGCTCAATGCCCCACCTGCCCTCGCCCGCGCCTATATTTCGGCTAGCGCAGAAGCCTATGTGCACATCACAGGTGTCGGAGATAGCGACAGCAACACCAACCAAATTTCGAGCTCGCTCAGCCAATGGAATCTGCGAGACACCTACAGCCTTCAGGCTCGCAACCATCTTTTTCGATTCGGCGCGGATGAGCAACACATTTCCAGTCACTTAGCTCCTCCGCCTCTGTCGATCCTGGCGGACTTCTTCAGCCGCGACTCATTGGAGAACAATTCTACTTCCGATCTCGTGATCACTTCGAGTGTGCCTGCGAATCCGGTGCCCAACGTGTTCTCGTTATTTGCCGAGGATGAATGGAAGGTGTCCTCGTCGTTGAATTTGTCGGCCGGACTGCGCTGGGATGTTAGCCCCGCGCCAAAGGGACAGCATGGTCAGGATGCATACACAACCTCTGGAGATGTGAACGATCCCGCGACCTTGCAACTGGCGCCCAGAGGCACTCCACTGTGGCATACGGGCTGGTTTAACTTCGCGCCGCGTATCGGAGCAGCCTGGCAAGTGAAGAATGAACCGGGCAGGGAACTCATTGTTCGAGCCGGTGGAGGCGTATTTTTCGACACCGCAATTCAGCCGGCGCTCAGAGCGTTCAACGGGATTGGCTTCACCAGCTATGCTCACTACCTAGATGCCCCAGTGCCGGCGCGGGCATCGCAGATCAACTTCTCCACTGCGGTGCAGGCACCCTACACGAATCAGGAAGTGTTTTCGTTTTCTCCTCACCTTCAATTGCCCTATAGCTGGCAATGGAATATCGGTGTGGAGCAGGGACTCGGTAAAAACCAAAGCATCATCCTTTCGTACGTGGGAGCAAATGGACGGCGGCTGCTGGAAGAGCAGCGCAGGAATGTAAACGCACTGAACCGGGATTTTCAAGACGTGTCTTATTTCCCTTCGGGGCTCACCTCGAGCTTTGAGTCTCTGCAGACTGAATTTCAACGCTCTATGTATCCAGGAATCGAGGTGCTGGCCTCCTACACCTGGGCTCATTCGTTCGATTACGGCACTACGGATCCTTTTTATCCGCTGGTACGTGGAAACTCCAATCTTGATGTACGCCAGAACCTGGAGGCGGCAGTCTCCTGGAGTTCACCTACAGCGCGACATCGGTTCCTGAGCATGAAGAGGCTTTCGGAAGGATGGGGGCTCGACGGCCGGTTGATCGCACGAACAGGATTTCCAGTGAATCTGTTGGGGAATTTTGCTTTCGACCCTGTGACCGGGCGACCCTATTACAGCGGGGTGGATTTGATTCCGGGCCGGCCGTTGTATCTGCATGGTTCTCAATATCCTGGGCGCCGCGCGTTCAATGGCGGCCTGAACGCAGTCGATCCGGCTCTGGCGCTGCCTGATGGACCCGCTCCGGGCGACGCAGCGCGAAATCTTCTTCGGGGGTTCCCCGAGGTGCAGGGAAACTTTGGTATCCGGCAAACCTACCAGCTTCGCGAACGATTGAGCATGCAGTTGAAGATTGAGGCTTTCAACGTATTCAATCATCCCAATTTCGGGTACATCGATCCTTCTTTCTCCGACCTGCTTTTTGGCCAGTCCACCAAGATGCTCGACCAGAGCTTCGGGAATGCAGGCGCGCTCTACAACCAGGGTGGCCCGCGGGCGCTGCAGGTTTCCGTCAAAGCAACTTTCTAAGCGACTTCGTCCCTTCGCCAACAGCAACGCTCCATCCTTGACAATCGATAGTCGAATATCTACCATCAGGCTGTCACCGAGGGTCGAACGTCTTCTATGGCAAAACAGGCACAGCAACGCGCGAATCTGCTCCAGGGCACGCTGGACATGCTCATCCTGCGAACCCTGCTTTATGGAGCTGCTCATGGCCACCAGATCGGAAAGCACATTCAGCGGACCACCAACGATTTCCTGCAGATGCAGCATGGTTCTCTCTATCCCGCACTGCATCGCCTGGAGGAAAGAGGTTGGGTCACGTCGAAATGGGAGACCGCACCGGACCGCAATCGGGAATTCAAGTATTACCGGCTTACGGCAACAGGGAAAAAGCAGCTTGTGGTCGAAGAATCGCAATGGAAGCAGATGGCGGAAGCTGTGGCACGCGTGATGTGGCCCGCCGCCGAGGAGAGCTGATATGCGATGGTGGCAGATCAGGAAGCGAGATGCAGACCTGGCGCGGGAACTCCAGGCTGACATTGAACTGGAAGAGGAAGAACAGCGGGAACATGGGCTTTCTGCAGAAGAAGCTCGCTATGCGGCGCGGCGTGCCTTTGGCAATACGACGCTCATTCGTGAGCAGACCCGCGCGGCCTGGTCATGGGTCTGGGTCGAATCCCTCCTGCGCGATTTGGGCTACGGATTTCGTGGAATGCGTCGCAATGCCGGTTCCACTGTATTTGCCATTCTCATTGTCGGCCTCGGTATCGGCGGCGCTTCGACGATATTCAGCGTGGTCAACGCGCTGCTTTTGCGTCCGCTCCCATTCCGCGATCCGGGACAACTGGTATTTATTTCAAACGGGGAAAACTACAGCACCCAGGCCGAACAATTTTCAGACCTCCGCGGCCAGAACCAGTCATTCTCCGATTTGGCTGGCTGGTCCGGGTACTACCGCGCGGGCGATTCGGAATTGACAGGGACCGGCGAGCCGGAGCGTCTTACCAGCGTTCCAGTGACTCAGAATCTCTTCTCGTTACTGGGAGTGGAACCTGCTATTGGAAGATCGTTTACCAGGGAGGAGTGCCAGGGGAAGTTTTCCGCACCAACTGCCATGCTATTGAGCAACAGCTTTTGGCGCCGGCGGTTTGCCTCCGACCCAACCGTGGTCGGTAAGAAGCTGACGTTGAACGATCAGCCGGTGACCGTAATCGGGGTGCTGCCCGCATCGTTCGACTTCGCCAGCATCTTTGCTCCCGGTACGCCGATCGACGCCTTTATTCCCTGGCCGCTCACGGATGATACAAAGCCTCACGGAAACACGATGTCGATCGTCGGAAGGCTAAAGCCTGGCGCTACCATCGGCGGTGCGCAGGCCGAGTTAAACGTCCTGGCGAAACAACTCAACGGCCAACATCCGGAGAGGAATCCGGTCCAACCCAGGCTGGTTCCGCTGGATGAGCACGTGAGCGGGCAAGTGCGTCCAGCTCTCGTGGTCCTGATGTGCGCTGTGGGTGTGGTGATGTTGATTGTGTGCGCGAATCTTTCCCATCTGCAAATGGCGCGCATGGCGACGCGACAAAAGGAAATGGCGATACGAGCGGCGTTAGGAGCCGGGCGTTTTAGGCTGCTGCGACAGGTGCTCACCGAAAGCGTAACCCTATCGTGTTGCGGCGCCGCGCTGGGCCTCCTTCTCGCCGTGGCGGGAACGCGCGAGCTGGCACACCTGAATGCATTTAACCTTCCTCTTCTCGAAAGTGTTCGAGTCGATCGGACCACGTTGGTATTCACCTTGCTGGCGACAGTGGCTACCGGCGTGCTCTTTGGTCTGGCGCCCGCGCTACAGGTTCTGGCGAGCAAGCTTCGTGAAGGGCTGCAAGACGCGGGCCGCGGCTGGAATGGCAGTCGCCGTCATGGCTGGTTCCGCGACGGACTGGCGGTCTCCCAGTTCGCCCTCGCCTGCCTGTTGCTCGTCGGCGCGGCTCTGCTTATCCAGAGTTTTCTGCGTGTCCTGGACGTGAATCTGGGATTTCAACCTGAGCGCGCAGCCGCGTTGAGGATCGACCCTAGTTTTCGCGTTTCCAGTCTCGAGCAACAGAACTCATTTATCGACGATGTGTTGCATCGCGCGCGATCAGTCCCCGGAATCACAGCCGCCGGGATCACCGATGTGCTTCCGCTCGGGGGAGACCGGTCCTGGCAGATTTCAGGCAAAGGGCAGGTTTACGAAAAGAACCAGTATCCGGAGGCCTTTATTCGTGTGGTGAGCGATGGATATTTCGAAGCCCTGGGAATCCCGTTGAAGTCGGGAAGGGAATTGACGGAGAGCGATCGAGCGTCGAAAGAGCTCGTAGTGGTCGTGAATGAAACATTGGCTCGCACTCTTTGGCCCGGGCAAGACCCTATCGGACAAATGATGACGCAGGATGGGGGACGGCGTGTCGTCGGTGTGGTTGGTGACGTTCACCACGGAGGACCGGAGCGATCGGGCGGGTCAGAAATGTATCTGCCGATGCGTCAAACCGGGGACTACGCGGCGATGGAGCTTGTGGTGCGAACCGTACTTCCGCCGGACAGTTTGGCGGCGGGTATCCGAGCGGTGCTGCGACCGGTCGATCCAAATCTCCCAGTCAAGGATTTTCAAACGCTGCAGGAGTTGGTTGACAAAGACATCTCGCCCCGCCGCTTTCTGGTAATACTACTCGGTGGATTTGCGGCGTTTGCGCTGTTGCTTGCGTCGCTCGGGATTTACGCGTTGATTTCTTATTCGGTAAATGAGCGCACCAAAGAGATTGGCATGCGTATGGCCTTGGGAGCGAGTTCCGGGCTCGTGCAGCGAGACGTTCTCACAAAAACACTGCGGCTCGCTCTTGCCGGTGTGGCACTGGGAATGGTCGGCTCTTTTGCATTAAGCAAGTGGATCGAGGCCCTCCTATTTGGTACAACTCCGACGAACCCGGCGGTCTTTTCGGGTGTAACGTTTCTCCTCTGCGCCGTCGCATTGGTGGCCGCCTACGCTCCAGCGCGACGAGCCTCACGCATTGACCCGATGGAGGCATTGCGAACTGAATAGCTGACCTTCCTTCTGGCAAAGAAGAAGAAAATGTTGCGGACGAGACCTGGACCACCCACCCAACGTCTGAAATCCGGGGAAGCGCATTGGAGCGAACTGCGGTTCAGCGGTCCTCTTGTGTGGTCACTTTAGCGATCCGTGCTGCGCCAAAGCGGCCGCGCCAATCGAGAGTGCCAGGGCGATGTAAACAACGATGCGTACAAGGGTCTTCATTGTGCAAGTCTCCTTTGTGTTGAAGTCTCGCCATTCTTGTGTCGCGGCCAACAGATGTTGGGGCCAAATAGACGGAATCACACTCCTAGGCGAGGGGTCGGAGTTTGAAATCCTGACGTTTCCGTGTAAAGCAGATCTCGGAGATAAGAACACCGGGCTTCGCCTGCTATTCCCCGACAAGTGAGTTGAAACGCGCGGAATAAACCTTCAAACGATGTGTTTTGTGCACGAGCGCTACAAAATCACATCGGTGGAGGACTTGCCTTGTTTCCTTGTCTAGGTCCAGAGTTCGTTGCCGCTCTCCTGGAGGGGTCTGTCAAGAAAGCAGACGGACCAAAAATTCCTCGTCCCAAGAAGCGTCACGATACGTTCTCTAAGCTGACCACAGCTTTACAAAGAGCGTGGCAAAAATGCAGCGGAGGCAACCGCCCCGCAGTGTCGTCGCGCTCACCCACAGGCAAATTCCTCAAGGCCTCGCGACATGAAAGGCTCTGATTCCAGCGCCTGGCGCCGTTCTCGCGGAGCAACTGGCAAGTGACCGAGGCGCTCTGTTGCGGAGAGGCGAAGCTCTGACAGCGCCGGGAATAGAATCCCACCGGATTTGTTCTTCTATTGATACGCGGTTGCAATGAGAACCGAACACTGGGTAGTCGCCTTACCAGAGATAGCAATCGTAAGTGATCTGTTAAGCGAAGGCCGCGACTCTCATTTGCAGCTTGTACGTCACGGATGGCATGCCAGCTGGAGGAGCTAACGATGTGTGGAATAGCAGGATGGATCGATTACGATCGCAATCTCGAGGCCGAAAGATTTACCGTCGAGATGATGACTGAAACAATGGCGCTTCGTGGCCCCGACGCCGGCGGTGTGTGGATCAACGGCCCCGCCGCACTCGGTCACCGGCGTCTCTCTGTCATTGACCTTGTCGGTGGTAAGCAGCCAATGGAAGCGATCGAAAATAACGAAACGGTCGCCTGCCTGACTTACAGTGGTGAAGTCTACAATTTTGTTGAGCTCCGCGACGAGCTCAAAAGCTATGGTCATCGTTTCAAATCCAGAAGCGACACTGAGGTTGTTCTGCGTGGCTACCTCGAGTGGGGAGACAAGGTCGCCGAAAAGCTGGTCGGGATCTTCGCCTTCGCGATTTGGGACGTCCGCGAGCGCTGCCTTTTCCTCGTTCGCGACCGCCTGGGAGTGAAGCCGTTGTTCTATCAACCGACGGATTCGGGGGTCCTCTTCGGTTCGGAGCCCAAAGCGATCCTTGCCCATCCCGACATACCGGCAAGGGTCGGAATCAAGGGTCTGCAGAGGCTTCTTACCAATACCCCCGTGCCGGGAGAAGCAATGTACGAGGACATGTACGAGGTACCACCAGGTTACGTCATCCGCGTCAGCACGGAAGGACTGGCAAAGAGGAAATACTGGGCGCTCGAAGCCAGGGAACACAAGGACAGCCTCAGGGTTACGATCCAGAAAATCCGCACACGTCTGGATGAGGTCGTGCAGCAGCAGACTGTGTCCGACGTTCCATTGTGCAGTCTGTTATCCGGCGGCCTGGACTCTTCACTCGTCACCGCGCTCGCCAACAGAACGCTGCTATCCCGCAGTAAGGAAAGCGTCCGCTCGTTTTCTGTAGATTTCTCCGACAATGCGGCGCCTTTTGTCCAGGACTTTGGCCGGGATTTGCCTGACACCCCCTTCGTAAGGGATTTCGTAGCCCAACTCAAGACCGATCATACGGAGGTCATGCTCAATAGCGGCCGGCTGAAGGACGAGAACACTCGGCGCGCCGTTATGAGTGCTCTGGACTGTGGATGGCCTGCCGGGGGAGACATGTTTCCCTCTCTCTACTTGCTCTTTGAGGAGATTCGCAAAGATTCAACCGTAGCGCTGTCTGGGGAATCTGCTGACGAAGTGTTCGGGGGGTATCGCTGGTTCCACGACCCGGCGATGGTTCAGTCGGAAGACTTCCCTTGGAATGCCATGCTTCCAGCCCTGGCTCCTCTGGTCTACGAAGACGTTGCTCGAGAGCTTCATTTGGACGAATACCGGAAAGACTGCTATAGCCAGGCCATTCGTGATACTCCCAGCCTCGACGGCGAGACGGGCCTGCAGAAGCGCATGAGAGAAATCTCTTACTTGAACCTTTCCCGGTTTCTCCCCATTTTACTGGACCGCAAGGACCGGATGAGCATGGCTGTAGGACTCGAGGTACGTGTACCATTCTGCGATCACGAACTCGTGGAATATGTCTTCAATACTCCATGGTCCATGAAAACGTTCGATGGCCGGGAGAAGAGTTTGCTGCGAGCAGCGGCCAGCGGTCTGCTTCCCGACTCAATTTTGCAGCGCCGCAAGAGCCCATACCCATCCACACAAGATCCTGGTTATGAGCGCGCGCTTCGGATGAAACTCTCCACGCTCCTTGGCGACAACTCAGCGCCTATGAAGGCTATCTTCGATGAAACCGCGTTGAGGAGTCTTCTTGACAAACCGTTGACTCAAGTAAGCCTTGGGAGCGAACGGAGCCAGATGGACGGCGTGCTCGCAGTGAATGACTGGATGCAGGATTATGACGTCCAACTGGCAGTGTCAGAACCGGCGGCTTATGTCTCTTCGAACGGAAGACCCACATAGTTTTCTGCGAGGGATGTTGCCGCCGCCCGGGAACTAGCCACGTATTGCAATTCGGCTTGCTGCCGCTTGTAATCAAAGGCCGGCTCGTTCTCAAAGCGATGCAGTAAAGTAGTCATCCACCATGAGAAACGTTGAGCCTTCCAGATTCTCTTGAGGCACTTCGCCGAGTACCCTTTCAGTGCGTTGTCATCATTGCGGTGGTAGAACGCGTGCAGTGCCTCGGCAAGGTAATGCACATCGGCGAAGGCCAGGTTCATACCTTTCGCGCCCGTCGGCGGCACAATGTGCGCCGCGTCGCCGGCCAGGAAGAGACGACCGAACTGCAGCGGCTCGGCGACAAAGCTGCGCATGCCGGTCACGCCTTTCTGAAGAATTTTGCCCTGTGTTGGTTGCCATCCATCCTGGCAGCTCAGCCTGGTGAGCAACTCACTCCAGATACGATCGTCGCTCCATTGGGCGATGTCCTCGTCGGGACGGCATTGCAGATAGAGCCGCGTTATGCGCGGTGAGCGCATGCTGTAGAGAGCGAAGCCACGGTCATGCTGCATATATACAAGTTCGTCGCGAGATGGCGCTGCTTCGGCCAGAATCCCGAGCCACGCAAAGGGATAAGTGCGCTCGTAGAAAGTGAGCGAACCGTTCGGAAACGACGAACGTGAGATTCCATGAAAGCCATCGCAACCTGCGATATAGTCACACTGAATCTCATCCGCATTTCCGTTCTTAACCACACTGATCGAAGGCCGGCTCCCATCAATATTGTTAAGCGACACTTCGCCGCACTCGAAACGCACATCCCCTCCGTCTGCCAAACGAAGGGCGATCAGGTCCTTCACCACCTCGTGCTGTCCATAGACGGTCACGTGCTTACCCGTGAGTTCTACGAAGGGGATTCGATGCAGCACGCCATTCAATCCCAGGTCGATGCCGTCGTGGCGCAGACCTTCGCGATCGAGACGGTCGCCAGCGCCCGAGTCGCGCAGCATTTGAACGCTGGTATGTTCGAGCACCCCGGCCCGAATTCGTTCCTCGCAATAAACGCGGGACCTAGCTTCGAGAACGATGGAGCTGATGCCATTGAGGTGGAGCAGGTGCGAAAGCATCAGGCCCGCAGGCCCCGCTCCCACGATTCCGACCTGAGTCTCAAAGCGGCCCATCGTTTTCCTGATCGAGTACTTCCTTCGCTGCATGGAAGGCTGCGTTTGCTGCGGGAACGCCGCAATAAATGGCGCAATGCAGCAGCACCTCTCGGATCTCCGCGGCGGTCACCCCATTGTTGGCGGCTGCACGAAGATGGAGCCGCAGTTCTTCGCCCCGATTCAGCGCCACCATCAATCCGATCGTGAGCAAGCTTCGCGTATGCAGCGGCAGGCCTGGCCGCGCCCAGATTTCTCCCCACGCATAGCGTGTGATAAGGTCCTGGAAATCCGCATCGAAATCATTCTTTGCTGCTTCGGCGCGCTTCACATGCTCATCTCCCAGCACGCTGCGCCGTGTGCGCATTCCTGCCTCGTGGCGTTCATTCTCGTCCATCAAGCGCTCCTAGGTTCGAAGAAATGCAAGCACTGCACCGGCAAACTCTTCCGCTTTCTCCCACGCGGAGAGATGTGCTGAATCAAATTCCACGAAACTGGAATTTCGCAGCGCGGAGTGTATCGCCTGTCCATCCGAGGGAGGCGTCGCTGGATCATGAGTTCCCGTAATCAACAGGCAAGGCGCCTCGATAGCGGCGACTTCGCCTCTTAGGTCGGTGTCACGGAGAGCGGCGCAACAGCCGCAATATCCCGCAGGATTCGTAGCGGCAAGCATCTGGCGGATGGTCTCCATCTCCTCTGGGTGCTGCTCGCGATAAGCAGGCGTCAACCAACGCTCCACGGTTTGCAGGGCCAACGCCTCCATACCCGAACTCTGCACCATCGCGATTCTTTGCTCCCACCCATCGCGGGTACCGATGCGGGCCGCCGTATTGGCAAAGATCAACCGCTCAAACCGCTCCGGGGCATGGACTCCGAGCCATATCGAAACCAGGCCACCCAGCGAAAGCCCACACAGGTGCGCGCGGTCGATCGAGAGATGATCCATGAGCAACAGCAGATCGTTGCCCAGTTGTTCGATCGAGTAGGGAGGCGGCGGAACGCTGCTTTTGCCGTGACCTCGCGTGTCGTAGCGTAGAATCCGAAAATTCTTTTCGAGCGAAGGCAGAACCTTGTCCCACATGTGCAGGTTCGACCCAAGCGAGTTCGCGAGCACCAGCACCGGACCGTTCGCCGCACCGCCCTGTTCATAGTGGAGACGCACATCGCCCTTCTCAAGCGTAGGCATCTGCTTCCCCCAGAACTCGTGATATGAATCGCTGCGCGCTTCCAAGGTAAGCGCGAGGGTCAAGGAGCCGATCGATCTCCACATCGCTCAAGTGCGCGGTGACTTGCGGCAGTTGCTTCAGAATATCGGCGAGGTTCCGTTTCTCCGCCGCGGCGCGCTCGGTCGCCGTGCGCAGAAGATCGTGCGCTGTCGATCTCCCCACCTTTGGCGCGAGAGCAGCGTTCACTGCCTCCGAAAGGGGTAAGCCGAGCAGACTATCGAGGTTTGTCATCATCCGCGCGGCATCCACCTGCAACCCTTGCGCGATCTCGATCGAATAGGCCAGCGCCGCTGCAGTCAGCCTGAATGCTTCGGGCACCGTGTCCCATTCCGCCTGCCATAGCCCAAGACCGCGCTCGTGCTCCTGCGACATCGCGTGCAGCATGGTGACAGAAAGTCCCGGCATCCTGGCATTCGTCGCAATAACTGCGGCACAAGCCACCGGGTTATGTTTGTGAGGCATGGTGGAAGAGCCGCCGCGTCCCTCGCTGGTCTCCTCTGCGGCTTCACTTACTTCGGATTGCATCAGGAGAGCAACGTCTCTGGCGAACTTTGCCAATGTTCCTGTCAAAATCGCGAGCACCTGCACCATTTCAACCAGGTTGTCACGATGCGTGTGCCAGGGCAGTGGGGGTTCCTTCAAATGAAGGATGCGTGCCAGTTCCGCAGACACCGCTCCGCCGGTCGTTCCCAGCGCGGCCAATGTGCCCACCGCGCCTCCGAACTCGACAACCAGCGTTCTTGCGGCTGCCGAACGTATGCGGTCGCGATCCCGGCGAAGCGCGGCAAGCGAGCCAGCCAGCTTTAGGCCCAGTGTTGTCGGTGGCCCTGCCTGCAGCCATGTTCTGCCCATCAGCACGGTATGCCGGTGCGCCCGCACCTGATGGATCAGGGCCGCTTCAAGCTGATCGATCGCCACATCGAGTAGCTGGACGGCCTCCCGAATTTGCAGAACCAGCGCCGAATCGAGAACATCCTGGCTGGTTGCGCCCAAATGAATGGAGCGCGCGGCTCCTTCGCTGTGTGCTTGCACTTGGGCTGTAAGTTGCTTGACAAACGGTATGGCGATATTCCCCACCGCCCGCGCGTCTTGTACGAGAAGCGCTGTGTCCACGAATCCCGCGTCAAGCAGGGATTCCAGCATCTTGTTCGAACCGGCCTCGGCGAGGCCGTGCTTCTCGAGCGCGCAGGTGAGAGCCCATTCGAATCGCATCATGGCGCGAAGTTGCCCCTGGTGAGAAAAAACGCGAGTCATCTCCGGCGTGGAAAAGAGAAACGAGTTCAGGCCGTTGCTCATTGGGGAAGCATCTCTTCTACCATGCGAAGAACACGGTCTCGTTCTGTCCCTGCAGATGGACGTCCCATTGATATGAATTTATCTGAGGATTCTCGAGTCGAGCGATGAGGGTGGCTCGACGCTCTGCTGGAATTTCCTGCAGCACTATATCGGCCGTATTGCCGGGCTCGTTCTCGAAGTACACACGGGTGAGCAGATGGCGAAGCAGGCCGCGGGCAAACACCAGCACCAGCATATGAGGAGCCTGCATCCGTCCATCGTCCAGTGGTACCGCTGCCGGCCTCAAAGCCATTACCGCAAAGCTGCCGTTGATATCCGTTGCTGTGCGCCGAAACCCGGAAGGATATTGATCCTGGTCCGGTGTGGAAACCGTGAGGCGTGGCGCCCAGAACTCAAGCACCGCATCCGGCACTGGAGTTCCATCCCGGTCCAGCACTCGCCCGTGAATTTCAATTCTTCCGGCTATATGCGCTTCGAGTGCCGGAGCCCGATCGGATCAGATACTCGAGCCCGATGCGAAAGAACGGTCCCACGGTCTGCGAACCGGCTGGGATCAGCCTGCTATCCTCCGTCATCTCCTGGCCTCCTCGAAAGGAGTATCGCTGCGGCCGCGCAGCACGATGTCCCAGGCGTAGGCGAGGGCGTAATTCGGTTCCGAGCGATCCATATCGAGGCGCGAGATCATCCGGTGGCGCGCCTCCTCATCCGGAATGCTGTTGAAGATGGGGTCCAACGGCTGCAACGGGTCGCCCGGGAAATACATCTGCGTCACCAGGCGCGACAGGATCCCAGCTCCGAAAAGCGAGAAGTGAATATGCGCAGGCCGCCACGCGTTGTGGTGATTTCCCCAGGGATACGCTCCTGGCTTGATGGTCTTGAAGCAGTAGCGGCCGTCTTCATCGGTAATCATCCGGCCCGCACCCGAAAAGTTCGGATCGAGCGGCGCGTCATGATTGTCCACCTTGTGCAGATAACGGCCCGCCGCATTTGCCTGCCACACTTCGACCAGAGCGCCGCGCACCGGCCGCCCGTCTTCGTCAAGCACACGGCCATGCACAAAGATGCGTTCTCCGAGCGGCTCGCCATCGTGCTGCGCGGTCAGATCATGATCGTGCTGGCGAATCAAACCGTGCCCGAAGACTGGTCCTGTTTTTTCCGTTTGCGTCTCGGGAAGGAGGATCAACGGCATGCGTGGCGAACGCGCAATGGATGACAAGTACGGCGGGAAGTGAAAGTCAGGCTGCGTGCCGGGTATTGCGGCTGCTACTGTGCGCAGGTCAATCAAGGTTCCTCCTCAAACGCGTTCCATCGCCAGCGCAATGCCCTGGCCCACTCCGATACACATGGTAGCCAAAGCGAGCTTCCCGCCAGACTTCTCCAACTGGTGTACCGCTGTAAGCACCAGCCGGGCGCCGCTCATCCCGAGAGGATGGCCGAGCGCGATAGCCCCTCCGGTTGCGTTCACATGCTCAGCGTCGTCGGGCAAGCCCAACTGCCTCAGGCAAGCGAGCGATTGGCTGGCGAATGCTTCATTGAGCTGAATCCAATCGAAGTCGCTGATCTTGTTTTTCGTGCGCGCCAGCAGCTTTTGGGTCGCCGGCACCGGTCCAATACCCATCACCCGCGGTGCAACTCCTGCGGTTGCCATTCCCAGGACCCGTGCGCGCGGGCGCAGGCTGTGACGTGCGACCGCGTCTTCAGAAGCAATGATCAGCGCGGCCGCTCCATCGTTGACACCTGAGGCATTGCCTGCCGTCACTGTGCCTCCGGGGAACAGTGGTTTCAGCGTAGCAAGCTTCTCCGGAGTTGTATCCGGCCGGGGATGCTCATCACGCGCCACGATGGTCTTATCTTTCCCGGCAATCTCCACGGGAACAATTTCCTCGGCAAAGAATCCACTCTCCATCGCGCGAGCTGCGCGCACCTGGCTTCGCCATGCGAACGCATCCTGTGCGACGCGTTCCACACCGCAATCGCGGGCAACGTTCTCGCCGGTTTCCGGCATAGAGTCGGTTCCATACAGTTCGCGCATCCTGGGATTCACAAACCGCCACCCGATCGTCGTGTCGTAGATTTCCGCGGAACGATCGAAGGCGGCCGCCGCCTTCCCCATCACGAAAGGCGCCCGTGACATTGACTCCACACCACCCGCAATGACAAGTTCCGCCTCGCCGCCGGCAATCGCGCGCGCCGCGGTCCCGACTGCGTCCATGCCCGAACCGCAGAGGCGATTGATTGTGGTTCCCGGAACGGTTTCGGGAAGACCGGAGAGCAGCAGAGCCATCCGCGCCACGTTGCGATTATCTTCTCCAGCCTGGTTTGCGCAACCGAGCATCACTTCGTCCACCGCACTCCAGTCCACCCCCGGACTGCGCCTTACGAGTTCGCGGATGGGGGCGGCCGCCAGGTCATCGGTACGCACCTGTGCGAGCGCGCCACCATATCGCCCTATGGGCGTCCGCACCGCATCGCAAATGAAGACGGCCTTCATACGGCGTCTCCCTCTACGCCGTGCGCCGCGGCAGTTCGTTCCTTGAGGTCGCGCAATGTTTCGAGCTCCACAGAATTGGGTGCCGCTGTTTCACTGCAGCTCTCTGCAAAACGGAGCTCCCAACCCGTGCTCTTCGAGATCGACTCCCGGTCCACTCCTGGGTGGACGCTCGTCACCTCCAGTTCGCGCGACACCGGATGGGGGCGGAGGATACACAAATCCGTAATCACTGCCGCCGGGCCGTTTCCCGGAAGCCCGGCCAACTCTCTTGAGTTGCCTCCGGTAAGAAAACCCACCGAGGTGACAAAGTCGAGTTTGTCGACGAACGTGCGTTTCGTCTGTTTGACGACGATCAGCACTTCCTTGGCAGAGGAACTGATCTCTGGTGCTCCGCCTGCTCCCGGCAGGCGCACCTTTGGATTCTTGTACGAACCCACAACGGTGGTGTTGATATTCGCAAACCGGTCCACCTGCGCAGCACCCAGAAAGCCCACATCGATGCGCCCGCCCTGCAGCCAATAGCGGAAGATCTCCGGAGTCGACACCACGGTATCTGCCGTTTCCGCCAGGTTGCCATCCCCAATCGACAGCGGTAGCACCGGCGGCTTTGCTCCGATCGGCCCGGACTCGTACACCAGTACTGCGTCGGGAGCATGTGTCAGCCGCGCCAGGTTGGCGGCCGTCGACGGAAGTCCAATACCGACAAAGCACACCGTACCATTACGCAGCATGCGCGCCGCTGCAACGGTCATCATCTCGTCAGACGTGCAGGCAACGCTCACTGCGACACCGCCTGCAGATACTCGGTGAAGTCTGCTGTTTCAAGGATGTTCTCTTTGATCCATGCGTTGAAGCAATCTCGATCGCGCGAGATCTGATCCCATGCTCGATAAAATACGTTATCGCGATCGTAGTACCCGTGTGCATACGAGGGAGTCGCGCCGCGCGGCACCTCGCAGACCGCGGTCACTACCCAACCAGGTAGGATGCAGGCATTGGGAGGAGCATCGAGTTCACGGACGCGCTCCTCTACGGTGACAATTGTGCGCTTTGCTGCGAGCGCGGCTTCTTTCTGCACGCCGAGGATGCCCCACAAGAGAACATTCCCTTTCCAATCGGCTTTCTGAGCATGAATCACGGTAACATCGGGGCGCACGGAAGGAGTCGCTGCAAGCACCTCACCTGTAAAAGGGCAGGTCACAGTGCGTATCTTATCGTTCACGCGCGGCAAGTCAGAACCTGTATATCCGCGCAGAACCGCGAACGGCAAATTGGCCGCTCCCGCAACGTACGCGTTTGCTAAATCGCTGTGGCTGCGTTCCTCGATCTCGAGCGGCCTGGGCCAGCTATTCTCCACTGCGTCGCGAAAGCGGTGCAAGGATCCGACGCCGGGATTGCCACCCCAGGAAAACGTAAGTTTCGCGGCGCACCCGGCGCCGATCAACTGGTCGTAGATAAGGTCCGGCGTCATCCGTACAAGGGACAAATTACGACGCTGCTGGCGGATGATCTCATGGCCGGCCGCAAAGGGGATGAGGTGGGTGAACCCCTCCAGGGCGACGGTGGCGCCGTCGTGCACGTTGGCTGCAATCGCTTCCGCCAAAGTGACCCACTCTGCCATTGGAACTCCATCGAACGACCCCGGCATTATTACGCAGTGTGCAGGATTGTACAAGATGTGCGATAATCGCCCACGTTACGGGAACACGCAGCATGAGGGCAACTAAATCCGCACCCTCTCTGGCACAAGCCACTCCGCACGACGAGCTTGCTGCGCAGGCGGGGAACCCTGACTTCGTTCTTTCGCTCGCGAGAGGGCTGCGGGTGATCGAGAGCTTTGAAGGTCATCACGAGGGCCGGAGCATCATCGAGATATCCCGGTCGACCGGCCTTTCGCGGGCATCGATCCGCCGCCTTTTGTTGACCCTGGAGTTGCTCGGCTATGTGGAGCGCTCTCGACAGGTCTATCGCCTTAAGACGCAGGTGTTGCGCCTCGGCTTCTCTTATCTCTCCTCCTCGTCGGTTGTCGAAGCGGCCCGTCCGGTGCTCGAGCGCATCACGGAGCAACTGCACGAATCGTCTTCGATGAGCATGCTCGATGCGGGGGAGATTGTGTATGTTGCGCGATCAGCGGCCAGCCGCGTGCTTGCCGCGGGTCTCTCCGTTGGCAGCCGCTTGCCCGCATTCTGTACCTCGATGGGTCGGGTGCTGCTTGCAGCCTTGCCTGATCCCGATCTT
Organism: uncultured Acidobacteriaceae bacterium; assembly: GCA_963763905.1. GTDB lineage: Bacteria > Acidobacteriota > Terriglobia > Terriglobales > Acidobacteriaceae > PALSA-350. Next base: position 213,058 of record CAVXRU010000009.1, on the reverse strand, counting down.
GACTCGTATCTTCGCGAGTTGAAGCCGCGGGCATACACCCCCAAAACCATCACCCGAATTCCCCAGCTGAAGAAAGCTGTCTTCGACGTGCGGAAGCTGGGGTACGCCGTTGTCGATGAAGAATTGGAGGCTGGTTTACGATCCATCGCAGTCCCTGTTTCTACTCGCAGCAACCGGGTTGTTGCGGCAATCAACGTAGGAACTCATGTGTCACGTGTCGATCGTGCGACGCTCATACGCCATTGTTTGCCCGTGCTGCAGGAAGGGGCACGCGCACTCCGCAACATATTGATCTGAACTCAGAAGGAGCCAGTCATGTCCTTGTCCTTTCGCGCCGATCACGTGGGGAGTCTTCTCCGCCCCGCAGAGCTGCTGGATGCGCGGCGCTCGCATATTTCTCCAGAGGAGATTCACGCGCTGGAAGACCGGCAAATCCTTCGCATTCTTCAACGGCAGAAAGACCTTGGGTTCGAAATCTTCACCGACGGCGAACTTCGTCGTACCAACTTCATGAGCGACATCACCGAGGCGGTCGAGGGATTCGATTTGGGTGATGCGGTACAGCGCAGTTGGACCGACGATGCAAAGGCGGCTCCTCAGCCGGCTGCTGTCAGCAGCATTACTGGTATCGTCACCTCGACACTCAAGCAGAGGCAGCCCTTCACTGGACGCGAACTACCCTTTCTGCGGGAACACGCGCCCGGTCCGATCAAGATTACCTTGCCCAGTGCGACCCAATTTCCGGCCATCTCGTTCAAGTACGGCATCACCGATGCCGTATATGGCGATCCTTACGCCCTGCTCACTGCGATCACGGCGCTTATGGTGGAGGATCTGCGAACGTTAGCCGCTAGCGGCATCTCCTATTTGCAAATCGACGCGCCACGATACAGCTATTACCTGGACCCGAAGTGGACTGCATGGATGGAGAAAGAGCTTCGCGTTGATCCTGCGGAGATGCTCACCGCCTCTCTGGATGCCGACAATGCCTGCTTTGCTGCCGCGCGGCATGCCGGCGTTACCTTGGCCATTCACCTCTGCCGGGGCAACAATCGCAGTCATTGGTACGCAGAGGGCGGCTATGACGCCATCGCGGAACGCTTGTTCCATGAACTCGCGGTGGACCGGCTCCTGCTGGAATACGACGACGAGCGCTCGGGTACGTTCGAGCCGCTGCGTTTCGTTCCCAAAGGCAAGACTGTTGTGCTGGGGCTGGTAAGCACAAAACATGCTGCCCTGGAGCGCAAGGAGGATTTGCTCAGACGTATCGACGAGGCGGCGAAGTGGGTTCCGCTGGAACAATTGGCGCTAAGCCCACAGTGCGGGTTTGCCTCCACCATGGAGGGCAACCTTCTCACTGAAGAGCAACAATGGGCCAAGCTAAAGCTCGTGGTCGATAGTGCTCGTGAGGTCTGGGGCTGAAGCAGAGAATTCAAGTGTTCCTGAGAGGTGCAAGCCAATTCACGATTGATTTCATGACGACAACGTTACGCTGGTTGTATACCGTCGTGCGCGAGCGAATAATACCGTACCCCGGGCGGCTTACTGAGCGGCGAACTTCCAGCACTTCCGACTCGGTGCGGAGTTTGTCCTCAGGACGCACAGGATGAGTCCAGCGTATTTCGTCGACGCCGGCCCCGATCATTCCACCCTTTACATTGATCGATTCCACTCGAAGGCGCATGACGATCGCGGCAGTCAGCCATCCAGAAGCGCAAAGACCGCTGAAGAAGGAGTTCTCGCCTGCCCCCTCATCGATGTGGAACGGCTGGGGATCGTAACTCTCGCCGAAACTGATGATCTCTCGTGCTGTCACGCGGTAATTTCTAAGCGAATCGAACTTCTGGCCAGGATGAAAGTCTTCGAAGTACATCTCCTCTTGCATTGATCCTCCTAGGGATGTCCCTTTTAGCATGTCTATCTCGTGTGAGCAAGGCAGCTGCTACTTCTAAGGCTTACTTGACCAGATGCGTGCGCAGAAAGTCTTCAACTAAATCGAAACCAAATCCGATCCTATCCACCCTTGCACCACAGTCGAAGGCTTTGCTGGCCAAACTTCGGAACATGGTGACTGTGCCTGGATCGACGAAGTCAAGCTTGGAGTTGTTGAAGAACCCGTGACCCAGACGTTCGAATGTCAACATGGTCACCTCATTTTCAGCTGCCTGCAAAGCTTCGAAGAGAAGGCGGCTCTGCGGCCAGGGAATCAGGCGGTCGGACAATCCATGCAGTATCAGAAACGGGGGAGCGCCCCTCTGTACATACGTGACCGGGTTTGCCAGCTTCACCGGCGCTGAGGAGCTGTGAACTGGAACACCAAGAAAGCGTGACTCGAACGATTCGGGGTGTCCGGCCGGGAGCAGGTCAGGGACGACAATTCCCTCGACATCCACCGCAGCCGGCGTGAACTGGTCGCGCTCCTTATCGATCAAGGAAAAATCCACCGGACCATAGCTGTCTACCACCGCTTGCACTGTGCTCGAAAAGCCGAGGTGCTCACTCCCTTGAAACTGTTCGGGTGGAGAGAGTGCCGCACATGCTGCAAGATGCCCGCCGGCGGATGATCCCCATAGGCCGACATGGTCACTATCGAGCTCAAACGTATCCGCAACAGAGCGTATCCAGCGAATGGTAGTTTTCACATCTTCGATCGGGGCGGGGAAGACAGCCTCGTCGCTGAGCCGATAATCGATGCTTACCATCGCGAAACCCCGCTCTGCGAAGAACCGCGACAGGTCCGGTGCCATGTGCCGGTCTCCGAACCGCCACCCCCCACCGTGCAGCCAAACGACTACGGGGACCTTTTGCTGCGGGGTTTTAGGCAGGTAGAGGTCCGCGAGACGTGGCTTCCCACCGGTGTAACTGTAGACCTGATCCGCGACCAGCGAAACCTCGTAGAGCTTCGGCCTGCCACGGAACGATTTCAAGCAGCACCTGCGGGCGGGGGACCACCCGGTCTCCCCAGCAAATGCAGATCAAGTTCTCCCATATGCTCGAGCACGCGATCAAACCGGAACGGCGGGGGAACAAGCGGGTAAATGTGACCGTCGTACGGCTGGCAAAGATAGCGGAAGAAGGATTCGAAGTTGCCAGGGCTCAAGAAGCCGATGAATCGAGTGTCGTTGCGCAACAGCTTGAAGGAATGGATCGCACCCGGCGGAATATGAACGAAGTCTCCCGGCTCGAGAGTGAGATATCCATCGTTGACGAACATTTGCAAGGCGCCGTGCAAGCAGAAGAACGTCTCGGTCACGGTGTCGTGAAAGTGTCTCGGGATTTCCGGCCCGATCGGCCCTTCTGTCAGCAACGAGATAAATAAATTGTCGCTGTGAGCTTGCGTTCCCTGAAAGGTATAAAGCTGTTCAGCAGCCAGCATCCTCTCTCCTTCCCAGGGGCCCAACACGAAAGGCTCGCGTCCGGCTGGAAAAGCGCTGAGAGCCGCTTCCGGCTTTGTCTCACTGCGGGTGAGGACTTCAGTGTCGACCGCCGCGGTGAGCCTACCCCAATCCACAGCCTGGCCCCGATCCGGATAGACGGTGCCGTCATAGGGACTGCCGATTGCGGCGTACATCTCGTTTGCGTTTCCCCCGAATGTCCAGGCGATGAGTTTACTGCGATGATCCTGGAAGGTGAAGCCATGCGCAGTGCCTGCGGGGATATTGACGTAAGAGCCCGGGGTAAGCGTGTACTCAGTGTTGCCCAGGACAACTGAGACCATGCCGTCCAGGATGAACCAGGCTTCATGGGTTGCGGCATGGCGGTGCAGCGGGAAAGACGAGCCCTTGGCGCCGCTCAGGACCGCGCCGGCCATCGAATGTCCGAGATCTTCCGGGCGTGCGATCACGATAGCCAACTGGGTGTCGAAGCAATAGCGCATACCCTCGCCGGCCTCCAGTTTGTACGGCGCTTTGCTTCCCGGCAGTTTGTTGGTGATCATAGTGACCTTCCTGCGGTACTGAAGCGTACCAAGTGGCTCACGATAGCAAATGGATAGGGGGTTGTAAAGGCCAAAGGCTACGAGGCCTAGAGCCAATTGACAACGGTTGGTACGCATAAGTACCATTGCCGCCTGAGGAGCCGGTATGAAGCTTGCCAGTTTTCGCGTTAAGGACAATGCCACGTGGGGCATCATCGACGATGAGAAGGGGTACGACATCGGCGACACACTCCGGGCTCGCTATCCCAGCCTTAAGGCGCTGATCGCTGCCCAGGCCTATCCGGAAGCGCAAGCGGCAAAATCGGCCGCCACCCCTTACCCGATCGCGGAGCTCGACTGGCTACCGGTGATCCCCAATCCTGACAAGATCTTCTGTGTCGGCCTGAACTACGAAACCCATCGTAAGGAGACGGGTCGGGCGGTGGTAACCCACCCGACAATTTTCGGCCGTTTCGCAAACTCGCAGACTGCGCATCTGCGGCCTATCGTGCGGCCGCGCGTGTCCACCGATCTTGATTTTGAGGGTGAACTGGCCGTAATCATCGGCCAGCCGGGCCGCTACATCCCGCAAGGGGAAGCTTTCGAACACGTGGCAGGCTATGCATGCTACAACGACGGGAGCATCCGCGACTGGCAGCACCACACCCATCAGTTCACGCCGGGCAAGAACTTCCCGGAAACCGGAAGTTTCGGACCCTGGATGATGACCCCGGATGAGTTGGGTGACTTGCGTGACCTTCGGATCACGACCCGGCTAAACGGCGAGACCGTGCAGGACGCGGTCCTGGGTCAAATGATCTTCGACGTCCCCACCATCGTGGAGTATTGCTCCTCGTTCAGCCGTCTTGAAAGTGGTGATGTGATCCTCACCGGTACTCCGGGAGGTGTGGGAGTGAAGCGGACACCGCCGTTGTGGATGAAGCCGGGGGACATCGTGGAAGTTCAGATTGAACGCCTCGGTGTTTTGCGCAACCCGATTGCCGATGAGACTCTTCCATGAGCAAGTTACCGATTGTAGAGATATGCAGTGTGGATATTGCCATCCCCGATCTCATCGTGGCGGAACACTTCTACACCACCGTTTGGGGACTCGAAGTGGCCGCCCGGCAGGATAACAAGGTTTATCTGCGCGCGACCGGCCGGGATCCTCACGTTCTGGTATTGAATCCGGGGCCGGCTGCGGCTGTACTATCCGTCACCTTTCGCACCTCCTCTCTGGATGATCTGCCGCGGCTCACCGCAGCCGTCAGCGCGGCGGGTGGTTCTGTAATTCACGATATTGCACCCGTCGAGGAACCGGGCGGGGGAACGGCAGTCACGGTCGAGACTCCGGAGGGCTACGTTCTGCGCTTCCTTCACGGTGACATCGTCAATGCCTCAGGCGGACCCAGAAAGGACTTTCCGTTTCGCCTCTCACACGTCAATCTGAACTGCGCCGACATCGCTTCGACGAGGCGCTTCTTCGAAGAAGCACTCGGATTCAAACTGACCGATCGCTCCAAGGCGATGGCTTTCCTGCGCTGCAATGACGATCATCACGCCGTCGTTCTGGCGGATTCGGGAGTGAACGGCCTGAACCACATCGCCTTCATGATGCCCGATCTGGAGTCGGTGATGCGGGGCGCGGGGCGAGTGATCGATCATGGCTATCCCATTGGCTGGGGTGTAGGCCGCCATGGCCCGGGGAACAACATATTCGCCTATTTTCTTGATCCCTTTGGCATCGTCATTGAGTACACGGCCGAGGTCCTGCAGGTCGACGACTCCTATGTGGTGCGCGGTCCTGAAGATTGGACCTGGCCTCCAGGCAGAACCGATCATTGGGGCATAGCTCCGCCGAAATCTGCGAAAGTTAAGGATGCTCAACTGGCGGTCCAATTTCGCAAGCCGTCACTATGGAAGATGTGAGCACAACTCCGCAATACGAAGTTGCCGTGATTGGCTTTGGGCCGGCGGGCGCCGTAGCCGCTTGCTGGCTTGGCCAGGCGGGCATTCGCACATTGGTTCTCGATAAGAGCCGCCGCATCTGGGATATACCCAGAGCCGTCGCAATTGACCACGAGATTCTCCGCATCTTCCAGAATCTGGGCGTAGTCGAAAAAATCCTGCCGCATACAGCGCCCTTCGGCGCTTCTGAGCACTTCGGAGTCGAGGGGCAACTCATCCGCCGGATCGATGTTATACGCCCGCCCTATCCCATGGGTTATTTACCCACGATGGTCTTCAGCCAGCCGCCAGTGGAAAAGTTATTGCGGAAACATGCAGCAGAATACGCCACCGTGGAGGTTCGCCTTGGCGAGGAGGTAATCACTCTGCGACAGGGGCACGATCATGTAAGCCTGGAACTGCAGTCTGAGGACGGGACGAAATCAGCCGTCACCGCTCGTTACGTGATCGGATGCGACGGCGCGTCCAGCCGCATCCGCCAGTGTCTCGATGTCCAACTGGATGATCTTGGGTTTGATGAACCGTGGATGGTGGTTGATGTACTGGTGGATGAGGAATCAATCGCCAGTCTGCCGGCTACAGCCGCCCAGTTTTGCAATCCTGCTCGCCCCGTGACCTACATTATTGGCCCTGGGAATCACCGGCGCTGGGAGATCATGCTTCTGCCCGGGGAAGAACCTGCGGCGATGGAACCTGAACAGAAAGTGTGGGAGCTGCTATCTCCATGGCTGAAACCGGGTCAAGGCAAGCTGTGGCGCGCGAGCAGCTATCGATTCCATGCCCTGTTGGCACACCAGTGGCGCAAGGGAAGCGTGTTCCTCGCCGGAGATGCGGCACATCAACAGCCGCCATTTATCGGGCAAGGAATGTGTCAGGGCATACGGGATGTGACCAATCTGGCCTGGAAGCTCAAAGCCGTACTCCGCGAAGGGGCGAGTGATGCTCTGCTCGACACTTATGCCGAAGAGAGAAGCCGCCACGTGTACACACTGACCTCGCGAATCAAAGAGATAGGCCGGCACATTTGCGAACGCGACCCGGAAGCTGCGCGTTTGCGTGACGCATCGCTCCTCAAGCAGGGTGGTGGATCAGCGCCCACCGTCACCCGTCAGGAGATCGTACCGGGGCTCGAAGCCGGCCTCCTTGGCCCGCGTGAGGGGAACGCAACTGGAACGTTGTTTCCCCAGCCCTGGATCTTATCCCCAGAAGGGCCTACCCTCCTTGACGATATCGTCGGGCACGGATGGCGGCTGTTTCTGGATGGCCGCCAAGTGGGTGCGCCAGATCTCAACCAAGCGATGGTCACCGCCGTTGTCATCGGTGGACGAGGACTCGCGGAGCGCGATGGCGTGGTCGCGAACTGGTTTGATCGCCATCAGTGTGTCGCAGCGCTCGTACGGCCCGACCATTACGTTTATACGATTCTCAGATCGCTCGATGAATCTCGCCCCGTTTTGCGGGCCCTCTCTGACCACCTTCGTGGTTCTTGAGTGGTACGCTCTATTTCGCTGTCACGCTCTCCGCTTTTTGCGTGCCGCACGACTCGCGCACCACCAGTTCGAAGGGAACGAGCAGATCGATTCCAGGCCGTGCCGGATTCTCCATACGATCGAGCATGAGCTCGATAGCGGCTTCGCCGATTTGCTGGCAATTCTGGTGGATCGTGGTGAGCGGCACGGGAAGAAACTTTGCGTAGCTGACGTCGTCGAATCCCACCAGGCGCATCTGCTCCGGGATCCGTACCCCCAGTCCAATCAGGGAGCGCATGAGCCGCGCCGCTGTAAGATCGTTCCCGCAAACGACCGCGTCAGGCTTTTCCCGGCGCACGATCTGCTGCACAAACTCGGCGTCTTCGGCGTCTCCAAAGAAAACGTTTCCTGAATACTTCGAGCTGCATTCTCTCAGCGCAAAGTAGTACCCGGAGATGCGCTCCACGATGGTCGTAGCGGAGCGCTTCTTGGCCACGAACACAATGCGTCGAGCGCCCTGGTTCCAAAGATGTTCGGTCAACATGAAGCTGGCACGATGGTTGTCAATCCCTACCCGGTCGAGATTTGAGCGCTGCGGATAGGTCTTGTAGCATCGGTCCAACAAAACGATGGGAATGCTGGCCTGGCGAAGCTCGGCGACGATGGTTTGGTTCAACAGGTCCTTTCCGTCCGCATATTCGAGCGGAGCAAAGAAAACTCCGGAAACCTTTTGCGCAATAAACTGCCGGCAGAGTTCCGCCGCAGTTTCCTGACGGCCGCTCTCGTCCGCAATGGCATGACCCCAAACCAGAGAGTGCGTTCTGGCCTGGGGAGAGCGCATGATCCCCTGACAGATAGGCTCGAAAATTTCTGTGCTGCCTAACTCCGGAATGAGAAGCCCAAACTGGTGGCTGGCGTTCGGCGTGGGCAGGTGGATGTAGGTACCCGACCCAGCCCTGCGGACTATCAGACCATCCAGCTGCAAGGTCTGGAGAGCCTTTGCAATCGTAATGCGTGAAGCATGGAACTGTTCGCAAAGCATGGCTTCGCTGGGCAGCTTATCCCCATGCTGATATTGCCGTCCAAGAATGGCGGCCCGCAGTTGCTCGCAAATCGTCCGATGCAGCGGCGATCGTAAAACGAGAGGCGCAGCACCACGTGGTCCGGATTGTTTCATGCCCTTCTCCTACTCCCCCCAGTTCGAAGGGCTTGACGGCCTACTGCCCGCTATCGGACGGTCGCGATCCAGACAGCAAAAGGTTTTAACGTGAGATCCCTCAGCGAAGTTGCAGAGGGGGTGGTCGTTTCTGTAGAAAGCAGGGTATCAGCCGATGTTCCCGAGACTCCTGTAGGGGTAAGGTCCAGCGATATATGTTGCGGCCGCCCCGACATGTTGATGGCAACCACGACCGGTTCGCTTCCGTTGACGGCTGTACGAAGGTAGCTCAGCACATTGGGATTGTCTTTTCCCAGCATCACGAAGCCGCCATCGCGAAGCGAAGCGTTGTCGCGTCGTAACGCAATCAGATGCTTGTACCAGTTCAACAGTGAATCGGGATTCGCGCTCTCCACCTCGACGTTGACCGTCTTATAATCCGGCGGAATGGGAAGCCAGGTGTGAGGATTGGTGGAGAAGCCCGCCTGTGGCCCGGGAGTCCATTGCATCGGGGTGCGTTCCCCGTCACGGCCTTTTTCCTTCGGCCAGCCGGTGATCCCGATCGGATCTTTCACATCTTCGCGCCGCTTCGGAGGCGTAGTCGGCATGCCAATCTCCGCCCCGTAGTAGGTCATGGCCGCTGCCTTGGTAGTAAGCAAGATAGCGGCAATGCCTTTGGCAATCGCGACATTATGGACCCCGTCGCCGAATCGATCGATGGAGCGAACGTTATCATGATTGTCGAAAACGAAAAGCGGCTGCGCACCGCCCAGCTCTGTCTCCGCCTCGCCTATGTACTTGCGAAAATGGTCGGCCGTGTAGTGCGTGCCGGTCGCGAAGCCGAGCAGCAGATCCATGGGTAGTTGCAGCTCGTCCTGCGCGGCGCCACCGTACCACTTCTGCAGTTCGGCCGTATTCGGTAGATACGTTTCGCCGATCAGCACACGGTCGCCTGGGTAGCTCTGCACCATGGCCCGCATATGGCGTATGGTTTCGTGAACCCGCGGAAGATTGCTGGTATAGATGTCGTCCAGAACGGGGTCACCGTACGCGTTAAGGCCTCCCTTTTCCGGCTCGTTACGCAGTTGGGGGTCCTCAAACAGGGTTGGGATAGCGTCCAGACGAAACCCGGCGACTCCCCGGTCGAGCCAGAAGCGCATGGTGTCGAACATGGCCTTCTCGACCTCAGGGTTCGACCAGTTCAGGTCAGGTTGCTGGCGGTAGAACTTGTGGTAGTAAAACTGTTTTCGTGCCGGCACCCACTCCCATGCCGAGCCACCGAACACCGATTCCCAGTTGTTGGGCGGCACCATGCCATCGTGTTCGAATCGTTTCTGAAACGCCGTTACGCCCGGTGAGTTGGCGGCTACCCCATCGTTCCATACGTACCAATCTGCCTTGGGGTTTGTTCGCGAGGTCGCCGACTCAATAAACCACTTGTGCTTGTCCGAGGTATGGTTCAAAACCATATCGAGCACAATGCGGATGTGGTGCTGCTCGGCCGCGGCCTGAAGCTGCTCGAAATCTGCCAGGGTACCGTACGTCGGGTCTACCGTCTCGTAATCAGAGATGTCGTATCCGAAGTCAACCTGGGGAGAGGGATACATGGGAGCGATCCAGATGGTGTCTACCCCAAGCTGCTGCAGGTAGTCCAAACGGCTGCGGATGCCATTCAGGTCGCCGAACCCGTCGCCGTTTGAGTCCTGAAAGCTGCGCGGATAGATCTCGTAGATCATCGCGTGCTTCCACCAGGTGGAGTCAGGCGCAGGCTGAGCGGTTGCCGAACAGGTTGAGATTGCCGCCCCGGCTATGCAGGCCGCCATTGCTGGCAACCATCTTCTTGGGAACATCGTTTTTCTCCCAACGCGCAGGCCGAAACCATAGCATGTAGTCATAACAGCTGTCTAAACCTGCCAATGCGGCTTTAGGAATGTTGCGAAGGATCCTGCAAGGGGGTGTAGCCCCGGACTTTTAGTTCGGGGGCGCGGGCTTTCAAACCCGCGCAGAACGTTCCGGTTATAGATTCAGGGCTTTAGCCCTGGTGGCGGGAGCGTCCGTAACGATCTAATGCTTTGCCGCCGGCATTGGCATCGTTTTCAACACCTTTCCACCCTCTTGCACGACATACAAAGCGTTCGCCGGCAAATCTTTCAAGTGATCTCGAACTCCAGACGGCCAAATGATTTCGACGGAAGCCACACGCGCGCTCTGCAAACCGAAATGCAGACGCAAATCGTTTTGCGAAAAATAGCTGCCTCCTGAACGCACTTCCTCCACTTGTTGCATCGTCTTGCCCGGCAGATTCTCCGCGGTAACAATGATGCGAGCCCCAATCCCGGTGCGGTTGCTTTTGACCCCCACCAAACGAAGCTTGATCCAGTTGCGGTTGGCAGCTGGCGCGCTCGCGTCGCAGCGTAGAAGCTGGGGTGGAGCGTTGACGCAATTCACCACCACATCCACGTCACCATCATTGTCATAGTCGCCGAACGCACAGCCGCGCGCCGGTACTGGTTCTACAATCCCCGGCCCCCCCAGCGCGCTTACGTCTTCGAATTGCCCGTTGCGCAAATTCCGGTATAGGTATTTGTGCTCGGCATAAGGCGCTTCGTTGCTCGAACCCTCTACCTCCGGATATACATGTCCATTGCAGACCAGGATGTCCAGCCATCCGTCGTTATCGGGATCGAAGAATCCCACCCCCCAGCCCAGGTAGCGCGTGTTGATACCCAGACCCGCCAGGTACGTCCGGTCCTCGAACTCTCCGTTGCCCGCGTTCATATAAAGCGAATCCGTGTCCCCGGCGAAGTTGGTTTTAACAATGTCCAGCTGCCCGTCGCGGTTGAAGTCGCCAATACTGACTCCCATGCCGGCCTGCGGCTTGCCGTCCGGTGAGAAGGCAACTCCGCTTTCGATCGCCTCATCCTTGAATGTGCCATCACGCTGGTTGCGATAAAAAGTAGCTGCCGTCGAATCGTTGGCCACGTAGATGTCGGGCCACCCGTCGTTATCCAGATCGGCTACCGCAACGCTCAGACCGTAGGTGCCGACCGTATCCAGGATGCCCGCCTTGGCACTGACGTCGGTAAATGTGCCATCACCATTGTTGCGATAGAGGATGTTCTTCCCGCCCTCCAGGCCGGGTGGACCACAGGCTACCTGGATGCCCTTGTACGAACACGCCGCGGCTTCCGGCAGCGGAGCAGTCTTAATGTCGAAATCAATATAGTTGGCGACAAACAAATCGAGATGGCCGTCGCGATCGTAATCGAGGAACGCGCAGCCGGAATTCCACCGTTTTGTGGACTGCAGCAGACCCGCTTTGGCGGTGACATCGGTGAACGTGCCATCGCCGTTATTCCGGTAGAGCACGTTTTGTCCGTAATAGCTGACGAAGAGATCGTTCCAGCCGTCGCCGTTGTAATCACCGACACAACAACCCTGACCCCAACCTGTTCGGCCCAGGCCGCTCCGCTGTGTGACATCGGTGAAGGTGCCGTCGCGGTTGTTCTTGAACAGCCGCGAAATCGGCTCCTGCCCTTTGGGGAAACCGTCGAGACGGGTCCCATTCACCAGAAAAATATCCACCCAGTCGTCTTGATCGAAGTCGAAGAAGGCGACCCCACACCCCGTAGTCTCCAGCAGATACCTGTTTTTGTGCTCCCCGCCGTAGATTGTTTTGACGTTCAGTCCGCTCTTAGCCGCCACATTCACGTACTGATAGCCCAGCGGCGTGCCGGCGACTGGCGAAGGAGCCCCGGGAGGAGCGGGGCGCGGAGGCGCGTTGTAAGGCGTACGGGAACCGATCTGAAGGGGAGCAGCAAGAGCCAGCACGTCGTCAAGCGTGAGTACCAGTGCTGTTCGCGATAGGGAAGTGAGGAAGTTTCTTCGAGACCAGGCCATCAAATGTTCATGTCCAGTATAGGGCCGACTTTATTCACTGAGGCCGATTGCCTGGTAGTAGCTGTATCCCTTGCCGCAACCGTCCAGAGGTTTGAAGGAGTTTTGAGGCTAGCAACGAAGCAGTCCCGTAGGGACGGAACAATCTGTAGCCCGGCACGTCAGTGCCGGGTAGACCTAAGGTTTGAGGTGAGTCCCGAAGGGACGGCACAAAGCGCACCTTAGGCATCAACGCGGCCGGTCGCCGCAACGCGCCCATACCACAGGGCCGAATCCTTAATGGTTCGGCGTTGGCTGCGGAAATCAACATACGTGAGCCCATATCGTTGAGTGTAACCATCGGCCCATTCAAAATTATCCAGCAACGTCCAGGCGTGGTACGAGCGGACCTTGGCTCCGTCGCGAATGGCTCTCCCCAATTCCGTAAGATAGCTGCGGAAGAACTCGATCCGCCGCGTGTCGGCAACCCGGTTGCCTTGCTCGGCGTAGGGGGCGTCAAGATAACTGCAGCCACTCTCGGTAATCTCGATGATCGGGGAATTGTATTCGCGGGAGATCTGGGTCACCAGGTCGTAGATCCCGCGCGGAAAGACCTCCAGTCCAGCGTCGGTAAGAGGCCCTTCCGTGGGCATTTCTGCATGGAACCGGGTGTAGCTGTCACGGCTGCCGGCCCCTCCCCCATCCAGCTCAGTCTCTGTTCCAAACTGAGCTCCGGCGGATGAGCCCGCACCAGTGTCGGAGACGATGCGCCGCGTGTAGTAGTGAAAGCCGACCCAATCCAGCGGTGCTTTCATTATTTTTTCGTCACCCGGCTGGAACCCCATCGCCTGGTAGGGGATTTCCCCAACGAACGCTTTGGGATATTCGCCGGTCATGGCTGCGTTCAGGAAAAAGATGTTGTTCATTGCGTGATACCGGGCGGTGGCGGCTCGGTCGCGCTCGCTATCGGTCTTCGGATAAGCCGGCGCCATCCCATAAGCGCTGCCGACGGTTGCCTGCGAAGAAGCGGCTTTGAGCGCGCGCAGTCCCTGCGATTGAGCCAGGCTGATGGTATGAGCCGCACGCAGGAAAAGTTTGTAGTCCGATTTGCATGGCGGAAACACACCCGCTCCATAGCCTAGATACGCCACGGTCCAGGGCATGTTGAATGGAGCCCAGATGGTGACACGGTCGCCGAACTGTTTGCCCAGAATCCCCGCGTAATCCGCGTAATAGTTGGCAAGATCCCGGTTGGGCCAGCCACCTTTGTCTTCGAGCGCCTGGGGAAGATCCCAGTGATAAAGCGTACAAAAGGGACGAATGCCCGCGGCCAGGATCGTATCGATAAGCCTCGAATAGTGATCGATCCCTTTCTGGTTTGCCGGGCCGGTTCCATCCGGCTGGATTCGTGGCCACGAAACCGAAAAGCGATAGCTCTTGAGATTCATTTGTTTCACGATCGCCAGGTCGTCCTGGAAGCGATGGTAGTGATCACAGGCGACGTCAGCGGTGGCCGCCCCTCGAATTTTCCCGGCAGTATGGCAAAAGCGATCCCAGTTCGACTCACCTTTTCCATCCTCATTCCAGGCGCCTTCTACCTGAAAGGCGGATGTGGCTGTGCCCCAGAGAAAGTCTTTTGGAAAATCGGGGATGGAGCCTCGGTCAGCCCAAAGCCGATCAGCCCAGAGCCGGCCGGGAAGAGCAGCCGATCCGGCAGCGGCGAGAGAGTAGCTGACGAATTTCCGGCGATCCATAGCGGAGGTGCGCATGGGCAAAACGTAGACAGATTCACTGCGGTTAGCAAGCAAGCGTTTGAGGGATTTGCTTCCGCGGTACCTCATGGGTGAGGGTTTGCGGTCGCACCCTGACGCTCAAGATCCAGGGCGCGCTGGCGCTCGACCGCAGCGTCGGCGGATTTTCCCTGGCGGGTGTAAGCCGTGGCGAGCAGGTTGTGTGGTTCGATCAGCTTGGGGTCAGCCTGCACCGCGGTGTTCAGTTGCAGGATGGCGTCGTCCAGCTTGTTTTGCTCGAGCAGGACGCGGCCGCTATTGAGCGCGAAGCTGGCACGCTGGCGGCTGTTGGCGTCGCGGCTGAGGTCAGCAGCAATCTTGCGCTCGGAGGCCGCGGCCTCTTTGTTGCCTGCCTGGGATTCCAGCGCGGCGAGTTGCACATGCAGGCTGGGCTGGTTTGGCTGGAGAGCAATGGCGCGTTGCAGTGCTTCGGTGGCGCCTTTGGGATCGCCGGAATCCTTGAGCACGCTGCCCAGGAGCGCCCAAGCGTCGCCGTTGGCGGGCTGGAGAGTTGTAGCCCGCTGAAGTTGGGCGGCGGCCTCGGGAAATTTCCCTTGCTGCATATAGATGACGCCCAGGGTATAGGCCGGGTCAGGGAGCGTTGGGTCGAGTTGGGCGGAACGTTCGAATTCGGGAATCGCGGCCGGGAGATCGTCCTTGAGTTTAAGAGCCAGGCCCAGGTCGTAGTGGAGGTGCGCGTTTTCCGGCTCCAGGGCAAGGCCCATCTTGAACTGCTCGATAGCGTGCACCAGATCGGCTTGTTGCAGATAAGCAACGCCGAAGTCCTCGCGGAGGATGGCGCTGTCGGGCCCAGCTTTCAGCGCCCGGTTGTAGAGCGGGAGAGCGCCGGTCGCGTCGCCGGTCTGGACGTGGGCCAGCGCATCATTGATGAGCGCGGAGCTGTTGGCGACGGAGGTATCGGTGAGAGCAAGCTCGAACAGCGGCAGTGCGGACTTGGGATCTCCGCTTGCCTGGAGGCCCAGGGCGAGAGAGTACATGGGAGCGGGCGGCGTGGTCGAGGTCCGGAGTTCCGCGGCGCGACGCAGATGGGTGAGCGCCTCCGGGTCATTATGTACGGCGGATAGGGCAAGGCCGAGCTGCAGTTCGACGTCAAAGCTGTTGGGAGTGGAAGTTGCGGCGGCCTCCAGGGGGGCGAGTGCATCCTGTGGCTGACCGCCGGCCAGCAAGGCTGCGCCGAGATGATATTGCGCGCGGGCGAAGGTCGGATCGTCGGCGATTGCGTGGCGGAAGAAAGGCAATGCCTGGTCGAGTTGGCCGCCCTGGGCGAGCAAAGTGCCGAGAGCGTCGTTTAACTGGGCGGAATTGGGCGCCGCTGTGAGCGCGCTCCGTAGCGTGTTCTCCGCCGAGGTAAGGTCGCCGGTTCCCGTGAGCGCCTTGGCGTAGGCGAGCGATTCGTCTTCTGACAAGACCGGCGTCGGCGAGCTTGCGAGGGCAGCGCGAAAGAGGGGCACCGCGCCATCAAATCCGCCGTTCTCAACCTCCGCCCGGGCGAGGTTGAGGTCGATCGAGACGTCTGCGGGATCAAGCGCGTGGGCACGGGTCAGTTCTTGAAGGGCAGCTGCCCTTTGATTTTCCGAGAGCAGGATAGAGCCGAGCGCAGCGTGTGTAGCAGACACATTGGGGGCCAGCTTGACCGCGCGTTCGAATGCGGCCCTGGCCTGGTCCAGGTGACCTGAGTTGGCAGCCGCGATTCCGGCGGCCATTGCAGATCGCGCCTGGTCCAGATCTGGAGAAGCCTTTTGGGCGCTGAGAGGCCGCCACGGACTGGTCGCCAGGATTGCCAGGAACGCCCATAGCACCTGACGGAGACCGTGGGTTGGGGTCGAAATCATAGATACTCGAATTTCATTCCGTTAAAAGTCTAAAGGCGAGGTTCTCCTCACCGCCCCTTCCGGACGTCAAAGTCTACATAAAGCAGAAGGATTTGCCTCCGGAAGCGGTCTGGTGAATGCTTTTTCCCGGCTTGGAACCTGGAGCCCGTGGGCTGTAAATGGGTCCCAATACAGCCTTTGCCGTAGTCAACCGCGTGTCTTCCCATGATCCAGCCGTAAAAAGGCCTTGACAGTCATTCATCAGCTCCGATACTTTCCAGCCGACGAAAAAATGCGCCTGCAGCTGCTCTGTATTGCAGGCAAAGCATGTTCGCTGTTCAAACAAAGCTGTTATGTCAAATAAAAAGCAATGGCGTCAACTTTTGGAGGTACGTGATGAATCGGATCAGAGGGGCTTGCCTTGCCGTACTAGCTACCATAGCGTTTTCACCCTGTAACGCAATCGGACAAGCCGTTTACGGAGCTATCTACGGAACAGTCACAGACGCCACCGGTGCGCTGATCCCGAATGCGCCCGTAGTGGTCACTGACACCTCCAAGGGAGTCACGGTCACCGTAAACGCCAACGAAAGCGGCGAGTTCCGGGTCGACCACTTGATTCCCGACGCGTACTCCGTAACGGTCGACCAGCCGGGCTTTAAGAAATATGAGCAAAATAATATTCAGGTGAATGCCGACAGCTCCGATAACATCGCAGTTGTCCTCACCGTTGGCACCGCCGGTGAAGTAGTCACGGTCAATGCGGATACGGTCCCACAGCTCAAGACCGACCGTGCTGATGTGGCCGTCACTTACTCGGCGCAGGAACTTGAGACGCTCCCCATCCCCGACCACAACTTCACCAACTTGCAGCTATTGCTGCCGGGCGCGGTGCAGCTTGGTTGGGCCCATGCGGCGTCGGAAAATCCGCAAGGTTCCAAGCAGATTCAAATAGATGGTCAGGCCTTCGGCGGCGTGAACTACACCCTGGACGGCACCGACAATCAGGATGCCATTCTCGGCATCATCGTCATCAATCCCAACTACGAGTCCATGTCTGAGGCCAAGATCGCCACCCAGAATTTCGACGCGGAGTTCGGCAAGGCCGTCGCCTCGGTGCAAACAGTTCAGACCAAATCGGGCACCAATTCCTTCCACGGAACTCTCTTCGACAATCGCGAAAGCAATGCCAACCTGGCGCGTGACCCGTTTACAGTGAGCAAAGCTGCCGGTTACCCGGGCGGACTCAAGAACCAATTTGGCGGTTCTGTCGGAGGCCCAATCCTGAAGGACAAAGCATTTTTCTTCGGCGATTACCAGGGTGTGCGGCAGAAGGTTGGATCTTCGGGACTCGGTACCGTCCCATCGTTGCTGGCGTTGCAGAGTTGCACTGGCGCAACCACCGCGTCCAACGGAGCGCCTGGCTGCGACTTCAGCCAATACCTGACCGTTCCAGGCCACCAGCTGTATGACAACTCGAGTGGAACGCCCGTACCGTACGTTAACAACATCATTCCGCTGAGTCAGCTTTCGCCTCAAGCCTTGAACCTGTTCAAGTTGTTGCTAGCCAACGGAAAAGTGCCCAACACCTTCACCACCGATAACGGCCTCACCAGCAACTACGCGGGCACCGGAACCGGCATTTTCAACAGCAATCAGTGGGACGTTCGCGGCGACACAACGATATTCTCGAAGGCACACGCGTTTGTCCGCGCCAGCCGCTTTACAGACACTCTGAGCGGCGCCAGCCTGTTTGGTCCGGCCGGCGGTCCTGGTCTGGGGATTGCCGGGTACGGCGGCGTGTCAGAAGGAGCGAATGACAGCTTCGCTGCGGGCGTAGACGTTGCCGTTAACTCCAACCTCGTTACCGACGTTCGTCTCGGATACTTCCGTTACAACATCCTCACCCACAAAAACGATCCCGGGAATACAAACTTGCCGTTCCTCGGAGAGAACACAAGCGGTACAGTGCCGACCCAAGTGGTTACTACAGACTATGGAACACCGAATATCAACATCGCCGACGTGACCAGAACTACTCCGAGTGATACCGGGACTGTTCAGAACAGCGGTCCCCAGTTCGGCTCCGGCCTGAATATGAATCATTGCAACTGCCCGCTCATTGAAAAGGAAGACCAGTTCCAGCTGGTCAATAACTGGACTAAGACGATTCGCAATCACGCGGTAAAGTTCGGTGTCGATCTTCGCTATGCGCGCAATCTGCGCGTACCGAGCGACAGCGATCGTACCGGTGTAAATAATTTTGCTAACGGGCCCACCTCCAACGGCACCAGCGGCGGACTGGGTTTTGCTAGCTTCATCCTGGGCGACGTGTTCAGCTTCCAGCGTTACGCCAGCACCTCGACCAACGCCAAGGAATTTCAGCCGCGTGACTACTTCTACGTGCAGGACACCTGGCGTTTTTCGCCGAAACTGACGCTAAACCTCGGCGTACGATACGAGTACTATGCTCCGGAACGAGTGAATGGAAAGGGTAACGGTGCCCTGCTGAATCTTCAGACGGGCTTCATCAACGTTGCCGGGGAAGGCCCTGTCGGGCTTAACATGAACGTCGCGGCTGCCAAGAACGCCTGGAACCCGCGCGTAGGTCTCGCTTATCAAATGACGCCTAAGACCGTCATTCGCGCCGGTTACGGACGCAGCTTTGATTTGGGCGTCTTCGGCTCTACCTTCGGCCACGTGGTCACCCAAAACATTCCTGTACTGGCTAACCAATCCCTGAGCGGGACCGGCGCCAACACCAGTTATGCCTTCAATTTGTCCGATCCTACCAACGCCACTATTCCGGGCTTAGGCAAAATCGCGACCAGCCCGCTGGCGAACTACACGCCCCCAGCTGTGAACTCTGCCGGCCAGATCCCGATTACTGAGATCCTCCCTGGAACCGGCGGCAAATCCATCGGCTCGTCCGTGAACGTGAAAGCGCGGCCGTTCACAGAACGGCTGCCCACCCTGGACGCCTGGAACGCGGCGGTCCAGCACTCGCTGAGCCCGACCATCTCAGTGGAAATATCCTACGTCGGCAACAAGGGAACGCATACACTGAGCGATGGCGACGGCAATAACACCAACCCCAACGAGCCCGCGATTTTTCTGCCTGGTTCGTTCACCCAGAATGGGGTGGCGCTGCACTACGATCCGAGTGTTAAAACCGGAGTCTCTGCCAACGGAGGCACTTCCAACCAAACGCAGCTGCGGCGTTATACCAACGGCACGCTTTCCGCGTGCGCTGGAGGCCCTTGTAACTGGACCCAGGACATCAGCTACTACGGAGACGACCAGGACACGCACTACAACGCCCTGCAGACCAAATTTACCAAGACATTCACGCAAGGTCTCAGCCTCAACCTGAATTACGCGTACCAGCGAGGGACAGACACCGCAAGCAGTTTCTCCACCTGGAACAAGCCAGCCGTTATCGGGCCCGATCAAGCAATCCGCCGCAGCGCGTTCACGTCTTACGCCTTGTGGCAGCTGCCGTTCGGCCGAAATCAGATGTTCGCAAGCAACGTCAACTCGTGGGCGAATGGCATAATCGGTGGTTGGGAGATTAGTCCGACTTTCATCTGGCAAAGTGGACTACCCTTCTCCCTCAGCTATTCCGATTGCGGCGCTTCCATACCGGGTGACGCGCCTTGTCAGCCGAACGGAAACGTGAAAAACATAACCTATCAGTTGCAAGGGACACCGGGAGTGGGTAAGGGCGTCCACCTGTTTTCGCCCGTCATAGGGGCGGCAGACCTGACCGCTGGAAATAATCTTTGCAACTCAGCCTCTGTCACCGGCGGATTCACTTGCCCCGGCCTGGATCAAATCGGGAACATTAGGCGCAACACAGCCTTTGGTTCGAACTTCATAAACAGCGACATATCCCTCATGAAGAATGTTTCCATCTATGAGCGAGTGACCGCGCAGTTCCGCTTTGATGCCTTCAACGCGATTAACCATATCAATTTTGCTACTCCGAATGGCGCTATTGATCAGACCAGCTCGGGAGCGATCACCAGCGGTCCATATCCGACTGGTACCGGCGGAACCACCAACCCACGTCAACTGCAGTTCACGCTGCATCTCCAGTTCTAACCAGCTACTCTCCAAAGATGGGAAGGGCTTCGGCCCTTCCCATTCTTTTTGGTGCGCCCGGCAGGGCGCACTCACTTGGAGGTGTAAGTCCTCTACACACCGGGCAAGGGGAAGTGTTAGCTGAACGGCAAGGGTGTCCATCGCGAGGTGGAATCTGAAGGAAGCTGTAGGCAAAGCGCTGGCCTGACGAACAGCTAGCGGATAGAGGCTTCACGGTGGGGTGAGCGGGCCAATTTTCGCAAAGCCCAGTACTTGCACGGAACGCCGTGATGTAGATGCGACAGGCATAAGCGTGAAAGTGAGTGCGTAATACCCGGGGAGATCTGGCGACTTGCCTTTGGGCTACCGGCGTCGTGAGGCGCTGGGATGAGCCGCCAGAAGTCAGCAGCGGCCGTAGTGGCTTCGCGCAAGCGGAGTGAAGGGCCAAACGTGAAACACGGGAGTAGGAAAGCAGACCTCGATGCGAGACGACGAAGCAGAAGCATACGCAAGTATGGCCAGCTCGGAAGGAGACAGGCGGAACCTGTCTTGGGCCGATTCTGGTGCTGAGTCTGGCGCGGCGGCTGCCAGGCAACCGAAACCGGAGGCATTGCGGCTGATGGAAGCCGTAGTGGAACGCAGCAACATGTTCAGCGCCTATGAACGCGTGGTGAAGAATCAAGGAGCGCCGGGAGTCGATGGACTGACGGTTTCCGAGTTCAAGCCATGGCTTCAACGGCACTGGGCGCGGGTAAGACAGGATCTGTTGTCAGGGGTATATCAGCCGGAGATGGTGCGCAAGGTGGAAATACCGAAGCCGCAAGGCGGGGTAAGAATCCTGGGCGTGCCCACGCTGGGGGATCGTCTGATTCAGCAGGCACTCAATCAGGTACTGCAACCGCTGTTCGACCCGGAGTTTTCCGAGTCCAGCTTCGGCTTCCGTCCCGGACGCAACGCGCATCAAGCCGTCGAAGCGGCGCAAGGCTATGTGGCGGCAGGTAAGCGGTGGACCGTAGATCTCGACTTGGAGAAATTCTTCGACCGGGTAAACCACGATGTGCTGATGGCACGGGTGGGGCGCAAGGTGGAAGATGGACGGGTATTGAAGCTGATCCGGCGCTATCTGGAAGCGGGAATGATGGAAGGCGGGGTAGCGAGCATGCGGACGGAGGGTACGCCTCAGGGCGGTCCGCTGTCCCCACTGTTATCGAATATTCTGCTCGACGATCTTGACCGGGAACTGGAGCGGCGCAGGCTGAGCTTCTGCCGTTATGCGGATGACTGCAACATCTACGTCGGAAGCAAGCGCGCAGGAGAGCGGCAGATGCAGGCAATTACGGCGTTTCTGGAGCAGAAACTGAAGTTGAAAGTTAATGCGTCCAAGAGCGCAGTGGCGAGACCGTGGGAGCGGAAGTTCCTTGGCTACAGCATGACGTGGCATAAGAAACCAAAGCTCAAGATAGCGCCCCAAAGCCGCAAGCGTTTCGTGGAGAAGATCCGCAAGACGATGCGGGCAGTTCGCAGCAGCAGCTTGCAACAAGTCATCGAGCGGCTCAATCCCGTCCTACGGGGATGGGTTGTTTACTTCCGGCTCACCGAAGTCAAGGGTGTGCTGGAAGAACTCGACGGCTGGCTCAGGCATAAGTTGCGGACCCTGCTCTGGCGGCAATGGAAGCGCGTTTATCGACGGGCTCGAAATCTGATCAAGGCTGGGATAAGCACAGAGCGAGCGTGGCAATCAGCCACCAATGGGCGTGGCCCATGGTGGAATGGTGGCGCGCCGCACATGAATCAAGCCTATCCCAAGTCCTGGTTCGACCGTATGGGGCTGGTTTCGCTGCTGGAAACTCGGCGGCGCTTCCCGTCTGTTTCATGAACCGCCGGATGCGGAACCGCATGTCCGGTGGTGTGGGAGGACGGCAGGGGCGACCCTGCCTCCTACCCGATCTTTCACATCGCGCGCGAATAATAGATCGCCAGGAGTGGTGAATGAGCTCACACCAACCATTTGATCTCGTGGCTGCTGCACGCCGCGCGATGACGGAGCGCGGCTTCGCGCCGGATTATCCACCGCAGGTTCTTGAGGAGCTCGCAGCTCTCCAGGCGCATCCGCCAGAGACAAATCCTGCGGCTGAGGATCTGGAGCATCTGCTTTGGTCTTCGATCGATAACGACACCTCGCGAGATCTGGATCAGATCGAATATTCCGAAGTGCTTCCGGACGGGCACACCCGCGTGCTGATCGGCATTGCGGATGTGGATCGGTATGTGCCCAAAGGCTCGGCGATCGACCAGTACGCCGCCCAGGAAACGGTGACCATCTACACCGGCGTGAAGAACTTCTCCATGCTTCCGGAGGCGCTCTCGACCGGGCTCAGCTCTCTGCTTGAGGGTGAGGTTCGCGCCTGTGTGGTGACCGAATTCGTGCTGGATGCCGGCGACTGTGCGACTGCAAGCTGCATCTCTGCGAGCCGCATCTACCCTGCGGTCGTGCGGAATAAGGCTCAACTGGCGTACCCGAGCGTCGGCGCATGGCTGGGAGGAAAAGCGGAAGCTCCGCCCAAGGTTGCCGCCTGTGCTGAATTGCAGGCGCAATTGAAGATGCAAAGCGGGATCGCTCAACGGCTACGCGCGGAACGATACAAGCAAGGGGCTCTCGAATTAGAAAGTATTGAAACTCAGGCTGTCGTACAAGAAGACGGAATCAGGCTGCAGACGCAAGCCAGGAACCTGGCTACGCAGTTGATTGAAGATCTGATGATCGCGGCAAATGGCGTCGTCGCACGAACTTTGCGCGAGAACAAGATCGCCTCCATCCGCCGGATTGTGAGAACTCCGAAACGCTGGGACCGCATCGTTGAACTCGCAGCAGGCCTGGGAACCTCGTTGCCGGCTGTTCCGGATTCCAAGGCGCTGAACGATTTTCTCTGCAAGCGCAAGGAACAGGACCCGGACCACTTTCCTGATCTTTCGCTGGCTGTGGTGAAGTTGATGGGGCCGGGAGAATACGTAGTGGAGCGGCCGGGAGACCCAGCCGAAGGCCACTTTGGCCTGGCGGTTGAGGACTATACTCACTCGACTGCTCCCAATCGCCGCTATGCGGATCTCATCACGCAGAGACTCTTGAAGGCAATGGTGGCGGGCAAGCCTTCCCCGTATTCCGAGGACGAACTGTCGGCCATCGCCGCCAATTGCACCGCAAAATCTTCGGCGGAACGCAAGCTGGAGCGGGACATGCAAAAGAGAATCGCGGCTGTGGCTTTGGCAAATCGCATTGGTGACAAGTTCCGCGCAATTGTGACCGGAGTGAACGAACATGGAACCTTTGTGCGTACGTTGGCTCCCCATGTAGATGGCATGCTGGTGCAAGGTCAGGGTGGCCTCGACGTCGGCGATAGCTTGAATGTGAAGCTGGTCCGCACCGACCCCAGCCGGGGCTTCATTGATTTTGCGGCGGCCGGATGAGGAGAAACACGCAGGCCGTGGCGACGAGTGGCATAAGGCCCGCAGCCAGGAACGCCGGGGTGTAGGAAAACCGGTCGACCATAATCCCCACGGCAAAGGTGAAGGCCACACTTACCAGGCCGGCGGCGAGTCCGCTGAGTCCAGTCACCGTGGCCACGACGTCATGCGCCAACAAATCTGAGGGAAACGTTAAGCCCATCGTCGACCAGGCGGCATATCCCCAGAGTGCAACGCAAATCAGCGCCAGCGCTAGGCCGGCGCTATGAACGTGTGCGGCCGGGATACCGGCGAGGATGGGTAGGCAGCTGACGGCGCAGACCCAAAGGCGTGCGCGCACTACCGGCACTCCCCGGCGAATGCAATACCCCGAGATCAAGCCACCGGTGAAGTTACCAATATCGGCGGCAACGAAGGGCATCCAGGCAAACAGCGCAATGCGTTTGAGACTGAAACCGCGCGCATCGCTCAAATATTGTGGCAGCCAAAAGACATAAAACCACCAGATCGGATCGGTCAATGCCCGGCCGAGAACGATGCCCCAGACGTTTCGATTCCTGAACAGGTCGAGATAACGTCGCATGCCGTGCTGCGCCGAGGTGCGAGGCGTGTCCTGGCCGGCGCGGATGATTGCCGTCTCCTCCGCGGTCACGCGCGGATGGCGGTCCAGCGGATGGTAGACGCGCAGCCATATTGCCAGCCATACAAAGCCAAGCAGTCCAGAAAAAACAAAGGACCAGCGCCAGCCAAACTCGATTGCGATCCAGGGAATCACGAAAGCGGCCAAAGCGCCGCCGACGCTCGACCCGCTATCGAAGATGGCGACAGCCACGCTGCGTTCCTGGCTGGGAAACCACTCAGCCACTGTTTTGCTGGCTGCCGGCCAATTGAAACCTTCACCAATGCCAAGCAGAAAGCGGAAGGATGCAAACCCAAAGACTGTGCTGGCAGAGCCGGTAAGGATATTGACCACGGACCAGAAGATGACGGCCAGGGCCAGACCAAGTCGAGTTCCCACGGCATCGAGGAAGATGCCGCCAAGAAGCCATGTGACTGCATACGAGAATTGAAACGCGCCGACGATCTTCGCCAGGTCGGTATGGCTCAGATGGTACTGCGCCGCAATCATCGGCGACAGAACCGAAAAGGTCTGACGGCTGATGTAATTCGTGACCGTCGAGAAAAACAGTGTCCAAACAATCCACCAACGCACATGGCCAGACCGCTTCATCGTCCATGAATGGTACGGGCTAAACCCCTCGTTCTGTCGAAAATAAAACTGCAACCGCCAGACTTTGAGTGGGCAAGTCTCGCTTTTGAGCAAACTCGCTTGCCGGCGGCAAGAGAAGGATGAAACGAACGCGTTTATGGGCTCTATCCCCTCCACCAATCGACGGGTGCCCCATCCTTCGCGTTCTTTGCGAAGGGTGGGATAGTCAAATCTCACCCTTCAATCTCCCACGCAAAGCAGGCTTGTTCCTTAGGAGACTGGGTTTCTCCCCGCAGACGGGCCCACGCGGAACGCCCAGGCCCCAGCCTGTTCAGCCGCGCCGTAGACCTGGACCAAAGAGCGTGCTTTACCGGCTGCTGAGGAACTCTGTTTTGTATCAGGGCACGGCTTCAGCCGTGCCCTGATAACCCGACTTTGCCGGCGGTTCGCGGGATCACTTCCGGATTGCCTGACACTCGGGACTGATTCCCTTTACCATGAGGAGCGACCCCTTTTGCGTGGTCGCTCCTCACGCGGACACCTTCGATCAGCAGGGGGTTGCAAAAAACGCTCCGATAATTGAGTTCATCGCTGCGTTGCCCCCTTGGATGGCCTCACCCACAGCGGCAACCTCATGAATGACGAACACTGCGGGAGCGACTTCGCGTGTCATTCATGTGCCTCGGCTTTGGTGGGTAGAGTGAAACAAAAACTCGCGCCGCGCGGAGAGTTGTCGGCAGCCCACAAGCGGCCACCATGTGATTCGACAATCGAGCGGCTGATGCGAAGTCCCATGCCGGTGCCGTGAGTCTTGGTGGTAAAGAAGGCGTTAAAGATCTCATCTGCCTGGTGCCGGGGCAGTCCCATGCCGGTGTCGCTGACCGAGAGCAGCAGTTCATTGTTTTCGGCTGGCTGCGACTTGATGGTTAGCTCACGCGGCCCATCCACGTCGTCCATCGCCTCGACGCCATTCACGATGAGGTTCATCAGCACCTGCTGCAATTGCACGCGATCTCCTATGACATGGGGAAGATCTTCCGCCAGCTCTGTTCGGATTGATATGGAGTGCCGCGATGCCTCGTCTCCCAGGAGAACGATCATTTCCCCAGCAACTTCGTTTACGTCAACCAACTCCCGTTGCGGAGTACCCTTCTTGAACAGCAGGAGGACCCGGTTGATGATTTCCGAGGCACGCTTTGCGTCGTTGACAATTCTCCACGCAGCCTCGCGCGCCTCTTTCAGATCGGGTTCATCGCGCGTAATCCATCGCACGCAGGTATTGGCGTCTGTGACTATTGCGGCGATCGGTTGTTTCACTTCGTGCGCCAGAGAGGCAGTGAACTCTCCCATGGTGGTCAGCCTGCTGGCGTGCGCGAGATCCGTCTGCGCCTGACGCAGCGCTTCTTCGGCACGTTTGCGTTCGGTTATGTCCCGCGCCAGTTTCGACGCCCCAACCACGCGGCCCGAGGCATCTTTCATCGGGGAAATCGTCAGGGAAACGTCGAGCAGGCTGCCATCCTTGCGCATACGCACCGTCTCTAAGTGGTCGACCCGCTCGCCTCGCGTGAGCTGCTCAACAATCGTTGTTTCTTCGTCACGACGCTCAGGAGGGATAATCAGTGTGATGTTCTGGCCAACTGCTTCTTCCGCAGCGTAGCCGAACAGCCGTTCTGCGCCCCTATTCCAACTGGTAATGACCCCATTCAGATTCTTGCTCACAATTGCATCGTGCGACGATTCCACAATCGCAGCCAGCAAACGGGTCGCCTGCTCTGCCCGCTTGCGCTCGGTGATGTCCGTCGAGCTACCCACAAATTGCACTAAATCTCCGGATGCGTTCAAAACAGGATGGCCGACAGTGTGGATGTATTTGACAGAGCCGTCCGGAAGAAGGATTCGGAATTCCACTTCGTAATCCGACTTTTCAGCGATTGCTCGATCGAGTGCCCCTTGCCACTCGGCTCGATCCTCCGCATGAGTGCGCTGCAGACATTCTTCAAAAGCCGGCGGGCCATTTTCTGGATCGAAGCCATAAATGCGGTACCATTCCTCGGACAGATGCAAGGCGTCTCTTCCCGCTACCCGCCAAGCCCAACTGCCTGTGTGCGTGAGCCTCTGTGCTTCCGCCAAGTACGCCTCGCTTCGCTGCAGCTTCTCTTCCTGCTGTTCCAGCATCTGGGCGGCGTATCGCCTATCCAGCCAGGACGTCAGTAGAGCCAGCCCGAGGACGATAAAGGTGACGGCGGCAATTCCGGCGATGCCGAGTGTGGAGATGCTTACGGCGTGAGATAGGTCCGCCGGCATACCCGTCGGCGTGAAACTGGCGGCAGCCATGCCGGTGTAATGCATGACGGGGATCGCAGCACCCATCACGACGGCTCCGGCTAACTTCTCCCGCCCGAACCCCGTTTTCTTATCTCGGAAGTGAAAGGCAATCCATAACGCGGCGAGAGAAATCGAAACGGCGAACACGACGGACAGGATGACGAGAATGGAATTAAAATGGCATATAGCCGCTAAACGCATGGCGGCCATGCCGATGTAATGCATACTCGCAATGCCCCCGCCCATCAGAAGACTTCCGGCAACCGCTCGGGACGCACCCATTTTCTGTCGGCTCACCACGTACAGCGCGACGACGGACGCGAGAATGGCCGCAAACCATGACAGCAGAACGGTCGGCCAATGGTAGGCCACTGGAATCGGTAGGATGAACGCCAGCATCCCAATGTAGTGCATGGACCAAATGCCAGTTCCCATCGCAACGGCCCCGCCCAGCAGCCAAACCGCGCGAGTCCAACCGCCCGAGGCCGTTACACGACCTGCGAGATCCAGAGCAGCGTAGGACGCAAACATGGCGATCAACACCGAAAGCGCCACGAGCGCGTAGTTGTACGAGCCAATCAAGTTCATGGCAGCCATTTGACTCCATGCGGTTGCTAACGCGGAACAGTCGTGCCGCGCTTCGATTAAATGTTAACCATCTCACTCAACCGACAGGCGGCCATCGAAGAACAGTCTCGGGCCCCAAAGCAATCTTCTCAGGGGTCTGCGGATTGTCAGGGGGTATCACTGCGCGAGCCACGCCGTCGGGCACGCCAACCTGTCGAAGGGACTTCGGCGGGCCGACGGACCCGCTTAGGGAATGGGCCGCGCTTTCAGAGCGCCTTGCTGCGTCGCTCCATCCGGAGCGGCTCCTGCACCCGAACGCGCCCGTTTGCCCGCGATCCGACAACCGAGCATCAGCGTAGCGAGACCAGCTGCCAGGATAAGCGTAACGCACAATCGTGTTCGCTTCGCAACCCGCATTCCACAGCGCCCGTGTCTGCGACGAAAGAATAGCGATAAATCGAGATCAGCAAACTCAAAACCGCGTACCTACAGGACTGCCGGGGAGAGGTGTTCGCAATTCTGGGCAACCCGGGATACTCGGAGATCAGCCCCTGCCCCCGGATCGGCAGCACAGTTAGCGAGCGCCAGCAAGGCAGCGAAGCAAGGTCGCGGTTCATTGAATCCCGCTCTCTGATGCGGCGGCGTCCGACCCTATGGACCCCTCAAAGCATCGCGTTGCCGACACGAATTCGTTTGCCACGCCGGGCATTTTCCATCCGCAGCAAACGTAGCCCAATCTAGCTAAGTCACCTCCGCCCAGGATTGCCATTAGTTTCGCCCCCCGCACCAACGTGGAATCAATGCAGGAGGAGACTTAGTTCGCTTAGTTCGCACATTGCTACAGGGAAACAGGGAGTGAACGTTCCGCTGAGGAAACCACAAATGAGGAATCAACAGAAGCAGGTCTTGAGCAATGAGGCTCCCGTCAAATCTATGCCGACAGAAGCGAACACTCAAGAGGGGGAGAATCAGATCAGGGTGCGGCCGCAGGATGTCATCGACTGACGAAGGGTAGAAGTTCAATTTTGCCGGAATATTCCGGCTTGAAGAGTCCAATCCTCAGTTCGATGACAAATCCACTGGTTTGACACGACGGCGCTCCTCGCTTAGCGTTTCTTAGACATGAAAACACTAGAGGGCCGAACGGCTCTGGTTACGGGCGCCTCGCGGGGTCTGGGCGCAGCGATTGCGTTGGAACTTGGCGCCAGGGGTGCCAAGGTTGCCGTCAATTATTTTGCCAAGCGTGATCGGGCCGAGCAGGTCTGCGCGCAGATCAAGCAGCAGGGCGGGGAAGCGGCTGCCTTCTATGCCGATGTGCGCCAGGAAGCGGACATTACGAAAATGATCCAGGCCGTCAACCAGACGTTTCAGCACATCGACATCGCGGTCATGAATGCTACTGGTCCGCAACCGTTTCTCACGATTGAAGAGCAAACCTGGGAACGATACCTGGACCAGCTGGAGTTTTTTGTAAAGTCGCCGCTGCTCATCCTGAAGCAGGTGGTGGCCGGCATGAAGAGCCGCGGCTTCGGCAGAATCATTCAAATCGGGAGCGAAGTGTTCGAGATCGGCAATCCCATGTTCGCCAATTATGTAGCGGCCAAAGGCGCGCAGTTGGGGCAGACGCGATCCTGGGCCCGCGAACTGGCCCCAACCGGCATTACCGTGAACCTGATCGCTCCGGGCTGGATCCCCACCGAGCGCCACCTGCACTCAACCGAGGCTGAGATGCATTCCTACACCGAAAGAGTGCCCATGAAGCACATGGGGACGGCCGAAGATGTGGCGAATACAGTCGCCTTTCTCGCCGGTGAGTCGGGGAGATTCATCACCGGGCAGAAGATCTCAGTCAACGGCGGCAACACCCTCGAGTGATTTCAACTGAGTGATTTTAATGCCGGGCTAACCATCAACGGAGCCTCCGTCGCCGCCTGCACCTCGGCAACGGAAACTCCGGGGGCGATTTCTTCCAGTACCAGGCCCTCAGGGGTTACGTTGATCCACGCCAACTCAGTCGCGATGGAATCGACGACACCAACCCCGGTGAGCGGCAATCGGCAAGCGTTGAGGATTTTCGGGCGCCCGTCCCGCGTCGTGTGCTCCATGGCGACGATAACGCGCTGTGCACTGGCTACCAGGTCCATTGCCCCACCCATCCCCTTGACCATCTTGCCGGGGATGATCCAGTTCGCCAGGCTCCCTTTGGCGTCGACCTCCATCGCCCCCAGGATGCTCAGGTTGATGTGTCCTCCGCGGATCATGGCAAAGGAATCGGCACTGGAAAAAAAGGACGTCCCGGGCAGGATGGAAACCGTCTCCTTGCCGGCGTTGATCAGGTCGGGGTCCAGCTCTTCCTCCAGAGGATACGGCCCGATCCCGAGCATGCCGTTCTCCGATTGCAGCACGACTTCGATACCCGATGGAACATGGTTGGCGACCAGCGTCGGCATACCAATGCCCAGGTTGACGTAAAACCCATCACGCAGCTCCCGGGCCACGCGTTTCACGATGCGGTTGCGCTTTTCAATCTCCTGCATTGGGTTTCCTCACCGTCCGGCGCTCGATACGCTTCTCGCACGAGGTGCACTTGAAGATGCGTTTGACATAGATCCCCGGGGTCATGATCGCGTCGGGGTCAAGTTCGCCGGGCTCTACCAACTCCTCTACTTCGGCAATGGTGATGCGCGCCGCGGTGGCCATCATGGGGTTGAAATTGCGCGCCGTCCGGCGATAGATCAGGTTGCCCTGGCGATCGCCTTTCCAGGCCTTCACCAGCGCGAAATCTGCTTTGAGCGCCGTCTCCAGTACATAATCACGTCCATCGAACGTGCGCTGTTCTTTGCCCTCAGCGACCAGGGTGCCGACACCCGTGGGGGTATAAAAGGCGGGGATGCCGGCGCCGCCGGCGCGGATGCGCTCCGCAAGCGTCCCCTGCGGAACTAGCGTGACCTTAAGCGAGCCGGCAATGACCAATTTCTCCAGCAGCGCGTTTTCGCCCACGTAGCTGCCGATGTGGGAAGCGATCATGCCCGCTTCCAGCAGCAACCCGAGGCCAAACCCGTCCACACCCATGTTGTTTGAGATGGTGTGCAGACCCGTCACCCCGCGCCGCACCAGGGCGGTAATCGAGTTCTCGGGAATGCCGCAAAGGCCGAACCCCCCCAGCATCACGGTCGCGCCCGGCGGGATATCGGCGACCGCCTCATCAGGGGTGGAAAAGACTTTATTCATAGCAAGGCGAGTCTACCCATTTAGGATCTAGTTTGAGAAGGGAACAACGTGGGCACTGAAAGCTTCCGCTCCGCCGTTCAGCAGGAGCATCCATTGCAAGTGATTGGCGCCATCAACGCCTACACGGCGCGCATGGCGCAGGCTACGGGTTTTCGCGCACTGTACCTGTCGGGCGGCGGAGTAGCAGCCAACTCGCTGGGCATGCCCGACCTGGGCATCAGCACCATGGAAGACGTGCTGGTCGATGTTCGCCGCATTACCGAGGTCACGAACCTGCCCTTGCTTGTCGATATCGACACCGGGTGGGGAGGCGCCTTCAACATTGCCCGCACCATCCGCTCCATGCAGCGCGCCGGAGCCGCGGCGGTACACATGGAAGACCAGGTGGGCAGCAAGCGTTGCGGCCACCGGCCCGGGAAGGAACTCGTTCCCGCAGCGGAGATGGTCGACCGCATCAAGGCCGCAGTGGACGCCCGCACGGATCCGGAATTTGTCATCATGGCCCGAACCGACGCGCTGGCAGGCGAGGGCATCGAGGCCGCTCTCGATCGCGCTGCCGCCTACGTTGCAGCCGGCGCAGACATGATCTTTGCTGAGGCGGTGACCGATTTGGCCATGTACCCGCGATTCAAGCGGGCGGCCGGCGTGCCCATCCTGGCCAACATTACGGAATTTGGGCAGACCCCTCTCTACACGGCAAAGGAACTGGGCGCGGCCGGGGTGGACATTGTGCTCTACTGTTGCGCCGCCTACCGCGCTATGAACGCCGCAGCCCTCAAGGTGTACCATGCCATCCGTAACGAAGGTACGCAGAGCAGTGTGCTCAACCTGATGCAAACCCGCGCCGAACTGTATGAGTTCCTCGGCTATCAGGCCTATGAGCAAAAGCTCGATGAGCTATTCGCGGCCGCTAAGCGTACTTAAGTTTGGGAGATATCATGGCCACCACGACCGATCCGCAGCCAGCAGCATTCAAACCCAAAAAATCTGTTGCCCTCTCCGGAACGCCTGCCGGCAATACCGCCCTCTCTACCGTGGGCCGGACCGGTAACGACCTGCACTACCGCGGCTACGACATAGCCGATCTGGCCGCTCACTGCGAGTTTGAAGAGGTGGCGTACCTCTTGTTAAGAGGCAAGCTCCCCAACACTATGGAACTCGCCGCCTACAAGCAGAAGCTGGCTCGCCTGCGCGGTTTGCCCGCTAACGTGTATGAGGTTTTGGAACAGTTGCCTGCGGCGACCCACCCCATGGACGTGCTGCGCACTAGCGTCTCTGCGCTGGGCTGCGTGTTGCCGGAAAAAGATGACCACGCCCCGGCGGGAGCGATCGAGTGCGCCGACGTGCTGCTGGCGACCATCGGTTCGATGCTGCTTTACTGGCACCACTACAGCCGCAACGGGCAAAGCATTGATGTGGACTCGGGTGAGGAGACGCTGGCAGGGCACTTTCTTGCGCTGCTCCACGGAGAGCCGCCGAGCAAGGAATGGGTTCGTGCTATGCAGGTGTCTCTGGTCCTTTATGCCGAGCATGAGTTTAACGCCTCTACCTTCACCGCACGGGTGATCGCCGGCACCGGCTCGGATATTTATTCCTGCATTACCGGGGCGATCGGAGCACTGCGCGGGCCGAAGCACGGCGGCGCCAATGAAGTGGCGCTCGAGATTCAGCAGCGCTATCCCTCGCCCGATGAGGCGGAACGGGATATTCGCGCGCGCCTCGAAAAGAAAGAGGTAGTGATCGGCTTCGGTCATCCCGTTTATACCGTCAGCGATCCGCGCAATGCCATCATCAAGAAGGTCTCCCACGATCTAGCGGAAGCCAGCGGGGACTTTGCCATGTACCGCATTGCCGAGCGGCTCGAAGCGGTCATGTGGGAGGCCAAGCGGATGTTCCCCAATCTCGACTGGTTCAGCGCCGTCTCCTATTCCTTGATGGGAATTCCTACCGCGATGTTTACCCCGCTCTTCGTTCTGGCCCGCACCTCCGGCTGGAGCGCTCACATCCTCGAGCAGCGCGCCGATGGCAAGATCATCCGCCCGTCGGCCAACTACACCGGGCCTGAAGATCTTGCCTTTGTACCCCTCGCCGAGAGAACCTAAGCCGCATGTCCATTCATACAAGTGGGGAACGCCCACCCTTTGACCAGGTTCTGATCGACATTGCCGATTACGTCTACAGCTACACCATCGAGAGCGAACTGGCCTACACCACCGCTCGCAATTGCCTCATTGACACACTTGGTTGCGGGCTGGAGGCGCTCGAGTATCCTGCCTGCACCAAGCTGCTGGGCCCCATCGTGCCCGGAACGATCGTTCCCAAGGGCGCCAGGGTCCCGGGTACGGCGTTTCAACTAGACCCGGTTCAGGCTGCGTTCAACATCGGCGCCATGATTCGCTGGCTCGACTTCAACGACACCTGGCTAGCCGCCGAGTGGGGCCACCCCTCCGACAATTTGGGCGGCATTCTTGCCGTTGCCGATTGGCTTTCCTGCTCCAACCCGCAAACCCCGCTGACCATGCGGCAGGTGTTGACGGCGATGATCAAGGCACACGAGATTCAGGGCTGCCTCGCACTTGAGAACTCCTTCAACAAAGTTGGCCTCGATCACGTTGTGTTGGTGAAGGTCGCATCGACGGCAGTCGTCGCGCAGATGCTTGGCCTCACCCGCGATCAGATCCTGGATGCGCTGTCTCTGGCATGGGTAGACGGGCAAAGCCTGCGGACCTATCGCCACGCGCCCAACACTGGTTCGCGTAAAAGTTGGGCAGCCGGCGATGCCACCAGCCGGGCCGTTCGTCTCGCGCTCATGGTCCAGGCTGGTGAGATGGGTTATCCCTCTGTGCTGACCGCCAAGGTGTGGGGATTTTACGATGTTCTCTTTCGAGGGCGGACATTTAGTTTTCAGCGTCCGTATGGCTCTTATGTGATGGAGAACGTTTTGTTCAAGATCAGCTTTCCGGCGGAGTTCCATGCGCAGACCGCGGTCGAAGCCGCGATGACACTACGCGCCAGGCTACTTGCTGCGGGTAAGTCGCCGGATGAAATCAGCTCCATCCAGCTGCGCACCCACGAGGCTTGTCTCCGCATTATCGATAAGAAGGGACCGCTCAATAATCCTGCCGACCGCGACCACTGCGTTCAGTTCATGGTTGCCGTCCCCTTGCTGTTTGGCCATCTGACCGCTTCTGATTACGAAGACTCCTTTGCCGCTGACCCGCGCATTGACCGGTTGCGGGAAAAGATGGTCTGCAGCGAAGAGCCGGCCTTCACCGCCGACTACCATGATCCGGAGAAACGTTCGATCGCCAATTCACTCATAATTTCTTTCCGCGATGGCAGCAGTTTAACCGAGACTGTCGAGTATCCACTGGGCCATCGCCGGCGCAGAACCGAGGGCATCCCGTTATTGGAAGCGAAATTCCGCAACAACCTGGCGCGCCGGTTTACGCCGCAGAAGCAGCAGGCCATCCTTGACGTCTCGCTCAACCAGCAGCAGCTTGAACGCATGCCAGTTCACGAGTATGTGGATCTGTACGTATAAGGAAAACGCGAATGAATTTGCTCAAAGCTTTGCTGCTCGGGTTGTTGACTTCGGCGGTCCAGGCTCAGGTCGCAAAACAGTATCAACCGACTCTTGAGTCGCTCAACCAGCACCCTCTGCCGCAATGGTATGCCGATGCCAAGCTGGGAATTTTTGTCCATTGGGGTTTGTATTCGGTTCCTGGGTGGGCCCCGTTGTCGCACCCGGAACATGACTTCCGCAACATCGACTACATCAAGAACAACCCCTATGCCGAGTGGTACCTGAACGTGTTGCGTATCGATGGCTCGCCCACCCAGGCTTACCATCGCGAGCACTACGGGGCTAACTATGACTATTACAATTTTGCTTCGGTGTTCGACCAGGAGAGCATGAAGTGGAAACCGGATCAATGGGCCAGCATCTTTCGCGACTCGGGCGCCAGGTATGTGGTGCTGACGACCAAGCATCATGAAGGGTTTACTTTGTGGCCAAGCTCTACACCGAATCCGACCTTACCCAAGGATCGTCAGCACGCCACGCGCGACATCGTAGGCGAGCTTACGAGCGCGGTTCGCCAGCAGGGGATGCGTATGGGGCTTTACTACTCAGGCGGCTACGATTGGACCTTTGTCCCTGGGCCCATACGCGTGTCCGCGGACTACCAGACGGTGAAGCCGCAGAGCGTAGCTTATGGCAAATATGCCGATGCACAAATCCGCGAGCTGATCGCGCGCTATCACCCAGCGGTTTTGTGGAACGACATTGATTGGCCAAAGTCCGGCGATGCGCTGGGAATCATGGCCGACTACTACAACACCGTACCCGATGGCGTCATTGACGACCGGTTCGGCGTGAAGCATTCCGACTTCACTTCGCCGGAGTACGAGAAGGTGGATGCAATCCAAACCAAGAAGTGGGAAGAGTGTCGCGGGCTCGGCCGCTCGTTCGGCTACAACCGGGCTGAGGGTGAGGCAGAGACCATTGCCCCGGATCAGTTGATCTACCTGTTAGCGGATATCGTGAGTAAGAACGGCAATTTGTTGCTGGATGTCGGCCCGGAGGCAGACGGAACCATTCCGCCCGTGCAAATGGAGCGGTTGCGCGCTTTGGGCGCATGGCTACATCAAAATGGAGAAGCCATCTACGGCACGCAGCCGTGGAGCCGGGCGGTGGGCGCAAGCAACGAAGGCATCGATGTACGCTTCACGCAAAAAAAAGGTGAACTGTACGCCATTCTGCTGGGCACACCGAAGCAGCCCGAAGTGACGCTGATTGGAGTCGCAGCCAGGCCCGGAACCACTCTCCATCTGTTGGGGTACGCGCAGCCGTTGAAGTGGAGTGCCGATGGTGGGAACATGCGGGTGGCGCTGCCCGCCTCTCTTCCTGGAAAGTATGCGTATGTGCTGCAGTTTCAGCCGGCAATGAATTGAATGATTGAGTGGGGGAGAGAATGCTTAATTCCTTAAACGGCCAGGTGGTCGTGATCGTTGGGGCTTCCAGCGGAATTGGCCGCGCGGCAGCTGTATTGTTCGCACGGGATGGGGCGAAGGTAGTTGCAGCCGCGCGGCGCGCGGATCGATTACAAGCTCTGAAACAGGATCTGGCGCGAGAGCAGCGGGAGATTACGGTTCGACCTGGCGATGCCTCGAAGCCCGGCGACATGCAACAGCTTGCCCAGGACACACTCGCACAATTTGGAAGAATCGATGTCCTCGTGTTTGCCACTGGGACCAATATCCGCGATCGGGCGATGAACCGCTTAACGCCGGAGCTTTGGAACTCTGTGGTTGATGTCAATTTGAATGGCGCTTTCTATGCCACGCATGCGGTTCTGCCTTCCATGCGCAGTGCTGGTGCGGGCCATCTGATTTACATCTCATCGATCAGCGGGGTGATCACAGACGTTTCTGGTGCCGCGTACCAGGCGTCCAAGCGAGGCATGCTCGGCATGGCTCATGCGATCCGCATGGAAGAAAAACAAAATAACATCAGAACGTCGGTCATCTGCCCGGGCCTTGTCGATACAGAATTGTTGGAGCAAAGGCCGGTAAAGCCAGACCCCGAAACGTTAGCAAAGGCTTTGCAGCCCGAGGATGTTGCGGAGACAATTTTGTACGTCGCCAAACTGCCGCCGCGGGCTGCTATCCCGGAACTACACATGATGCCGTCGTTCCAATGATGCCCAAGCCGACCCACGTCGAGCTTTAGAATCCCGCGTGAGAGACCGCTGTCCTGGAAGGGCACGGCTTCAGCCGTGCCGTAAATGACACTGCCATAGACGGCTTTAGCCGCTGAGGTACGGTTTTTTCCATCCTCTAGATTCTCTTGTGCGGTAATAAAAGATGCCCTCAGCGGCTAAAGCCGGGGAGCTCCCAACGAATTAAGGCACGGCTGAAGCCGTGCCCTTCCAGGACAGCGGTCTCTCACGCAGAGTGTTCAGCCCCTGAAGTACGTCGTTCCTGCCCGGCTCGGCCTCAGCTCTGTGTGGAATAGCCCATGCCGGCCAGAACACCGCGCATGTACGCGAAACTGCTCATCACCCCCGGCATTGGATCGTCGGCGTGAACTTCGTATTCCAAATCGACGAAGCCTTTGTATTTCGTCGCAATCAAGGTTTCAAAAATTTGTCGAACCGGCATTTTGCCATCCCCGACGGCGACCTGGCTCTCCTTGGAATCAAAACTCGTCAGGTCCTTCATATGCATGTTGAAGAGACGTGGCCCCACTTGCTTGATGGCTTCAACCACATCAGTGCCCGCACGCACCGTGTGCCCCACATCAATGCAGCATCCCATACGTGGATCCATGTTGCCCACCGCTTTCAACACGTCAAGCGGGGAATGCCAGATCTTATCTTCCGGCCCGTGGTTATGGATCGCGAAGCGTATGTCATATTCCTTCACGAACTTTTCAATGTGGGGTAGAACGTCCGGCGCCGGATCTCCTGCGACGATGACCGGGATCGCAGCCCGCTTGCAGTATTCAAACTTGCTGCGAATGTCCGCATCGTCGTCTTTGGGGAAATAGATGGCGCCGGCCGCGTGCAGTTGTATGCCGGCTGCATGGTAGTCTTCGACCGCTTTCGCCTCCTCCGTGGGGTCCATCGGGAGATGATCCTTGACATCTTTAGCATTCAGCTCGGACAGGTTGAGCTGCTTCATAAAGCCGATCAACTGGGCGCGGTCGAAATTGCGGAAGGTGTAGCTGGCCAACCCCAGGCGGACCGGAGACGCTGTCTCAGTAGGCGGCGCTGCGTGCACCTTGGTTGAGGTGGCGCAGGCGGCCGCGGCAAGGGCGCTCGAGCGAACAAAATCACGACGGGATAGGATCATCTTCATAGGTGCGGGGCCCAGCCCTTCTCGTACTCACGACCCCACATCTTCATGGCCTCGGCGTCTCCTTCCACTTTTCCATCCTTCGTATCGATCTTGAGTTCGCGGTTGACTTCCCACGCAATGTTGGAAAGTTGCAGCGTGGTCACGGATACATTGCCAATGGCAATGGGAGCGTTCAGTTTTTCTCCACTGCAGATGCCGGCGATGAAATTTGCGAAGTGGGCATCGGTCATCGTATCCGCACCGCGCAAATCAGACGACGAAGTCATCTTGCCGGTTTTGAATTCGCTGGTCTTCTTTCCATTCAGGTCGTAGATTTCGTAGCCATCGCGATCCATGACGACCGTTCCTGTCGTCCCCATAATCGCCGCGCCGCGATCGCGATTGTAGAACTTCATGCCCTGGCAGCTCTTACCTTCCCACGAGATCATCGTGTCCCCATAATCGAAGCTGGTCACCAGGGTGTCGTAGAACTGCCAGTCGTCCTTGAACTGGTATCTGCCTCCGGTCGCGGTAACCCGCTGGGGATAGTCGACGTCCAGGGCCCAGCGGCAAACATCCACTTCGTGGGTTCCATTGTTGAGCGCTTCGCCAGTGCCGTAGGTCCGGAACCAGTGCCAGTTATAGGGCTGGATATTGTCCGTATAAGGCCTTCGGGGCGCCGGTCCTTGCCACAAATCCCAATCGAGCTGAGGTGGTACAGCCGCTGGTTTGCCAAACCCGATCGACTTGCGCGTGTTCGAGTACCAAGCCTTGGCGTAGTAGGCCCGTCCAATCAGCCCACCATGAATTTTCCCGACGACCTCGATGGTGTGGGGCGATGAGCGTTGCTGGGTGCCCATCTGCACCACCTTGTCATATTTCTTTTGCGCTTCCACCAGCAGGGCCCCTTCGGCCGGGTTGTGGCTGCATGGCTTCTCCACATAAACATGCTTACCGGCCTGGAGACCGGCGATGGCCATGGGTGTGTGCCAGTGGTCAGGGCTGGCGATGCTGATGGCGTCCACGTCCTTGTGCTCCAGGATCTTGCGAAAGTCCTTTTCCGTCGCAGGAGCAGATCCCATCGCCTCTTTGGTGGTGGCAGCAAATTTATCCATGGTGTTGCTGTCCACATCGCAGACATACGAAATACAGGCACTCTTCTTGTTCGCCTGTAGCGCCGACAGGTGCGCATAACCGCGGCTGTTCAGTCCGATTACGGCAAAGTTCAGGCGCTTGTTGGAGCCGAGAATCTGGCCATAGCTTTTGGCGTTAGCGCGGATTGCCAGCCCTGCCGCCCCTACCGCAAGTGCATCGATAAACTCACGACGATTGACCATAGTTCACCCTTTTATTCGACACCACAACAATATACCCGCGTTTTGCCCCAATGCGCCAAAAGCAGGGACAAAGTAACTAATATCAAAGAGTTACCAGAGCCTCGTTGACAGTGACCGGGAGCCGAGACTAGCGTTAGCCACCAGACCTCTTTCGGTCGCCGAATGTACGGAGACCTGTTCCTTGGCCCCGAAGTTATTGCCATCTGCGGTGATAGCGGCGGCCCTGTTGGCATTAGCCGCGGGCTGCAGCCGCAACCACCTGAGCGCGTCTCAAGCCCGGGAACATCTTGATTTCAATCAGGATGTGCAGCCAATCCTGGCCAGCAACTGCTTCAGTTGCCATGGCCCCGATCCGGAAATGCGCAAGGCCAACCTGCGGCTTGACCTGGAAGAGTCTGCCTTCCGGAAGCGTCCCGGGAAGCCAGACGCGATCGTGCCTGGGCATCCGGATTCGAGCGAATTGATCCGGCGGATCGAATCGAAGGACCCTCACTATTTGATGCCGCAGTCGGCCCAGGGCGAAGCCAAGCCGATGAAGCCCGAGGAAGTAGCGGTCCTCAGGCAGTGGGTGGCAGAGGGGGCACACTATCGGCCGCACTGGGCGTTTGAAAGGCCGGCTCGGCCCGCGGTTCCCCAGGTACAAGACGCAGGCTGGGCAAAGAACCCGATCGACGCGTTTGTTCTAGAGCGGCTCAAGAAGGAGGGGTTGCATCCTTCTCCCGAAGCGGACAAACGCAGCCTGATCCGCCGCGTGACGCTTGATCTGACGGGCTTGCTGCCCACACCCCAGGAAGTGAACAATTTTGTCCAGGATTCCTCGCCACAAGCCTATGAGCACCTTGTCGACCGGCTCTTGGCCAGTCCGTCTTTTGGCGAACAGCGGGCACGCTACTGGCTCGATTATGCGCGTTATGCCGACACATACGGGTTGCACTACGACAACAACCGTTACATTTGGGGCTACCGCGATTATCTGATCAAATCATTCAACACCAACAAGCCATTCGACCAGTTTGCCAGAGAGCAAATAGCCGGCGACTTATTGCCCCCGAGCAATCTCGATCAGATCATTGCCAGCGGATATGTCCGTTCTGGCGTGAGCAGCAACGAGGGGGGCACCATTCCCGAAGAGTTACGGGTCAACATCGCACGGGAACGGACAGAGGCGTATGGGGCCGCATTTCTGGGTCTTACGGTAGGTTGCGCCGTTTGCCACGACCATAAGTACGATCCCACAACGCAAAAAGACTTCTACCAGCTAAGCGCCTTTTTCAACAACATCAATGAGCAGCCCTTCAACGGCGATAAGCCGAATTGGGCGCCTGTGGTTCAGATTCCGAAGCCGCAGAATCTGGAAGCTTACAACTGGGTGCTGGCCAAGCGAGCCCAACTCCTCAAGCAAGAGGATGCCCTTCGGCTACAGGATCGGTCGCTGGTGGAGCATTGGCTGCTGTCAAAGCAGAGCCCGGCGCAGCCGGTTTCGACAGATAAGCTGCTGCTTCGGCTGCGTCTGGATGAAGGCGGTGGTGAACAACTCAAAAACAGCGCGCCCGAGGCCAATCCAAAGAGTTTTGCCATTGGAAAGTTCAAGCCCCAATGGGGCGAAACCACCTGGCTGTGGCCGGATATGCGCATGGATACCAGCACGCGGATTGAGTTGGGACAGATCGGTGATTTTGAGTGGAACCAGCCTTTCTCCAGCGGCGGTTGGTTCATGTTGCGCTCGGCGCCGAACTTCACATCATCGAAAGTAGCAGGCGCACTGATCTCCAAGATGGATGCAACCCAGCATGATCGAGGCTGGGACCTGGCTGCGGAGAACGGCACGGTTCGGGTGGAACTGGTCGACCAATCACCAAAGGAACAACCTGCTCCGGAAAAGCCGAAGAAGGGCGCTCCAAAGGACAAGAAGCCCAAAGTCGAGCCGCCGAAAGTCGCAACGCCAAAAGATCTGACGCCCATGCGGGCGATCAAGGTTTCGACGGTCACGCCGCTGCCTACCAATGGACAATGGGATCATCTGTTCTTTACGTACGACGGATCTGGCAGAGCAGCAGGCGTCAGGATTTACTTGAACGGGGAGCCGGTTGTTACCAAAGTAATTTCCGACACACTGTCTCACAACACGATGCGCACTTCCGCTCCGTTGCAATTGGGGCGGCGGGCGCCTGATGAGCAACCGGCCCGCGATACGCGGTACCAGGATCTCCGCCTTTACTCGCGATTATTAACCGCGGAGGAAGCAAAGCGACTGCCATTTGAAGACTACGTCTCTGAAATCACGAGCAAGCCAGTGGGCCGGTGGGATCGGGATCAATGGCACGCGGTGACCGAATTTTATTTCGCCAACGTGGATGAAACCGCCAAGGCCCTGCACAGCCAAACGCAGCAACTGGACGCCGAATTGGACAAGCTCTCCAAGGGCGGCGATGTTTCGCTGGTGGCCCAGGAAAAGCCGTCGGTCGCCTATGCCGATGTGCTGACCCGCGGCATTTACACCGCGCGCAAGGAAAGAGTGGAGGCGAACACGCCGCATTTCCTTCCGCCGCTGCCGGCCGGCCGACCCCACAATCGCCTGGCGCTCGCCGACTGGACAGTGAGCCCTGAGAATCCCCTGACCGCGCGAGTCACTGTTAATCGCATGTGGAATGAACTCTTTGGCGCCGGGCTGGTAGAGACTACGGAAGACTTCGGGATCATGGGCCAGCGCCCCTCTCATCCTCAGCTGCTCGATTGGCTGGCAGTCGAGTTTCGCGAAAGCGGCTGGGACATGAAGCATATGTACAAGCTTATGGTGATGTCCGCTACCTACCGGCAAAGTGTGAAGTCAACGCCCGAGCAGTTGACGCGTGATCCAAAGAACCTTCTGCTGGCGCATGGCCCGCGGTTCCGCATGGACGCCGAAATGCTCCGTGACATCGCCCTCCAGTCCAGCGGATTGCTGGTAAACAAGATCGGCGGCCCGAGCGTGAAGACCTATCAACCCCCCAACGTGTGGGAGTCCGTCGGTTACCCCACCAGCGATACCACCAAATATAAGCAGGACCACGGGGAGGCGCTCTACCGGCGCAGTCTCTATACCTACTGGAAGCGAATGGCGATGCCGCCCGATATGGATGCTTTCGACGCCCCCACGCGGGACACGGCGTGCACCCGCCGGCAGCGAACCGACACTCCGTTGCAGGCATTGGTAACCATGAATGATCCTCAATGGGTGGAAGCGTCGCGCGCGCTTGCAGAACGATTGATCAGGCAGGCGGGCAAGCAGCCCGAGCAGCGAATCCAGTATCTGAGCGAGCTGGTACTTTCCCATGACCCTTCGCCGCAAATGGCCTCGGTGCTCGAACAATCACTGACACAAATGCAGCAGCACTACGCGGCTGATCCAGCGGCCGCGCACGACTTGATTACAGTCGGGGAAAAGCCTCACGACCCGGAAATTCCACCGCCTGAACTCGCTGCCTGGACCATGGTGGTAAGCGAAGTGTTGAACCTTGATGAGACGTTGAACAAGTAACAGGAGAAACGCCGTGAAGCAACATCCGCTTTGCACAGACCCCGATCATGGCCCAGCCATCATGGACCTTCCGCTTGCGGAAGGTCTGAAGGCGGAGTGGGCAGAGCTCCAGACTCGGCGGCATTTTTTAGGCCGGGCAGGAAAGGTGCTGGGATGGGCGGCTCTGGCAAGCCTGGGCGGCGAGCGGATGCTTACCGGTGACGCCCATGCCGCGAATGTTGTGCCCTCCGCGCAGAGTCTCAGGCTGCCCCACTTTGCTCCCAAAGCCAAGCGCGCGATCTACCTCTTCATGTCCGGTGGTCCGCCGCAGATGGATCTGCTGGATTACAAACCAAACCTGGCCCAGCTTTACGACAAGGATGTTCCTGACTCAGTCCGCGGCGCGCAACAGCTTACCGGAATGACAGCCGGCCAGGCTCGCTTTCCCATTGCACCTTCTCATTGGGCGTTCAAGCAGTATGGCAAGACCGGTACCTGGGTGAGCGATCTGCTGCCCTACACCGCGCGCATGGTCGATGATCTTACGATCATCAAGTCGACCAATACCGAAGCGATCAATCACGAGCCGGCAATCATGCTGCTGAATACAGGCAACATGAATGCCGGGAAACCTTGCCTGGGCGCGTGGCTTTCTTACGGTCTGGGCAGTATGAACGACAACCTGCCGACTTTCGTGGTGCTGCTGAGCAAGGTGAATCCAAAGGAAAATAACCAGCCCGTTTCTTCGCGACTTTGGAGCAGCGGATTCCTTTCCTCCGAGTACGCGGGCGTCGCGATGCGCTCTTCGGGTGACCCCGTTCTCTACTTGAGTGACCCCAAAGGCGTGAATCGCGACGTGCGCCGCAAGATGCTCGACGCCGTGAACGAGATCAATCGTCAAACCTCGCAGGAGCTGGGTGATCCGGAAACGAGCTCGCGTATTTCGCAGTACGAAATGGCTTACCGGATGCAAGCCTCCGTGCCGGAACTGACGGATGTGAGCCGTGAGCCTCAGTCCACCTGGGACCTTTATGGGCCGGATGCCAGGGAGCCGGGGACCTATGCTTACAATTGTCTGATGGCGCGTCGCATGGCGGAGCGGGGAGTGCGCTATATCCAGGTCTACAAGCGTGGATGGGACGTCCACGCGGATGTAACCGGCATGCTGCCCGTTCTGTGTCAGGAAACGGATCGTGCTACCTACGCGCTGGTCACCGATCTGAAGCGCCGCGGCTTGCTGGACGATACGCTCGTGATCTGGGGCGGGGAATTTGGCCGCACCGTTTATAGCCAGGGCGGCCTGACACCGGAAAATTATGGACGCGATCACCATCCCCGCTGCTTTACCACCTGGATGGCCGGCGGGGGCGTGCGCCCGGGCATCACGTTTGGCGAAACAGATGACTACAGCTACAACGTGGTGAAAGACCCGGTCCCAGTGCGAGACTTCAACGCAACCGTGCTCCATTGCCTGGGAATCGATCACAACAAGCTCACGTACAAATTTCAGGGATTGGATCAGAAGTTGACCGGCACTACGCCAGCGAGCGTGGTCACCAACCTGCTTGCGTAAATGATTCGACTCAAGGGCATCAAGCTGGTTTGGGCTGCGTCTTGTCTTACGAGTATTGCTTTGCTGCTTCTGCCGTTCGTCTTCAATCTGGATGGGAAGACACATGCAGACTGGCAGGAGTTTCTGGGGCGATTCCATCCCACCGTGGTACATCTGCCCATCGGCTTGATTCTGCTGGTTCCGCTGCTCGAGTTGGCGGGAAGGTACCGCCCCGCATTGCT
Organism: uncultured Acidobacteriaceae bacterium; assembly: GCA_963763905.1. GTDB lineage: Bacteria > Acidobacteriota > Terriglobia > Terriglobales > Acidobacteriaceae > PALSA-350. Next base: position 168,703 of record CAVXRU010000009.1, on the reverse strand, counting down.
TGAGGCGGCGATGTTCATCCTGTCGCTCAGTGTTCTCAGTTGCCTGCTGGCCTTGACCCTGGGCTATCTGCTCGCTTACGGAAGCGGGGATACAGGAGCCGGCGTCGTGCGGCATATGTGGGGCGCCATTGCGCTCACCATCGGTGTTTTGGGTTGTGCTCTGCTCCGAGGCTCATCCGGCGGGCTGCGGGGTTTTTATCCCTACCTGCTGGCTTGCGTCCTCGTTCTGCTGGCGTGGACAGCACACCAGGGCGGCTCGCTTACCCACGGGAACAAGTACCTGACTGAATTTCTTCCCGCACCATTGAAGCGTTTGTTGATGGGCACGGTCGAGGCCTCCGCTTTTCCTGATTCGTTTTACGCCCGGCACATCCATCCCATCTTCGATGCGAACTGCGTTGTCTGCCATGGCGCGCAAAAGGTCAAGGGCAATCTTCGCCTCGATACCTACGACCGCGCCATGAGGGGCGGCGAAGACGGGGCAGTCATTGTCCCTGGGAATCCGGAGAGAAGTATCCTGTGGCAGCGCATCAGCCTGCCGCCGGACCATAAGAAATTCATGCCGTCAGAAGGCAAGCCGCCTTTGAAGTCTGAGCAAATTGCCTGGATCCGCGCCTGGATTCTTCAGGGAGCCTCGCCCGAACTTAAATCTTTGGCCGGCGTGTACGTGCGCGACGAGGAAACTCTGCCTCAGGTGCCGGACTACAGTGGAAGGATGACGGAGATTGCGCAGACAGCGAGGTCCGCTGGAGTTACACTTGTGCCGGTGTCGAGGAACCTGGGGGATGGTCTCATCTTGAATACCGTCGATGCCGGGCAAAAATTCGGCGATGCTCAGCTTGCCGGGCTGGTGCGTTTTGCGCCCTATATCGTCGAGGCGGAGCTGGGACGCACATCAGTCACGGATGGCTGCTTTCCTACCCTGGCAAAATTCACTCATCTGCGAGCGCTGCACCTGGAAGAAACAACGGTTACGGGCGCAGGGTTGAGTTCGCTGACCCAGTTGCTGCAGTTGAGTTATCTCAATCTGAGTGGGACACAAGTCACGGGAGCAGCGATTGCTCCGCTCACAACAATGAAAAACCTGCGTCATCTTTATCTTTACAACACACCAGCCGCGAGGCAACAACCATGAATCGTCGTAAGTTTTTTGCCCTTACCGGAGTCGCGGCGCTGGGCAGTCTGCAAACAAAATCGGAGGAGCTCCCTTTGGACGCTGCGAAGCTTCAGACTGGCAATGGCGAGTGGACGTATCACGTGGTATCGAACTGGGGCCAGCTGCCCTCCGGAAAATCATTCGGCGGAACGCACGGCGGCATCGCTACTGACAATGCCGGACTTCTCTACATCAGCACTCAAAGTGAAACCGGCGTGCTGGTTTACGACCGCGACGGCAAGCTGGTAAAGACCATTGCAACGGAATATCCCGAGATTCACTCCCTGGTCCACGCCAACGAAGGCGGCGAAGAATATTTTTATGTCACGGTGCAGAAGGGGACGCCCAAGGAGAACTGGCTCTTCCTGAAAATGAAGACGGATGGAACCGTCGTTGCGAAGATCACCGCTCCCAACGAAGCAGGATTTCACGCACCGAACGAATGGCGCCTGACCGCCGCTGTCCCGGGTCCGGATGGCTCGATCTACATCGCGAACGGTTATGGTGATTCGCGCATTTTTAAATTCGATAAGGCCGGCAATTATCAGGCGGCTTACTCAGGGAAGGGAAGCGCGGACGGCCTTTGCAATTGCAGCCATGGCCTGGCTGTGGACACGCGATACGATCAGCCGTTGTTGCTTGTCTGCGACCGCGAAAACCGGCGTCTCAGTCATTACGACTTCGACGGCAGGTTTGTGCGCAATGTCACTTTTCACATGCGCCGTCCCTGCCAGGTAAGTTTTTTTGGAGATTACGCCGTGGTCTCCGAGCTGGAGGGCCGCGTCACCATCCTCGATAAAGACAATGTCCCGGTTGCCTTCCTGGGTGACAACCCACACAAAGACCAGTGGGCGAACTACAAAGTGCAACCTGGAGACATTGCTCCGGCAAACTTCACCGCCGCCCACGGATGCCACATCGATAAGGACGCCAACATCTACGTATCCGATTGGAATCAATCCGGACGCGTCACCAAGCTGGTGAAGGTCAAAGCGTAACCCGTAGGTAACAGTGCTTAGTTGTTCTGCGATGCGTAAACGCGAAAACGTGTCCAGTAGGTTCCGTTATCCCAATTGATACGGTTGCCATTGTTGCTCACCGTTCCCCCAATGGTGGTTCCATTCCAGTTGGTTGTCAGTGTGCGCTTCCCGTTCATCTGGCCGCTCGCATTGGCGCCCGATTCGTTGCTCAACTGCAGGTTGTTTCCCCGCTGATGGATGGAGCAAGACTGAGAACGATTTCCCTGGGCATACCACGTCCCTGTCAGATTCAGACGACGGCCTCCACCGCCTCCACCGGAATTACACCTGGCCCAAAACGTACCGTTCGACCAGTTGATCTGGCTGCCGTCCGGGCTGAGTGTGCCGGTGACGAATTGCCAGCCAGGCGCGACGATGCCGGTTTGCCCTTGATATTGCCCCGGTGATGTATCGCCGGTCTCATTGGTTAAGGTAAGAAAGCCGCCGTTGTCAGCAATGGAGGCATGTTTGGAAGGGTCTCCCTGGGCGCACCAGGCTCCGGTAAAAGCGGCTGATTGCGGGCTTGGTGGAAACTGGGCAACAGCACTCTTCACGCTAAGCGTGAGACTGATAGCAACACTCAACAAGACCCCTAAGGTGTATCGAAAGAAAGTCACGGTCTCCTCCCCGACTCCATCTTGAGAGCGATATTGGTTTTTAAATAGCCCTGAGTTTCGTGCAGCACAAGTCTACGCTCCTGTGGAAAAGGGGCAAGGATTCCTCCAGTTGCCTTAAGTTGGTGCAGTTACAACGATTTGAGCCGAAATCTCATTTGCAAGACCCATCCGAACCGCTCGCATCAGCATTCAAGGGCAATTAACATTATGGAAGGGACGGTGTTAGAACCCTGTAGTTAAGGATGGTGTGTGATGACTCTCAAACCGACGGACATGCTGGAAATCCAATCGGCAATCGACGCGTACGAGAGGAAGTTTCCGCGGCGCCCGGAACCCTCGGCCACTGCGGCGCTGAAATGGCGGTTAGGCAAACGAGAATGGGCCAAGCGGTTAGCCAAAAATCCTGAGTTGGCGTTTGATGAGAAGAGGAAACGGGAGCCGGTACTGGAGCAGGAATGCAACCGGGTGGTTTGGGCCTGGGAACAATTCAGGATCAAGTGGCAAACCAGCCGTGATTCCGAGGACGGGTTGGTCCCCTGGGTCAGGAAGGCCTTGCTGGTCGGCTGGTGGGGTGTGTTCGCGCTTGTGGTCGCGTCTGTCTTCTTCATCGGCGCTTTGGTTGGCGGTTTCAAATGATTGTCAGGCGGGTTCTGTGGCGAGCAGGTTATGCGCTTGTTTTCGCCGGAACCCTGCTTGGCGTTTTGTATGCACAACGTCCTTTCCGCGAATATCCTTCGGTGGAATACGGCGAGACGTTGCCCCTCCCCAATGATTGGCATCGTCCAGCGGAGTTTGCCTTCGCCCGGTTGATGTATCCCCCAGGGCCTTTGGACGGCTACCGGGGAAGATTCGATGGGGATTGGCGGCAAGGGCTTTCTTTGTGGACGCAGGATTACCCTCGCGCGGACCGCGCGTTCGCCCAGGCTGTCAGGCGTTTGACCCGTGTCGATACCCGATCGGTCGAGCAGCCAGTCAACCTCGACGATGGCGATGAGATTTACAACTGGCCCTGGCTCTATGCCGTTCAGGTGGGCGAATGGGGCCTGACCGAAAAACAAGCCAGGAAGCTTCGCGACTATCTGCTCCGCGGCGGCTTCTTCATGGCCGACGATTTTCATGGCACCGAGGAGCAGGCCTACTTCGAGAAAACCATGAAAATGGTCTTTCCCGACCGGTCCATCGTGGACATTCCCAACGACGATCCCATTTTCCATACGGTCTTCGACCTGGACGATCGCTACCGCATCACCGGCTGGGAACATCTGGCCACGGGCTACAAAAAAGACGGGCGGGTTGCCCGCTGGCAGGGCATCTACGACGATAAAGGCCGGGTGATGGTAGCCATCTCCTTGAATTCCGATATCGGTGATTCCTGGGAATGGTCGGACACCCCGGACTATCCTCTAAAGTTTTCCGACCTCGGAATCCGGCTGGGCGTAAATTATGTCGTTTATGCCATGACGCATTGAAAAAAACAAGCATCCAACCTGTTCAGTAAATCTAGACAATAGATAGCGGTATTCAGTTTTTTGACTGGATGAACAGCTGCTTTCAAGGTACTCTAGATGTTACCTATTTTGATTACTACAATCAGTGGGACTGTTACTCAAGAACGATGGCTTATTTTTTCAAACCCGCTATGCTCAAGAACAAGCGGCGGTTCTGCTCAATCCATTTCATCAATTCTTTCGGGGGAGGGAATTGATGAGATCGGTTGAGAAGAATCGCCGTTATTCTTTAGTTAACTAACTTCTTCCGTCCCCAGTCTTGATCGGTTACCGCAATGTGAAGCCTGACTTCACCTCGGCCAGACCTTCGCTTTTCGTTTTCTGCATCAATAGTGTTGCAAATTCCTGCACAAAGGGGCGGACATTGAAGATCGCATTCGTCAACCAGCCTTTTGACACCATCATTCCGCCCAACCAGAATTCGGTGGGCGCTTGCACCTATTGGGTGGCCCGGCCGTTTGCCAAATCCGCCAAGGTGCTGGTTTACGGGATTAAGGACACCAACCCTGATCCCGCGTTTCTGGAAACACGGTATGGAATAGATTTCCGCCTTTTCCCCGCGACGCGGTCAGATCGATTGCTTTTCAGCGCACGAAAGAAATACGGAAAGATCTTCCGGCCCGGTTCGCAAATTTCGACGTCCAAATGGACGTTTCCGGATTATGGCCGCCAGGTGGCTTTGGATCTCGCGCAGGAGAATTGCGACGTGATCCATTTGCAGCATTGTTCCCAATATCTTCCGGTCATCCGCGCCCACAATCCCGGGGCAAAAATTGTGCTTCACCTCCACAGTGAGTGGTTTTCTCAAAGCAATCCAGTTGCACTCACTGGCCGGATAGAGCAAGCCGACCTGCTGACCAGTGTTGGGAACCACATTACGGAGAAAACCAAGCGCACCTTTCCCCGCCTTGCTGACCGTTTTGAGACGACCTACAACGGCATTGATCCGCAGGAGTTCCTGCGAGACAAGAATTATGCTTCCCTGCGGGAACGCCGGATTAAACGCATTCTGTATAGCGGCGCTGTTTCCCCGCATAAGGGACTGCACGTGCTGCTGGACGCGTTTGTCCTGGTTGCCCACAAATATCCTGAGGTCGTGCTGGACATCGTCGGCCCGATCGGGAGCTATCCGCTGGAAGAGAATTTTGATCTGCGGGACGACCGGGAATTAATTGCGCAGATAACGCCGTTCTATCGGACGAGCCTGTGGTCCCTGGTGAAGTCCAGGTTGTTCCCCGGGGCCATCCGTAAGGGCACGTACCTTCGTTATCTGGAGAGCAGGCTCCCGGCCGATGTAGTTGAAAAGGTTTCCTTTCGCGGCTTTATCTCTCGGGCGGAGTTAGTGGAGTCCTACTATGAATCGGATATTTTTGCCTTTCCCCCCATTTGGGATGAGGGCTTTGGACTTCCGCCGTTAGAGGCCATGGCTGCCGGGACGCCGATCGTGACCAGCCGTTCTGGCACTGTACCAGAAACCGTAATCAACGGCTCTACCGGCTTGGTGGTAGAAAAAAACAACGTGGAAGAACTGGCACAAGCGCTGCTCCTCCTCCTTGAAGACGATGAGCGCAGGGAAGCCATGGGCCGGGCCGGCCGCCGCCGGGTACTGCGGCACTTCACCTGGGACGCGATTGCCGAAGGCATGCGTAAGCGCTATGAAACCCTCGTACGCGCCGGCGACGAGGTGGCTTAACCCGTTAGCTACCTCCAGACTATGAGTGGGTGGCCCAGGTCTCGATCTTGGGACCTGGACCACCCACTCACTAATCGGCCTATTACAGCGGAGTGGATTCTCCACACCCGTTCATCCTTCCAAACGCAGGGAAAGACAGGAATTGGTTGATTGACAATCCTCTTCCTGGAGGGAAAACTTATCCAAAAACGCTGGGTTTGCAATCTGTATCCTGGCATGCGCCAGCCTCAGCCACTATCTGTTGGAGAGACCAATGATGCGGCTTGGGCGCCGGCTCAACTCTCACCGCCCTGTCCCTTCGAACGCAGTTGTTCCGGCGCCGGCACGTCCAGCTCAACCGGCGTGGCGTTGGACTCGATTGGGGCTCTCGATGCGCGCGCAAGGCAGCCAAATCACCGGCAGCGCGTCGGCAGACGTCTCTGCATCGGTTGCCGGTGACCGCTCGTGAAACTAAAGTTGCAATCTCCACTTGATAATTCGTCTCAGTGGCCCACTTGGCGAAACTTCCGCGCATTCGTCATTACCAAACCCGGTTACCACAATCTGCCCGTCAGTTACTCAAGAACCATAGCTTATTTCTGCAGAACCGCTATTCTCATCAACAGGCGGCGATTCTCCGCGGAACATTTTCATCGATTCTTTCGGGGGAGGGATTCGATGAAGTGGAACGAGGAGAGTTGCCGTTCGTATTTTGCGATGCCTTATCTCTGGCTTCGCTCGCCTAAGGCCACTTGCCTGTTGAATTCCGCCGATTGACCTCGAGGAACACTGACCGGCTTCCACTCGTTTCCTGCGAAATGCTTGGCCAGGAGTACGATCTGCCCTACATGAAGTCCGTAGTGCGCGACCTGGCGATTGACGGCCTGCATGACCGAGTGGGCCTCACCCCGGATGGTAATCGTGCGCTTCAGGTCTTCTTCCGAAAGGGATTCCAGAGTCTCGAACAGTCGCTTCCATCCATCGTCCCAGGCTTCCAGAAGGTTCCGGCGGGTTGGCGGAGGATCGATAAATTCCACGTCGCGCCTGCGGTCTGGCTTCTCGCCGTCCGTGGTAAGAAAGTCGGTCCAGCGGGAGCGCATATTGCCTGCCAGATGCTTCACGATGATCGCGATTGAGTTACTTTCGGGGTCCAGCGCGGCCAGGAGTTGCTCGTCGGTAATTTGCTCCATTGCCCGTTCGGCAAGCCCTTTGTATTGCCGAAATACCGCCAGACAGTCTTCCAGGTAGGATGTGGTGAATTGGAGCGCCATGGGTCCAGTTTATGCGCCCTTTACCGGGATACCGCCCTTTGGAAATCAACATAATCCACAGCCATGGTCACCGCCGTGCTTGCGGTTAAGGTTACCGCTGACCAGCTAGCCGCATACATCGTGTTACTGGGCATGCTCCCTATGGCCACGCCCGTTCCGCACTGCGCGCCGTTCACGTACCAGTGGACGTTGGTTCCGTCATTGACCATGGTGAGTCTGGTCCACGTAGCCGCAACCGCCGCGATGGAGCAATCGGTGGCCGTAGAGCCGTAGCGGATATACCAGTCATTCGCGGTCGCATTGGCAGAACTCAAATAAAAGCTGATGCCGTTGGTCCATGGGCTCGCGTTTGGAGTGCCGGACAGTCCAGCCTGGTAAGCGCCGGCTGTCGTTCCCGGCAGTGTCGGCACGTAAACTTCCGTCTCCCACATCCATCCGGCCGAGGTGTTCGCTCCGGCCACTGCGCCCGAGGTCGACTGCAAGCCACACGTCACACCATCCCCACTGGTGGTGAAGGAGTTCAGCAAGATGTTTCCAGGGTGGTTCGCGTCGGCATAGGTGTTATTGGCCGAGCAAGTTCCTGAGTTGCCGCCCGGGATTTGATTCAGCGAATTATTGGCCGTGCTAAAGAAATCATCGAACCATACCGCATAGGGTCCGCTGGCTTTCGACTGCGGCCACAATCCGGGTGTCGTGACCACGCCACTCGCGGTAACCGTCGTTGGCGTAATGGGTCCGGGGCTCTGCGCGTAGGCCGTGGTCGCAAGCTGGGTATTGTTAGTGTTGGCCGTCGCAGTGGGTGCGGTAGGCGTGCCGCTGAGCGCTGGTGAAGCCAGCGGTGCATAGACAGATAAATTATTCGTGCCCGGGGTAAATCCACCCGGCGAGAGCACGACCGGCGGGTTGGTGATGTTGTTATGGACCGTTCCAACGATATAGCCGCCGGCCGATGCCGTCGCCGCGGTGGCCTGGCCAGCGGTGGTCGCCACCAGCAGAGCGCCTAAGGCCGGCGCTGAGGCGGTCGACACAGTCGCTGTACCGTGGTTGGCGTAGGCCACGCATTGTCCCCCGGCAGTGTTGGTGGTTAGCGCCTGCTCTGCCACCCCGATGATCGGCTGCGTTCCGTTGGCAATGGTCCCAGCTTGAAAGTTGTAGATCTGAAGCAGATTGCCAACAGCCAGCTCGGTGGCCGCTGGATAGATCGCCACCTCACCACCGTCCCACACTCCGGGCTCATGCAGCGCCACGTTTTGACACGTTGTTGAGCCAGTAGTCGCCAGGCCGACAAACTCAATCGCTGTGTACTGGTTCAGGATGTTATTCATGTCGCCGCTGATATCGATACCGCCGTCGTTGTAGGCGGAGTTATTGGCGATAATCCCGGCTAACTGCCCGGTGGTGGGATAGAAGTTGCTTGCACCCGCATAAATGTTTTCCAGCCTGAACCCGTTGAAGGAGCCGGAGCCGAAGTAGGCGTAGGGACCGCGGCCGCCAGTGGTGATCTTTTGCCCGCTCGCACTTGCGAACACGGTGTAAATCCCGTTGATCTTCACCCCGCCTATGCTGGCTTGACCGGTCTGCACGCCGCCTCCAGAATTGGTCAGGTTGTCGTCCCACATGACCGCATTTCCGATGGCCTCGCTCTGGATGATGTCGTAATTCGCGTTGGCAAAGAACGGCGTGTACGCTCCCCCATAAGCCTCCCCGTAATTGTCCGAGATGCCGGGGAACTTGATGAACGCATAGGGCTGATAGCCGGTGTAGTATTCGCCCGACTGGTAGAAGCCGATGATGGACGCATCTTTGTCCACGCAGGTGCCGGCGAAGGTGTTGCCGCTCACGAAGCTGTGGCCCTGCAGGATGATGTCGCCGACCAGGTAGATGCTCGCCGGGGCCCAGTAGAGGCCGCAGAAATCCTTCTCCGCGTCGATCTGATCCCATGTCATGTGGTCGCCCACCAGGTTGAATCCCATGCGGAATCCCCATGCCCCGACCCGCCTCAGGTTCATCCTGCCGCCGAGGAGAACTCCGTCCATCTGGATCGGGGAACCAGAGTACCCGGGTGCGGGCACACTGGTGATCCCGCGCGCATAAGTCGATGAGGTTACGTTGACGTTGGCTCCGCCGTTATAGGTGTCGGAATACGGATTGTAGAAAGTGATATCGGAAATCCCGCCATAGCACGCCCCGACACCTCCGTAGCGTCCGCTGCCCGCTCCCGAGTTGTCGGAGTAGGAAGCGGTTGGCGAACCGCAAGAAACCATCCCGCTGTTGGCGCCAAAGTCCGCCACCGCCGGCTCAATCAGCGTCCCGCCCTCGCCGTCTCCAAGCAGATAAATGCCCTTCGCGGACCCGGTATAAGCATCCTGGCTGTTGGGAAGGATGACGGGCTGGTCCCAGATAAACGGGCCACCGGAAAGCTTGACCGAGCCGCCGGTCGAAGTGAGTTTGTTCACCGCATACTGCGTGGCCAGCCAGTCCATCTGGTTGGTGCAGGCGGTGGCAAAGGAATAGATACCGCCGTTGTAAGCTTGCAGCGCCGCAAGGTTGGCCAGGCCGAGATACGTGCAGGCCTGGTTGGACGTACCGTTTCCGACCGCTCCATATTGTTTTACATTAGCCACAATCAAATTCGATTCTGCGGTCTGGACCCCTGCGGTCGTAGCTAATTTGGTGCTGTTATCTGTAGTGGCCTGCGTGGGTGCAGTAGAGCCGTTAGGGAGCGCTGCGCCGCCTGGTGCCGTGATGTTGAGCGCCCCGCCCGTCGCCGCGGCGGATAGGGACGCCGAACCGCTGGTCGATCCATCAAGTTGTAACTGAATTCCATTCGCAAGTTCAAAGGTGTGCGTCTGTCCTGAGGGAGCTGTGCCCGCAGCGTGGCTTAACTTGAAATTGTCCGTAGTTGGATTAGTGCCTGCGCCAACGTTGCAGCCCATCGTCCAGCCCTCATAGGCATTGGCTGAACCCGTCCAGTAAGCCTCGTAAGCATTGAGCAGGGTAGGGCACTTGTAGTTCCCGCTAGAGGATGTCGCGGTGCCATTTGCGTTGATGTTGAAGAGCGTTCCAAAGGAATTAGAAAACGCGCCCACAAAGGTCGTCAGTCCCGAACGCCAGTATGCTCCAGGAACGTTGGTGTTGATGGTAAAAGCGTCGAAGGGATAGTTGCCGGTGTTGGACGGGCTCCCGGTATAGGCGAGCGTGGCCCGAAATGCCACGCCGGCGAGATAAGCTGAGGTAGGGTTCAGCGGTTGAAGATCGTTTTCTTGCCCCACCAACACCACATTCGATGTCAGGCCCGCCGCGTCGGTGACCAGAGGGTTTTGCGAATAAGCCGTGGTTCCGTTGGCATACGCGTATCCATTGGTGATCAGTCCCACTGCTTCCTGGTTCGTATCCTGCGTGTAGGCGGAGAAGATTCCGCCATTGGTGATGGTTGTACCAGTCCCGGAGGCCGGCGCACTGACGCAGCCGTTGACCGCAGAAGTGATCGACTTATACCACGTGCTCGTTAGGGCGCAATTGCCCGCGTAGCCCGTCGACCCGGTAACAAATGAATTCAGATAGCTGGCATAATTCGACGAGCCGAAAGTGCCTGCCGTAGACAGACTCAGCGGGTCGACGATAGCTGGATTGGGATAGGTCCCGGACAGGCTGCCGCCCGCTGTTCCACTAGGCGGTCCGCCGGACGAAGCGGACGCCGCAACGCAGGCATTCGTAGCCACCTTAGTGTCGTTTTCGCCTGGAGTGCAGGTTGTCGCCGTGCTCCCGGCGGGGAGTGCAATCGGATTCGAGGACAGCCCGGGATTTGGGTAACTTCCGCTCAATGCACCTCCTGCCGCGCCGCTCGGGGAGCCGCCGGGTGGGGCGGCCTGAACGTATTGCGAACCGTTCCAGTTGTAACTGGTGTATGGATTGGTGGTGATGTCCACCAGGCCGAAGCTGGAGCTGCCACTCACTGTACTGATCACCGTGCTCGCGGTTCTAGGCGTGATGAGCTCATACCAGCGCGAGTTGAGGATGATGGTGTTGTTGCCCCCGGCGCGGATCTTCTCGTTGTTCAACGCCTCTTGCAGTCCGCCGGTACCGGAGGTGAGATAGAACGAGGTGTGCTGGTAAGCCAATCCGCCCAGCGAAACCGCACAATTACTCCCTGATAGAAATGCGGTCACAGTGGTTGAGACCTCGGTTTGCGTGGGGAGGGCATCGACAACCTTGACCGCCGTTCCTGTGGTGAAGGCTGGAAAATTCTCGCCTCCGCCCGTGACGTTGCAATTGGCGGGGTCGAACGCAAAACCATTGCCCTCATTCTGCACCTCGAACTCGCCGTATTGTGCTGCAATCGGTTGTCCCTCAATATTCTGCGCCTGGGCACAATAAGTCGTTGTCGCAGCAAACGACAGCAATATAAGGGCGTGGAGAGATACGGTCCAGCGGCCCGCTAGTGGATCGACGTTGATCAGCTTTGTCACTTCTGCGCTCTGCACCATGGAGGTTGTTCCCCTGCTTGCATCTGTAGCTAAAGTACTATAGCGTTATGACACATAAAGCCATCTAGTGGGAGAAGAGGCATGTTGACGCAAACACGGCACCCCAAATTCTCTAGTCCAGGTAATAGGCCGGCACGGTCAAAGCGCTCCAGGCCGCACGGAAAGCATGTCGAGGAGTTTGTTAGGTCGTCTGAAGAAAAGCGTCTTCTTGTCAGGACCCTTCCTGTGCGAAGGGAACTGCTTTGCGACTTGGCAAATTCGAAACCCGAGCCCGACCGGGTCAAGTGGTTTCAGGAAAAGTGGCATGGAAGGATTCGCGAAGAATCATTGCGAGACGTCATGGAGTTGGGAGAGGAGCTTAGGGCTGTCTGGAAGAGGCCTCGCATCGACGGCGCTGAGAAAATCCTCGATAAGTGGCTGGCTTGGCGCCCATTGGGGACCACATTCAGGAAGTACAAGGGGTCTGAGATCGAGCGCCCGGACGCGAAGAAGGCCGGGGATTACCTGCCTTTCGAGTGCTCGATCGGGGCAGGCCGTCTTGTGCCTAACTGGGTGCACTTGCGCGCGATGCTCATCCAGGGCGTCCTCGAGCACTGGAAAAACTTCAAGTTGTGCGCCAATGCAGACTGCGCCGCGCCGTACTTCATTGCAAAACGGAAGGATCAAACCGTATGCGATGCTGAAATCTGCAAAGCAGAGAAGCAGCGCGCTCATGCGCTCAAGTGGTGGCACGAGAATCGTGCCACCACTGCCCATCCACAGAAACACTCCGCCAGAAAACGGATTGGAAAGGGAAGCGCTTAGCTTCGAACTTTACAGGGTTTGCGAGTACTCAGCATCACGCTTCAACAGCGGGAACTAGATAGCCATGCCGCCCGACACCTCAATGCGTTGAGCGTTGATCCACCGATTGTCCTCGCATAGCAGCGATGCGATCATGGGTCCGATGTCGTCCGGCAGACCGGGACGACCAAGTGCGGTCATGTCTGAAACCATCTTGTTCACCGCGGGATTGTCGCGGACCATACCGCCGCTAAAGTCAGTTTCAATTGCGCCAGGAGCTACGGTGTTCACGATAATGCCTCGTGGGCCTAATTCCTTCGCGAGATAACGGGTCAGCACCTCTACGGCACCCTTCATACATGCGTAAGCACTGCTGCCCGGTAGCGTGAAGCGCGTCAGACCTGAGGAGACATTTACGATGCGCCCACCGTCGTTGATGAGTGGAAGCAGCCTTTGTGTAAGCAGGAAGACGCCCTTGAAGTGGACGTTATAAATGCTGTCCAGATCTTCTTCGGTCGTCTTATCGATCGGGGTATGAAGTGAGATGCCGGCATTGTTCACCAGAAAATCGAAGCGGTCAGCTCCCATTCCATGAAGCGCTTTAGCCGCTTCTTTTACAAACGAATCGAACGTGCTCACTTTACCGGTGTCCAGCTGCAACGCGACCGCCGTACTGCCGGCGTCGCTGACCGCAGTCACTACCTTCTCTGCTTCTGCACGATTCGAGTTGTAGGTAAAGATCGAGCGCGCGCCGCGCTGGGCGAGACTGAGAACGGTGTTTTGGCCGAGTCCGCGGCTCCCACCGGTGACAATCGCAATTTTTCCTTTTAAAGCTGATGTTTTTTCTGTTGGCATTGATCTCTCCCGGTGTACTTCTCTGAACGTGAGGAGCAGGCGTCCCAGCCGCTCGTTGCCATCCCATCAAGGCGAACAGGCGTTCTTCCGGACCGCTCAAGGGGTATCGCAGAAAGTGCTGCGGAAGGTGCGGCTGAGAACCGACCATCGCGATTTTCGTGCCGGTTCGCTAAGTTGTTGATTTATTGGTGGACCTGATCGGGATCGAACCGATGACCTCTTCCATGCCATGGAAGCGCGCTCCCAGCTGCGCCACAGGCCCACAAAGGGTGGAACATCCTTTATTCTGCTGGAGCATGCCAAATACGTCAAACGCTCCGCACGTGGCAACCGTCGTTTCACCGTTGTCAGGAGAACGAATGTTCAACTCCCCTCGTTCCGCTAAATTCGCTGTGCTAACCCTGCTCCTGTGGAGCGGTTCTTTCACCGGTTCTGCGGCCGCCCAGGCCGTCGCGCCTGCGCCTGCGCCTGCTCCGGGAGGGTTTGCCTTGGCCAACCTTCGCCCCGCGCTGGCCAACGTGCAGACTGCCATCGGCAACATCAACATCGGCCACTGGAAAGCGTCTGCAGCAACCCGCTCCGCCACACAACAGGATGTTGCCTCCATGCAGCGCGACCTGACCACCACCCTCCCCGGACTCTTTTCCCAGGCAGAGACCAGCGGTCCGGCCGTGCTGTCTCCAAGTTTCGCCCTATTTCGGAATTTGGATGCTCTTTATGACGTGTTGCTCAGGGTGACCGAGACGGCGGCCCTAGCCGGCTCCGAGGCGGATGCCGCCAACCTGGAAGATGCTCGCGCTGGGCTGGAGGACGGCCGGGGCAAACTGGGAGCCTGGTTGTTGCAGTCGATCAGCGCCCAGGACGCCCAGATTGCCCGCCTGCAGACAGCCGCCTCCCACCCCGCAGCGGCGGCCCCGGCGCCCAGCAAAACCGTTGTTGACGATGGCCCGGCGGATACTCCCAAACCGCACAAGAAGAAACCGGCCCCCACCCAGGCACCTCAGTAACCTCTTTGCTGCAGGAATTTGTTGCCTGGGTGGTGTCTAAAGTAAATAGAGCCTGCTCCCTCACGGGCCTCCCTTGAGCGCGTAATTGGGAGACGCAGACGGACGCTTCCTGTTATGGTATGGAGAACTTTTGCATGCAGGTAGGCATTACTTTGGGAAATATCGCCAGCGTCCTCAGCGTACCGTCTGAAGAAACCGGGATTGTCTCGGAACTGAAAACCGGTTCTGAGGAGGCGTTCGCATGGTTGATCGCGAAATATCACCAGCCCATTTACAGCTTGATCGCGCGCACCATTCCCGATCCAGCAGACGCGGCTGATCTGACCCAGGATGTCTTCATCAAAATCTACCGCGGGATAGGCGGATTTAACGGTGACTCCAGCCTGCGCACCTGGATTTATCGCATCGCCCTGCGCGAGGCCAGCAACCAGCGCCGCTGGTGGGGACGCCACAAGCGCCAGGAAGTCACCATAGAAACCGAGTTTGGTGAGAGCAACGACGGCCAGCCTTTGTGCCTGAAGGACACCCTCGTCGACGCCCATGAATCGCCCTTCGACCGGGCCGCCTCAGAAGAAGTTCGCGCCAAGGTAGAGGAGGAGTTGCGCCGCATCCCGGAGCCGTTCCACGCGGTGGTTGTTCTGCGCGATATAGAGGGCTTTTCCTACGAAGAGGTGGCGGAGATCCTGGGCGTGAATCTTGGCACCGTCAAGTCGCGTCTAATGCGTGGCCGTGCTCACCTGAAAGCGCGGCTGGCGGGTTTTGCCGAGGCTGCGGCAAAACGGCCAAGTGCTGCCATTCAGCCGATGGAAGCGCTCTCGACGAGCGCCGGGGGGGCCAAGTGAAGAAATGCGCACATTTCCGTGACCAATTCTCGGCATACCTCGATGGCGCGGTAACCGGCGCGGCGATGCACGAGATTGCGGCGCATCTTGAGGTCTGCCCCGGATGTGAGGCTGAATTTGCTCAATGGCGCAATGCGCAATCGTTGCTCAGCTCGCTCGGACCGGCGAAAGCTCCCGCCAACCTGGATTTGCGGCTTCGCGTTGCCCTTTCGCAGCAAGCGGCCAATACTGCTCAGGAGAAATTCGCCCGCGGACGAGTTCGCTGGCAAAATCGGCTCAATCCGCTGGTGTGGCAGGTTACGGCTGGCTTCGCCAGCACGGTTGCGCTCCTGGGTGGGGTGGCGCTGTTGATCGGAATGTTCGCGTCCCCGGAGGCGCTGCTGGCGCGCGATGAACCCCTTGGGAAGGTGTCCAATCCCCGTTTCCTTTACTCCGCGCTCGAGCCCGCTGGGGGCGTTGCAGATGGCAACAATCCGGTGATTGTGCAAGCGTTTGTCAACGGAGAGGGAAGGGTCTACGACTACCGGATTGTCTCTGGAATCGCCGATAACAAGACCCGCTTGCAGTTGGAAGATACTTTATCCTTCAGCGTATTTGCCCCGGCCCAGGTGTTTGGCCAGCCGGTAAGGGGTACGGTTCTCCTCTCCTTCTCAGGAGTTTCAGTAGCAGGCTAGGAAGCGTAGTGGAGGGACCTGCGGTTGCTCTTCCCCAAAGTCTCAAGCAGCCTCGACACGCTGTTTCACGCGAAACGTCCTGATTGACCCTTCCATACGCAAATGCATAGACTTGTTGAGGGTCCATTGCAGCAATCTATGCAGTTTCTTGGCAAGCCGTCCGTACGCCCTTCCAGGGTTCTCAACGCGTTCTTTGCGCTTCTAAGTCTCTGTTGTTTGCCAGGCGCTTTCGCTCAGACCTCGTCTTCTAATCCCGAGGCAGCCCCTGCTCCCCCCAAATCCCCCGCCCTTGTGGATACGACCGGCCCCAACATCAGTCTGCAGAATAGCGAAGCGCTTTTTGATGTTGCCGCGACGCTTAACTCCTGCGGCTACGACCAGGGACTCACCGCCTCCGACGCCGTGCGCCAGGACGTCCGGGATCAGGTCAACCAGGCGCTTCAGACCTCCGCTGATGCGCGCGAGGCGCACGAGCAGATCTGCGACTTCATCGCTCGGCATAAGCTTTCGAACGCCGGCTCGGACCTGGCGCAATATATTTCGCTCGCTCTCTACATCACACCGCCTCCCGAGCTGACGCCGAGCGCAGAAGGCGCGGACATGCCCCCGGACGCAGCCGGCGTGGAAAACATGCTGCCTTTGCTGCGTCGTTTCAATGAGTTAGTGAACCTGCACGCGATCTGGCTCCACGTCCGCCCGCAATACGATAAGCAGCTGAGCGAACTCCACGACTCGCTGACGAAGATGATTGACGACACCGGCATTTATCTCAAGGCGCCTGCCGGAGGCATCGAAGGCCGGCGCTTTCTAGTGGTGATCGAGCCGCTGCTCGACCCCTCCCAGACCAATGCCCGGGTCTACGGGGCTGATTACGTAGTGGTTGCTTCCCCCGTCAATGGAAATATCCATATGAAGGAAGTTCGCCACGCTTATCTCCATTACCAGATTGAACCACTGCTTTACGCGCGGGCGACCACCCTCGACAGGCTTCTACCCTTTCTCAAGACAGTCAAGGACGCGCCTCTCGATTACACCTATCGCAGTGACATTGTGGCCCTGGTCGTCGAAAGTATGATCCGGGCCGTTGAAGCCCGGACCATGGACACCGGCGTAACCATTTACAAGATTCCAGCCGACGTTCGCCGCAGCGACCTTGAATCAGCCACCCACCAGCACAATGCTTCGGTCGAGGCTGCCGAAGCCGTCCGCCGCCATGCCGTGCAGAAGGACATGGAGGACGGTTTTGTGCTGACAGATTACTTCTACTATGCCTTCGAAGCCTTTGAGAAGCAGCCGCAGAGCTTCAAAGAAAGCATCGGCCAGATGGTGTATGGAATGGATGTGAGCCAGCAACTCAACCACGTAAAGAACATCACCTTTAGTCATCAAGGAGATTCGGACGTCGTCCATCGCGCGCCGCCAGAGCTCCGGGGTCTGGACTTGGCGGAGATGAAATTGATGAAAGGTGATACGGACGGCGCCGGGGCGCTGGCCCAACAGTCGGTCACCGACAAATCCGGCGATCCGGCAAGAGCGAATTTCATCCTGGCTCGGGTGGCTATCATGCACCGCGATGTTCCAGGTGCCCAGCACAGCTTCGAAGAGACAATTCGGCTCTCCAAGGATCCTCGCATGCTGGCCTGGTCGCATATCTACCTTGGGCGTATCTACGATATACAAGACCAGCGCGAGCAGGCCGTGAACGAGTACCGCGCCGCACTCACCGTCCGCGACGGCCAGGCCGATACCAGGCTGGCGGCGGAAAAAGGTCTCAAGCAGCCGTATGCCGTACCCAAACAGGAGCACACTGAGCCGCAGGGCGACGAAGATCCGGCGCCAGACCCCCCGTCCCATTGATGCCTCCTGCCTCTATCGTGTTATCTGCCAGCTATCCCTCTCGGCATGCACTAAAGTAGGAGACAGGGCCACCCGCCTCATGACACAACCATCTCCCAACACGCTCCAGGCAGCGCTGGGTTATACCTTCCACCAGCCGCAACTGCTGGTGAAGGCGTTGACCCACAGCTCGCTGGCGTATGAGCAAACCCTCGAAGGACGCCAGGCTGAGGGATCCAACGCTCTGCGCGAAGAAGACAATGAACAACTGGAGTTTCTCGGAGACGCGGTTCTGGGTTTGGTGGTGGCAGAGATCCTCTTCCGTCGTTTTCCGGATCTTCATGAAGGGGAGTGGACTCGTCTACGAGCCAGCCTGGTCAGCCGGCGCCATCTTGCCCAGGTGGCCGCAGCGCTCGACCTTGGGAGTTACCTGCGCCTGGGGCGTGGGGAGGAAAGAGGCGGCGGCCGAAAAAAATCAACCTTGCTGGCTAATTGCGTAGAGGCTGTTATTGCCGCGTTGTATCTGGACGGCGGTCTGCTCGCGGTGGAGCCCTTTGTCAAAGAGCACGTGGTTGCCCCCTATGTGACTGAGCTTCGCCATGCCCTGGATCTCGGCGTCTCTCTGGGAGATCACAAGACAGCACTGCAAGAGCTGCTGCAAGCACAGAAGACCGGGCCCCCGGATTACGTCCTTAAAGCGGAAAGCGGGCCCGATCACCGCAAGCGCTTCCTGGTGGAGGTGAGAGTGGCGGAGGGAAATGGACCCAAGGCAATTGCGCGCGGGGTGGGAACCACCAAGAAGCGCGCCGAACAGGAGGCCGCCCGGCGGGCCTTTGAGAAACTCAGGAAGCAGGCTCCTGCCCGGCAATCTGCAGCAGAAGGTACCGGTTCTTGACCCACCAACAGCCAGCAGAGTTCTTTCGCGTGACCACTGAAGAAGCGGTCGGCGTATCGACTGCAGGGGCCCCTGCGATCGCCAACAGGCCCGCGCACGATAGTCACGCCCACCTCGTGTTCCCCAACCTGCTCGATACCTTTCGCTCTCTGTTGTCGATCATCGTCATCGCCCTCTTTGTGCTCACGTTTGTGGTGCAGCCGTTTCGCATCCCCTCTGAATCCATGGAACGTACTTTACTGGTCGGCGACTTCCTGCTGGTCAATAAAGCTGTCTGGGGACCTCCCGGGGTCTGGCACTGGATATTGCCTTACCAGCAGGTAAAACGCGATGACGTGATCGTGTTCCACTTCCCACTCGATCCCAGCGACCACGTCGTCAAGCGGGTGGTGGGCGTTCCGGGTGACCACATTCGCCTGCAAAATGGTGTGGTGTGTATCAACGGGCAAAAACAAAACGAGCCCTTCGCGGTTTTCGAGGGCGCGTATCAGGACAATTTCCGCGACCAGTTTCCCGCCAAGCTTTATACCGACCCTGGTGTCGACACTCACTGGTGGATGCAAATGCGCCGCGATGTGCAGAACGGCGAATTGGTGGTGCCCCCGGGGTTCTATTTTGTGCTCGGCGATAACCGCAACCACAGCCGCGATAGCCGTTACTGGGGTTTTGTTCCGCGCGCAAATGTCGTGGGCTTGCCCTTCTTCATTTACTTCTCCCTCCACGAGCCTTCGGCGACCGATGCCAACACTCTGCCGGATGATAGACTCGGACACGAGAAGAGCCCGCTCGACACCGTGATGGACTTCGCACGTTGGAGCCGCATGTTCCGGGTCATTCACTGAGTGAGGGCGACTTTGGCCACTAGCATGGAAGCGACGGAAACAGAGATTAAAACCGAACAGGCAAGGGAAGAGACGCCACTGGAAGCATTTGCTTCCATCTGTACTGTGCTGGTCATCGGGCTGTTTGCCCTGACGTTCATCTTTCAGAACTTTGAGATTCCTTCGTCTTCCATGGAGAAGACCCTGCTGGTGGGCGACCACGTGTTGGTCGACCGGATTACCCTCGCTCCTCGCACCTCCTGGGCTCCCTTCGTGTATTACCGGGAACCCCGTCGCGGCGACATCATCGTATTTTTCAAGCCCGGCGAGCCCGACCTTTACCTGGTAAAACGGATCATCGGAATCCCTGGCGACCATATCCACCTGCGCAACGGTGTGGTCTTTCTGAACGGGCAACCGCAGCACGAACCGCAGGCGGCGATGCCGGACTACGGCAACTATTTTCCTTACCGCGATGACTTTCCCGCCGTGCCGCCAACGCAAAGCGGCGATGTAACCCCAACCTGGGCTGCCGAGCTTCCTAACTACATTCAGGGTGAGGATCTGGTAGTTCCGCCGGGACGCTACTTTGCCATGGGCGACAACCGCACCGTCTCCCTCGACGGCCGCTATTGGGGATTCGTGCCCCGCGCCAACATTGTCGGACGCCCATTGTTCGTTTACTGGTCCTTTATCGAACCGGACAACCAGTATGAAAAAGAAGGAGTGGGCGACAAGATTTCGTTTTATACCCACGTGATCCTTCACTTCTTTGATCAGACCCGCTGGCGCCGGACGTTGCATCTGGTCCGTTAGCATGGGTGGCGTACGGAAGCGTCCTTCGCCACGGCGCTGGATCCCTCTGGCTGCGTTGGCGTTAGCGATATTGGCCTTTGTGCTCCCGCCGCTGGTCAATATCAATCGCTATCAACACAGGATTGCCAACAGCATCAGCCGTAGCATCGGCCGTCCCGTGCATATCTCTTCCGTCAGGCTGCGACTACTGCCTCTGCCCGGCTTTGAGTTCTCCGATTTTTCCGTAGAAGAAGATCCTCAGTTCGGCTCCGAGCCCATCCTTCACTCCGGCAGCGTAGTCGCTTACCTGCGGCTCCTGTCGTTGTGGCGCGGCCGGTTTGAAGTATCCCGTATTCACTTTGACGATGCTAGTTTGAACCTCGTCCGCAACTCCAGTGGAGGGTGGAATCTGGCTTCGATTCTGCTTCAGGCAGCACAAATTCCCAACGCTCCCACCGGCCAGCGGTATGCCGGCGGCACGCCCCGCTTTCCCTACATCGAGGCAGAAAACGCACGCGTCAATTTCAAGCAGGGCAGCGAAAAGAAACCGTTGTCGTTCCTGAATTCCGATCTTTCCATTTCGCTCGCTCCCGGTGATGACTGGGAGGTGCACTTTCGCGCTCAACCGGTGCGCACGGATCTGGATCTCGATCTTGCCGATACCGGCGTTCTGCGCATCGACGGCACCCTGCATCGGGCCGCCTGGCTGGGTGCGATGCCACTGAACCTGAAGATGGAGTGGATCGGCGTGCCCTTGGGCCAGTTAAGCCGGCTCACCCTGGGGCGCGATATTGGTTGGCGTGGTGGCCTTGAGGTCGAAGCCCAGGTGGGGGGCACCGCGGAGTTGGCCCAGATCAACTCCAGCCTCAAGGTCGCCGGCCTCCACCGCTCCGAGTACTCTCCAGTCCATCCACTGGACGTCGCAACTACCTGCCGCGCCTCGTTCCGCAAGGAATCGAAATCGCTGGAGGATCTATCCTGTGCTTCTCCAGTGGGCGACGGCGGGGTTCTGCTCACCGGCTCGATCCAGGAGGGCCAGACCCTTCCCCAGGCTGACCTCACCCTGGAGATGAACCGTCTTCCCGCCGCTGCGGTGTTGGCTGGGTTACAGCAAGTGCGTAGCAACCTGGGCGCCGGAGTACAGGCCGCCGGTGCTCTCAACGGCAACTTTCACTACACCTCGCAGGGTGGCCGGCAGCCTTTGATTGCCGGGGAGGCGGCACTGGCTTCATTGAGCTTGACCCCTCCGGACGGAGGTAAGCCATTCGTGTTGGCTCCAGTGCGGGTGAAGTGCGAGACACCGGAGGCTGGCCCCCCGGCGCTCTTGTTGCAGCCAGTGCGGCTGGTGATGGGCGCCCCCGCGCCCCTGAGCTTGGACGGCCGGTTTACCTTGGCGGGGTTTGATCTCCACTTGAGCGGACCTACCAGCCTGGCCCGGCTGCAGGCTTTCAACAAGTCGTTCGGACTGCTGGGCGCACACAGCACCCGGCCTCCCGCGGTGGGTGCCGCCCCGGTAGTACTCGGCGGCACAGGGACTGCCACTCTGGATCTTAATGTTCGTGGCAAGTGGTTGTTGCCCGTGCTGGACACCGATAATCCCATCGCCTCATCGACCGCGGAAGGCAGCATCGCCATCCGCAATGCCGAGCTGACAACTTCTTATTTGTCCCAGCCGCTACGCATTGCTTCCGCTCAGGGGATCCTGAGTCCCACCCAGATTGCCTGGACCAATGCGGCGATCGCCTACGGCAACCTGGAGGCACAGGCAACGTTGGAATATCCGACGCTTTGCACTGGGAGCCCGCCGTGTGTGGGTCATTATTCCCTCGTGTCCTCGGCCCTTGACCTGGGCGCGCTTCAATCTACGTTGCTCGGCGCCGGGCAAGGTGGTGAGCTGCTGCGCCAGCTTCTTGGTCGTATTGATGACCGCATTGGTCGCCATTCCGTGCCGTGGCCGGATCTTGCCGGCACCGTTCGGGTAGGCGAACTCTCGACCGGCAAATTGGTGGTGCACGACGCTGTGGGTGCCGTGGACGTGAGCGGAAACTCGATCACCATACGCTCTTTGAACGGCCGCCTAGCGAGTGGAACGTTGCATCTCGCAGGTTCGGTGGACGCGTCCGGTGATCAGCCCGAATACAAGCTTGACCTGCAGGTTACGAATGCTTCGCCCAGCGCGTTGGCCAATCTCTTTGAGGAGCATTGGGGAAGCGGTGTGGCCAATTTCTCTGCACAACTCCGCATGTCCGGTTTCGACGCGAAGGAACTGGCAAGCTCGGCGAAGGGTACTGTGCATTGGAATTGGAACAAAGGCAGCCTGCCTGCGGAAACCCCTTTGGTCCACTTTGATCAATGGAGCGCGGACGCCTCCATTGAAGACAACACAATCATGATTACGCATAGTCTGCTTGCTCGCGGTCAGGAAGCGATTCCGCTTTCGGGCACCATCTCCTTCGATCGCGAACTGGACCTGAAAGGAGGATCAGCCGCGGACGCCATGTCGATCACTGGTACTCTCCAACACCCCGAAGTGAAAGCCACAGGCGAAACAGTCGAAAACTAGAACGCGCCACGCCGTTGGTGTAGCCCCGGACGTTAGTCCGGGGAAGCGGGTTTTCAAACCCGCGGGAAAGCTCGCTATAAAACTTTCGGGGCTTTAGCCCTGGTGGCTGCTTTCATCGCAATCTTTGACTTTTATCGGGCCTGTTCAGACTTGGGTAAACGACGGACAAAATCAGCACCCTCCTTGGGGCGGCTTAGCGACTATTCTGAGGCCGGCTTGTTCGAAATGACTTGACGATGCACGCTCGCTTGTACCTCGGGAACCGTGCCATCATTTACCGCCACCTCGAGCGGCTGCCCTTGAAGCACAAAGCGATGGCTCACACTCGATCTCGCAGGGATTCGCAGCCGTTCCGTCACTGCAGCGGTTGCGGATGTAACCGAGACCGGAACCTGTGCCTCAGCACTACCGTTATTAGCCACATCGACTGAAACAATATAGGAGCCAGGCACGCTCGCCTTGTTGGGGTAAATCCCCCCGATCGAAAGATCAGGGAGGCCGCGGTCGTGGTATACCCAGTCCTCAAAAAACCACTTGAGATCTTTCCCGCTGGCACGCTCGAGCACCTGCTCGAAACCAGTTCCTGCCGTGTCGGACCCGGGCTGATAAGTGCGCAAGGCCTTCCCCAGGGCCTCGTCTCCAGCCAAATCCCGCAACATCCAAAAAACATAAGTCGCCTTGGTGCGGTAGAAAACCGGATCTCGTGCAATCAGCAATGCCTGGGGTTCCGTAGTCAAGCGGCCTGGGTCGCTTGGTTCGGCGAGCGAGAGTGCCCCGCGGCTATTGTCCAGTTGCTGGATCGCAACCTCCCGGCCATGGTTCTGCTCCAGCCAAAGCGAACCCATGAACGAGGGAACACCTTCATCCAGCCAGGTATAGGGAGAACGAAAATAAAGATGGGTCAGCGAATGGATGAGTACGTCTGTTAGCTTTGCCGGTTCTGCATTCTGGACATCGGCAAAAAGGGTGCTGCGGTCTTCGAAAGGAGCATCGCCTTGTTCCGGCAGATCGACGATATTCAACGAACCCTGGGATTCGGCGCCAAGCCAGCGATGGATCAGGGGCGCGACGATGCTGGCCGCGCTCATGTAATTCTGCGCATTCTCCACATCTTCAGTCCGCGCAAATACCTTCACTCCATCGCCCTCACGCGCACTGCGGCTGAGCAAAAACAGGCTGGGTGAAGCGAATCCGAGCCGGGTCGCGGGCAGCGCGCAGCTTACGACGCCGGGTACGGAAGCGGAAGCGAGGGAAGTAGGCGTCAAATTGAAGGTTTCGCCGTCCAATACGGCCAGGGTGGGCGCTTCGCCGAAGAACTCCTCGGTCACGCGCATACTCACCGTGGCTTGGCTCTGCCGTTGCCGCTCAGCCGCTGCTTCGGTGAAAAATCTGGCCCCGTCTCCCAGTGCTACCGGGATCGAAGCCACCGGGTACCAGGCAACGTTGCCGAGTCCCCTCAACCCGACAAACTCCTCCGAAACGCGGTCCCAGTCGGAAGACTCCGCAACATCTGCCGGAGTGCCAATCTGCTCCAGCCGGGTGGCGGAAAATGCCGCCGTGCCCTCATAAGTGAGGTCTACCGCCAGGCTTTGCTGGGGAGCAAGAGGCTTTGCCAGAGGAATCACTGCCTCCTGCAACGCCCCGGTGTGGTCGATGTCGCTTTTGACCAGTTGTTGTTGGAAGGTCGCCGGCATATCGGCTACCCGGACATGGGTCCATTGCAAGCTGGAAGAAATCTGCAAGGCCAGACGATTCAACGGGGCGCCCGAGTCGTTGCGAACCTGGAGGCGTGCCCGCACCGCCATCGCGTGTTCCCGGGGCTGCAAATGAACATCAAGATCGTAGGCCAGGAAGGTGATCGCCTGCCGCTCCACGTCAGTAGCCGGCGCGCCCGCAGGCGGAGTGGGCGGCTTTGTTGGGGTTCCGTTCTCATTTAAGGAACGGGAAAAAATCACCTTGCCTGGATGCTCGGCAGGTACTTCAGGCGGTGAGGATGTCTGTTGCGCTTTAGCGTAAGAAGCCAGTACCACAGCCGCGACGGCGGCAACCCGCACAAACTTCATGAACCCAAACCCTTCTGCTTCTTTGCTTTCGCAGCTACCGGCACCGACGGACCCTGGTTGCGATGCTGGTTGCGGCGTTGGCGCGCGGCTTCGTAAAGCACGACCGCGCCGGCAGCGCTCACATTCAGGGAGGCCACACGCCCGGCCATCGGAATCCGCAACAGGTGATCACAGGTACGCCGGACCAGCTCATGCAGTCCTGCGCCTTCCCGGCCCAGCACCAAAGTGCAGCCCACAGAAAAATCAAACTGGTCGTAGTCCATGGTGCCGCGTTCATCCAGGCCGATAATCCACAGGCCGCGTTTTTTCAACTCTTCCAGGGTGCGTACCAGGTTCACTACCCGGGCAATCTTCACGTGCTCCGCTGCGCCGGCCGAAGCCTTGACCGCTACCGGGCTGAGCGGCGCCGACCGGCGCTCCGTGACCACCACTCCGTCTACTCCCGCGCCCTCCGCGGTGCGCAGCAGCGCCCCCAGGTTCTGCGGGTCTTCCACCCCATCGAGCGCCAGGAACAACCGGTCCCGCTTATTGCCCTTGAGCAGGTCCTCCAGGTCGAGGAACTGCCGTTCCCGCACGATGGCCACCACCCCCTGGTGCGCCTCAGTCCGGGCCAGCTTGGTGAGCTGGTCGCGGGTATCCAGCCTCATCCTTACCCCCGCGTCCCGGCAGGCCTGGATCAGCTTCTCCAGGCGAACGTCCTGCCGCTCGCGGGCAATGCAAATATGGTCAAATTTCCGCGTCCCGGACCGTAAAGCTTCCTCCACGGGATGCAATCCGAACAAAATCTCCATAACCCCGAGTTTAGACTCTGGTGCATCCAATTGGTTTGAGCTGCTGATTGCTATATCCTTGTAAACACCTGGCGTGGTTTCGGAGGAGCATGGCCCTAACCAGGAAACTCAGAAATGTGGACGCTCACGGCGTCTTTGCAGAGGCTGCGACCGTCTCTCAGGATGACATGCGCATAGCTTCCCTCACCGTGCTCGACCAGGCCCACAACGAGAACGCGGTCGTTGCCCAGGGCCTCAAGCGCCACGATCCGGAGTTGCTCGATCAACTCATCGTCCAGTATCAGCATCGCCTGCTGCGTTACCTCCTCTACCTCACCGGGAACCGGGAGATGGCAGAAGATATTTTCCAGGAAACCTGGATGCGGGTGCTGAAGCGGGGCGATCAGTTCAATGGCAAGTCACGATTCGATACCTGGTTGTTCACCATCGCCCGCAACCTGGTCATCGACGTGCGGCGGAAGCGCACCATGAGCAGCCTGGAAGCCATGCGCGAACCAGGTGAAGACGGCCGTTCCTTCGACGTGGCCGCTGAGGGTCCCTCCCCCTTTGATACCTATCAGACCAGCGAGAGTGGACAGCGGGTAGCCGAAGCTTTGCTTACCCTGGAGCCGCTGCACCGCGAAGTGCTTGTCCTCCGCTTCCACGAAGAGTTATCGCTCGAAGAGATCGCACAGGTTACGCATTCCCCTCTTTCCACAGTAAAATCTCGTCTTTACCGCGGCCTATCTGCCCTCAAACCACGTATTTTCGCAGCCGAAAAGGCTGCCACAAACGGAGACGCGCGATGAATGTTACTCCAAACAGGGGCGCGCCTCGCCGCCCCGCAGATTTGGCGCGCTCGATCGCCTGGCCCGACTACGATGCCAACCTCAGGCTGGCCCAAAAGACCCGTCGCGCAGTGCGAGACGAGGTGATCTCGAGCCAGGAACGGCGCGTCCGGCAACTACGGGTGATGGGCGTTGCTCTCGTCGGTTTCCTGTGCCTGATGGTGCTGTTGGCGCCGGCCATCTGGAACGGTCTGGAAGATATTCTGGCCGGGGAACATATTCTGGATTTGCCTGCGCAGGTTGCTCTGCTCACCCTGATGCTCTTTCCTGCGATGCTGGCGGCCTTGATCGCATTCTGGAAGGGAAAGCAGGATGTGGAGCACGACCGGGGTGGCTTTGAAAGCTTCCGTTCCATAGAAAAATGATTAGCCCGTCGTCAAACAACGCGCAGAGCACTTCTTCCTTTACCGAAGAGGTCACGCTCATCCCCCGCTGGTCAATCGCAGCGGCTGTCTTGGCGTTTGTTTTCATGCAGTACTTTTTCTGGGTAATCCTGCCCGCCTACCGCCTGAAGCCATCCACGGCTCCGTTCGGGCTGCGCCTCTACTTCGCACTCTCATGGAGCACTTTGGCGGGGCTCTATATGCTGATGGCGGGTTACGTAAGCCGCGATGCGCCGCGACGCGCCATGAGCACGCGCTTGTGGGTGCTCATCTGCCTGGTACTGCCGGGCGGAATTGGAGCAGTGCTTTATTTCCTGCTGCGCCAACCAGTTGTTGCGCTCTGCCCTTCGTGTGGGACCAGTATTCACACCGAGTTCCATTTTTGTCCTCAATGCGCTTACCAGGTCTCTGCCTCCTGCGGCAATTGTTATCGCGGCGTGCGTATTACCGACGTCTACTGCGTCTACTGTGGCCATAGCCTGGCCGGGGATAACATGCCCTCACGCCTGCGTGCCTTTCAATCCTGAGCCCTCATAACATGCCGATGACAGCGCTGATCGTGGACGATGAACGGCTCGCGCGAGAGGAACTCAAATACCTTCTGGATTCCGCCGGTGGAGTCGAAGTCATAGCCCAGGGCGAGAATGGCATTGAAGCAGTCCACCTCATTCGGACCCATCATCCCGACGTGGTGTTTCTGGATGTGCAGATGCCTGGCCTGGACGGGTTCGCCGTGCTCAAAAAACTACTCGAGCGCAACGATGCTGACCGCATGCCGCAGATCATTTTTGCTACTGCGTTCGACCAATATGCGGTGCGCGCCTTCGACGTCAACGCCATCGATTATCTGCTCAAGCCCTTCGACCGTGCCCGGGTGATGCAGGCCCTTGATCGAGTTCGCCAGCGCCTGCAGGAAGCCCATCAGCTCGACCAGGAACCACCGCCGGAGACCGGCTCCTCCCGTCTCGATGCCTTACTGCGGCTGATTGAGCAGCAACAAGCCGGCGTGCGGCCCCGCAGCGGGAAGATTATTTTGCAGGCTCATAACCGGCTCTTGCTGGCCGACCAGAAAGATATCTGCTTTGCCGCCATTGAAGAGGGCATCATCTCCGTGGTGACGCCTACCTTGGAAGGGCAATCCAAGTGCCGGACGATTGAAGAGCTTCTGGAACTGCTGGATCCAGCTCTTTTCTGGAGAGCCCATCGCTCCTTCGTGGTCAACATCAACCACATCAAGGAAGTTGTTCCCTGGTTCAAGAGCAGCTATCAACTGCGCATGGATGATCGCAAGCAGACCGAAATTCCGGTGAGCCGCGCTCAGACCCGTCGCCTGCGTGAACTCTTCAAGCTGTAGCTTCACCCTTACGATCCAGCGCGTAAAGCGGTCTAGTTGACCTTTGCTGAAGCCGCACGCACTCTGTCCAGTTCTGTTAATTGGATGGTCCAGCTGAGAGGGACTTTGATACTTGGAAAACAGACCCTCGAAGTACAGGCCTGATATTCAAGACTTCCGGTGACGTGAAGCTGAGGATCTTTGGCGAAAATCGCGAGCGTATCCTTGTTCACCACGGCCGCCACGGATGTATCCAGTATCGTCTTGCTGGTGTACACGGGCTCGGTTTCATTCGTCTCAGGAAAATGCATCATCTCCGGCTTCGGGTATATCGTCGGTTTCACAGTGTAAAGGTTGGAAGGGTCGAGGGTAAGCGAGGCCACGATGTAGTGGTCTTTCTCCGCACCCGGGGCATACACGTGAGTGTCGCGATCAGGGGTGAGCGACACCACCAGTCGCACCACCTCACCCGGCGTCACTTCTTTATCGGACTGCATGGTTGCGAGCTCGACATGTGGGGAAGACAGTGTCCTGATAGGCTGGGGAAGCGCGACATCGCCAAAGATGTTTTGGTAAACATTATTGGCGGTCAGCCGGTTGATGTATCCATCCTCAAAGAAGCGCTTCTCAATGATTCCTTGCTGACTGATCAAGTAGTAGCCGGGGACTGGTATGCCCGCTTGCGCGCCTGTGGCCGCGACATTGCGGATACCGAACGCGTCAATAAGCTTGGACCCTTTGTCAGAAAGAAGCGGGTAGGTGATCGATTTTCGCCGCGAAAATTCAGCCAACACCTGGGGCGAGTCGTAACTTACCCCTGCTACCTGGATGCCTTTCGCCGCAAATAGCTTCTGTGCGCGCTCCAGATCGACTAGTTGTCCCTTGCAGAAGGGACACCAGTCCGCAGAACGAAAGAAGAGTAGAAGGAGCCCGTTGGGACCGGTCAGCTTGCCGAGGTTTTGCGTCTTGCCGGTTTGGTCAGAAAGCGAAATTTCGGGTGCTTTCATTCCGGGCTGCAAGCCGATGATGGTTTGAGCCTGAGCACTCGATAGAAATACGTTTCCGCAAAGCAAAAACAGAAGCCAAACTCGATTGGTAATTGTCATTGTTTCCCCCAGGCGCTTGTCGCCGGTGATAAAATGGAAGGACGGATTTGTCCCGCACTCCAGGTGGTTTCAATAGTGAATGACAAAGCCGCCCGCCGCGACCAGATCGTGCTGGCCCTGTTGGCGAAGGGCTACACCATAATTGGCGGCCTCAATGGAATAGTAGTCACGCAGCTCTGCCCGCAGCGCGATCGGAAAAAGAAGTTGGATCGGTGTCCTGATGTCAACCCCTGCGCCGAACTGTGCCGTTCCTGTATTGCGATTGACCTGCGGGTTGCGCGCGCCGTTGTTATAGAGGGCGCTGGTCTCGAGCCAACCGTAGCCGAAGCCGCCCGAGAGCCAGGGTGAAAAACGGCGGTTAGCCAGCGCTTGTACTCGTAAAGACGGAACAACGTACAAAGTAGCCAGGCTGGTCACTACACCAGGCAGCACCCCGCCTTTGTGATGGCTCGGTGCTGCGGCGAAGGGGACTTCGAATGACAATGCAGTCTGCCTGCCGCTAAGTCTGCGTGCGTAATCGAACGAAAAGGCGACACTGCCTCCGACGCTCAGCGGCGCGCCTGCCGTAGTAGTGGAGGCGGGAAGTTGCTCCGACCCGAGTAAGAAGCCGGCCTCGTTCTTCAACTCTTGCGCAGGTGCAGAGAAGGCAATGAGGGCCAGGCAAGCGATGGCGTAGAGTAGCTTGTTCACGATGAGAGGCAAAACCAGCCAAGCTCTGCTGCGTGGGAGAAGTAACTCTGGATTTTGGCGGCTTGCAGATCCGGACTTACCTTGCTGCCTTCGAAAGCGCGCTCGATTGCTATCGTGATTGAATCACCATCTCGAAGGTCGGCGAGCAGCAAAAATTCCTCGCGGTCGATACGGCGGTAATAGACCGAGTCTTCAAAGCGATGCACGGCCAGGTAGGTACTCGACCTACTCACTTTGGGTAATCTCATTTGGGGACCCTGTCGCCGTTCAGACGCTGCGCTGCTCACGATATCGATCTCGGGGGTCACTTTGCGGACAGCCAGTACCACCTCATCTACCGGATACTGAAGGTCGAGTAGTTGCAGGTGCGGCTGCAGACGCAGGGTCGAGTCGCTTCCTAAACCGGCAAAGTCATGCCGGCCCAGAGGGGGCAGGCTTGCTTCATCGAATGCCTCAATATAGGCCCATTCGAGCCGGGCTACGTCCACCGCCAGAGAGTGTTGCAGACCGGCGAGCTCGGGATAGGATGCGAGCCATGCCGGTAACCTGGCGCCGAGATTCCGCAGGGAAAACGAAGTAGATGGATTTTCACGCAAATAGGCCAGTACCAGAGCGTCGAACATTTCCTGGCCGAGAACTGCGTTGAGGGCAGGGAAGTCCTCCTCTACTGCGGCGATCACACGAAACCAATACTGGCGGTTGTAAATCTCGAGCCGTTCAAACGAAGTCAGATGAGAACTAGGTTTGATATAGCGAGCGGCAATTTCTGCGGTTTGCAGCCCTTGCTCCGTGGAACCTTGCATTTCGAAGTCAGGTGTCAAAGGACGCATCACGTCTTGAGACATACGGCGTTGTAGTTCCAGGAGATTCATGCGGGCACCTCTTCAAAGCGCTCTTCGGGCTGCGTCGTCGCCATCAAATAGCGATTCGCTTTGAGCGCTTCCCCGTGCACTTCGGCAAAGGAGGGAATGTTGTCGTCCCACTCCAGCAGCGTCGCTGTCGGCCCTATGAGCTCGATTGCGCGAGCGTACATTTTCCAAACCGGGTCGAGCACTGGATGATCATGCGTGTCAAGAGTGTACTTCTCGAATTTGGAGTGGCCGGCGATATGTATCTGGGCGACACGAGTTACGTCGACGCTGTTCACATATTCAAAGGGATCGAACCCGTGGTTCTGCGACGAGACATAGATATTGTTTACGTCTAGCAGGATGCCGCAGTCGGCAGCGTGGACGACCTCGTTGAGAAACTCCCACTCTGTCATCTGCGATTCATGAAATTCCGCATAGCTACTTACGTTTTCCACCGCGATTGGAACTTCGAGAAAGTCCTGCACCTGGCGAATCCGCTGTGCGGTGGTTTGCACAGCTTCGAAAGTATAGGGTAGCGGCAGCAGATCGTGCGTGTATCGTCCGTCTACGCTGCCCCAGCACAGGTGGTCCGAAAGCCAGGGCGTCCTGGTGCGCCGGGTAAGTGCCTTGAGGCGTCTAAGGTGCTCGCGATCAAGCGCCTGTGCTGAACCAAAATACATGGAGACGCCGTGTTGAACGACCCTGTACTGCTCCAGAATCTGATCGAGTATTTTCAAGGGACGACCACCATCGACCATGTAATTTTCCGAGATGATTTCAAACCAATCGACGACCGGCTTCTCAGACAGGATGTGGTTGTAATGTGGGACCCGCAGACCGATACCGACACCGTAATCGGTAAAGGCGTTGAATCGGTTGGCTGGCATGGTAAGGCTCCTGCGGTTTTGACTAAAGAAGAGAATTGGAGGCTTGTACGATGACAAGCCTCCAACAAACACCGGAATTAGCTGGCCTTGGGAGGAGTGGAGCCGTCGGTGGCGCAGCCGCCCTTGCCTTTGCAGCTGTTCTTCCCCGGATCGGGGCCTCCACCTTGACCCTTGCAATCGTTCTTACCCTTGCAGGAGTGCTTGGTGGTGTCGGGAGTGGGGTTGCTCTGGGCAATCAAGACACCGGGGTTGGACGATGCGCTGGCGGTGGGGTTGCCGTTTTGCTGGGCAGGTTGAGCGTTCAGGCGAGCGGTTGTGCCGCCGAGCAGACCTGCAAACGCAGCGGCGAGTGCGAGGGTATTTGCGGAATGGTTTTTCATCAATGAATACCTTTCTGGTTAGGCCGCGCACCAGGTGCGCTGGACGTTTTTGTTTCTGGATTTGATTTTGCAGGAGCGAAGCACTTCTCGGGAACCTTCTCTCTTGCCGGTTGTTAGAACAAATAAGAAGCTCGAAGTTACAAGCAAATGGTTCTTTCTTTCAGGGTGTGAGTTCTTTGTCTGAAAGTCGCGGCGCAGTAATTCTGAGGCGCACGCGCGAGAGTGGCGCTGCAGCGTCGAATACGATATGGCCGCTCTCTTCCTCAACGCCCAGCTGGCGCCAAAGGAGAGGAAGATCGACACGAACCGGAGTATCGCTCCAGTTACGATAAAGATCCTCGAGTATCGAGGTATGAGTTGCCTTGTCTCCCACTCTTAGTACACGTGTCAAGGACCAGTTTTTATCGATGGTGCCACCCGCCCCGACCACTGCACGAAGAGCGTCCTGCAAACCGTACCTATTATTCGTCTGCCGGCTTATCTCGACATCCGCAACCAGGCAAAACAAGGCTCCGCCCCAATAGGTTCGCCCCCAGGTGTGCGTACGATCGAGGCCCCGATCGGATGATTCCGGCTCGCCATGCCACATACCCCCCAACATCCCAGCCCACACCTGCTCCGCCGTTAGCTGACCCGACTGCGAACGCGCGATCGGCTCAACGTAGGTGGCGATACCTTCTTCCAGCCAGTGCTGTGAATCAGGTAGGGACGGAAGCGCCATGTGAACCAGCTCGTGGGTTACGACCCAATCTGCATCGAGTTCCCGCTGTACGGTGTGCTGGCCCATGAAGAGCCGGGTCACTCCTGGAAAGCCATCCCTATCTCCCCAGGTCGTTCCGTGCAGAACTCCATGTTCGCCGGTTGTGACGGCGATTTGTATGCGCGCCGATGAAACAGGGAACTTTCCATAGTAGGCCGCCACAGCCTGAGCGCTCTGGTTGATTTTGGCGATGATGCTGGCCTTAGGGAGATCAGGTTCTGTACCCGCAAACTCGATTTGCAGAGTTGCCCCGCCTATCTGGAGTGAAGTAACAGAAGTGACCGTCATGAGTGATTCCGCGCCACGAAGTTTCTCGGGATGTACCGGTAAGACAAGCAGGACTAAAAGACAGCAACGGCTGAAGAACAGACACCGTCGGTGAATTCGGTCCATGATCTCCTGTCTGCTTTGGCAGCCGATTGTAGGACGCTCCATGATCCTGCGGGTTACAGGTTTTCTGGTTCGCGGAGAAGATTTGCGAAAAGAGCGGGCTCATCTCTGTAACTAATGTGTGGTCCCCTGCTTCTAACGCGGCGATGGGTTTCGCGAAACAGCAGATGGGAGCACCTGTTGGCGCGAAGAAAGAGACACGATGAAACACCTGCTTCGCTACTACTCTCTTGCCGCAGAAAAGATCTCTTATCTGCGGTCGCCGTTTCTGCTTGCTGTGCGCCTTTACTGGGGCTGGCAGTTTGTCCAGACCGGTTGGGGAAAGATGCACAACATCGCTAAAATCACCGGCTTCTTCATGAGCCTCAATATTCCTTTTCCCGCCTTCAATGCCTACTTTGTCTCGGGTTTGGAGTTCTTCGGTGGCCTGCTCTTGATGATTGGCTTTGCGTCCCGTTTCACCGGGCTCCTGCTGGCCTTCAACATGCTTGTCGCGTACTGGACAGCGGATCATGAAGCGTTGGTTTCCATTTTCTCTAACCCGGGGAAGTTCTATGTCGCCGATCCCTACACATTTCTCTTTGCGTCCCTGATGGTGCTTGTTCTCGGCGCCGGACTGTTTTCAATCGATGCATTGGTCGCCAGGCGTCTCGAAGTGCAGGCCTGAAGTCTATGACGGGAACGATGGAACCCAGGGATGAGGCGCAAATGATCGCTGCCATTCTGGCCGGAGATACCCAGCTTTATCATCAGCTCATTCGGCCTTACGAACGCAGCGTGTACATGATGGCTTTGTCATACATGAAGAATGAGGCCGACGCGGAAGACGTCGCTCAGGAGGCGTTCCTCAAGGCCTTTCACCACCTGGCGAGTTTCCGCTCCGAATCAAAGTTCAGTACCTGGCTGGTGGGCATTGCCCTCAATGAAGCGCGAAGCCGCTTGCGCCGCGACGGAGTCCTACGGATGGAGTCGCTCGACGATACGACCGAAGAGGGAGGTCATATCCATCCCGCAATACTGCGCGACTGGCGGGAAGTTCCTTCTGAAGCTTTGGAGCGTAAGGAGGTTCGACAGATGCTGCAAAAGGCCATTACAGGTCTGCCGGAAAAATATCGCGAGGTGTTTATCCTGCGCGACGTAGAAGAGATGGATATCTTTGAAACTGCGGCCGCACTCAGCATAACGGTAGCAAATGTCAAGGTGCGGCTGCATCGTGCGCGGCTGATGCTGCAAAAGCAGTTGAGCCCACTGCTGAAAAACATCAATCCCAAGAGGAGGTGGGTCCCATGGTTTTAAACTGCAAACATGTTTGGGACTGCATCTCCGGGTACCTGGACGATACGTTGCCGCTGGAGACGCGAGACTTTATACAGAATCACCTCGACCACTGCGAGATCTGTTCGGCAGTCCTTGACTCAACCCGCAACATCCTGACTCTGACAGCCGACGAGCTGATTTTCCAGTTGCCGGTCGGCTTCAGTGAGCGTCTGCATGCGCGGCTTGATGAGGAAATGACCGGTTAGAGCCCTGCCTACAGATCAGCAAATTCTAGAGCGAGTGGTGTAAGCCTAGATGCAAGTACTCTTCTACGCCGATCAGAATGAGCGTGGCAAGAGACAGAATCAGCTGAGCGAGTTCTGACCGCCTTTGCTGCTGACTCAGCGGTTTTTGCCGCCATTGCGCAGCAGGACGCTTGCGAAGGTGGCGAACATGCATCAGAATGGCGAGATTCAACAGGGAACCGAGTAGGGCGATCACGATCATCGGGACTCGAATTGCGTCCGTATGCAGTCCCACCATTGCGGCACCCACACCAGTGCTCAGGGCAAGGGACCCGATGCCTATGGCCAGGCGCAGACCATTGATAGCCACGATGGCTCCGCAAATGCTCTGAAGCAACGCGAAAAAGAAGCTGGACCACGCGATCAACCCTTGCTTATGCACCACTTCGTCGGAAACAGCAGGCGTCGTGCTCACGCGGGATTCGATCGGTTCTGAAGGTGTACTCGACATGAAAGCGCTCCGCGCGTGTACCTCGTCTATTGCAAATAACTTTATGTGATCCATCTTACGCCTTGACGAATTGCCTGCCTCCGTAACCTTTTGACGCGGGGCCACTCTAAGTGTCACCCGCGTGGGAGGACCGTACAACGTATGAACCGCTTTGTTCGAAGAGCAATTCTTGGAGCACTCGCCGGTTCGGCCGCAAGCACACCGTTGATCTTCCTTACCACTGCCAGGACCACCGAACTGGCCTTGGCAGTGCTCGCCGGCTCGATCTACTCTGCCTGCTACCCGCCTACTCGAGACGCTTACGCCGACAACCTCATGGCTTCCGCTTCGCTGGGAATTCCGCTCTGGGGTATCACCAGCATCCTCTTGCTCCCCCTGCTTTCCGGCAACCAGATGGCGATGGCCGCAGTGGACATTCAGGCGCAGTTTGCTCCCCTGGTCGGGTGGATATTCTGTGGAGCCTTACTCGGAACCTTCTTGCAGGCATTCAGTGAGATCGCGGAGACTCTCTACGGCGCCGAAGCTCAACCGTCGTCATTGCCCGCCACCAACCTGCCCCGGATTGTCATACTCGGCGGCGGATTCGGAGGCATGAAGGCCGCAGAGTGTCTGGAACAGGAACTAGCAGGCTCAGTATCGATTTCTCTGGTAAGCGACACCAACGCGCTCCTGTTCACCCCCATGCTTGCCGAAGTGGCGGGAAGTAGTCTGGAACCCAGTCACATCAGCGTACCTTTACGTAGCAGCCTTCGTCTGACCCACTTCGTGCGCGGCCGAGTCACCGGGGTCGACCTGCAAAAACGAGTGATCGTGCTTGATGGAGAGGGAGCTACCGACGCTCGCCGCGAACTGCCATACGACCACGTGATCTTTGCTCTCGGCGCGGTTTCGAACTATCTTGGCCTCGAGAATGTCGAAAGGCTGGCGTTCGACTTCAAAACCTTGCTGGATGCAATTCGCATAAGAAACCACGTAATCGAAATGTTCGAAAGGGCCGATCGACAAACCGATCAGATGATTCGGCGTCGACTGCTCACGTTCGTGATTGCAGGCGGAGGATTCGCCGGCGTGGAATTGGCGGGAGCGCTCAATGATTTTGCCCACGGCATTTTCCCCGATTATCACAATCTCAATATTGAGGAACTGTGCGTGACCCTGGTTCACTCGCGCGACCGTATTCTGCCGGAGCTTAGCGAAACCCTCGCGACTTACGCCCTAAAGAAAATGAAAGAGCGCGGTGTGGTATTCCGCCTTGGGACCAGGTTGGTCGACGCTCAACCAGGGCTGGTGACGTTGAGCGACGGACAAATTCCAGCCGAGACGCTGGTCTGGACTGCGGGCACTGTGCCCAATCCTCTTATCAAGACTCTCGGTCTCGTGACCACTCCTCGCGGAGCGATCGTCGTAGAGAGCACTCTCGCGATCGCAGGCCATGCGGGCGCCTGGGCGCTGGGAGACTGTGCCGCCGTCATCGATAGTGAAACAAACAAACCTTGCCCGCCCACTGCGCAATTTGCCTTGAGGGAGGCCACCACCATCGCCAGAAATATCAGCGCGACCCTGAAGGGTTCCCATGTGCGCCATTTTCATTTCCGCTCCCTGGGAGCCCTCTGTGTAGTGGGCCATCAAACCGCGTGCGCTGAGCTGACGGTTCCGTTTGCGCGCGCACGATCTCTGCGATTTTCCGGCCTGCTTGCCTGGCTCATCTGGCGCGGTATCTATGTCTCGAAGTTACCGGGACTCGAGCGTAAAGTCCGAGTCCTTATCGCCTGGACGCTGGAGCTGTTTTTCCCTCGAGACATCATTCAAACCATCGAGCTTGGAGGAAAGGACGCTCACCCGTGGCGAAGCTAATCATTGCCTTCCAGGTTTTTCTTGTTGGCCTCGCAGGTGGGTTACTGCAGGCGAGCATTCTTCACTCGCCGCTGCTCATTGGTGCTTTGCTAGGCGGAGGATTTGGACTTGGCTTCAGCCTTGTGTTTTCCAAACGAGCATCGAGTGCGGGCGCGGGGTTGATCTGGGGCTTGGGCGCCGCGCTTCTGTTTTGGTTTCTCTTGCTGGCAGCAAACATGCTGAAACTCGGCATCCACGATTCCGCCACAATGCTGGACAATGCTCGCGGCCGCTTCCCGCAATTGGCCGCTTATCTCATCTGCCTGGGAGCGCCAGGCGGGCTTGTCCTGGGAATTCGTCAGGCGCTCCTGCAAGACGATTCCAGGCCGCGCTTTCATCGTAGCCGGGCGATCGTAGCCGGCGGCTTGGCCGGAGTTGTCAGTGGCCTCATCTTCGGCCACTGGATGTGGCAAGGAGGATTTTTCCCATTGATCGCCGGCCTCAATGGCTTTCAGTCCCAGGCCATGCAAGTCGTGCTTCAGTTCTGTGTGGCCTTCACCATTGGCGCCACCTTCGGGTTGCTCTTTCAACGCGACATTCGCGGTTACGGATCCTGCATGGGGTGGGGTCTGGGCTACACCATGTTTTGGTGGTTCGCCGGTCCGCTCACACTCTTTCCGCTTGCCCAGCGGATGCCACTGAACTGGTCGATGGATGCGGCGTCCAACTTCTTTGGAGCACTGGTGGGTTTCATCCTTTACGGACTCATTCTTGGCATCGTCTATGCAAGCTTGGACCGCGCGTGGGTACGGCTGTTCATCGAATCGGATCCCATCAACCGCGAGCCGGAAGGTCCGGGATTTCGCCTCTTCCTCTCACTGGAATGGGGCGGCCTGGCAGGACTTGCCGGGGGCATTGTCTCCAGCCCTCTCATGTTCGCTGCCCACGTGTTGACTAGTGTTGCAGGTATAGACACTCATTTGTCAACGGTGACTGGCCTGTTGGCCCACGTGCTGGTGAGCACCCTGATCGGAATGAGCTACGGTGTACTTTTCCGTGACGAGGCATCGAACCTCGCCATGGCCGGCGCATGGGGCTGGGTATTCGGACTGATCTGGTGGTATGCGGGACCACTTACTCTGCTTCCGTTGATCCTCACCGGTGAGATCGATTGGAGAGTAACGGCCGCGTCTGCCTTGCTTCCTTCTCTCCTCGGGCACCTTATCTACGGTGCTTGTACCGGCTTGTTGTTTTACGTATTTGAGCGAACCTACACCAACAAACAAATGCTCGACCCGAGAATGATTGCCAGGGAACTACGCCGCCGGCGCCCGATCGGGACCCCGGCCCCGGCCCTGTGGTTCTTCGCTTTGGGCATGGGCGTCGTCATCCCCCTTCTGTTGGCATAGTTGTCTTTACTGTTTGATCACCGTGCCATCGCGCTTCCGTATCTCTCCCCATCCGCCGTTCAGATTGTTTTGCCCCGGGGTAAAGGGAGCCTTGGCCGCCGCCTGCTCATCGATCTCGATACCCCATCCCGGTTTTTCACTTACCCAGATATATCCGTCCTTCAACTCTGGACAGCCGTGGAAGATTTCCTTCGTCCGTTCATTGAACGGCGTATATTCCTGGATGCCAAAGTTATAGCTGACGATATCCAGGGTGGCATTGGCCATGTGGCCCACCGGGGAAACGTCGCCCGGACCGTGCCACGCGGTCTTCACGCCGTATTGTTCGGCCAGGATGGCGATCTTGCGCGAAGGAGTGAAACCGCCGGCCTGAGAAAGATGTACCCGGATGTAGTCGATCAGCCGGCCCTCAATGAGCGGTTGCCATTCATGTGGGCTGTTAAACAGTTCACCCATGGCGATCGGTGTGGCGCAATTCTGGCGAATCTGCTGGAAGTAGCCCAGGTCCTCAGGGGAGAGCGGATCCTCGAGGAAGAACATGTGAAACTTTTCCGCTTCCTTGCAGAATTGAACTGCCAGGTTCGGCGTCAGCCGCTCGTGCATGTCGTGCAGCAATTCAACTTCCTCGCCGAGCTCCTGGCGGCAAATCTCGAGCAGCTTGAGCGACCGGCGGAAATCATAAGCCGGCTCAAAAAGTGGTTTGTCATGCAACGCCTTGAGCGTGGTGTCTCCGCTGTGGCGGGAGCCGTATCCTGACATCCCGGGGATACCCACCTGCACCCGGATGTTGCGGAAGCCCTGGGCGATAAAACCTTTTGCGCTTTCGACCGTTGCCTGAAAATCAGCTCCGTCGGCATGCGTATAAGCATCCACTGCTTCGCGGCACTTGCCGCCG
This sequence comes from uncultured Acidobacteriaceae bacterium, assembly GCA_963763905.1. GTDB lineage: Bacteria > Acidobacteriota > Terriglobia > Terriglobales > Acidobacteriaceae > PALSA-350. The sequence continues at coordinate 129,291 of CAVXRU010000009.1, read as the reverse complement.
GCAAGCTGATAAACGGGCATGCCCGCCTGCCGTCCTTTGATATCCCATAAGGCCTGATCGACACCGCTGAGGGCGTTATTCAGTACTGGGCCGTTTTTCCAATAGGAACTGTCGTAGCACGATTGCCAGATGTCTTCGATACGGTCCGTGGTCTTACCTAATAAGAACGGCTTCAGATATTTTTCCACTGCCGGCTTCACCAGGTCAGCGCGTTGCGTGAAGGTCGCGCACCCATATCCATATAGCCCATCCTGGTCGGTCGTGATCTTGACCACCGTAAGCCGTGTGCCGGCGGGCTCACACTCGATCACGCTAATATCCTTGATGCGTGGCGTAGCCATGCCGCGCGTGGCGCGCGCAACTTGTTCCTGCGATCGCAGCAAAGGCGAAGTTAGGCTGAGCAAGCCCGCGCCCCCGATAGACTTCAACAATTCTCGACGTTTCATCCGCTCCCCTGGAATAAAGACCCAATGATAGACCAACCCGATCAGCCGCGAGTATGGAAACAAAAATGATATGTTGTTCTCCTATGAAAAAAGTAGTCCTCGCGGCGGTGATGGTCTGGGCGGTGTGGGGAGCTTCGGCTGCCTTCTCTCAGGTAAAGATGACGAAAGAACAGATGATGTTCTACACATCGGATTGGAAGGGTGATCGTTTTCCTGACGGGCGTCCCAAAGTGCCGGATGATCTGCTCAAGCGTGCCCTGGATGTCTCGATCGAGGATGTGTGGGACTATCTGCGCGAGCAGGGCTACCGCAACCAGTTCGAGGGCGACTGGCAGGCCTTGCATATCGAGAAGCCGTTTGCCGGGCGTGCGCTCACCGCGCAATACATGCCGATCCGCGCCGACATGGTGAAGGCGATTACCGCGGAAGGGAAAGCCGAGGGGCGAGTCAGCGGCAATAACAGTTGGCCTATTAACGAACTGCAGATTGGTGACGTGTATGTCGCGGATGGTTTCGGCAAGGTGATCGACGGTACCTTGATTGGATCTAACCTGGGCAATGGAATCGCCGCCCACACCCATACCGGATTTGTTTTCTACGGTGGGATTCGGGACCAGGAAGAAAATCGGGAAATCCCCAACTTCAATGGCTTTTACAAGGGTTATGATCCCTCGTTCTGGCAGCAGATGACGCTTACCGCGATCAACTCGCCTATCCGCATCGGGCGCGCCGTAGTCCTTCCGGGTGATTTGGTGCTGGCCAAGACGGATGGAGTCATTTTTATTCCGGCTATCCTGGCGGAAGGTGCAGTGAGTCAGGCAGAATTTACGAACCTGATGGATGACTACAACTTTGAATTGAATCGCGAAGGCAAAAACGGCGCTGAGTTCGAGGGCGGTTGGACGGTAGCCAAATTTCAAGGCCTCGGCAAATATGTGGACGCCCATCCTGAGAAGCTGAAGATGCCGCGTTCGGAATTCGATGCGCTGTTAGCGAACGCTACTAAGCAGAGTTCGCAACCGCCTGCGCCCGCGCCAAAAGAGCCTTAGCGCGTAAGCTGCGCTCCGGCTTAGAACTCCTTCCACTCCGTGCCCCGTTCCAGCATGATCGACGCCTGGAACATCGCCCGCGCATACGCGATGTCGAACACCATCCCGGTATATCCTCCTCCGCCGGGATATGGGTTGTGTATGCCGACAGCCCGGTCGTAGTCTAATGCGCGCTCGTGTTCGGGATAGATCAGTCGTGTGTACTTCACCTTGAGCAGCTCCCGCATCACAGCCAGCATATTATTTTCGCCCTGGTCAATGAACGTCTCGGTGTAATCGTTGTGCGGCACTCTCACCATCGGATTGCGATAGTGCACGTGATTGATCCGGTCACGAGTACCGAAATACTTGCACACCTCCACTGGATCCACTTCCATCTCCCGCGACACACCGCATTCATAGGTGATGCCGTTCGCCGGGCTATTGACCACCGTGATCAACTTTTTCCACCCCTCCAGAGAAGCCATGATCTGTCCCGATCCCCGGGTCATCGCAATCGGAGGATCGTTCGGGTGCAGTGCGAGCCGCACATTCGATAGCTCGCACGTAGGAATCACCGCCTGCAGAAAGTAGGTAATGTTCTTCCACAGTTCCTCATTCGAGTGCACGCCTTCTTCCGGCACGGTTGGCAGGTTTTCCACTTTGCTGATGTTGAACCCTGTCAGCCCGGCTCCGCCCCGTCCCTCTTCCAGGTAATAGCCCTCGATGGCCCGGTGCGCGTACCAGTTGTACTCGATCACCGGTAGACCCACCTTGCCCGCTACGCGCACCGAGCTCTTGAAATCCTCAATCTCCTTGTCGCGTGCTTCACCGGCTCGCCCGTAAATACAGTTGTTGAATCCGGCAATCATCATGTTGCCGGCCCTCAGGCCGCCCGTCTTGAGCTTGTCCACTATGGCCTGCAAATCCGCCTCTTGCCAGGGCATCTTCGGGCCGCCCATCAAAACGTTGTCGACGCCGAGTTGCTTGATTTGCCGCATCGATTCGGTGGTTATGTCGCGCCCGTCGATGGGAGCGCAGATCTTGGGTGTGTCGGGCCCTTCCTGCGGCATTCCCGGGCCGCGTGGACCTTTGTAATCGGCGGCGGCAGACGGCAGCCCCGCTGCTGCTGATAAGGCCACAGTCGAACAAACGCCCTTCATGAGGCTTCTTCGCGAAAAATTAAAACTCATCAAAGATTTCTCCAAACAACAAAAAACACTTTACATCGTGCCTGCTCCACCGTGCCGGCCTGTGCCTCAACATCCTGTAGAATCGGGCGATTAAACGAGGGTGGAGTTTACATGGGGATGTTCAGGGCATCGGTAGGTGTGGGGCTGGGCCTTTGTCTCAGTGCCTCATTCACGGCACAAGCGCAGCAGGACTGGCCAGCCTACGGTGGACACGATGGCACTCACTACTCCAGCCTGTCCCAGATCAATCGCGACAACGTGAAAAACCTGGTCGTAGCGTGGAAGTATGACACCGGAGAATCGGGTGGCATCGAGGCCAATCCCATCGTTGTCGGCAACATGCTCTACACCACCACCCCGGGCCGCAGCGTGATCGCGCTCGATGCAGCAAGCGGCAAGTTGATCTGGAAATTCGAGTCCGATCTTGACGGAAGCGTGTTGAGCCGCGGCGTCTCCTATTGGACCGACGGCCATCAAGGCCGCATCTTCGCCGGGGCCCGCAATTATCTCTATGCTCTCGATGCAACCACCGGTAAGGTGATTTCCAGTTTTGGCGACCAGGGAAGAATTGACTTGCGCAAAGGATTGCGCGAGCCTCATCAGCAACAGTCCGTCGAGCTCACCACGCCGGGGAGTATCTACAAGGATCTGATCATCGTCGGCGGGGCAAACCCCGAAACCCACCCAGCGCCGCCAGGGGACATTCGCGCCTTCGATGTACGCACCGGAGCCTTGCGCTGGACCTTCCACACCATTCCCCGTCCGGGCGACTTTGGTTATGACACCTGGCCGAAGGATGCGTGGAAAAACGCCGGCGCCGCCAACAATTGGGCCGGCATGACGGTCGATGTGAATCGTGGCATTGTCTATGTGCCCACCGGCTCCGCTGTTTTTGACTTCTATGGTGGAGATCGCCTTGGCAACGATTTGTTTGCCGACTCGCTGATTGCCCTTGATGCTGAGACAGGAAAACGTATCTGGCATTTTCAGGGGGTACATCACGATCTTTGGGACCGCGATTTTCCCGCCCCGCCGGCTTTGGTGACGGTTACGCACGCCGGCCAGCGCATCGATGCGGTCGCGCAGACCACGAAATCAGGGCTGCTGTACGTTTTTGACAGGGCAACGGGAATATCGCTTTTCCCGATCCAGGAATTGCCTTTCCCCAAGAGCGATGTTCCCGGAGAAGTCACCTCGCCAACCCAGCCTTTCCCCACTTTGCCAGCGCCCTACACGCAGCAGAGCACTACGGTAGATACACTTACCAACCGCACCCCTGAAGCGCACGCCTGGGCAGTGAAGCAGTTCACTAGCATGATCGGCGGCGGCCAATTCGTTCCTCCCAGTGTGGACAAGCTCACCGTCGACATGCCGGGATTTGCCGGGGGCGGGGAATGGGGAGGTGTGGCCGTTGACCCGTCCACTGGCGTTCTCTACGTAAATGCCAACGATACTGCGTGGCTGGTCGGTCTGACCGTTCCCCCGCCCGCGGGAAGTTTGGGTGAGAAGGTTTACCAGAACCAATGCAGTGGCTGCCACGGGATGAACCGGGCCGGCTCCCCACCGGCAATTCCCGCGTTAGAGGGCATCGAGGGTATGCTGACCGATCAGGAGATTGCGGGCGTTATCCGCCAGGGCAGGAGGCGCATGCCCCCCTTCAACAGCCTGACCGACGAACAGGTGCAGGCCGTGGTGCGTTACCTGACAAGGGCGCCGCAGCAAGACCAGCCCTCGCCGCCCGCCGGCGAAGATGGCAAAGACGACATGCCGTATAAGACCATCGGCTTCCGGCGCTTCACCGATCCCGAGGGCTACCCTGCCACCGCGCCGCCCTGGGGTACTCTGAGTGCGATCGATCTGAACACTGGCCAATATCTATGGAAAATTCCCTTCGGGACCTACCCGGAGCTGGTTGCCAAGGGGATGGCTGACACGGGTTCGGATAACTATGGCGGTCCGGTAGTCACCGATGGTGGATTGTTGTTCATCGGTGCCTCGGTATTTGACGAGAAGTTCCACGCCTACGACAAGACGACGGGAAAGCTGCTTTGGGAGACCGACTTGCCTTTCGCCGGTCTGGCTACACCGTCGACATACATGGTGAATGGAAAACAATACGTCGTGATTGCGGCCGGAGGAGGGCAATCGAGCAGGAAGCCATCAGGTGGAGTCTACGTGGCCTTTGCATTGCCGTGAGTGGTCCCCCACCCATGCTCTCCACCCTCAACGAAATCCGTACGTAGCGCAGTGGCGGGACCTGCGGTTTGCCTTCCGATGACCTCTACTTCGGGCCGTAACGACCCTCCCCTTTGTCATCTCGACCGGAGCGTAGCGCAGTGGAGAGATCTCTGTGTGTATGCCCTCCCATGGTAATGTTTTTCTCAACAAACCATCTAATCATAGCGTTCAAAGATGATTTGTTTTCTTTCCCACCCCAGGCTCTTCAAAGAATCCCGATTGGCTGACACCATCTCATTCAACCCGCAAATATAAGCATGAATGTTGAATACCGCGTCTGCAACCGCCCGCGGTTCCTGCGCCCATTGGCGCGCGTGCTCTGCGGCAATCTCCTGCACAAGTTCCTGCACATAGCCACGTGCGCCTGCCCATCCGTCTTGTGCCCTGCTCAGCGTTTTGAAGTAAAAGAAATTAGGCCTGGCGGCGGCGACCTGTTCGAAATAATCCTCATAGTAAAGGTCGGTTTCGTAGCGCGTTCCATACACCAGCCAGATCTTTCTTCCCTGGCTCCGATCCCCACCATCTTCCGGGAACAGATGTTCGACAAACCCGCGCATCGGAGCAATCCCCGTACCAGTCGCAATCAGGATGCTATCGGTCAACGGCGTACGTAGCAGGAACAAGCCATGCGGTCCATGAAACGGGATGCTCTGCCCGACCTCGAGATCACACAGCAAGTTGGAAAAGAACCCGCCCTCCACGCGATTCACGCACACATCGAATCGGTTCCCATGGGGCGCCGATGCGATAGAGTAAGCGCGCGTCTGCTGCTTGCCGGCAGGGTCGACAGCCAGGAAGGAAACAAACTGTCCGGGTTGAAAATCGAATTGTTCCAACTCAGGGACAGTAAATTCAAGATGGAAACACGCTGCGGGTTCTGACAATAGAATTCTGCGCGTGAGGCGCGCAGTGTGGGTTGGCCGTGACAATCTCCGTCACCTCGGATGAAACGCGACGTTAACTACTAACACAACATTATTCGACCGTAACGGATTTAGCCAGATTCCGCGGTTGATCCACGTCACAACCGCGCCGCACGGCGATGTAGTACGCCAACAGCTGCAAGGGAACCACTTCTATCAGCGGTGCCAGCAATTCTGGCGCCTGGGGCACATAAATCACATCTTCCACCAGTTCATGAATCTGCTTATTGCCCTCGGTCGCAACGGCGATCACCCGGCCCGAGCGCGCCGTGACCTCCTGAATATTCGACAGCGTCTTCTCATACCGCAGCATCGATTCTGGACTTTGCGCGTCGTTGGTGGCCAGCACCACCACTGGCAGCGCTTCATCGATCAGGGCATTCGGCCCATGTTTCATCTCCCCTGCCGGATATCCTTCGGCGTGAATGTAGGAGATTTCCTTTAGCTTCAGCGCTCCCTCCAGTGCAATGGGGAAGTGAATCCCTCGGCCTAAAAACAAAAAATTCGACGCCGATGCATACACTTTCGCGAGTAGCCGGCACTCGCCCTCGCGCTGCCGCAGCACCTCTTCAATCTTTCCCGGGATACGGCTGAGCTCATCCACCAGAGCCGCACTCTTCGCGGGTGAAATCGTTCCCCGCTTCTGCGCCAGGTGGAGCGCAAACAGGAACAAAGCGGTTAACTGCGCCGTGAACGCCTTGGTCGAAGCAACCCCGATCTCCGGTCCCGCGTGGGTATAAATCGTTCCATGCGCTTCACGCGCTACCATGGACCCCACCACGTTGCAGATCGCGATCGTCATCGATCCCTTGGCGATCATCTCCCGCTGCGCCGCCAGCGTATCCGCTGTCTCGCCGGACTGGGTAATCAACAGGCCCAGCGCGCGCGGATCGGCAATTGGATCGCGATAGCGGTATTCGCTGGCGTAATCGACCTCAGTGGGGACACGCGCCAACCGTTCAATCATGTACTTGCCGGCCAGCGCCGAATGCCAACTCGTGCCGCAGGCGGCGATATTCACCTGCGTGGCCGCACGAAACTGATCGTCCGTGATCTTCATTTCGCCCAGAAACACTTCACCCGTTTCCAGCGAGATCCGCCCCAGGGTCGTGTCACGAACCGATCGCGGCTGCTCAAAAATCTCCTTCAGCATGAAGTGCTTGTAGCCGCCCTTTTCCGCCTGGATCGGGTCCCAGAGAATCTTCTCCACTTTGCGTTCGACCGCATCGCCGGCAAGGTTCGTAAACTTCACTCCTTGCGGAGTGACGACAGCCACATCGCCATCGGCCAGAAAATACATCATCCGGGTGTGGTGCAGGATCCCAGGCACGTCCGAGGCCACGAACGATTCGCCCTCGCCCAGGCCAACGACCACCGGAGGACCATTGCGCGCGCTGATAATCGTGTCCGGAGCATCGGCCGAGATCACGCTGATGGCGTAGGCGCCGGTCAGCCTGCGCGCCGCACGGCGCACGGCCTCATCGAGCAGCATCGTTTTGCCCGAGCTCTCCGCCGAGCGCAGTTCCTGCTCGATCATGTGGGCGATTACTTCCGTATCCGTCTCAGTGACGAAAGTGTGGCCCTCTTCTGCCAGTTCGCGCTTCAGTTCCAGGTAATTTTCAACAATGCCGTTATGTACCACCACGATCCGTCCGGTGCAGTCCCGGTGTGGATGAGCATTTTCTTCCGTCGGCCGGCCATGGGTGGCCCAACGGGTGTGGCCGATGCCGTAAGACCCATGCAGCGGGTGCTGCCGGATCACTTCTTCCAGGTTGCGCAATTTCCCCGGCGCCCGGCGCAGTTCAAGGCCGTGTCCCGCCGACCCGACAGCGATACCGGCGGAGTCATACCCGCGGTATTCCAGCCGCCGCAAACCTTCCAGAATGACAGAAACAACATCCTTCGGACCGACGTATCCTACGATTCCGCACATAGATTTTCATTGTACGGTCGGCACGTGCGGAACTGCCTATTCTTCCAGGCGGTAGGTAAACTCTTCGATCACCGGATTGGTCAACACCTCGCGGGCGATGCGTTCCACTTCCGTCCGCGCCTCGGCGGCGTCCATGGCGCGGAGCGTGAGTTGAAAATATTTTCCCTGGCGCACTTCCTCGATGCCGGTGTATTGCATGCGTTTGAGTGCCCCATGGATGGTCTGGCCCTGGGGATCGAGGACGGTGCGCTTCAGCGTGACGTAGACATGCGCCTTCATGGTGCTCGATTATAACCGCGCGTGCGGATTCTCCTGGTATGTGCTTCGTCCGCATCCAGAAAAATAAGCATGACCGTCACCATGTCTTTGATGTCACGCCGAGGTTCCGGCGAGCACTGAAGGCGGCGCAGCGTGGCGCGGAAGTGAGCCATTTCCGCTTTGTCCAATCGATCTTCGGTTGCCGACAGGTCGACCCGGTGCATTCTCTGCCTTGCATGTTCCCACACCTCAAAAATGGTGGCCGGCATTGCGGGGTTCATTTGCAGTACGCGTGCCTGCTCGGCTGCTTGTTTTGGGTTGTCCGCGTCGATCTCAATTTCCCAAATCACTCGAAATTCCAAGTCGCTCCCCATATCACTTTTTAGGGAGGATTCACTAAGAGTCCCGTCAGCGCAATCACCCTTGACACTAGTTTTGGCACCCTTGTAATACACAACGCTCGTAGCCGGTCGACAAGGTACCAGGCATGTCCGGGAAGGAGGCGCAGCTCACTCTTCGCGTAGCAGCATCATGGGATCCACCGACAGCGCCCGTTGTGCCGGGATCCACGTGGCCACTAATCCCAACAGCGCCATCGCAAGCACCACCGCAGTCAGCACGAGTGGATCGCGGGGTGTCGCCTGGTAGACGATAGAGGCCAAAACCCTGGTCGCCAGAATTCCCAGCAGCAAGCCTACCCCCGAACCAACTGCCAGCAGCCTGACCGTGCGCCCCAACACCGCCTGCAGCACTTGTGTCCTCTGTGCGCCGAGCGCCACACGAATGCCCAACTCGCGCAACCGCTTGCTGACAGAGTACGCCGCCATGCCAAAAATTCCAGTGACGGATAGCATCGCACCCATCATGCCCATCACTCCCAGACACAGCGTTGCCACCCGCGAGGGAAACAAGACCGTGGCCAGCAATTCAGTCCAGGTCTTGGTGTCCACTGGCAGTCCCGAATCCAACTGGTGCAGTTTCGTCCTCATGGCCGCGGCAAGTTGTTGCGGATCCCGCTGCGACCTCACCACCAGGAACGATGCACTCGCTGGCGATTGCATGGAGGGGAGAAACATCGCTGGTTGTTGATCTTGCGTAATGGACTGATATTTTCCGTCTTCGACCACGCCGACCACCTGAACGCGCCTTCCGTCCTGCAATTTGTAGAAGCTGCCGACTGCATTATTTACGGCCCCAAACATCTTGCCGGCAAAATCTCTATTCACTACCACAACCGGCGGCGCGTCCTTGTCGTCACGCCAGTCGAAGGCCCTGCCCGCCAACAAGCTGGTGCCGGCGGCGCCAAAGTATCCCGGAGATATCTCGTACCTGTAGGGATTGGCAGCGGCATTCGCAGTTCTCAGATCGCTGGTTTCAGCCTTGAAGACATTCTCCCTTGTACCGGCGGTGTAGACCAACGGCGGGTAGCCATTCACCATTCCGGCATATTCGACTCCAGGGATGGTCTTCAGTGCATAGATCATGCTCTTTTGCATGGCGGGTACTTTGTCGATGCTGTAACCAGCCATCGCCAGGTTGACATTGGCCAGCATCGTGTTCCTCGGATCAAAACCGTAATTGCCATGCAGCGAGCGCACCAGCCCACGAACGGCGACCAGCGAAGCAGTGACCAGCACGGCACAAATAGCAATCTGGATGATCAGCAGCATATCTCGCAAAGTCATCCGCCTCCCCAGCCTGCTGCTGGATCCCGCTTTGACAACTTCATAGGGATTAGCCCGAAGCACCTGCCGGACGGGGACAATCCCGAACAGGAATCCGCTCACCAAAGCCAGTAGCACGGCAACGACGTAGACACTTGCATCTGGACTCACTGGTATATGGACAGGAGCCCCTCCAAAGGGGTGCCACGTGCTCAACCAGCGCAACAAAACGACGCTGGCCCACAGCCCGGCGGCGCCCCCGACGAGTGAAATCAGCACAGCTTCGGTCAACAGCTGTCGCAGGATCCGTCCCCGGCTCGAACCAAGCGCGAGCCGCAGAGCAACTTCGCGAGAGCGGTCGGCAGTATGAGCTGCAAACAAGCTACCCAGGTTGGCGCACGCGGCTAGCAGGATCAAGCCGGCCAGCAGCATCAATCCCCCAACGAAGGCCTTCACTGACGGACCGAAAGAAGTGAGACCTTCGTGGGCGAGGGAAGTCTTGCCACGAGCCACTTCCTTGGGATAAGCCTTTTCCAGATACCCGCCCACTGCGTTCACATCGGCGATCGCTTGCGCAGGCGTTACGCCCTGTTTCAGATGCCCCAACGCTTCAAAAACCGCGCGGTCGCTGTCGCGCGCGTTCAGTACCCCCTCTGTGGTCACTTGCTCCTCATTGACGATTGGCATATAGAAGTCGGGAGAGACAAACACCAATGTTCCCTGGAACGTCGGCGGTGCGACGCCAATGATAGTGAAGGGATGTTTGTTTAGCCTGACAACCCTGCCGATCACGCCGGGATCTTCGTGGAAACGGCTATGCCAATACCCGTAGCTGAGAACGATATAGGGCGCGCTGTCAGGGCCGTGCTCATCGGAGGCGTGGAAAAACTTGCCCAGGTATGGTTCAAGCCTCAGCACGTCGAAGTAGTTCCCACTGGTGGCAAAGCCGTTGAAGACGGACGGATCTTTCCCCGTATCCAGCCCTACAAACACCATATTGAAAGCTGCCAGGTCCTCAAAGCTGTGGTTACGATCGCGCAGGTCGAGATAGTTTGGGTACGACTGCCACGCAGTGTTCTCTCCGTACATGGTTCCCCAAAGGCTGTCCCACTGCGGGACGTTCAGCGGACGCAGGAGCAAACCATCCATGATCCCGAAAACCACGGCGTTTGCGCCAATCGCCAGCGCCAGGGTGATGAGGGCTGCGAAGGTGAAACCGGGAGACTTGCGCAACACCCGCAAAGCGAAGCGGATATCCTGCAACAGCGTTTCGAAAAAGTGACTTCCAATTGCTTCGTAGCATTCCTCTTTGTATCGCTCGCGGCCCCCGAACTCGATCCGCGCCTGGCGTTCTGCCTGCGCCCGATCGAGGCCGGAGCGTTCCAGGTCGTCGGCCCGAAGCTGCACGTGGGAGCGAAGCTCCTCGTCCATTTCGTCGGTGCGCGGTGAGCGATGAAAGATATTCATATTTCCTCCGCTTGTGCGGCGAGCGCGGCGGTCATGGCGGTTGCCAGGCGATTCCAGCCCTCGGTTTCTTCTCTAAACCGCTTGCGGCCGGCCGCGGTGAGTTCATAAAACTTGGCGCGGCGGTTATTGTCGGAAACTCCCCAGCTTGCCTTGAGTAATCCTTGCCGGACTAGGCGAAACAGTGCTGGATAAAGGGCTCCTTGTTCAACCAGCAGCGCACTGTTTGTGATCTGGCCGATGCGCAGGAGCACGCCATAGCCATGAAGAGGTCCGAGAGAAACCGCCTTCAGAATTAGTAGATCGAGAGTTCCTGGAAGTAGTTGGGCTTGGTCCGTCACACGCACTCCTAAGCTAATGAGGAGAGTAATCCTCTTTCCCCTAAGCTGTCAAGGAGAGCAGGGCAGAAAATATTCCAATATCTAAGCCCTTTGGAAGTGACTTGACAATTGCTCTTCATGGAAGCGCGGTCCTTCCCTTTGTCATCTCGACCGGAGCGAAGCGCAGTGGAGAGATCTCTGTGTGGATGCTCCTTCCTGGAAATGTTTTTGCAGAGCGAGTAACGGATCTCCTATTTCATCAGTAGACGATTGGGCCTGCGATCTCCTTACGGGCACTGCCCCTACATCATTTGAAACGGTGGACGGCTTGACGTCACCATCCATGAGTAACGGGTTACCAGGGGAGAGCTAGTTACGAGACCAGTAATAGCAGAATGCTAACCTTCGCGCAGTCGCCGGGATTGTCAATTTCGACTCATTTAGCAAGGAATGTCTTGTTTATTGTTAACCGGTGCGCTTATAGTACCTGTGGCTTTTCCACCCCCATGCAGGGTGAATGGATCCCAGCGATCCTCCCCAACAGTAATTCGAAGCCGGAAGACCGGAGGTGACCTTATGCCATTTGAAATAGGTCAGCGGGTAGGCGATTACCAGATTGTCAGCATGCTTGGGGCAGGCGGCATGGGGCAGGTCTATCGTGTTCGCAACGTAATTTCTAACCGCACTGAGGCCATGAAGGTGCTTCTGCCTGACCTGGTTGCGGAACCCGATCTCGCGGCGCGGTTCATCGGCGAAATCCGCATGCTCGCCAGTTTCGATCATCCCAACATCGCCCAATTGCATACCGCGCTCCAGGTGGATAACCAGTTAGTCATGGTGATGGAGTTCGTGGAAGGCCTCACCCTTGCGCAGCGCGCCCAACAGGGTGCGATTCCCCAAGCCGATCTCGTGAATTACATGCAGCAGGTGCTTTCCGCCTTGAGCTATGCCCATGGCCGCGGCGTCGTCCATCGCGACGTCAAACCCGCCAACGTCATGGTGACGCCGGATGGCACGGTCAAACTCATGGATTTCGGCATCGCCAGGGCCGACGCGGAAGTTGGCCTCACCCGTCCCGGCACGAGCATGGGTTCGCTCAACTACATGTCTCCGGAGCAGGTGCGTGGCGGGACGGTCGATGCGCGCTCTGATATCTACTCGACCGGCGTCATGATGTATGAGCTATTTGCCGGGCGTCGTCCATTCCAGGGAGACTCTGACTACAGCATCCTGAGCGCCCAGTGCAACGATGCACCGCAGCCGCCGGCCGAAGTCAATCCGGGGTTACCTCCTGCCCTGAGCGACCTTATTTTGTGTGCGATGGCCAAAGATCCGGCGAATCGCTTTCAGAATGCGCAAGCGGTGAGTAACGCACTGCGACACGTTGCTGCGGCGCAGGATCCTGTCGCCAAAGCGCCGGAAGTTCCGTTTACCCCGGTGGTGATTCCTGGCATTCCCCCGCCTCCGGTGTCTCCCTCTTCGGGACACCGCGGGGCGTGGATTGCGCTGGGCGCGTTTGCCGTTCTGGCCGTGGTCGCTGCTGCTGCCGTCGGCCTTCCTCGGCTGCTCCACACGAGCGCCAAGGTTGAGAGCACCGCCGATCAACCGGCACAGCCGCCGCTGGCGGCCCCTTTGCCATCCACTCCCCCGCCTGTCGCCGACGCACCGGTGACTCCTCCGCCCGAGGTTCCCGCACCGTCGGACCAACCGGCGGTGAAACCAACCGGCACACCGGCGATCCAGAGCAAGGTCGAAAAAACGCCGAAGCCGCCCCGGCCCGAGTATCAGCCGGCTGCGCCGGCGAATGCGGTGACCCAGCCGGAGGCGAATCCCCCTCAAAATGCTGGGCCTACGGCAGAAGAAATAAGCCAGGCGCGGGAGCAGAAGACGGCGCTCGATGCCCGCGCGGGTGCCGTTTCCGCTAGCCTCGAAGGCTTGAAGCGCCAGCAGGAAGCAGATGGTGTCGGTTTGCGGCGTGATATGGCGGTAGCGTATGCCCGCATGAATGCTTATCTCAGCTCAGCCGGCGCGGATTTGCAGAGCGGAAACATCACTGCGGCGCGCAATCATATGGACCAGGCGGACAAAGAAATCTCAACTTTGGAAAGCTTTTTAGGCAAATAGGAGAGAAGGACAATGCGAAAGGCTCTTCTGGGAATGGCCCTCGTTCTTTCGGTCGCGCTGCCGGGTGTGGCGCAGGATAAACACCGGGTAGCCGTACTCGACTTTGGATACGGAACCGTGATGACCAGTGTGCAGGCGATCTTTGGCTCGAACCAGGATGTCGGAAAAGGCATTTCTGACCTGCTCATCAATGAATTGGTAAACGATGGGCGCTACCGCGTAATCGAACGTAGCGCCATCGATAAGATTCTCAAAGAACAGAATTTCTCCAACAGTGATCGGGTCAACAGTGCGACTGCGGCCAAAATCGGCGGCCTGCTCGGAGTCGACACCATCATCATCGGCGACGTCACCCAATTCGGGCGGGATGACAAGCACTACGGTGGAGGAGGTGGGGGCGGCAGCATCTGGACCGGCGGCGCCGGCGGTTTGGGCATTAGCAAAGCGAAGGCTGTTGTCGAAGTGACCGCACGCATGGTCGACGTAAATACCGGTGAGATCCTGGCGTCGGTAACCGGCCATGGCGAGTCGCAGCGTAACGGACTCACCAGCAGCGGCTCTGGGTACTCCGGCTGGCATGGTGGCGGTGGCCAGCTCGACATGGGCAGCACCAACTTTAGCCAGAGCATTCTTGGCCAGGCCGTCAAGCAGGCTGTGGACGATACAGCCAAGGGACTGGATTCGCACGCCGCCAGCCTTCCCGTCAACGCACCTCCGCCCGCCGCCCCGATCGACGGCCTGGTAGCGGACGCTAGTGGTGGAGACATCATCATCAACGTGGGCTCGAGCGCCGGTGTGCGCGTGGGCGACAAGCTTGCTGTGACGCGGGTTCTTCGCACCGTGAAGGATCCGGTGACCGGCAAAGTATTGCGCACCATTGATTCGCCAGTCGGAATGCTGACCATCACCAGCGTCGACAGCGGATCAGCGGTAGGAAAATTCGACGGCGCCGGAGCCCCGAAGGTGGGCGATGCAGTGAAGCGCCCACAGTGACGAATCTAGTGGCCATCACTTCGCCAGCGCATCGCGGTTCTCTTTAGCCCAGGCGCTATCTCGCGGCACTGCTTTCAGTGGTGGGCCGCCCTGTGTCCCGCAGGCGCAAGGCCCCTCCGTCTTTGCTTCGGTCATGCAAGAGCAGGACTTTGTTTTCAGGCACGCACAGACATACACAACATTGCTCTTGCCTTGCGCTGAAGTCTGCGGCGAAGGGATACACGCCAACAATAATGACGAGACAAAGAGAGCTGCAGTGATTCCGATTTTGTTTCTCATGGCTTGTCCTTTGTCGCCACCATTGCTGCACGAAGCTTAGTACTTGAACCGGTGTGACGACAATATCCACATAAGGGCAACCTGATATAACCACTCCGCTTCACCCAAAATCAACGCGAGGCCACGAGGACTATACTCGCAGTCGGCGTGCGGCGATGAACCGTAAAGGGCTTAGCAGGCTCTTGTGGTGCCAGCCTCGGACTTCAGTCCGGGGGAGCGGGTTTTCAAACCCGCGGAAACGCTTTACCTTGCAACGACCGGGCTTTAGCCCTGGTGAGGACTGGAGGCGTTGACATCGGCTGCTGCTTTAGAGGCTGGGGAAAAACTCTGTTTTGTATCAGGGCACGAATTTAGTCGTGCCGAAATGCTTGAAAATACTCTGGGCTTTACAGTCTGCGTGAGAACTCTATTTGGTCTCAGGGGAGAACTCTACGGGCTGCGAAAAACTCCGTTTTGTTGTGCGAACGGGCATGTCGGTATCAGGGCACGACTTTAGTCGGGCCGTAACACGCTTGAAAAATATGGCGGGCTTTAGCCCCTGCGGTACGTCAGCATCACGATCTGGGAGGTGTACATTTGATCCAAACACTGACGAAGAACTGGTGGTTACTGGGGTTGTGTGGCATTCTTTTCGCGATAATGTCGGTCATCTACTTGATCATTTACGAAACTACCCCGGACGTCCCCGGGGGCAATGCCATTCAGATGTTTGTGAATAAGCTCGCCCTGGCGGCAGGCGCTTGCACCATCGCAGCCGGCATCTGGAGGTCCGCGAATGGCAAATCCTGGCTTCTGGTACTGAATGGCCTCGTGCTGAGCGTATACGGATCGATGGCGCTCTTCTGGCGCGGCCCGCTTAGCTTCAATTTTTTCGCGCTTCTGCTAGTCGTAACGGCAATGACCTTCGGTATTCTCGCATTGGTAATCGCGCGAACCCTACGGCGTCGTGTCGCGGACATGTGGCTTTTTGGTTTGGCTGGGGCGGCGTCTGTAGGCTTTGCTTTGGCGCTTCTCGCTTTGGCGAATCACTGGATTCACCTCGAACACCGGCTTTTTCACCCTTCACTTTTTCTGTGGCTTTGCTGTTACTTTGGATTCAACGCAATCTGCATGTTGGGGTTGGCACTGCGGCTGCACCAATTGGGCCCTTCCCAATCCAATCAATGGAACCCTCCGACACCATTGGTAAATCCAAAACACGCGCATTAGGCAAGATCAGGTTGTTCGCTGCAGAAACGCTCGTGTTCCCTGCAAACATCTGGAAGCGTGGCCTCGAACCTATCAACATCAAGGGAAGAGGGGCAACTAGGGATCTGACACCGGTGACACCCGGCACCAAGCTGCACGCGCTCAAAAGCCGGCAACAAGTCACATTTTTCCCTAGGTACGAGTGATTCACAATTTCTGGAGTGACCAGAGCACTCAGGTCGAAAACTCCTCGCTGCGCTTGAGCCAGAGCCGCAACTGAATTTCAAAAAAATGGAGGAGGCAGGATGCGGATACCGCACACCAGTCTCTTGCGCGTGGCGAACGTTGACTCCGTGCTCGGTTCTATTCAATCATTCTTGGCACGAATCGGCCTCGGGCAATCAAGCCATGCTTTTTCCTTATGGGTGTTCTTTGCCGCATGCGGAGTCGCCGAACTAGCCATCAGCTTTCTCATCTGTACGCCTCTCGAGCGATTTTGGCCTCTCACCAGTTGGCCGAAACGAAACCCCATCGCTGCCGATGTAACCTACGCATTTTTCGTCCGCATCGTCCTCTTTCCGCTCATCGCCTATTTCGAATTCAATTGGCTGCGACAGAGTTTGGATGGACTTCTCCTTGCCCACTCCATTACCCCTCCGTCGCTCTCAGAACTGGTCCCTGCACACGCTCCGTGGCCTGCATTCGCCTTCATCGCCGACTTCGCCATTCTCGATCTCGCCGACTACTGGCGTCACCGTGTGTCTCACAGGATTGGCTGGTGGTATGGGATCCACTCGCTGCATCACGCCGAAGAGCAGTTAACGTTCTGGTCCGATGACCGGTCGCATGTCCTTGAAGATGCCATCACGTATGTGTGGCTCATCACTGTTGGGCTGGCCATCGGCGTGCCCTCGATGCAGTTTCCCTTTCTCATTCTTTGCTTCCGGTTTCTCGGCAGCATATCCCACGCGAACACGCGGGTTGGCTATGGATGGCTCGGGGAGCACATCTTCGTCTCCCCCCGATTCCACCGCACGCATCACGCGTTGCGCGCCGCCGGAAGGCGCAGCTGCAACTTCGGAACTACCTTGTCCATGTGGGACGTTGCTTTCGGGACAGCCAGGTTCCGTGACAACACCGTCGAGACGGGCGATTCCGGGGCCGAACCAGCTCTGGTAAACGGGTCCTGGGGAGCACAGCAGCTCGCAGGCTTTCGTCGGATGATCCGATTAGCACGGCGAGGGAAGAAGGCGCCGGTCGAGAGAACAGCATGATCACCGCCGTTTCTCAAAACTGGACGGGCCGTGTACTGGATAAAGGCAGGTTGGGAATCCCCGTCAAAGAGAGCTGGAAGCTGGAGGCGTACGAACAATATAAATCCAGGCTTCAGGCCCCTGAGTATCCGTGTTTCTTCGGGCAGACCGGAGAGGCCCGGGGAGAAATGCTCTACACGTTCATTGCGGAGGGCGACTTAGATGAACTCTTGACGAACATGCGGCAGTTTGTCAGCCTCATCGGCGCTCCTCCCCATGAACGCTCGAGTCTCATCGCCTTTTTCGAACCCGATCCATCGATTGCGGATCACCTGTCCTTTGTCGATCGTTTTTGGCGGATTTTGCAGTTCCTGCATGACCACGACCGCGATCCCGCAACCGGCAAGACACCCGACCACCCCCTGTGGGAGTTCGCATTTGAGCGTTGCGAGATGTTTGTGGTCGGAGCGTCGCCCACCTACAAGCACCGCCGTAGCAGAAATCTCGGTCCAGGCGTAGTGCTGGTCTTCCAGCCCAGAGCCCTTTTCATTGATCCGGCAACATCGCAGCCGATCGCAGCCCCCGTCCGGCAACGCATTCATAAGCGCATGATGGCCTATGACGGAATGACGGTACATCCCGACATAGGGTTCTACGGGAACATCGGTAACCGTGAATGGAAGCAATACGCGCTTCCTGACGACAACGAGCCGGAGGCTGGCGCCTGCCCATTCCAAACGCGCACGAAGGATTCGTCTTTTTTACGTAGCTCTTTATCGGACGACGCGCGCTAATCAGAGGTTGGCACAAATGTTCGGCCTCTCGCCACGAATTGCACCGGAAAGTCATGAGCAGATGCTGACTCGTGGACTGTAACAGTCGATTCAGGAGTAAACCTCGATCTGCGAAAATGCGCGACTCTGATGCTTTGTATCAGGGCACGACTTTTCAGTCCGGAGATAAGCCCCGTACTTTAGAGGCTGGGTAAACCGTTGCTGTCTAACCCGCAAACACCATCTTTTCCGGAGCCTATGGTGAGGTTCGAGGGGATTTCGACTGCAACGAAGCCAGTCCCGGAGGGACGGAACAACCTATAGCCCGGCACGTTAGTGCCGGGGAGGATTACGTCTATGAGACGAGTCCCGAAGGGACGGCACAGAATCAGGATCAACTCTCAGAGGACGAGTCGCGTATTCTTGGCATTATTCAGAAATTTCATATCGGAGAAGGAACCCTTACAAAGGATGCCGCGGATGCTTTGGCAGAGCAGTTCGGCATTTGGCAAGGACACCTCTTGACTCTGAAGATTGCAGCGAAGGTCTTACAAGGCCAGCAGAGCGCTTTTCTCGAGGGAAGAGAGCCAAAACACAATATGTCCGAACGGCTGACGCCGGAACAGTACGCTTGGCTCAGACGAACCAGGAAGAGTGACGCGTGAAGGGCAAGCCGAATGAGGCGTTTGTACTCTTTGTCGGGTCGATCTCGGACCAGGTGGAACCGAGTCGGGCTCGTCTGCGTACGGATCAGGATGGGCACTTTGTACCATCGAAGCAACTTCCGGCCTGACTATCAGGGCAAGTTTCGCAGGTCATGCATGCTTGGCCCCGGTTTGCTTGTGATCTTCGGACTCATCGCTCTACTGATCGAGACCGGCCATCTGAATCCTTTTCACCTATTGCACTGGTACATCCGATGGTGGCCCGTGTTATTGATCGGTGCAGGGTTGCTGGCATTGGGTGAGTGGTGGTTTGCTCGCAATCACAACAGTCCTCATTACTGTTCAAATGCAGCCAGAATTGCGTTTATCATCTGCTGCCTGGCCCTCCTGGTTTCGCCTCACGGATCATTCGGCATTTATGTGTCAGGACACTTGGTCAATGGCGAAGACCTCATACATCTACTGATTCGAGAGTAATCCGAAGCGCTCATTCGGCGCTGCGCCTCGGTTTCGATCTCCACCGGAAGGAAATCTTGGGAGGATCGCGGGCAAGCCGCTAAACTTCCCGCCCGTATAATTCCCGCATGCTAGGCCTTTGGTTCATGCCCCTCGCGCTCGCACTTACTACAACAGCGGCCGTACAAACCATCTCGTTTCCGACCGAAGACGGAGGGCGAGTCTGCGCCGATCTCTATGGTCAAGGTCCCCGCGCGGTTGTGCTTGCTCACGGCGGCAGATTCAACAAAGAGAGCTGGCGGGAACAGGCCGAGGTCCTCGCATCGGAAGGATTTCGAATCCTGGCAATCGATTTTCGCGGATTCGGCTGCTCAACCGGACCGGGCCAGGCCGACTTTGACCATGCCCCATTCGAGAACGACGTGATTGCGGCGGTTCGCTACCTTAAAGGCAACGGTGCTAAATCAGTGTCCGTGGTTGGGGGAAGCTTTGGCGGCGCGGCTGCCGGCGACGCATCGATTAAGTCATCACCCGGTGAAATTGATCGCATCGTCTTTCTCGGCGCGGCCCCCAACCTCTCCGCGGACAAGTTGAAGTCACGGTCCCTATTCATCGTCGCCCGTGAGGACCGAAATGACAGCGGCGCGCGCCTACCTGGCATCCGAGCGCAATATGAAATAGCTCCGCAGCCCAAAGAACTAATCGTTCTAGATGGTTCTGCGCACGCTCAGTTTCTCTTTCAAACGGACCAGAATACTCGGATCATGCACGAGATCGTGCGATTTCTATCAGGGCCATAGGTGCAGTTCCGGATAGTATCCGCTGGCCCGGTTACACCAATTCGAGATCGCGGCCCACGGCATGAGCGGCTCTGGCCAAGGTTTGAAGAAGATTTGACGATTACGTGAAAAGAGGTATGACGAACCTCTACTGATACGGTTGAGCCGTTGGAAGGGTGTCAATAGTGGCGGTAGGGTTGAGTCATGGATGCGAGGCTGACAGAGCCAAGAAAGGAACGAACTGAGTCGGAGAGGCGTTGGCGGGCGAGGTCAGCCGGAAGCGAGCTATCTACGATCTCGGCCCGGACCAGGATCGGAATGGTGCGCTCCGGATCCGGTGAGATCAGGGCAGAGGGTTCGGGACGGCTGTAGATGAAGCGCATTTGCATGATGTCGGAGGAGGACTCACCGCAACGGGAGCCGTTGCAGGCGGTGGACACCTCGAGAGACTGGGTGTCACCACTGTTGAAGAAGGAGCCGCTGAAGGCGATGGTGCTATCAGCGGTGGCAACCGTCATCTGACCGTGCCATAGCGCATATTCGCCGCGTGCGGAATGGCAGATAAGCGTGTCGTGCGAGCTTATGACCGGGGCCAGACCGATGGCGACGTGCGGTCCGTCGTCCGCTGGAGCGTAGTCCGCCCAGTGAAAGATGAGTGGTCCTGTCCGGAGATATTCGTTCCAGGAGCGGCTGAGCGTATAAGCGCCTAAGCGGGAAGGGAAGTTTTTGAGAGCATTCTGATCTGTGCCAGGTATCGCCATGGAAGCGCGCTGGTCGATTGCATCGGCCAGTCGCATGCAACCAAATCCCACGAACAGGAACATGACAGCGAACCTCAAATTCAGAGAGCCCGATGTCTGTGGGGTTTGTACGGTGAGGGCACGCGTGCTGCGTGTGCGGGCAGCCAGATGGCGAATCATGGTGAACAGGATGCAACTGGCTAAGAGGAAGAGGCAGGCGCCTATGATGTAGTCGCCAAAGGTAGCCTTGTTCTGTAGCCAGGGGAAGTGGAGCGCTACGAGATAGTAGAGGACGAGCAGGCATAAACGGGCGAGATTGAATACGTAGCCTAGTAGAACGGCGCCGGCTACGACGCTGACGTGAGTCCAGAACCGGAAGCGGCATACATATCCGACGATCAGGGCGATGAGCCCCATGGTGACGGCGCCCCGGATACCATTACACCCAGGCGCGATGAACATGCCGAACTCCGGCGTGAACATGAGGCGCATCTGGTCGGGGCTGAGTGGCTGTCCAAGCGTCATGGCGAAATGCCGCGCAACGTAGGCGGAGATGCGTTGCAGAGGCAGATCGACCAAGGTATTGAAAATGCTCGGGACTGGATTGACCAGCCAAAGCAGCCAGATCGGAAACCAGGCCGCGCGGTAAAGAGCCGTTCCACCGAACAACAGTACAGCGCCAGAGGCGTATGAGACGACCACAAGAGAATGTGGAGGAATGTAGAATTGCCACTGTGGCGTAATCAAGAAGACCAGCACCGCCTGCTCCCGCAGACGAACGGCCGCGATCGTGAGGGCGAGAAGGGCGGCTCCCCACCAGGTACCGTTCATCTCCCAGTCGAGAGTTCGCCAGCCGCGAAGGATCAGTACCGGGCCGACCACAGGAATTAGCATTCCAACGGATTTGAGGTCATCCGTAGTCCAAAGGTGCCAGAGGGCGAATACCGTCGACGAGATTGCCGTCACACCAACTACCGACAGAAGGATAGCTAGAGTTGCGATCGTTTGCGGCCTCGCCCAGGCAATGCTGGGAGAGTGGATCGGCCGGGCGTTTGTTGCTGGAAGCATCGACAAGAAGTCCCTTCGGCCCGCTCACCAAAGAGCATCGGCCCCTTAGTACGAGACGTTAGAACAATATCGAACGCTAGAGCTTGCGACGTGCCCTGAACCGCGCTCGCGCCAGGACAAAGAAGCCGCCGGCAGCGCCGACGATGGCAAGAATCGCCGTGGGATTTTCTGGTGAGTCCGCACATCCGCCCTGCGAATACAGCGCGGTCGGCGTGGCGAACATGGCTGCGCAAACCAGGACAAACAAGAATTTTTTTTTCATAAATATTCTCCGTGAAACGTTGTCTCTACCGCTCGGTTGGAATTCTTTTCACTCGTAGAGTCTTGCATTAGCCTGCGCAACCTACAAAGCCATTCCCGCGTTCCTGACACGGAAAGATCGCATGAATTCCATATCGGGATTAGCAATATCTAATCGGGAATAGAAATATTTAATTGTGCGCGGCGATGTGCAGGGAGCGCATAACTCCTGCTCAAATGAAATTGAAAAGTAGGGTTGCATCGCTCAACAGAGCAAGGAGTCCCTGCATGTGGCAAGATGCCTTTCCGTTCGTTCTACGGTCCGCCGCTTTGGGCGCGTGTGCCGTCGCTATTGTTTGTCTTTCCGGATGCAGAGGCGCCTCTGAAACGGCTTCGCCAGGCAGCATGAGAACGTTGATTCCCAAGGGCTCACTGCACGGGGGACACCAGCCGATCGTAGGCGCTCATGTCTTCGTGTACGCCGCCAACAGCACCGGCGGCTACGGCAGCCCGTCCACGTCGTTGATACAGCCCGGAGTGGGAACCGCAAACGACCCCTCCATGGGTAACTACGTCATTACGGATATGGGGGGGAACTTCAGCTACGCCGGAACGGTCGTGTGCCCTACCCCGGCGACACAGGTCTACCTCCTTGCAATGGGCGGAAACAGCAGCAGCAATCAGTCTGCGGCCGCCAACACTGCAATCGCCCTCATGGCTTCGCTCGGGAGCTGCTCCAATATAACGCCCAGCACCACCACCAATATCAACGAAGTCACCACGGCAGCCATGGCCTTCGCCCTGCAGAACTTCACCATCGATCCAACCCACGTTGGAGCACCTGCCAGCAATACTGCGGGCCTGCGCGCAGCCTTCGCTACGGTCGCCAATCTTGCGGACAGTGCGTCGGGTGGAGCACTGGGCGCAACGCCCACGGGCAGGGGTGTCGCCCCTCAGGCGACCCTCAACACGCTCGGTAATATCGTCGCTTCCTGCGTCAACTCTTCCAGTAGTACAAGCGCGGCATGCTCCTCCCTCTTCTCCCATGCTTCAACCACGTCGGGCACGCCCGGCACAGTCTTCGGTGCGTTGCTCAACATTGCGGCTTTCCCTGCCTCCCAGGTTGCAAACCTGTATAGCGATGCGCTCCAGGCTAGCCCTTTCCAGCCGGCGCTCAGCACTCAGCCGAATGACTTTTCGCTGGGTATCACCTTCTCACCGACAGCCATCACCGCAATCCAGCCAGGTGCCGTTGTGATCGACGCCGCAGGCAACATCTGGATGGCGAACTGCCAGTCCTGCCAGACCCCGACGGCGCCTGACTCGCTCCTCGAGTTCAGTTCGGCAGGCACCTTTCTGCACTCCTACACCGGCTCCGCTAGCCCGGGCACCCAGGTGCTCCACGGGATCAAGGGGATTGCGATCGACGCAACAAGTACCAACATTTACACGGTCAACCAGGGCATTCCTGGCGGCGCCACACCTGGCCCCGGAGACGACCAGATCATCAAGATGGATACCGCCACTGGAACTGTCCAGGCAGGCTTCCCCATCGATTTCGATCAGGGCACGTATGGAGTAGACACCTTCAACGGCATCGTCGTGGATAACTCCGGGGAGCTCTGGGCCACAGCTGTCAATACCGGCGCAGTCATCGAAGCCACCCCCGGCGGCAATCTGATCAACGGTTCGCCCTTCTTCATTGGCGGTACAACCGGCGTTGCTGTCGACAATATTGGGAACGTCTGGTTTGCTGGGACGGGCGGAAATAACATCCTCCAATTCGACACCAATGGTGACTTCCTGCAAAATTTCACGCCGCCGGGTCTCAACCAACCGCTTGGCATTGCGATCAATGGGTCCAATGAGATCTGGACCATCGATCATGGCAGCAACTCCCTCAGCAAAATTGAGTTCTTCAACGGTTCGAACGGCGGCGGAAGCCCCTACGCGAGCCTTGGTCTCGATCAGGCTTCGGTGACTGCAATCGACGGTGCGAATCAGGTTGTGATTCCCAACTGTCGCGTGAGCTGCGGGGGCACCCTGCCTGACAACCTTTTGCGGTTATCTCAGTCAGGCGAACCAAATACTGGCGGCCCAACTACCGATTCCGGAGTTCAGATCTCGACCTTTAACAAACCCATTGGCGCAGCGATTGATGCCTCTGGAAATGTCTGGGTCTCCAATAACGCTGGCGGAACTCTCACCCAGGTCGTCGGCTTCGCTGTGCCAACCATTCAACCCCTTGCCGCAGCATCCTCAAACGGAACCATTGGTCAGTTGCCTTAGGGCGTGTTCGCGCTAACGAAGAGCTTCGATGATGAGAGCGAAGTTGAGGAAGCCAAGGATGAGCACATCGAGCTTCTCAAATCCGGAGAAGATTCTGCCGAAACCCTTGAGGCGACGGAAATTTTAGTGGTCAAATTTAGTGGTCACAAATCTCCGAAGGCAGCAAGTAGACAGGATACCCCCGATTCTCTGACCTTTTATTCAGGTCTATTGCAGTGGGGCAGGTTCGCAATGTCAATTGGGCGCACAGTGCGCTCGTTGAGCTCTTAACAGAAGTTACTTCCGAGATCCGAGCGTATTGGGGAATCCGGACGGAACCCCAATTGATTGGACTCACTGCTCAGCAGCAGTCTTCAAGTTTTTCAATCCGGTATCGAAATGTTTCCCCATTAATCGATTTACCCCGACAAAGACCTCCATGATCTTCATCATGTAGAGATTTGAGCCTTTCGCATTCCATGTAACCCGTGCGTGATCGTTGATGTGATTTTTTGTCCGACCGACGCCGAGGTGCAGCCGTATCGAATTGATGAATCGTGCCCATGGGGACCTTGTGCCTGGATTACCGCCTATCCGGAAGTACTCCCCCAAAAATGCGGTTCTGTCCGGGTTGGCGACTCTCCCGCAAACAACGTCGATCAATGCATTGCTCGTGTTGCCGTTGCACGCTCGCAGTGCATCCATCAGTCAACACTGGCCGAGGACCGATCCGGTTCAACTTTCGAATAGCCGAGTCCCATCGCGCTCAGTTGAGTTCCTGGGCGAGTCCGATGAGAAGCCCTTCAGGCCCGCGGATGTAGCAAAGCCGATACGAGCCCTGATACCGGACTACTTCGCCTACCAGCTGTGCGCCGCGCTTGCGAAGCCTGGCAAGCGTCTCGTCGATGTCGTCCACGGCGAACATGACGCGGAGGTAGCCTAAAGCGTTCACTGGGGCGTTGCGGTGATCCGCGACGACAGGCGGCGTGAGGAAGCGGGAGAGCTCGAGACGGCTGTGGCCGTCCGGTGTGCGCATCATGGCAATCTCGACCCGCTGGTCGGCAAGTCCGGTGACACGTCCTGCCCATTCTCCTTCGATCGTGGCCCGCCCTTCTAGCTCAAGGCCGAGCTCTCGGAAGAAATCAATTGTCTCTCCGAGGTCATCGACGACGATTCCTACGTTATCCATCCGTTTGAGCGCCATGCGTCGACTGTACAAGATGTCGCCTAGATGCAACAACGGACGCTTTGCAACGCCGAAGCAGAATCCGCGTGGAGTCCGGGTGGGCGACCAACCGTCCGGAACACGAAATGACAAACAAAATGGCTCGCTGAGCGTGTTGACCTGTTGCAATTCGCAGGCTGATTCCGATCTTCAATTCAGACCGCTGCTGCGCCGACAAAGTCCCTTTTGAGTGCCGACAACAATCGACAGAGCTCGCGGTGGCCCGCGGCGACCTGGGTTGCGGGGTCGGAGGGGGTCACGTCGACTTCAGATTTCCGCATGGAAGCAGGACGAACGAGCCGCCTACTGTTCCCAAGGTTCGAGAGTCACATATCCAGCGGAGCAACTGATGAATACGCGCTCAAAGGCGATGGTTGGGAGAAGGCCGTCTTCTCGAGTAATCGGTCCACCACCGACTGAGTTCTTCGGAATTACGAATGGGACTTGCCTGACCCAGCGCTTCCCGATTTGGATATCCTGAGGCGGCAGTACGGCAAAGGTCTGTTCGACTCCATCAGTGACCCGTTTTAGGAGCGTGGACGAAACTCGAAACGCTTCGCGAACGCGCGCATCGACGGAGTAGAGGACCGGTGCATTGCTGCCCGAATCGAGCCGGAGGAGCACCGGCGTGGGTGCGAAGCCGGACAGCCTGGCAGAAACGATGATGGGCCGCGTGAAGGGGAGGTCCTTTTGTGCGCCGCGCGGTTCGGCCAACGCAATGTGTTCGCCCTTGACCGCAGACGCCAGGAGCCCGGATTCATCGAGGCAAAATAGACTCCGGCCATAGTCGATGAGCAAGTCGAAGTGTTCGAGAAAGCTGGCCCCAAGAATACCGCGGATACGTGAGTCCGCAGCCTTGAGCTGATTCATTTCCTGGATTACGGCAACGGAGTTGGAGACGGAGTGGGCCCCGGCTTCGACGAGGTCGAGGTAGACATAGGTGGTGCGAGCGAAGGTGGCCACGCCGGCGACACCGGTTTGACCCTGTGGCTTGAGGCGCAGTTCAGCGGCAAGCGAGGGCTCAATGGTTGAGGTTTGCGCCCCGGTGTCCACGACAAAGTTGTAGGGGCCGGAGTGGTTGACCTGGACGGGCACAATAATTTGCGAGCCCCGGACGAGGCGGAGGGTTAAACTGGGAACATTTCCAGGGCAGTGCGCTTCCCCATGAGCCGCGAGGAGAGTCTGGGAGATAAGACCTGCCAGGAGCAGGCATTTGAAGAGTGACATTGGACGATCACCGCAGCCGGTTTGGCTGGGTGTAATGTCGCCTCGTGCCGCCGCATGGTCGTGACGGTCTTCAAACGATTTTCTGAAAGTGAGTGACGGAATTGTGACGGCTCACAATCCCTTTGTTTTCAGGTTCGGGGAATTCGAGGTCAAGGAACGTGAGTTCCTGCTTATCCGGGATGGGAAAGCTCAACCGGTTGAGCCGAAGGCGTTTCGCGTGCTGTTGTTTCTTTTGCGGAATCCGGGCCGGCTGGTGAAGAAAGACGAGATTCTGAACGCAGTATGGGACGACTGCGCGGTCTCGGACAATTCCCTTACGCGCAGCATCGCCACATTGCGAAAGCTTCTCTGCGACGATGCCCGCGAGCCACGTTACATTGCCACGGTGCAGACGGTCGGCTATCGGTTTTTAATTCCGGTTGACGTGACGGAGGAAACGCCCGTCCGGCCCAAGGCTTCGGCTGCGCCTTCCGCAGGCGATCTCAACACTGGTGTTGGACCGGTCCGGGAACGGCGCAGATCGCAATGGATTCCCGGCGCGGTTCTCGCGGCTATTGTGCTGGCCGGCGGGGCATGGGCTATCGAACACGCGGTGAAGAACGATCGCGCGTTCGCGACGTCCAGTGCGAACCCTTCTCCATCTCCACATTTTCGGAGTGTCCAGTTGACCAACTTGAGTGGCCACGTCTGGGCCCCGGCATTCTCGCCCGATGGGAGGCAATTTGCCTTCATTTGGGACGGCAACCATCATCCCGGGATAGGTGACCTGTACGTGCAATTGGTCGGCGGCGAATTACCCCTTCGGCTTACGCATACGCGCAGCGAGTATATGAATCCCCCTACCTGGTCACCCGATGGCCGTGAGATTGCTTTTGGACGCTGCGATGACAACGGGGGCGCCGTTTGGGTTGTCCCTGCATTGGGAGGTCCGGAGCGCAAGATCACGGATGTCCCCTGCCCATACGGATTCATAGCCCCGGTCAGCTGGACTTCGGATGGAAGGTCCCTGGTACTCGCAGACAGTTGTGTTGCCAAGGGCCCGATAGGCATCGTGGTGTTTTCGATGGAGACAGGAGTCAAGCGTTGCCTTGTGGATCTGTTGAAGGGTGAGGGGCTGGGAGACACCGGCCCACTTCTATCGCCGGACCAGCAAATGGTGGCGTTTGTCCGATGGCTCAACTCAGGGACGAGCGATCTTTACGCGGTCCCGCTCGCTGGAGGGACACCGCACCGGCTGACTTCCGATAACAAGATAGTTGGTGACTTCATGTGGACCGCCGCTGGGCAATACATCTCGTTCAATTCCAACCGCAGCGGACCGGAACGAACGTGGCGGGTCCCGGCGGCGGGGGGCGCGATTGAAGCGGAAACCAATTATCCCAGCATCGGCGCACTGTCGCGCGATGGGACGCGGCTGGCATACCCCGGACCGTCGACATTTGACGCTTCGAGTCTCTGGCGCGCGGAAATCTCCAGGGAGGGCGGGGTCGCAAAAGACCCGCGCCAACTACTGCCTGACTCCGCCCATGACTACGCGCCGCAGCCCTCTCCGGATGGACGGCAGATCGTATTTGAGTCCATGCGGTCCGGAAGCGACGAAATCTGGAAGTGCAATGCCGATGGGAGCAATCTGTTTCAGTTGACATCGCTGGGTGGGAATAGCGGCTCTCCCCGGTGGTCTCCCGACGGCAAGCGGATTGCGTTTGATTATCGTCCCTCGAACCATCGACAGGTTATGGTGATCGACGAAGAGGGCCGCAACCAGCATGTGGCCGTGTCGGGAGAATACGACAATGGCGTGCCTGCCTGGTCGAGTGATGGAAAGGCGATCTACTTCGGATCAGACCGCACTGGGAGTTTCCAGGTCTGGCGGCACGACATGGCAACCGGGCAAGAGACGCAAATGACCCGCCATGGCGGCCTTGTCAGCATTGAATCTTACGACGGCAAGACGCTCTACTTCTCAACGCCGAACGGCGCGGGAATCTGGTCCATGTCCGTAACCGGAGGCGAAGCGCAGCGCGTGACGGATGCGCCCCACTTCGGGTATTGGGGTTCGTTTGCGGTAACGAAAGACGGCCTTTATCTCGTCGACTCCGCAGCGGACCCCGGGCCGGCTCTCATGTATTACAGCTTTCGTTCGCGTCAACTCAAGCGGATTCTCACCTTGAACGGACCACAAAAGGCGTTTCCATGGAGTGTGAATCTCGGTGCGTCGCGCGATGGGCGGACAGTACTCTTGGTGCTGGGTACATTCAGGAATTCCCTCGTGATGGCAGAAAACCTCAAGTGAAGACCGACCCAATGTGAATTCAGAGGAACGTTTCAAGTCGTGCAGAAGTAGTTCTCCTTTTGAATCGATCAAGGATAATGCGGAAATTGAATTGCCTGGGCAATGACAGTCTTCGTGTCAGACGACTTTGGGACCTAGGCTCTAAGGTCGTAACGTCTGTCTTCAAAATTCGCGTTTACAAATCGGCGTTACTCGTTTGATTGGCTGGCCTTAATACGGTGACAGCTTGCTATTGCAGCAAATTCAGCTGCTCGCCCTGCGCAGTCGCTACGGCCTTCCGTCCCGTGGGAAGAGAGGGACAGCCTGACCTGCGTGATTTACTTCTGTTGAGGTTAGAGGAAAATCGCGCAGATCAGGCCGTCCCCCATTCTTCCCGATCTGAGGGCTAACTACCCCCGTACTGCTGAACCATTTTGGGAAACGAAGGACCGGCCTTGGCTAAATCTTGAGCGTTCATGACCGGCCGAATAGAAACATGCGCCTTGAACGCCAGAAACCAAGGCTCAGCGACTGCCGGAATCTGCGACGTGTCCTGCAAATCGAAAACGATACTGGCCGATCGTTGGCCGTTGTCGTCTGCAAGGAAATAAGCTGCTTCCGGTTTAAGATCCGCCACGATTCTCTCAATCGTCGAACCCAGGGTCCCAGCCTTAACGGCGGCATTGCCAGCTTCCACGGGAATCGATGCCCTTAGCAACATGCGCATACGGTTTTCCTCCTTTAAGGAAGGCACACTTGTACAAGAGGTCGCACCCGGGTGTCAAGGCAAAGCCAGGGGGGCGCAGACGAAACATGTGGTCCCTCCGCATCAAGCATTGATTTCGGGGAGATAAGCGGACACGATACCTATCGTCCAGAATTGCTGCAATAGGTATGCTGTCCGTGCATCTCCCGCCTTGCGACCGGCAAACAGGCGACCTGATTTGAGGCGGCATGGTTGATGTCGCCTCTCACAGCGCGGAGTGCATCTCTTGAGTCAAGAGGTTGAACTCAAGAGATGGCCCATGCTAAGCATGGTTGGCGACAAGGAATGTCTGGTTCCTTTCCATGGACTTTGTCAACTGCTCAAAATCGGCCTGAGAGAGTTGAGCGGGCAGGAAATCTGTCCTGCCATCCGGTTGCACTGCATCCTTCATCATCCGCTCGTGGTGATACGTTGAAACACCCAGCATGCGGCACGGATGCTCACTCTTGTTGAAGAATGTGTGAGGCGCATTGGGTTGCACCACCAGGCTTTCGCCGGATTCATACACGTCCCACTCAGCGGCGCCCTGGCTGTTCCAGGACCCAATAGCCAGCGTGCCTTCCAGTACATAGAAAAACTCCGCAAATGGGTGCTTATGAAGTGGAATACCCATGCCCGGCACGACCGTGGTCTCAAAAATGGAGAAGGTGTAGCCCGTGTTCTCTCCCAGTGCCCTCCACAGCAACTGCATAGGCCCGATATCCAGCGCCGGGCCTCCCGTTTTGTTGTTCTTGATCACGTTGTGATGAATGACTTCTTCAAGCGGTGTGGGGAAGTTTGACATATAAGTTTCCTTTCGTGAACGAAGTTGGTGCTCTGGGGTGAACGCCCGAGCTTGTGACTTGCGCAGCTAGCACTTCGCTAGTTCCGTTGAGTTTCCACAGTTATCTGTCGCATGATTCGTTACCGGGATTTACACAGCCGATTGGATCCGCCTCGATGAGAGAGGTGGTTGCACACCCAACTCCGCGAGGCTCGAAGCCTTTTCGGTATTACGAGCGGCTGCAATGATCTGCCCTGCCGGCACCTTTTCCAAAAGACTCTTGATGACGTGTCCACCAAGCTTTCTACTTGCTCCTGTCACAACGATCATCGGTCTTCTCCTTGTTTGGGTTTTGCTTGAAAGATAAGAACGTCGCCCTTTTCGCAAACAGTCCGTCCACACTGTTGCCTCCGTTGGCTGATCCTCGCGGGGGCCTTGCTATGTGGTCGTCACTGTCACGGCCTGACGCACATACCGGCTGCTTTCCAGTTGCTGCACCATGAAGGCTGCCAGATCGGCCCGCCCGATCTTGTGCGCCTTCTCGCCGCCCTCCGTGCTCAGCACCCTGGCAACGCCGGTCTTCTCGCCGTCGGTCAACATCGGCGGCCGCACGAGCGTCCAGTCCAAGTTGCTGCCTTCGATCTCGGCCTCCATGCCCGCCTTGTCTACCAGCAGACCCCGCAGAAACGTCCTCATGAGCAGGTGCTCGTTGAAAAAGCCGGCGTTCTTGACGCTCTCGCCCGCACCAACCACCGAAATCTTCAGCAATCGCCGCACGCCATTGCGCCGCATCGCGTCCACAATATTGTGTGCCGCGCTCGTTTCCATCGTCGTCACTTTCCACGGCGTCTTGCCCCCCAGCGCGTCGATCACCGCATCCTGTCCGGCGACCGCAACGTCGACCGCGGCCGCGTCCAGCACGTCGCCTGCAACAACTCTGACGTTCGCCTTCTTGTACTGCGCGGCACCGCGCACGAAAGCCGTTACCTTATGTCCGGCCGCCAGCGCCTCATTTACCAGCGCCTCTCCGCTCTTGCCCGCTGCTCCAATCACTAGAACTTTCATCGCATCCTCCTCCTTGTTGCTTCGTATATGGCTCCATCCAAATCCGCTTACCTGACGATTAGAGGCCTTTACAAACCATTGGTTGCAAATTATTCACTGGTTGCAAATTTTGAGGATCAACGCTTGCGCGCTCGTAGACGCATCAACCGCTGTGCCTCGCTCAGCCGGAATGAAAACGCGGCCAGTGCAAGATTCCGATTTGCCGGGCGAAGAGCTGCGTAAAGGCTGATCGCCAGCCAAAGCGCCAGGAGCATCGTACTCAGTTGGACCGAAACGCCTTGCGACACCGTTGAAACTTGGACCTTTCTACGGATCAGTACCGGACCGCGATGAGCATCCATCGGCTGTAGTGTAACCAGTGGTTATAAGTCAACAAATGGTCGCAAAAAATCGTTAGAAGCGACTAAGCTGGTAAAGTGACATCCAAATCACCAAGTCGCCGGCTAGAGCGCAAGGAAAGGCTGCGGAGCGAGATCCTTGCGGCTGCCAGCAAAATGTTTGCCGATCGCGGCTACGAAGCCGTGACGCTTCGCGCGATCGCTAAAGAGATCGGCTATACGCACGCCGTGATTTATCAGCATTTCCCCGACAAATGGCATATTCTTGCCGAACTGAGCAGCGAGACGATCGGGCTGCTGATTCAGAACTTCGACGCGATTGCCGCTAAACATCTTGCACCGAAGGAGCGCCTTTTTGCGACTTCACGCGGCTTGATTCAGTTCTGCACTGCCCATCCACAGCAGTTTCGTAACGTCTTCTTCGGGCCTGAGAACCGCAACGGCATCCGCGCTGGACAATATATCAACGACATCGGCACTCCGTTGTTCCGACGATTCGTGCAGCTCTTTTTCGATGTTGCCAAGGATGAAGGATTGCCAAGTAGGGATGACATAGTGGTAGCCCACACCTGGTGGTACACGATCTTTGGCCTCGCCACACTCATGGTCATCCAAGGGGTTGTGCCTGACTTGCCTGACCAGACTCTCGTGGTCGAGCAAACGATCGCAACGCTTTGGGCGGGCGTCCAGGCTGTTCCGCGATTGCCCAAGAGCGCAATCACTAAGCGATCCGGCCGGTCCAATGCCTCAAAGCGATAACAGCCTCTGTCTACTTAGGAGTTGTTGAAGGTATGCCTGTGGAGGTGCAGAACTCGCATTAGGTGGAGACGAAACGCGGGCATCCGTCATCGAACTCTTGAATGACGTCTCGGCTTGCTCGTCTATTGGACAATCGGATGGGGATGCTTTAAGTATCGGAACTCGCACCGTTTCTCGGGAAGCGCCTAAGGTGGGGAGCCACCGTACGCCTTAACAATGGCTTCCGCGTGATTCGCTTCGTTGTAAAGCGGTGAAGTCTTTGCGGACTTCAGGTTTTTGTCGAGGAAGGCAAGGATGTACGATTCAATCAACCGTAAGTTGTCCAGAGCAAGGTCGGTTTCTTTTACGTGGCCATTCGCCATCAAGAGTGGAAAGTCGCTAAAGCTGCCGTGCATCAGACCTTCCGATTTCAACACCACGTCGTAGCTTCCAGCAGGGCACTTTTCAAGCTGCTCCTCCTTCTTCTTTTGGTATTCGGCATTCTGCGCATCGTCGAAACCTCGGTGTTGCCCGGAATGATCTACTTCTAGCAGAAGAACGGGCTGGGCAAAGAATTTGCCTTCTGGATTGGTTGGGAAGGCAGCTATTGGGGGCATCTGCCCCTCAAGGCTTAGACACGCTTTGAATCGCTCACTCAGTTCACATGCCAATGCTGCATTTCCTCCTCCGGACGAATGCCCCATTGCGGCTACATGAGTCAGATCGAGTCTCCCGCTCAAGGGAAAGTTTGATTCATTTTGGTTGTTCAGCTGGCTAAGTTTGTTCATCACGAAGATCAAATCCGCCGCACCTGTGTTTATCTGAAGGCCTGCCCCCTTCATCATCTGCCGGAATGCCTCGGCAGGAGACCCGCTCGCCACTGGGTCTCGATAAGCGGTAACGATCCTTCCGTCCGGAAAGACAACCGCCGTCGCCGTATAGGTGTGCTCCACAGCTGCGACGACATATCCGTGGCTCACCAGGTTCTCGATCAATGACGTGTATCCGAAACTGGTACCTCCATTGCCGTGAGAAAAGATCACCACAGGGAACGGTGCCTGTGTCCTAGCTACCGGAGCGTTCCTGATGGCGTGAGAGGTGATGGAACCAGAAACGACGAGCGGCCAAAGGGTCTCAAAATCTCCCTTCATGGCAGATTGGACCTCGGGAGTTGCGTTCATTTGCTTGGCACCGGGCAAGTACTCTCCTTTCGTTGCAAAGTCTTTTCTCGGCGAGGGATACCAGAGATAGACCATCAGGTCGCGATGCGCCTGAGAGTCGGGCGCATGGCTCTCAGACCGGGAAACGTCTGTCCATTCGTAGGCGATCCGTCCGACTCCAAACGATCCGGACGGCGAAGGCAATTCAGGAGTGATTGACGTCTGCTCAGGTGAGGCTAAGTCAGGATTTTGGGACGGAACGCTCTGTGCGATTGCAACTGCACACAATGCGTTTGCGACTCCGCAAGCAAAAAACAGGGTAGCGCTTCGCAAGGACATAGAGACCTCTCTTGACTGCCGGTGAATCAGCCCGCCCGTGACCCATTCAGATAGCAAGAGACCATGCATCTCGGACGATTAATCCACTCAGTGCGGAAGTATACAATGTACTAGTGAACTAGTACACTATAAATTTGAAGATCTCAATCCGACCACATTACCCGCTGCAGCCGCCTGTGTGCTGTTACCGTGAAGTCGCATTCTCGGTAACTTGCCAGCGGCACTCCGGCCAGGAGAATGAACCCGGGTCGACTGTTCCAAAAGGCTTGCTGCGGGGCACCTTCCAAAGCGTTCATTCCGGGCGCGGAAATTGATTCAGGGTCCTGTCCCAGAAGCAAATGGTTCTGGCACATGACCGGGGTGACTGACTTTTTCTAGCGAAGACGACAAATGAACGAGATGCTGTCTGGCGGAGGTTCATCAAGCTTTCAAAATCTGAGACCGGCCACCATATTCACACGTAGCGCGTTGCCATACCATAATTACAAGGGAAACAGCTCTGCCTGCTCCCAGAATGCCATTAAACAGTAGGCCGGCGGCACATCCGCTGCAGTGTCTTCTGGCATGGTGGCTCAATTTCCGGATCCAATGTTCACCTCTTGCGTGGGGAAAACTCGAGGAGTACCGTTTTCGCACCGTCTGTATCAAGCCTCCAGGGGCTTAAACCGCGGAAAATGGAGGAAGATATTCTGATGAATAAGGTGCTGTGTTGCCTTGCGCAGAGTGGTGTCCTGGTCGCGGGCCTCGTGTGTGGTGTGCAGGCCTTTGCTCAGGAACCGGGCTTCCCTCCGGAAACCTCAGCGCCACCTCCAAAACAAGGGCCGAGTGGTAGCCGTCATGGGGTGATGGACCCGGATGAGCAGTTGGCGAGGATGACCACGCGCTATAGCCTCACCGCCGAGCAGCAAGACCAATTGAAACCCATTCTGGTATCTCAGCAACATCAAATGCAAGAGCTGCGCAAGGATACGTCGCTCTCGTCTGAAGACCGGATGGCAAAGATGCAGACCATTCGTAGCGACTCTAATACAAAGATCAAAGCCGTTCTAAACGACGACCAGAAAACGCAGTTTGAGCAAGATCAACTGCGAATGCAAAAACGCGTGCAGCAGGGTCAAGGCGTCGGTTCCAATGGTGCCACGCCGCCACGCTAACCTTTGCCGAGGACAGCGGAGCGCACCTGTATGTCTGTCATGTGCTCGGCAAACAGGAGCGAGTACCGGCGTGCGGAAGTTGCTCGATTGCGCGTTTTATTCTGCCCTCAAGCAAATGATCCCCGATTCTTCCTAGCCAGACGGTCATGGCTGCGTCCCTGTCAGCCAATGCCTCTCGCTTGCTTCGCGGCCTGCTGCCCGTTGTTACTGTTAGGAGTGAAACTTCACGCGAGGCTCCGCTAGCCCAATGTGTCCGAAAGATAGCTGTATCCGGCTGTCGATTTTCCCAGCGCTTGACGACTATAGGGTGAACCAATCGAGCAGGCAAGCTTGCGACGCTTGCCGACACCAGGAGAAAACGCGTGATGAACTACATTTGTTTGGGATACATCGAGCCGGGAAAATTGCCAGAAATGACCGAGGAGCAGCAACAGGCAATGCTCGACGAATGCTTCGAGTATGACGATCACCTGCGCGCCAACGGATACCTTGCAGCGGGAGAAGGTCTTCCACCGCCGGAAACCGCGTTGACCCTATATTGGAAGAACGGCAAGGTCGCGACCACCGACGGTCCCTACGCCGAGACCAAGGAGCAGCTCGGCGGCATTCTGGTGCTCGAGGCGCGAGACCAGAATCATGCCATTCAGCTTATCTCCCAGCACCCGGGGTGAAATATGGGCGTGGGAGATACGGCCGGCGGCCGATTTAAGCGACAAGCAGAGCGAGCAACGCCGGAGCAAACGCACTGCAGACTAAAAGGCGCTGCGTCGGGCAAGAGCAGTTCAAACGGCAGGATAAGCCTTCAAAAGGAAGAGCACAGATGACAAAGGTTCGGGTCGCGGGATTTGGAGTTTCGCTGGACGGTTTCAGCGCTGGAATCGAACAGAGCCTCAATGACCCTTTAGGGGTGCGCGGAGGCGAAATTTTTGAGTGGTTTTTTCACACCAGGACCTTCTGTTCGATGCACGGGGAGGATCGGGGAACGGTCGGGGACTTGGACGATCAATTCGCGCAGCGGGCGATGGCCAACTTTGGCGCGTTCATTCTCGGCCGGAACATGTTCGGTCCGGTGCGTGGTCCGTGGCCGGACAACGCATGGAAGGGCTGGTGGGGCGACAATCCGCCGTACCATGCACCCACCTTCGTTCTGACTCACTATGAGCGTGAGCCCCTGGTGATGGAAGGTGGAACAACGTTCTACTTTGTTACTGACGGAATCGAGCAGGCATTGGCTCTCGCCAGGAAGGCCGCCGGCGATAAAGACGTCAAGATCGGGGGCGGGGTGTCGACGGTACGGCAATATCTTAAGGCCGGACTGATCGATTCCCTGCACCTGGTGTCGTCGCCGGTGCTGCTCGGCCAAGGGGAACTGTTGTTTGACGGCCTGGATCTGCATGCGCTGGGATTTTCGGTAACCGATCGCAAGGCATCGGAATACGCGACCCATCTGACGCTGGAGAAAGGATAGCCACAGAGTTATCGGCAAGGCCGCACTGAGCGAACATTGCACCACCGATTAACGCTCAATCAATGTTTCCGATCAAGCGAAGGTTGCGCTGTCGTGCCCTAGCAGGTCACTAGGCTATGTTCATATTAAAAGCAATTGTTTACGTGACGACGATAACCCTCATGATGTTCTTTGCAGCTTGGGAACTTCGCTTGAAGCGTCGCCTGACGGATTCCGCTATCGGACCGCCGCAAGGTGTAGCTGATTTAGGAGTACTTGGTGCCCTTTCTGAACGTATGCAACGCGAACGGATCACGAGCAGTTTACCCAAGGAGAAACCTCGAACATACAGAAGAGTCCCGCGGCCCTCCGCCCACGCGACTTACATGGAAAGCAGAAAAAATCAGCCTCCCTCCGAAAGATCGCCGTAGCCCAGCGGCGGAGGATGACAATTTGCCCGGCAGACGAGATCATGGACGCATGTCTGAATACCAGCCGGACCCGCAAAGCCGCCAGGAGGGCCGCCCCCCCGAGGACACACCGGCTGCTGACAAGCTCCCTGGTCGCGTCTTAACGACGTCGGAAATGCAGCGCAACTGGGATCGTAAAATCTTTGATCCCAAGGGCATGCTCTTCATGGACCTGCTCCGTGACGGATTCTTTGGCATGTGCATTGCGATCATTGGGGCGGGGTTGCTCTGGTTAGGGTTTTCGCGGCCGAAGGACTGGAGGATCGTGGGTGCCGGCGCGCTGACGCTCTTCGGCGGCATCTTCACCTTACGGCGCGCCAAGCGTGCCTGGCGCGCGATGAAAGCACGCGCTCGCTCGTAAGCCCGCGAAGCAAGGGCTATTTCCACCCACGCAGGAAGTTACCGAAAACCGTGCGCCGTGAAAAGGCGTTGGTCCACAGCGGGAGACAGACCCGCCCGGGAACTGGTTCGCTCCACCCGGTAGCAATCGAAGCAGCGGCGGAGGTGACGAAGCCGTTGGAGCCTTCGGTGTAGAGGGTCGCGATGGCGACTTGGCGAGCGTGCAGGCCATAACGTGAGTAAACGCTGAGCAGGCCTCGAAACGACTAATGCAAGAGCCGACCCTCCGGTTTTCAGGGGAAGGCCGCAGTCGATGGGAGGGTACGAGCGAATGGAGTTCCATCGGTCTTGCCGAGGTAGTGGCGTTGGCATGTACGCAAAAGGGGACCAGACGCAACACGGGAAACCCCATTCGGTGATTCTGGCGTTGTCAGGATCAACCGGCAACTCGCGAGAGCCAGGCCGGGCCGTTTGGGGTGGCGTAGAGGTTCGTAGTACCGAGGAAGCCGGGTAACTCCGGTGGAGGGAAGGGACCTTAGTTGGAAGTTAACGCAATAAAAGTGACGAAGGAAGAGAGATTGGCGATGAGCCTAGTGTAGTGCGTCTGAAGTAATAACGATTATAAATGTCGTGCGTCCATACAATGAGAGGACGACACGATGCGAGTTGCGCGGCCGGTCGAACTGAATTCGGAAGTACGAAAGGCTGTGGAGCGGCTTGCGCGAGGCCGTTCCCTGCCGGCCCGGGTGGTGGAGCGTGCGCGTATTGTGTTGCGGGCCGCCGACGGCCTGCAGGACAAAGAGATCGCGCAGGAACTTGGCGTTACTGCGGAGAAGGTGGCGCGTTGGCGTAACCGATTGCTCGATGGTGGAATCGCCGCATTGCAGAAAGACGCCTCGCGCCCGGGCAGGACGCGCACGATTACCGACGACCAAGTGAAGCGCGTGGTGGACATGACGATTGGCCACAAGCCTGCCAATGCCACGCACTGGAGCACGCGTACGATGGCCGCAGCAGCAGGCATCAGCGAGGCCAGCGTGCGGCGCATCTGGCACGCCCATGGTCTCAAGCCGCATCTGGTCCGGACGTTCAAGCTCAGCAGGGATATTCGCTTCGCCGAAAAACTGGAAACCATCGTGGGCCTGTATCTGAATCCACCCGAGCGCGCCATCGTGCTGTGCGCCGATGAAAAGAGCCAGATTCAGGCCCTGGACCGGACACAGCCGGGTTTGCCTCTGAAGAAAGGCCGCTGCGGAACATCGCCCACGATAATGTTCGCAAACGCCTTGAAGACGGTGGTGAAGCAGGAAATCTTGGCTCCCTCAAATTCGAAGCCAAACCTCAGGTTAAAGGTGCGTTACCGATCTTGACTTTTGACCACGATGTCACGATTCATCTCAATGGCGAAGATATTCAGGTAAGGCATCTTCAGAATGGCCACACCGATGGCGACAGTATGGTTTATTTTCCCAAGTCGAACGTCGTGCATATGGGCGACGATTTTCTTCGCATCGGTTTCCCGTTCGTTGATTTAGCTGCGGGAGGTTCCGTTCGCGGACTCATTGCTGCCCTTGAAGAGGTGATTCCAGCACTTCCCCCGGACGTTAAAGTCATCCCGGGTCACGGTGTGGTTTCCAATCTTGATGACGTGCGGACCTTCGTGAAAATGCTTAAGGAAACGCGAGCGGTGGTGGACCAGGGAGTCAAACAAGGAAAAACTCTCGATCAACTCAAGCATGAGAAGATTCTTGATCCATGGAAGGATTGGTCGGGAGAATGGATCACGTCGGATGTTTACCTGGAGACTCTGTATAACGACATCGTCGGGAATCCAGGTACTTTCGTGACGCACAACTGAAGCATTGATCATGGAGCTACATCTGGTTCCGGGCCTTGAAGTTCAGAATGCTTGTATTTCGTGGCTGAGCATGAACTGTTCGTTTTAAAGGAAACTCCACGCCGTGGCCATCGCTCTAGGGAAACGTGAGTTTGAAATCAACAAGATGGGTGCCCGAATCTTCATGCTCTTCCACTTCCACGTGCCGAAGAGGTTGCCCGTCGTTGGGAAGGAAGGTTGCGTTTTGAGTTAGCCACTTACGCAGGAGTGACGAATCATATCGTTTACCTGACAGAGCCGCCCACGTGTTACGCAGGGCATCGGCTTCTCCTGGCCGCGTCTCCTGACCCTCTAGGAACAGTTTCCCGAAAGCGAACTGCTGGCCCTCGTCAATGCTTATTTTCAAGACGACTGTGCTCCGGTCCTTGTCGAGTTGAGGAGTTGGAACCGCTGTGAAGTTGATGTAGCCGTAATCTCCGTAAAGCTGCCTCAATCGTTCAAGACCTTTGCTTGCAGCAGTGCGGTCGAACTTGTCGCCTACGGGGACATTGAACGCGTCGTATAACTGCTTTGCGGAGAAAGAGCGGCCACCTTCGAAAATGACTGCTTCAAGCCGATATTGTGAGAGATCTGGAGCAGGGCTAGAAAGTGTTCTGCCCGACGTGTCCGCTGTTTGACAGAAACCGGTGGAACCGAGAAAAAAGAGGACGGCGAACCGGTTCATGGCGGCCTCCCGGAACTAGCGCCATTATAAACCGAGTCACCATCACCCATTAGATTCTCCCGGCATACCAACCGAGGAAAGGAAATGATGCCGGAGCTTCGTGGACAGACGGACCTGACACTTTAGGAAACCAGTGTCACGCTAAGTTTTGAAAGTGAGTTCGCTTTCGTGAAAGTGCCAGCTCCGTCTGTTTACCTTATCTGACGCAGCTTTTGGAGAGGGAACATCTTCCGGTCCCGGAACGTACATTTTCTTAAGAAATCCACCGTAACGCTTTGACAGTGAACTTCACAATTATTGGATCGCTGACGACAGATTGGTCATCAGAAATGCAGGTGAAGTGTATGAATATCCATTCCCCGCAAGAATTCGGAAGAGCCGCTTCCCACGATGCGGTCTTTGCATCCCTGCGCGCCAAACTTGCCGGTGAAGTTTCAAGCAGCGCGATGCTCGCCGACCTGCTGGAGAAATTAAACGGAATGCAGGAGGCGCAAGCACGGCCAGCCGACTTCACGAAGCGGTTTGATGCGTTTGTTGCCAGAGCGGATGAGCATCTGGATGTAGTGCGGCCGTTCCTTCCGGCCCTGGTGCAATTCCTGTCGGCGCATAAGGAATCTCTCGCGGCGGCTGAGCCTCGGAGAATCGAGGCAGCCAGTGAATCCGATTTGACCTCCGAGGTTGGCTTAGCTGTTCCAACCCACAGCCCAACCCACAAATCTTGCTGTCTTGCACGATTTCCGCGTATTTAAGGCGGTTTTGTTTTGAGAGCTATGGAGGGTTTGCTTCTGCCCTTTCGTACTATGAGCGCAGAACAGCTTTCCATGGAGCAATGGCGTGAGGGTGAATATGGACCTCTACGGAGTAGCCCACATCGAATATTGCCTGATGTCCAATCATTGTTGAGTGGGCGGCCCAGGTCTCGCTTTTGAGACCTGGGCCACCCACTCGTTGTAGCTTCATTTTCGACAGCCCCCATTAGCGTGGCGCTTGTAACAGTGATAGTTCCACGCCTGCCTGTTTCTTCTCTCCGCGGCGCATTTGGCTCTCAGTCCTGGACGGAGTCAGGTGTAGGTAACGGCCCGTCCCGGCGACCGTGATCTCACTCAGAAAGTAATGATCGCCATATTTGTGGAACACAGCCGTTCCCCGCTTCGCTGGTTGGGTTTTATTATCGACCGACGTCAGGGCCATCCATGATTGCGATGCTCCGCGAATCAGCAGGGTGTGGTCATTCTCCATTTCAAGGGTGTACACCCCCGGAGCAAAATGCTGAGAATCATTTTGAAATCCGAAAGGTATGTTGACCCGGGCGAGCATGCCGCTATCCTGGGCGTGCGATGCGGGCGACAAGGGAGCGAAAGCGACAACAGCGGCGAAAATGCTGGCGCGAAACTTCAACATCGAAAGTGTGCTCATGGCGGTTTCTCCTTTTGGGAAGGCGTCTCATTAACCGCCTTCACCTACTAAGGCGGAACCGCTCCCAGAAAAGGGCCACAATTTCGAAAATTATTTCGAGGACGTTACCGCTTTGCCGTCGGGCTGTTGCTGCTCCCAGCAGACAGCCATCAAAAGAGGCTGACGGGCTAAGCGCATTTTTTCAGCTCAGGGCACCTGTGGATCGAAACCTCGTTGAGTCAGAGCGACTACTTCAAACGGTTTGGCTCGTTCAGATCAGCGATCAACCCACGCCATGGCCTTTTCGTTGTAGCGCGGTCCGGACACGGATTCAGGGCGTAATGCGGCCTCCAGGCGAGCGATATCGTCGTCGCCGAGTTTGATATCCACGGCGCCGGCATTCTCCTCAAGGTAGACGCGGCGTTTGGTGCCCGGAATCGGCACGATGAAATTGCCTTTGCCCAACAGCCAGGCGAGGGCCACCTGGCTTGGCTTTGCCCCGATGGCCTCGGCGATGTTCCGCACGATCTCAACCGCATTCCTGTTGGCGTCGAAATTCTCGCCATGGAAACGGGGATCGTACTGGCGGTGGTCCTTTGCTGTACATTCCTCCGCACGCCTGACATTACCCGCCAAGAACCCCCGGCCAAGCGGGCAGAAGGGAACAAGACCGATCCCGAGTTCCCGCACCATGGGAATGATCTCGCTCTCCAGATTGCGCTCCCACAGGGAATATTCGCTCTGTAGCGCACTGACGGGATGGACGATATGCGCACGACGGATGTTTTCAACGCCCGCTTCGGACAGGCCGAAGAAGCGCACTTTGCCTTCACGTACGAGATCGCCGACGGCCCCGGCGACATCCTCCATCGGCACGGCCCGGTCCACCCGATGCTGGTAGAACAGATCGATGTGATCGATGCCTAGCCGGAGTAGCGAGGCGTCGGCGACCTCGCGGATGTGTTCAGGACGGCTATTGGTTCCGCCGGCCGGCTCCCGCGAAAGGTCCATACCAAATTTCGTCGCGACAATGGCCTTGTCCCGGCGCCCCTTCAGCGCCCGACCGAGGAGTTCCTCGTTGGCATAAGGGCCATAAGCCTCCGCAGTGTCGAAGAAGTTGACACCGAGATCAATTGCGCGGCGGATCGTGGCGATCGACTCCGCCTCATTCGCTTCGCCGTAGTACTCGCTCATTCCCATGCAGCCGAGGCCGATAGCCGAAACTTCCAGGCCGCTATTTCCAAGTTTGCGTTTCTGCATGTTTCTCCCCTGGGAACTGTTTCCCTCATCTCCAGGTTAGAATTGAGCGCCGTTACAGCGGTATCCCGATCCTTCCGATTTATTGCCTGTTTCTCTTGCACTGTCGATCCGCGCACAGAGCAGGCAGTTATCATGCGAGTAGGGGTGAGCGCAGTGGTCACCATGAAACACCGTAGTGGGGAGGCGTCTCTGTTCCCAGATCAAGCCCACGAATTGCCCGCAGAGCTGGCTCGGAAGATTGCCTTGTCTGTGGGCTCCGAAGAGATCTGGGCAACGGAGATTTCCGGCGACACTGGGCAGACGGACCGCTACCACCGCTCCTTGCTCGATGACTTACGAGCCGAGCGTGATAGTAATCGCCCAGGGGCGAAAGCGAGTAGAACTCGGCCGAAACATTTTCATTTGCGATGAGTCGCGATTTCTGCTGACGTCGCTCGACTTGCCGGTGGTCAGCCGGGTGATCGAGGCGAGTGCAGCGGTGCCCTCTCTGGCGTTGTCGCTCAAACTCGAAATGCGGGTGGTCCGAGAGCTTCTCAGCCGGGAGGAGATTGAGGTGGCTGAGACGGCGTCTAACAGTCCTGGCATTGCGCTCGGTGAGACCACCGTGGAATTCCTCAATGCGTGCTGCCGCCTCGTGGACCTGCTGCGGACGCCGCAGGACATTCCTTTTCTCAGTGGCCTAATTCAACGCGAGATCATCTACCGAATCCTTCGCGGTGCGGTGGGAACACGCCTTCGAGCGATTGCAACGCTGGGAGATCAGAGCCACCGGACGGCAAAAGCGATCGCCTGGATCAGGGCGAATTATACGAAGCCGCTACGAGTGGAACATCTCGCAGAAATCGCAGGCATGGGCGTGTCCACGCTGCACCATCATTTCCGCGGGCTGACCGCGATGAGTCCTCTTCAATATCAGAAGCAACTTCGGTTGCAGGCAGCGCGGGGCCACATGCTTCTGGATGGTCTGGACGCGGCGAGCGCAGGCTTTGAGGTCGGATACGAAAGCGTCAGCCAATTCAATCGCGAATACAGCCGTTTTTTCGGCCAGCCACCGATGCGGGATATTCGGACCCTTCACTCACCGGGCGCTCCGGCATTGGAGTCGGTCAGTAATCGGTAAGCCCTGTCTGATCGTCTGTTCCGGATGAGTAGTCGGCTTTAACCTGAAGCTGGGAACGGAGAACGGCGCTACAGGAAAGTGTGACGCTATCCCCTGCCGGGATACGTTCGGGACGGCTCATAAATCTGCTGATCTCCATCCTCGAAGAAAATTCCCCTATGCCCGTGATTGATGTACCTGTGTGTTAGCGGGTAGCGTGAAATAAAAGTTGGCGCCGTGGGGAGAGTTAGCGGCAGCCCACAGGCGGCCGCCATGCGATTCAACGATAGAGCGGCTGATGCGAAGTCCCATGCCGGTGCCGTAGGGCTTGGTGGTAACGAACGCGTTGAAGATTTGGTCCGCCTGCTGCGGTGGCAGGGGAAACGGCAAGCACTCACAGATTGTAGTCTGGCCTATGACCGGATCAGTTGTCAGGATTAAAGCAGCTTGCCGAGGAAGTCGTTCATGGCGCGCAGCACTTCTGCTTCGTTGGAACGGAACACATAGTGACTCGCGTTAGTCAGACGGATGACCTCAGCTGAGGGAACACCTGCTTCGAAGGCATTCGCCAGTCTGGTTTGCCTCTCGAGGTCGGCTGCTACGACGGCGGCGTGGCGAGCGGCGTCGCCCGGGAAGACGGCGCTCAGGTCATGCGGAACAGCGAAGAATGCAAGGCAGGGTACCTTGATCTCGGTGTATTTATGCTCGCCGCTGACGATAGCGGCGAAAACGCTTGCCGTGGTGGGGTGCGGGTCTTGTGGCA
This sequence comes from uncultured Acidobacteriaceae bacterium, assembly GCA_963763905.1. GTDB lineage: Bacteria > Acidobacteriota > Terriglobia > Terriglobales > Acidobacteriaceae > PALSA-350. The sequence continues at coordinate 84,617 of CAVXRU010000009.1, read as the reverse complement.
GTGAGGGACTGTCGGTGGGCGGCGCGACGGCTTGTTGCAGCTTCAACTGAGCTTGGAGCTCCTTTTCGAGCTGAGGGAGGCTGGCCAATAAGGCTTCCGTTGGTTGCATCGGGCCAGACGGGTCGCCGCCGCCCGGGAGAAGCTGCTCTATCTTGTTGCGGACATCGATCATGTCCAGCTGCAGGTCGCCGTGGGCGCGATCGTAAAAAGCGTAGGGACCGCTGCACTCGAGGTAAATGAGTCCGCTGACTTTCTCGGGATGACGGCTGCCGATAGAACTCATCTCTTCGCCTGCAATGGAGTGCCCGACAAGGACTGGCTTATCGAGGTGCAGGGCGGCGATGACGGCAAGGACATCGTCGCCGAGGCGGTCGGACGAATAATTGTCGTTGTTGGCAGTGGGATTGCTGGACTCGCCAAAGCCGCGGCGGGTAATGCCGTACACGTGATATTTGCCTGTAAATTTAGGCGCGAACTGGTCGAACGCGTGCGCGGTGTCGCCGAGAGAGGCCAGGAAGACGAGAGGCCGACCGGTGCCACCCCAATCCAGGACTTCGAGCTTGACTCCTTGCTCGACGGTGACGAGTTGCGCGGTGTGCGGTGAAGGGTCGTTGGGCAGGGGCCACGCGGTCGCTTGGGTGGCCTTTCGGAAGGTAAAAGCGGTCCCTGAGCCTTGTGTCCATGTGCCAGTGATGGTTTTGCCGTCGGAGCTGAGCTTGCCTTCGAAGGAAAGCTGGAGCATGCCGACCACAAATTGCACGGTGGAGTCGTGCACGGTAATTGAGTCGACCCAATCGCCGGTGAAGTCCTGATCGATGCTGTAGATCCTTGCCTTGAACGCTCCGCTGTCATCGTGTATGACCCGCAGAACCATGCGATGCGGTGTGCCCTGGGGCGGCGTAATTGTTCCCTGCCAAGTGCCAGTGATGTCCTGTGCGCGAAGACAACCTGCAATGACGATTGCGAGTACGAACACCCATAGGGTCCCCAGATTCCACTTCAGTCCTCTATTCATGAAGAACTCCCTGGAGAACCCGAAGACGGTCAATTCGGGTCTCGATCTGATATAGAATACTACATAGGGTAGCTGTTTCTCGAAACTAGATCAGGTCGTGCGACGCGAGCCATCTTAAGCTGCAGGATCGATGACGAGAAGAAATCATGCGTGGACATTTGTTGTTTTCCCTAATAGCCAGCCTGTCCGTCCTGGGTGCGATGGGTCAGACTCCCGACGTGTCCACCGCACATCGCGAAAAAGCAGTGGAAGAAAATCTCCGTTACTTAGCCGTGATCAAAGGTCATCCTGAGCCAGGAATGTCGTTAGTGGAACAAATGTCGCATCTGCACGTGCCGGGTGTGAGCATCGCAGTGATTCACGGTAAAAGAGTTGATTGGAGCAAGGGCTACGGGGTGGCGCGCCTTGGCGGACCGCCGGTTTCTGCGTCGACCCTGTTTGGCGCTGCCTCGATGAGCAAGCCGGTTACGGCCATGGCCGTGTTGCGGTTCGCGCAGGAGGGCAGAATCGATCTGGACGCGGATGTTAACACCTATCTGAAGAGTTGGAAGATTCCGGCGAATCAGTACACGAAGGACCATCCCGTAACCGTGCGGGAGTTGCTAAGCCATACTTCGGGAATTGGAACGCATAACGGCATGATCTACGATCCGGATAAGGGCCTGCCGTCCGTCCTTGAAATCCTGGAGGGAAAGCCTCCGGCAACGACACCTCCGGTTCGCGTCGAATCGGAGCCGGGCAAGAAGTATGCGTACGCGAATGGTGGGTACCTCATTCTTCAACTTTTGATTGCCGACCTTACCGGTAAGCCCTTCGCTGAAGCCATGAAAGAGTCGGTTTTGGCGCCGCTTGGAATGAGCCAGAGTACGTTTATGGCACCGCTGCCACCCGTGGAGGCGGCAAACGCTGCAACGGCTTACGCCGAAGATGGAACGAGCGGAACCGCGCCCGCACATTTTGTTGAGCCAAACGCAGCAGCCGGCGGACTGTGGACGACAGCAATCGACTATGCCAGGTTTGTGATCGAGCTTCAGAAGGAGTACTCAGGAGAGTCTCACCGTGTGCTCAATCAGAAGATGGCGCAGATGATGGTGACGCCAGGCATGGGTCCATCGGACAGTGTGCGGTGGGGTTTAGGCGTGCGCGTTGGAGGCACCCGGCCGAATATTTACTTCGAGCATGGCGGGTCTGCGGTCTTTCAATGCGACATGGTTGGGTATCCCTCCGGGGACGGAGTGGTCGTGCTCACCAACGGTGGTGGAGGCGGCCAACTCTCCGACCAGATTGTCCGGAGTGTTGCGCAAGCTTACGCGTGGCCGGATTTTCAGCCGGTTGAGCATACGGTGGTCCACGTGGATCCATCGAAGTTTGGGCGCTATGTCGGAACATACGATTTCATGAAGGTCACCCAGGCTGGAAACCATTTGATGGCGGAGATCCCCCTTGGATCAAAACCGCAGGAGTTATTTCCGGAGTCCGACGCACAATACTTCCTTCGCGATGCTCCAACGCGCGTCATCTTCGACGTCAAGCCGGATGGAAGCGTGACTGGGTTGGAGTTCATCACCACCTACGTTCACTGGCACAGGGACAAGAACCCGTAGACATTGAAGGGACGGGACGGAACAATCACCGTTGCGCGGAGCAATAAGGACTCCATATTTGCTATGGTGATTGCTCCGACTGTCCTTTCAATTTTCATTTCGTAATGTTGGCGCTTTATCGGCAAGGGGCTAAGCACTGCACAGAAAGAAAGAGCAGCAATGAAGCCTAAACTAATGTTAATTATCGGGGTGCTTAGTTTAGAGGCTGTGACTGCTGTTGTGCCGACTGCGCTTCGGAAGGTGGAACTGCATCTAGTTTGGTCGACCACGGACGTTTATGTACCCGTCACCAGCCAAAGCCAATCCAGGATGAATAGTGTTTCTGAATAACTAATACGGTGACAGTTTGCGGTGCACCCCTGAGCTGAAACCCTAAGCCCCCTTTCTGGAGCTATCTCCATTTCTCAAGCCACCATATCTACCTTTCTTCGTTAGTCATCCGGTCTACTAACACTTTCGAGGTCTGGATTCCTTTCGAGGCCAAGATTTACCGTGAGTGGCTAGACCACGGAAGGCAGACTAAAAGGTGCAGGGCGACAGGATGCTAGCACATAGCACAGTCTTCTGTTGCGCTTGATAAGGGGACTTTAAATGAAACGCACCCCCGTACTACTCGCTGTCCTCGTGGTCGGCTCGATGGCGGCAAAATCTGCCTATCCCGGCACGCTTCAAGCACCAGCGCCCGCAGACACCCAAATTGCCCCCGCCCAGGACTTTGCCACACCTCCTGCTCCTGCTCCCACACAGGATATGACCACTCCCGCTCCCTCCGGTGATGAGCAAGCTTCCCCTGCCCCGGAAGCGGCTACACCCTACGTGTCCGCCCCGGCCCCCGAGCAAACTACTCTTGCTCCGGTGGTCAATGAGGAAGTTTCCACTCCTGAAGTGGCGCCTACCCCTGCCCCCGACTCCTCCGTTGCCCCGGTTGCTGCGAGCACAGATCCAGCTACTGTCGGCGGAAGTATCTTAATGATCCTCGCTATGGTCGCGGGGATTGCTTTCTTTCTTTGCCTCATCCCGACACTCATAGCTTTTAAGCGTCGGCACAAGGACCGTAAGGCTATTCTGGTACTCAGTATTTTGTTTGGCTGGATTCCTTTTGCTTGGATGATCGGTCTAGTCTGGTCTCTGACAGGAAACGTTGAGCCCCTGAAGGCTAACGCCTAGGGTCTGTCCACGAAACCAATTCGGCACGCTGATCGTCGATACCATCGGCATCGGCCTGGCGGCGGCTGGCTTTCTCAACCCGCTTATTGCAACGTTGATTCACGTCGTCTCCGAGCTTACCTTCATCCTTAACTCAACGCGCCTGCTTCCCCCTCGTGACAAGACGAAATCCACCAGCGCAGAGCCGTTGCGGCCACCGCCTAAGGAGCCGGACCAGTGCGTCGCGTCGGCGAAGCCGATATCAGAAAACCCCGCAAAGTTGTTCTATTGTTACGACTTCGGAAGAAATGCGCCCAGCGTGCTTCAACAAAACCTTGGGTTCTATTTATAGACCGCACAACGCCTTATACTTATTATCCTTGCTGACTGGAGTCTGCGCATGGACGATCGGAAGACAGACAATTTGGCACGCTTTAACGACCAGGTGGCAATTGTCGTGGGGGCAGCCCATGGAATAGGGAAAGCCATCGCAGTGCGTCTTGGGCGCGAAGGAGCCGACGTCGTCATCGCCGACGTGGATCCGGAGGCCATGGAAACCACCGTTCAGGAAATGCGCAGCGAAGGCAGTCAGTGCAAAGGTGTGACCTGCGACGTCCGCGAAGAAGCCCAGGTGGAAGCTGCTGTCAAACAGGCTTTAGATTGGCATGGCCGCATCGACATATTGATGTACATTGCCGGAATCGCCGCTGCCGTACCGTTCGTCGACCTTGACGTGGCTACCTGGGACAATACCCTCGACGTCAACTTACGCGGCGCATTTCTGACTGCAAAGGCTGTGGTGCCGCACATGGTAGCGCGCAGGAAAGGCAACCTGGTGTTCATGGCCTCCACCAACAGTTGGGACGGAGAGGCTCAGCTTGCGCACTACAACGTGTCTAAGTCCGGCGTGTTCCTTCTGGCCAAGACGCTGGCACGAGAGTTCGGCAAATTTGGTATCAGGTCCAATGCGGTCGGACCTGGGCCCATCCGAACCCGTCTATCCGAGCCAATCCTCAACGACCCCATTTACCAGCTGAAGTACCATCCTGAGACGGGCGTGATCCCGCTCGGGCGCATGGGGACGCCGGAGGAAGTGGCTGGCCCGGCTCTCTTTCTGGCCTCCGAAGACGCGGCCTACGTCTCCGGCGTCCTGCTCTTTGTCGATGGCGGACAACTGGCATAGACATCATTGCAAATTCGTCCACAGGTTAAATACAGCGGGACACCTACACGGGCCGAGCGTCGTTATTCATGTTGGATGGGTCGAGGACAAGGCTGAAACGATGCAAGTTCCCTACGCGAAGAAGTGGCAGAAAGAAACGGCCAGGCTGCGCAAAATCGCGCTCGATTGCTATCTGACCGAAAAACTCAAGTTGGGCAAACCGTGCTTCACCTTCCTGAAGAAGAACGTGGCGATTGTCATCCCACTCAAGGAGTCGTGCGCGCTCTCGTTCTTCAAAGGCGCGCTGCTTAAGGCCCGGCCCAGCAGCGACGCGGCGCCTGCTGCGATCGCACCGCGCAACAGCCCGCGGCGGCTCATGCACTGATCCTTCTGGTCTTGGATGCTTATGCGGTGAGGGAAGGCGGCGCTGACTCTGCAGTAGTGGCAAGCGTCTTATTCGGCTCCGGCCCCAACTCGAACACGATGTGCCCGCCCTTGGCAATCTCCTCATGCCGAACCCACAACTTGTCCGATGCTTTGCCATTAATGGTTACGGACTGGATATAGATAGCGTCTGACGAAGATCTCCTGGCTTCGATGATCAGCTTGTTTCCACCTGTAACTGTGATAGTGGCTTTGTCGATGAGCGGAGAGGTAAGTACATAGTTTCCGCTGGCTGGATCGACTGCATACAAACCCATCGCGCTCATCACGTACCAGGCAGACATTTGCCCGCAGTCTTCATTCCCGGCCAGGCCGTTGGGATCGTTGTGATACCAGGTCTTCAGCAGCATGTTTACCCGTGACTGGGTTTTCCACGGTTCGCCCGCATAAATGTAGAGGTAGGCGATATGGTGGCTGGGTTCATTGCCGTGCGCGTATTGACCCACGAGACCTGCAATATCGGGCGGCGCATTTTTAGGCAGCGTCGATGGCACGGTAAAGAGCGCGTCGAGCTTCTTGATAAACGGCTCTCGGCCGCCCCATAGCTCTATGTAACCCTTCACGTCGTGCTGAATGCCAAAGGTAGTCTGCCAGGCATTTGACTCGGTGTAGTCGCGATAGTCGTCGGTGTGCCCCATGTCGATAGGGTCGAAAGGCTCGGTGAAGCGGCCATTGATCAGCCTCGCGCGGATGAATTGCGTCTTGGGATCAAAGAGGTGACGATAATTTTTCGAGCGTTCGCGTTGCACCTTCGCGTCCTCGGTCGCGCCAACCTTGTCCGCCACGCGCGAGCATGCCCAGTCATTGTAGTTATATTCGATCAACTTGCTTACCGATTCGGTCTCTCGATCCGCGGGAATGAAGCCCATCGCGCGGTAATAGCCCAGCCCGCGATAGTCATCGATCATGTTGCGCTGGCGCATTACCTTGTACGCACGCTGCCAGTCGACCCCGGGAAAGTTCTTAACGCACGCCTCAGCCATCACGCTTGCCGAGTGGTAGCCCGTCATGGTCCCGGTCTCCTTACCCTGCAGCGGCCAAACCGGCATCCCTGCCGGGCTCTGCTCAGCCATATCGATCAGGCAGTTCACCAGGCTCGGCACCCGCTCAGTCTGGAACAGCGTGAACGACGGGTGCAGAGCGCGAAACGTATCCCACAGTGAGTAACTGCTGTAGTTATGCTGATCCGGCTCCAGCCTGTGGGTCTTGCCATCCATGCCGCAGTACTCGCCATTCACATCGTCGAACAGCGTGGGCGCCACCAGCATGTGATAGAGAGAAGAGTAGAAGATGGTCCGCGTGGTCGCATCGCTGGTTTCTATGTGGATACGGCTTAACTCCGCCTGCCACTTTTTCTTCGCCACGGCACACGTCGACTCAAAGTCCCAACCCGGCATCTCGGCTTTCAGGTTCGCCATCGCATTGGCAACGCTCACTCCGGAAATGCCGACGCGGACAAGGATCTTCTCCCCTGCGCTGGTGTCGAAGTGCAGGGCCGACTTGACCGCACTGCCGGCGCCACTTGAACTGCCCGCGGGAAGCACTGCGCCCTCCTGCCAGAGCTGCGCCCTTCCAAATGGCTTCGAGAACTGCGCAGCGAAGTAGATCCTTCGCCCGTCTGCCCAGGCGTGCACGGTGCGTCCACCCGTCACCATATCTTCTCCCACAATATCCAGCGTAGCGTCAGATACCGGGCTCAGCGGATCATTGATGGAGTGCGCGAAATCCAACACGAAGTGACTCGCACCCGCGGATTGAAACGTATAGCGATGGAGTCCGACGCGTTCGGTCGCCGTTAGCTCCACCAGGACATTGCGATCATGCAAGGGAACAGAATAGTAGCCGGGCATCATTTTCTCCTCGGCATGAGAAAACGGCGCGCGATATCCTTCCGCCACATTTTCCCGCGTTCCCGGGTTCCACTTCACTTCGCCAACGTTCGGAATGATCAGCACATCGAGCATGTCGCCGCCGCCGGTACCGCTTAAGTGGGTATGACTGAACCCCATCAAGGACCGGTCAGAATCGTGGTAGCCCGAGCACCAGTCCCACCCACGGTCATAGGTGTCAGGACTCAACTGCACGGCCCCGAAGGGAACCGTCGCCCCAGGGTAGGTATGCCCATGGCCGCCTGTACCCACACGCAGGTTGACGTACTGTGTCAGGTCTTCGCCGGCGCCGTCAGTTGTCGAAGCCGCAATCGCGGCGAAAGATTTTGTTTGCTGAACCAGCAGGTCAGAGCAGGCTGCAGCCGAAAGGGTCTGCAGAAATTTACGCCTAGAGAGCATGAACCAGGCCTTTCAGTTTGTCGTTTTCCACCTCATTATCATACGAGTAAATATTCGCCGGCGAACTTCTCGCTGGTTCGCCCAGGGGTTTGCCGTCTATAGTTACCCAGACCCATGATCGTAAACATCGAGGATTTGCGCGAAAAAGCCCGGCGCCGCCTGCCGCGCGCACTCTTCGATTACATTGACGGTGGCGCTGAGGACGAGCATACTCTCCGGGCAAACCAGTTCGGCTTTCAGCATTACGCATTCGTTCCCAAGGTGCTGGTGGACGTTGCCGATCGTGACCAATCGACCACAATCTTCGGAGAGCGGCTCGACTCTCCCCTGATCATCGCCCCCACTGGCTTCACCGGTATGTTCTGGCCACAAGCTGAAATCCTCGGGGCGAGGGAGGCCGCCAAACGCAACCTCATCTTTACCGCCGGTACTATGTCCATGTGCTCAATCGAACAGATCGCGGCCGGCGCCCCAGGTGCGCGCATCTGGTTTCAGCTCTATGTCTGGAGAGACAAAGGGCTCACCCGGTCGCTGGTCGAGCGTGCCCGCCAGGCAGGCTGCAAAGCTCTGGTGATCACCGTCGATACGCCCGTCCTCGGGCAGCGGGAACGCGATATCCGGAATGGCCTGGTCATCCCTCCGCGTATTGGCTTTGGAAATTTGCTGGATGCCCTTTCCCGGCCTTCGTGGATGTGGGGAATCCTGCGCCATCCGCGCATCACTTTCGGCAACTTCGCCAACGAGCCCAGCGTAAAACATGATCCGACTTCGCTCGCCGCCTTTACCAACTCACAATTTAGCCCGTCCGTGTCCTGGGCCGATATCGATAGCTTTCGCTCCCTCTGGTCAGGGCCTTTGATCATCAAAGGAATCATGTCCGCCGCTGATGCTCAACGGGCGATTGAGCACGGCGCCGACGCCATCGCCGTATCCAACCATGGCGGCAGGCAATGCGACTCCGTTTCGGGAGCGATCGAGGTGCTACCGGAAATTCAGCAAGCGGTTGCCGGCCGGGCGGAACTCATCCTTGACGGAGGCATTCGCCGCGGCAGCGATGTCGTCAAGGCAATCGCTTTGGGGGCCAGAGCGTGCATGATCGGCCGCGCCTATAACTACGGAGTAGCGGCTGCCGGCCAGCCAGGAGCGGCAAAAGCAATCGAAATCCTGCAAACCGAGATGGACCGCTGCCTCGCCTTGATTGGGTGTCCCCGGCTGGTGGACGCAACTCCCTCCATCTTGCGGCCCCGTGTTCACTCAGATGAGTGATCGTCGAGCGAGCCGTTGGACCCGCTTTCCCACCCTTCGCAAAAAGCGCGAAGGAGGGGGCACCCGATCATTTGTGGCAGGGCAAGAAAAGGGCTCAGCAATGCTTGCAGCTTGCCTCTACCGCTTTTGAAGGTGGTAGATCATTAGCCGCGATTAATACGGTGGACTAATACGGTGACGAGACTTGAGGGGGGACGAAAAGTACCCGATGAGTTAGACACGCCACGTTACTCAACGGAATGGTGTTTTTCTGATGGGGTACGTTTCGTCTGTCCCTGCCGGAGCCTAAGACGCGATATGGCTACTGGGGCGATGGGAGCTTCCTTCTAGGAGAAGGTTGTTCGTTGGAGTTCGTCACTCCCTGGATTGAGCTTGGCGCAGCGTTGGCGCCTGCGTTCGACATCGAGGTCAGTTCAGACTGGCTGTACTTCGGCGCGCTTGCGTATCCGTGGATGTGATCCTTGCTGATGTCGTTAATCACCACCTCGACGGGCTGAGGACTGTCGGGCGTGTAGAACATAACAGGCTGGTAGAGATTGACGTGCTTCTGCGACAGGTTGCGATCGTCCACCATCAGCTCTAGGTCGGCATACTGGTGCTTGCTATTCGCTTTCTTCAAGCGGATCCCAAACGGTCCCTCGTGCTGGAACTGGTTCGATTTCCGGATGTCAAACTCGTAGTAGTTTCGCTCCCCCTTCTTCTGTAACAGCACGAGTTCGTCATGGGTGCGCGCGATAGAGCCCGTCAGCTCGGTGCGCGTATTGACGAGATCGCCTTGCGTGCTTGCTATGTCGTTGCGAGTTTCCTCGATCAAATTGCCCTGTGCGTCGATTTGCGATTGCAGCTTTTTGAGGCGCGGATCCTCGCCGTGCCGGCGAGGTGTCACGGGGGCGCGGGCGGTTATGACCTGGCTGGAAGGGGCTGACGGAGCGGACTGTGTTTCGCTGCGCGACGCCAGCGTATTCACCTTTGCAGTGAGGTCGCTAAGCTCACTCCGGTTCGCGTTGAGCGCGGCGGTCATCTGCTCATTCTGTGCCGTCAGATTCTTCGCAGTGTGGTGTTCATGAATCGCGTAGCCACCCATAACTCCAACGAGCGCTACGATAGCGACATAGGCGGCCACGCGCTTTGGTGCCGGTGTCTGCTGCAGGGAAGAGAAGTCCACTTTAGACCTCCTGAGACAACGAGGTAACGCCACTTTTACTGTAGGGAAGGCACGCCCGGTTCCAAAATGTCTCGAACCGCAAGTTACTGAATCGCCTGATATTGCGGTTGATGCGGCAACGGGCGGTTGGGATTACACGGGATGCAGAACACGCTGCGAGCTGAGCGGGACAAGCTGCACCATTTTGGAATTTACATCCCACCCGTTTGTTTATAGTTGGAGGACTCAGACCAGCCAATCACCTTCAAGTGGGATATGGACCTGGTCCGCTCTTTGTCGGCATGTGGGACCTTTTGGAAATTATGCGTCAGACGGGACTAGCTAGTACGTTCAGGAGACAGTTTCTAAAAGTACCAGTCCCGTCTGACGCATAAATCCCAATGCCCCCTTCAATGCCCTGTCCCTTGTCCCTTCAATGCCCTGTATTGGCCCCCAAAAGTGCAATGCACCCCTAAGCTGAGACAAACTCGACGGCGATTAATTGGTGACACATCGGCCCAATCACGGCGCCTCACCCAGTTCTTCGAAGACTTTGAGCAGCAGTCGATGAAGGCTCGTTCTTTCCGCAGGGGTGAGAGGTTTGAGCATTTCCTCCTCGAGTTTCGTGCCCGCTCTGTGGAGATGCTTCATGATCCTGCGGCCAGTCGGGGTGACGCTCACGTCGTATCGCCGCCGGTCCTGGGAATTGGGCTGGCGCTCGATCAGCTTTCGCCTTTCCAGTTCATCGATAATGGGCACCGCGTTGCGTGGGTCAACTCCCATGATCCGGCCAAGGTGCTGCTGCGGGAGAGAGCCATGCTCTTCAAGCGCCAGCAACAGGCCGAAGTGGTGTGTCGTCAACTTGTGCTCTCCCATCATGCGCACAAAGCGCCTTCGGGACTCCATCCCCAGACGGGCCAGTAAGAATCCACTGCTCGCCAGGAGTGTCTGCGGCTCTTTCGAAGCAGATTCAACCCGCCGACTCCGATCTGGCGAACGTTTCGAGGCGTTGTCTTCGTTGCTCTCTTGAGGATTACTCATGATTAATGATAATAGTATCACATGATTTATTGATCGCACTCCCGGGCACCACGTGTACGGCACAGCACGTGAGAGGCGATCGAGAAAGGGCGGATACGATGTACATGAAAGGAAGGGTTTGCCTGGTGACGGGCGCAAACACCGGGCACGGCAAGGCCGTTGCGGCAGCACTCGCCAAGATGGGGGCAACGGTAGTCCTAGGCTGCTGCAACCTGGAGCGTGCAGAAGCGGCAAGAACGCAGCTGATTGCTGAAAGCGGGAATGATTGCATCTCTGTGCTGCTGCTCGATCTGGCCAGCCAGCGGTCGGTGCGCCGTGCGTCAGATCAATTCCTATCCGAGCACCACGCGCTGGATGTCCTGATCAACAATGCCGGAGCATGGTGGGCGGATCGGCGAGTCTCCCCAGATGGAATCGAGCTTGTATGGGCCACGAATGTCCTCGGGCCCCAGTTGTTGACGCAGCTCCTGCTTCCAGCTCTGCGCGCGAGTGTTGGTGGTCGGATCATCAACGTCGCTTCAACCCGAGCTGGCGGGCTCGATCTCGACGATGTCGAATACCTGCGACGGCCCTACAGCGGGATCCAGGCATACGAAGCGAGCAAGCAGGCGGTTCGGATGTTGACGTGGGTGTTGGCCGATCAGCTTCGCGATGAACCGGTCGTGGCGAACGCGCTCTGTCCGGGATTCATGAAAACGGAGCTGGGTCGGAGCGCACCGACGGGCTTTCGCATTCTCCTGGTGTTGCTTCGACCTCTTCAATCAAGCCCGGAACGGGGGGCGGACACTGCAGTTTGGCTAGCGTCAAGCTCAGAAGCTGCTAAATTGACGAATCAGTTCTTCGTCAAGCGAAGCCCCGTCCCATGCAAGTTTCGGAATCCTGCTACGTGCGCAAAGCTCTGGCACTTATGCAAGACCACCCAAGACGATTGACCGGCTTAAGGCCTTGCTGAGTCTGTTGCACCTTACTCTAGGCGATTCAAAGAAGGAGATCGCTGTGACAAGACGTTATCTGCTGCCTGCAATGATCGCATGGCTCACATTGCCAGGGTTCAGTCAGCAGAGAATCGGCGATGAGGAGTGGCTTCACCAACTACACATGCGAAATGCATCGCTCCCGTACCAGCACCGGCCACCTGCCTCGGTCAAGCCACGAGTGTGACAATCCAGCACGAATCCTTACCGTGGGTGTCGAAGAGCGGTCCAGGGAAAAGTAGGTCCAGGGAAAAGTAGGGACGGAGTAACCCCCGTAGCAGTCGTTAGGGGTTACTCTGTCTGTTCCAGAAAAGCCTCCCCCTTGTTTCCAAAATGTCTGAGTGCCGCCTCGATTGCCATGATTGTCCGGGTATTACGAGTGTTTGTTCCTTTGTAAAAGGTGTCCAATGGAGTACTATATAGATATGCACACTGTGGTCGAAACTCCGCAATACATCAAAGCTTCGGAGTCGATTTTCAGCGAGGCTGAGCGGACGGATATCGTGAACATGGTGGCAACCGACCCGGAATGCGGCGACGTGATGGAAGGCACCGGAGGGTTTCGTAAGGTGCGCGTTGGTCGCGGAGGGATGGGGAAGCGTGGCGGAGCACGTGTGATTTACATTCTTCGCAACGAGGAATATCCCGTCTTTCTCATTGGCGTTTTTGCGAAGAACGAAAAGAGCAACCTGACCAAGAAAGAACGGAACGATCTGCGTGCTCGCGCTGACGAAATTTTCACCCAGTACAGGAGGTTAAAACCATGACTACCATGTTCAAAGTTTTGATGACAGGGCTCGATGAAGTGGACGCTTATCTGGCCGGGAAGACGACCGGCTATAGGGTGACCTTACCGGCTGAGGTAAACGTCAAAGCCATCCGCAAACGGTTGAACATGACCCAATCACGTTTCTCCGACACCTTTGGCTTCTCGCTCGATGCCGTCAAACATTGGGAAGGAGGGCGGCGTACACCTGAATCGTCCGCTCGGGCTTTCCTGACAGTGATAGACCGAGCCCCCCAGGCGGTTATCTCCGCCTTGCATCAGCCTGCTATGGCGCACGCTGCGAAGAACCCTATTGCTGGCGTCGGTGAGGCTGCTGGCCGCAGCCGGGTCGCTGCTGCTGAGAAGGGGCGGCGGCGCAAGACCGCAGGGCGCAATGTTGCTAGTGGTAGGCGGCCGAGGAAACCCGCTCAGGCGGGATAGAGCAACGCTCGCCGGCGGAGCATAGACGGATTCAACCGGGGATAGCTCGCTTCTGAAAATGGCGGCCAGTTTACCACTCTTAGCAAAGCTCCAGTCCCGTCTGACCACAAATCTTAGAGGATGTGTACTGAAGCGATCTTTCCTTCTTTGCTCATGCTTTCTGACTTAGGTTTGTGTCACCGATGCATGTCCCGTTGGCAGGAACACGGAGAAGACGGTCCAACTCCGCCCGGGCTTCGTGCTGCTCTTCACACGAATCGATCCATGGTGTCTCTGTACGATGTTGGTGCAGACCCAAAGACCCAGACCCGTTCCGACGTCTTTCTTGGTAGTGAAAAACGGCTCGAAAAGCTTGGAACGGGCAGACGGCGGAATGCCCCGCCCTGAATCGGCGATGGTAATCCGTGTTCCAGGCCGATGCTGTCCGTTCAATCTATTGGCGTCGATTCGAATTCGAATGAGACCGCCGGAATCGACAGCATCGATACTGTTGCTTAGAAGATTTGCGATGAGCTGGCGGATTTCACCCGCTACGGCATAAATCTCCGGATCCTGCCGAATTTCCGGCCGGATCTCAATCCCCTTGTTTCGCATCCGCCTGCCAAAGACAGAGATGAGCGGGTTCAGCATCTCTCCGACTCTTACCGCACATGGAGCGATCGTTTCGCGATAGAAGCCAAGAGTCTGCTTTGTTATATGGGATATGCGGTTCAGTTCCTCCTCGATTGCATTCAGGTATTCCCGCACGTCATTGCGAGCGGCGCTCCCCTTGGCGAGATAGACCAGATTGGTCACTGCTTCGAGAGGATTGTTGATCTCGTGGGCGACCGTCGCGGCCAGCCGGCCAACAGAGGCAAGCCTCTGACTCGTTCGCAAGGCTTGCTCGGTTTTCTTTTGTTGAGTAATGTCGCGCGCAGTCTTCGCAGCTCCAATCACTCTGCCAGCTTCATCTCTTACCGGAGAAATGGTCAGGGATACATCGATTCGTTCGCCGATCTTGGTCAGCCGAACTGTCTCATAGTGCTTGACTGGTTCCCCTCGTCCAATGGTCTCCAGAATGCTCTGCTCGTCCGCTTGCAGCTCCGATGGAACGATTGCGGTGACAGGCCGTCCAATCATCTCATTCGCCGAGTAGCCGAACATCTTCTCGGCACCCGGATTCCAACTGGTCACAATTCCGTTCAGGTCCTTGCCGATGATCGCATCATCCGACGATTCGACAATGGCGGCCATGCGGCGCTGTGCTTGCTCCGCCAACTTCCGCGCAGTGATATCGATATTCACACCGGTCATCCGTGTTGGCTCACCGGACTTGTCCTTGAAGACCTGCCATCTTCCTAGAATCCAATGAATACTGCCGTCGGGCCAGATTGCGCGCCATTCCGCTTGCACCGGGGCGCCAGTCTGAAAGCCAACCTCCACCTGCTTGATTGCTGCAGCCCTATCGTCGGGGTGCAGCATCTGCTCCCAGGCTTCTTGAGTGCCGGCAAATTCTCCCGGCTGCAGGCCATAGATGGTTTCTAACTCCGGAGTCCACCGGTTCACATTGGTTTGGACATTCCATTCAAACGTGCCTATGGTCCCCACTTGCTGTGCGAGACGCAGGCGCTCCTCGCTCTCGCGTAGCGTTTCCGACGCAGTGCGAATCTTCTCCGCCGCCTCTTTCTGGTCGTGTATGTCGAGGCAGCCGCCCACGTACCCCTCAAAGGTTCCATCGGGCGCGTAACGTGGTACGGCATGATCGAGAATCCATCGGTACTGTCCGTTCTGGTGGCGCAGCCGATACTCCATTTCGAACGGCCGGCGGGCATCGAAGCTTTCCACATAAATCTGCAGGCAGCGGTCGAAGTCATCGGGATGCACGTTCTCGACCCAGCCATTCCCCGATTCCTGTTCGAGAGTGCGTCCGACGAAGTCTAACCATCCCCGGTTGAAGTAATAGCAAAGCTTGTCCGTTCCGGACATCCAGACCATGATGGGCGCAGCTTCGGTGATCATGCGAAAACGCTGTTCGC
Organism: uncultured Acidobacteriaceae bacterium; assembly: GCA_963763905.1. GTDB lineage: Bacteria > Acidobacteriota > Terriglobia > Terriglobales > Acidobacteriaceae > PALSA-350. The sequence continues at coordinate 69,311 of CAVXRU010000009.1, read as the reverse complement.
TCTGGCGCAACGCCTCGGTGGCGTTCTTGCGCTCAGTGACATCCTGAATGGTGATGAGCGTTATCTGTCCGGCCTGACCGCCCTGGTTCAAACGGCGAGCGTTCAGCAATAACGATCGGCGTCCGGCAGCCAATTCCTGGTCACACTCCAGAGATCCCAGGTAGTCATTTGACGCTGAGCTCCCATCGATCAGTGAGCGGAGCCGGGGAATATCCCAGTCGCCACTCCCTAATTGATAGATGGCTGCTCCTTGCGACCGTTCACGCGAGGTTTGGAACAGCGCGTAAAAGGCCTGATTAGCCGCCTGGATTCCAAGATCTGCGTCGACGATCACCAGGGCATCGGCTAGGGTGTTGATTACCGCTTTGGTGTACTCGCGTTCCTCTATGGCCCGTTCCAGGCTTTCGCGAAAAGCAGTCACGTTGGTGAGAGCGAGCACGGCGCCCTTGATGTTTTGGTTCGCCTTATGACAGCTGATGTTGAGAGAGAACCACGATCCTGTGCCGTCCCCTATCTCCACGCGGTGTGAGGACCCACTGGCAATGACATGCCGGCAAAGATCCTCAAGGTTCTTGACTCCGGTGAGCATCTGAATTGACTGCAACTGCCTGCCATGGTCCGAGCCCGTCAGGGACAATAGCGTGGCCGCCGCTGGATTGAAGCTGACGAGTGTCAGGCTGCGGTCAACAACGAGAACAGGAAGCTCGATACAGTCAATGAGCTCCATTCCAAGCGAGTTGGACACGTGACGCGCGTCTGTCATTGTTCTCAATCCCTGACCGGTGTTCGAAGAGCGTGTCACTGCTGACTCGTTAGTCAGGAAGCGCGATACAAGGCACCGCTCCGCTGGAGCACGGCATCGGCCACGTTTGGGACCGCCTGGCGCAATGCGAACAGCAACGCCTGAGACGATGGCATGGCGAAGGGTGGCGCATAGTGGTCAAGCAGCTTGTTTTCAAGAACACTCGCCTCCACCGCCCCCACCACCTCGCGAAGCGCATCGGCTACGGCGCGCTCCAGCCGGACGTAATTTTCCACGGGAATCAGGTGGGAGTGATTCTCCCCGAGCCTTGGCAACATGCGGGTGTGCACCTCTCCATCGAAGTTGTCCATCAGGAAGGAGCAGAAGATCGCTATCTCCTGTTCGTGCGCAAGTTGATCGAATAGGTCCTCAAGAGCCATGCTGGCGGTGGCATTGCCGCGTTCCCAGAGAACATTGACCATCTCACCCCACCAGCGAACTTTCGGATAGCGGTTCCGTCCCCGCGCGCGCGCGACCACTTCGCCGGCCAAGCCCAGGAACACGGGCGCATCCGGCATCTTTTCGCCCATGAACCGAGGCAGGAGTTCGTCAGCGTCGACCACTGTCAGTTGACCTTGCGCTTGTGCCGCCTTGATATCCACGCCTTCCGCTTCGAGACGAGGACAGAAAGCTTCCCAGTGAGCTGCCGTGGGGACGAGAATCACCCCTTCCCCGTGCGCCAATGCGGCGGCGGCGAAGCGGCAGACGGCTCGGTTGAGAAACTGCTCATCCTGATAAAGCTGGACAATATGATCCTTGGGCCCCGCATCGTGAAGGAGACTCCGCCAGGGTTCGAAATCATCGGTCTTGTGCCCCTCACCCCGGCAGATCTGGGGGAAGCTCGTTGTGGAACTGTCAGGGGGTTGCGTCGAGCCATTCTCAAGAGGTTTCATGGTCGATCCCCTCCCATTGGTAACTCTTCGGCCTGCATTCAAGCGGTCCTGGAGACCGCAAAGCAACTTATCATACGGTCCGGTATCCCTGCATACTTCGCCGGAATTTGCTCAGGCGTCTCCTGACATCGGCTTGAAATGCTGTCAGATTGCCGGTGCAGGCAGCATGTTGTGTGATCCGAAAAAACGGCGAAGGCGGCATCCTGGCGCTCATGCTATACGCTGCTCGGAGTTCTGTATAGGTGCTTATCCGACGCCGTCGGTTGTCTCGGTCGAGTGTAGCCTCGGCTAGTCGGCTCGGGCATCGGGGGGGTTCCGCGGCTGGGTGCTGACCATCAAATCCTCCGGAAGCCGCCAAGATCAACAACGCTACCTTATCGCAGTCGTGTGATTCCAACGGCTCGGACCCACCGTTCCAAGGTGCTCATTCGTCATGATTTAGCTCCCAAATTGCAGATTGCCACAAATGCCAAACGAGAAAAACAAAGCTACGCTCAAGATTTCACAGCCACGCCAACGACCCGTAGAAAGCTGCGTCTCCAAAGTCCCAGTCCCGTCTGACGAATAAACCCGACGAATAAACCCCACCACCGCCTGGGACGATGCCTTCCTCAACCGTAGCGCGCCGGGGAGGGTCCGGAAAAGCTGCGCGATAAGCGCGGTATGCGCGGTAAGGGTCCCGGAAATACTGCGCGATAAGCGCGGTATGCGCGCTAAGTTTCCTCCCGTGGGGTCGCGGCATCTATGGCTTCCGCGGCTGGGATGGCCGACCAGACGCTGGCGGGGCGACCCCGGCCTGACTGGAGGTGATGGGTTAGTACCCCGAGGGACAGCAGTTGTTCGAGGGCGGCTTCGATTTTGTCGCGGGTAACGTGGCCGTGAAAGAGGCCCCTGATCTGATCCCTGGACAAGCCGTCTTTGGATTCTTCGATGGCGACCTTGATGCGATCGGCGGTGATGTCCCCGGTGGAAGTGCCGAAGAGTTCTGAGGCCGTGGCGGAGCAGTACTCCCATGCGGCGAGAGCGGCCTGGAGATGGGGCACGGTGATGAGGGTGCTGCGATCGAGGGCGGCGTAGACGGCACTGAGACGCAGGACCTGAGCTTCGGCGCGGCTGGTGGCGGCTCCGAAGAGGCCTGGACGTGCCTGGCTTAGCTCGGGGTAGCACTCTTCCCAAAGCGATTCTGCAGCCTGGTCCCGGCGCAAGACGGTATCGGTGGTTGCGGCCCAAGCGAGGGCCTCGCGCAGTTGCCGGGTGATGGGCGCCAGCTCGTGGTGGGCGAGGGCGCCGCCGCTGGGGAGGCACTGGCTGCGATGGACGCTGGTCCACAGGCAGCGATTGGCAAAGCCGTTGTGCGCGTCTGTGGGATCGAGATTCTGCGCGAGCTCGCGCTCGGTGATGTGGGCAATGAGGCTGATGTGAGTGTTGGTTGCGCGGAGTGGGTTGGAGCCGTCGAGCATGCGGAGGTCGCCGTTGTCCCAAGCACAGCGAAGCAGGGAGGAGAGATGTCCCTTGGCGCGCTTGATGGTGTGGAGGATGGCGGCAAATTCTTCGGCGACTGCGAGCAGGCGGCGGTCGGTGGGTGGCTGCTGATCGCGCAGAGCGTGAACCAGGCCGGCGGCGCCTAAGCGAGCGGTGGTGATGCGGGTGTTGACCCAGGGTTGATCTACTTCCGCGAAGAGGCGCTCGATGTGGCTCCAACTGGTGCCCTTGCGGGCCTTGCTGGACTCGCCGACGAGCACCACGAAGAGATTGAGGCGATGGCGCGCGGGGCCGACGAGGCAGTGAGGGCCGGGTCCTGCTGCGTTGCCGAAGGCGGCCAGGAATTGGAGGAGGATGGCCGCCGGATCCGCCTCAGTGTGCGGAGCAAGCGTGCGGACGACCTGACCGGCAAGACCGTACAGGGCCTGTTCGCGAAGCTGGAACTTCGCGGGCTGCTGCAGTGGGGTTGAACGCATTTGGGGCGGTGGTTCGGGCTGCGGTTGAGGCGGGTTCTCAAGTAGTTCGGCTCTTCGGCGCTTTAACTCCGCGAAGTCCGCATACGGTTGCCGCCCTATACCCATGTTCAGGTTTCTTATCATACTTATAAGGTTAGTTCGGATATTATGGGTGTTCAAGAGGACTTAGAGTGTTGACTCCAACTAAGTCGGTCAAACTCTAAAGTCTACTACCGATGTTGCTTGATCTGTCCCTTCTATGTCCCAAAGTACCAGGTCCGTCTGACCACAAAACCACTGTCCACAAAACCACCTAGCTCTTCTTGCGGAGCAGCTCCGATAGAGTACTGACGTTTTGCAGCAACTTGGCTCAAGCTTCTGAGGCTGCAACAACTTCCCTCGGAAGTTGCTTGTGATCGGTCTGCTGTCTCCGTGTCTTGTTTATAGATCGGAAACGTGGCAGAACGTCCCCGGATTCCCTCCCTAATCAGCGAATTAACTGGCGGTGTCAGGTTGGCGTTCATCTCGTCCATGTGAAACACGTGCAAGGCCTTCAGTGACACACCGCGTGCATTCACGAGAGAGCGAAATGGTTCGTACCAGCAAGCGGGCCCGCAGGGAATAATGGCACGTGTTGCTCGTCCTTGCTGGTTGTTTTCCTCCACCGCTTCGACCAGTTCTCTAGCCATCAACGCTCCGAGCTCGGCTGAGTCGGCCACCTGCCGATAACGCACGCGCAAGTCCGGATGGCCCAGAAAATCCGCTGCTGGGATGGCACACCAACAGCGCAGGTTTCTTGCGTCGACGGGGCAGGACGACGCGGACCGGCGTCTCTCTGAATTCATCATGGAATCTCCCGAATCCTCAGGTGCTCTCGCCCGATCGCTGTGAAAGGACATCGTCCCGCGGACATTCTATTGGATTTGAGCCGAAATTGCGGGGGTGTTATATCCTTCCACCCTGACCCAACGCGTGTCTTTCGCTTTTGATACGGTTCCGTGCATCTCGACCGTCTCGCCAGGGAACACTGTTACATAGTTGTCGTCGTAACTGATAGGGAGAATCTCGTTTCCGTCTTGGGTGGCAGAGATACTTGCACGTTCGAAGAACGCGATATATTCGGTCGAGTTGTGAAGAAGAATGACTATGTGTTTGTCACTGTCCTCCGCAGTATGATGGGCGCTGATTTCGAGCCGCGCCGGATGCATCGTATGCAACGCCGTCAAGTCCGCCCAGCTCGCTTGTTTCAGGTTCAGCGCGTCATCGCTGCCAGGATCGCCCAGGTCGTCGTCTTTCTGTGACTGCCAGTAAGTGTTATCAACAAGCAGAGTTCCAGCGCCGTCAAACAACTGGCAACGCACAAAGAACAGTGGAGAACTCTGGCGATAGCGTGGCAACGTCATGACCTCGGTTGCCCGGTTGAACGGTACTTGGATGTTGGCTGCGGAGCGGTCGTCTACGGTCTTGCCATCGAGATCGTAAACCCGTACGCGCGCGCGCAGGCCCTGCACATCCGCAGGAGTCTGATTGAAGACGATGATTTTCGCGCGGCTCCGGTCTCCTTTTGCATAGGCGTCAAACACAACGGAAAGCGGACGGAGCCCCTTTTTCGCGCCGTAGTAGGTTCCGCCCGGACTTAGATAGTAGTCGATAAGATTGCCGTAAAACGACGGCCATTGACTGTTAAGCATCCAGTACATGGCAACTTTATGGTTGGCCCAGTCACCGGCGGCGAAATTCTCGAATTGGGCGCGAGTGTTTTCGTAATGAGCGAGTTGCGCTTTGAGAACGAACTCCGCCACACTGCTGGAGGGACCGTAGCGGCGGTTGACGGCTTGCTGCACATCCGCGAGCGTGTTGGCGCCGGGGATCGCTCCGGCGTGAACGTACCATGCGTCATTAATCGGCCACAGCTTATCTGCCGGAATGAATTTCTTCAAGCTCTCCAGAGTTGGGATATGTTCGTTGTCGCCTTGTTCCATGGAGGACCCGCGAGATGGGACGTACCTCCCACTGAACCAGTATGCCGGCGGGCGCCAGGTGTATGGACCTTCCATGTTTATGCCATCCCACAAGCGTTCACCTTTGGCGTCCTTGGCGAAAGATGAGACTGTGTCAACGATCGGGTTTTGCCAGTGGAGTCCCGATAGGACCTCATGGTATTGGTTGCGAACAGGGTCCGGTGGCCGCCCGTCGCTTCCGTTAGCCCAGACGAACACGGACGCATGCGGACGGAGCATAAAAATCTGCGAGCGAAGGCTCTCCGGGGCCACGCGACGGTCCTCTTCGCTCCACTGGTCCCACTTCTCCCATTGGTTGCAGCACATCCAACCGAACACAAGAGGAATGCCCTGTTCGTCCGCAAGGTCGACGATATGCTCACTGGAAATCTTCGATTCCCAGCGCAGCATGTTGATCCCGAGATCTTTGACATACCGCAGGATTTCGGCTTCGCGTTGCGGATCGTACCTATACAGCAAGTCGGGGGTGTAATTAGCTCCGCGCACCCGGAAGTCTCGACCGTTCACCTGGAGATAGAAATTCCCGCCCTTGCCCTTGTCTGGAAACTCCGCGTCCTGATCGCGGTGTTCGGTAATGCTTCGTATTCCGAAACGGATGAGAGTGCTGTCGGACACTCTTTGGTCCTGCACAAATTCGAGGTGCAGGTCGTACAGGGCAGGTTCCCCCATGGTGTACGGCCACCAGAGGTCGGGCTTGGCTACGACCAGGCTCGGGTACTTGTCTGCGTCAAACGCAACTTCGCGGGTTTCGCCCGGCGACAAACTGAGGCTTTGCTCCAACTCAATTGTTGGCTTCCCTTGCCGGGAAATTGTTCCCTTCAGGGTGCCGCTGACCGGCTTTCCCGCAGAGTTACGCAACGTCGCATACACCTTAAGGCGAGCAATCGCCTGAGGCAAGGAAAGCTCAGTGTTAACCACCGGGTGTTCAACTGCCACGTCCCCTGTCATTTTCAGGTAAACCGGCTTCCAGATACCCGCGTTCCTATCCGGCACGAAGGAAACTCCGAACTGATGAGGCTTGGTGAACTCACCGTGATACCCAAGGTATTTCCAGTTGATCCAATCAAACCAACTGTCGGCCAGTTCTACGCCGTCCACGTCTTGAATCAGTTGCTCCGGGGTGACTTTGACAGCAAGTGCGTTGGGCGAGCCCGGCTTGATCCACTGGGTGACGTTGAGTTGGTGAGCGACATACATCCCAACGATTTGCTTCTGATCCGCTATCTTGTGGCCGTTGATCCAGATTTCCGCGCGGTAGTTAATTCCCGGGAACTCCATGGTGTAGTCGGAGTACCCCGCGGGCGCGGTGAAGACAGTCCGATACCACCAGTCCTGCTTGTACAAGTCCTGCGGGACGTTCTCCACCAAGTTCTCGCCAAAGTACAGGTCGGGGTAGACACCATCCTCTTGCAAGATCTCCAGAACCGTCGCGGGCATGCGATGGATCGGGTGCCACCCGTCGCCCTGATAAACAACTTGTGAAACGGTAGCGCCATCTGTGTGCACGTCTCTTGCAGCCGCCAACCTCCAGTTATCAGGCAACTCTATCTTTCGTGGAGCTTCCGAGATGCCAAACGCCGGCGAGGTCAACAGGCAAAGCCACAGCGCACAAATTACGCGCACCACGGGTCCTTCTCCTCTCGAGAATTCACGCTGCATGAGGTGTTCTTTTGCCTTGTCAGACGGTTCCTCCCGAACGTGTCCGCCTTTAGGCGCGCACAGTGCAACCCCCTGGCCCTGTTATCCAGGACCCTGAGCGAGAGCGTTAAGTCCGTGCACGTGCACGGAATGAATGACATTTGAGACTGTGGCTCTTTGTAATCATGTTGTCAAGAGGTTTTTTGAGGATCTTTCGTAAGAGCTAGTCCATGAACAGTGGCGACTGCAAAGAGCCGACGCCGGGCATGCAGATCAATGAACAACAGGCGATGAGGAGGTTCCACACGGCGCCGGTGGCAGATTGAACAGGACGAACGGTTTTCGTGCGAAATAAAGGAACTCGGCTAACCAAGCGCTCTTCGGAGAACCGGGTGCAATTTGGCATCTTTCGCTTCGCTCGGATAAACCAAATCTGTGCCGCCGATGTTGGCAGGCCGTGACTGGTTGAGAGACATCTCCCTGAAGAGGTGCAAATTAGATAGCATCACCACAGTTGGACTAAGACGAACTATGGGTGGAAATTTGGCACATGAGATCAGATGATCCGCCAGAAGGCGGACTGCGATTTGTCCTTGACGGTACGGTTGGTGATAGATGGACGCGGCAATGGTGCCGTTTTGGAAGTAAGGAGCCATATCCACGAAAAGATCGCTTGCAATCACCTTCACTTTTCCTTCCAGGTCCCCTGCCCCGAGGGCGTGGCACACGGGCAGGCAGTTAACTGTATTGACATAGATACCGGCGAGTTTAGGAATGCGACGCAATAGATCTACAGTCGTCTGGAAGGTCTCGTCCTGGTCTTCGAGACCCTCGATGACGACTGCAGTTTTGCCGCCCCGGCAGTGCTTTGGGAAGGTCTCCAAAAACCCCTCGGCCTTCCTTCTGTGGTCTTCGGCCATGAGCATACCCGCGACGACAGCCACCTTCGAGCCTGGCGGAACAAGCTTCCCCAGCAACTCGCCCGCCACGCGCCCGCTCAGATGAGGCTCCACGCACACAGCACTGGAGCGGCGACTTTCTGGAGCATCCGTATCCACGCAAACAATGCGTATGCCGTTGCTTTCGGCCTTATTGATCAGAGGTTTCAGTTTCCTGGGATTGCCGGCGGTGAGAATGATTCCGTCAACGCCCGCGGACATCAGTTCCTTAAACGCCTCGACATCTCCCTCACCCAGGTTCTGAATTGGACGATTTGTGAATTCAATGCCAGCCTGCGAAACACGCTCCGCTTCTTCCAGTACTCCGCTCCACAGTTGGTCATAAAAGAAATGGATCTCGCGAGGAATACATACCCCGATCTTAGCGGCTGCCTTGTGCACCGATAGCGCCCGGGCCGCTGGATTCGGCCTATATCCAATTTGCCGGGCAATTTCCAAAACACGCTGACGCGTCGCGTCGTTGATCTCGCCGCGCCCGTGTAAGGCCCGATCGACCGTGCCCCTGGAGACTCCGGCAATTTCCGCTATGAGATGAACGCCACGAAGCTTTTTTGCCATCGGTAGTGTACGTTAACACAGAGCAGAGGCTGGCTGCAGTTGCCGCGATCAACTGTTGTCGGTCCTTCTTTCTGGCCATGAAGGTTCACAGCCGTATCTTCCGCCGCGCCCATCTGGTTTGCTCCAGGCGAAAAAGTATGCTGATCCGGCGTCAGCAGCGTGGGTCGTCTCATTGCGAAACTTTTCGATGCTGTTGCCGAAGCGAATGATCGCATTCATCTCCGCGTGGTAAAGGCTTAAATCCTTGCGCCCAATTAGCTCCCATATCGATCGGGCGCAGTGGTCTTCTCTCGACGTCAACTGTACGCAACATCAACTGAGAGCGCTCAATCGATGCCAGGCGAGGAAGCGGCGACGTTGTACTCACGCTTGGAGTCTATTGCCGATCGCTCCACCGCAATAGTTCATCAATTGATGCCAAGGACAATTTCTTCACAGCTCCCCGTCCCTGAAAAGGGTCTCTGAAAATCTCGCTTGCGGGCCGGCAAGAGCGTTTGTTGCGGCGACTTAGGACTGCGTGCTCGATGCCCTTGCGTGTCGCCTTTGCCCATCGTAGCGTCGCGAGAACCGGAGGATTCGTCTTCAAGATTCTGTGGGGCGTCGTTTTTGTAAAATTCGACAAAAATCGATCCTTTTTGGACTTTTTAGAGCATTGGCAGCACGCGTTTCTTTAGAGCCTCAGGCGCGGGGCATCGGGTTTCTTTTCCATTGAGGAAGGGACCCTGTTGTCTGGAGCAGAAGCGGACACGGGGGCGTGAGGCGCCGACGAGGCCGCTTCCGAGGTGCGAGAGGGGCGGGCGAAGATGGATCCACTCAAGTCAAAGTCTGGGCCGGAAGTAGAGCCAAGGTGCGAAGGCGCGCCTGCTGCCTCACCGGGCGGGGGATCGGGAACGCCAAGCACATCTTCGTCCCGGGCAGGGTCGGGGCCAGGCTGAGGGCCGGCGGTTTTCCCCAGTTGCTCACGAAGCCAGGCGGCGGTATCGATTTGCGGGTGAACAGGTGGAGGGGCGGATTTGTTCTGGGCGGAGCCGGCGCGGCGATTCGTATTCCGATCAGGGATCAGGCCTTCGATGGCGACGATCATGGAAAGGGCTTTGATTTGGGCGGACATGCTGTTTCGAGTCATGCCGCGGTCCAGGCCGGCGATTTCCCAGAGGCGGGCCAGGACTCGCTCGCGGCCCAGGTTCAGGCGGCGCTGCTCGTCAGATTCTTGCTGCAGGAGGCGATCGTTCAGGGCGGCCCGGTGCTCGAGCATGTAGGCGCGGACCCGGGGTTTGGCTTTGGTGTAGGCGGCGGTGTCGGGGTTGAGACCGGCGGCTTCTGCGGCCTGACGGTCGGTCATAGTTCCAGAGAGGACCAGGTGGGCAAAGGTTATTTCCTGATCAGTAATGAGGTCTCTGACTTGACTTTTGGGCATAAGTGGCTCCGTTTGTGGGGAGGTTGTGAGGTTGCGAGAGAGAAGCTGCTCGCAGGGGTCTCTGAGCTCCGTGAAGCACGGTGGGAGCCCATGTTCAGATTTCTTATCATGCTTAAAAAGTAGTATGGCTATTGCTTGTGCTCAAGGGGGATTCGATGTTCGTTCAAACTAAGTTGGTTGAACTCTAAAGTTTCTGCCGATGATGCTGCAAGGCTGCTTGCAAACGCTGAACCTTCCACACACAGGTCAATCATCGGCCGACGCTTGGTCTCGGGTCAGCTCCAGTCTGCACTCGACGCTCATTAGGGGAAATTCCGTCCGTCCCTGAAAAGGGTCGCCACGACCTGCCTGTCATTACCATCCGGGCTGTATCTCCAGTGCCGAGCTACACTGGATCGCATGAGATACCTGAGGGTGATCAACGCCAACTCACCTTCGACCCGTAGAAAGCTGCGTCTCCAAAGTCCCAGTCCCGTCTGACGAATAAACCTCTGACGAATAAACCTCCTCCCTTTTCGGAGAGCTTCTAGTGTCCCGAGGGGACAGCTATCGTCCAGAAACCGGCGTAGGGTCGGTGCCAGAAAAAGTCTGCCGAAGCACGCCCGTGGATTGCGGCTTCGGTCTGCCTGAAAGGAGGAGAGAATTATGCCTTCATCACCTACCATCTCATCGAAAACAACACGAACAATCGATCCCGACAAGCTGAACGCGTTGCTGGAGCAGGCAGTTCAGGACATGGGCGCGGCTATGCACGCGCCGCTCATCGTAGTCGGAGACCGACTCGGTCTTTATCGGGCCATGGGAGACGGCGTACCGGTGACTCCCGCGCAGCTTGCCGAGCTCACCGGCACTGCGGAGCGTTACATACGCGAATGGTTAAACGCAAATGCTGCCGGTAACTTTGTGGAGTATGACGCCGCAAGCGGCACTTACTTCATGACTCCGGAACAAGCGCTGGCGCTGGCGCAGGACGATACGCCGATCCATCTCCCCGGCTTTTATCACATGTTGGCATCGCTGATGAAAGACGAGGAAAAGATCACCGCGATCTATCGTACCGGCAAAGGCATGGGTTGGCATGAGCACGAGAAAGGCTTGTTTGAAGGCTGCGAGCGATTCTTCCGGCCGACCTATCTGGCGAACTTGATTTCGAGTTGGATTCCGGCGCTGGAAGGAGTAGAGGCCAAACTGAAGGCAGGAGCCCGAGTGGCTGATATTGGGTGCGGACACGGAGCGTCAACATTGTTGATGGCGAAGGCCTTTCCTAAGTCGCAGTTCTTTGGCTTTGACTACCATGGGCCTTCGATTGATACCGCCCGCAAGAAGGCTCAGGCGGCAGAAGTAAGCGAACGGGTGACCTTCCAGGTGGCGCCCTCGAAGGAGTTTCCCGGAACAGACTACGACTTGGTGGCGTTCTTCGACTGTCTGCACGACATGGGTGACCCCGCAGGTGCGGCAGGGCACGTTCTCGAATCGCTGGCGCCCGGAGGTACATGGATGATCGTCGAACCTTTTGCGCACGATGAGGTAGCTGCAAATCTGAACCCGATTGGGCGCATCATGTACTCCGCGTCGGCATCGGTTTGTGTGCCCTGCTCGCTCTCCCAGGAGGTAGCTCTTGCCCTGGGCGCACAGGCCGGTCCTGCAAATATAGAGAAAGTGGTGCGCAGCGGCGGGTTCACGCAATTCCACAAAGCGGCTGAGACACCGTTCAATATGGTTTTTGAAGCCCGTGCTTAGTGTACCGGGCCTGGGCAGCGATCTCCCGGTCGTCGGCCTGTGCTAGCCGATTGGCAAGGCCGGAAAGCTGCACATCAAGCGGCGATTTTCCCCGAAACTCCTCACATCGCTCTTTTCGGGGGAGAAGGTCGATGAAACCGGACGAGGAGAATCGCCGTTCTTTTTCCGCGTAATACATGCGTTAATACATGCGTCAGACGGGACTGGAACTTTGTCGGAAATGCCGCCGGAACACATTAAGGTTCGTTCATCTTGACAGAAGTTTCAGCATGGCGAAGTAGCTGCTGTTATCGCGCCTGTCATGGGCCGATTCAATCGAGTGGTCGCAGTGGATGTCCCACACCATGTCACGCAGCGCGGAAACGGGCGGCGCTTCATCCTGGACTGCGATGCCGATCGAGCGGTTTACCTTACGCTCCTGCACGAGAATATGGACCTCTACGGGTTAGCCCTCATCGGATATTGCCTGATGTCCAACCATGTTCACTTGATCGCTACCCCTACGAAGGCTGAGGGATTCGCTGAGGCACTGAAGCAGATCCACGGACGGTATGCCTGCTATTGGAATATCGCGCACCAATCCAGCGGGCACGTGTGGCAAGGACGATACTATTCTTGCCCTCTCGACCAGACGCACCTCTGGGAAGCATTGCGCTACACCGAGCTGAATCCGTTGCGGGCTGGTTTGGTCTCCGAGCCAGAGCTTTGGCCCTGGTCGAGCGCCGCCATCCACTGCGGCACCAACCAGCACGATGCGTTCTTGGCTCTCGATGCGTGGCGCCGCCACTGGACAGTTACAACTTGGCGAGAGTACCTCGGAGAAGGGGAAATCGAATCCAAACTGGCCGTTATTCGTCAACGAACACACACAGGGCGCCCGTTGGGAACTACAGAGTTTATTCAAGATCTTGAGAAGTCCCTACATCGGCAGCTAGCGCTACAAAAGCGAGGACCCCGTGAGAAGATTGTCACAGATCAACGACAACGCCAACTCACCTTCGACCCGTAGAAAGCTGCGTCTCCAAAGTCCCAGTCCCGTCTGACGAATAAACCCCGACGAATAAACCTCTGACGAATAAACCCCCGTTGGGAACTACAGAGTTTATTCAAGATCTTGAGAAGGCCCTACATCGGCAGCTAGCGCTACAAAAGCGAGGACCCCGTGAGAAGATTGTCACAGATCAACGCCAACGCCAACTCACCTTCGACTCGTAGAAAGCTGCGTCTCCAAAGTCCCAGTCCCGTCTGACGAATAAACCCTGGAGAGAGTTTCTAAAAGTACCAGCCCCCGTCTGACGCCAAACCTCAAAACCGAGGGAAATAAGTATCATGTCGACGCATTACATAAATATCTTCAAACGCCGCAGGGTTTCGTCGATCTCGGGGCGAACCAGCACGCCTTTCTCGATCTCAGCCTTGCGTTGTCGCTCGCTGCCGACTTTCGCAACCGTCAGTTGGGCCACCTCGGCGGCATCGTCGAGCGGAACCACGGCCACTCCGTCGCGGTCGGCGACGACGATGTCGCCGGGACGCACCGCGACGCCCCCGCACGCGATAATCGCGCCGATCTCACCACCGCCATCCTTGTTGCAGCCGTTCGGACAAAGACCGCGCGCGTAGACCGGCAAGCCGAGAGCCTCAAACGCCTCGCTGTCGCGCACCGTGCCGTCGACGATGACCGCGCGCACGCCGACCTTCACCGCGACTAAAGCGGTCATCTCGCCAAAGCCCGAATTCCCGGTGTTGCCTTGCGTATTCACCACCACGATGTCGCCGGGCTCGGTCAGCGACAGCGCTTTGTGCAGCATCAGGTTGTCGCCAGAGTGGCACCACACCGTGAACGCGGCGCCCACAACCAGAGAAGACGGCCAGACCGGGCGGATGGTCGCATCCATCGCGCCCAGCCGCGACATGCTATCCGCGACCTGCGCGCTGGCGGCCAATCCAAACGACGAAAGAAGAGCAGCATCGGGGCGCCGCCATCCCGCGCGAACCCGAAATCCAACCTTGCCGGCCATAGGCGTTGTTCCTCCCGTTCATTGACCTAGCTCACACACTTATTCAAAGGTAATGCTCGGCACTTTACCATTGGGGAAATCCCTAGGATGGTGAAGCAGGCTCAGGAAGTGCAGCAGGTGATCCTGCCTGAGGCGTATACGACTGTGCGGGGGCTGGTAATGGAGAGCGAGTAACTTGCTCCATTCTGCGTAGTGGGCGGGTGCGTTTCCAAAAGCCCCTTGTGCGAGCATATCGGACTCGAACGGACGCAAGAAGATCGATCAGCAATGATCCCATGGGTTGAGGGTGTCCTGTTCACATCATGTTATGACGTTCCTGCTGTTTTACTTTGGGTCTGCGTAAGAAGCCACTTTGCCAGCCAAATCGCGGGCGAGGTGTTGTTGCATCATGATGCGGATTTCAGGATTGCTGCCAAGGTAGCGCTCCAGAGTCTCAACTTCCCAGCGAATGGCTCGGATCGGTTCCGTCACCACTGCATCCACTTCAGCCTGGGCGCCGCTCAAAATAAGTGCAGAGCCCACGATGTTACCTGCTGACAAATCACCTAGAACCTGTTTGTTTTGGATTATCCGCACTTTCCCGCGAATTATAAGAAATATCGCCTCGGCGGATTTTCCACTCTCTATCAATCGCTCTCCTGCCTCCGACGTAATCCAGCTTCCAATGCTCAGAACCTGCAGCATTTTCCGAGGCGGCAAATCCCGGAAGACGAGCCTGCGAACTTCCTCTTCTTCAGCTGTAAGTTTGGCCGGACGACGCTCGACCAGAAGACGCCAGGACTGGAACAGATTGAGCCCCGAAAAAATGACAGTCCAACTCAACGGCGCCCATAGCGGTTTCGGCTGGAGAATGAAGAATGGCAGCGTAATCAGAGAAGCTGCCACTGCGAACAACCGCAGCCACAGAATGTCGCGAACACTATAAGCCACCAGCAACAGGATATTGCCTGCGTGAATAAAGTAGTTTGGGTTGATTGAATTCACGGCTTCCCCTTTCCTTCGATTCTCTCCAGAAGAAACGTAGTCATTCTAGCTCACGAGGGCTTATGGAACTGGCCTTTGTGGCTACACGCGCCCACTGAACGGGTCGACTGTGGTTTCATCCCACAAACCAAGCGCTACATGTCAACCGTACGGTCGCTCGGACGCTTACGCTAAATAACATCGCTACTCACGTTGCCCAATGCAGCCAGGTCGATAGCGCCTGCGAAGTCGCATTATCGGTAACTTCAACTCTCAGAAACACCCGAATTCCCGCGGCCAGGATGACGCTAGGGCAGTCGCGGCGACTTCTGCGCATCGAGAGATGTCGAACCCGGGAAAACGAGTCCTGAGATAACCCCGAGATAACGCCACGCAGGCACAGGCTGAAATGAGTCGCAATATCGGGGGGAGAACGGCCTTAAGAATCACGGAGTTACACGAATTGAATCGGGGAGAGACGATTCTGAGTAGGTTCGAATCCTCTCTCCCCGTACTTTCCTCGGTGGCTCAAGGCGCGACTATTCTTAGATCAGCACCGTTTCCGATACACAACAGTCAATTAGGTTGAATTGCGCGAAAGAGCCTATCATTCAGTTATTCCATCAAGAGGAAGGTGGCTCGCCATGGAAGCTTCGACCAGGGGTCCTGTTTCGCATGGGGAATTAAGGCGGCTCGCGATCGAGCTGAGAGAAGCTTTGATGAGCTACGAAGAGAAGTTGGGGGCCACACGAGAGTTTGCCGAGCTCATGGATACTGCCGGCGCCTTGATCATCGCAATCACTGAGCCGGAGGAGTACCGCGTCTCCGCCCGGGGAAGTGAAAAGCTCCTGGAGTTTCCTTCGAACCACCGCCACCAGACCGCATCATAGAAACCTCCTAACATTAAGTTTCCTTAACAATCTTAGCCGGATCCTTGTCGTCTTTGAGCCCGACAAATTTGGTGTGCCTTAGATGGTCAGCTCCAGTCCATTCCAGAAACTGAATCTCGGCGACCACCTCGGGTCGCACCCAAACACAAGTCTCCATCTTCTCGGCAGTGAGGCCCTGACCCCACCGGCCGGCGACCGGTTCGGGAAGATTGACGAAAGGGCATTTCGGCGTTCTCAAGTGTTTCAGCCGTTCGAAGACTTCACGCCGTTTCGCAGGCACCAGTCCGGCGCGCACACGCGCTGCGTAAATGAGGCCGTTGTCGCGGTAGAAGCCCACAACCAGCGAATCAACTCCCAGATTGCTGGGAACATAGCCACCCACCACGAACTCTTGCCTGAGGTCAACGCGATACTTGCTCCAGAGTCCGGTCCGCTGGCCAGGCTGGTAGACGCTGTCAGCTCGCTTGGCGATCGCGCCCTCCAGGCCATGGCTCTTCACGAACTGCAGCATCTGTGCCGCCGACCGGTCAGACACTTGTGATAATGCGACATGCTCTCCCGGTTCAACGACGCTAGCCAGGATAGCTCGCCGCTCCGAGAGCGGAAGCTTCATGAGACATCGCCCCTCAGAAATGAGGATGTCAAAAGCAAAGTAGACAATGCGCGACTCTGCGGCGCGAAAGTTCTGCAACAGATGAAAATCCGGCCGGCCGTCGGCGCCCAGGGCCACCACCTCTCCGTCGATGACCGTCTCATTCGGAAGATGCTGTAGCGCCGTCGCAATGTAAGGGAACTTCTGGTTGAGCACATTCTCGCGGCGAGAATAAAGAGTAGTCATCCGGCTCTTTCGTACTACCTCAAGTCGATAGCCATCGAGTTTGATTTCATAAGTCCATTCCGGTCCATCGGGCAGTTTGGAGACAGGAAGACAATCCATCGTCTCGATGAAACTCGCGGCTTGCTCGGGCAATGCCAGTTTGTTTGGCATGGGACCCTAGTGTATGCCGGCCCGGGAGGGCCGCGCTCAAGACGTGCTGATGGGTTTCTGACCGGCCATCTCGTGAAGCCCTTTCGGGACAAGCCCTTTCGGGACAGACGGAGTAACCCCCGTAGCTAGCGTTAGGGGTTACTCCGTCTGTCCCGTTTTTTCCCTGTCCCGTTTTTTCCCTGGGCAAAATCCACCGAAGAAGCACGCTCGCAGAGTTTCGGCTACCACTATTCGTCTATAGGCCGTCCAGTCCAATCGAACTTACCGGGAGTCCGTTTTGCGGGAAGTTCACTCTCTTAGCTCCATGCGTAACCCTCTTTTCATCGACTAACGGCCCATTTCTGATTGCCCGCCTCTCGTGAAAACGCGGCCAGGGTTGTCTTTGTCGGCACTGTCTGTTCTGCCAGTTATGGGCGGCGGCGGGATGCTTTTAGTCTGTGAAACGCTGGGAGGGTAAAGAAAATGGCGCAAGTAAGTAAAAGGACGACGTCCCCCCGACCCAATATCGTCTTCATCTTGACGGACAACCTCGGCTATGGCGAACTGGGTGTTTACGGGGGAGGCATTCTACGCGGTGCTCCTACGCCTCGGATCGACAAGCTCGCCAGCGAAGGGACACGACTCCTCAACTTCAATGTGGAGGCGCAGTGCACCCCTTCCCGATCGGCGTTTATTACTGGCCGCTTCTCTATTCGATCTGGCACGTACGAAGTGCCAATAGGGGGCGTCGCTGATGGGTTGACGCTGTGGGAAGTTACCATCGCAGAGTTGCTGTCCGGTCTGGGTTACGCCACGGGCATGTGGGGCAAGTGGCATCTGGGGAGCGCCGAAGAACGGTTTCCCACAAATCAGGGATTCGATGAATGGTACGGCATTCCACGCACCTATGACGAAGCCATGTGGCCGTCACTAAATCAGACCACGGGGATGTGGCCATCGATAGGTAATGAGCAGGGGTGGAACGCGAGCGTGGTCCCCGCCGAGCAGATTTACGAGGCTCGCAAGAGTGAGAAGCCCCGTTCGGTCGGCGTGTTGGATCTGGAGGCCCGCCGAACGATGGAAGCCGCAATCACGGACCGCGCTGTGGCATTCATCAAACGAAACGCCAGCGCTGGCAAGCCGTTCTTTGCCTACATATCGTCATCGCTGGTTCACATGCCGACGTTGCCACATCCAGAGTTCGCGGGTAAGACAGGTAACGGCGATTGGGCCGATTGCCTTGCAGAGATGGACTATCGCACCGGACAAATCTTGGATGCGATTAAGGAAGCAGGCATCGAAGACAGCACATTGGTTGTCTTTACCAGCGATAACGGCCCGGAAGCGACCGACCCTTGGCAGGGAGATAGCGGTCCTTGGCGCGGCACTTATTTCACGGCCATGGAAGCTTCATTACGCGTCCCATTTATCATCCGCTGGCCAGGTAAAGTACCCGCAGGTCGCGTTAGCAACGAGATTGTTCACATCGTGGATATGTACACGACTTTCGCGCGTATTTGCGATGCCGAGATTCCCAGCGATCGGGCGATAGACGGGGTAGATCAATTGGACTTCTTCCTTGGGAAACAGGAGAACTCCAACCGTGAAGGATTTCCAGCCTTCGTGGCAAATCGGCTGTCCGCAGTTAAGTGGCGTAATTGGAAGATGCACCTCATCTGGCAGGAAAATATGTACGACCCGCCAAAGACTCTTCCAGTGCCGAAGCTAATCAATCTCCTCACCGACTTGAAAGAAGAGCGGGATGTGGGTGCCAAGAATTCCTGGGTTGCCGAACCGATGATGAAAATCCTTGGCGAATTCGAGGCAAGCATGAAGAAGTATCCGCCGATCAAAGTCGGCACGCCCGACCCTTATCTTCCACCGCAATAGTTGGTTCATCTGGCGTCACATGATGGTCAACCCTGCTAGGGTGGACTTGGCTGTGGCTGGTGCAACTTATCGGAAACTTCCCGCATGCGAGATGCATTGCTGATTCTTCGGCAAGTCTAGATTATGCCATCGGTGCGCGATATCATCTGAGCGGGCGACAAGACTCACCATTGATAGTTATCCGCTAGCAAGCTCATCCAGCCCAAGAAGAGGTGCAGTATGAAGCGGAAGTCTCGGCTCCAGTCCATTCCAGAAACTGAATCTCGGCGACCACCTCGGGTCGCACCCAAACACAAGTCTCCATCTTCTCGGCAGTGAGGCCCTGACCCCACCGGCCGGCGACCGGTTCGGGAAGATTGACGAAAGGGCATTTCGGCGTTCTCAAGTGTTTGAGCCGTTCGAAGACTTCACGCCGTGTCGCAGGCACCAGTCCGGCGCGCACACGCGCTGCGTAAATGAGGTTCTTGTCGCGGGAGAAGCCCACAACCAGCGAATCGACTCCCAGATTGCTGGGAACATAGCCACCCACCACGAACTCTTGCCTGAGGTCAACGCGATACTTGCTCCAGAGTCCGGTCCGCTGGCCAGGCTGGTAGACGCTGTCGGATCGCTTGGCGATCGCGCCCTCCAGGCCATGGCTCTTCACGAACTGCAGCATCTGTGCCGCCGACCGGTCAGACACTTGTGATAATGCGACATGCTCTCCCGGTTCAACGACGCTAGCCAGGATAGCTCGCCGCTCCGAAAGCGGAAGCTTCATGAGACATCGCCCCTCAGAAATGAGGATGTCAAAAGCAAAGTAGACAATACGCGACTCTGCGGCGCGAAAGTTCTGCAACAGATGAAAATCCGGCCGGCCGTCGGCGCCCAGGGCTACCACCTCTCCGTCGATGACCGTCTCACTCGGCAGATGCTCGAGCGCCGTCGCGATGTAAGGGAATTTCTGGTTGAGCACATTCTCGCGACGGGAATAAAGAGTGGTCATCCGGCTCTTTCGTACTACCTCAAGTCGATAGCCATCGAGTTTGATTTCATAAGTCCATTCCGGTCCATCGGGCAGTTTGGAGACAGGAAGACAATCCATCGTCTCGATGAAACTCGCGGCTTGCTCGGGCAATGCCAGTTTGTTTGGCATGGGACCCTAGTTTATGCCGGCCCGAGAGGGCCGCGCTCAAGACGTGCTGATGGGTTTCTGGCCGGCCATCTCGTCGAAGGTTCCGCTGCACTTTGGGCACTGGATGATGTGCGATGCCAGCCGCATCAGCTCGTTCGGCTGAATCTTGTAGCCGCAAAGCGGGCAGGGAAGCGAGAAGTCGAAGTTGGGCTTTCCTTTGAACCGCGGTGTCATCGTCCCACCCGCCCATCTGCCGTGCTCACGGGTTTACGAATCATCAGGTGCGAGAGCCGGCCGAGGAACACCTCCGACGGCAGATACCGCCTATGTTCATGGCAGAGCGGACACCTGGCCGCAACAGGCTGCGACGGCATCGTCTCGACGGGTGCAGGAATATTCTCGCCGCAACCCTTACACTGAACCACCACGCGCTTCGAGCTTTCCGGTCCGGGGAACATGAAGATCAGTATAGGCGAATAAAAGGCGAAAATAATCCACAAAGTTTCCCAACTGGGCCGGCCGAAATCAGGCGGCTCTTTTTTGAGCAAAAATCTAATATATTGTGGTCATGCTGTTGACACCCACTCCATATGGGCATAACATACATTTTGAGTACGAGCATCACGCGACAGCATCGCCTTCTGTTGGCGCATTAAGGCCGGCGCCGGTGCTGCTTCATTGGATTGTGCTCCTCCCCCCATCGAGACGACCCAGGACGCAGATTCGTTCCCCCATCGAATCAGTACTTGTTACACAGACATACAGATACTCAGAAACTCAAGATACACATGGAAACTCAGGGAAACAAATGGCCTCGGTAGATAAGAACGAATCGGCATTCACCTATCAGCAAGTTACTGCTTGGCGGCAGCAGTTGTTTGAAGATCGATCATTGCGGATCCCCGTCGAGGAACTAAGTGCGTGGCCTCTCGGGCGTTACCTATGGGCCGCCGTCCTCCAGGCCGTCCATTTGGATGACTCGAGAGAACCCACGGATCAGCAATGGCAAACACCAGCATGGGACTTTGGGCGTTTTGCCAAGGCACATCCACTCCTGGTCAATCTGGACGAAAACCGCGCGTTGGTCGAAATAAGAAGAACGATTGGCCGCGCGTTCTGGACAGATCATTTGCACATGGAGGCGGCCGACGCGGAAATGGCTTTCGATAGTGTTTGGGTGGAGTGCCGGGCTGTCCCTGGCTACGATCCACTCACTGTGGCGATTCTGGAAGCAAAGGAATCTCCTACGGTGGAGGATCACACCGTTCCCGCCGGCTACACCACCTTCTTGAAGGTTGCGCAGTCTCTGCAGCGACAGCTACCAACCTCGTCCTTCATGCTCCCGTGCCATAAACTGGCGCCGATGTTGGCTTGCCAACCCATGACGATCAGCCGGTATCGGAAAAAAGCAATTCGGGATGGGCATCTCAAAATTGTAAAAAGTCACAGTTATCGTTCAGTGGGCAAAGGTGAGGCCACTGAGTTTCAGTTCGTCGGTCGATGAGCTGATCGGGGGGCCTTTGTAATAGTAATCGTTGCGGGGAACCCGGGATTTGCGGCGCATCACACGAGCGACTTCACCTCGATTTTGCGATACCAAATCTCCGCATACTCGATCTCGATGGCGATCTTTCCCCGCGTCAGGGGAATGAATTTCCCGGGTTGGTTGGGGTCGGGTTGTTGCAGCGTCGTCAGCACATTGACGAGTCGTCCATTCACGATGTGGGCAGCCCGGTCCCCCTGCCAAATCACCTCAACGACATTCCACCCGTCGAGCATCTCAAAGTTGCCATCTTTTATCTTTCGCCCAGTCGTGGGCTCCGGAGCCGGCCCGCCTTGCTTCGCGTGGCCGGCGATGCCCGGGCGTGGCCAGCCGTCCGGACCAGGGGCCTGTTCAAACAGACCATCGCTGTGTGGCGGCTGCACACCCCGTACCCCGTTCACCAGGTAGGCATCGCCCAAATCGTCTTCTTCAATCTGGCATTCGACACAGGTAGGCCAAACGATGTCGGCGCCCACCAGGCCGTAAAGAATCCCGTTATCGCGCTTGGCCAGCGTCTGCGGCGGAAAACGCTTGACGCCCCACTTGTATTCCACGCGAATGTGGACGTTTTCAAACTCCTCGTGGGTGGCGAGATAGCCGGTTTCCATGGGCTCGGCGGTGACTTCGTTTCCCAGAATGTGGAGCATGTCCTGCTCCATCACGACGATCTTCCTGGATTGCGCTACGTCTTTGCCCGATTTTTCCAGCATCGAGTACCAACCGGTCAGGTCGTGGCCGTTCAGCAAGGAGATCCATCCGTCCGCACCAGCCGCAGGTAACGTAGACCCTGCGGGGGATTGCGCGCAGGCCCAGCGCGGCAGGGTATATGCACCAGCGACGATAGGCAGACTTGCCTTGATCAGATCTCGACGATTCATCATGCGATTTGGTTCTCCTTGGGGGCATCCATGGCGGTACGTTTTGCCCTGAACGAAAAACGACGCCCAGCCAGCGGCCTCCTACTGTTCTGGGGCTACGGCTATGTAGAGCGTTATGGAATGCGTAATAGAACCTGCTACGCCGCTGATCGTCAGCGGTAGAGGTGTCGAAGTTTTCGGAGCATTGGGGGCCGCAGTGAACTGAACGGATTGCTGTCCTGTCGTTGTGAAAGTGACCGAATTCGGTGTGGCGCTCACGCCGGCTGGAAGAGTCCCCCAGGAAACACGAATATCTCCCGGGCTCCCCTCAATGAATCCGATAGCGAGTCTCACTGTGACATTCTTACCGGGCGGAATTTGGACGGAGCCAGGCTGGCCCAAACCGAATAGCAAGCTGAAATCTGAATAATGGCCACCGCCGCATCCACCGAAGATAACAGGAAAAATGATTATAAAAAATAGTCTGACGGATCGTATTCGCCCCCGGTGTGCTTTTGCGTACTTCACTTCCATTCACCTTCCCCTTGGCCATCATTATGGTCAGCTATACCTTAAAACTTAGGGCACTCGGGATCAAAGTGAATGCTCGCCCGTACTGATTACTATTTGTGTGGCTGATCTTGTAACAGTAGTCGTTGAGATTAAGACAACCTTAGAGGGTCAATTGATCTTGTTGGTGGCTCCCCCCACTCTGGGTTCGACTCGCAACACTTCTTTGCGCTGATGAAGAAACAGCGGCCTGCTGTAGTTACCAAAGATATCCTCTTAACCTATCGACCCGTTCCAATAACCGTACTATCTTATAACTAGGATACTTACGTCGGGGCCGTCTTGCCATGACCGCCCTGCTTGGCCTTGCACCGCTGCGCTTTGCCCGTGCATCCGCCGCCACCACCCGGGAGACATCAACGCCTGCCAGCAATGATGACTCGGGTGCAGCAAACGATAAAGTGAAATCAAATTGACGGATTACACCTGTCCGCAGCACGGGTGCGGCCCGCGACGGCGCGCCTGCGGAGAGCGGGATTAATGGCGTAACCAGGGGATGCCCAGGCGTCCTCTTGATTGAGCAGTTTTGACAACTTAGGAAGCGTCACACCACCGGAAATCTCAGGCCGGCGAGGCCACCACCTGCGCCGGCTGAGCACTACGTAGCGAGTAGAAAGACGTATTGTCCCGCTTCACGGAAGAAGTGGGTTCCAGGCGTAAGGCAATGTTCTGCCCTGGCAAGTTATTGCACCAAAGCTGCCGAAATCGAAGGAGGACCGGCAAGCCTGCA
Organism: uncultured Acidobacteriaceae bacterium; assembly: GCA_963763905.1. GTDB lineage: Bacteria > Acidobacteriota > Terriglobia > Terriglobales > Acidobacteriaceae > PALSA-350. The sequence continues at coordinate 45,804 of CAVXRU010000009.1, read as the reverse complement.
GCGCAAGAAGGAGACTTAGTTAGCTTAGTTCGCTTAATTCGCACATTTCTACAGACGGAACAGCGGCAGAAGGCAAGATGGCCAAATTAATTAATTAAAAAATTTGAGCACCTTCATGAAACAAAGGACTTAGCTTCGGGCGCTGTCGAATAAGCAGCAAGCGGGACAACTGAGCGGGTCCAGGGAACTGGCGGAGAGAGGGGGATTCGAACCCCCGGTAGAGGTGTTAGCCCCTACAACGGTTTAGCAAACCGCCGCCTTCAGCCACTCGGCCATCTCTCCGGGGTTCACAGGACGGATTATATCTGAACTGAACGGGCGCGATCCCGCGCTAGCGGTTTCCGCCCTTTTCCGAAGCATCCTTATTGTCTTTGTACCGGTGAACGGCTTCCACCACCTTGTTGCGGGCAAAAGCCGCATCGTGCCAGCCCTTGACTTCCACTCGCTTGCCTTCAAGATCTTTGTAGATGGCGAAAAAGTGGGTTATTTCCTTCAGCATGTGAGGGTAAATTTCCGAGTAGTTCCACACGTCGGCGTAGCGAGGATTGTTCTTCCCTACGGCCAGGACCTTCTCGTCAGGCACCCCTTGATCGAGCATTTCCAGCAGGCCAATAGGCCTCACCTCGGTCACGCAGCCCACGAAACTGGGCGCGTCCACCAGCACCAGTACGTCCAGCGGATCGCCATCCTCGCTCAATGTGGAAGGAATGAAGCCGTAGTCGCCAGGATAGTGCACCGGCGAATAGAGATTGCGGTCCAGGCGGAAGACATGCAGAGTTTTGTCGTACTCGTACTTGTTGATGCCCTCGGCCGGGATCTCAATGACCGCATTGATCACTTCAGGGCACTTTTGCCCTACCGGTAGTTCGAGATAATTGACCATGGCCGCTTCATCATAACCCAGGCTTCATAGGGAAAGCTTGGCGATGTGCAGGCTGAGCTGGACAGGCCTCGTCCATAACAGAGAAATGATCTGCTCCTGGTAGCCTGCGATGGGTCGTCTGCGTTGTTTCGTGCGCGACGCCAACCTGTGCTCAGAGGATCTCAAGCAGTTTCTCGATCAGTTGGCGGTAGTCGGTGGACGCGATGACGGCATCCACGCCATTGCGGAATTGCACCAGCCCCACCCCGCGCTGGTAATCCATCGAGAGGCTGACGATTCGCTCTAGGGCAGTTGCCCGGGCATCGTCCAGCGTCACCTCGACGTTAGTTGAAATATGTTCGCGGTGGTTCGTAGCCGGCTGCTTCAATTGAATCCCTCCCCCGAAGAATCAACAAGCAGTCGTCCAGAACCACCGCTTGATTCGTAGAATAGCTGCTCAAGCGCCGCTGGCTACAACTATTGGGTAACAAACGCTGGGATAAAAGTACTCGTGAGTGGTAATGTCTACATGGCCTTAGCCCTCTGGTTGGGCATCGTTTTCCGTTTTAGAATCAATAGCTTAGAGACCATCGCTGGTTGCTTTTAAACGTCTCCGCCGCGGTTCCGCAGCGAAATTACCTCCCCGCCAAACAGGGCGAGGGAAAATGCTTTAGTATCCATTACGGTTTTGAGACGCGCTTCGCGGAGGAGTCTGGTCGATGCACATCAAAGCACTTCAACGGTTATGTTTGTTTTTAATACTGGTGCCGCTGGCATCGCATTTGGAGGCGAAGGTGACCAAGTCCGACTTCGGCAATACGTCCGATGGAACAAAGGTGGAGATTTACACCCTGGAAGGGGATGGGCTCAAGGTGCGCGTGATGACCTACGGCGCGCGCGTGGTCTCGCTCGAGGTGCCAGACCGCACCGGCAAAGTAGCCGACGTGGTCCTTGGCTATGACAACCTGGAGGGCTACCTTCACGACCCCAAGACCTATTTCGGCTCCATTGTCGGGCGCTACGGCAACAGGATTGGCCATGCCACCTTTATCCTCGACGGCAAGCGTTATAACCTTCCGGCGAACGATGGCGCCAACACCCTGCACGGGGGATTGGTAGGCTTCGACAAACTCGTATGGAAGGGGCAGGAGTTCCCGAACGGGGTCGAGCTCACCCTGGTAAGCCCGGATGGAGATCAGGGGTTTCCCGGCACGCTTACCTCGCACGTCCGCTACACCCTCGAACCCCATGCGCTGAAGATTGAGTACACCGCCACCACCGACAAAGACACGGTGTTGAATCTGACCAATCACAGCTATTTCAACCTGGCTGGCGAAGGCCAGGGAGACATTCTTAAGCACGTGGTGACCATTCCCGCGGACCGTTACACTCCCGTCGATTCCGGGCTCATTCCCACCGGCGAACTGGCTCCGTTGGCAGGAACCCCGCTGGATTTTCGCAAGGCCACGGCAATCGGCGCGCGGATCAACGACGATAACGAACAGTTGCGCCTGGGAAAGGGATACGACCACAACTACGTTCTCAACGGCAAGATGGGCGCAATGCATGAGGCGGCGCGAGTCGAGGAACCAACCAGCGGCCGCGTCTTAACCGTGGAGACGACCCAACCTGGTGTCCAGTTCTACTCCGGCAACTTTCTGGATGGAACCGCGCACGGCAAAAGCGGCCACGTTTACGGCCTTCGCACCGGCTTCTGCCTTGAGACCCAGCATTTTCCCGACTCGCCGAATCACCCCAAGTTCCCTACCACGGAGCTAAAGCCGGGAGAAACCTACCACCAGGTCACGGTCTTCAAGTTCTCCACCAAGCACTGAGGTTGCGAAAGTAGGGGGGAACGCGCTTTTGGGCTCTATCCCCCTTACCATCGCCGGGTGCCCCACAACCCCGATTTCCTGTGTAGTTTCGTGGGTTCCCTGAACTTCATGCGCCTTTCCTTAAAGAAAGGCGCACACGCGGTCCTGTCGAGAGCTGCGTACAGGAAATTCGGGGCATCTCGCTCGTTTTTCGCGAGATGTGGGATTCCACCGCTCTCGCCCCGCACCTCCCGCAACATAGCGGATTTTGTTCCCTAGGCGACCTGGGTTGCTGGGATGCTACCCTTCAAATTGAAGGCCAGCATGCCCGAAAAGACCTTGTTGCAGCACCCGAATCCTGAGCCCAGCCTGACTCCCGGCACCCGCTTTGTGCGCGCCTGCCTGCGCCAGCCGGTAGACCAAACGCCGGTATGGTTTCTCCGCCAGGCCGGGCGCTACATGCCGGAGTACCAGGCCGTTCGCCGTCACCATTCTTTGCTGCAGATTTGCAAAAACCCGGACTTGGCGGCCGAGGTGACCATCACCGCCGCCGAGAAGCTCGACGTCGATGCCGCGATCATCTTTGCCGACCTCCTTCTGCCCCTGGAAGGCATGGGCCTCGACTTCGAATTCCTGGCCGGCGAAGGCCCGGTGATTCATCAGCCGGTGCGTACCGCGGCTGATGTGGAAAAGCTGCGCATCGATCGCGCGCACGAGCTCGGCTATGTAGCCGAGGCCATTGGCAAAGTTGTGGCTCATTTCAACGACCGCATCGGCATCGTCGGATTTTGCGGAGCACCCTTCACCCTTGCCAGCTACATGATTGAAGGCGGCGGTTCCCGCAATTACATCTTCACCAAGTCAATGATGTACCGCGAGCCCTCCGTCTGGAGCCTGCTCCTCGAAAAGCTAGCGACCGTGCTCGCCGAATACGCCGCCCAGCAAGTAGAAGCAGGAGCCGACGTCATCCAGATTTTTGATAGCTGGGCCGGCGCGCTCAGCCCCACGGACTACCGCGATTTCGTCCTGCCCGTGACCACGCGCCTGGTGCGCAAGGTACAGGCGTTGGGCGTGCCCGTCATCTACTTCGGCGTGGACACGGCCACCCTGTTGCCTGCCATGCGCGAAACCGGCGCCGACGTCGTCGGGCTGGACTGGCGAGTGCCTTTGGACCAGGGCTGGTCCGCTCTGGGTCACGCGGTGGCGGTACAAGGCAACCTCGACCCCATCATGCTCTTCGCCGAAGAGGATCTGCTCCGCCAACGGGTGCACCAGATTCTCGCCCAGGCCGGCGGCCGCCCGGGACATATCTTTAACCTTGGCCACGGCATCGTTCCCGGTACCCCGGTCGAAAACGTGCAGCGCGTGGTGCAATATGTGCGCGAGTTCAGCGCGGGAGATCATTCCCATGCCTGATGCTGCATCCCAGCGCAAGGCTGTTCTGTTACTGGCCCACGGAACCCCCCAGTCGCTGGACGAGATCCCCGAGTACCTGCGCAATGTCACTGGCGGGCGTCCCATGCCGGAATCGGTGGTGGAAGAGATCCGTCATCGTTACAGTCTGATCGGATCGAGCCCGCTTACCGAACTGACCATGGAGCAAGGCCGCCTGCTTTCCGAAGCGCTCAGCCTCCCCGTGTACGTCGGCATGCGCAATTGGAAGCCTTATATCGCCGACGTGGTGCGCCAGATGCGAGAGGACGGCGTTACCTCGGCAGTGACTATCTGTCTTGCGCCACAAAACTCGCGTACCAGCGTGGGGCTCTACCGCCGGGCCGCCTTTGCCGAAGCCGGCAACGCCATTGAGATGGATTTCATCGACGGGTGGGCCGACCATCCGCTTCTCGCCCAGGCCTTCGCCGAACGGCTGCAGCCGGCGTGGCAAAGTCTTTCTGCGCGTATCGGGTCCGCGGCGCCGGTGCTTTTTACCGCTCACAGCGTGCCCTGCAGAACCATCCAGGCCCAGCCTGACTCTGGACCAGATCCTTATTCCGTCGAAGCCAAGCGAACAGCAGCCAATGTCGCTGCCTTACTCGCACCCCAGGGACTCAAGGACTGGTTTTTCGCCTTTCAAAGCCAGGGCATGTCCGGCCCCAGTTGGATTGGTCCAACAGTGGAAGACACCCTCACCGCTCTGCGCCAGGAAGGTCATCGCGCGGTCGTGATCCAGCCCATCGGCTTCCTTTGTGACCACGTCGAGATCCTCTACGACATCGACATCGGCTTCCGTAATTTTGCCTCTTCCATCGGTCTTGAAGTCGTGCGGCCGCAGTCTCTGAACGACTCCCCGCTGCTGACCGCAGCCCTTGAGGATCTGGCCCGCGGCGGCTTCGCCCGCTTATCTGCGAAGGCGTCTCTCTCCGCCCCCGTCGCTGCCCTATGATCGCGATCGTCGGTGGCGGCATAAGCGGCCTGGCGACTGCTTATCAACTGGCCTCCGACGGCGTGGCATTTACTCTTTTTGAAGCATCGCCGCGGTTCGGCGGCATCATCGAAACGGTTCATCGTCAGGGTTTCGTCATCGAGTGCGGTCCCGACTCCTGGGTAACGGAAAAGCCCTGGGCCCGCGAACTGGCAGTGGAACTCGGCCTCGAAGATCAAATCATCCCTTCCAACGATCAGTGGCGACGTACCTTTGTGCAGCAGGTCAGCGACCGCCAGACGAAATTAGTCCCCATCCCGGATGGCATGCGCATGATGGTTCCGACCAAATGGGAGCCGTTACTGGACTCGTCGCTCTTCAGTGAGCAGGCCCGGCAGGCGTACCTGCGCGAGCCCAAGCGAGCCGAGGAACTGAAACAATCCGCGCCCGCCCAGGACGAATCGGTGGCTGAATTCGTACGCCGCCACTTCGGCGAAGAAGTGGCGGCCACCATCGCCGGTCCACTGCTGGCCGCGGTCTTTGGCGGAGACATCACTCAGCTCAGTGTGCGTGCAGTGATGCCCGCCTTCGTTCGCATGGAAGCGGAGGAGGGAAGTCTGATCAGTGCCCTGCAGCTCCGTGCGCCGCAATCGACCCAGTCCCTCTTCACCACTCTGTCCAATGGCCTCGGGACCCTCATTGACCGCATAGTTGACCGGTTGCCGGCTGCGTCGTTACGCCTGAGCGAGGCAGTGCTGCGGATGGAACCGGAAAAAAGCGGCTGGCAGCTTACCACTGCATCCGGACCAACTCGTATTGATGCAGTGGTCCTGGCCACGCCACCTGACGTAACTCGGGAGTTGTTGAAGGAGCAGCATGTTCGCATGGCTGATCTGCTGCCCCAGCAAGCTAGCTCGGCCATTGTGGTCGCTCTCGCGTTCACTGCCGAGCAAGCGAACCGCTTGCGCATCCCGCGCGGCTTTGGCTTTATCGTTCCCCCAATGCCATCGGATGAACTTGAGCTCCTGGCTTGCACCTTCGTAGATCAGAAGTTTCACGGTCGCGTCCCACCAGGAGCAGTGCTGCTCCGGACCTTCTTTGGCGGCCACTCCGGCGATGCGCTGCTCGGCGAATCGGACGATCAAATCATTTCCCGGGCACGCTTGCAGTTGGCCCGCGTTCTGGGTCCTTTGCCTCAAGCTGCAGAAACAGTAGTGCGCCGCTGGCCCCAGTCGCTGCCGCAATACGCCGTTGGTCACCTGGAACGCATGGCAGAGTTGGAAGCGCTGCTGCGTGCCACGCCCGGTCTCTCTCTGGTGGGCTGTGCTTACTACGGGGTGGGATTGCCCGATCTCATCCGTCATGGTCGTGCCACCGCGCGATCACTAGCCGGGCAGCCAAACACCGTCGCAATTTGAACTTTGGCAGGAGCAAAAAGAAACCCGCCAATTCCTTATGGGTTCAATTTCGATGACCCAAAGGTGTAGCGCTGCCGGGTCAGTTGTGAAAAATTTAAGACAGTAAGGAATGATCAAGCCAAACCAGAGAGTCGTTGTTGTCGGGGCCGGTCCGGGAGGCCTGGCCGCTGCTATTTTGCTGCAACGATCAGGCGTCGACGTAACCGTTGTGGAGCGGCGCGCGGTCGTCGGTGGCCGTACATCGACCATGGAGCAAAACGGTTTCAAGTTCGACACCGGGCCAACCTTTTTCCTTTACCCCAAGGTATTGCGCGAAATATTTGCTGCCGCAGGCCGGGATCTGGATGAAGAAATCCCCATGTATCGCCTCGATCCGCAGTATCGCCTAGTCTTCGGCTCTGGCGGTGAATTGCTGGCAACACCAGACCTGGAGCGTATGGAGTGCGCGATCGCGAAGCTGAGCCCGGAAGATGCTCGTGGCTTCCATCGCTTCTTCTGTGACAATCGCAACAAACTTGAAAAGTTCACGCCTTTCCTGGAGCAGCCTTTTGAGAGCTGGAGAGACCTGGCCAAGCTCAACATGCTGAAGTTGCTGCCGCTCCTTCGTCCATGGCACTCGCTTGATTCTGACCTGAAACGCTATTTCAAAGACGAGCGCATACGCCTGGGATTCAGCTTCCAGTCCAAGTACCTCGGTATGTCACCCTTTACTTGCCCGAGTTTGTTCAGCATCCTCTCTTTCCTCGAATATGAGCACGGCGTCTTTCATCCCGTGGGCGGTTGCGGTGCAGTCACCAAGGCCATGGCTCGCGTTGCGGAAGATCTGGGCGCGAAGGTCCTGCTCAACGAGCCAGTCGAAGAGATGATGTTTGAGGGCCGCAAGTGCACCGCGGTGCGCACCGCCAATCGCACTTTGTCCGCAGATGCCGTGGTGGTGAATGCCGATTTCGCGCAGGCCATGCAGCGCATGGTGCCCGACAATATCCGCCGTCGCTGGACCGACAGCCGGATCGAGAAGAAGCGCTTTTCCTGCTCCACCTTCATGCTCTACCTGGGGATTGAAGGCTGTTACGACGACGTCTCGCATCACACCATTTACCTGGCCGAGGACTATCGCCAGAACCTGCGCGATATCGAAGAACTCCACCAGCTCTCCGGCGATCCCTCGTTCTATGTGCAGAATGCCTGCGTTACCGACCCGTCGCTCGCGCCCAAGAAGATGAGCACGCTCTACGTTCTGCTTCCGGTGACGCACGAGCATCGCAATGTCAATTGGGCGGCGGAGCAGCCGCGCTTTCGCTCCCTCGCACTGCGCCAGTTGGAGAAGATCGGCATTAAAGATGTGGCGCGCCGGATCCGCTTCGAGAAAGTGGTTTCGCCCGCCGGATGGTAAACCGAATTCGCATTGCACAAAGGCGCCACCTTCAGCATGGCGCACAACCTGGGGCAAATGCTTCACCTGCGGCCGCACAACCGGTTTGAAGATCTGGGCCGCGTTTACCTCGTGGGCGGTGGTACCCACCCGGGCAGCGGCTTGCCGGTGATCTTCGAGTCGGCCCGCATTACGGCTCGACTGTTGCTCGAAGACCTTAAGGTCGAGCCGCAATGGGATACCACTCCAGTGTTGCCCGAAGCCGCCATGTACGAAGCCGCTTCGTAAGAATGATCCCAGGGTGCACAATCAGAACTATGCCGCTGAGTACACAGCGTAAAAGCATGTCATCCGTTCCCCGGGTCACATCCCTGGCGCAGGCACGGACGGCACAGCAGATCTGGGCAGCAAAAAGCTTGCGGCAGCGCCTTGCCCTTCTGCGCCGGGCACGACATCGCATGGCCGAATTGGGAGTTGACCTCGCGCAGAGCGTTGCCTGCGAGCAGCCCGGTGCATTGCATCGCAGCGTGGCTGACACCCTGGTGTCGGAGGTCCTGCCGCTGGCCGAGGCCTGCCGTTTCCTGGAGCGCGAGGCGTCGGGGATTCTGGCCCCGCAGGGGCTCAGCTCCCACAACCGTCCCTTTTGGCTTCGCCGGGTCACTGCGGAAACCAGGCGGGATCCCGTTGGTTTAGTCCTGATCATTGCGCCCGCCAACTACCCACTTTTCCTGCCCGGGGTGCAGGTGTTGCAGGCTCTGGCTGCCGGCAACGCTGTCTTGTGGAAGCCTGCGCCAGGCGGTATGGCGCCCGCGGAAGCTTTGCGCGATGTCCTGGTTGGCAGCGGTCTTGATCCTGCATTGCTGCAAATACTGGACGAGTCGCCCGACGCTGGCCTCGACGCCATCAGCAGCGGCGTGGATAAGGTGTTTCTCACCGGCTCAGCCGCCACCGGTACGGCCGTTCTGTATCAGCTGGCGCCGCATCTGACTCCCGCTGTGATGGAGTTGTCCGGGTGCGATGCCGTTTTCGTGCTGCCGGGCGCCGATGTTCAGCGTACCGCCGCCGCGCTGGCCTTCGGACTGCGGTTCAATGGATCGGCCACGTGCATGGCTCCTCGACGCGTCTTCCTGGTAGGGGACCACCCTGCGGTGATGCCCGCACTCCTGGCGCAAATCAAAAGTCTTCCTCCCATCCCGTTGCCGGTCCGCACCCAGGTCCAACTGGCTGAGTTGTTCGAAGACGTCCATCGTCTGGGCGGCTGGATAGAACTGAACGGATCACTTCCGGAACTGCGCTACGCCTTAGTCACCGGAACCACTGCCCAGATGCGCATTGCGCAAGCCGATATCTTCGCGCCTGTCCTATCCATTTTCCAGGTGCCGGACGTCGACGCTGCCATTGCCGCTCATGCGCCGTGCCCTTTCGCGCTCACCGCGGCCGTCTTCGGGCCGGAGCGCCCAGCGCAAGCCCTGGCATCCCGGCTTCCAGTCGGTATGGTGCTGATCAACGACCTCATCGTCTCCACCGCCGATCCCAGGGTCAGCTTTGGGGGACGTAAGACCAGCGGCTTCGGCAGCACCCGCGGCCGCGAAGGCTTGCTGGAGATGACTACCCTCAAAACCATCGTCACCCAGCGAAGCCGCGACCTGCGCGCCTATCGTCCCACCACGTCCAGGCATCAGCCGTTCTTTGCAGCTTACCTCGAGGCCGTTCACGGCGGTAGCTGGTTGGCCCGCTGGAACGGGCTGCGCCGGCTGTTGCGGGCGGCAGCCCGGCTCGACTGAAACAGGAGAAAAGTCCCCATGCGTGTTGCAGTGATCGGTTCAGGATTGGGAGGACTTTCGGCGGCTTGCACCCTGGCCGCACGCGGTTACGAGGTCGAAGTGTTCGAGAAAAATCCCTGGCTTGGCGGCAAAGCGGCCGTACTCGAAGAGCAGGGTTTCCGCTTCGATATGGGTCCCACCATCCTGATCCAGCCCTCGGTCCTGCGGCGCATTTTCTGCGAAGCCGGCCGCAACATGAGCGACTACCTCGACATGGTGCGTCTCGATCCGCAATGGCGCTGCTTCTTCGACGACGGCACCGTCCTGGACCTCAAAGATAATGTGCGCGAAATGGCCGCCTCGCTCGAGGGCAGGGAACCAGGGCTGGGCAGCCGCTTCAGCGAGTTCATGGAACTTTCACAAAGACTGCACACCATCTCCGACAAGTTCTTCTTCTGGAAGTCGGTCGGTTCCATGCGCGACACCTTCGATATCGGTGGCAGCTTCAAGCTTTCGGTGCTTAAGGATGTTCTCAGCATGCGTCTGGGGCAGAGCGTCTCCGGAACCATTCGCGAGTTCATCAAGGATCCGCGCGTCGCCCAGATGCTCGATCATTACGTGCAGTACGTAGGTTCGTCGCCGGATAATTCTCCCGCGATTCTTTGCTCCATAGGTCATATGCAGGCGGAGCAAGGTATCTGGTATCCCAAGGGTGGAACCCGCGCTGTGCCCCAGGCTCTCGTTCGTCTGGGCAGCGAACTCGGCGTGCGTTACCGCACCTCGGTTGACGTTGCCCGGCTGCTGACTGCTGGTGGCGCTATCTCGGGTCTTGAAACAAGCAGCGGAGAAATCCATCTCTTCGACGCTGTGGTTTCAAACGAAGATGCAGTCCGCACCTATCGCGAGCTCCTTGGAGGTAAGATCGCTGACTCGTTCGAGAAGCGGAGAGAATACGAGCCCGCGTGTTCCGGAGTGGTGCTGTACCTCGGACTCAATCAGCGCTACGAGCATCTGGCGCATCATGACTTCGTTTTTTCCCGCGATCCACATGAGGAGTTTCATCACATCTACGATCTGGCCGAGCCGGCGCCCGACCCCACTTGTTACCTCGCTTCCACATCGGCCACCGATGCAACCACTGCGCCTGAGGGTGGCGATGCTCTTTACGTCTTGGTGCACACCCCCTTCTTGCGTCCCCGGCATGATTGGTCGAAGATGTTTCCTACCTATCGTCAAGTCATACTGAACAAGCTCAAGCGAACCGCGGGGCTAACCGATATTGAGAATCGCATCGTCTTTGAGCGCAGTCTCACGCCCGTCGATATACACGAGCGCTACCGGGTCCTGAACGGGGCAATCTACGGTATCTCCAGTCATGGCCGCTGGACCGGCGCCTTTAAGCCCGCCAATGCCAGTCCGGATCTCGAAGGACTCTACCTGGCTGGAGGGGCGGCACATCCGGGGCCCGGGATGCCGATGGTGATGATGAGTGGATGGATCGCCGCGGATGCGCTTGACCAGCACTATCGCGGGGCGGAGGCGGCTGTTTCTGCGCGCAAGCAGGCAGAGCAGCTCTTAGCCCATGCCTGACACGCTGGTTCGTCCGTCGCGGCGCCTGCTCTCGTTCTTTGCCAACTATCTCCATTGGTACGTCGGGCGTCACTTTCACGCGATTCGCGTAGCCAATGCCAGCCGCCTTCCTAGTGCGAGCGGTCCGCTGATTGCCTACAGCAACCACGCTTCCTGGTGGGATCCGCTTGCTTTGATCTTGTTTTCGCGGTACTTTCTTTCCACCTCCGATCACTATGCTCCTATGGACGCCACTGCCCTGAAACACTACGGATTTCTACGCAAGCTGGGCCTGTTTCCTATTGAGACGGGAACCAGCGGAGGGCTCCAGTTTCTGCGCGCAGCGGAGGAGGTCCTATCTCGGCCCCATTCCGTTCTGTGGGTTACTCCGGAAGGGCGTTTCACCGATATGCGCACCCGTCCGGTAGTCTTTCGTCCCGGGCTGGCGGCGCTGGTCGTCCGGCTTGGCCCGTGTACCCTGGTGCCTATGGCTGCCGAGTACACTTTTTGGGATGAACGCCTGCCGGAGATCCTGATCTGCTGCGGCCAGCCGATAAAGGTGAGCGAAGGGCGCCAGCACAGCAAAGAGGAATGGAATGAACGGCTGTGCACCGCGTTGGCTGCCACCCAGGACGAGCTCGCCGCACTCGCCAAACTGCGCGATCCGGCGAACTTCGAAACCATCCTCTCCGGGCGAGTGGGTATTAGCGGTGTCTACGAGGGATGGAAGCGGCTTCTGGCCCTGCTAACCGGGCGTGCGTATCAAGCGAGCCATGGGAGCATACCCCGCCAATGAGCACCATCATTGTTCTCGCATTTTGGTGTGCGATCGTGCCCGCGATCCTCTGGCTCTGGAACATGCATATTTATCGCGAGCCTGCCGCCGCCAGCTGTGGCGACACCGGTACTTGCCTCCTGTCGGAAGGGGTCTCTGTACTCATTCCTGCTCGCAACGAAGAACGCGTGATCGCAGCATCGATTGAAAGCCTGCGCGCCTCTCGCGGAATTGAGATCGAGATCATTGTGCTCGATGACGGCTCGACGGATGGAACTGCGGAAATCGTACGCAACATCGCCGTCCGGGATACGCGGGTACGCCTGCAGTCTTCGCTTCCGCTGCCAGGAGGGTGGAATGGCAAGCAGCACGCCTGCTACGCGCTCGCCCAGATGGCTCGATCGAATGTGCTCTGCTTTCTCGATGCGGATGTACGTCTCGCCCCCGAAGCTCTGGCGGAAATGTCCGGGTTTCTGTCCAGCACCGGGTCCGATCTGGTGAGCGGCTTTCCCCGCCAGGAGACGGAAACACCGCTCGAGTGGCTATTATTGCCGCTGATTCACTTTGTGTTGCTTTCTTATTTACCCCTGGCCGCCATGCGTGCTCTGACTGCCTCCGGCTTCGCGGTAGGGTGTGGGCAATTCCTGATGGTGCGTCGCGAAGCCTACCGCAAGAGCGGCGGTCATGCAGCAATCCGTGCCACCATGCACGATGGGCTATTGTTGCCGAAGCTCTTTCGCCGTAACGGTCTGCGTACCGACATTGCCGATCTTACGCATCTTGCCACTTGCCGCATGTACCAGAATGCCTCCGAAGTCTGGCGCGGTTTGTCGAAGAACGCCACCGAGGGCATGGCCACGCCGGCGCGCATCTTGCCCTTCACTTTCCTGCTCCTCTTTGGACAAGTCATTCCTTCGGTACTCGCCATCTCCTTGGCCATTGCTCCAGAGTCGTACAGCGCGCATGAACGCGCGCTGATATTTGTAAGTGTGGCTGCTTCGTTTGTTCCCCGCATCCTCTCGGTCTGGAAATATCGGCAGTCCTTGTTGGGCGCTTTGCTACATCCGCTCGGGGTCACTTTATTGCTTGTCCTTGAGTGGTATGCCCTTGTTCGCAAGCTTGCCGGCCAACCCGTCACCTGGAAAGAACGCGCCTATCGCATGGGCTGATCGAAGATGAAAATAGCGCCACTCAAGTCTGGAAGTTGGAGCTTTTGGTATGCAACCGTTTCTTCAAAGGATGCATTTCAAGTCTTATGGGTAAGCTCAAGCCCTGGGTGGCTTTTTCCCTGATCTGCTTCACCGTCTCCACGGTGCATTCCGGCACTGATTTCGACCAGCGACTGGCCGAAGCTCGGCGTCAGTATTTTGCCAACCTTCAAGGGGATCACGCCGCCGGAGACAAGGCTCGCGCGAGCTTTGCGGCGCTGACCCACGATTACCCTGAGCAGCCGGTGGTCGAGGCCTACAGCGGCAGCCTGGAGCTTTTAGAAGCGGCTCGCACCTGGGCGATCTGGGATAAGCGCAGGCTGGCCAATGAAGGTCTACAAAAGATAGACCAGGCGGTGAACCGCGCCCCCAAAGATCTGGAAGCACGGTTCATCCGTGCCGCGTCCTGTTGGCATCTACCCTTTTTCTACAAGCGCAAAGAACAGGCCGCGAGTGACTTCGCCGTGATTGCGCCTCAGGCAGAGGCTGCCGCAGCCAGGGGAACGCTGCCCCCGAGTTGGCCGCGGCCGCGCTTGACTACTACGGTCAGGTCCTCGCTGACCGCAGCGACAGTCACGGTGCCAAACAAGCCTTTGAAGCCGCGGTGCGGGTCGACAGCACCAGCCCAGCCGGCCGGGATGCGCAAAAACGTCTCCGCAGCGAGTAGTGGGGCTCACTTGAGCGGTTTGCGTGCGAAGTAGTAAAGCGAACCTGCGAGCAGAACAAACATCAAGACCGACACCCAATCGTGGTGCAGAGGATTGGTTGCCGGGAACAACAACACGTCCTGCTTTCCCACTGCTGTCTCATACAACTTGAGCGCAACTCCCATCAATCCGACAATCCCACCGGCGGCAATCAGTCCACTGGCATAGAGCGAACCCGGGCTGATCTCACTCTCGCTTTCCGCTTTCTCTACCGCGCTATCGATCATCCAGCGGACGATGCCGCCGGCAAAGATTGCCAGCGTGGTCGCGATGGACAAATATGCGCCTACCGCAAAAGACAGCGAGCGGACTCCCAGCAGTTCCACCGCAATCACCAGGAAAACGCCCAGCAGCACCAATCCCCAGGGCAGCTTGCGGCCGAGGATGCCGTTCACCACCGTAGCCATGAGGCGGGCCTGCGGAGCCGCGGCCTTTTCGCTGCCAATCCCCTGGATCCACTGCACCTCAATCTGCTGCGTCTGCGGATTATAGAGATACTTCCCATCGGCTAACTCGGCTGAATTGAGAGCGTTCAGCAGCACGTAACCATTCCCCGGCCGAGTGTCGATGGTCTTATTGGTGGTGATCACATGGATCTGCGCTTGATGAAAGTGCTCCTCCTCTACCTGCACCCCACTGTGAGCCACGGACATGTCCCAGGGCTTCGCAGTCTGCCGAAACTCCGCCAGCCCCTGGTTCATCAACTGCAACGTTGCTCCGATCGCCAGCGTCGAAACACAGGCGCCAATCACCAGGGCGATCTGTTGCTTCCGCGGAGTCGCACCGATCAGAAAGCCGGTCTTGAGATCCTGCGACGTGTCGCCCGCGTTGGCCGCCGCGATGCACACGACGCCTCCGATGGTGATGGCCAACGCGCCAAACGCGGGCGCTGTCCAACCCTTGACCAGAAAGATTGCCGAGGTGGCCATAAGCGTGGCAATCGTCATCCCTGAGACAGGGTTTGAAGAGCTGCCGATCAAACCACAAATACGAGACGACACAGTTACAAATAGAAACCCAAAAAAAGCCACCAGCAGAGACGCCGCCAGATTTGCCAACCAACTCACCTGCGCGCCGGGCACTGGCTTGAAGGTCAGGAAGAAAAACATCAGCAATACCAGCAGCAGAGATCCGCCGATCACCACAGTCAAAGAAAGGTCGTCATCGGTTCGCAGCGGAGCGCTCTTCACCTCGCCGCCTGAGCGCAGGTTTTTGAGCGCTGCACGTAGGGCGCCAATGATCGTCGGCATGGTCTTGATCAGGGTGATCAGCCCCGACGCCGCGACAGCGCCGGCGCCCATGGGGCGAACGTAAGAAGCCCACAGATCGCTGGGAGACATCTGCCCGATTGGTTTGGTGCCGGGATAGATGGCCTGCGGAAAGTGGGAGCCGAAGAAGTAGATAGCCGGCATGAGCACCAGCCAGGAGAAGACCCCACCGGCAAACAGCAGCCCGGCAATTCTGGGTCCGATGATGTAGCCCACGCCCAGGTATTCCGGGGTGACATCGGCACGGATGGCAGAGCCCTTAAACCACTGCGGCTGATAGTCCGGCGTGCCGGGCCATGCGCCGAACAAATTCTCATTCTGGAAAAAGGTATAGAGGCCGCCGAGTCCAAGGCCAAGAAACACGCGTCCGGCGAAGGAGCCACCGCGCTCGCCCGCCAGCAGCACATCGGCGCACGCTGTCCCTTCGGGATAGGTGAGCCGGCCATGCTCCTCGACAATCAATTGTCGCCGTAACGGGATCATGAAGAGCACTCCCAGCAGCCCACCCAGCAGCGCCAATATAAAAATGCGCGAATACTCCAGGTCGAAACCGAGAAAGATGAGCGCTGGCAAAGTGAAAATCACGCCGGAGGCAATGGACTGTCCGGAATTGCCCGTCGTTTGCACGATGTTGTTTTCGAGAATGGAGGCGCGCCCGAATGCGCGCAGCAGGCTGATCGAAAGCACTGCGATGGGGATCGACGCGCCTACAGTCAGGCCGGCACGTAAGCCTACATAGACTGTCACGGCGCCAAAGAGCAGTCCAAAAATGCAGCCCAGCACCAGCGCGCGGGTGGTCAGTTCAGGGCGAGTTTCTGTGGGCGGAACGAACGGCTGAAAAGCTGGTGGAGTTTCTTGAACTTGCGGCTGGCTCGGCATGGAAACACTCTAATCTAATAAAAGCAATGCGCAAGCTTCTCGCCTACTCTGCCATCTACTTCCTCTGGGGGGCGTCGTTTCTGGCTATCCGGCAGGTGGTTGCCGTGACTCCGCCGTTCTTTGCCGCGGCCTTCCGCTTCCTCTGCGCCGGGGCAATTGTCTATGCGTACAGCTGCGCGAAGGGAATGCCGCAGCCAAACCGGCGGCAGCTGATGAGCACCGCTGCGCTCGGCCTGGTGATGTTTGCCGGCGACTACGGCTGCCTTTTCTGGGGGGAGAAGGTAGTCCCATCGGGCCTGGCGGCGGTGATCGCCGCAACCATTCCGGTGTGGGTCCTGCTGGGCGAGTGGCTATTTGCCGGTTCTCAGCGGCCGACGCCGAAAGCTCTGGCTGGCGTGGTTCTGGGCATTTCAGGCGTCCTCCTGCTCATGCTTCCGGCCGGACTCCATGACAGCGGCTTTAGCGTGTCGGCCCTGGTCTTGCTCGTGGGCTCCTTCTGCTGGGCAGGCGGAACGGTGGCCAGCCGCCACCTCGATCTACCCCGGCAACTCAGCATGAGCGCCGGCCTGCAGATGACCTGGGGCGGCGGGTTTCTGCTCGTGCTTTCCGCCGCAACGGGTGAGCTTCGCAGCCTCCCGGGCCTGGCTCATCGTTGGGACTGGCATGTGGCCTTTGCCATGGTTTATCTCATCGTGTTCGCCTCAATCGTCGCGTTTACCGCCTATGTCTGGCTCATCGCCCGGGATCCCACGACCCGCGTCGCCAGCTATGCCTACGTCAACCCGTTGGTCGCTTTGCTGCTTGGCTGGCTGATCGCACAAGAGCGGCCCACGCCCCTGCAATACGCGGGAGCCGCGCTGGTGCTGGCCGGAGTGGCTTCAACGATTGCGGGGAAGCGTGTTGCACAGCGTGAACCTGCCGGGAAAGTGGAATAAACCGGGACTGGCTTTCCGCCTCGTCTTCCCCGTATACTTTGCTCATCAGCGGCAGGGCAGCTCGAGACGCCTCGCCGGCCTGCTGTGAGGTGCGTCTTTTCTGGTCAGACTGAATCCCTGACTCTCGACGTCCCGCCGGCCCAAACCTCGGTTTGGCGTGCCGTGGTTCGCGTGCTTCGAAGTCCCGCGGACAGCCTCTGCTGTGCCTTGTTCCCCTGCCCCTGCGCCCTCTGCGGCGCCTCTCTTCTGCGCTTTACCCGTGCCCCCATCTGTGATCTCTGCTGCGCCCATCTCCCTCTCCAGTCAGGTAGTCTCTGCGCTTGTTGCGGGGAAGATTTAGGCATTGCGCATTTCTCCCCCCTGGCCGACGCCGAGGCCGAGCCCGATCGTCTTTGTCAACCGTGCCGTCTGGCTCCTCCAGCGTTCGTCAAAGCAGTCGCCTACGGGAGCTACCATGGCCAGCTGCGTTCCCTGGTGCACCTGCTGAAATACGACGGCATGCAGCCGATAGCCAACCGGCTCGGTGTGCGGCTGGCGGAGTGCATGGAGCGCCTGGCGGGGTCGATGCCGCGGCGGATGGTGGTTGTCCCGGTGCCCATGCACCCAGTCAAGCAACGGCAGCGCGGCTTCAACCATGCCGAACTGCTGGCCCGGGCCGCGATCGCAGAGTTGCGCAAGCGCGATCCTCGGCGGGTGCTGCAGGTGGAAACGAGTTTGCTCAAACGCGTGAGGGTTACGGTCAGTCAATCAGGACTGACCACCCACCAGCGCCGCCAGAATCTGCGTGGCGCTTTTTTTGCGCCTCGCCCCGCCGCACTAGCCGGGCAGGACGTGCTGTTGATCGACGACATTTATACCTCGGGGGCGACGGCTCGTGCCTGTAGCCGGGTATTAAGGAATGCTGGAGCGCGATCAGTCTGGGTGGCGACGGTGGCCCGTACGCAGCGCGAGGGCGTCGCATTGTGGGACGCAGGGTTTTTAAGAACGGTGAATTGAGAGGGTAACGGAGGATCAATATGTCTTTGGGGAAAGCCATGATCCACGCACGCAAACCGAAAGCCGGCGCGCAGGGGCGTGCGCTGCCTCATGAATCCGCTGATCCGCATGAAGGGTGGCCGGGGCAACGGGTTTCCTCTGCCTACACCATGCAGAAACCGGTGCTGGTGTTGAACGCCTCCTACGAGCCGATCAACATTTGTGGAGCTCGCCGGGCGCTGATCCTGGTTCTGAAGGGCGTGGCCAAGACGGAGGAGGAGCAGGGCGCCATTTTGCATGCTGCGTTGCTGCGCATTCCCATGCCTTCGGTCATTCGCCTGCTTGAATACCGGCGCATCCCCCATCAGACGCGCGCCCTCTCGCGTAAGAACATCCTGCTCCGCGACCGTAATAGCTGCCAATATTGCGGGGTTGTTTTGCCTGCGGGCGAGCTCACCCTGGACCATGTCATTCCCCGTTCGCGCGGCGGACTCTCCACCTGGGAGAATCTTGTCGCCTGCTGCCACTCCTGTAATCGCAGAAAAGGCAATCATCTGCTCAGCGAGATTAGCGATATAAAGTTGCTGCGCGAACCGCGGCCCTTTTCCCTGCATACCAGCCGCCACATCATGCGTATGATCGGTCACTCCGATAACAAGTGGCGGAAATACCTCTATTACTAGAGATACGGCCGTCACGATGGTTTATGGGCCCGCGGTCCGCCCAAGGCGATGAAAAGCGGCTTCCATTTAGCAACTGCTCTCTATGGAAGCAGCGCCCTCCCCTTTGTCATCTCGACCGAAGCGCAGCGCAGTGGAGAGATCTCTGTGTGGATGCTCTTTCTTGGAAATGTTTTTCGACTGGGGCAGCGTCGTGGAGGGACCTGCGGTTCTCTTCACCCGGTACTCACGCAGGGGCTAAAGCCCGCATCTTTGTTGGGCCTCAATGGCCCGACTAAAGTCGTGCCCTGATACAGGACATCAGAGCGGTGACTACCAGTAAACGTGCTTTTCCGCGGATCCTCAGCCTTTACCACCAGACCAGCCTGGACAGCAGGGGGTAGTAAAGTGCCATACATATGGGCAGGTTCTCTCCCTCAACCTTGCGCATGACAGCGGCGTAGGCTTCCAGCTGCTGCCGATATTTTGCTTTCTCGCCTTCGAGAAACGCGTCCAGACCAGAAGCTCCATGGCTGGCGGTTTTGTAGTCCACAATCCACAGATGCGTCTCTTCGGTAGAACCGGGCGTTGCTCCCGCGCGAAAAATGCGGTCTCCGCGCAGCGATCGTACGACTTCCCCTAATCCCTCGGTAGCTGCCCATGCCGACCAGGAGATTTCAGTCCTGGCGCCCGCGCGTGCTCCGAGAATCCAACGTCCGGTTTCATCCTTGAGCACCGCGGTCAGGGCGCGCACTACGTCCCCCGATTGTGACTCAGCCTCCTCACGAGGCAGACCATTTGCGCGCAACATCGCCAGTGCACGCGGGCGCCAATTGGCCACTTCCGCAAGAACCGCTGAGGAGGCACCTTGGGTAGCGAGTTCTTCGAGCAGAGCGTGGACGACAGTGCCGAAAGCACGAGCAGACAATGAGCCGCGGGGACGTTCTACGATTTCGAAGCTTTGCTCCTTCGTTTCTTGTGCAGAGGCAATCAGCGGCGGCTCCCAGTCCGCGGGCAAGCGCCGCAATGGAATGGTCCAATGCGGCGGTGGAAAGACAAGTTCTGTTTGCTGCTCGATGGCAGCAGATGCCTGGACCTTATGTGCGTGCTCGTACTCGCCGGAGAGCGCCGGCCACGCAATTCCGAGCAGGCTGTGGCTGGAGCCTCCGGTTAGCGTTTCCGTGTCCTTCTTCACGGTCGCGGCACCCAGCAAATGCAGTTCCTTCCTGGCCCGCGTTGCTGCGACGTACAGAAGACGCCTGGCCTCGTCATCTTCCCGCCGGATCTGTTGTCTGCCGATCCAGTCGTAGAGATCGCCGGCTTTTCCGTTCCGGCCGATGGGGGCGACGATGAACTCGTGTTGTTCCTGCTCCGCCTCGCCAACCAGCCTGGTGCGTTCCAGGGAACGAAGCAGTGGCTGTTGATCGGGCCGGGTCTCGCGTTCCAGTCCGGGCACGATCACGACTTCAAATCCCAGCCCCTTCGCCTTGTGAATCGTCATCAGCTGCACGCCGCACTGTTCGTCCGCCATGGGATCGGGTTGTGCGCAAAGCTCGATGATCCTTTCTTCCAGGCCGCCGGCGTCCGGACCCAGTTCTTCGAGCATGGCAAAAAAGGCGCGAACGTTTTCGTAACCAGCAAGGTCCACGCACGCGCGGCCTCCCAACGTCATCCAACAACGCTCGATCCATTGCGCGAGCGAGACCTGGCGGTGCTTGCCGCGCATGGCGTCCTCGAGCACCGCATGGACACGCGCAGCCCTGCGCTGCCCATCTTCACTGAGTAGCGGCAGCCGTTCGCGCAGCAGGCTGAGGATGGGCCGTGAAGCGAACTCCCTTTCGTCGTTGCCGCAGAGCGTATGCAGGTCTCTGAGCGTCAGGCCGCACCAGGGCGCACGCAGGACCGTGAGCCAGGCAATGCGATCCATGGGATGCAACAAGGTACGGGTCAGGGCAGTGAGATCCCTTACCTCCTGCCGTTCCCCCAGCTGCTCGATCTCGACCGCACGGAAGACGATCCCCGCTTTACGGAGCCGGCGCGTAATCAATCCGAGGTGCGGCCTGGCGCGCACCAGGACTGCGATCCTGAAGGGATCACCCCGCTTCCGTGCTTTCTCCATCTGGGCTGAGTAGCCCTGGATGATGCTGACCACCTGCCTGGCTTCTGCATCTGCGGCGGAGCGCTTTTCTTCGGGACTTGGCTTCGAGGGACGGAAGAAGGGCCACAGACGCACCCCAGGTGTTCCCTGGGGGGCAGGATCAAAGGCTATGGATTCAGCAAAGGTGACCTGGTAGTCATCCCCGCCGGCATGCGTGGTAAAGATGGCAGCAAAGATCTCGTTTAGCCGATTCACCAGCCCGGCATGGGAACGGAAGTTCGTCTGCAACTGTATCGGTGTCAATTGGACTGCAGCCGTCCTTTCGCCCAGGCCATGGCGCCGGGTGCGCTCAAAAAGCTCTACCTCGGCCTGGCGGAACATGTAGATCGATTGCATCGGATCGCCTACCAGAAAGCAGCTGCCCCGGCCCGAGGACTCCCATCCTCCGGCCAGCAGGGTAAGCAACTGGTATTGGCTGCGGGAAGTGTCCTGAAACTCGTCCACCAGCAAATGGGGCCATCGTTCGGCGATGGCGGCGGCGAGCTCGCTGGGTTCACCCTGGTCGTCGCACAAGACCTCGCGTGCGGCAAGACCCAACTCGACAAAGTCCACTATGCCGCGCTCGGCAAAGACCACGCGCAGTTGGGCGATCGCATAACGCAGAATTACCAGCATGTGGCGCAGCATCTGCCAATCTTCCTCGGTGTAGTTTTCGGGAGGAAGTCCGCGGAGCTCGCGCAAGACTGAGAGAAACTCGGGTTCGCTCTCAAGCCGGCCGATGAGCGAAGCAAACCGGTCTTTCGCCGCTTTTCCTTCTTTGCCGGAGATGAATCCTGTTTCGCGAGTTGGCGCCTTTCGCCAGTCATCGTCTTTCTTGAGCAGGAAAGTGCAAAGGCAGCTCCAGTGAGCGAGGCTGGTCAGGTCGCGAATGTCAGAGACGTGCTTCAACGCAAGGAGTTCCGATTCAGGCTCCAAGTTGCCGCACGCTTCCGATAGGACCTTCACTAGCTCTTGCGCCAGCGCAGAATGAGGCGCGAACAGTGACTGAGCTCTTTCCATGGCGTGCTCATGTTCGCGGCGCAGCGGCGCTTCCAGATGATCCCGCACCAGAGCCCAGTCCACCTCTGGGCCGAGGAGAAGCGCAGGCCCCCACTGATCTCGTTTGTCGAGCATGTCCGCAATCAATCTTTGGCAATCCGGCAAGCTGGTTGCGCGTAGCTGCAACAGTGCGCGCAGCGCACTCGATAAGTCCGGATTGCCGCCCAGTTCGGCCAAGGTGCGCCGGGCGGCCAGCGTGTAGAGCGGCTGCGGTTTGTCGGTAGGGCTCAGAGATCCGCCCAGCCGCGAAAGCAGAGGAGTTTCGTGCGCGATCGCCAGGCAAACCGAGTCGATAGTCTGAATGTTCAGCCGCTGCGGTTGCTGCAGCAGATTCCACCCGCGCTTTCGGTCGTTGGCAAGAGCGGCTTTCGCCAACTGGACGTCTTCGCGGTCGCCACTTCTCCCGGCGGCTGCGTCTTGCAGGGCGGTCAGTACCCGCGCGCGCATTTCGGCGGTGGCCGCCAGGGTAAAGGTGATGGCCAGGATTTGTTCCGGCTCGTCTACTTCAGAAAGCAGCTTCAGCAGCCGGCGAGTGAGCAACTCTGTCTTGCCTGAACCGGCGGGAGCCTGGACAAGAAAGGATTGGCGCGTGTCCAGGGTGAGAGCACGTTCTTTTTGGTCGACAGGTACTGGGTTCTGCGTCAATCGGTTCCCCCGTCATCCTGATCATCCGTTCCATTCGCACGGTCGGTCTCGGCAATGCGGCATAGCCCGGGCAAAGGACAAAATTCGCATGTCTTCGGATATCGCTTGGGGTCGACTTGCGCTTCACCGCGAAGAAACTGCCGGCCTACGTCGAGCAAAACCCGTTGCCATGCCTGCAGCATCTCCTCGCGATAGGGTGGTTTTGACAATTTGGTGTCGCCGGCGATGACATCATCGGCGTTCTCGACCCGGCCGATGAACCTGGTCTCTCCTTCGCGGACGCGGCCGAGGAGCACGCCTTGCAATTCATCCACCCGGCCGAAGCCGGCATAGAGCGGTAGCTGGGGTTCGTCCGGCCGCTCACCCTCCCAGGCATCTGCCTTGACTACGCCTGTCTTGTAATCAATGATCACGCGCCCGTTCCGGATGCAGTCGATACGGTCTACCCGCACTTGCAGCTTAAGATTTTCCACTGTAGCCGCGAGCTTCACTTCACCGGCTTCGACAGTGAACGGTGACCGTTTCGCTTCGTAATCGAGCCACTCGAGGATCAGGGAGCAAATGCGGTCTTGTTCTGCCTCGAGATAGGCCTGGCTCCAGTTCCGCTTGCGCGTATGCGCTGCGTTGCCGTATCTCTGCAGTGCAGCCGTGACATGATGTTCCACAATCGCCTGCAGCCGATCTTCTCTGCGCGCCTGCATGAGCCCGGCGTAACTCTTCAATTCCGCCCACAAGTCTTCCAGGATCTTGTGCACTACGGAGCCGCGTTCGCGAGGTTCCAGTCCCCAGTCGGTCGCCTCCATTGGGCGAGCTGAAAGCCGCTTGGTGGCGAAGGACTGAAAAGGACAAGCCGCCTGGCGCCTCAGGACTTCAGATCCTCCTGCATCCTGCTCAATCGGCCAGGGAACAATCGCGGCCGGCTCCTCGTCGATCAACAAAGCCGCCGGTTGGTCGCCGCCATCGTCGTCGGCGAGCTGTGCGCGAAAGCTCTGCGCGGTTACTTCGTTGGTGGCGGAACTGACGAGAGTTGAGGGCCGGCAGGGCCCTTCTGCATTCTGTGCTGGATAACTAAAAACGCTCTTCGCCGCGCTACTCTGCAAACGAAGTGTGACCTGCTGCGCCAGTTTCCAATCAGCTGCAGTCTCGGAGTGGGGCATGCCGTGCTTGCGCTGCAATGATACGGGGAGGAAGGGGTGGGGCCGCGCAGCCGCCGGCCAGTTCGCGTCGTCCGCGCCTAAGAACCATAAGGCGTCGAATGTGAGTCCAGCCGCTTCCAGCGGTCCGAGAATCTGAATGGGTGCATTCCGCGACTCGGGCGCGAAAATCGTCTGCTTGGCCTGCTGTTCCAGCACCTCCAAAAATTCGGCACAGCTCACCTTGCGTCCATCAAAGGCCAGCGCGGCCACGCTGTCGAGCAGCTGAGACCACCTGGACTCGACCTGGAAGTCTTCGCTCTGCATGGAATGGGCTCCGGGCCAGTGGACCGCCGCCAAGATGCGCTCCGCCACGGTTACCCATTCGGAAAAGTTCAGGGCACCGTCCTGCGGCAGTATCCTTCGGGCTATTCGGAGCCGATGCTGTAGCGCGTCCAGGGGAGCTGCTTCCTTAGATCCGCTGCTAAGGAGTTGCAGGAATGTGTCCAGGTCCTGGTTCGGTTGGCGCATGAATTGGCTGCGCAATCTAGCGTCAAACGCGGCGATTGGCAGCAGCTCATCCTGGTTCTCGCAAAGGAAGCCGGAGAGCATCAGCCAGCTCAACTGCTCCTGGGGAAGCGGATCGTGCATCCAGCGCAACAGCAACAGAGCGGCACGCGCCATGGGAACGTTTTCAAGGGGTACGCCGAGAGAAAATTCAAAAGGGAGCGGCAAGTCGCGTTCCCCGATCGCTACTGCCTGCGGGGCGAGAAGCTGGCGGAAGACGCTCTCGATTTGCGGACGCACGCTGGAGACGTTGGGCACCACGATAGCGATGCGGTGAGCCCTCGTGCTTGCCAACTCTTGTTTTGCCCAAAGGGCACATATGGAGATTTCATCTCGTTTGTCGATAGCTTTCACCAGCAGCGGTTTATCTAAGGTCGAGACCTCGCTGATTTCGGTCACCTCGACCTGATGGCCTTTTTGCAGCAAAGCATCCAGTAAGTATTCCTGGGCCGGTGTCATGCGATCGAAGCCGGTCAGCACCAACCGGCTGGGTACCTCAACCTGGTTGGCCAGTACCCCCTCGCGTAACACTAGCGGCAACTCGCTTCTGCTTAGCCACCCTTCCCGGCTGCAGCCATGTTTAAAGGCGCGCGCCCATTCGCGAAAGCTCTCGACATCGGGGCCGGCCACTCTTTCTCCGTTGAGGAAGTCGAGTGCGCGATAAGTGCAAAGCAGGGCATAGGCCTGCTGGGCGAGCTCGGCCACGCCCAGCACAGAAATGAGGCGCCGACCCTCGATGGCGGGTTTCACCAGGCGGACCCAGACCTGTTGTTCCTGCAGGGTCGTCAGTAAGAGGCGAGTCTCGATGCCGGAACGCAAGCGCTTCTGCCACAAGCGGTTTAACCAGCCATCCCAGTCCAGGATGTCCGGGGATTGCCAGGCTTCTTGTCCCTGGCTGCGTTGCACTTCTCCATAGGACCGCCGGAGGGCGCGGGCGGCGCGGGCGGTCGAGGTAATCACCGTATCGCCGTTCTCAATTGCTGCGGCGATGGACCCGGGGAGTTGCATCCCTTGTTTTATACCGCAAAGGAACGCTGCTGCGCCGCTTGCGTGAGGCGTGTACACTCAGTGCATGCGGCGGATTGCAGCATTCGTTTTGCTGTGCGTCTTTGGGGCAGTGTTGCCCTCGGCGACTGTTGTCGCGCTCGCCGCTCCCCAGCAATTAGTTCCAATTTGTTGCCGCGCTCATGGCGCTCATTCGTGTGTGATGGGTGTTTCTGCCACATCCACGGATGCGGGCGCCGCGTTTCGCCAGGCGGCTTGCCCGTTTGGTCCCAGCCTTCGTGCCATCACCTCGGTCACGATGACGGCTGACTTCGCACGCCGCACACCGGTCGGGCTCAGCGCAGCCGGCAGGAACCGGCAATGGCTTGCAGACCTGGTGGCAGCCCGCTTCTTGTCCCGCTCCGCTCCTCGCGGACCCCCTTCTTTCTCCGTCTAAGCCTTGCCAGCAATCGTCTGTGTCATGTCAAGGCCCCCTCGAAGCCTGCGTCACGGCCCGACTAAAGTCGTTCCCTGATACAAAACCAGGTTCTCACGCAGACTCTTCGGGGCCGGTTCCGCCGAGCCGTCGGCTCATCTTGCCGACGAGGCGGCATAAGCGAGCGAGACTCGCAGCGAGGAAGTATTTTTATGAGGCAAGTTGGCAGTTTGATAGCGGTCTTTTTTCTCCTGGATGCGATGGCCTTCGCCACGATCTTCGGTTCCGTGCGCGGAGTCGTTCACGATCCTCAGCATCGCCCTGTCCAAGGCGTACACGTCACGCTGAAAGCGCAGAACTCGGACTGGACCCAATCAGCAGACTCCAACGATAACGGAGAATTTGGATTCACTTCTGTGCCCATCGGGAATTACACGGTAACGGCAACTTCAAAGGGTTTTCAGGAAGTGACGCAGGACGTAGTCGTTCAGTCAGATACGAGTCCGGTCCTCCATTTCCAGTTAGCCATCGCAGGGGTAAAGGAAAACGTCCTGGTGCCGGAAACCGTTGGCACTGCAACGACAGATAGTGTCACCCCGACGACCATGGTGAGCCGCACCGATATCCAGCAGACTCCCGGAGCCGATCGCACCAATGGCATGGAGATGATCACCGATTATGTTCCCGCCTCGTATGTGACGCATGACATGCTGCACATGATGGGGGGACATCAAGTCAACTGGCTCATCGATGGCGTCCCGATTCCTAATACCAACATCGCGACCAATCTAGGCCCGCAGATTTTGCCGCGAGACATCGACTATCTCGAGGTGTATAGCGGCAGCTACGACGCTGACTATGGTGATCGTACTTACGGAGTCTTCAACGTGGTGCCACGAACTGGGTTTGAACGCGAAAAGGAATGCGATCTCGTTCTCACCGCCGGGAATTTCTACCAAACCGATGACCAGATCAGTTGCGGAGGGCACACGCAGCGGTTCGCCTACTATGGCAGCTTGAACGGGAACCGCAGCCAATACGGACTCCAGACCCCCGTTCCTCAGGTGGTGAACGATGCGGTGAACGGCTTTGGTGGGTTCGCCTCGTTCATCTTCAATCCCGACCCGAAAAACCAGTATCGCCTGGTGACCTCGCTTCGCCGGGACTATTACCAGATTCCCATCGATCCTGACCCCAACTCAATCGGAAACCAGGTATATCCGTCGAGCGGCCTGCACGACGCCGAAATCGAGCCCGATGGCTATGCCACCTTTTCCTGGGTCCACACGTTCGACCCCAATACGCTCCTGACGGTCTCTCCGTTCTACCACTACAACGGAGCCGACTATAAAGGCGGAGCCAACGACTATCCTGTCATCTCCTCAGTCAATCAGGATGCCAACTACGTGGGTATGCAGACGGCCTTGAACTATAACTTCTGGAAGAATGATCTTCAAGCCGGCGTGTACGGATTTTTTCAACACCAACACAACTACTTCAACAATGTATATACCGACGGTACGCCTAATGTTCCCTCTTCTTCCATAGGGGTCAATGGCGGGGTAGTTTCCGAGTTCATCAATGACAAATTCAAGATCACTCCCTGGTTTACCCTAATCGCCGGCCTTCGCCTGACGCAGTTCAATGCTTCCATCTCAGAAAACGCTACCGATCCGCGCTTCGGCGCGGCGTTGAAGATTCCCCGCCTGAACTGGGTCGTTAACGGTTTCTATGGCTATTACTATCAAGCTCCGCCACTGGCGACGGCTTGCAGCGACAACGGCCCCGGCGCCAACGGCTCGGTAGGACCCGTTCTCCACATGCCCTCTACTCAATCTCGCCCTCCCCCAAGGCTTTACCTTTTCTCCTCTCCATGGTGAGCGGGACATCCAATGGCAGTACGGAGTTACGATTCCGTTCCGCAACTGGACACTCAGCGCGAATAACTATGAAACCCGGGCGGAGAACTGGCTGGATCACAATAACATTGGAGAATCGAATATTTTTTGGCCGATCACCTGGTCTTATGCCCAAATTCAAGGGTGGTCACTCACCTTGCGCTCTCCGGACGTATTCCATCATGGCCAGTTTCACCTGGCGTATGCAAACCAGATCGCGCAGGCGACCTCGCCCATCACCGGAGGCCTGATCTGCCCGGTCCCGGTCACCGAGGCATGCCCGCTTGATATCCCACCGGGGCTCTCGCCGGTAGATCATGATCAAAGAAACACCTTGAACGTGGGCTTCAACAGCAGTCTGCCCTGGCAGACCTACGCCTCAGCCAATGTGTACTATGGCTCGGGCTTTACCAATGGGTTGGTGGGGACGCCACAGGCACAGTATCCCGGGGATTATCTGCCAGGACACACGACCCTCGATCTGGCAATCGGGAAGACGTTCGGGGAAAAATTTACGGTTTCCGCGAACTCAATCAATGTGGCAAACCGCCGGGTGCAACTGGATAACAGTTTGACTTTCGGCGGTTTTCACTGGAATGATCCACGGCAAATTTACGGGGAGGTTCGCTACCGGTTCAACTATTAAAGGGCCGGGCCCTGTCTAAGAAGGCGGAAGCGAGCGCAAACAAATTCAACTACCTAGGCAACAACGGGGAGAGGTAATAGCTCCCCTTCCGCCCCGTTTACCGGGGCTTATCTCCCCGGGCATGTGTCTGCCGATTTGTCTTTGGGCAAGGAAATCGGTGAGAATTTTTCTGTGTCGGTGCATGCGCAGAATGTTGCGAATACTCGGAGGTTGTTGGACAACAGCCTTACGTTTGGAGGATTTCACTATAACGATCCACGGCAAATTTATGGCGAGGTACGATACCGGTTTCATTTCTAGTCCGGGGGCACTCACAATTGTTCTCATCCTCTGCTTACTGGTTGGTCTCGAAGGATGTCAAAGCGAACCACCGGCGGTAGAGCCGCAGCCTACCGGCGCCACTTACCAGCTCAGAGGGATTGTGGTTTCGTCCGATGCCGCCAAAGGGGTTGTCACCATCGATACAGAAGCCATTCCCGGGCTCATGGGCGCCATGACCATGCCCTATAAACTTGCCCAGCCCGGAGTTGCTACCGAGCTTCACCGCGGGGACCACGTCACTGCCCGGCTGCGAGTCTCAACCGATTCCAGCGTGCTGGACCAGATCGATGTAACCGCGCAGGCGAAACCGGACTACAAGCCAGATAAGCTCTACAACGTCCCGGCGCCTGGGCAGACGGTGCCTGATTTCAAATTTATCAATCAGAGCGGCAAGACGATCGGCGTCGATCAATTTCGCGGCAAAGCATTGCTGGTCACCTTCATTTACACCCGCTGCCCATTGCCCGAGTACTGTATCCGCATGAGCCGCAACTTCGCTGACATCCAACAGCAGCTGGCCGCCGACCCTGAGCTCTATAGCAAAACCCATTTGCTGAGCGTCAGCTTTGACCCGGAACATGACACGCCCAAGGTGCTGCGCAGCTACGGCAACGCCTATATCGGCGGATCCAGCGGCCAGGCTTTTTCTCACTGGGATTTTGCCGTTCCGCCCGCTGCGGAACTGGACGCCGTCGACCAGTTCTTTGACGTAGCTGTGACCCCGGGCAGCGGCAATACCCTCACCCACTCTCTTTCCACCGCGGTCATTGCGCCCAGTGGCAAGATATTTCGCTGGTATCCGACGAATGACTGGACACCCTCTGCCGTGGTTGACGACATCAAGCAAGCCGTTGCTCAATAAGCTTTGCGTGTTTCACTCGCTGATATAAAAGGAAGCAATGATTCTCGTGCTCATGGGAGTGACCGGGTCCGGTAAGACTACGATTGGCAAACTGCTGGCCGCGGAGACTGGCTGGCGCTTTGCCGACGCAGACGACTTCCATTCCGAAGCGAACAAGGCGAAGATGCACGCCGGTATTCCACTGACCGATGAGGATCGGGAGCCGTGGCTCGAGACCCTGCACGCATTGCTGCTGGGCTGGTACGAAGCGGGAATCAGCGGCATCCTGGGCTGCTCCGCGTTAAAGCAAAGTTACCGCGAGATGCTCACTCCGCAGATTCCCTCGGTCAACATTCGCTTTATCCTGCTCGATGTCCCCCAACCGGTGCTCGAAGAGCGCCTCAAGGGGCGCAAGAACCATTACATGAATCCAGACCTGTTGCGGAGCCAACTCGATACGCTTGAGGTTACCCCCGATCTCATGCGCGTCGATGCGGAAGGTCCGCCGCAGAAGATCGTGCAGGAGATCCTGGATCAGCTGTTGACCGTAGAAGGCAAGATCGACGTCTAGGGCTGTTAACATTGGCATTGTGTCTGCTCTTCTTCCCATTGACGCGGAAACGCCACGCAGCCTGATCGTAGACCCTCCCTTGACCGACGCTGAGTTAGAAACTGTGTGCGTTGCCAGCGACTGGTTCTGGTTTGAGCGAACGCGAGATGGGGAGATCCTGATGCACCCACCTGCCGGATGTCTTACCGGCGCGGGAAACTCAGAAATCACTTTTCAGCTCCGCTCGTGGTGGAACACCCACAGGCAGGGAAGGATGTTCGGTTCCAGCTGCGGTTTCTTCCTTGCGGATAGTTCGATGATGAACCCCAATGCCTCTTACGTTCTGCCGGACAAACTGAAGGGATTGACCAAGGATGAGTTGACGGGTTTCCCCCGCCTCTGCCCCGACTTTGTTGTCGAGTTGCTCTCGCGGTCGGATAGCGTAGCCAAGGCCCAGCAAAAGATGGAACGCTGGATCGAGAATGGCGCTACTCTGGGTTGGTTGATCGACCCTCATCAGAAGAAGGTCTACGTTTATGTACCTGGCAGCGAGACAGCTATCGAATCTGGAAATACCGTGCGCGGGCAAGGGCCGGTCGAAGGTTTCACCCTCGACCTTGACGAGCTTTGGCGCTGCTATGAGGTTTGAGCTTTTCGGAGGCGTCTGCCCCTAATGGCGAAAGTTACCGTTCTTTTTGGTGTTCTTCTCATCATCCTTGGCGGCGCGAGCTTCGTTCTCACCGGCCACAAATTTCCTACCTCACTGATTCCAGTTGCCTTCGGCATACTGCTCGCTACCTTCGGCAGCTTGGCCGAAACCCCCGATAGCCGGCGGCGCATGTTGTTCATGCACATTGCGGTTACGGTGGGCCTGCTTGGCTTCCTGGCCACCGCTCCGGCGTTGATCCAGGTGGTGGAGCTTGTCAAAGGTAAGTTGTTTCCCTATCGGGCAGCCGTGGAAGAAAAAGCAGCGATGTCCGGCCTTATGCTCATCTATGTACTACTCTGTGTGCGTTCGTTTATTGCTGCGCGCCGCTCGAGAGTCTAGGGGGCCTTTTACAGCGTGAGTATGCGATCCAGCGCCGGGGCAGGGATGTCCCTGCGTGCCGAACGGTCAACCCGGGGACGCAGTGGTGCTGCCGGCGAAGAGGCTAAGAAGAAACGGCCTCCCCTGCGCAAGGTGCTGCCGGAAATCTGGACGCTGGTCAAGCCGCGCCGGTGGCTGCTGGCGTTCGGTTTCGTGTTAATGGTCATCAATCGTGTCTCGGGGCTGGTTCTGCCCGCGTCCACCAAGTTCCTCGTGGACAACGTTTTGATCAAACACCAGGCACAGAAACTACCCTTAATTGTGGGCGCAGTTCTGCTGGCGACGACCATCCAGGCAATCACATCTTTTTCGCTCACGCAGTTGCTCTCGAAGGCCGCCCAAAGGCTCATCGCGGACCTCCGCATGCAGGTGCAGGCACACATCGGCCGTCTCTCCGTGAGCTTCTACGACGCTACCCGCACAGGCGTGCTGGTGTCGCGCATCATGACCGACGTGGAAGGGGTGCGCAACCTGATCGGTACCGGCCTGGTTGACTTTGTGGGCGGCGTGCTTACCGCTGTCCTGGCCTTCTTCATCCTCATGCGCATCAGCGCCAGTATTACGCTCATCTCCTTCGCGTTTGTATTGACGTTTGTTCTGATTCTGCGCAAAGCGTTCGGCGTGATTCGTCCTATCTTCCGCGAGCGCGGCAAAATCAATGCGGAGGTGACCGGGCGCCTGACGGAATCGTTGGGCGGCGTGCGGGTGGTGAAGGGTTACCATGCGGAGGATCGCGAAGCCGGAGTGTTCGCTAAGGGAGTGGAACGGCTTTACCAAAATGTGGTCCGCTCGCTGACCGCCACCTCATTGCTCTCGCTGGCCGCGACCGCCATTTTGGGCGTCGTCGGCGCTACGGTGATGTGGCTCGGCGCCCACCAGGAAATGGCCCACAAGATCACCCTGGGAGACTATTTCACTTACACCATGTTCCTGGCTTTCATGGTGGCCCCCGTGTTCCAGGTGGTGAACGTCGGCACCCAGTTGACAGAGGCCATCGCCGGGCTTGACCGCACCAGCGAGATCCTGGCAGAGAGAGAAGAAGACGGCGATCCCAAACGGACCGTCACCCTGGGACCGATTAACGGCGATGTGAAATTCGAGGACGTGCACTTCGCGTACGAGGCCGACAAGCCCGTCCTGCACGGAATTTCCTTTCATGCCCGTCCCGGCACGGTCACCGCTCTGGTGGGCTCTTCAGGATCGGGGAAATCTACGATCATCAGCCTGATCTGCGCGTTTCATGAACCTACGTCGGGACAGGTCGTGGTCGACGGCATTGACCTTTCCACGGTGCGCCTTAATAGCTATCGCAGCCAGTTGGGCGTGGTCCTGCAAGAGTCGTTTCTGTTCGACGGCACCATTCGCGAGAATGTGGTCTTCTCTCGTCCGAATGCGACAGAAGAGCAATTTCTCAATGCCTGCGCGATCGCCCGGGTCGACGAGTTCGCGCTGCGCTTTCCCGAAGGCTATGACACCATTGTTGGCGAGCGGGGAGTCAAGCTATCGGGCGGCCAGCGCCAGCGCCTCTCGATCGCGCGCGCCATTCTGGCTGACCCACGCATTCTTATTCTCGATGAGGCGACTTCGTCGCTCGATTCGGAATCAGAAGCGATGATTCAGAACGGGCTCAGTTACCTGATGCAGGGGCGGACTACGTTTGTCATTGCCCACCGCTTGTCAACGATTCGCAGGGCGGACCAGATCCTGGTGGTCGAGGGCGGCCTCATTTTGGAACGTGGTACGCACTCCACCCTATACGCTCTCCAGGGCCGTTATCACGATCTCTACACTCGCCAGCATGGTGTCGAGTCCAATCGCTTTCTTGCTCCAGGAGAAGGCGAAAAATTGTTTGAGGAATTGAAATAAGACGGCCGGGGTTAGAAACCGCAGGTCCTTCTCTGCTTTCACGGGATTTTGGCGTCCGGGCAAGGCGCACTGCAGATCCCTCGGCTGCGCTCGGGATGACAAGGCGATAGCCGTTACTGACTTACAATTCCGCGAGTCGGATGGCGCAGAAGAGCTCCCGATCCGACTCGCAGACTTTAAGGTGAGTAATCACTCTCCCCTTGTCATCCCGAGCGAAGCCGAGGGATCTGCAGTGCGCCTCGCCCGAACGCAAAGTCCCGTGGAAGCAGTGGAGGACCTGCGGTTTCTTCGGCAGTCACTGAAGTGAACTTCAATGCTTCACAAGGGAAGCGAGTTTTTTCGGCGCCGTCTGCAAATAGCTGCCATGAACCAGCTCCTTCACCTCGGCCCAATTCAGCGCCGCACGATCCATGCGGAGAGCGATCCACCCTCGTGATCCGATGTATGCGGGCAGGTAAAACCGGTCCGGCCCGGATTCAACAAGGAAACGATTCTCACCTGGCAGGACCTTGCAACAAACGCTGATGATGTTGTCCCCATGATGATTGTTCAGGTAGTAAGCGAACGTCTTTTTGCGGACCAGAAAGGCAGCGTGCGATGCCTTGTCCTCCCGTGTTGTCTCGGGTAATGCCAGACAAATTTCTGTTAACGCACGCAAGCGGGAAGGTTGGCTCGATTTCTTGACCATACAATTCCGGGCAACAGTCGTGGTAAGCATATAGCAACGGAAGGAAAGGGAATATTTGAAGCCTCGAAACGCCGCTTCCGATTTTCGCGTTCGCTGCTGTGCCTTGATCCTGCTGGGATTGTTTTTGCTGTTACCAGGAGGCTTGGCGCAGCAGGCCAGCATCACCGGCAACGTGGTCGATGCACGCAATCAGCCAGTGGCTGGGGCGCAGATTCTCGGGAGTGGAGGGGAGTTGCTGGCGACTACAGCCACCGACGGCAGCTTCACCGTGCCCGCAGGCTCAGGCCGGGTGCAGATCGCAGCCGCCCACTTCGAGCCAACCTCGGTCGACCTGAAGGGTCCCTCTCCCGTGCAGGTGTTGTTGGAACACCCGATGGAGAGCGTTACGGTTACCGCCTACAGGTCTCCCCTGGCTTCGGGTGACAGCCCCTCCAGCACACGGCTTCTCACCACCCAGCAGTTGCGCCAGGCGGCGGGGATTTCGCTCGATGACAAGCTGCGCCAGGTTCCCGGGTTTGAGCTTTTTCGCCGTACCAGTTCGCTGGTAGCGAACCCAACAACGGAGGGGGTTTCCCTGCGCGGCCTGGGATCGACCGCAGCCAGCCGCTCACTGGTGCTGTTTGACGAGATTCCGATCGACGATCCTTTCGGCGGCTGGATCCACTGGGAGGAGTTGCCTCCACCTTCCATCCATTCGGTTGAGCTGGTGCGTGGGGGAGGGTCTGATCTGTATGGCTCGAGCGCCATTGGGGGTGTGATCAGCATTGTCCCAGTCAAGCCCGAAGCGAATCGCTTTCAAGTGTCCACCAGCTACGGTTCGGAGCAGACAACGGATGACTCGGCGCTGGGAATTTTAAAACTGGGCAAATGGTCGGGCCTGGCAAGCGGACAGGTCATTGCTACGGACGGCTATATCCTGATTGCCCCGAGTTTCCGCGGTCCAATCGATCAGCCGTCGAACGTGCACGCGCAAAATGCGTTGACGGAGTTCGATCACGCGCTGAGCCACGATGGCCGGGTTTTTATAAGGGGCGGTGTCCTGAACGAAAATCGCCATAACGGCACCCCGGTCCAGATCAACAGCACTCGCCTGTGGCGGTTCGCCGGGGGTGCGGACTGGAGCAACCTGGTGGTGCGTCTGTTCGGCGACAACGAGCACTATTCGCAGACCTTCTCCACAGTCAATGCCGCGCGCACCGCGGAGACGTTGACCCGCATCGGGAAAGACCCAGCGGATGAGATGGGGGCGGCTGGACACTGGCGCCAGCCGGTGGGCACACATCTTTTGCTGCTGGCCGGCGCAGATATCCATGATGTGCGGGCGGCCGATTACGAAACGATGTATCCCACCTCGAAGGGATACATCAACACCACGGCCCGGCAGCGTCAGAGCGGGGTGTATGGTGAGGTGCTGTTCACCCCGCCGGCGTGGACCATAAGCGGTTCGGCCCGGGTGGATCACTTCTCCAACTTCGATGCCAGCCAATACAAGACTGCTACCGCCCCGATTCAATTGCCTCAGTTGAACGAGACGGTGTTCGATCCCCGCATCGGGATTACGCGGCGCCTGACGACGAACCTGGCGCTGAATGCGTCGGCGTTTCGAGCATACCGCGGGCCGACGGAGAACGAGCTTTATCGCACCGGGCAGGTCGGTTCGCAGACCACATTGCCTAATCCCGATCTGCGTTCGGAGCGGGCAACGGGTTGGGAAACGGGAGTGCATGCCGACCTGCCGCAGATCGGGTCCACTGTTCGGGTGAGCTATTTCTGGACGCAGATCAATCGGCCGATCACTGCCCTGACGTTGGTTACTACGCCTACCAGCACGCTGCTTAAGCGCGAGAACCTGGGGCAGATTGAAAGCCGGGGAGTGTCGCTCGACTTCGCCGCCAGGCCGGCGAGTTGGGTGGGTATCCAGGGAGGGTATCAGTACGCGAATGCAACTGTGACCAGCAATGCGGAGGAGCCGGCCCTGGTGGGTAATTGGATTCCCCAGGTGGCGCGCAACATGGCGACGACCCAGGTGGACTTGACGCGCCGTCGGTGGGGTTTGCTCAGCTTGCAGGGCCGTATCAGCGGACGACAGTTCGACGATGATGCCAACCAGTATCTGCTGCATAGCTACTTCCGCTTTGGTGCTTACGCTTCCCACAACTTTGGGCGCCATTTGGAGGCGTTTGCGGCCGGAGACAATCTGTTTGATCAAGCGATTCAAGCGGGGAAGACGCCCCTGCTCACGCTGGCGTCGCCGCGGGTCGCGCGGTTTGGGTTGCAGATCAATTTCGGGGAGTAGCTATTTGCTGTGCCACTTGAGCAAGGGGAAGACGCTGCTGTAGTTGTCGGTCCAGAGTCTTACATTCGCTTGCAGCGGAGTTGGGAAACCGTTGTTGACGATCTCTGGTTGTGACAATAGCGTGTCATTTGCGGTTACCAGGATCCAGTCCGCATAGTAGAACCCATTCTGTTCGTCACCCCGCGAGTGGACAGACATGGCTTTCATTCCTGCATCTCCGGCGATCGCCGCCACGACCGGTTCCAGATTGATGTACTGGTTGGAAACGTGGAAGACGATCACACCGCCGGGCTCCAAGTGCCGCCGGTAAAGGGCCAGCGCCTCCCTGGTCAGGAGATGGACGGGGATCGCGTCCCCGGAAAAAGCATCCACTACGATTACATTAAAATGCTGCGGCTTCTCGGCTGCAAGGGAGAGCCTGGCATCTCCCAGGATCACCTCAATGCGCGCAGGACTATCGTGCAGGAACGTGAACCAATGCCGCGCCAGCCTTTCTACCAGTGGATTGATCTCGTAAAAGAGGACTGCGTCCCCGGGATTGCCATAGGCCGCAACGGTACCCGTTCCCAATCCGATTACACCTACCCGTTTCACGCCTGCCCCACAGCAGAGCCGCATCGCCAAACCAAGGCCGGAGTCGGGTGCGTAATACGTCAGGGGCTGCCCCAGGAACTGGGGAGCAAACCACTCCGCGCCGTGCTCGATGGTTCCATTCAAGAGCTGGCGGTCGGTGTCAGACTGCGGTGGCAGGTGCGACTCCCTGACTCGCAAGGTGCCGTAGAAGTTGCGCATCAGGGCGACCGCATCATCGTCGTATTGGTGCACCTGGGTGCTCAAGACCACGATCGATGCGACCGCACCCGCCATCCAGATCATGCGCACGCCCCAACCGTCTTGCCAGGTCGCCGCCAGGGCGATCAGCGAGACCACCACCAGGGTGCACGCGAGATCGTAATTGGCACGCAGAACCAGGGGAAAGATCACTCCTACCAGCAGAGTCCCCGCTGCACCGCCGCTGGCGACGACGAGATAAAACCTGGTCATGCCGGCAGTGACAGGGCGTCGCTCATAGAGCTCACCATGAAGGAAAAAGCAGCAAAGAAATAAAGCAATCAGGAACAGAGGGAGGCTCACCGCAATGGGCAGGATAGTGCGAATATCCCGCAGTGCGTACGCCATGGAGGCCACCGCTACCAACACCCAGCGCAGCATCGATTGGCGAAGCGGCTTCCAGGCTCCCTGGAAGGCCAGAATGAACGTCAGCATGTACAAACCCAGCGGCGGGAGCCATAACAGGGGAATAGCAGCAATGTTCGCGCTCATGTGGCTGGTGACGGCCGTCAGCATCATGCCGCCGCCCAGGGCGAGCAAGAACCAAAAGGGCTCCGGGCGGCCGGCCAGGCCCGCCTTCTCTGCCGTGGCGGTAACAGACCGTCGACGGCCCTGCCAGGCGATGGCCCCGCAGAGCACGGCAAAGACCAGGAAACCTCCACTCCACCACCCCGTTTGCTGCTTCATGGTGAGGCCGGGCTCGATGAACAATGGGTAGCTGGCAAGGGCGAGCAGGGAGGCAAAATTCGACAGCGCAAACAGCCGGTAGGGGGATCTTCCTTCGAAGCTGCCCGCATACCAGGCAGTCAGCAATGGAGTGGTGGAAGAAAGAGCAAGGTAGGGTAGCCCGATGACCGTGGCAAGCACGCGAAAGACTGTCAGGGCAGGATGGTAGCTCACCGCCGCGGGGCCGGGCTGGATACGAATTCCCAGGGTCAACAGCCCCATGGTCAAGATCAGGATGTGGATCACTGCCTGCTGTTTGGGGTCGAACAGGGACGAGATCCAGTGCGCATAGAGGTAGCCGAGTAAAAGAACGACGGAAAAGAAGACCAGGCAGGTAGTCCACACCGCGGAGGAGCCGCCCAGGGTGGGGAGCAGCTGCTTGGCTGCCATGGGTTCCACCACCAAGAGGAGAAAGGCACTCAGGAAGATCGTCAGGGCGTACAGGCAGCGGAGAAGGGTCATCGCGGGTACCACAAGGGTTTATCACACAAATGTCCTTCCCGAGGGCAGGCAGGGTAACCAGGCGGCAGGTAACCGTCGCGGATAACGGGCGTGATGTAGCCAAACCGCTTAGGCGACGTTAATGTCATCCACGAGGATCAGTTCTGGGGGAGGGCTGCTCTTCAGCGCGCCCGTGAGCTACAGCTCACGGGCGCTTGCTATTTGCGCCATATTCGGGCCATCCATAGAATCTCGATCATGCCCGATCCACTGCTGATTGCTCAGAGCGAAATACCGCTCTACCTCCTGCCGGCCATGTCGAACCGCCACGGCCTGATCGCCGGAGCAACTGGTACCGGGAAGACGGTAACCCTGCAGGTGATGGCGGAGGCGTTCAGCCGCATCGGCGTCCCGGTGTTCGCTGCCGACGTCAAGGGAGACCTCTCCGGTATCAGCCAGCCTGGGGTCGACAACCCGAAGATTGCCGACCGGGTCAAGAAGCTTAACCTGACGGATTTCTCCTTCGCCGGATGCCCGGTGACGCTCTGGGATGTGTTTGGGGAAGAAGGACACCCGGTTCGGGCAACGGTCTCGGAAATGGGACCTCTGCTGTTCAGCCGGCTGTTGAATCTGAACGAAACCCAGGCCGGGGTGCTGAACGCCGTCTTCAAGATCGCCGATGACCAGGGTCTGCTCCTTCTCGATCTGAAAGATCTACAGGCCATGCTGCAGTACGCGGCGGACAATGCCAAACAGTTTCAAACCCAGTACGGCAACATCTCTGCCGCCAGCGTGGGAGCCATGCAGCGGGGACTGCTCGCGTTACAGCAGCAGGGTGGGGAAAAGTTTCTGGGCGAGCCGGCGCTTAACCTTGACGACCTGATGCAGACCGACACCCAGGGTCACGGCGTGGTGAACATCCTGGCGGCCGATAAGCTGATTAACTCGCCCAAACTCTATGCCACGTTCCTGTTGTGGCTGCTGAGCGAGCTGTTTGAACGCCTGCCGGAAGTGGGCGACCCGGAAAAGCCGAAGCTGGTGTTCTTTTTCGACGAGGCCCACCTGCTTTTTTCCGATTTGCCCAAAGTGATCGAAGACAAGGTCCACCAGGTGGTTCGCCTGGTGCGTTCCAAGGGGGTAGGGGTTTTCTTCGTTACCCAGAGCCCCATCGATGTTCCCGACGGCATTCTGGGCCAGCTGGGCAATCGGGTTCAGCATGCGGTACGGGCGTTTACCCCCAGGGACCAGAAAGCGGTCAAGGCGGCGGCGCAGACCTTTCGCGCCAATCCCGCGGTTAATGTGGAACAGGTGATCCTGGAGCTGGGGGTGGGCGAGGCGTTGGTCTCGTTTCTGGACGAAAAGGGTACGCCCGGGGTGGTCGAACGCGCCCTGGTTTGCCCGCCACGCAGCCAGATAGGGCCAATCACGCCCGAACAGCGGCAGCAGATCATGCGCGATTCCCTGGTGGCCGGGGTGTACGAAAAGGCGGTCGATCGCGAATCGGCCTATGAGCTGTTAAAGGCCCGCACTACGGGGAACGCCTCGCAACCAGTTTCGAATCAACAGCCTGGCGCAAAAACGACTCCCTGGTATGGGGAGCTTTTGTCCATGGGCTCAGGTTCCTCCGGAGGGCGCCGCGGGGATAGCCTGATAGAGACGGTAGCCAAGAGCGCGGCACGTACGCTGGGCAGCACGGTGGGGCGCCAGATCGTCCGCGGGGTACTCGGATCTCTGCTTGGGGGTAGCAACCGGCGTTGATTCTCTTTAGTTACCCAGGCTCCTTGCAGCAAACGTGGGATAGCCACCTACATCCTTGGTCGGTACCCTCCTTTGAGCAACCAATCTGCCCGGTTACCTTGTGCTGCACCTGCCAGCAACATATTCCGGGGTGAAGCGTTCATACAGTCGGGCCGGTCATTATCCGGCCACGCTTACCGCCTAGGCATTTTGCCGCGGAAAAGCAAGGAGCGATGCTATGCGTACGATTCGAGCTTTAAGAACTCTGTTCCTCGCATTACTGGTGGCTGTTGTGCCAGCTTCGTCGTTTGCGGGCGTTTCTGTTTCCATTACGGTCGCTCCACCCATTCTTCCGGTGTACGCGCAGCCGGTTTGCCCCGGAGAAGGATACCTCTGGACTCCCGGATACTGGGCCTATGGCGACGCGGGCTACTTCTGGGTTCCGGGAACCTGGGTGCTTGCTCCACGGCCTGGAGTTCTGTGGACCCCTGGCTATTGGGGTTTCGGCGGCGGCCTTTACCTCTGGCATGCCGGATACTGGGGACCCCACGTCGGATTTTACGGTGGAGTGAACTATGGCTTCGGCTACGGCGGTGTGGGGTTCTTCGGCGGCCGCTGGGAAGGCGGACATTTCGCCTATAACACCGCGGTGATGCACGTAAACACCACCATTGTCCACAACACGTATATCGATAGAACGGTTATTCGCAATACGACCGTGATCAACCGGACCAGCTTCAACGGGCCCAACGGGATCAACGCCCGGCCGGGCGCCCAGGAGCAGGCGGCGATGCGCGAACAGCACGTGCAGGCGACGAATGAACAGATGTCGCACGAGCATTTCGCCAGCACCAACCGGGCGAATTTTGCGTCTGAGAACGGTGGAAGGCCCGCGAATGCGGCGGTAAGCCGTCCCATGACGTCGGCAAACTTTAATCATGCGGCGGTGAACACCAACAACCGGCCGGCGTACAACACGGCTGCTAATAATCGTCCGGACGTACAACAACAATGCGGCTTATAAAGCGCCTGCCAACAATCAAACGCATTACCAGCCTGCTCCGCAGACGCATTACCAAGCTGCGCCGCAAGCGCACTCTTCTGAGCCCGCGCATCAGGGTGGCGCGCAACCGCACAACGAATCTCATCCCAACGGCGGCGGTGGGGAACACGAACGACACTAGTCCCTTCCTTCACACAAGACGGCTCGCGGCTTTGCCGCGGGCCGTTGTTTTCGTCGAACAACATTTCCAAGAGGAACCCCCACACAGAGATCTCTCCACTACGCTGCGCTTCGGTCGAGATGACAAAGGGAAGGGCGGCGCCTCGAGAGAGAGAAGTTGCGGAAAAGAAATCAGTTGGCTCCGCCCGGGTGATGAAAAGGGTCTTCCATTTAGCAACTACTCTCCATGGAAGCGCTACCCGCCCCTTTGTCATCTCGACCGGAGCGCAGCGTAGTGGAGAGATCTCTGTGTGGATGCTCCTTCTGGAAGTGTCGTTCGAGACTTTGCTAGGCCGAACCCAGTTCCTGCAGCAGGAAGGCGTAGTCGAGGGCTATCTCCTTCAAGTAATCGTAGCGGCCGGAGGCGCCCCCGTGCCCCGCACTCATGTTGGTCTCGAGCAATAGCAAGTTTTCGTCGGTCTTCAGTGTCCGCAGTTTGGCAACGTACTTGGCCGGTTCCCAGTACATGACCTGGCTGTCATGCAACGACGTCTTTACCAGCATTGCCGGGTAGGCCTTGCGGTCCAGGTTATCGTAGGGCGAGTACTGCAGCATGTAGACGAAAGCGTCCGGCTGGTTCGGATCTCCCCACTCCTCATACTCTCCGATAGTCAACGGCAGTGTTGGATCAAGCATGGTGTTCATTACGTCTACGAACGGCACATGAGAGAGAACGGCGCGGTAGAGCTCGGGCCGCATGTTGGCCACAGCGCCCATCAGCAGTCCGCCGGCGCTGCCGCCTTCCATGGCCACACGGCCCGGGTCTCCATAACCCTGGGCCGTCAGGTATTCAGTCACCGCAATGAAATCGGTGAAAGTATTCATCTTGTTCATCAAACGCCCGGCATCATGCCATGGCTTGCCCATATCGCCCCCGCCTCGAATATGCGCGTACGCCAGGACGAACCCGCGGTCGAGCAGGCTAAGCCGGTTGGAACTAAAACTCACCGGAAGGGAATAGCCGTAAGAACCGTAACCGTAAATGTAGAGAGGGTTGGCGGCGCTGCCCTTCTTGTCTTTGCGGTAGACGATGGAGACGGGAATCCGCGTCCCGTCCGGGGCGGTGGCGAACAGTCGTTCCGAGCGATATAGCGAGCGATCGAACCCTCCCGGCACTTCCAGCTCTTTCAACAAGGTCGATTGGCCGCTGCGCACGTTGTATTCGTAGACGGAAGTAGGCGAAACCAGTGACTGATAGCCATAACGAAAAGTATCGGTTACGAATTCCCGGTTAACGTGGGGATGGGCGCTGTAGGTAGGCTCGGGAAATGTAATCTCGGGCGACGGTCCAGTGAAGGCCGCCCTTGTTGTCGAAAAACCTGACCTTCAAGTGTGGCAGGCCATTGGACCGTTCTACCAGCACGGCAAAGGATTGAAAGAGCTCCAGCTCTTCAAGCATTACGTCTTCGCGATGCGGGATCAACTCGCGCCAATAGGCGCGGCCCGGAGTGGCGACCGGAGCGGTGACCAGGCGGAAGGTCCTGGCTGTGTCATTGACCCGGATGTACCAGAGCCCTTCGCGGTGGTCAGAGTAGTACTCGATGTTCTCGCGCCGCGGTTCGATCAGCGTCCACTCCCCTGGGGATCGGCAGCGGGTAGAAACTGTTCTTCGCTGGCTGTATGGCTGGCACTCTCGAGCACGATGTACTTGCCGTCGCGAGTACGTCCTGCGCCCACATTAAAGCGTTCATCCGCTTCTTCGTAAACCAGCGCATCCTTATCCTGGGGTTCTCCTACTGCGTGGCGGTAAAACTGAAACTGTCTCTTGGTCTCTTCATCTTCTACGGTGTAAAAGAGCGTGCGGTTGTCAGCCGTCCAGACCACGGACCCGACTCGCCCTGCCTGGTCGGCGAGGACTTCACCCGTACGCAGATCTTTTATGTGCAAGGTGTATTGGCGGAATCCGGTGGTATCGGTCGAATAGCTGAGCAGATGACCATC
This sequence comes from uncultured Acidobacteriaceae bacterium, assembly GCA_963763905.1. Lineage (GTDB taxonomy): Bacteria > Acidobacteriota > Terriglobia > Terriglobales > Acidobacteriaceae > PALSA-350. The sequence continues at coordinate 3,186 of CAVXRU010000009.1, read as the reverse complement.
ATCGGAAACGGTGAGCGCGCCCAGCGCCATAAATGCTTCACCGACTGCTAGCTGATTCATGTCGAGGATTACCTCTTCTTTTCCCTCGAGCGAACCATGCTTACGGCAATAGATGGGATATTGTGCACCCTCTTCGGTGCGCGAGTAATAGAAATAATCCTTGTCGCGAAAAGGAACCAATACATCCGTCTCTTTGATGTGGCTGAGCATCTCGCCGTACAGCTTGGCCTGCAGCTCCTCGGTAGGTTTCATAACAGCCTTGGTGTAGGCATTCTCCTGTTCGAGAAATGCAATCACCTCCGGGCTGGTCTTTTCTCGCAGCCACGCGTAGTCATCCGTCAACCGGTGGCCATGGAAAGTGTTCACGGTTGACTGGCGGCGGGCGGCCGGTGGTTGAGCAACAATCGACGAAGTCATATATATCAAAGGATATAGGAACTGCTGCGTAAGGGGTCAAAAGGGGTTTTTTGCGCGGCCGCCTTGGCGCATCTCACATACGGAGGAGTAAAACATGAATCTTCCCCCAATTTGCGGTAGCCACCATAGCCGTCGCCGGTGCGGTCCTGCTTTGCGGCAGCATGGGCATGGCGCAGGTGACACAACCGTCAACCGGTCCTGCAGGCAGCCAGCAACCAGGGTCGGCAGTCCCTCCATGAATCCCCAGATGAATGGCATTCAAACGAATGGGGAGGCTTCCCCTGTGGACAGGCTGTTCGTGAAGAATGCGCTGCAGCCCCCAGAAGTTCAGCTGGGACAACTGACACTGCAGAAAAGCAACAACGACCAGGTGAAGCAGTTTGCCCAGAAAATGATCGATGACCATACCAGGTTGGGCGATCAGATGAAGCCTGTCGCGCAACAAGTCGGAGTGGCGGTTCCGACTGAGCCTTCGAAGAAGGACAAGCAGATCATGGCAAAATTGCAGGCGCTCTCCGGATCCGCTTATGACCAGGCTTACATCAAGGATATGGTCAAGGACCACAAGCAGGATCTGAGCGAATTTCAAATGGAAGCTTCCTCGGGGCAGGATGCGGCGGTCAAGGATGCCGCCACTCAAGGCAGCCAGCTGATTGCCCCTCCGCATCTACAGATGGCGCAGCAGCTGGCTAAAGACCAGAACATCAACCTGGCAAGTAAATAAACTTCCGTCTCAAACCTTGTGCGCGCTCGCTTAAGTTCCCCCGGCAACGGGCACAACTATGTCTGGGTACAATGAGGCAATGCGTAAATGCCTGCTTGCGCTCTTTGCACTACTGTTCGCCTGGTCTAGCCCATTATGGGCTGAGCGAGTGCAGGATTTGCCCCAGCCCACCAACTACGTTAGTGATCTTGCCGGTGTATTGTCCCCCGCAACTCAGGCCTACCTCAATAACTTGTGTCTGCAGGTAGATCGCCAGGCCCACGCGCAGATTGCAGTCGTCACGGTCAAGTCGCTGGATGGCGAGCCCATCGAGAACTTCGCCACGGCCCTCGAAGATAAGTGGAAAGTAGGGAAGAAGGGCACGGATCGTGGCTTGCTTCTCATCTTTGCTATCAACGACCGCAAGTATCGTATCGAGGTGGGTTACGGCCTGGAAGGTATTTTGCCGGATGGCAGAGTGGGGGATATCGGCAGGCAGATCGTGCCCTATCTGCAACAGAACGACTACGACGGTGCTGTTACTGTTGCGGTGCGACAGATTGCCGGCGTGATCGCGGCGGACGCGGGTGTCACGCTGAATAGCGATCCCCGGCCCGGGTATGCTTCTGCTCCGCAGCCACGGCCGCTTTCCCTGGGCGAATTGCTGGTGCTGGGCGTTATTCTGTTGCTGGTTATCTTTGTGCTGGCCCGCTTTGGCGGTTCCGGACTGCTCGGCTTCCTGATTGGCATGTTTCTGGGTGGCGGTGGCGGGGGAGGCCGCGGCGGCGGTGGTTGGGGCGGTGGCGGCGGAGGAGGCGACGGCGGCTTCGGAGGATTTGGCGGGGGAAGCTCCGGCGGCGGTGGGGCTTCGGGTAGTTGGTAGGCTAACGAAAACACGAGAAGGAGAACTTTGGAATGAGACGCGGGCTTTGGGTAGCAATCGCGGCGTTGGTGGTTATCTTTTTGGCGGTGCTGCTGGTCTTCGGCAGCTATGTGAGCGCAAAGAATCAGATGGTGCAAAAGAGGGAGACGATTACTTCCTCCTGGGCGGAAGTGAATAATCAACTGCAACGGCGGGCGGATCTGATCCCCAACCTGGTGGAGACGGTGAAGGGTTACGCCAAGCAGGAGACCACGGTATTTGGCGACATCGCCAATGCGCGAGCCGGACTATTGAACGCGCATGGCGACCCGAAAGCCACCATTCAGGCGAACGGCGCTCTTGATGGAGCTCTTGGACGGTTGCTGGCTTTGACGGAGAATTACCCGGATCTCAAGTCAAACGCCAACTTCCAGCGTCTTTCTGATGAGCTGGCCGGCACGGAAAACCGGATCAGCGTAGCCAGGATGCGCTACAACCAGAATATTCAGGACTACAACACCTTCATCCAGCAGTTTCCCAACAGCATTTGGGCGGGGATGGGCGGTTTCCAGGTGAATAACGACTATTTCAAGGCGAGCGAAGGCGCGCAGAATGTTCCCAAGGTCAGCTTTTAAAGCGAGGGATGCACAAGAAGGTGGCCCAGGTCTCGCTTTCGAGATCTGGGCCATTTTTTGTGATGGGAAGCTGTGTGAAGCTGGTTTAGGCGCGAGCAAATGAAGCTACGGCACTCGCTTCGTCGTCCTTGACGTCGAACACAGTGTAGAGCTTGGTGATCTGCAGCAGGTCGTGGACCTTCTTCGTCAGGTTGAGCAGCTTGAGGTCTCCACCCTGATTACGCACAGTGGTGAAGGCGCTGACCAACTCGCCGATGCCCGAGCTGTCGATATAAGTTACGTCGCCCAGGTTGAGGAGGATCTGCTTGGAGCCCTTGCTGAGGAGATCTCTCACGGCGTCGCGCAGTTGTACGCTGCCTTCACCCAGAGTAATGCGGCCGCTGCAATCCATTATGGTGATCCCGTCCACCTGACGGGTCTTGATTTTCATGCTCACGAATACTCCTCCTTAAATTGCGGAACGGGCGGTTCCTAGATGTTTGATGAGGGTAAGTTCAGTGCCGGGCTGTAATTGTCGAAAGTGTACCTCATCCATGAACGAGCGAATGAGAAAGATACCTCTTCCTGAG
>CAVXRU010000008.1:0-25152 GCA_963763905.1 uncultured Acidobacteriaceae bacterium | reverse complement strand
AACTCCCTTTCGGGGAGTCAGTTGGATCGCGGTGGAGTGAAAAACGGTTTCTGTTCAGCAACTTGTCTCTCTGGAGGCGCACCTCCTCCCTTTGTCATCTCGACCGAAGCGAAGCGCAGTGGAGAGATCTCTGTGTGGATGCTCTTTCTTGGAAATGTTTCGCGAAGAGCAGGATACGCGAACTTCTAAAGAATACGTCGCCTTTTAGAGCTTTTGTCCTTGTGAGACTGAGTTTTAGGGAAAGGGATACCGCAGATCTCTCCACTGCGCTTCGCTCCGGTCGAGATGACAAAGGGTAGGGTGGTTATGGACCGCAGCAAAGGGTCAGGGAAGGAAACCACAAGCGGTTCCCTTATGCCTGCGGTTGGTCGGTGTGAGCGATGAGAATCCAACCCGAACCAACTTGCTGCCAAACGCTGATTGCCGTGTAGGTTTGGGGTGAGCCCCCGGCTGAGGAGATTTGCAAGGTGTAGCTCAGGCTCATGTCGGGGCCGTTTGGCTTGACCACCATTTGAGTGATGTTGAAATCGGCGACGTTGAGACCCTGCAGATAAGGCTGGACCTGATCTTTGCTGAGAAGCTTGCCGCCAGTGCTGTACATCACATTAGCGCCCAGCATGCCAGGAAGCGCCAGCCACTTTTTTTCTTTTACCGATGTCCAGAAGATCCGCTCGTACTGCTCCGCGCTCGTGCTCGACTTGAGAGTGGGCGGATTCTTAACTCCGTAAATGGTGCAGCCGCTCAGGCCCATCACGGTAGCGAGGAGGGTTGTCATCCAGAACTTGCGCATCGCTCCTCATTGGGGCACAAAAAGGCTGCCATTGTTAGGCAGCCTTTTTTGCGGTTGAACTGATACTAGTCGCCCATTACCGGTTCTTCGCTGGTGGCGGGAGCCGCCTTTGGCGCCGGCGCGATCAACGAGTCGAGAGGAATGAAACCTTCTTGCGGCTTCTCTCCCAGGACATGCTCGCGGTAGAGCCGAGCCATCTTCGCATTTTCTGCATCCGCCTTGATCTTGTTGTCACGCGCCTTCAGCTTCTCTTCGCGCGCGTTCTTGGCGATGCCCGACTTCTCGAAGGTGTCGTTGGCGGCTGCATCCACATGGTTCTGGTTGAGAACCAGGTTGTGGGTGACATTGCCCATACCGACCTTCTTGCCGCCGGCAAAGATTTCATGCCGTCCGTGCTCTTCGTACCACTTGGTGAGCGTCGCCGTCATGTGCATCTTCTCGATGATGTTGCGCCAGCCCACGCCTGTGTTGTAGGCGCAGAAGGAGATTTCGCCTTCCTGCGTGGCATAGGGAATGATGCATTGCTCGGTGCGGCGGAAGTCGTAGTTGAAGAGATCCTGGAACCACATGCCGGCGATGAAGAGGAAGTTCCAACGATCGGCACGACGTTGCTCAATGTCTGCCATGGTACGGTCGCCGGTGACCTTGCCGTAGTTGCGGCCGGTAGCGCCGAAGCACTTGTCGAATTTCTGCAGCAGATCAAGGATCTTGAAATGAGTAGGCGACTTGGTGGGATCGTAGTTGCGCAGCAGAGCTAACGTCACCCCGACCACAGAAAGGAATTTGCCGCGGGCGGCGTCGTTCACCTTGGCGACGTCTTTAGCCAGGCGATCCGCATTCAGGAAGGCAGTTACTGGAACCGCTTCCTTGGTTTCTTTGTCGATCATCAGCGCCATGCCGATGCCGCAGTTGGGATGGCATCCGCAGGAGAGCTGACCCCAATCAGCATTAGGCCCGTGAACCAGGTCAGCCCAATCGGAGAAGGTGCTCATGAAGCTGATGGGGAACCAGTCGCGGGTGGGCTCGCCCAGGCCGGTCTGGTTCTTGACGTCGTGGGCCATGTGGCTCAGGGTGTAGCGCTGGGCTACGCGACGCTCGTCGCTTACGTCCTCGTCACGGCCAGTGAAGGAAACCGGCTGGAAGCTGACGAAATTGATCTTTTTGGGGTTGTCGAGGGCGAACTGGATAATGCGGCCCACCTGCTCGTTGTTGATGCCGTTGATGATGGTGGTGACTGGGACGATATCCACGCCGGCTTCATGCAGATTGTGAATAGCCTGCAGCTTAACGTCGAACAGGTTGCCGACCTTGCGATGTGAATTGGCTGCATTGCCGATGCCGTCAAACTGCAGATAGGCATAGCGCAAGCCGGCTTCGGCAGCGGCGCGGCAGAGTTCCTTGCTCTTGGCAAACTCGATGCCGTTGGTGGCCGCCTGGACCGAGTTGTAACCCACCTTGCGGGAATAGGCGATGGCGTCGAGGAAGTAGGGCGACAGCGTCGGCTCACCACCAGAAAACTGCACCGACATCTGGCGGCGCGGCTTGATGGAGATGGCGTTGTCGAGCATGGTCTTGATCTCATCCCACGTCAGCTCATGGACAAAGCCGACCTGGTTGGCGTCCATGAAGCAGGGATCGCACATCATGTTGCAGCGGTTGGTCAGATCGATGGTCAAGACGGAACCGCGGCCATGGGTCACGGTCGAGGTGCCGTGGTTGTGCAGCTTGTCGTCGTTATGCGCCTTGATGTCGCGGCCCGGGAAGACCTCTTCCAGATGGCGGAAGAACTCGCTGTCAATAGCCATGACATCTTCAAAATGACCGTGCTTGGGGCAATCCTTCACCATCAGGATCTTGCCATCGCGCTCGATGATCTGGGCCTTGATTTCGCCCACCTTCTCATTCAAGAGCACTTCGTGGGGCAGCTTGCCGTCAATGATCTGCTGGCGGATCTCAGGCACGCACTTGGGACAAAGAGAGTCCGTGCTGCGGGGCCAGCCGAGGGGCGGCTTCTCTTTCTGGTAGGACTTCAGCAGCGGCTTTTCAGACCACTTCGGCGTGAAAGAAGCATTTGGGCTGATGCGGTTCACTCGTTCAAAAACCGACCAGGCGCCTTGCGCGAGAATCGTTACCGCTCTCTCTGAATATTTGACGGCTCTGGACATGCATGTCTCCTGAATGATTGGCGCTGAAGTGCTGGGCCGAAGGCACTGAAGAATCTGATAGTTGAACCAGGCGAGGCCGGTTCCACCCAGTTATAGAGTACGGACTTCGCCTGCCAGTTAAAATTCACTACCGTCGAACGGCGAGAAAGACTAGGCGGATGGCAAGGTATTGATTTGAACGGCTATGAGGGCAACCATGATGGTGCCCATCTGGATACCCCGGTGCCCTTTGGGTGATTACGGGGATGGAGCTGTCCCGCCCTCAGCGATGGCCACCCGGTTGATGAGTCTTTGCACGATAACCACCTGGACATTGACATGGCGCGCCAGATCGGGGACAAATTCCGTGATTGCGTTGCCAATTGGATCGGTGGCCAGCGAGGTCGAAATTCGAGCTGCGCTGGCTCCAAAACTATGCTTGCGGCCTGGAACGTAGACGTTGCCCAGAGAGTTGGTGCAGATGGTGCCGACGACGGTAGCGTAGTTGAACATCGGCACACCCTGATCGCTCTGCGCAATCACGACCGAATCGATCACGTGAAGGATGCGCCTGCGAACGGACAGATTCGGCATGCGATGGTAGTGCGGGTCCTGGTGGACAAGGGACGGAATGAGGAAGGTACCGAAGAACTCACCCGTCATGTCCTGCGATAGGGAGACGCCGGCGTTCTTGGCAAATCCTCGGAATCCGGGTCCATCAGCGGTATGGGAGTCAGTCGCGATCGTGATGGCAGAAAGGCCTCCGATGGTGAGCAGGTTTCCAGGGTCGATTACGTTTTTCACCGCCAGAAGGCCCTTTTGCCTTGCGGTAAGCGGAAGAGGGGTCGCGGTGTCAAGAAAGCGGTTGAAGATCGGAATGTCGGGCTGACAGCTCATGATGTTCTCCGCGGGGGAGGAGGAATTGGGGAGACATTGCGAGCGCACCCCGAAAATATTGGGGCGGGCAGCGGGCGGCACGGGCATTCCTCCAGGAGAAGGCGGGCTGACGGGTGGAAATCCAGGACGGCGGTTACTCCGCTGCCCCTGATTTTGCCTGACTCCCTCGCCGGATCGATTACCAGGGATGGTATTGCGGGGGGAGGGCTCCTGGATCGGCGGCTCTTGAGCTGTAGGCAACTCCGATGGTTGCGGCGCATCGGGCAGATTCACAGGCGAAGTCGGCTGCTGCCCGAGCAAAATCTGCCGCCCCACCAGAAGGGTCGCTAGCAGGAAAACTCCGTTAACAACACTTCTCACATCCGATCCTATAGCAGAAAAAGAGTCCGCTGTTACTCCAGACGAAGCTTCTGCATGATAGGAAACTTACGAATTATGTTGGGAAGAAATTCCAGCACCAGGTTGCCACCCATGTCAGAGGCGATCGAGGTCGCAAAGGTAAGCCCGACAACCTTGCCAGTCCTGCTGGGGGAAGGATAGTAGCCCAGCACTGTGACGGCGGAGGCGGCTCGACCTACGATTCCGGAATAGTTGAACTGGTTGACGCCATCGTCGTTTCGGCGAACAAACGCCTGCCGGGCAGAAAGCAATCCGCGATGAACCAGGCTGCCGCTCACTACGCGGTAATAACGTGGGTCCTGATGAAAGGCTGAGGCAAAAATTCCGTCGGTGTAAACCCGCAGAGTCGCTCGGCGCAGGAGGGCTGCGCCTATTTTCTCCCCATAGGCTCCTGAATCGTTGCCGTACTTGGGGTCGGTTTGAAAAAGCTGTTCATAGCTTGCCGAGTAGAGCGCAGGGATGAGGGTAACGGGCCGGGCAACCTCGGTGAAGGAGAAAATGACCTTATCGATAGGGTTGAACGGCTGCGCCGTCTGCCCGGGCTCAATTACCTGTGCATATTTGCGGGGCGGCGGCAGGGTAGCCATCTGTCGCGCCGTGGGCTCGAATTGTTGGCTTGAAGTTTGCGCTTGCGGCGCATCGGGGAGGGCTGCTGCCGTCAGGATTGGAGGCGACCCGAACGTCGTCTGCGCGGGGCCCGTAGCCGTGATTGCCAGGCACATTAACAATAGGCGGCATAACTGTCGCACACAATTCGTCAAGACGCCCCTTTGAGCTCCCAAGTTCGTCCTATTCCAGTCTATGCGAGCCAGGGCCTCAAGGCGCAAGCGCCTGCCCTCGTGCGGTACTCTACCTGTGAACACACTCCCGCAAACGGTCATCTGGGAGAGATGCAGAAATGAGGGGTTATGGACCAACAGTCCGATGACAGAAGTGGTAGCCGATTCGAAAATTTTGGCAAGAAAGTGGACCAGCGGTTCAACCAGGCATTGCCAAGGGTAGAAGAAGAGGTGAAGAAAGTGATCGCCTATCTCAATGACCAGGTGGTGCCTCAGCTGCGGCAGGACTCCTCGCAGGCATTGCGCGCCGCCGCGGATCGACTGAGAAAACTGGCCGAGCAGCTCGACGACAATCGCGGAGTTCATTAGAGTGTTGCTGCGCTGCCCATGGCTGCGCGCGCTGCCGCAGGGGCTTCTGATCAGTGCGATGGCTCTCAGTATTGGGTGCCGGCACAAACCCACGACCGCCGCGGCTGCCCCACCACCCCCTGCGATAGCCCCGGCTCCCCCCCCGGTTAGCCCCTCTCCACCTCTTCCTTCTGCCTCCGGCCCTCCCGCCTCGGCAGCCACAGTTGCGGATTCACCGGCAGATGCAGATTTTGTCAGCTCCCATCCGGTGATTTCGAGCGAGGAGGGGCTCGCCAGCTGGTATGGGCCTCCCTATGACAAGCGGCGAGGCGCTAACGGGGAAATCTTCGACAAGGATGCTCTCACCGCAGCCCACCGGACACTACCCATGAATTCCTTGATTCGAGTGACCAACCTGTCGACCGGGCAGGCGGCGATCCTGCGGGTCACCGACCGGGGACCTTTTGTTCATGACCGAATGCTGGATCTATCGCTGGCATCGGCCAAAGCGATCGGCGTCTGGAGACCTGGCGTGGCCAAGGTGCGCGTGGAGGTATTTGCCGCTCCGTCGCCGCTCGACACGGGCGGCCGCTGGTGTGTTCAGGTAGGCGCCTTCAAGAATGAAAAGGAGGCGCTTAAGCTACGCGACCAGCTGACGCGCAAATACCATTCCGCGAACGTGATTGAGTTCACGGGCCCGACTGGCCATTGGGTCCGGATCCGACCACAAGGCGACGACAAAGGACGCGCGGTGGAGATTGCCCGCGATCTCGAGCCCAGCGAAGGCGAGGCTTACCTGGTGCGGCTTGATTGAACTGGGGTCGGGAAAGGTGGGAAGCCGAAAACATTTCCAAGAAAAACCGCTGAACCGCAGATCTCTCCACTGCGCTTCGCTTCGGTCGAGATGACAAAGGGGAAGGCGGTGCTTCCAAGGTAGAGTAGTTGCTGAACAGGGAGCCATTTTTGCCCGCAAGCGCTTCAGCGAGAAATAGTTGGACCCTACAACAGAATTCGCCATCCCACCGGAGGAGTCATGGGCCAGTCACCCCCAAACCCCAAAGTGATGAAGAACGGTTCTTGTTCAGCAACTCCTCTCCCTGGAAGCACCGCCTTCCCCTTTGTCATCTCGACCGAAGCGAAGCGTAGTGGAGAGATCTGCGGTTTCTCTTTCCCGGTTCTCACGCAGGGGCTAAATCCCTACGTTTTCTCGCTCTTTTACGGCCCGACTAAAGTCGGGCCCTGATACAAAACGATTTTTTCCGGAGCCTGTTTAGAAAAATGGGTGGCTTGCTTACAGCGGTTCCCAGGCTGGTTTATTCGCTTCCGCCGGACGTGTTGGCACGGGCCCGCTCGCTTTATTACTGGCGCACAGGGCTCTCCTTTGGCTCTATTTTTTGGAGCATCCTGGTTTTGCTGGCTTTGCTGCACTTCCGTTGGGCTGCGAGGTTGGGTGTGTGGGCATCCTCAGTAAGCCGCAGACCGTGGTTGCAAGGACTTTACTTCGTGCCGCTGTTTCTGCTGGCGGTATCGGTTCTCCAGCTTCCACTCTCCATCCTGGGGCACCACATCTCGCTTAGCTACGGGCAATCGGTCCAGGGTTGGAGCAGTTGGTTCCTCGATTGGACCAAGGGACTCTTGCTTGACCTGATCACCGGAACCGTTGCTCTTTCGGTAGTGTTTGCCCTCATCCGGCACTCCCGGCGGTGGTGGCTGTGGTTGTGGATTGTTTCGTTGCCCATGCAGGTGCTGGTCACGTTCGTGCTCCCGCTAGTCGTTGACCCGATGTTCAATCACTTTGAACCGCTGGCGCAAACCAATCCGGCGCTGGTGCAGCAACTGGAACGAGTGGTGAGCAAGACGGGAGTTTCCATCCCGCCGTCACGCATGTTTCTGATGAAGGCCAGCGAAAAGTACACCAGCTCTAATGCCTACGTGACCGGCTTTGGCTCCTCTCGACGCGTGGTGGTGTGGGACAACACGCTGAAAAACTCGCCTCCGGATGAGATCTTGCTGGTCTTCGGCCACGAGCTGGGACATTATGTGCTGCACCATATCGAACGCGGGCTGGCAATGGGAGCGGTGCTGTCGCTTTTCTTTTTGTGGGTGGGATCCCACTTGGTGCGGTTGCTTATCCTTCGCTATGGGCCGAGCTGGCATATTGCTTCGCTCGAAGACTGGGCGGCAACAGGAGTGTTGCTCCTGGGGCTTGCGATTCTCTCGTTCCTCGCCGAGCCCATCGCCAACGGCATCAGCCGTGTCCAGGAGCATCAGGCGGATGTCTTCGGGAGCGAGGTGGTTCATGGCATCGTTGCCGATCCCCAGAAAGTAAATGCCGAGTCGTTCCAGCGCCTGGGGCAGGAATCGCTCGAATATCCTAACCCGTCGCCTTTTGTCGTTTTCTGGACCTATACGCACCCGCCTATCGCCGACCGTGAGGCTTTTGCTCAAAGCTACGATCCGTGGCAACCCGGCGCCCACCCGCGATATTTCAGCAAGTAGGATGTGAGACATGCACTGTTTATTCTGCAATATCATGGCCGGCGAAATCCCTTCGAAGAAGGTCTTTGAAGACGATCGGACTTACGCGTTCCGGGACATCAATCCCCAGGCGCCTACGCACATCCTGGTCGTACCCCGTAAGCACATCGGCTCGCTGGCAGAAGTGGACGCCGAAGACCAGGAGCTGCTGGGGTATCTCCACCTGGTTGCGGCGCGCATTGCGAGCGGTGAGGGCCTGTCGGGCGGCTTTCGAACGGTCATCAATACCGGCAACGACGGCGGGCAAACCGTCGACCACCTTCACATTCACCTGCTGGGCGGCCGATCTATGCATTGGCCTCCGGGCTAAGCCAGTGCACTTTGCATCGTAGTCAAAAGCTCAGGAGAGCTTTGCATGGCAATTACCGGCATCGTGGCGCCCATGATCGGCAAACAGCCGCCGGATGCGCACGTATGGGTAGCTGAAAACGGCGTTCCGAGGATCGTTCGGGTGGACACTGCACTGTACGTTGGTGGGCCTGTTTGGAGCATCCAACTGGCCAGCCCAGTCTGGTAATTGCTATGAAGAACGCCGGTGAAACGTTGAAGGGCTTTGTCAGAGTACGCGGCGCCCGGGAACATAACCTCAAAAATATAGACCTGGAAATCCCGCGCGATGCGCTAGTGGTTTTCACTGGAGTGTCGGGCTCAGGGAAGTCATCTCTGGCATTCGGCACCCTGTACGCGGAAGCACAGAGACGTTATCTGGAGTCGGTCTCGCCCTATGCCAGGCGCCTGTTTCACCAGATGGCCGTCCCGGAAGTGGATGAAATCGATGGCTTGCCCCCAGCAGTGGCACTCCAGCAACAGCGCGGATCTCCGACCACCCGCTCTTCCGTCGGCAGCGTAACGACCTTATCGAATCTGTTCCGCATGCTGTATTCGCGTGCGGGTGATTATCCGCCACATCAACCAATCCTCTATGCCGAGTCCTTTTCTCCCAACACGCCCGAGGGAGCATGCCCGAGGTGCCACGGGCTGGGGCGCATCTATGAGGTAACGGAACGCTCCATGGTGCCGGACGATTCGCTAACCATTCGGCAGCGGGCCATCGCAGCATGGCCAACCGCGTGGCAAGGGCAGAATCAGCGCGACATCCTCACCTCGTTGGGCTATGACGTCGACCGTCCGTGGCGCGAGCTGCCGAAAAAGGATCGAGACTGGATCCTGTTTACAGACGAGCAACCAGTGGTTCCGGTCTACGCCGGGTTTACTCCGAAGGAGACCAGAGCAGCGCTCAGGCGCAAGATGGAGCCCAGTTATCAGGGCACCTTTACCAGCGCCAAACGCCATGTGCTGCACACCTTCGCAACCACCCACAGTGCGCTGATGAAGAAACGGGTCTCGCAATACATGCTCAGCACAGAATGCCCGCTTTGCCACGGCAAACGGTTACGGCTTGAGGCGCTCTCGGTAAAGTTTGCCGGCCTCGACATAGCCGGCCTTTCAAGGCTGCCTCTGAAACGCCTGGCCACCATTCTGCTGCCGTTCGCCGAGGGCCGTGCCAACAGCGCCAGCAGTGCCAAACATCCGGAAAAAGTAATTGTTACGCAACGGATCGCGGAAGATATCGTGGGACGGCTTGCGGTGCTGCTCGACCTGGGGCTGGGTTATCTGACGCTGGAACGTAGCACCCCTACCCTTTCGCCGGGCGAGTTGCAACGTCTAAGGCTGGCCACCCAGGTCCACTCCAATTTGTTTGGCGTCGTTTACGTGCTCGACGAGCCCTCGGCTGGACTTCACCCCGCCGACACCTCAGTCCCTGCTGGTAGCGTTTGAGCGATTGCGGTCGGCCGGTAATTCTCTCTTCGTGGTGGAACATGATTTAGATGTGATCCGGCATGCCGACTGGATTGTTGATGTGGGACCAGGAGCCGGAGAGCACGGCGGCCACGTGCTTTACAGCGGTCCGCCGGCTGGCCTCGAACAAGTTGAGGCATCGCAAACCCGGCGATACCTTTTTGGCGACCAGCATCTTCCCCGCCGGACTCCGCGGCAGCCCCAGGCCTGGTTGCGACTGGAAGGAGTTACACGCAATAACCTGAACCATCTCAACGTGGCTTTTCCGTTAGGAGTGTTTACGACGGTGACCGGTGTCTCGGGCTCGGGCAAGTCGAGCCTGGTGAGCCAGGCGCTAGTGGAACTGGTGGCGGAGCATCTTGGCCATGCGCTCCCTGAAGAAGAAGAGGAAACAGAAGGAGCGGAGCTGGAGGCTGCACCGCAAGTCCCCACGGGCGGCCGAATCGCCTCTGGTATGGAGGCCATCAAGCGGTTGGTCAGGGTTGATCAAGCGCCGATCGGGCGCACTCCGCGCTCCAATCTGGCTACTTACACAGGGCTGTTCGATCACGTTCGCAAGCTGTTCGCGGAGACAAAAACTGCGCGTGCCCGCCACTATGACGCCGGACGCTTTTCTTTCAACGTGGCCAAGGGTCGCTGCGAAACCTGCCAGGGCGAGGGGTTCGTATTCGTCGAACTACTTTTCCTGCCTAGTGTGTACGCGCCCTGCCCAACCTGCCATGGCGCCCGCTACAACGCCAAGACGCTGGAAGTGAAATATCGCGATAAATCCATCGCCGACGTACTGGGGCTGACAGTCGACGCGGCCTGGGAATTCTTTGCTCATGATCAGCAACTGCGTCGTTCGATCGACGTGTTGCGGCAGGTTGGCTTGGGCTATCTGCGGCTGGGTCAACCGGCGACCGAGCTTTCTGGCGGCGAGGCTCAGCGGATTAAACTTGCCACCGAACTACAACGGCTGCAGCGCGGCGCTACACTTTATATCCTGGACGAACCAACCACCGGTCTGCATGCGGCGGATGTAGACAAGCTGATGAAGCAGCTCGATGCGCTGGTGGGCGCGGGCAACACGGTCATTGTAGTGGAACATGACATGCGGGTGGTCGCGGCGAGTGACTGGGTCCTGGATATAGGTCCGGGCGCGGGTGACGAGGGTGGACGAGTGGTCGCATCCGGAACTCCGAGCAAGGTAGCGAGCATTCCGGAAAGCCGAACTGCTGCTTACCTGGCGCCGGTGCTCAGTCGAACATCTGAGAGCGATGCCGCGTGAGCTTCACGTCTTCTTGTCTTCGCTTAGTTTAAGCTGGCCTCGCGGAGGACCCATGATCGACAAGGTCGAATTGTATGACGGCGAATACGGGAATTATGATTCCGGCGTTTATCGTCAGGTACGGACGGAAACATACGGGGTGGACTTCGGTCAGACGAGTTGGGTTACAACCGAGGAGTCCGCAGAGATCCCGAACTGGCTTGCACTCACGAACGCTTCGTCGGTATTGGAAATTGGTTGCGGATCCGGAGTGTATGCCCTGAACGTTGCCAAGACGATTGGTTGCCGGGTCACGGGCCTTGACATCAACGCGCTTGGCGTTCGCACTGCGAACCAGTTGTCCTTAAACAGTGGAATGGGGGAGCAAGTTCGCTTTGAAGTATGCGATGTGGCGAAGCCATTGCCTTTCGCAGATGAAAGCTTCGACGCCGTTTTCTCGAATGATGTGCTGTGCCACGTTCCCGGGAGGTCCGCGGTTCTCGCCGAAATATACCGCGTGCTAAAAACTGGCGTGGGCCGGATGTTATTCAGTGACGCCTTGATTATCGGAGGCGTTATTTCTCACGACGAAATTTCCGCCCGCAGCTCCATCGGTTACTACCTGTTCAGTCCTCCGGGAGAAAATGAGCGGCTGCTGCTCGAAGCCGGATTTACAGGTCTCAAGGTAGCGGATACGACCGGCCATGCAGCGCTCATCGCAGCGAGATGGCACCGGGCTCGGCAGAACTACAAAGAACGGTTAATCGCGGTCGAGGGTGAGCCGACGTGGGCAGGCTTGCAGCGATTTCTTTCCTGCGTGCGGGTGCTTACCGAAGAGCGGCGGTTGCTCAGGTTGCTTTACCAGGTGCAGAAGGTGTAACCCACGCGGATCAATGTTCAAAGAGCAGCATCACGTAGGCGAGAAAAAGTAGCAGATGCACGGCGCCCAACAGAACGTTGGTTCGATCGCGGGTGAAGGTCAGGGCGGAAACCGCCAGGGTCAATACCAACAAGACTGAATTGGCAGGATCAAGCCCGAGAACCACAGTCTTGCCGGTCACTAAGCCTATGGTCAGAACGGCGGGTATGGTCAGGCCGATCGACGCCAGCACTGAACCGAGCAGGATGTTGATCGAACGCTGCAGATCGTTTGCCAATGCGGCACGGGTTGCGCTGAGCGACTCGGGAGACAAGATCAGGGCCGCCACCAGAAAGCCACCCAGCGCTGCCGGCGCATGTAGGACCTCAATCCCGTGATCGATAGGGAGGGCGATTTCTTCTGCCAAAAATACGATCGGCAGCAGGTACATCACCAGCAATATCCCGTGATAAGTGAGGGAATTTGTTTCTCCATGTTCCACCTCGGCTGCTGCGACAGCGTGGCCGGCAATTGGTCTCACGAAGTATTCCCGATGTCTCCAATTCTGGATGATGAGAAAGAGCGCATAAATTGCGATCGACATCACGACCATGAAGGCGGACTGAAAGGCAGAGAGGGTGGGCCCGGGGGAAGCTTCTGTAAAGTTGGGCAGCACCAAACCGAGCACGGTTAAAGACACGATTAACGATAAAAAAGAATTTGCGCCCTGAAGATTGTATTCCTGCTCGCGGTGCCGTAAGCCTCCAAGCAGCAAGGAAAGCCCGATCATGCCATTGAGCACAATCATCACTACGCCGAACATGGCATCGCGAGCCAGGGCCGGCTTGCCCTCGCCGGTGAGCATGACGGCCGAGATCATCATCACCTCGATACCAATCACCGCGAGTGTAAGCACCAGGGTGCCCAGCGGCTCTCCCAGGCGTATGGCCAGGCTCTCAGCGTGATGCACCACAGCGAAGGCAGCACCCATGATGACCGCAAAAAGCCAAACCAGCATCAGGGTGAACCAGAACGGGTTCGACAGGTCGGCGAGCCAGCTCTTCCCGAAGATCAGAAATAACGCCGCTGTGGCGTAGGCCACTAACAGCAGCCACTCCCGTCGCAGGCCTGAAAGAGCACTGGAGCTCATGCTGTAGTCCTACCAGAAAACGGAGCGTGACGGTGGCGAAGAACCCTGCGAAGGACCTGCGCGCTCAACAGGTAAGAGGAGATTAAGAAGGCAAGAGCCTTGAAGAGCTTTTCTGAGAAGCCACGCAGCGTAAACCGCGGCAATCAGGCAAGGCTGGAAATAATTTTCCGATACTCGTCCTCGGTAAAGGCGCGGTGCGTCACGGTGCGAACACCACCCCGGGACGCGAGAGAAAGGGTAACGCGGGCCATCGTCGTGTCGTCTGGCGCTTCGACAACAATCGCCATGTCGTATTCACCCATCAACAAGAAGACGCTGATTATCTTTCCCCCGGCCGATTCGAAAGCTTTCTTGGCTGTGTCCAAACGCGACGGGCTGTCCTTGATCTTATCCAAACCTTCTTTTGTCCACTGCAATAGGCCAAGATACGTTTGCATAGTTTCACCTCGGCGGGGATTATATCCTCTATTTCATGACCTGGTTGATATGGGCCATCCTCTCTGCTCTTTTCGCGGCCGCAACCGCCTTGCTCGCCAAGGTCGGGGTCGCCCATGTAGATCCGAATCTGGCTACTGCTATCCGCACGTCGGTGGTCGTGGTGTTTGCCTGGATCATCGCTCTCAGTCTCGGCACGCATGCCGGCCTGATCCATGTGGAACGCCGGAGTTGGCTGTTCCTGATTGCCTCCGGGTTGGCAACCGGCTTGTCGTGGATTTGTTATTTCCGCGCGCTCTCGATGGGAGAGGCCTCGAAAGTGGCTCCAATCGACAAGCTGAGCGTGGTCTTTGTTGTACTGCTGGCCTGGCCGCTGTTGGGCGAGACAATTACGTTGGCTAAGGCAGCAGGGGTCTTGTTGATTGCCGCCGGAGCGATCGTGCTTGCCTGGGCTTGAAGAGCACCACATTTCCAGGAAAGGACCGCTGAACCGCAGATCTCTCCACTACGCTGCGCTTCGGTCGAGATGACAAAGGGAAGGGCGGCGACCCCATTAAGAGTGGTTGCTGAATAGAAGCTGTTCAGACCTCCCCAGAGCGGAGGTTTAAAGGCACTTTGTCGAAAGTTCCTATGGAAGCGCGGCCCTTTCCTTTGTCATCTCGACCGGAGCGCAGCGTAGTGGAGAGATCTGCGGTTCAGCGGTCCTTTCCTGGAAATTTGCCGCGTCCTACCGGGTGCTTTGGGCAATCTGTTTAAAGCGCTCGACGATAGGACGCGTTTCTCCCGCCAGCCAGGCGAGTTCGATGTTGCTGACCGCCTTTGCGCCGCGTAACGGGAGGCACACGACTTCAGCTGAGGCGATGTGGCGAACACAAGCCGGAGCAATAGAGACTCCCTGACCAGCGGCGATCAGGCGCAGGATGGTAAGCCAGTGAGATGCTTCCTGCACAATCTGAGGGCGAAACCCATGCTCCTCACACAGTGTCAGGGGCTTCTCATAAGCTCGGGCGCCCGCGCTGCGCGGATAGTAGACGAATGGCTCGTCACGAAGCACTGCGATTGAGATGCTCTTCTGATTCGCGCTGGGATGGGTCGCCGGGAGCACGGCGACAAAAGGCTCAGACAGGATGGTGGTGACCTGTAAGCCTTCGAACGCGTCCCCGTCACGCAGAATGCCCGCATCGAGAGTGCCGTTTTCCAGTCCCTCGGTAACCAGGGCGGTGAACGATTCGTGCAGATGCAGCCTGACCTGCGGATACTTCTCGCGATAAGAGCGGAAGATTGCCGGCAGCGTAGTGAGCATGGCTGATCCGATAAAGCCGATATGCAGGGAGCCAACATCGCCGCGCCCGATGCTGCGTGTTTCATCGATATCACGCTGCACATTGCGCAACGTACGACGGGCCCGCTGCAGCAGGGCCTCTCCCGCAGGAGTGAGGCTCACGGATCGTGAGGTTCGGGTGAAGAGTGGGTATCCAAGCAGATCCTCAAGCTTGCGTATTTGCTGGGACAAAGGCGGTTGGGCGACATGGAGCCGCTCGGCCGCACGGCCAAAGTGCAACTCTTCCGCAACCGCCACGAAGTAGCGCAGGTGACGCAACTCAATATCGCGATCCATATGCAAATCATCTTAATCCTGCCAAACAAGATATTGGACGTACTCAATGAATGCGGGCAGACTGCTCTCAGGGGTGCTAAAAATGCATAACGACGAGATGCAAATGTCCAGCCTTGAACACGCGGCCAGTCTGCCCCAGATTGACATTCGACCATTCGCGACCGCAGAGGATGCAATTGCCTTCAGAACCCTGAATGAGGAGTGGATCACCCGCTACTTCACGCTGGAGAAGTCGGACCGCGAATACCTGAATGACCCGGAGAATAAAATCATCCGCAAAGGCGGCCAAATCTTCCTGGTCTACCTTGGCCAGCAAGCTGTTGGCTGTGTCGCGTTAGTCCCCATTGGCAATGGGGTCTATGAGCTGTCAAAGATGGCCGTTTCTCCTGGACTCCGCGGAATGGGGATCGGGCGCAGATTACTGGAGCACGCCGTGGCTGAGGCGAAGCGAATGGGGGCGAAGTCTCTGTTCCTGGGCAGCAATTCCAAACTCGAAAATGCTGTACACCTGTACGAGGCGGTTGGATTTCGGCACGTGCCCGCGGAGAGTCTGCCTGAAATGCCCTATGTGCGGGCAAACGTTTTTATGGAATTGCCTCTCTGAAACACGAAGTGCGATGCCTCGGGTTAATCGGCGGCCTTGGGGTCGGCGCTACGATTTACTACTACCAGGAATTAGTTAAGGCTCACCTGGAACGCGGGCAGGTTGCAAATCTGCTTATTCTCCATGCAGACGTGAACCGCGTCCTCGGATATGCGGCAGCAGGCGAAAGCAGCAGGATGGCGGAATATTTTCTGCAGCTGATCGAACGCTTGTCCGCAGCAGGCGCCGAGATCATCGCGATACCTGCTACAACCCCTCACCTATGTGCGCCCGAACTCATGGCACGGTCCCCTATTCCGCTGGTAAGCCTGGTGGATGAGATTGTTCGTGTAGTCCACAACAGGCGGCTCAAGCGGGTCGCCCTGTTCGGCACGCGCTTCACCATGGAAACGGAATTGTTCGGCCGGCTGAAGGGAGTGAATGTGGTTGCTCCCAAACCGCCCGAGATCGATTTCATTCACCAGACTTATCTCGAATTGGTCAACGCTGGCAGCGGAACGGAACAGCAATACCGCGCACTTCATCAGCTTGCCCACACGTTCATCGAGCGAGAGGGTATCGAGGCCATCATCCTGGCTGGGACGGAACTATCACTGGTCTTCAATCGCGCCAATACGGATTTTCCTCACATCGATGGGGCGCGCCTTCATCTGGAGGCAATTATGGAACAACTTACCGGCAATCCCCCGCATTAGGCTTCCGCCTGGCCGGGAATCGAAGACAATAGAAATGACCTATGCGAAAACCTCTGCTCGCGCTGGCCGTTTCTGCGTTTGGGATCGGGACATCGGAATACATCATCATGGGGCTGTTGCCGGATCTCGCGCACAGTCTCCAGGTAAGCATTCCAAAGTCCGGGATCCTGGTATCGGGCTACGCTCTCAGCGTTACCCTGGGATCGCCTTTCGTAGCTCTTGCTTTGTCGCGCATGGATCGCAAGCGGGCTCTGCTGATCTTGATGGGCATGTTCATCGCCGGAAATGCCTTGTGCGCATTGGCCCCCACGTTCTTGCTGCTATTGATAGCCCGCATTCTCACTGCGCTTTGCCATGGCGCTTTTTTTGGGATTGGCAGCATCATGGCGTTTCACCTGGTGCCGCGTTCCGAGCGGGCTCAGGCAATCACGCTCATGTTCAGTGGTTTGACCCTGGCGAATGTGCTCGGGGTTCCTGCAGGAACCGCGCTAGGGCAGGCATTTGGATGGCGGTTTTCCTTTTGGGCGCTGGTTCCGGTTGGCCTGATCGCCGGTCTTGGGCTGTGGCGCATGGTGCCTCACCAGGCGCCGGAGAATATGCAACTCAAGCATGAATTCCGGGCGGCATTGCGTCCCCAGGTGCAACTGGTACTGACTCTCAGCACTCTTTGCTCGGTTTCATTGTTCTGCGTGTTCACTTATATCGCGCCGATTCTGGAGCAGATAACGCATCTCTCCCCAAGTTCGGTGAGCAAGGTGCTGGTGGTCTTCGGAGTGGGCATTACGGTGGGCAACCTGCTTGGCGGCAGACTCTCCGACTGGAAGCAGATGCCGGTACTCATTGGCGGAATCATGCTGTTGATCGTGATCCTCATGGTAATGCCCTTCCTGGTGCTTTCGCTGACGCCGGCCGTGGTCATGATCTTCGTGTGGGGCTGCGTCCACTTTGCGACTGGTTCTCCTTTGCAGGCGCGGATCGTGGAGCAGGCTAAGGGAGCTCCCAATCTGGCCTCCACGTTGAATCAGGGTGCGTTCAATCTGGGAAATGCGCTGGGCGCCAGCCTGGGCGGCATCATGCTTACGGAGGGGGTTAGCTACCAGTATTTACCGTGGGGAAGCGCGGCGGTTGCCGGCGTGGCGCTGCTGGTAGCGTTGATTGCCTTGCGGGTGGAACAGATCGAGAAGAGGAATCAGATGGTTCCGGTTTAGTTGTTGAACAAGTCACAGATGTCCGGGACATTTGTAAGACCGGATCACACGGGTCTCGACGAAAGACTCGGGCCACTCATTTAGGTGGGAGCACCCTGCACCAGAAGCGGCAACGCTCATTCAGGGCAGGCGCCCATAGAATCAAGAACGGCATGAAGAAGAAACTCCGGGTTGGCGTACTTTTTGGTGGACGTAGCGGCGAGCACGAAGTCTCTTTGCTTTCAGCTGCGTCGGTGCTCAAAGCAATCGATCGCAACCGCTACGAAGTGGTGCCAATTGGCATCACCAAGCAGGGCCGCTGGTTGGTCTCCGGCGATGCCGAACGGTTGTTGACAGGGGACTTTCCCGATAGCGGAAAACTGCGCGCCGGTGATCCGCAAAACATCGCGCCGGCAGCCCTGTTAGCCAAAGGGGAAGGGGTCATCGTTCCCCCTATGCCCGGCGGAGCCCTGGTGCCCTTCGAGCGAGAGGCTGCGGCTATTTCTCCCATCCACGATGCACTCCAACTGGATGTCGTCTTTCCCGTACTCCACGGAACGTTTGGCGAGGATGGCACCATCCAGGGTCTTTTCGAGCTGGCTGGGTTAGCTTATGTCGGCTCCGGCGTTTTGGGCTCGGCAACCGGGATGGATAAAGAAGTGATGAAACGTCTTTTCCTGGCCGCGGGGCTGCCCATCACCAGCCACGTTACCTTCCTGCGACGGGAATGGGAACAGAGCCCGAAGAAGATCATCACCAGGCTGGAGACAGCTCTCAAATATCCGTTCTTTGTTAAGCCGGCAAACTTGGGTTCCTCTGTCGGTATCAGCAAGGCTCATGACCGCAAGGAGCTTGGGCCGGCGATCGACCTGGCGGCGAGTTTCGATCGCAAGATTGTCGTGGAGCAGGCAGTGGGTGCCCGCGGCAATCGCGCAAAAATGGGTAAGGCGCGCGAGTTGGAAGTCGCGGTCTTGGGCAACGATGAGCCGATGGCCTCTGTGGTCGGGGAGATCGTTCCGGGCAAGGAGTTTTACGACTATGAATCCAAGTATCTGATCGAAGGCTCAGTGCCCATCATCCCCGCCAAGCTGACAAAAAAGCAAAGCCGGCAAGTGCAGGCTATGGCGCTCGACGCTTTCCGCGCCTGCGACTGCGCGGGCCTGGCGCGAGTGGACTTCCTTCTCGAAGCGGGCGACCAGGGCCGGCTCTATCTGAACGAGATCAACACCATGCCGGGCTTCACTTCGATCAGCATGTATCCCAAGATGTGGGAGGCTTCCGGGGTGAAATATCGCGACCTGATCTCGCGGTTGATCGAGCTGGCGCTGGAGCGAAAAAGAGAACAGGAACAAATCTCTTACTCGCGATGATATGGTCAGGAGCGGTAAACTTCTTCTAAGCAAGGAGCCACCCCATGACCCTGCTCGATGCACCCACATACGATCCTGCTAAGGCGCGCAGGCGCAAGACTTTCTTGATCGCGGGCGCCATCACCCTGGTGGTGCTTGCAGGCCTGCTATGGTTTTTCTGGGATTGGCCGCAGGAGCATCGCGTCAACCAATTCTTTGCTGCGATCGAGGGCAACGACCTGCCGAAAGCTTTTGGGATTTGGAATCACGACCCGGACTGGCAACAACACCTGGCGAAATATGCCCAATACCCTTACGGCCGCTTTGAAGTTGATTGGGGCCACAACAGCGACTGGGGCGACATCAAAACGCACAAGATCACGATGTCAAAAACGGTCGGCTCGGGGGTAGTGGTCGGGGTGGAAGTGAACGGCCAGAAGAAGCCGGTTTTCCTGTGGGTGCAGCGCAGCGACAAAACGCTTGGCTTTTCCCCGGTTCAGCTGGCGACGGATTAGCAGTTTCGCAATTGCTGTAAACCGAAGCGACAGCCCTTATCGTGGTTTTCTCTCAAGGAAAACCACTCCTCGCGATCTTTGCCAGACCACAGTTATTGCGAAACTGCTTTAGCTATCAAGCAGCTTTTTCAGGCTGGCAGCATCTTCCACTTGCGTGCATTTCTGACTGCGGTCTATCTGCCGTAACAGTCCGCTGAGCACTTTGCCTGGACCGACCTCGATAAAATTCGTCACTCCCTGGGCGATCAGCACCTGCATGGATTCGGTCCAATGAACGGCGCCCGTGACTTGACGGATGAGCGCATCCCGCAAAAGTGCGGGGTCCGAAACCATCCCGGCATTCACGTTGACGACAACCGGAACACTGGCGGGTAGGAACGTTAACTGCTGGAGGATGGGAGTGAGGGCATCCTGGGCCGGCTGCATGAGGCTGCAGTGGAAGGGCGCGGAGACCGGCAGCATGACGGCCCGCTTGGCGCCGCGTAGCCTGGCAAGGGGCACAGCCCACTCGACAGCTGCCGCCGCACCCGAGATGACTGTCTGCTCGGGGCTGTTGAGGTTGGCTGGTTCGACGGGCGCACCCACTTCCCGCGAGGACTCCTCGCAAACACTCAACACTCCTTCCAGTGGCATGCCCAGAATTGCAGCCATTGCCCCTTCGCCTGGGGGCACGGCCTGCTGCATTAATTGCCCGCGACGGCGGACGGTGCGCGCGGCGGCGGCAAACTCGATCGAGCCGGCGGCCACGTTGGCAGAGTACTCTCCCAGCGAGTGTCCAGCCAGATAGTCCGGAGTGACTCCCGCGTCGGTCAAAACACGCAGTGCGGCAACGGATACGGTAAAGATCGCCGGCTGGGTGAATTCGGTCAACCGAAGCTGTTCTTCGGGCCCGTTGAAGCAGAGGTCCGCCAGGTCGAAGCCCAGCGCCTCGTTTGCTTCGTCAAAGGTCTGGCGCGCTATGGGAAAGGTCTGGGCCAGGTCGAGGCCCATGCCAACGCTTTGCGAACCCTGACCAGGAAATAGAAAAGCAGTCTTACTCATGTCGTTGTTATTGAAGAGGCTGAATGGGATCGCTCAGGTCCGGCCCGGGCGGGTCGTCCGCCGGGCGGCGGCAGGCAAATTCCCGTTCCAACCGCTGGTTTATCCCAGCCTGGGCAAACTCGGTGGTCACGCGGATCCCGTTATAAATGGCGCGGTCGTTCGAAGAGCCGTGGTTCACGATGCAAACCCCGCGGATTCCCAACAACGGCGCGCCGCCGTATTCGGAATAGTCCAAGCGCTTCTTGAAATCGTTAAATGCGGTGCGCGAGAGTAGCGCGCCTACCTGCGCGGTGACGGTCGAATTCAGCGACTGGCGCAGCAGATCTCGCACCAGGCGAGCCAATCCCTCTGACGTTTTGAGCGCCACATTGCCCACAAAGCCATCGCACACGACGACATCGGCATTGCCGTTGTAAATATCGCGGCCTTCCACGTTGCCGATAAAGTTGAGAGAGAGTTGCTTGAGCAAAGCAAACGACTCGCGGGTCAGATCGTTGCCCTTGCCCTCTTCTTCGCCGATCGAAAGTAAGCCGACGCGAGGGCGGGGAATCTTGAGCACGCTGCGCGCATACATTTCGCCCATCACGGCAAATTGCTCCAGATTGTGCGGCTTGCAATCTACATTGGCGCCCACATCGAGCAGAACACAGCGGGAGCCAGTAGACGTCGGCAGCAGGGTCGAGAGGGAAGGACGATCCACACCGGGCAGTGGTCCCAGCACCATCTTGGCCAGGGCCATCGCGGCGCCCGTATTGCCCGCGGTCAAAAAGCCGGCGACTTTGCCTTCCTTGACCAGGCGTAGCCCCACACGCATAGTGCTCCCCGGTTTCTTGCGGATGGCAATCGCAGCCTTATCGTCCATGGTGATCCATTCCGCTGCGGGAACGATCACGATGGGCAAGTCGTGGCCGCGGGTTGCATCGTGCAACGCCGCCCGCAAGCGGTCCTCCGGACCAACCAGGTGGACGCGTACGGGAAGATGGCGGCAGGCCTGAATTGCGCCCTTAATTTCAGGATCGGGAGCCTTGTCCGAACCCATGGCGTCGAGCGCAATATCCGTGAGCGTGGGCACGGAGCGGGTTAAGCTTCCTTGGCTTCGAGCACTTCGCGACCTTTGTAGGTGCCGCATTTTGGGCAAGCCCTGTGAGGAAGTTTACGCTCATGGCAGTTAGGACACTCCGATGTGGTGATACCGGTGAGCGCGTCGTGCGAACGGCGGATGGCAGTGCGGCGCTTGGAGTGGCGCCGCTTTGGATTCGGCATTGCAGATTCCTTTCAGGCGTTCTCCCTGACTGTGCGGCCGCAGCCTGAGATCGCTATAAACTTTACGTTTTCATCCTGCTGCGGAGATCGGCCAGCGCTGTCCACCGCGCATCGACCTGGCTTCGATCACAATCACAGATTTCCGTATTGCGATTCCGTCCACAGCTGGGGCAGAGTCCTTTGCACTCCTGCTGGCAGAGCGCTCTGGCCGGCAGGGACAGCAACACCTGCTCGCGCAGAACGTCCTCAACCGCAAGACGGCCTCCTTCATAGTACCCGATTTCGGTGTCGGAGGTCGAGATGGCGTGCTCCGCGGCGGCGGCGTCGACACCGGTGGGGCGGAAAAGCAGATCGAACTGTTCATCCAGCCGGTAAGCTACCGGGTCGAGGCAGCGGGCGCAGGGCATTTCGAAGTTTCCCTGATAGCCGGCTCGCAAGCGGATGTCCTGAATGTTGTTGTGACCGCCTCGATGCTCGGTGATGAGGTCGGCACGGCCGCTCACCGGCATGTCATCGATTTGCCGAATGCCGGAACCGTAATCGATAGCACCCGCCGGGACACTTTCACTGAACTCAAGCGGCTGGCGTTCAAGATCGAGAACTGTAATCAGGATAGCCATAGGATTCTCCCCCTCAAAAGCGGTAATACACGCTGATGTTTGGCTCCAGGGTCGTTCGCAGCGTCTTGGTGTCGATGGCAAACTGGTGAAAGTCGGGAGTTTTGTATTTCAAGCCGCGAAGGCCGCCCCGCACCCCAAGACGGGAAAATATAGGGTAGTTCAAGCCGAAGTTAAAGGTGAACTCGGGCAGCAACTGACCGGTAAGATGGGTTGCGACGGGCGTGTTCAGATTGGTGATCGTCCCGTCAATGGGTGAAAAGTAGATGATACCGCCGCCCAGGCTCAAGTAGGGTTGAACCCCATAGAAGGTCGGCGATTGAAATAAATAGGAGAAGCTAATGTCGGTTACGTTGCTCTCCACTTTAACGATGCCCTTGTTGTACGCCTCGTAGAACTTGGTGTAGCCAACGTTCGCTTCATAGCCCGCCCAGGGGCGCCACGGCTGGCGGAAACTGATCAGGGCGCCGCCGGACTCGGTGGTATCGTCGCGAATGAAGTTGCCGTTAGCGGCACCGGTCACCTGGTAGAAGCCGCCTACACCGACATCGAATTTTTCTCTGCTTTCCGGCGCCGATGGTAAGGTTTGCGCCGGGCAGGCCGCCCACGAAAGCATGCCAACCGCCAGTAGGAGAGCGTTGAGAAGGTATGAATACTGCCGGCACCTGGCCGATCGGGGAAAGGTCAAAGACTTTTTCAAACGGACACTCTGCATGTTGAGTCTTATCCCACTATATATGGTTCGATAGGCTCGGCTTGCCGGCTCTAGAGGCAGCGCCAATCGTCACCAGCGAATAACCGGATGGCGGCAATTCCAGTAGCGCCGGCGGCGACACACTCCACGGCATTGGCGGCCGTCACCCCACCCAACGCAAACACCGGGATGCCCAGCGCCGCGGCGCAAGCATGACGGAGCCCCTCGAGGCCCTGGGTTGGGTGTGACAACTTCTCGAAGACTGGGGAGAAGAGGATCAGATCCACCCGCTGCACAACCGCCACGGCCACGTCGTCAAGGGAGTGGCAGGGGAGGCTGATGATGGCCTCAGGAAAAGATTGGCGAACGGATGCCGCAGCATCGGGCCGAGGCCGGCCGGCAAGATGAACACCGTCCGCACCGGCCGTACGGGCCAACGAGGCCCACTCCGGCGCCGGAACGTTGAGCAGCAACTTTGACCGGCGGTGGTTAATCCTTGTGCTGACCTCCTGGACGAGGGACTGGAGGGACGGCGCATCAAGATCTTTCTCCCGCAGCTGGATGAAATGCACCCCGCCGTTCGACCAGCCTTCCACCAGGTCAAGAAGGGGTTCCGTCGTATGCTTCCGGTCGGTGATGGCGCAGAGTTGCATGAAGTGGAGTTTATGCGTGCCCGGATGGACGCGGCGTATGCTAAAAAATAGTTGTTTTCATTTCGGGCTTTGGTGTGGTTCACAGAAGTAGGAATTTAATCTCTTCCCTTCATTCTTCCGGTAACCTTCCAACAAGGCATGATTAGCTACGATCTACTCATTATCGGTTCCGGCCCTGCGGGGCAGCGGGCCGCTATCTACGCCAACAAGTTGGGCAAGCGGGCCGCTGTGGTTGAGCGCATGCGAACCGTGGGTGGGGTCTCGGTCAATACCGGCACGATCCCCAGCAAGACGATGCGCGAAGCCGTGATGCACCTCTCCGGCTACAACTACCGTTCCATTTACGGCATGAATTACCGGGTGAAGGAAAAGATCACGATGGCGGATCTTGCCTTCCGCGTTCAGCACGTGATCAAGACCGAGATCGACGTGACCGAGGCGCAGCTTTCGCGCAATGGCATCGATATACTCCCGGGCATTGCCAGCTTTGAAGACGCCACCCATGTAAAAGTGACCAACGAGGGAGGCACCCAGACCTACGAGGCGAAGAACATTATCATCGCCACCGGCACCAAGCCCGCCGACTCCCCCAGGGTTCCCCTCAACGGGCGTTCCATCGTCAACAGCGACCAGATTCTTGATCTGCCCAGTTTGCCCAAGTCGCTGATCGTGGTCGGTGGGGGCGTGATCGGCGTGGAATACACGTGCATGTTCGCCGCGCTTGGGGTGCGCGTCACCCTGATTGAAAAGCGGCCTAAGCTGCTCGAATTTGCCGATCAGGAGATCGTGGAAGCGCTCAGCTATCATCTGCGCGACAGCCGTGTAACCATGCGCCTGGCGGAAGAAGTGGAGAGTGTGGAAGAGCTTCCCGATTGCAGCGTGGTCGCTAACCTGGAAAGCAAAAAGAGAATCTCCGGGGGCGCTTTACTGTACGCCGTTGGCCGCTCGGGCAATGTGGACCAACTCAATTTGCCGGCGGTCGGGATTGAGCCGGATAGCCGCGGGCGCATCCCGGTTGACAAAGATTTCCGCACCAAGGTGCCGGGCATCTTCGCGGTCGGCGACGTGATTGGTTTTCCCAGCCTGGCGTCGGTTTCCATGGAACAGGGCCGTATCGCGGTGGCCCGCGCCTTCGGCAACGAAAGCCTGGTATCCAATCCCAGTTATTATCCTTACGGGATTTATACGATCCCGGAGATTTCGTTTATTGGCAAGACAGAGGAGCAACTCACGGACGAAGATGTGCCGTACGAGGTAGGCGTAGCCTATTACCGCGAAATTGCCCGCGGGCAGATCCGAGGCGATACCACCGGGCGGCTGAAAATTGTTTTTCACCGGGAGACGCGGCACCTGCTCGGAGTGCATATCATTGGCGAGGGCGCCAGCGAACTGCTGCACATCGGGCAGGCCGTGATGGCCCTGGGAGGCACCCTGGACTACTTCATCGATACGGTGTTCAATTACCCCACCCTTGCCGAGTGCTATAAAGCTGCTGCGTTTAACGGAATCAACCGGCTTGCCCGGGCTT
>CAVXRU010000007.1:0-59762 GCA_963763905.1 uncultured Acidobacteriaceae bacterium | reverse complement strand
CTTTCGGCATAGCATTGCGGATCGACAGCCGAGCGCAGAACCGCTTCATCGCACGCCCTCTCTCGCTCTTCCACCAGTCGAACTCGAATCAACCACACCAGCGGATGGAACCAGAACAGCGCTTCTACTACCATGTGAA
Source organism: uncultured Acidobacteriaceae bacterium (assembly GCA_963763905.1). Classification (GTDB taxonomy): domain Bacteria; phylum Acidobacteriota; class Terriglobia; order Terriglobales; family Acidobacteriaceae; genus PALSA-350. The sequence goes on along the minus strand of CAVXRU010000007.1, from coordinate 59,623 downwards.
CCGCGGCGGCCAAGTTGTCGCGCCTTCGGGCATGACACAACTCGTGTGCAAGAACCGACTCGAATTGAGCCGTTGTGAGATGTTCGGCAATACCCTCCGGGAGGATAAGGACTTGCCGGAAGATCCCAAATACGCCAGGCTCCAAGCGCGAGGGTGTGCACATCGCTGGTATCGGCAGCCCCAGATGCAGAGGCGATGCCATTCGCAGGGCCTCACGGAGGCGCCGCCAACGATGCCACCACGCCAGACCTTGCACGGCAAATCCACACAGCCACACACCGAACAGTATGGCGGGACGCCGGCTCGGCGTCGTTGGTACGGACACCAACAGCGGTGCTGGAGCCGGTGTTGCGAAGGGCTGGGTGATCTGTTCGACCACTGAGAATTGCGGTCGAACCGCCGCAGGAGGCTTGTGCCATTCCAACTGGCCGGCGAGGCCCACTAGCAAAGGAAACGGTACAAGGAATTTCACCGAAGCGGCAAGCCACAGCCCATGCCGCACCGCTGCACGATTTCTTCGCAGCATCAGCGTCAGCACAACCACCACGCAGCAAGACAACGTTGATTGCCACAGGTGATTCTCCAGTGCGGTAATCATTCGCGGCGCTCCTTTCCTGATGACTTCGGTTTGGAGAGTTTCCGGATCGCCTTCTCGGCTTCCTTCACGTCTTCCAGCGTGAGCTTGCCCGATTCAACAAGGTGCGCCATCACGGGCTTAGTCCGTCCGCCAAACAACGCCAGCACATCGTCCATCAATCGCCGTCCGGCGTCGTCGCGAGAGATCGCCGCATCGAAGATGTTGGCATTGCCGATTCGCCTGACGATCTTGACTGCCTTTTTCCCTTCCAGAAGCCGATAGACAGTGGTTTGCACCGTGGTATACGCCGGCCTCTTCGGCTCGGGAAAGGCTTCCTGAATCTCGCGAATGGAGCATGCGCCGCGGTTCCACAGTATCTCCATGATCTGAAGTTCGAGCTTGGATAATTTCGGGTGGGTCATTGTAGTCAACTACATCAACTGTCATAGTTGACTACACGATGTAGTTAACAGTCAAGAGCCAAAATGTCCGTTCGGTGGAACGGCCCACCAACAATCAGGCGCTGGGCCTCGACTGGCGCGTACAGACCGAGGCACCCATCGACCAAGTTTCCAGAGGACGGTCGCTCACGCCTGCGCGTCTTACACGAGAACCTCGGCGCCGCATTCCAGTGAAGCTTGGAGGGGTCCGTTCGCGTTATAGAGGGGCGCCAGATGGATTCCGTGGCGTGCAGCAATACGCTCTATTTCCTCAACTCGCTCCGGTGTGATGAGCCCTCTTCCGCAGGAGAAGGACTCGAAGCGGCGCTCCAAAGCAAGAGCCATGCCTTCGAGCAAACATCCGTGAACTACATTGGGGAATGGATGCCGATTCAGGATCCCATGAAGATCCGGGATGAAGTGCAGCGTGCCGGTGACTTGTCCCAAACCTCCGAAGAAGACTTTGGCGTCAGGCATTACCGCGGAGGGGGAAAGGTTCTTGGGGTAGCCCGCGTCGCAGATGATTGCTTCGGGGGCGATGGTGCTTAACAGAAGCGAGGGGGATGCCAGGCTTGCGGCACAGATCACAACATCAGCGGGTGCGGTGAATTGCCGCGGATCGGTTGCGATCTCGACTTCCACTCCGTTGGCAGCCAACTCGGTAGCCAGCCTGCGCAACCGCTCCAGGTTGCGGGCGCAGAGCAACACGCGCTTCACGCCGGGCGAAAGACAGCGAGCGCAGCCAGAGCCTACATCTCCGGTTGCACCGACGATAAGCAAGGTCGATCGCCGAAGGTCTCTTCCTTCCTGTAAGCACATTTTCCTGATGCCCTGGATGATGAAACCCACGGTCAGAGTATTGCCTGTGGTGAAGACGGTACCGTGTCTTTGCGGAAGCTGATCGACATTGCCCTCGACGAGGATCGAGCTGAAACCGCCGAGACTCACGATTTTCGCACGTGCTTTGATGGCACAGGCCGCCGCGCCACGCACACGAGCAAGGTTGTCGCGCATGGAAACGTCGCCGAGGCGGTCAGGAGGGATGAAGGAGTCTATGTAAATACCACGTGCCTTCGCACGACGCGTCGAGGCGATCTCGACATAACAAACGGCGCGGGGCGGAATCCACGGCAGGATGTCGCGTACTTCCTCTTCCGGCAGCGGGGTGTGCGTGGGTCCGCGCAGGAACGCGAGTACGTCCGCAGCTGCTCGCCAGCTTTCCTGATGACCGATGAGGGCGAAATCGATTTCGGCTATACCGGCAATTGAGCCACCCATGTCAGCGTTACCTCCCCCGGCAGACCCAGCTTGTCCAGCGTTTTCAGGTATTGATGCAGGGATGCACCGCGCAACTCTGCCGCGCTCAGGCTGACGTCAGGCAGGGCCGGTTTGACACAGCTGCCGTGGCATACTTCGCAGTGCCCGGTGCGGCAATCCCTGGCTAACATTTCGGCCAGCGTAGTCATCACTTCCAGATGCAGGCGGTGTAGTTTGGCGTCAAAGCTCTGCTCATCCTGGGCTCGTGCTTTTTTCAGAATTTCCATCGCGTGGCCGATGTGATCCTCTTCTTCGGCTGCGATGGCGGCAAAGGTTTTGCCCAGAGTACCCGGTGCGACCTTTCCCACCCGCGCGTAGCTGGCCACGGCGAAGGATTCCAGCATGATCTCCTGCACGATCAGACAGGCGGTGAAATCGCGTCCTGCAACGCAGCGCAGGAAGGCTTCGCGGAGCCGCTTCCAGTGTTTTGCGTGGACGTTGTTGGAGGCGTCAACACCGATTTTGCGACCCTCGTTCGCGAAAGCAGCCGCATGTCCCTTTTCGCCGGCAGCGTGCTCAAGGGCTTCGGTTACTTCTTCGGGGTCGTCACAGATTTCTGATAGCGAGGTGTAATTCATCGCGGCTAGTAGTTCGCCGGTTATGGCCTGTGCCAGCACGTCTTGCCAGATCAGGGCGGTGGGCGAGAGCGAGATATCGTTAGCGGGTAGTGAGCAATTCAAATCAATGACGGGTTCCATATGTCCTCCTGATTTTTGTGACTCAATCTTGCTGAGGGAGGTGAGTTCTGCGCCCTCAGGGGCTTAAGCAGCCTGTTAAAGCCCGTTCAGTTCAACAGCCAGAGCTTTCCCGCGCCATGTAAGAGGCCGTACTCACCCGCAGGGGCTAAAGCCCAGTCTCTTTCGGTTTTGTTTACGGCCCGACTAATGTCGTGCCCTGATACAAAGCCAAGCTTTTCAGCGTCCGGGGCTGGCACTCCGCTCAAGGGGCGTTCAGCTTGTGCAGCATCTTGATTGCGTTGTTGTTCGCAGGGTTTAGCTGGAGCGATCTTTTATAGTTGGCGATGGCCTGAGGCTTGTTGCCCTCGTCCATGTAGGCCTCAGCGAGACTGTCGTAGGTGTTGCCCGAGCCTGGATAGGCTTCGACATTGAGCTGAAAGATGCGGATGGCCTGGTTGAGCTTGTTGGCTTGCACCAGTTGATAGCCCAGAGCGTTCAGCTCGTCTTCATCCAGGTTGTAATTGGCGGCCTTTACCGCCCTTAGCTGGTGGTATTGCTGAGCCGCCTGGTCGATGCCGCTGGTTGCAATCGTCACGGAGAGTGTTTCGGCGATGGACTTGCGGCTGTCGTAAGCTCGCTTGAGGTTGGGCAGAAAGGCGGCCATGGTGACTGCCACGATGCCAGCACCCAACCCAACAGTCAGCACGAAAAGACCAGCCGCCATAGCAAAGCGGCCGAAGGCGCCGGCGCGGTCCTGCGTGCGTAGATAGATTTCAAGGACAGCCAGAGGAACCAGATATTGGCCGAAAGACATAAAGGTGAGGAAGGGGCCGCTAAACGTAGCTGCATTGAAACCGAATGGGCCGTGATTGACCGCAAAGGAGAGAAATATTCCAGCGCGGATAAACAAAGAGGCACTCACCACCATGAAGAGCCGGAGGGCCCAGCGGCGGTGTGTTTTGAAGTCACGAAGCAATGCGTAGCGCAACGCGAGAACAGAACAGAGCATGATCAGGACAGCGTCAAGACTCTGACCGAGATGCTGCGAAAGGTCTCCGACAGTGCCCCGGAACCAGATCATGTAAAGGCCGGCCAAACTAATGGTGAACGCAGTTACCATGTAGACCCGGCCGTTCCAGCGATGAAAGCGCGGTGCACGACGGCGAATGAGCGGAATGAGTTGGAACGCTCCGCTGAGAAGGATGATGACGGCCGAGGCGAGATGAATGGCGACCACCAGGTTGGCGATGGGACGGCCCGGGGCGTAGCCATGGAGCATGGATTTGTTCCACTGCTGCCAGTTACCTCGCGCAGCAGTAAGCCCGTAGAAAGACGCAACAGTAGTGGCGAATATCAGCTCCCCGAGGACCACGACCGCAAACCAAAAGGCGGCAGCCGTTTTCAAGGTGCGATCGGCGGTTTTTAGCGGTGAATACTTCGCGCGCCGGGTGTCAGGGATCGCGAATGCGGTTTGCAGTTGGGTGCTCATATCCGGCTCCTCCTTACATCGGTTCCCGATAGCGGCGCAAGCGGACCGCGGCCGCGAGAAAGACGGCGGTGAGTGCAAGGCCGGTCCACAAGCTTGGGTCGGTGAAGAATCGAATTACATCGGAGGTTGTCAGTACACCCATCGACATGGGGCCTGCCGTGAAAGGGACCTTCTCCGGGCTGCCGCCAAAGCGGTAGCCGATGAGGGCAGCGAAATGCGACGTGTTGAAGGCAATCTTCTCTATCACGGCAACGACCACCGGCGGTAAGACGGCCCAGAGAAACGGAGCGCGCCGCGCCCAGGCTGAGACCAGCAGCAGCCAGCCGTAGAACGGGGCATACCAAAGCCCGTGAATCGCCTGCATGTGGAAGAACAGCATCAGTGACATTTGCCACAACGGTAAATGATTCCATAGCTCGGATACATTTTGACCACGAGCCAGCATGACGGCGCTGCTTAGCAACAACATGATGCCTTGCGTGACGAGGACAGTGGCGAAGGTAATGAGGGGCAGAAACAGGATGGGAATACTGGCTTTCGCGAGCACAGCCGTCGTATCTGAAACGGGTAAGGACTTCCAGAAAAGTATGCTGCGGTCGCGGCGCTCGCCGTGTAGCGCTTCGAGACAATAGAACACGGCGACAAAAAAGGTAGTGCCCATGAGGAGAAGGGCAGCGATGGTGTACGGCTGCTCAAAGACATCCACGTGCTGGTGCTGCATGGAGTTGTAGGAAAGGCCGATGTGCACATGAGCACGTGGATTATGGCTGACGAGGAATGCGAGCAAAAACAGCGCCGCTACCGTGAGGGGAGCGAGATAGAGTGAACGGTTCTCCCAGAATTCGCGCCGTACCGACCAGTAGAGACGGCGGCTGGCAGGGATAACCACAGGCACTGCTACATTCCCTTCGAAAGAAGTGACGGCGCCGGTTTGGATATTCATCGTGCCGCTCCTTTACTTTCCTGGTTGCTGATGATGGCTACGAATAAATCAGCAATGCCGACGGTGCGCACTTCGCCAAGTGTGGCGAGGTGTTGGCGATCCACATGATCGAACAGCAGGATGCTGCGACCTAAAGCTTCGCGTTCGTAGATGGGCTTGAGGGCTCGCGCTGCCGCGAGTTGCTCTGGGCGCACCGAAACTTCCAGGTAGCGGGACTCCATTTCTTCTATGCTGCGATTGAAGACAATTCGGCCGCGGTTGATGAACACCACATCGGTGAGGACGTGCTCGATCTCTTCCACCTGGTGGGTGGTGAGAAGGATGGTGCGGCTGCGATCGAAGTAGTCGTTCAACAGCGAGTCGTAAAACTGCTTGCGATACAGGATGTCGAGGCCGAGGGTGGGCTCATCCAGCACCAGCAATTTCGCATCGATGGCCATTACCAGGGCGAGGTGCAGTTGAGCCACCATACCCTTGGATAATTCCCTCACCTTGCTAGTGCGATGGATGGTGGTTTTCGACAGAAAGCCTTCCGCCTTGGCACGATCGAATCGCGGATGAATACCAGCGACATAATCGAGAGCCTGCGAGACCTTGATCCAGCGAGGCAGCACGGCGACATCGGAAATGAAACAGACGTCGCACATCAGCCGGTCGCGATCGGTCCATGGCTCACGCCCCAGAACCTTGAGTTGTCCCTGGTAGGGAGTGAGGCCGAGGATCGCATTCAGGGCGGTGGTCTTGCCCGCGCCGTTGGGACCGATGAGTCCAAGGATGCGGCCCTCTTCCACCTGCAAATCGATACCGTCCAGCGCGATCCTCGCGCCGAAAGATTTACGCAGGCCGTGCGCTTCTATGCATGCCATCTTCAGCGCTCCCTCTTTCCGTTACTCAAAGCCAGTAGTTCTTCCGTGGTCAGGCCGAGCCGCTGAATGGTGGCGTAGATTCTGGGCCATTCTTCGCCCAGAAACTTTTGCCGTTCGCCCTGCAATAACAGATCGCGTGCGCCGGTATTGATGAACATGCCTCGCCCTCGTTTGGTCTCCACAAGTCCCTCGTCAACCAGTTGCTGATAACCCTTCAGAACGGTGAGCGGGTTGACCCGATACTCTGCCGCAACATTGCGCACCGACGGCAACGGATCGCCTTCCTTGAGAATTCCGTCGAGTATCATCGCGACCACCCGATCACGGAGTTGGCGATAAATCGGCTGTCCATCATTCCACTCAGGGTCCATCAGGTTTACCAAAGAGCCTTTGCCACAAATACGGTTGAGTCATTTCGTCCTTTAGCGGATGCCAGTCCCTTTAGTGTTGTACTTGACTACAACACTATGTCACCTGTCAAGGATTATTTTGTTTGCTGGGACTGCGGCTGAATTTAAGAGGGCCGGAAAAACGTACCCCATCTAAAGCCGGGTGCGGCAGTATCACTTACGGCACGGCTGAAGCCGTGCCCTTCCGGGACCGAGTTCGAGCGTGTGTGAGTATCGGGAAAAGGAACGGCAGGCCTTGTTTGCTCTATTTGCCAATCTGGACGGTGGCGAGTTTTTGGGGCTGCTGAGATGCTTCCCCGCTAATGGACGCGAATGCCCGGTTTGTACTCCCGGCCGGCCGGAGCAGATAGGATTTGCCCTGACGCACGGGTAGCTTGAGGATGGGGCCTGTGCTGCGCACGACGGTCTCCCCGTCCGCAGCCATGACTTCGACTGACTTACCTGGCCAGGGATTCCGGATGGCCAGGGTTTCGCTGGCTCCGGCTTCGATGACAACCGTGTCAGGCACGCCTGCCCTCGTCTGCACATCGACCCGCGTGCGATTGCGCACCCACACGCTGCCTTCAAAATCCCAAGCATGCGGCACCGCAGGGGCGATGCGGATGAGGCCATCGTAGTCCTGCACCAAGGCCTCGGCGAGGGCCAAGGCGACGACACCCTCCTGCTCAACGTAAAACTCGCCTGCAGGGCCACCCCAATTGGCAAAGCCGTTTATGTATTTCTGATACCTCACGGTCAACGCAATCAGTGTCGATCTCACTTCATCGCTCAGGCCAAGGCGCGCGGCCTGCACGGGATCGAAACTCCAGTCCTGGTGAACGGGGTAAGGGCGAGTGTCGTAGGTAGCCCTGGCAAGGGCCAGCTGAGGAGAATCGTCGCCGATGAGGTTGTAAGGCCAGACGGGTTCGAGGCCGATGTTCTCTTCGTTGTGTTGCTGCGCTGCAGGATCGTGGGACTCGGCAATGACCGGTTGTTTTGTACCGGTGACGGTTGCTTTCGCGGCTTGAGGTAAGGGCGGGATTTTGGCCAGTTCCGCCCTGAGTTGTTGCACCAGGTTGCTATCGGTGCGCAGCAACGCGGCTGCCTGAATCACGGCGGGAAAAAGGGCTGACCTGGCAGAGAGGTCGGTGGTTGGGTCGGTCGTATCCCACTCCTGCTCGTGTGCATTCGATGGGTGAGTGTGCATTTTTCCATCGTCGCCGCGGGTTTCGTAGGCCAGCAGAAAGCGCGCGCTTTCTGCCATGACGGGATAATTGCTGGCGAGGAAGGCGCGATCTCCAGTGGCAAGGTATTGACGCCAGACCCAGAGCGAGATTTCGGCGCCGGTCGAAATGGTGCGGGCGTTGTAATAAGGCCGGGAGTCGGCAGCGCAGTTAAGACCGGTGGCGGGGTTCTCCCAATCGCCTTCGTACTCAATGCCGGCGCCGTTAAAGCGCATGGTTTCGGGGACACAGATACCGGGACGGCCGGCCATGTGCTTCGTGGTCCAGTCTTTGATGCTGGCTAGATTTTCGCGGTACAGACGGAAGTATGGGGCGTTCAGCTCCGGTACACCGGCATCGAGATTGGCAGCTACCTGCATACGGAGATTCCAGTGCCAGAAGGCGGCGGGATCCCAGCGGTGAAGATCCTCGACTGCGGAGAAAAGGTCGGCGATGCCAGCTTGGGAACCAGGAAAGCGGTCTCCGCTTTCGGCCGCAGCAGTGTAGAGGTAGAGGTTGCGCAGGTTCTCCATGTACTCCCCGGAGCTATCCGTTGAGGTGATTTTGATGAGCCCTGCACGCTGCCAAAACGTGTGCCACCAGGCAAGGTGTTCGTCCGGGCCGGCGTTCGCCAATGCACGCCCCAGGCTTGCCTCTGGCGACTCTGTGCCGTTGTAGTGAGGACAAGCAACGATTACCCGGAAGTGGCCGTCCGGGGCGGGCTTAAAGGTAACAGTGACGGCGCGGGAGTTGGTCACGGCGGCAGAAACGTCGCGGCCAGTTGCCGTCACTGCGGCCAGGGCGCCGAAGGTCTCCCCGGACGATCCCGGACCGTAACGATCGACCCAGGTTTGGGCGAGCATGCCGGTTGTGCCGGATACTGTGGCTAGCGGCGTGCGCAGGGGCCAGAGGCGGAGTTCGGCAGTCTGGGTCGCGTTGGGATCGGCACCGGTTACGTCGACGACGAGGGTATCCGTCGATACCTGCACGTAGGCTGTGACGGTGAGGCCTCCGCCTTGTTCAACCAGGGTTCCGTTGTAGAGATCCAGACGGCCTTTGAAATCCTGGGCGGAAACGAGAGCGGCGAGGCCGGGGATGATCAGTTGGCCAGGCGAGTCGCGGTGGGGCAGGGTGTCTGCGCGGTTTAGCTGGGCGGTGAAGCCGCCGGCTGACCAGGCGGCGATACCGAGCCGCCCGTTGCCCAGAGGCATTGCTTCCTCGGGCAGAGCGTTGGGCCGCGTCAGTACGATGGCGGAGCGGCTTAAGAGGCCGGCGGTGTCCACCACGAAGTGACCTGATTTCCATGCCGTGGACGAGGGGCTTTGCTGCGCGACCGCCTCCAGGGTGATGATGAGAACGACGGCAGAGATGGATTTGAAAAGGCGCATCCATACGGTGTATCACTCGCGCCGGTTAAGGGCCAGAGAGCAGTACAATCTACCGAATGTTGATGCGGAACCGCATGCTCAATCTGTGGACACTTGGGGGGTTGTCGTTCCCGGAGCTGCTCCGTCGAACGGCGCGGGAGTGCTGGCACGACGAGGTGTTTGGACAGGGCGGCCGCATGGCTTTTTACCACTTCCTGGCTATTTTTCCTTCTCTGCTTATCTTTTTTGCCATCAGCACGCGCGTACCTCACCTGGGCGATCACATGAAGAATGCGCTCCAGGATTTGACCCGCGAAGTGCTCCCCGATCAGGCGTCAAAGCTCTTTCAAGACATCATGAATGAACTCAACGACCACACGCATTCGACGGTGCCCCTTGTCTCGGTTTGTGCGGGAGCATTATGGGCTGCGCTCAATGGGACCTGGGCGATGGTCTACGGGCTCAACAAGGCTTACGAAGTCAACGAGCATCGCTCGTGGCGGGAGTTGTCGCTTACGGTTGGCGGCCTGACATTTTTCCTGGGGTTGGTTGGCTCCATGGCGGTGTTTCTGATCTTCTGCAGCGCTTATCTGCAGACTCGCTTTCATGGAGGCGCCATGGCTCTTCGCGTTCTGGAATGGCTGGTGCTGGCTGGATCGCTCTCCTTGTCATTTGCAGTGTTGTATCGATACGCTCCCAATCTTCGCGATTGTGAATGGCGATGGAGCACTCCCGGCGCACTTTGTGCGGTGGTGTTGTGGATCAGCGCTACGTTCGCTACCCGGATTTACTTCGGGCATGTCAACAACTACTCGCGCAGTTATGGCCACCTGAATGGGGTGGTGATGCTGCTGCTGTGGCTCTATGCCAGCAATGGGGCGATTCTTATTGGGGGAGAGATGAATTCTGAGATTGAAAAGAATATTGCGCAGGCGGATGCGGAGTCGGCGCGGCTGGATCGCTCTCGGATCCGGAAATAGGCGGGTTGAGGTTGGGGCATTCTAGGCCGGAAACAAAAAGCTGTGGTGGGCTTCCCCCCAGATTTCCTGTGGAGACCCGTGGCGTTGATGGACTTCATGCGGCTCTCTTTAAGGAGAGCCGCACACGTGGCCCTTGCTAGCAGCGCGAAGTAGGAAATCTGGACCGCCCATCGTTTTCGTCCCACGTACGCTGGTGCGAACGTGGGGCACCCGTGTGGAGCTGTGGGGTCCGCAGGAGGTTTGAAGGGGAAGCCTGCGGTATCCACACCCGACGATTGTGGCGGAGATGGAGGCTTAGCTTGCTCAGAAGCGATAGCCTGGCTTTAGCTCACAGCGGTAGACGGTGGTTTGGGCTTCTTCCTGACCGGTTCGGACATTGCAGGTGGCCCAGCTCAATGAGGGATTGGGGCCCAGGGGGAAGACCATGGGCGCACCGTCGACCTCAGCCTCGAGACTTACCCCTTCCTGGGTCGGCGGCAAAGTGAAGTTGAGTGTCTGGCCAAAAATTACAGGATATAGCTCGCGCACCTCAGAGTTGATGGCAGTGTGATACACCTCAGCCTCCATCAGGAAAGTAGCTGTGTCTGACCAGTTCAACGCCGTCACACTGATGTTGCGGCCACCGTGGATAAAGCCGCTGGAGTCAATCCGGGTGAAGGGGCATGGCCCGGCAATGCAAGAGGCACTTACGTTGCCGTAGGCATTGTCGGCCCCGGCATCGAGCTTCACGGTCTCTGAGGCTGCCTTCCATTTTCCATCGGGGGAACAGGGGGATTTGTGATCGCAAGGGACGTTTCCCTTGTTGACCACTTGAAAGGTCCGGGCGGCGTAACCCACATTGGTCTGAGCGCGGGTATTAATCGTGTACCGTACGCGAATACTCGAAACCAGCGTTGCCGGCGGACGCACTGCTCGAGCTGGAGCTGGAGCTTTAGCAGCGACCGGAACGAGCGGAGTCATGGCGGCCACATAAAGCTGGCTCGGGGTCTCAAACCTCCCGGTTGGTACGACCAAAGTGAAGGGCTCGTAGCGCGGATGGTGGAAGGTGACAGTGATCGGCTGGTCAGTTAAGACCCGCTTGTGCAGCACGAGCTTGAAATAACCCGAAGCATCGGAACGGGTGGCAGCGCTGCGGGTGCCATCGGTTGCGGTGATGACGACATCAGGGATGGGCAGCTCATTCTTGGGATCCGCATCACGCTGGACTACCGCGCCTTCAATGGGGACCGATAGGCGATCGGCAATCTCCCGCACCCGGTGGGCACGCAGCAACAACACGAGAGCAATGACCAGCGCTGCGATGATTGCGACGATCGTCCAGATAGCTTTCTTTTCCGTCATGCAGCCCCAGTTGGACGCCACGCCATCGTCCGTGCATCTATTATTCAATTAATCGATTTCCTTGTCGCCCGCAAGGCGAAAGCAGGCAAAGCTCAAGTGAACATGATTCCCCCGCGCAAGCATTGTAGATCCCGGCGGCAGTTGCTACGGCAAATGGCAGGGGTCTCCCTGAGTCTGCCGCTCGCCTCGTGGACCGGCTTTGGAGCGCTGACACAGACCACGCCCACGCCGGCGGATAAAGCAGCAACGTTCTCGGCCGACGATGAGAAGTTCCTGGACGATCTGGAACGCGCCAATTTCCTGTTCTTCTGGGAACAGGCCAGTGGGCAGACGGGATTGATTAAAGACCGCGCCAATGTGCGCGCAACGGATACCAGTATCGTGGCCAGTGTGGCGTCCACCGGCTTTGGGCTGACTGCGATCTGCATCGCGGACAAGCGCGGCTTTATCTCGCACGAGGAGGCTCGCCAGCGCGTGCTGGCAACGCTCACGTTTCTTTGGAGGGCACTGCCCACCCATCGTGGATTTTTTTATCACTTTGCCAACATCGAGACCGGGGAACGAGTGTGGGACTCTGAAGTCTCTTCGGTGGATACGGCAATCCTGCTGTGCGGCATTCTTACCTGCCGCCAGTATTTCGAGGATCGGGAGATCATCCGGCTGGCTCGTGACATTTTCGACCGTGTGGACTGGACCTGGCTTTCCGAAGACACGGCGCTGCTGCCGCAGGGCTGGACTCCGGAATTCGGATTTCTGCCTTACAAGTGGGACTTCTACAGCGAATTGATGATGATTTACCTGCTGGGAATGGGTTCGGGGTCGCATCCCCTGCACCCTTCGGCCTGGCTGGCCTGGAAGCGAATCACCTTCGAATATGACGGCGAGCGCTACATCGGGTCATTTGCGCCGCTGTTTGTTCACCAGTACTCGCAGGCCTGGTTCGACTTTCGCGGCAAGCGTGACAAGTATGCTGACTACTTTCAGAACTCAGAAATCGCGACCGATGTGCACCGGCGCTTCTGCCTGGAATTGGGATCCAGGTTTCCCGATTACACGGATGATCTTTGGGGGATCACGGCCTCGGACTCGGAAAAAGGTTATGTGATATGGGGGGGACCTCCGGCCATGGGCCCGATCGATGGGACGGTGGTTCCGGCGGCCGCTGGAGGCTCAGTGCCCTTTCAGCCGGCCGCCACGATGCGCGTGCTGAAGAACATGCGCGCCAAGTATCCGCAGGCCTGGTGCCGCTACGGCTTCGTGGATGCCTTCAATCCGTTGACGAACTGGTACGACCACGACGTGGTTGGCATTGACACCGGAATTACTATGCTGATGGCGGAAAATGCTCGCAGCAGCTTCGTGTGGGAGACATTTATGAAGAACCCGGAGGCACAACGAGGTATGGCGGTTGCCGGGTTTCAGAAGTATCCCGCTCCCTACCTGTAAAGCCTTGGCCAGAGCGGACCGGTTAGGTGTATTTTCTTCTAATGATTCGCTTTCCGTTTTCCAGGCTTCTCGCGTCTGCGGCTTTGCTGGCCGTGGCTGTTCCCGTTTTCGCACAAACAGCGGATAAACCAAAACCTGAGGATACTGAAATTTGGGAACCGGTTCCTAAGGTTGTGAGCCCGGGCGCCACGTGTGGGGCGGCTCCCTCGGATGCGATCGTGCTGTTCGACGGCAAAAACCTGGACGAATGGGTGACCAACAAGGACAAGTCACCGGCCAAATGGGACGTTGCCAACGGCGTGATGACCGTGAACAAGTCCGGCGGAAACATCGAAACCAAGCGAAGCTTCAAGAACTACCAGCTCCATATCGAGTGGAAGGTTCCTACCACCATTACCGGCACCAGCCAGGCGCGCGGCAATAGCGGTGTTTTTCTCGCCTCTACCGGTCCGGGCGACGACGGTTACGAATTGCAGGTTCTGGATTCCTACGAGAACAAGACTTATGTAAACGGCATGGCGGGCAGCCTCTACAAGCAAGCTATCCCGCTGGCCAACCCGACGCGCAAACCAGGAGAGTGGCAGACTTACGATATCGTGTGGACTGCACCTACCTTCAACGACGACGGATCGCTGAAGACTCCGGCGTATGCGACAGTGTTCTTTAACGGGGTGGTGGTGGAAAATCACTTCGAGTTGAAGGGGCAGACGCTGTATATCGGCAAGCCGTTTTATAAGGCGTACACCAGCGCTCCCATCAAGCTGCAGGCGCACGGGGATAAGAGCGAACCGATCAGCTTCCGCAATATCTGGATCAGGGAGTTGAATTAGGGTTTGCGGCGCGGCTTCCGCTTGCCGCTTTGACTGGCCAACTGGGCTTTGTAGGCGTTTACGATGGCTGGGATCAGACCCGGAAAGCGCTGATCCAGCTCTGCGCAACGAGAGGTGTTGCGCATCTCCACGCCATGACGTTCGCCGCGGATCAAGCCTGCTTCCCTGAGCGCCTTAAAGTGCTGCGAGAGGGTCGATTTGGGGATGGCCTTTTCGCTGACGTGGAGAAAATCAGAACAGGTCTGGGAACAGTTGGAGCCGGCAATATCGGCAAAGATGGCCACACGCACGGGATCAGAGAGAGCATGCAGGATGGCTTCCACCGTAACGTCTTCAATCGACGGATGGAAGAGGGGCCTCATGCTTTTAATCTTACCTTCACAGAAGGCTTAGTTCAATAGTGCACAATTCACGAACTATTGAATCCTCCCCGCGCCGTTGCCCATCTTAACCTGCAGCTACGGGTCAGCAACCCCGGCGCAAAGGAAGGTTCAAGAGGGCAGGCATATACATGAGCAAACTCAAAGGTAAGGTAGCAGTGGTTACGGGCGCCTCCAAAGGCATTGGAGCCGCTATCGCCAAGTCGCTGGCCGCAGAAGGCGCGTCGGTAGTGGTTAATTACGCATCCAGCAAAGCTGGTGCGAGCGCAGTGGTCGACTCCATCAAGGCCGCAGGTGGCAAAGCCGTCGCTGTTGGAGGGGACGTTTCCAAAGCCGCCGAAGCCCAGGGGATTATCGACGCCGCGATCAAGAATTACGGCCGGCTCGACATCCTGGTCAACAACTCTGGAGTTTACGAGTTCGGCCCAATCGACGCCATCACGGAAGAGCAGTTTCACAGGATGTTCAACATCAATGTGCTGGGCTTGTTGCTGACTACCCAGGCAGCGCTCAAGCACATCGGCGAGGGCGGCAGCGTTATCAATATCGGATCGGTCGTGAGCCGCATCACGCCTCCTACTTCTTCCATCTACACCGGGACCAAGGGCGCTGTCGATGCGATTACCGGGGTGCTGGCACGGGAGCTTGGAGCGAAGAAGATTCGCGTCAATTCCATTAACCCTGGGATGGTCGAAACCGAAGGCACACAGACTGCCGGCGTGCTCGGCTCGGATTTCGAAACATCAACCGTCGCCCAGACACCGCTCGGCCGGCTGGGTCAACCTGACGATATCGCTTCGGTCGCTGTGTTCCTTGCTTCCGATGACGCGAAGTGGCTTACCGGCGAACTTATTCTCACCGGCGGCGGTCTCCGCTAACCAAATCTGCAGGAGCATGCAATGGGAAAGCTGGATGGAAAAGTGGCCGTCATTACGGCGGCCACTTCTGGCATGGCACTGGCCTCGGCAAAGTTGTTTGTGCAAGAGGGCGCGTACGTTTTTATCACCGGCCGGCGGAAAGACAAGCTGGATGCGGCGGTCAAAGCGATTGGGAGAAATGTAACCGGCGTGCAGGGCGACGCTTCGAACCTTGACGATCTGGACCGGCTCTACGATACGGTGAAGAAGACCAAGGGAAAGATCGATGTGCTGTTTGCCAGCGCCGGTATGGGCGAACTGGTCAAGCTCGAAGATGTTACCCCGGAGCACTTCGATAAGACTTTCGATCTGAATGTGCGGGGCACGCTGTTTACGGTGCAGAAGGCGCTGCCGCTTTTCAACGATGGCGGATCTATCTTTATGAACGGATCGATCGCCAGCATTAAGGGTTTTCCGGCGTTTGGCGTTTATAGCGCCAGCAAAGCCGCAGTGCGGTCGTTTGCCCGGACCTGGCTGGTGGAACTGAAGGAACGGAAAATACGGGTCAATGTGCTCAGCCCAGGCACGATCGATACGCCGATTCTGGATCCCCTGGGGCCCGATGCAAAAGAATTCTTCAAGTCGCAGGTGCCGCGCGGTGAGATCGGGCGGCCGGAAGAGATCGCGACCGTGGCACTGTTTCTGGCCTCGAACGATTCAAGCTTCGTGAATGGAGTCGAGCTGTTCGTGGACGGAGGCACTGCGCAAATCTAAATCCCCGAGGGGGCTCGGCATCGCGAGCCCCTTACGGCGCTTTGGTAATGGTGATTCCCAGCTTCGCGTAGGGCGCCAGCAGTTTGGATTTTGTGTCGGCGGCAACGATCATGCCCGTTATCTCGGAGATCGGGGCAATCACGTAGGGCGAAACTGCATTCAGCTTTTCAGAAGAACCCAGGACAATCGTCTCTGCCGCGCTCGAGCTTAACGCTCTTTTTACGTGCGCCTCTTCAAAGTCTCCCGTGGTCAGCCCAAATTTTGGATGGATGCCGGTCACCCCCATGAAGTAAGTATCGGCGTGAATACGGCTGATGGCCTCAATCGCGGGCGCCCCGACAGAAACAACGGAATGCTTGAATAGCTTGCCGCCGATCAGGATCACTTCAATGTTGCGATGCTGCAGCAGTTCAAGCGCGATGCTCGGGCTGTGAGTTACCACGGTGGCCTTAAGCTCCAGCGGGAGATTTCGTGCCATTTGTACCGCGGTTGTTCCCCCGTCAAGGATGACGACCTGATTGGGTTGGACCATTCCGGCCGCCGCTTTGCCAATCATATTTTTCTCATCCGTGGCCACGTGGAGCCGGGCAGCGTAGTCCCCGATAGCGGGTGATGCGGGGAGCGCTCCTCCGTGCACCCGCTGCAGCAAGCCTTCCGATGCAAGCTCCCGCAAATCACGCCGGATGGTGTCTTCCGACAGACTGAGTTCCTGGCTGAGATCTTTCGCGACTACCTGCCCGTCCCGGCGCAGGAGGTCGAGGATTTTTTGTTTGCGCTGGCTGGTGAGCACAAGACACTATCGCACGAATAGAGTATTGCACGAATATGCACGAACTTGCGTGTTTTTTCCTGTTTCGCTATGATGGCCAACAGGAGCAAGAAATGACCGAAAACAAGCCGCTCATCATCCTTATTGCCGGACCGTATCGCTCCGGCACAAACGACGATCCAACACTGATTGCGAAAAATCTCGATCGGCTGGAGTCTTTCGCGCTGCCGATTTATCAGGCGGGACATATTCCCATGATTGGGGAGTGGGTTGCGCTGCCCATCATGAAGCAGGCAGGATCGACTTCTCTGGGGGATCCCATCGCGGAGCAATACCTGTATCCGGTGGCTAGCCGGCTCATCGACCGCTGCGACGCAGTGTTTCGCATTGAAGGGGCATCGAAAGGCGCGGATGAAGACGTGCGGCTTGCGCATCAGCGCGGCCTGCCGGTTTATCGCCGGGTCGAAGAAATTCCAGTGCGGGGTCGAGCGTCAGTGACCGCCTGAGGCTTCACCGCCGGGTCGAAAGTTTTTTGTGGCGAGGGCTAGCGGGATGCCGATCAGGGCCACGATGGCCATCATGCGAAAGCAATCCATAAACCCGATCAGGCTTGCCTGCTGGTTGAGCTGGTTGTAGAGCATGCCCTTGGCGTGCTGCGCGGCGTCGTAGTGAGAAAGGCCCAGGTGCTCGAAGGTTTTGGTGAGCGAATTAATGCGCGATTGAAACAACGGTGAGCTGAAATCCGCAGCTTGCGCCAGCCGGTCGGTATGCAGATCCGTGCGCCGCTCGTGCGCGGTGGTGATGAAGGCGACCCCGAAGCTTCCACCCCAGTTGCGGGCCAGATTGGTCAGGCTGGAGCCTTTGTTGTTCTTTCCCGACGGTAAGTAAGAATAAGCAAGCACGCTGACGGGGACGAACAAGAACGCATAGCCGAACCCCTGGAGTACGCGGGCCAGCGCGTAGTGGGTGTAATTTGTCTGCAGCGTGAATGAACTGTAGTACAGCATCGATAAGGAAACCACCGCGAAGCTGAACGCGATGAGCCATTTCGGTCTCACTTTGCCCTTTTGCGTCAGCACAGCAACGATGGGCGCGAGCACAGTGATCACCGCGGCCCCCGGTCCTAATACCAGACCCGCGTCGGTGGCGGTGTAACCGTAAAGACTCTGCAGAATTTCCGGAATCATCGTGGTGCTGCCAAAGAGCACAAATCCGAAGAGAAAGTAGAAGATACTGGCAAAGGCGAAATTTCTTTCTCGTAGCAGGCCGAGCTCTACGACGGGATCGGGTACGCGGAGTTCCCACCACACTGCCAATACCAGGCAGACCATGGCGGCGACAAACATCGCCGTGATCAACCTACTGCCAAACCAGTCGTCGATCTGACCGCGATCAAGTACAAATTCCAGAAAGGCGAAGCCGAGCGCGATCAGAGTGATGCCGATGTAATCAATGCGCAGCTTGCCGAGCCGTTTGGCTTCGGCTACCTCCGCCTTAAACGCGGGCGGGTCGCTGACTAACCGGTTGCTAAGGAATAGAGAGATCAGCCCGATAGGCACGTTGATAAAGAAGACCCAGCGCCAGGAGAAGCTGTCGGTAATCCAGCCACCTAAGGGCGGACCGATCGCAGGCGCGGTCACAATGGCGACACTATAAAGTGCGAAGGCTGCGGCCCGTTTGTTGGCGGGAAAAGTATCGACCAGGATGGCCTGCTCTACGGGGGCCAGACCGCCGCCGCCAATTCCCTGCAGCACGCGAAAAATGACCAGGAAGTTCAGACTGGGCGCTATGCCGCATAAGAAAGAAGTTGCGGTAAACAACCCTACGCTGATCATGTAGTAGCGTTTTCGTCCCAACGCCCGGCTTAGCCATGCGCTCATCGGCAGAACTACGGCGTTGGCCACCAGGTAAGAGGTCAGGACCCAGGTGGTTTCATCAAAGCTGCGCCCCAGGCCGCCGGCAATGTGGGGTAGGGATACGTTGGCGATCGACGTATCCAACAGTTCCATGAACGTTGCCAGCGTGACGGTCAGTGCTACTGCCCACGGATTCACTCCCCTGGCGCCGGTGGCAACGGGTGTGGGCTTGAATTCCGCAGTCGCTGTGGCCAAGTTCGCTCCTGTAGTGGACAAAACTCAGATGTATACTGAGACCGATCGGTCGCAATAAAATGACGACGAAATCTACGCGGGGAAACGCGACTCGGCGGCACATTGTGGAGCAATCCGCCGCGGTGTTCAACAGGCACGGCTATTCCGGCACTTCCATGTCTGAATTGATGGCCGTGACTGGCCTGGAGAAGGGCGGGCTCTATCGCCATTTTGAAAGCAAGGAAGAGCTTGCTGCCGCCGCGTTCGACTACGCGTGGGAGACGGTCACCGAAGCACGGCAGCGCGGTCTCAAGGATTGCGATACGTCACTCAAAAAGCTTTTGCTGCTGGTGAGAAATTTTGTTGAGTCTCCGCCTCGGGCCATTCCCGGAGGTTGTCCGTTGCTCAACACGGCGATCGAGAATGACGATGGAAACGTAGTGCTGCGCGAGAAAGCTCGTGGAGCACTCGATGAGTGGCGCTCAGTTATTGCTGAAATTGTGCGCGAAGGGCAGCGGGGTCGAGAGTTGCGCAAGGACGTCGACCCGGTTGCCGTGGCGACGATTGTCATCTCCAGCCTGGAAGGAGCGATTATGTTTTCACGATTGGAAAAGACGCGGGAAGCGTTGTTTATGGTCGGCAAACACCTGGATGGTTATTTGCGGAGCTTGAGCCGGCCCGCTTGAGAGGCCTATAAGTATTTGCCCCGTACTACTCTTCCCTGCCATTCTAGGGCATGGCTATTCGTACTCTTTCTACGCGTGAGATCTATCGAAACCCCTGGCTAACGTTGCGCGAAGACGCCATTCAGCGCAACAACGGTGCAGAGGGCATTTATAGCGTGGTGGATAAACAGGATTGCGCGGTGATCGTGCCCATTGACGGAGATCACATCTGGTTGGTGGAGCAGTTTCGTTACACCATCGGGGCACGGGCGCTTGAGCTACCTCAGGGCGGATGGGAGCAAGACAATGTCGATCCCGAGGAATTGGCTCGAGGTGAGCTGTGCGAAGAGACTGGCCTAATCGCGGGGCGAATGACGGAGTTGCCTTGGATGTGGATCGCCTATGGCTTCACTCGCCAACGGCAGCATGTTTTTGTCGCCGAAGAGCTGGTTGCAGTCGGCCATCAGCGTGACCCGGAAGAGTCAGATATGGAGATCGTTCGGATGCCCATCGCCGCCTTCGAGCAAAAGCTCAGAGAGGGTGAGATTCGCGACGTGTGTACGCTTGCAGCGTGGGCCAGCTACCGGCTTTGGCGGGAGTCTCGCGGGTGAACTGCAGGACTCTTCAGGACGCTTCGGTTTCTAGAAAACACTTCCAAGGAAGAGCATCCACACAGAGATCTCTCCACTGCGCTACGCTCCGGTCGAGATGACAAAGGGGAGGGCGCCCCTTCCATAGATGGTTATTGCTAAATGGAGGCCCACTCCGGCCGGAATTGGTCAATGCGTGGGAAACGAGACGATGAGTTGGTCGAGTGGCATTGACCGCTTGACGGCCTTCGCGGGGTTGAACGGGGTAACCGCAAGCGGCGTTCCGTTCGTCTCCGCTTCGTCGAAGGCCTTCGTGCCTGGCGTTTTGCCGGTCACCTCGAACTCAGTGATCTCGTATGGAAGCCCGTTGGACGCGAGAGAGGTGGGTCCATCCGTCACCTGAAAGTGCAGATGGGGCACGATTGAGTTGCCGGTATCTCCTACCAAGCCGATCACCTGACCGGAATGCACATGGTCCCCGCGATGAACTTTGATGCTCCCCGGCTGCATGTGGGCGTAGAGAGCATAGTGCCGGCTACCCAGATCGAGAATTACGGAGTTGCCGTCTGCGTCGGCGAGCGGGATGTTTGTGGGGTAATTACCAGGTGTTTGCTCTGGCTGCCCGTCGATAACGTTGACGACAAGTGCGTTGGCAACCGCTAGAACGGGCTGGCCGAAGATCGCGTAACTCTCAAGCTTGTCACGCGGACCGGTATAGATCCGGCCTCCGGCATTCAATTGCTCCCAGTCCACGGCGTAACGCTGGGCTATCCACACGCGGCCGTTTACGGGCAGAGCTGCACGCATATGCCGGGTGGAATCACAGCAGGAATCCGCTGAGATGTAGCCCACCCCACGCAGAGGCGGACTAATGAGCACAACGGGTTGCCGGTCCACTGTGATCGTGCCTCCGCTTTCGTTGAACTCCTGATGACCTGGGGGTGCGGCGCTCGCCCGAAGCGCAACGCGGTGCGATAGCTCAGAGGGAACTTTAGCGCCCGGCGCAAGGACGAGATGAAGAAAGAGATTCGCCTGCTTGCCGGCAGCGAGAGTACCCGCCGATTCGCGCTGCCCGGCGGGTTGCAGACGTTCGGTAACCGCAGCGGTGTCGAGTGTTTCAAGGGTCGCCCCGTCCCCCATCACTTCGACCTTTTCGACCGCAATGGGGGCGCTCGAGAAGTTGGTCATTCCCAGTTCATAAACCAGGTGAGTCCGGCCGTCCGAGCCGGTGAATGCAATGGGGGCATCCTGCACTGCGAGCAGGAGAGGCGTCATGGTCTCTGTGGCCTGGGTCGAACCTGAGATCGTCGAAGCGAGAAACAGGAACAGGGATGATGCGGCGGAAGCGATTCCAACGATCTTCATATTCCCTGATTCCGTGGTTAGTAAGGATTGGAGAATTGTATCGCAGTAAAATCAACAATCATGCAACTCGGCTTTATGAGCGCCATCGTCCCCGAGCTTTCACTGGAAGATGTATTCGCGCTGGGCAACAGTATCGGTTATAGGTGTGTGGAGTTGATGTGCTGGCCACCGGGCAAGGCGGATCGCCGATATGCGGGGGTTACCCACGTCGACGTTTCCAACTTCAACAGTGCGGACGCTTCCCGGGTGTCAGATCTTGCCAAAGCTAACGGCATGGAGATCAGCGGCCTGGGGTATTATCCGAATCTGCTTTCGCCAGACCAGGAAGAGGCTAAAGTAGCAAACTTGCACCTAAGGCGTGTGGTGGCCGCAGCGAAGATGCTGGGACTCACGACGGTGAGCACATTTGTGGGACGCGACTGGAACCGGTCTGTCGAAGAGAACTGGCCCCGCTTCCTCACTTTGTGGAAGGACCTGGTCTCCTATGCGGAGGATCAGAACGTTCGTATCGCCATTGAAAATTGCCCCATGCTTTTTACCGCCGACGAGTGGCCTGGGGGGAAGAACCTGGCCGCGAGTCCCGCGACTTGGCGGCGCATGTTTGAAGATATCCCCAGTCCCCATTTCGGGCTTAACTACGACCCGTCGCATATGGTGTGGCAGCAAATGGACTATATCGCTCCGATGAAGGAATTTGCCTCGCGCATATTTCGGGTTCATCTGAAGGATGTAGCGGCCGACCGGCAGCGATTGAACCAGGTTGGCATCCTGGCTTGCCCCTTGCAGTTCCATAGTCCGAAACTTCCGGGACGCGGGGATATCGACTGGAGGGCGTTTCTCAAGGCGCTGAGGAATTCCGGCTATGACGGACCGGTCTGCGTGGAAGTTGAAGACCGGGAGTTTGAAGAGAATTTGGAGAAGCGGAAGCAAGCGCTCACTATCAGCTATCAATACTTGCGACCGTTGATCAATACATAATCCAGCCCCCGTCTACGTTGAGAGTTTGGCCGGTCATGGCGTCGCTCAGCTCGGTTGACAAAAACAAGCAGACGCGGGCTACGTCCAATGGGGTTATGCGGCGCTTCAGGCTCTGCTGAGCCATAAAGACATCCGTTTCCTTCTTGGTGAGAAGCTTGCGTTCACCTTCGGTTTCGATGGCTCCCGGCGTAACGCAGTTGATGCGAACGTTGTGTTCGCCCATCTCCCTTGCCAGGCCGCGGGTGAAGCCGATGATGGCTCCCTTGGAGGCGATGTAGTGAGTCAGGTTCTGCAAACCGGTGAAGAAGGTGACCGATGCGATATTTACCACCGCACCGGCCCGCTGCCGAACCATGTGGGGCATGACGAGCTTGGTGCAGTGGAAGACACTCTTCATATTGATGTTCTGCATGTTGTCCCACTGCTCTTCTGTCATTTCGAGGAAGGGATGCCGAGGATAGATTCCGGCGTTGTTGATCAACACATCGATGCGGCCAAAGCGCTTTACCGCATCCTCTACCACGCTTGCCATGGCATCGCGACTACCCGCGTTGGCTTCAAAGGCAAAGGCAGAGCCGCCGTCCGCTTGAAGAGTGGCTGCTGTTTTTCTGACTCCCTCTCCGTCCAGGTCGGCTAGAAATACATGGGCGCCGCGCTCGGTAAATAGCTTCGCCACTCCGGCGCCAATACCCGCTGCCGCCCCGGTCACGATAACGACCTTATCCTTAAGCATTTCCATCGGCTGATGTTATCAAAATGGGTTATTCGGCCGGTTATCGGCTGGGCCCACTTCCAGCCCGAAGCGCGACAAGTCGCGCTTCTGCAGGTGGTAGTCAATCACAAAGCCAATGCCCACCGCCAGCGGCATCAGGCCGACCGCGGCGCCGGCCAGCACATCACGCTCACTCAAGATGTACGCGAGCAGGATGAAAAACAGCGACAATCCGATACCACTCGAAATCAGCACGATAGCCGTCCGGCGGGCGTTGGCCAGACTCTGCATCGGGTCTTTGACCGGCCTACTGTCGACAATCGCCTTGGTTAACAACTTGTCGATGTCGTCAGCGGGCATTCCGCGGGCAACCATCGCCATCCGCTGCTCGGCTGTCAGCCTCTGCCTGCTCGCTTCCCCCATTACGCCAGAAATGATGGCCACAATGGCCACCGCAAATGCTCCTAACGGTACCGCCCATACGTCAAAATGCATAAGCTTACCTTCCTTTCTGCCCGCCTTAGACTGTCATCCCTGGTGAGAGTTTCAAATCCGGCGTGAAACTTTTTGCTGGATTCGCAGTCTGACCCTCGTTGGACGCCGCCGACACCAGCTTCGAGCAGATCGTCCGAGACCATCAGACGATGGTCTTCAGCACCCTCATTCGGCTCACCGGCAGCCGCGAGCATGTCGACGATCTCGCCCAGGAGGTGTTTCTGCGGCTCTATCGCGCGCTTCCAGCATTTCGCGGCGAGGCCCTGCTGAGCACCTACCTGTATCGCATCGTTGCCAACGTGGCCCAGGATGAATGGAAGCGCCGCCGCCGTGACGACCGCCCGCTGGTCTCCTTTTCTGAGGAGGAATCGGACTGGGAAGATCGCCTTCCGCACCCGGGTCCGGATGCGGAGCAGCAATTTGCCGAGAAGCAGTTCCGGTATTCTGTAGAGCAGCAGCTGCAACTGCTGAGCCCTATTGAGAGGACCATCCTGGTGCTCTACCATCAGGAGGAGCGCAGTTACGAACAGATTGCCCTGTCGTTGAAATTGCCCATCGGGACAGTGCGCACCCATTTGCATCGCGGACGGAAGAAGTTACGCGAAGGCATTCAACGGCAGCAGGAAATGGAAAGGGGAACCGCATGGCAGAAGACAAGATGAAACCCGGTCCGGATTTTGCTTCGGATTTTCTGGAAAGAAGGATTCTTCTCGCCCTGGAGACCAAGCCTCAACCCGAGATCCCGGCTAATTTCGCCGCCCGGGTTGCGCGGCGACTGCCACCGCGTCCCGCGCTTGTTCTCACCCCCAAACGGAATGGCCAGCGTGCTGCCGTGGCGTCCCTTGTGGTGCTGCTGGGCCTGATGCTGGCCTTCGCCCATCGGGCAACTGGAACTTCGCTTTATTGGTTTTCGCTGGAATCGATTTTCTGTGCTCAATTCGCGCTTTTGGCTGTCTGGCTGGTGGCGCGCCGCTATACTTTCGCAAGTTTGTTCAAAATTTGATCCCGCCGCGGAGTCATTGATGACGATCAGGGTTACCCGCAGCGATCCGCGCTATGCCTTGTTGCAACGGAGCCGCAATCTTCGTTGGGACGGCAATCCAGCGGAAGCAGCGGCCGAGATTGAACTGTGCGAGACCGCTGAGCAGACGGCGGAAGCCTTACAGCGAGTAGTGAACGCTGGTGCGCGCCCAACGGTTCGCAGCGGCGGCCACTGCTATGAAGATTTTGTGGTCAACAATCCGGGTGGAACAATCTTGGATCTGAGCCTGCTTAAAAGCGATGCGTTGCCTGGTGACGGAAACCGCTTGCGCATCAGCGCCGGGCAAGTGCTGGGCGAAGCATACATTAGCTTGTACAAGCGGCACGGGGTGACGATTCCCGGGGGTAGCTGCTTCGAGGTGGGCGCCGGCGGCCATATCACTGGGGGCGGCTACGGCGTGCTCTCGCGCTTGCACGGGCTGACCATCGACTGGGTATCGGCCATCGAGATCCTCACCGTCGACAAGAAAGGACATGTTGCACTGCGGACCATTGACGAGAAGCATGAGCCTGATCTTTTTCGCGCCTGCCGCGGCGGAGGCGGAGGAAACTTCGGCATCGTCACCGGCTTTCTCTTTGACCGCTTGCCGGGGGCGCCGGTCGAGGTCGCGAATGCCCACCTTTCGTTCGACTGGCACAGCATGACCGAGGACAAATTTACGGCCCTGCTGCTAGCGTTTGGGGACTACTGCGCGACACGGGGCTGCGAACACGAGGAGTGGGGATTGTATGCCGCGATTGGCCTGACACACATTTCTTCGGGCCATATTGGACTATCGCTGCAATTTTGCAACCCGGATGGACGGTGCGACGACCTGAAGCCGCTGGATGAATTTCTCGATCGCTTTGAGGAATTTAGTGGCACGGCGAGACGCGCGGGCACGCCCGGAGAACAGCGCTTTTCACCACGAAGCCCGGCTGCTCGCCAGCAATCGGAAAAATACGATATTGACCGGCTGATGTGGCTCGATGCAACGGTTGGCGACAGTGGAAGCGGGCACAGCGGCCGCGCTGCGTATAAGTCCTGCTACATGAAAAAGAACTTTACGCCAGCAGAGGCAAAGTGTATCTACAAGCACCTCACGCGGGTGATCCCGGGTGTGGATTTGCGCGGCTCGGTCATGGCGGTAGACGCCTACGGTGGCGCCGTCAATCGGAAAGGAATGGCGGAGAGCACTTCGGTGTGGCAGCGCTCCTCGATCATGAAGCTCCAGTTTCAGCAATATTGGGAGTATGCGGATGAGGATGCAGGCCGTCTCGCCTGGATGCGAGAGTTCTATACCGACCTTTACTCACAACAGGTGGAGCCACGGTACGCGGGTACTCCCTTCCCTAACGAATATTACGAGGGTTGCTACATTAACTATCCCGATGCCGATATGCTCGCGTACGCCTTTTGGCCGCAGCTCTACTACGGCACAGGGGATCTGTATCCATTCCTGCAACAAGTGAAACGGCGCTATGACCCGAACAACATCTTTCACCACAAGATGTCGATCCGTGCTTAACCCAGGCGACGGCTGGACACGGAGGGAATTTCTGCGCGGCGCCGCGGGAATGGTGGCGGCCCATCGACTTCCCCAGGAAATGGGCAGGACGCGATTTGCCTATATGGGTTGCGGGGATGATTCGCTTCGTGTGTTCCGCGTGCAAGGCGAGGTTTGGACGCAAATACAGCAGGTACCGAGCCGGGCGCCCGCCTGCGTATTGCTCTCGCCTCCACAGCAGACGCTGTACGTCGCCAATGAAGTCGATGTGCACGAGGGACTGGCGTGCGGAACTGTCGAGGCTTTCCATATCCATCCCGGGGATGGGCGTCTGACGCTGTTGAACCGGACAGCGCTTTCGTTATCTGCGACCCGTCCGCGGAACATGGCTGTCTCTCCGGATGGAAAGCTGCTTGCCGTGGGGGCGTATGGCGGGGGGATTTACAACATGGTTGCGATTGCACAGGACGGGAGCCTGGGGCAGATCAGCAGTATTTTTAAAGACGCCGGCTGCGGACCGCATGCGCAATTACAAGCGTCGGCGCACCCCCATACGCTGTTGTTCGATGCGGGTGGACGCTATCTGCTTTCGTCCGATTTTGGCAGTGACCGGCTGAGTGTGTTTGCGCTTGAAGACGGCGGACTGAGGCGCCGCATGCAGCGCTCCACTGGCGAGGGGAGCGGTCCCAGCCACTGCGTACTTCATCCTTCAGGATCGTTCGTCTACACGTGGCATGGTCTCGAGGACACGCTGGTTTGCTACCGGTACGAGGGTGGGACGGTGGGTGCGGAGGTCCAGCGGGCACGGTTGTCCACAGGTGGGCTGGCTGTGCATCCTTCAGGCCGGATGCTGTACACGGCGGAGGGTGCCTGGCGAATCGACGCCACGCGTGGCAGGCTGTCGCGCGGACAACAGCTGCCAGCCGCGAGCCAGATCGTTGTCTCACATGATGGTACGAGCGTTTACTTTCTGGACGGCGTTAGAGGATCGATCGATCAGGCAACCGCAGATAGCAGGACGGGTGAGGTACACTGCAGAACGAATGTCGCCGTCGTGGATAAGCCAAACAGTATCGCTCTCAAAACAGCCTAGAGGATGAAAAGGCCGCATTTCGCGACGGGCGGCTACCGAGGGCCTTTTTCATTTCTAATTAATGATTCAATTGAAAGGGGAACGTAATGGGGACTCAGTCCAGAAGAGGTCTGCTCAAGAGTGCGGCGCAAGCAGCCGCGGTCGCAACCGGTGGCGCCATGCTCGGCAAGAGTGCGGAGGCACAGAAGACGGGCAAGATGGAAAAGAAGGCCTATTCCTGCGAAAAGCCTGCGGATAATACTCCCGGAGCTCCGCCGCTATTTTCGAGCGCTGTGTCTTATGGGAATCTGCTCTTCCTCGCGGGTGTAGGGGCACACTTCGAGGGCACGATTGAGGAACACACCAAACATGTTCTCGACGAACTGGAGAAGAACCTGACGTGCGCCGGATCTTCCATGGACAAAGTGCTCAAGGTGAACGTCTACCTCAACGACATCAAAGACTGGGGAAGGATGAATACGGTGTATGCGGGGCGGTGGGGTAAGGTGCCTCCTGTGCGGACCACGATTGCTCCAGCCGGCGGCATCCCCGGGAATTCACTGGTCGAGATCGATCTCATCGCTTATATCTGACGAGCAAAATCGGGCACGGAAGGGACCCTTGCAGGGCTGGGAAGCATGGGGCTCCCGAATAGAAATGGGAGACATGCACATTAGAAAAACCTTGCATTCAGCGGTCCTGCTGGCGTTTGCCTGCGCAAGCGCATTTGCCCAACAGGCAGCGCCCGCCTACGATTTGCTGCTCCGCGGCGGGCATGTGCTCGACGACAAGAACCATATTGACCGGTTGATGGATGTTGCCATCAAGGACGGCAAGATCGCCCGCGTGGCCGCGCACATTCCCCCCTCGTCAGCGCTCAAGACGGTCGAGGTCAAGGGGCTATACGTGACGCCGGGACTGATCGACATTCACGTGCACGTGTATTCGGGCACGGGTGAGCGCGGCTCCTATGCGGGTGATCTCAGCGTGCCTCCCGATGGCTTTACTTTCCGGGTTGGGGTTACTACGGTCGTCGACGCGGGCTGCTCCGGCTGGCGGAATTTTGAGGACTTCAAGGACCGCATCATCGATCGTTCGAAGACCCGGGTTTTCGCCATGCTCAACATCGTCGGCTCGGGCATGCGCGGCGGGAGGTACGAGCAGAACATGGCTGACATGGATGGCTTCGCTACGGCTGCTATGGCGCTTAAGTATCCACAGACCATCGTCGGCATCAAGACTGCGCACTTTGCAGGCCCGGAGTGGACGCCGGTGGAACAGGCTGTGATCGCCGGAACCAAGGCCAACATACCGGTGATGGTTGACTTCGGTGTGGATCGTCCTACCCGGCCTCTTTACGATCTGCTGACCCAGAAGTTGCGGCCCGGCGACATCTACACCCACATGTATTCCGGACTTCGTCAGGAGCAGGATCCGGTTACGCTGGGCCCCAGCAAGGCCTTCCTCGAGGGCCGAAAGCGGGGTATTTACTTCGACGTCGGCCAAGGTGGGGGCAGTTTCAAGTGGTCGCTCGCCGTGCCCATGATCAAAGCAGGTTTCATTCCCGACTCTATTTCGACTGACCTGCATGTCACCAGCATGAATGCTGCGATGAAGGATGAGTTGAACGTTGCCGACAAGATCATGGCGGTTGGAGTTCCTCTGAAAGAGGTGGTTGCGGAGATGACCTCGCATCCGGCGCATGAGATCAAACATGAGGAACTGGGCAATCTCTCCGAGGGCTCCATCGCGGATGTTGCGGTGCTTCGGGTGGAGAACGGCTCGTTTGGGTTTACTGACATGCTCGACAAGCGGCTGAATGGCAAGCAGAAGCTGCTCTGCGAACTCACAATTAAAGACGGAAGGATCGTGTACGACCTTAATGGGATCAGCGCGGATTTGTGGACTGCGCCGCCTGGCCCGCATGCCGACGATGCGCATAAGTGGACGACGTTCGCTCCGCCGACTCACCATTAGGCCGGAAAACCCAGGTCTCAAAATCGAGACCCGGGCCACCCACTTAACTTTCGTCCGTCCCATTTTCACGTTCTTAGATGGGCCCGAGCGCATCGACATCTGCAAGTAAAACATTTCCAAGAGCGAGCATCCACACAGAGATCTCTCCACTACGCTGCGCTCCGGTCGAGATGACAAAGGGGAGGGTGGTCATGGCCCAGAGCACCGGTCAAGGGAAGGCAAACCGCTGTCTCTCCACTACGCTGCGCTCCGGTCGAGATGCCAAAGGAGAGGGTCGTCATGGCCCAGAGCACCGGTCAAGGGAAAGGCAAACCGCTGTCTCTCCACTGCCTGCGGTCGAGATGACAAAGCGGAAGGGCGGTGCTTCGGGGGAAAGTCGTTGCTGAACAGAAGCCGCTTTTCCTCGCCTTGCAGCCCATCGACACTCCGCTCGAAAAGCATTTCCGGGAAAGAGCATCGATCTCCCCACCTGTGGTATCGTTTTAATGTGACTTCTGCTGCAAATCACTCCCTGTGTTGTTGCCGCGCATCCCTTGCGCAGGCAGGCTGTTGTTGTTCGCGATAACAGCTTCCCGGCTTTACCTTTTCTCAAATAAATAACTCAGGAAACCTGATTTGAGCGTCGTCCTTCATCTACGCTGTTCCTTCACTCCTTGCTGCCTCTGCTCTTGTTGTTGCCGCTAGCTGATTCCAGTCTTCCCTCTGAAAAATTTCCAGGAGCTTGATTATGCGTACGTTGCGGCTTGTTTTCCTATATTCGCTTTTTCTCATTGCAGTTGCCCCCTTTGCCAGGGCGCAGATGGTGGGGGGCACGATTTCCGGTGAGGTCATCGATGCCTCCGGCGCAGCCGTGGCCCAGGCTGAGGTGCTCATCCGCAATGATGAGACGGGCAGCGAGCGCAAGTTTCTGACTGCGGAAAGTGGTACCTTCTCCGCACCCTCCGTTGCTGTGGGCGTATACACGGTGTCTGTCTCGCGGGACGGCTTTTCCCCCCTCAAGCGCACCGGCATAGCAGTCACCGTCGGCCAGAATGTCCAGCTGCGCCTTGCGCTCACCATTGGCAACGTGCAAGAAACAGTTTCGGTGGCGGACACACCCGCTGTGGTCGATACTACGACGCTGCAGGTACAGGGCCTGGTTGATGAGCAGCAAGTGAAAGAGCTGCCGCTCAATGGCCGGAGCTTCGACCAGCTTATCCAGCTCAACCCGGCTTCGGTCAGCTACACAACACAGCGCTCCGGCGGGGTGGGCACGTCCAACTCCTCCGTCGGGAACATGTACTCCGTCTCCGGACGACGGCCGCAGGACAATCTTTTCCTGCTGAATGGGATCGAGTACACAGGCGCATCCCTCATCAACGTGACCCCGGGCGGCACCAGCGGGCAGCTGCTGGGCGTGGACGCGGTCCGCGAGTTCAACGTGGTCAGCGATACCTATGGGGCAAACTATGGCAAGCGCACCGGCGCGCAGGTATCCATCATTACCGCTTCCGGCGGAAACAAGCTGCACGGCTCGGCGTATGAATTCCTGCGCAACAGCGCGCTGGACGCGCGCAATTATTTTGACCAGGCAAACATCCCGGAGTTCCAGCGCAACGACTTCGGGGCCGCATTGGGCGGGCCGCTGCGCCATGACAAACTATTTGGGTTTGGAAACTATGAAGGTTACCGGCAGAATCTTGGCCTGAGCGCGGTGAGTTTTGTTCCGGACAACGCTTCGCGGGCGGCTGCCTCCTCGAGTGTGCGGCCACTGCTCGCATTGTGGCCGGTGGCCAATGGGCCTGAGCTGCTGAATCCTAACGGCACGGCTAGCGGCATTGCGGAAGCCTTTGCCAATCCGCCACAGCACGTGCGCGAGGATTTTGGAACGACACGGATCGATGCGAATCTGAGCCCCAACGATCCGATCTTCGGGGTCTATACCGTAGATGACAGCGATGCGAGTACTCCGTCGCAGAACCCGTACTCGACCATCTACGAGCGGCTGCGGGAGCAGGTGTTGAGCGCCCAGGAGCAGCACATTTTCTCGCCTAACCTGCTTAATACTTTGCGCGTCGGCTATTCACGGGCAGCCTATTACTTTACCGGCGAGGTACCGGTGTCAGTGCCGGGCTGGGTCGCAGGCGGCCCCATCGGCGCCATCGTGATCTCAGGGAGCACGGCATCGAACGGCGCCTCCCAGGTAACCCTCGCAGGGGCAAATACGGGCAGCAACAACCAGGCGGTCCGTAACCTCTTTACCGTGGACGAACATGTTTTCTGGACCCACGGGCGGCACCAAATTGAGACGGGCGTGTGGTTGCAGCGTCTGCAGTCCAATGACAACCTGGCGCAGAACCAGTACGGACAGGCGTCTTTCTCCACCCTCAGCGCGTTCCTCAAGGGAACTGTAGCCACCTTTACGGTTGTACCTTCACCCACAGAGCTTGGCTGGCGTTCGCTTTTCGGAGCGGGCTTCATCGAGGACGCCTGGAAGGTGACGCCCCGCCTTGAGCTTCGGGGCGGCTTCCGTTTCGAGTCGACGAATGGCTGGAACGAGGCCCACAGCCGGGCTTCGAACTATGGTTTTACCGACGGCGTGATTAACACGAATCCTACGATTGGCGGCTCGGCCCTGGCGCAGAATAAGGCCACATTTATGCCGGAGCCGCGTATTGGCGTGGCCTACGATCTTTTCGGCAATGGCAAGACCGCTTTGCGGGCCAACTTCGGTGTCCATCGGGCGCTGCTGGATGCGCTGGATTACAGGCTAGACCAGACCGCGCCGTTCAACACTACGTTGTCGTTCAGTAACACCACAGTAGATAAGCTCGGTTCGCTGGCCAGCGGAACAGCCACAACCGGCAGCGGCCTGATCTCGCCCAGCAACGTGCAGACGAATATTGCCACGCCCACGGTGCTGGCCTGGACGTTCAAGATTGAACAGCAGGTTGCTCCGGCAACTTCGGTCACTCTGGGCTACGTCGGGTCGCACGGATACCATCAGATCCTCTCGGAAGACCAGAACACGCCCGCGACGGTGGTTTGCCCGGCGCCTGGGTGCCCTGGGTCGCTTGCCGCGGGGACGGTCTTCTATCCCTCAACTACTAAAGCGAATCCTAACGTGGCCAACACTACGTCGTGGGTCTCGCAGGGTGTCGGCAACTATAACGCTTTGGAGGTCGATGTGCGCCGCCAGTTGGCGCACGGGCTGCAGTTGCGCGGAGTTTACACGTTTGCCAGCAATCTGGATGACGGCACAGCCTGGAACACCAGCGTCTCGGCAAATACCCCGGCGTTCGTCATGTACCCGGGCAACCCCAGGCTTGACTATGGGCCGGCGGCGACGAATATCCGCCATGCGGGCGCGATCAATGGAACATGGCAGCTGCCTTTTGGCCACGGGTTGATCAATGGATGGTCGCTCAGTGGGATCGCGACCCTGCAGAGCGGTTTCCCACTCTCGCCGCAGCTGGGCTACAATCCGACCGGCAATGGGGATACCCGCAATCCTGTGCGTCCTGACCGTGCTCCCGGTTTTCAAGGGCCGCTTTATTCGAAGACGGTGAAGCAGTGGTTCAATCCTGCTGCCTTCACCGCGCCGTACCCGGGTACGTTTGGCGACCTCGGGCGGGACACGCTGACTGGTCCCGGACTGAGCGAATTGGACCTGTCGGTCGCCAAGAGCACAACCATCCGAGAGGGGCTGCGGGCACAGTTCCGGGCGGAGTTCTTTAACGTGTTGAACCACTCGAATTTCACTACGCCGAATCCGGTTGTTTATAGCTCGGGGCCAACCCCGAAGACTCCTACAGTGGAAGCGCAAGAGTCGCCGACGGCCGGGGTTATCAGCGCGACGGCTACGACGTCGCGGCAGATCCAATTTGGGTTGAAGCTGCTGTTCTAGAGGGATCGTTACTCATAGGGGCGGGTGTGTGGTCTTGTTGAGAATGTTGTCCTTCCCACGAAACGGTCGAAGGTTGCGGGCTTTATGAGTTGCGGAAAATTCGGGACCGGGCGAGTGCCGCAGGGGCTTAAAGCCCAAATCCTTTTGGTCCTCAACGGCCCGACTAAAGTCGTGCCCTGATACAAAGCCTTAGAGGGGTGACGATCGGAAAAACGGTTCTCTTGTGCGAAAAGTCGCTGTTAAGGCCGTACCCGTCATCTGGGTCCTTGGTGCTTGGGATCCGCGCATACGATCAAAAGCGACTGCGCTCCTCGATCAGTAGATCTGCACCTGGTAATCGGCGTTCCCCAAATAGCTTCTTGACCCGGCCTGCGAAATCAGGCCAATCCTTCGCTTCGGCTCGAACTGGCTCAGGAACGATACGGGCAATCAGGCAATTGCGTTCGTGAAGCTCGACCGTCTTGCCAGACCGAAGCCACGCCCTCAACTGGCGGCTGTCTCGAAGCTCCCGAAGATTGATCCTGGGCACGGATAAGCGGGTCACTTTACGTCACCACCTCACCCTATTCTAAGCGTGACGCACTTGAAAGAGTGTAAGAATGCGGGCTGCTGCACGCGCAAGCTGGGCAAATCACCCAGGAAGCAAAATTTGTTCGTAGTTTTTTGGCTTTCTTGTAGGCTGGCTCTCTATGAAATTTCTAGCGCCAGTTTTGCTTCTTTGCTTTGCCACAGCCGCTGCTCAGGCGGATATTGTTGTTCTGCACGATGGCACCAGCTACTCCGGGCACTATGCGCCTGCAGGCAAAACGCTGTCGTTTACCGACAACCAGGGCATTCACTATGACCTGCCCGTGAGCGACGTGCAATCGCTGGTGTTCTCGAACGCTGCCGACCACCTCACACTTCGCAATGGCAGAACTTATTCCGGCCAATTGAACGGCAACGAAATGATCTCGTTTCAAGGCGGCGGGGGCATCGACTACCAGTTTCCCGTGCGCGACGTCAGCTCGCTCATTCTGACTGGATCGCCGGCACCCGTTGCAGCCCACCACATCCCGACACTGGTTATTCCCGAGGGCACAAATATCGTCATTCGCACGGAGGACTCCATTCGATCCGGACAGGAATCGTCTGGTCAGCTCTACCCCGTAACGGTTGAACAGGATGTCTACGGCAGCTCGGGCAACGTTGCGATCCCCGCAGGAACCAGTGCGAAGCTGGTGGTGAGCAACGTACGCAGTGGAGGAGCGGTGCACAGTCCTGAGTTGGTGCTGGACCTGTATTCGGTCGACGTGCACGGCGAACAATACCGCGTCGATACCTCCTCGGTGACGGAAAGCAATAAGAGCGGCCTCGGCGCTAACCGTCGCACGGCGGAGTACGCCGGCGGAGGGGCGGGCGTAGGCGCCCTGTTGGGAGCTGTTTTCGGCGGCGGCAAAGGAGCCGGTATTGGTGCGCTCGCGGGAGCGGGAGGCGGCGCGCTGACCCAACTCTTCACCCGGGGCAAACAAATCAGCGTGCCCGCGGAAACTGCCATGACCTTCCGTTTGGAGCGAACCCTGGTACTACACCCCTAGCGAACGCGTGGAAGAACCCCTTCTTCTCAAGGCATAAACGTTTCCGTAAACAGAAACATGGAACTATTTCTGTTTTGCCAGCGTTAAACTAAGAATGCGATACTCCGTCAGCGCTTTCAAGGCAATGGGCTGGAAGTTACTTTGAAGAGCAAGAAAGCCAGTGACAACAACGGACGCGTGACCCTGCGCACACTGGCTACCCATCTTGGGCTGTCACTTACAACTGTGTCCGTAGTCGTCAGCGATTCGCCGGCCGCCCAGGCAATCCCGCCAGCCACCAGGAAGCGAATACTTGCAGCAGCCAGCGAACTGCACTATCGGCCTAACTACTTTGCGCGCTCGCTGCGCAAGAAGAGCAGTATGTCGGTCGGTGTGCTGGTATCTGAAATGAGCGAAGGTTACTTCACGCTGGTGATGAATGGCGTGGAAGAGTACCTGGTTGCAGCCAAATATTCCTACCTGTTGGCGGCGCATTACTGGAAGCCGGAGCTGATGGAGGAGTATCCCAAGATGTTGCTGGAACGGTCGGTGGATGGGCTGCTGCTGGTGAACACGCCAACGCCGGCGCGGGTGCATGTGCCCATCGTGTCCATTTCCGGTCACCAGTCGGTGGCCGGCGTCACGAATATTCAACTGAACCACAAGCTGGCGGCTCGTCTGGCACTGAGACATCTGGTTGAGTTGGGGCACCGTAGAGTGGCGTTCATGAAGGGCCAGGACCAGACGGTCGATACAGATCCTCGCTGGCAGGAGATCATGGAAACAGCCAATGCCTACCGCATGGAGATTCACCCGGAGCTGCTGATTAAACTGACCGAGAACAGCTGGTCGCCAGCACTGGGTTATGGGCCGGTGAAGGCTCTGCTGTCGCGCACCAAAGATTTCACCGCGCTGTTTGCGTTTAATGACATTGCGGCCTTCGGTGCGATTCGGGCTCTTCATGAAGCTGGAATGCGAGTGCCCCACGACGTATCGGTGATTGGCTTCGACGACGTACTCAGTGCTCCCTATGGGATTCCCAGCCTGACGACCATTCGCCAACCTCTCCGCGATATGGGGAAGATGGGCGCTGAGTGTTTGCTCCACCGCATTAATCACCCTAAAGCACCCTATTCCCGGCAGGTGATTGTGCAGCCGGAATTGGTGGTGCGGGAATCGACCAGTACAGCCAGAAATCCGGCACAGAAATAGAACCGGGCAACATCGCGCGTCCGAAAGTAAGGATCAAGGTAAGGACCTGGGGGGAGAGCCAATGTCGAATTCGCCGCCATGCACGATCGCACCCTGGTTATCAGTCAGAAAGAGCGCGCAAGCCGTTGATTTCTACAAGGCAGCGTTTGGTGCGACCGAGGTCTTTCGTCTTGACGGGCCTGATGGGAGCGTGGTGGCGAGACTTTGGGTAGAGGGTGCGGAATTCTGGCTGAGCGACGAGTCTCCTGAGCATCAAAATTTCAGCCCCGAGACTCTTGGCGGTAGTTCGGTCCGGCTGATTCTTACGGTTGCGGATCCGGACGCCGTGTTTCGAAGAGCACTCGCGGCCGGCGCGTCTGAAGTTTACCCGGTCGGAGAAGAGCACGGCTGGAGATTGGGGCGTGTGGTTGATCCCTTCGGACACCACTGGGAGATTGGGCGCCAGCTTGATTCATAGCAAAGGACTTCCAGCTCAACGAACAAGTGTCTATAAGTTATGTGGAATCTGGGCAACCGCAAGTCTTTCCTGCTGGCTTCGCGCCGATGCGCAGACCGCGTGAGGCGGGTGGCCCCCCTCCCGTCTGTTCTCTGAAGCCTCCAGCAGGAGGTCCGCGGTAATCCGCACACTTGAGTGTATGTTTTCTTTCCCGGTATGCTTTCAGTCAGCGCATGGGGCGCATCCGGTCCGTGGAAAGGACAGAAGTCCACCCATGAACTTCTCAATTCGACTGAACTGACTTTCAGCCCGTTTTTATGCGGACCTCGGGTAAACGAAAGGAAGTTCTCTGTGCCGACTAAACAGCTCCCCGGAAATCCCAGTCTCGATCACCTTAAGCACCAGGCAAAAGATCTAATCCGCCGGCACGCGCTGAGAGAACCGAGTAGCGCACAGCGCCTCCGCGAATTCCATCCAAGCCTGCGCCTCGCCACGGACCAGGAAATCTTCTCAACCCACCTCACCCTGAGTGACGCGCAGCTCGCCATCTCGCGCGAATACGGGTTTGCAACTTGGGCACGCCTCAAGCACCATATCGAGAAGCCCGACCTGAGCGACAACCTCGCACTTCCGCACCACGAGCGAATCAAAGACGCCGTTTTCCGTCACGCCGTCAAACTGATCGACGCTGGCGACGTCTCCGGCTTATCGCTCCTTCTCAAGGCGAATCCCAGCCTCATCCACCAGCGCGTTCTCTTCGAGGGAGGCAACTATTTCCGCAATCCCGGCCTACTGGAATTCATTGCAGAGAATCCGGTCCGGCATGGCACCTTGCCTCCGAACATTGTCGATGTTGCGGTGATCCTCCTCGAAGCCGGCCCGGAACACAGATCAGTTAACGATACCCTCGGTCTCGTTGTATCGGGCCGTGTGCCCCGCGAATGCAAGGTCCAGATACCGTTCATAGACGTCTTGTGCAAATACGGCGCCGACCCGAATTCTCCACTTCAGACGGCCGTTCTTCACGGAGAATTCGAGGCGGTGTATCAGTTGATCCGATGGGGCGCGAGCGCCGATCTACCAATTCTCGCGGCTCTCGGCAAGACGGAGGAGTTTCTCAGGCATCTCCCGTTATCGGATTCCGGTCAGCGTCATTTAGCGTTGGCACTTGCTGCTCAGCATGGTCACACTGAAATCGTACGCGCCCTGCTAGATGCGGGTGAAGATCCCAACCGCTACAACCCGCCTGGATCACACGCCCATTCCACTCCTCTTCATCAGGCAGCGCTGGCCGGACACCTTGTTGTCGTCAAATTGCTGGTTGAACGTGGAGCGAGGCTCGATACAAAAGATGTGATCTGGCAAGGCACGCCAGCAGATTGGGCTCAACACGACGGGAGGACGGAAGTGGAATCTTATTTGCGAGGACTCTTCGCAGCAGGTTAAGCGGGCGGGAAGGACAACGCTTGCTAAGATCAGCTCTCCGCCTCACGCGGTCTGCGCGTCGGCGCGAAGCCGGCAGGAAAGACCTGCATATTGCCCAGATTCCACATTATGAGCGAGTCCGCTCTTAGACTTTCGATTTGCTGCTTACGCTCTGGACCGCGGAATGGCACTCCCGCGCCAGTAAGGCCAGTAGCTGGTCCGTGTGTTCGGTACGGGTGCGAAAGTTGAGCGGACTCATCCGGAAATAAGTTTTGCCTTTCAGCTCGGTGGTCGAAATCCAGAATTTGCCGCTTTCTTCGATTCGCTTCGCGACCTCCGCATGTAGATCTTTCAATTGGACAGGATCCAGGCCCGCGGCTCGATAGCGTATACAGATCGCTGACAAGGAGGGCTCACAAGCGGCCTCGAAGTCAGGATGGTTCGCTACCAGTGAATAAAGATGCTTTGCCTGGCGTACGTTGCCGTCGACCCATTCCCCGATTTGGTTTGCCCCGTATCGCTTGAAACTCATCCACACCTTGAGGCCGCGAAAACGCCGCGACTGCTCGAAGCTGTGCACGTAATACTGATAGCGCTCATGCGCACGATCGAATTCGTCGGTAAGATATGCGGGCTGGAGACCGAAGGACGCGGTAAAGCGGCGATCATCCTTTGCCAGGATCGCGCCTGCATCGAGCGGCGCGTAAAACCACTTGTGGGGATCGATGGTGACGGAATCGGCAAGCTCCAGCCCCTGGTCCGTCATCGGCCATTCATGCGAGAGCAGCATGCCGCCACCGTATGCGGCGTCCACGTGCAGCCACATCCCTTCCCGATCCGCGACCTTCCTTAATTCGCGCACCGGATCAATAGCGCCAGTGTTTGTGGTTCCGAAAATACCCACGATGCACATGGGCCGTACGCCGCGCCGACGATCGTCCGCGATGGCTGCGTCGAGTGCATCGAGGCGCACTCGAAATTCGGAATCGGTGGGCAGCGGGCGCAGCGCAGCTCGTCCCAGGCCCACGGCGTCTACTGCCTTATCTACCGAGACGTGCCGCTCCTCGGAGGTGTACACGGCCCAACGGTCCTGAACGCCGTGGTGCTGGATGCGGTCCCCGGAGACGAAGTCCCGGGCCAGCTTAATGCCGACAAAGTTTGCCATCATGCCGCCGCTGGTCAGGTTGCCACCTGCGTGCTCATCGTAGCCGACCAGGTCAGAGAGCCAACGAACCGTGCGCCGCTCGATGGCAACAGCCGCGGGCCCGAGGGAGTAGGTGCCGACGTTTTGATTGAGCGCGGAGCAGATGAGGTCGGCAATGATCCCAATTGGGCTGGGTGAGGGAGTGATGAGCCCCATGTAACCAGGGTGACCAACGTGGGTGCAGTACGGAAGAAGCTTTTCTTCGAGGTCGCGCAGAACGCTCTCCGGGGTACTCGCATCCCGGGGAAGCGGCTCGGCAAAGAGCTGTGTGAGAATTGATGGCTCTACGTCGGGAAACACCGGTTTTGTTTCGATGTGTTCCAGGTAGTCTGCCAGCAGATCCACGACCTGGTGCCCAACCTCGCGAAACTCGCCAGGATTCATGAGTGCCTCCTGACGCTTATCTTAAACAGCTTCAAAAGGTGAAGGAGACGCCGCCACCTACGCGCTGCTGGCGCATCGCCGAATCGAAGATCGGACCGACGAAGGTCAGCGTGGCATTGTCTAATACGACTCCGCTGAGGATGGCGGCTTTCGACTTGGTCCAGAAGTCAGGCTGCGAGGTGAGGGTTTCACGATAATCAAAGCGAATCATCCAGCGGGGCGTGAGTCGATAGCGAACGCCACCACCGTAATTAAAGCCAACCTGGAAGATGCCACCGCCCTCGAGTGGAGGGGTGCTGCCGAAGTTATAAGCCGCGCTGAGCAGACCAATATTGCTTAGCCCCAACTTCCAATAGCTGGGCGCCTTTTTGATCGGAGCCTCGCTCAAGTGCATGAGTTGCAGAGCCGGCCCGACTGCGAAATAGGGGCGTAGCCGCGACGTTCTCGGGCGAGTGTGAATGAGAAGGTTATAGGCAACCTGCGAAGTGCGCAGCCCAGTGATGTCAAAGGCAAATGCGCTGTCCACGGTCGTGCTTGTGGAGTCGTTTTCGACCGCGCTCAGGCCCAGCTTGAAGCCGGTAAAACTGTAGTTGTAACTGAATTCCTGGGAAAAATATTTTTGCGAGTCAAGGGTGACCGATCCGCCAAGATTCCATCCGTTCTGGAGCGAATTTCCGAGCGCGATGATGACTTGCTGTCCCGGCGGGTTGATCGAATCCAGAATGAAACCGATGCCTCCGCCATTTCCGCCCGCGTAGCCCAGCCACGATGCGCGAAAGCCTAGCTCCACCGAGGGCGGTCTCCAACGCCCAGGGGTCATCTCGTCAGGCCCGGCGGACCTGATAGCCGCGGGCTCCAGGGCGTAGTCAGTTTTCCGGCTGTTGGCTGCGATGGTGTATTTGTCACCCTCGATATCCATGCTTCTCGCCCGACGCGAAGAGTCATCTTTTTTCTTCAGCTCCGAGACGCCGGTGCGAATGCCGGTATAAGTCATGACGCCAACGTTGTCACGCAGAATATTGTTCTTGAGGGTCAAGACCGTTTGCCGCGAAACCCGCTCTGCCCGGTTGCCGTGAACTTTCAGCGTGTCGCCGGTGGCCTCGATCGTGTTTTGCGGAGTGAAGCAGTCGTTCAGTTGAAGCACCGCTACCCTGCCATCGGTGATAAGGTCTTCGCCGGTTCCGTTTTTCGCGTCCTTGGGAATCCAGGGACGTGCCACCAGCTGCACGTTCGAGACACATCCGGTAAAGATAAAGTCGTTCACCACCTTGGCGCGCTCGTTGTCGATATGAGTATCTATGAGGTGGATAAATGTCTTGTTCTTTTTCGAAAAGCCGATGCCTGTGTCGTGGGTGGAGGAGGAGGTCCATACGGTTTCTCCGTCCCAGGTAAGTGAACTCGCCCACACGCGCAAATGGTGACGTTTGGAAAAGGTGTTGAGGGTTTTCGCGTAGGCGTAGGCGGGAGCCTGGCCACCCAGCAACAGGATGGACATCGGAGCTGTTTTATAGCCTTGATTCTCAGCCACCGAGCGTATGGTCGAATAGGTTGATTCGGCAGTCATGGTGTCAACCTGCACCCAATCACTAGCGGCGAATACGCGCTCCACAGCGCCCGCGCTGCCGATGAAGATAAGGTTCGTGATGTCGGACGGGATGTGGCTTTTGTCGGTCACGGTGCGAAATGGCAGCTGCTCTGCCAGCTCGCTCAACTTCTCTTTCTCAGAAGGTGTGGTTGCAATGGGGGGAACGTGGGTTGCTTCCTCCTTGGGAAGGACGATGGGCGCAGTTAGCTCGGCGATCAACTCCGTGCCTGCTGGCAGGGATATCTCTGGCTCGGAAAATCTGAGAACCGATGCAGATGCGGCGGTGGTAAAGATGGCTGCGATGGGGTCGCCAAATGCCAGGCTGCCGAGCACACCGGAAGCGCGATTGCTCAACGTAGCGGTCGAACGTATGCCCTGGATGCGGCCGTGGGAATCGACCGATTCCCGGGCATTCTCCACCTCGGTCAGGCGGCATTGCAGGGGAACGCTTTGTCCATCTGAAAGCACCACGTGGTCGAACTGTAGTTGAATGCGTGCTGTCTCATGGACGACGCCAACACCGACTTTTCTGACATCCAGCACCGTGCCTTC
The DNA here is from genome assembly GCA_963763905.1 of uncultured Acidobacteriaceae bacterium. Classification (GTDB taxonomy): domain Bacteria; phylum Acidobacteriota; class Terriglobia; order Terriglobales; family Acidobacteriaceae; genus PALSA-350. The sequence goes on along the minus strand of CAVXRU010000007.1, from coordinate 18,246 downwards.
CACGGTCGTTCCGAGAGGAAGCAGCATATCGCCGCCCTCGGTCAATGGAGCAATCAGGACACCCGATATTTTGGTCCCCTTGAGGGTAGAGTAGGAGCTTATGGGTTGCTCGAGACGTATTTCCAGCCTGGTACCGACGGAGACCGAATCGGCGAAGGTGGGCACTCCGCAAAGAGCCAGCGTCGCGAAAAGGAACTGCAGAACGACTTTTTGGCTACCAAAGACAGAGCCCGGGCCAGTTCTGACACTGGTCATCAGCAAATGCTCACCTCGGTAAGCTTTTCAATTAAAACAATGGGCCGGGGGGATCGCCTTTCAGTCTATAAGGCGCGCGGGTTTTTTGTACCCAGGCAGCAGGAAATTGTCGCCCGGGGGCTGCAATGTCTTTTCATCTATTCAAGGAATGGCTGGTTGCCAGCGCGCGGGAGCATTGTTACATTTGACTTGCACGCCAAGGGTGCACCCCGTCCGCGGAAAGGGAATATCCCACCTTGCTGGTTAGCTCGACCCAACTTTCACTCTCTTCTGCCCGACGCAGCGGACCACGGGCGACAAAGAAGGAGTGAACTATGCCTGTTCGTGAACTACCCGCCCGCCCCAACCTTGAACACCTGAAGAAACAAGCCAGGCAACTGCTTCGCGGCTATCTGGAGGCGGACACTTCGGCTGTCGATCGGTTCCGCGAGGCGCAGGTCACGCATGCAACACCGGCGGCCAAGCTTGCCCAAGCACAACTGGTGATTGCGCGTGAGTATGGATTCGACAACTGGGCAAACTTAAAAGCCCAGGTTGGGGCGCTCTCCGACGATCCGGTGGAAGCACTGACCGGAGCCATCAAGGCAAACGATGCGCCTTTGGTGCGGCAGGTGCTGGCGCGCTACCTGGCGCTGAAGTCCACGCTGGATGAACCGCTGCCTAACTATAGCTTCGACACGCCCGCGATCGTCGCCGCAGTGCAAAGGGACAATCGAGACATGGTCGATGCGCTGCTCGCTGCTGGGGCCGACATCAACGCGCGAAGCAAATGGTGGGCGGGTGGGTTTGGGGTGCTCGATTGCTCGAGCGAGGAACTGACGCCGTATCTGATCAAGCGCGGGGCCTACGTCGATATCCACGCGGCGGCTCGCCTTGGCATGTTCGAGCGGTTAAGAGAATTGGTCGAAGGCGATCCTGCGCTGGTGCATGCCCGCGGCGGGGACGGCCAGACTCCACTACACTTTGCCTCCAGCGTCGAAATCGCCGGGTATCTGCTGGACCATGGCGCAGAGATCGACGCGCGGGATGTCGATCACGAATCGACGGCCGCGCAATACATGGTGGGGCACTGGCCGCGGAGATCTGAGGTGGCCCGTTATCTGATTGCCCGTGGGGCGGAGCCCGACATCCTTATGGCTGCGGCGCTGGGTGACCTGGAACTGGTTCGCTCACTTCTCGATGAGAATCCGGCCTCGGCGTGGGTGAGTGTCGCGGAGAAATATTTTCCCAAGCGGAACCCGGAGAGTGGAGGCCATATTTATATCTTCAGCTTTGGCTGGAGCCGGACGGCGCACATGCTGGCTCACGAGTTTGGCCATCAGGAGGTTTTTCGTTTAGTGATGCAACGCAGCTCGCTTGCGCTGCGGTTTGCCCAGGCTTGCGACGCGGGCGAGGAAGCGCTTGCGAACGATGTACTTAAGAAACATCCAGACGTAATCAGGACGATGCCTGACAAAGTCAGCCGTCTGATCCTCGGAGCAGCGTTTCGACGAAACGCCCGAGCGGTGGAAATGATGCTCAATGCCGGTTGGCCTGCCGCTGTGTTTGGTGAGTATGGTCAAACTCCGCTGCACTGGGCAGCGTTTCACGGCAACGTGGAGATGGTAGGGATATTGCTCGCCCACGAGGCGCCTCTTGAGGCAGAGGAGCAGCAGTTCAAAGGCACTCCCCTGGGATGGGCGCTGCACGGATCGCAAAATTCGTGGCATCGCGATAAGGGAGACTATCCGCGTGTTGTCGAGGCGCTGCTGACGGCTGGCGCGAAGCTATCCCGTCCGGTGGAAGACATCGAAGCCCCGGAGGAGGTGCTGGACGTTCTGCTGCAGCAGGCCGCTCGACTACACTAGGCTGCATGCAACGTATTGGGCGCCGGGATTTCTTCAAACAGGCCGGGGCTGCGATCGGCGCAGCCACGCACATTCCCCACTGGACCCCGCTGGCGGACGCGGAAGCGGCGCCTCCAAGGCCGGTAGCGGGGAAGATAACGTTCCCCCGCGTCTTCTCCGGCGACCAGCTCAAGATGCTTGCCTTCCCGCTGGGCGGCGTGGGTGCCGGGAGCCTCGCCCTGGGGGGGCGTGGTCAGTTGCGCGATTGGGAGATTTTTAATCGGCCGAACAAAGGCTTCTCTCCGCAATATGCGTTGCCCGCGATCTGGATCAGGGCAGGCGATGCAGAGCCGGTGACGCGCGTGCTGGAAGCACGCATACTGCCGCCCTATGAAGGTCAGGACGGCTTGGGCTCGAATAATTCACCCGGCTTGAGCCGCATCGCGACCGCAGAATTTACGGCGCAGTATCCGCTGGCGCATTTGCAGTTCGAAGATCCAAGCCTTCCCGTCAAGGTGGAACTGGATGCATTTTCTCCTTTCATTCCTCATGATCCGGACGCCTCCGGGCTGCCGGTTGCCATCCTGCGTTATCGCGTGAGCAACCCGACGGTTCATAAAGCAACCGTCGCGATTTCGTTTTCGATTGACAACCCGGTCGAGGTTCCTACCGGAGTTGACCGTGCGCGGCCCAAGGAGGATCCGCGGGTGAACGAGCATCGCACGGCGAACGGGCTTGAGGGGTTGATCATGACCAACCCCAGCTTGAGCGCGACGGACCCTATGCAGGGCAGTTTTGCGCTGGCTGTTATTTCCGAACCGGCGGCGCAGACCACACTTTGGCGAGGCTGGCCGCGAGGCCGCTGGTGGAATTCCCCAATGTTGTTTTGGGATGCTTTTTCAAAGGATGGGGCTTTGCTGAACGAGCCGGCGGCGCGTAGCGCGGTAGGGGCACTGTGCCAGCAGAGGTCGATTCCAGCGGGCGGTTCTGCTACCTTCACGTTCCTGCTGGCGTGGCACTTTCCTAATCGCACGCCGGAATGGTGTGGATGGGACTCTCCCGAGGGCGAAGGACAGACCATCATCGGCAACTACTATGCCACGCGCTTTCACGATGCATGGGAGGCGGCTGCGTACACGGCGACGAATTTGCCTTCACTCGAGAAGCGAACTCGAACCTTCGTGGATGCCTTCGCTGCCAGCACTCTGCCCGCCGCCGTCAAGGAGGCAGCAAGCGCAAACCTCTCCACCCTGGCGACGACAACCTGCTTTCGTACCGCGGATGGAGAGTTTCACGGGTTTGAGGGGTCCGATGACCATCGCGGCTGTTGCTTTGGGAACTGCACCCACGTGTGGAATTACGAGACAGCCACGGCATTTTTGTTCCCCTCGTTTGCGCGGTCGCTGCGTAAGGCGGCGTTTGGATTCAGCATGGATGACCAGGGCGGCATGCGTTTTCGCCAATTGCTTCCCGATGGCAAGGAGAGATACCACATTGCCGCCGCCGATGGACAGATGGGACAGATCATTCACGCCTGTCTGGACTGGAAGCTTGGCGGAGATGCGGCGTGGCTAAAGGCCATGTGGCCGCGAGTGAAAAAGGCTGTGGAATTCGCCTGGATCCTGGGAGGCTGGGATGCGAACCGTGATGGTGTCCTGGATGGAGTTCAACATAACACCTATGATGTTGAGTTCTACGGACCGAATCCATTGTGCGGAATTTATTACCTGGGCGCGCTGCGGGCGGCAGAGGAGATGGGACGCGCCGCGGGGGATGATGCTTCTGCCGACGAATATCGCAGGCTGTTCGATCAGGGCAGCCGCTGGATCGACGTTAATCTCTTTCACGAGGAGTTCTATATCCAGCAGATTCGGGGGTTCCGCGCGGACCAGATTTCACCCCAACTGCGCAGTGGTATGGGCAGCGAGAATACCGAACAACCGGAATACCAGGTTGGTGAGGGCTGCCTGATCGACCAGCTTCTGGGACAGTACCTCGCCGACGTAGCCGGGTTGGGGCCCCTGGTTTCACCGCTGCATGTGCGTAGTACCCTGGACGCGATTTATCGATACAACTACAAACGAAGCCTGGTGGACCATGACACCGTCCAGCGGACCTTCGCCTTGAACAATGAGGCTGCCGTCGTTATTTGCGATTACGGCAAGGCCCCTCGCCCGCATATTCCTTTCCCTTATTATGCTGAGGTTATGACTGGGTTTGAACATTCGGCGGCTGCGCTCATGTTCTATTCCGGCATGGTTGCCCAGGGATTGGAGTATGTCGAGAATCTGCGCTCGCGTTACGACGGGGTGAAGCGCAACCCCTGGGATGAAGCCGAGTGTGGCCATCACTACGCGCGGGCTATGTCTTCGTGGTCAAGTGTTGTAGCGCTTAGCGGATTCCAGTATGAAGGCGATCGCGGACACGTGATCGCGTTGCCGCGGGTACCGAGTGAAGATTTTCGTTGCTTCTGGGCGACAGGCACGGGGTGGGGTAGTTATTCGCTGAAGCGGACGCAAACAGGAAAAGTTACGTTTACGATGCAGACGCTTGCGGGGTCTTTGCCGTGCAGGTCATGCGCGCTCGCCACAAGTGGTTCGCGTGTCACAGCAAAAGCGCGCGGGAAGGTTGTCGGCGCACGTTTGGAAAAGAGCAAAGACCACACGACGGTTTTGCTTAGCGAGGCGGTTGAATTGCATGAAGGGGAAGGGTTGGAGATTGTGATCCTTGCCTGAAACGACCGGCCCTCCGCCAGGCTCAAAGAAAAGCATTTCCATGAAAGAGCATCCACACAGAGATCCCTCCACTGCGCTACGCTTCGGTCGGGATGACAAAGGGGAGGGTCGTTATGGTCCGGAAAGCCGGTCACGGGAAGGCAAACCGCAGATCCCTCCACTCCGCTTCGGACGAGATGACAGGATCTCAAACCAAAGGTGTGGTGGGCTTCGCCCATCGTTTTCGGCCCCCGTGTGGATCTGTGGGACCCGCCAGAGGCTTAGGGGGATAGATGCCTTTACGATGCCATGCCTAAGCCGACGATGTTGGCCGCCGCGATGATGACCAACATGCCGCCCCAGAGCAGACGAACCGGCCTGGAGCCAACACCGGCCCATTCGCCGAGCGCGAGGCCTACAATGCCCCCGAACAGAACGTAACCGCTCATGTGCAACATCCAGTTCACGTAGGCGAAGCTGGCCGGGATGCTGGCCGCTCCCCAGGCGTAGAAGAAGAACTGGAGATACCACATGATGCCGCCCGTTGCGGCGAGCGCTCCATTCTTGAACAAGATGGTCCCCGGCAAAGCGAGGTCGGCCTTCAACGAAAATTCCTTTTTAAAGAAGAGCCGGCCGAAGCAGTAAGCGAAATTAATCAGGGCTCCCCCGCCCATGATGATCACGTAGCTGGGTAAGGCAGAGTAGAGAGGTCTTACTCCGACAGCGAGAGCGGAGGCTTGAATGGGCCGAGCAACATCAATGGCAAAGGACATCCCGGAGGAAAAGATGCCGCACATGATGGCAAGTAACAAACCCTTTTTCACATCGAATTCGCGGATTTCCGACCCCAGGGCTATTTCTTTCCGGTGGCCCGCTATAGACACAATGACGATGCCACAAAGGGCCACCAGAATGCCCAACAACGTAAGCAACCCTCCACGGGTGGTCACCAACTCGATGGCCTGGCCGTGGACCAGGGGCGGAATCAGCGTGCCCACCACCAGGGTGACCCCAATGGCCACTCCAATTCCGAGCGACATGCCGAGGTAACGCATGGTGAGACCGTAACTGACGTTGCCAACTCCCCACATGGCGCCAAACAGAAATGTCTTGAGCACCACTGAGGAATCCAGCGAACCGTAGAACCCTCGTATATCCGGCAGCAGAATGGCGCTGACACAGATAGGCAGCAGGATCCAGGAGAAGATGCCCGCTACTGCCCAGGTGGTTTCCCAGGTCCAGCGCTTCACTTTGCTGATGGGAGCGTAAAATCCCGCGGCCGATGCCGCCCCAACCATGTGCCATCCAATTCCGGTGATGATCGATGTCAACGAGTCTCCGTTCAGCTTTCGACGGGATTGCCCGGGTTCCAGAAGGGTTCCGTCGCCGGAACAAATTCTACCGGAACATCAGTCACAAAGGACTTGAGCCAATCCGTGCAGTACTTCATACCGCCCTGTTCTGAAACAACATGGCCGAGGATGATGAGGGCTTTCTGATTGCCGGCCGTGATGCTGTCCTGGGCGTATTCCACCAGCTCCCACTCGCGCGCCTCCCCAACCACCAGCACATCAACGTCGGCGCGGGCAAATAAGGGGATGGTGGTCAAACGATCCGCGGCACCCCAACTGGCAGCCACCCTCCTGACCGGTAAAGCCGGCTTGCCGACGATGCGCATGGTGCGATCGTTCAGGCGGGATTGCAGGCCCTGGCAAAACTGCGCCAAGGGCTCGCCGGAAAAAAGAAAACGCTTCGGATCATCGGGGTCGACATTTTTCTCCCAGCCAAGCTGCTGCATCATCCCGATCGCAATCCCGTCTGGATGGCGGGCGTGCCAATGATCGTGGAAGCGGAAAATGGCGATGTTGTTCTTGCGGATGAAGTCCAGTTTGTACTTGAGGGTGGGGTCGTTTTGGATTTCTGCTGTTGTGTCCTGGTGGACGTAGAACGTGGGCTCGTGGGTGACGATCATGTTCTTGCCGGCAGCCACGGCTCGTTCCAGCACATCGAGCGTAGCCATCATGGTGACCGCAATCCCACGAACGACCGTATCCGCGTCTCCGGCAAGAATGCGGTCGACCGTCTGCGACCGCCAGCCCACGCCCACGTGGTTGCGGATACGGTCCACCACACCAGCGGCGGTCAGCGGTGTTGGTGTTTGTTGTGGTTTGGCCAGGGGCGCCGCCAGCAACGCACTGCCCGCAATGATGAAATTTCGGCGGGAAATCGAGTTCGATCTCATGTTTTTCGCGCAGACTCCTCTCAGGATGTAAAGGAAATACCGGCAAAGCTGACGACGCTGCGTTCGTCAATGTTCCATTGTTCGTAGCGCTGCGTCGTTCCGCAGGCGTGCGGCATGGCCCTCATGAAGGTATAAAAGGGCGAAGTGCCACACCACTTCAAATCGTCTCCATTTTCCTTAACCAGATCCCAGAAGCCGCGCGCATCCGAGGCATTGATTCGTTCGATCCGGAGCATGTCCCGCTCTCTCACCAATGCCATTTCGTCCCGATCCGCCTGGGCCGCGAACGTGTCTCCATAGCGCTGGCCCATGTGGGCCATATCGACCCCCAGCACCCAGAAGAGGCGACCCTTTTCTCTTTCGGCTATCTCTCCCAACGCAGCAAAAAACCGCTTCACATGATCGTCTTTTTCCGGAAGGCCACCGAGCTGGGCGCCTCTCCAGAACGATCCGCAAAGAACCGGAAGTATGCATATATCCGGACCAAAAATTGCTTGCAGGAAAACCACCTGGAACTCGATGGAGTGCTCGACCGCATGGCAATAGTCCTCCATCAGGACCGCGGGTTGAGTGGCTAACTCATTCACCAGCGCAGAGTCGATTCGAGTTGCTCCAAAAGGGGTCGCGAAGGGCTTTCGTGTCAAGCCAAACTTGTCGGGCTGTCCGTAGTGCGAAGTCCCGAGCACGACGAAGGTGCGGTCTCGCAGATCGGGGGTTAGTTCCTGATAGGCGGCGCGGTAACTTTGCCAACCGCCGTGCGGGCTAATGTGTGGCGCAGCAATGCCGATCAGTCGCTGCTGCGTAGACGCGGCTCCCTCTAAATAACCTTGCATTACGTGACGCAGGGGAGCGATCTCCGCCGGGTAGGCGGAGCCCGCATGCGCCGCTAGCAACACCGGACTGTCGACAAAAGCCGTAAGGCGCTGCTGCTTCATGAAGGCGTAAGTTTCGTTCTCAAGAAATCCTGCTCCACTGATTGTTTCCACCAGGTTCTCTGCCACGCTACCGATGTCCGGACTTCCGAGCGCGCGGGTAAGCTCCCGTTGCAAATCCAGTTCTGTATGTGTCCCGTCGAAGAGCCGAAGGGCTGCTATCAGCAAAGGGGGAACGATGAGTTGAGCGTCTGAATAGCGAAAGCAATCGCGAATAAACAGGCCGGGCCGGTCAGCGACTGGCGAAAGGGAGACGTCCAGGTTGGCTCGAAGCCTCGGCAGGATCATTCTTAGAGCACCAGCATTAAGAGATTACACCCATGATTAGAATTCACTCATGTGGTTCGCATTCGACGCCGATACAGTTAGAACGGGAGCTTCCATGGAGTTGGGGTGATGTCTTCGTCCTGATCCGATGCCAGCTGAGAGAATAGCAAGCCGAAACCGCGAATACAGTCGCGGTGACCGATGATGCGCCTCCGTCTGGCAGCAATCATCGTCGTGGTCGGAGTGCTGATCGCTTTAGTTGATTACCTGACTGCAGCGCAGCTGGCTGGATCGGCGTTGTTTATATTCCCCCTGGTTCTGTGCATCAGGCAGCGGTCCAAATGGTTACTGTGGGGGCCCTCGGTGGTGGCAACTCTGCTCTCGGTGGCCACGGGATTTGGACTTTCCATCGCATAGAGCTGGTTAACCCGTGGATCGCGTCGTTAAACCGCGGTGGAGCGGTGCAACAAAACCTGTGCGCCATGGGGTGGGCCGACGATCACTCACATCCGCGTGAATGGTTCGTTAAAAACAAAGGCGAAAAGCAAGCGCGAGACCTCGGGCAAGAGCGCTGCGGCGGGTTTCACCGGCTAGTCGATTCCGGGTCGGCGTTACTAACGTTACACATCCGAACGAGAATAATGGCCAAACTGGCTAGCTACGGCCTCAACGCGGCCGTCTTCTCATTAGAATTTTAGAAAAGTCTCCAAGCGTCTGCCGTCATCCATTACGTAGCGGCTTTATTGTCCGTTGGACGAGGCAGGACCGCCGGAAAACATCCGGACGAAGTCTGAAGGGGAGAGGTGCGATGGACGGCCGGATAACGTTAGGCAATGCTTTGGCAGGGTTTGCCGTAGGACTTTTTGTGCACGCGATCCCTGCATCCTGGTGGCCGCGATGGTTGCGGGAGCTGGTGGGGAAAGACAAATGAGGTGCTTCTTTTGAGCGCCTCCCACCCCTTGTAACGAATTTCCTGGCTGGTTCACCATTCAGAAAAGCAGCGGGTAGCCTACGTATGCCATGGGAGAAGAAATATGGTGCCGCCACTCGAAGTAGCCAGGCCAGTTCTGCGATTCAGGGTGGTGCCACCAGAATCCATCGAAGCGCTGGAAAGGCTACGGGACTCGTACACTGGGCTGCTAGCGGGGGAAGCTTTGATGGAAGTGGATCAGGCGGTGCTGATGGTCGTTCAATTGACCTTGCAGCAGGTGAAGAACTCGCACTCGCTCTGAGCTAAGGGTCTTGCAACATATCGGCAAGGAGAGGGCTGGACTTTCAGCTGGAGAGCGCCGATAGGCAAGAAGAGGGCACAGATCCTGCGCCGATGCGGCTATCCTCTCCTGATTATCGTGGCCCTGGGGGGGCTGCTTCTGGACCCGGCGGCTGGCGCCGGCCGGCAACGGCTCCAGCGTCATCCTCTACCCACCATCACCAGGGCGCACGATGCCCACAATCTGAGCAGCGAGCAGGCGGCACAGGGTTATCCGGTGCGTCTGCGCGCGATCGTCGCCTACTACGATCCTTACAACGATCCCAGGCGGCCGGCGTGTTTCGCCGCCGACGCCTCCGGCGGCATTTATGTTGACCTTCGGGCTCTTCCAGCGATTCCCTTCAAGGCCGGAGACCTGGTTGACATAACCGGTATAAGCGCCACCGGAGGCTATGCTCCCATCGTCGTTGCCACGGAAGCGCGTTTGATTGGGCAGTCCCATTTCCCTTCGATTGCACCGCGAGTGACCCTGAGCGAAATACTGACCGGCGTGTATGACGGCCAATGGGTGGAGGTCGAGGGCGTAGTGCGTGGGGTGAGCAAGTCTCGAACCAACGTCCATTTGGATGTGGCTTTAAGCGACGGCGAAATAACCGCCGACACGGTGAGAGAGAAGGGTGCAGATTATGACAGCCTGGTGGACGCCAAAATAAGCCTTCGCGGCGCCACCGCCCCTCTGTTCAATCACCTGGGGCAAATGACCGGCGCTTATCTGGTGGTTCCGGATCTCTCTCAAGTAAAAGTTGAGGAACCCGCGCCTCGGCATCCCTTTACGTTGCCGGTGGTGCCCGTTGGTGATCTGCTGCGCTTCACTCCCAAACCTGTATCGCAACACCGCGTGCACCTTCGAGGGACCGTTACCCTGATATGGCCTGGCCGATTGCTTTGCATTCAGGACGGTCTTCACGGTCTATGTGCCCAGACCGACCAAACTACACCGTTGCGCACCGGAGAGGTAACCGATGTTATCGGCTTTCTGATCTCCGGCGCCTTTAGTCCCACCCTGACCCGCGCAGTTTATGAGGCAGCCGGTGAGCAGCGAGCACTCCCTGCTGTCGCTGTGAGCGCCGAGGAGGCGCTGAGCGGCGACCACGACGGCGAGCTGGTTGTCCTCGAGGGCCAGCTTATTGGCGAGGACGAATCTGCCAGCGACCCGACCATCGTGCTGTCTTCCGGCAAGCATATGTTTTCCGTGGTGTTGCCCGCACAATCCAAAGCCAAGGGGTGGGCCGCCTGGAAAAAGGGAACCGTTTTCGAAATAACGGGAATCTGCTCGGTGAAGGACGGCACGCCGAAGACTGGCGGCCAGAGAAGCTTCTCGGTGCGATCGTTTCAGATATTGCTGCGCTCGGCGCAAGACCTGGTGGTGATCAAAAGTCCCTCCTGGTGGACTCCGACGCATGCGGTCGCCGCGCTTGGCGTCGTAGCAGTACTCACGCTGGTGGTCCTTGCCTGGGTGTTTGTGCTGCGCAAGCAAGTCCATGAGCAAACCCTTACGATTCGGCAGCAACTTCAGGAAGGGGCCAAGCTAAGGATCGCAGCAGAAAGCAGCAACCGTGCCAAAAGCGAGTTCCTGGCGAATATGAGTCACGAAATTCGCACACCCATGAACGGCGTTATCGGGATGACCGATCTGGTCCTCGACACCGATCTCACGCTCGATCAGCGAGAAAACCTGGGGATCGTCAAATCGTCGGCTGATGCGTTGCTGACGATCATCAACGACATTCTGGATTTCTCAAAGATAGAAGCGGGAAAACTCGAGCTGGACCAAAGCGACTTCAAACTCCACGAGACGATCGCCGAGTTGATGAAAGTGATGGCGCTGAAAGCTGGACAGAGAGGCCTTGCACTCAAACTGGATGCCGCTTCGGATATTCCGGAAACGTTGAAAGGCGACTCGGGACGCCTGCGCCAGATTCTGGTGAACCTGCTTGGAAACGCGGTCAAGTTTACCCATCACGGCGAGGTTGTACTTCGCGTGACGCGAGATGCTGCGATCACACAGGACGATGTAGTGCTGCACTTTTCCGTCTGGGATACGGGTGTTGGTATTCCGCACGACCGTCTGGAAAGCATTTTTGAGCCGTTCACCCAGGCAGATGGTTCCAGGACTCGCACCTATGGCGGTACCGGGCTTGGGCTGACTATTTCAGCACAGCTGGTCAAGCTGATGGGAGGTCGTCTCTGGGTCGAGAGCGAGGTTGGCCGGGGCAGTACTTTTCATTTCATGGCGCATTTTTTGCCGGTAAATACAGCCGTTGCGCTGGCGGCGCCTGGCGGGGCGCGGCGTTCGCGCGCAACACGCAAAGCAGGCCGGGTTCTTGTGGTCGACGACAACAGGGTAAACCAGCTCATTGCCAAGCGACTGCTGGAAAAGAACGGGAACACGGTGATGGTGGCGGACAACGGGCGGCAGGCTCTCGCGGTTTTGGATGACGCGGCGGATGCCGGGTTCGATTGCGTGGTGATGGATGTGCAGATGCCGGAAATGGACGGTTTTCAATGCACCGCCCTCATTCGCGAAAAAGAACGGACGACCGGGTTGCATCTTCCTATCATCGCGATGACCGCTCACGCCATGAAAGAGGACGAGATTCGCTGCCTGGCGGCGGGGATGGACGGGTATGTGTCGAAGCCTCTTGATGCGGCTCGTTTCCTCGATGTGCTGGAATTTCATCTGGCGCAATCTTGTCCGACGCGTCCTTGAGGGGCCTGTTTCCCCGCCGCCGGTGTCAACAAGTTTTCAGCACATCTTCGTGAGTCGACACACCGGCGGACTGCGTCCTATAGAGGCAAGCGGAGGACCTTTGAGTGCACACACTCGACCTATTCACCATCCTTTGTCTAGGGCTCCTGACCGGTAACGAGCTTGCAGTCTCATGGTTCGTAAATCCTGCAATCTGGAAGCTGCCCGAATCACCACAGACGCAGGCACTCAGCCTGCTGGCGCGCTCACTTGGAAAGGTGATGCCGATCTGGTATGCGCTATGCCTGGTTCTCCTGACTGTTGAGGCATACGTCCGGCGTAATGGTCCACATGCACAAATGCTCCAGGGCGCTGTCGTCCTCTGGATCATCGCCATTGTTTACACCATCTCCACTCTGGTACCGATCAACAATCGAATTGCTCGACTCGACCACGCCTTGCCGCCGGCGGGATGGAGCCTGGAGCACAAGAGGTGGGACAAATTGCATCGATGGCGGATTGGGATGCTTACCGTTGCAACTGCATCCCTGGTATGGAGCATCGTGTCGGTATCTTAGGTTCATAAGCAAGTTCTTTGCTTTGATAAAGGGATCTTCGAAGATACTGGTTCGATGGATAATGCAACGCTCCGAGCGATCCTGCGGATAGGTAAGACAGAGTGACTGATCCGCCGGCATCAGGTATAAGGTATGTTGTCCGTCAGCGAAGCCTCTGGATTGCTCTCCTGATCTGGTGTCTGCTCAGTGGGGCAGCGATCCTGTTATGCCGGAACGGTGTGCCGCTTGACCGGCCCGAACTCGCCGCTACACCGCCCATCACCGATGTACTCAACAACTCCGTCGGTCTCTTTTCGATCATCCTGCTCATCGGCATCGTCTCCTTTCTGGCGCGCCGCCGTCCAGTTCCTAACCTCACCGAACGCGCTCCGGAGCGAGGCGTCGCATGGCGCGAAACACTGGCGATGTGGATTTACGGCGCCGTCGTGCTTTTTGCGGGCCGCATCATCGGACAGCACTACTTCGGCGAAGGGCTCGCGCTGCATCTGAACGGCTGCCTCTTCGGCGCGACCCACGTCCAGTCACCGGCCGCGGTCTACAGCTGGGCGGCGTACAACGGTATCTTGCTCGCGCTTCTTCCGTATTTCATCTTTCGCCGGCGCGGCTACTCCCGGCAAGCGCTCAATCTGCGATCCGCCAACTGGAAGAACGACGCGCTCATCATCGCCGTTGTCATGCTGATTGGCTGCGCCTACGAGCTTGGCGGCCCCAACATCTTTCAACTCACGCTGCATCAGCAGCTCGTCGGCGGGGCGCTCTCCTTCGTGCTGCACCTGTGCGGGACAGATCTGCCTATCATGATCTTCATTTATGCGATTCTGCTGCCGCGCTATGCCCGGTTATTCTCTCCGCCAGTCGCCTTCCTGGTAGGCGCCGTCAGCTACCCGCTCATGCACTTGTTCGAATCATGGACACGCTACGACTCGCCTTACCACGCGGCAGTCTCGGTCATCTTCGTTTTGCTCACGTTCTTTCCTGCGGGGGTTATGAAGTCATTTCTCACATTCCGGACTGGGAATGCATGGGTTCATATGTGGGGCTTTCACGCCATTACACCGCACGTCATGGTGGACACTCGCCTAGTGGTCCACGATCTCAATATTCGGTAGAGGGCCTTTTGGCCAAGGGAGCCTCTTTTGATCACTCATTTCTGGCTATTTTCCGTGACCCTTCGCCTTCGGAGGTATTTTGCATACTGCTGGTCATCCAGCAAGACCCACATCAACCAGCGAGGCCGGTATTCACCCGAAGTACCGCGATTACGGAAGAACTCGAGGACAAAGAAAACAGAAGCGATGGCTGCTAATGCATCGATTGCGAGGACCCACGCGATGTCTAACCATTGGTAGTGCGTAACAAAACCAAGACCAATCGACGTCAGAAACAGAACCCAGAAAGCTATTCCGAAGATAGTTGTTTGCTGATCGTGGCGCATCATCCGCATCTCCAGCCAGGCTCAGGGAGAGCAACAGCACGATTCATAACAGCCTCCCCGAGAGAGGAAAGCTCGCCGACACTATACCACCGTTCCACGGTCACTTTGCTGCAGGGAGAAGGATATCCACACGCAGACCGTGGGGAGAGGCATTTTGAGCGTGAATCGTGCCTTCATGGACACGAATGACACGATCCGCAATTGCCAGCCCCAGCCCGGCCCCACCCGACTGACGGTCGCGATCGTCTGCGACGCGATAAAACGGACGAAAGATATTGGAAAGCTCCGCCTCTGGAACTCCTGTGCCGTAATCGCGTACTGAAAGGAGAATGAAAGAGCTACCGGCCTTATCCACTTGCTGCAGTTGAACATCCACCGAAGCATCGGTGCTGGTATAGCGGACCGCATTTCGGATGACGTTTTCAATTGCGCTTTGCAATAGCTCTGCATTCCCGTGTACAAAGCAGTCTTCACGCATCGTGAACCGGACCGCATTGTCACGCTGGCGCAGCTCAAATTCGGCGCTGCGCACCACGCGTGATGCCAATTCGCCAAGATCGACTCGCGTCATCTGGACCTCGGTTGACGAAGAGTCGAGTTTCGCCACAGTGAGCATGCGGCCAATCATCTCGCTCATGCACTCAAGGTCCTGCTCCATGTGATCGAAGGCGGAATCGTTGCCTTTTCGCTCACGGCCCAGGTCGAGCGCCACGTTCAATCTTGCGAGGGGAGAACGCAATTCATGGGAAATGTCATAGATAAGCTGTTGCTGACGGGAGATAAGGTCTTCCATGCGGCCAGCCATCGCATTAAAGTCGCGCACCAGAAAGCCCAATTCATCATTACGCCGCTCCATGCTCCCGGAGGCGCGGGTGCTTAAATCGCCCGCAGCTAGGCGATGCGAAGCTTCCCTCAGGCGCAGGATGGGAGCAGTCAGATACCGCGTGAGCAAATAACAGATGCAAAAGGAAACGAAGAACGCTAAACACAAGCGAATTGCAATGGCGGGCTTGCTTATGCCGGGCGCAGCGACGGGAATTTCCACAGCATAGATGTACTTTCGCCCATTCGTACTCAAGATTGGCAAGGCTACCCGAGCTATACCATCCTTCAAAAAGACACTGACGTTGCGCGTGGAACGCGCCAGAGAAATATTTCTCGCAAACAGCTCGCAGCTGTCGCCTGCAATTACGTCTCCTGCTTCTTCAAGGAGGCATGCGTGCAGGTGCGTGGTATTTTCCAGATCCTTCATATAAGAGGAAGCGGCCGGCGCACCGTGACGTTCAGCCTCTTCAACGGCGGCTGTTCCGGAGTAGTGAGCCGTCCTGGTCAGGCTTTCATGCCAACGGGACGAACTCCTCCCCGGCTCCAGAAGAAAGGTAACGACCACGGCAAGAACAATCACGATCACCGTCGCCCAGAAGCAGAGAAATATTTTCCAGAATAAGCTGTGTGTGTAGAGCTTCATTGCTCCTCAGAACGCACGACAAACAAATATCCGCTGCCACGTATCGCCTTGATGCGCTCACCCGCATCCTCGGCCTGAATCAGTTTTCGGCGCACATTGCTGACATGGACATCGATGACTCGATCAAACGGTCCCAGCTTGCGTCCCAGAACAGCTTCGGTGAGTTGCTCGCGTGTGACCACCTCGCCCGCATGATGAAGCAGTGTTTCCAGCAGGCTGAACTCCGCGCTGGTGAGATCGATGAGTTTCTTATTCACCCAGACCTCGCGAGCCGTTCGATCAAGGCGAATGTCATCCACAACAAGAGGAGCAGTCCCCTTCTTTGCATACTGCGTGCGGCGCAGAATAGCGTGAATGCGGGCAATGAGTTCACGCGGATTGAACGGCTTCGGCAGATAGTCGTCCGCGCCAATCTCAAGCCCGAGAATGCGGTCTACGTCTTCGCCGCGGGCGGTCAGAATCAGCACCGGCACCGCTGAACGTTCCCGTACATGGCGCAGCACATCAAGCCCCTTCATGCCGGGTAGCATCAGGTCGAGGATCACGAGAGCGTAGTCGTGTGAAAGCACTCGCTCCAGGCCGCGCTGACCATTGTGAATGGTTTCTATCGAAAAATCTTCCGAACCCAGACGCTCGGCGAGGAGCCGGCACAGCTCTACATCATCGTCGATGATGAGCACTCGAGCCATTCCCATAGGCAGCAACCCCGGTTTCCGATCTTAGTGCATCCGCGCTCCGTAACAACGGGCCTTTACAAAACTTTATATCGCTTAACCAATCTTTATCGCATGCCCTGGAGGCCGGTGCTCGAATGGAATTGCAAGCAGAAATGGAGATGTTGCTATGAAACAAATCGCAATCTGGTCAGTCGCGATATTGCTGGCAGTGTCTGGCATAGCTATTGCCAGGGCTAATGTGCAGGGGTGGCAAGGTTACTCTGGCCACCGATGGGGCCATTTTGGCGCGATGGGCTATGTGGCCCACGAACTGAACCTGAGCAATGCACAGAAACAGCAGGTTCGTTCACTGTGGCAAGCGGAACGCCCTGCTGTGTCCGGACTGATTCAGGAATTTGCTGCAGAGAGCAAGGAAATGGATCAGGCCACTGCGAAAGGCAATTTGGATGAAAGCAGAGTACAGGAGATTGCCTCGCGGCAGGGTACAACTCTATCGAAGCTTCTGGTGGAGAAGGAACATTTCACAACGAAGGTTTACACGTCGGTCCTAAGCCCGGAGCAGCGGAGTAAAGCCGACAAGCTGCAATCGCGGTGGCATGAACGTTTGGATCATATCGGCGGGAGGATGGAATGGCGATGAATAGGAAACTCCCGCTATTTACCAAGTTGACGGTCGCAGGCCTTATCGGTGTTGCGATCGCGCTTTGGACGCTATGGCTCTCCGGCGATCCAGCCTTTCCAACGTTTCCTCCAGGGCCGGTGTTCTTCATTGCGGTAGCAGGTATCGTCGTTATGGGAGCGCGCTGGTGGTGGACGCCTTTGATTGGCGCCCTGATCGGGTTGCTGGTTACCTCCGGCTGGTTCGTCCGGCTCGAGGCGGGAATTCTTCGCCTGACGCACCCCGGTTCGGTCAGTAAGTTCGCCGCTGGGATTTTCCTCGGCGCATTGCTGCAAGTCGTCGCACTCGCCGTGACCGATATCGCGGGCCTCGTTGCCACTGTCCAAAACTACCGGCGCGGTGGGGCAATGGATGACAATGCAAAGATGGCATGCCGGGTTTTCGGCGGATTATTTGTTCTGCTGGGAGCGATGGTGTTCGTCGGAGGGCGCGGGGACAAATATCACAACCTCATGCATCTGGTATGGGGGGCTCTGGCGCTTGGCGCGAGCTTCCTCGGACCGGCCGTAGCGAAGCGCTTCTGTATCGGATCGGGTGTGTTCTATCTGGCTCTGGCGCTCCTCGGCCTGCTGATCGGAAATCCATCGATGAACAGAGGGTGGTATCTCGGGCCGATGCTGTTGCACACCGGGGACCATATCTTTCACCTGGTGCTCGGATCTGTCCTGCTCCTCATTGGACTTGCTTCTGGCCGGGAGTGGAGGTCTAGCCGTATCCAAATCGCCGGAAGTTGAACCTTCGCTGTTGATACCAGACCATGAAGACTGGGCGAAGGCTATCGGTCCGACAAATGGTTGATCAGGTATCAGTGTCCTGGGCATCGCATCCTGTTCAACTGGTCAATAACTTTCGCCCGATCATAGGGAACGGCATTTACTCATTGGTTCTTTCACATCGTCAAGACAACGCGAAACTCTGCGTGGCCGCTCATCATGCGGGCATATGCCTCGGCAGCCTTTTCCAGAGGATAGGTTTCGACCATGGGGCGTACCCGGCGCAGTTCGGCAAAGCGAAGCGCGTCATCCGAATCCGCCGGCGTTAGGAGGCGTGATAGCGAAGACTGTTGGGGAAGCTCCCGAAGAATTGTGATGATTCGGACTGCTTAAGTGCTTGTCAAAATAAAAAAGCTTCCAATCGCTGAAATGGAAGTCTTTTAGAATCATAGCCGTTATTGGTTGCGGGGGCTGGATTTGAACCAGCGACCTTTGGGTTAT
>CAVXRU010000006.1:0-75424 GCA_963763905.1 uncultured Acidobacteriaceae bacterium | reverse complement strand
GGTTCCGTCGCTCTGGTAAATTCGACAAATGGTGGTTAGCCCTCCGGCGGCGGTCCGGAAGTTTCAACAAAAGCTGTTGGCCTGGTACGACACACACGCCCGAGACCTCCCCTGGCGGCAAAGCGCCGACCCCTATCGCATCTGGGTTTCCGAGATCATGTTGCAGCAGACCAGGGTGGCTGCGGTCCTCGACTACTACGCGCGTTTTCTGGCGCTTTTTCCTTCTGTCATCGCTCTCGCACAGGCCGAAGAGCCGGATGTCCTCGCCGCCTGGAGCGGCCTCGGATATTACCGCCGTGCCAAGCTGATGCACAAGGCTGCCAGGGTGGTCGTCGAGGATCACGGCGGAGTCATGCCCCGCACCGCCGAGGAACTGCGCAAACTGCCAGGAATCGGCGAGTACACCTCATCTGCGATTGCCAGCATCGCCTTCGGCGAGCCGGTCGCCGTCATCGATGGCAACGTCGAGAGAGTGCTCCTACGTGTCTTTCCCGATGATGCTCCTCAAAGCAAATGGCTGCGCAACCGCGCCGCAAATGTCCTCGATGCTCGGCGTCCCGGAGACTTCAACCAGGCGATGATGGAATTGGGCGCCACCGTCTGCTTGCCCCAGCGCCCGTTATGTCTCCATTGCCCGGTGCAGCAATTTTGCACGACCCGCGGCGAGCACCGGGCGCCGCCCCCCAAAAAGATGCGCAGCCGGCAGATCGCCTACGCCTTGCTGTGCCGCCATCGTGCAGGCACCGTGCAGGTGATGCTCGAGCAGCGTCCCTCGTCGGTCTCGCTCATGCCAGGGATGTGGGAACTCCCCGAGGTGGCAATGCTCGAGAGCGATCTGGAGCGAGTCGAACTGACCCTGCGTCATGCCATCACCATCACCAACTACCAGGTTCGAGTGCTCCGCTTCGCCGAGCAGGAAGCCGACCTTCGGTTTCCATCAGGGCAAAACCTGCGTCAATGGACCACGAGTTCGGAGCTAAGTACATTGCCGCTGACTGGCCTCGCGCGCAAAGTCCTGCAGCGGTTGCAAATCATGACCAAAGAGGTGAGATGAACAAGCTTCTCTGCCTTGCGCTTTTGCTCACGGCGTCACCCGGGCGCGCACTGCCGATGCCCGAAGTTCCCGCATTAGACACCGTACCCGTCGCCGCCCGAGAGGCTGCCGCAAGCATCGATCCGGAGAAGATCCGCGCCCATGTCCGTTTTCTGTCCAGCGATCTGCTGGAAGGCCGCGGCCCGGGCAAACGCGGTGGCCAGCTTGCCGCGGATTACATCGCTACCCAGTTCGCCCTGGCCGGTGCGAAGCCTGCAGGCGATAACGGAACCTTCTTCCAGTCTGTGCCCCTGATGGCCGTGCATACGGATGTGGACCAAACGAGCTTTACCTTTGTTCCCGTCAGTGGCCGGCCCATCCATCTGAAGTATGGCGAAGACTACGTAACCAAGGACCAGACGGGTGCCCCGGTTACGGATCTGGATGCACCCATTGTATTCGTGGGTTACGGGATCAACGCGCCCGGTTATGAATGGAATGACTACGACAGCCTCGACCTCAAAGGGAAAATACTGCTGGTCATCGTCAACCAGCCGCGATCGAATGACAAGTATTTCTCTCCCAACAAAGCGCTCACTTACTACGGCCGCTGGACTTACAAATTTGAAGAAGCAGTGCGCCGGGGAGCCGCGGGGGTATTGATCATCCACCGTACCGACCTCGCAAGTTACGGCTGGGACGTAGTCCGCAATTCGGAATCAACCGAGACCTCCTACCTGCGCAACGATCCCTTGTCCGCGCTCCGGGCAGCCAGTTGGATACAGCTCGATGTTGCCCGCAAGCTCTTTGCGGCGGCGGGCATGAATGCTGATCAAATGATCGAGGCCGCCGGAAAGCGCGGGTTCAAGTCAGTTGAGCTGCCCGTCCGTCTCAAGGCGCACATCGTCAGCCAGGTGCGCAACTATGACTCAGCCAACGTGATCGGCATGGTGCCGGGATCAGACTCGAGCTCGGGTGGCAGCATTCTGTATACCGCTCACTACGATCACCTGGGAATCGACCCCACGGCCCCGGGCGACAAAATCTACAATGGCGCCGTCGACAACGGGACTGGCTGCGGCATTCTCCTCGAAATGGTCCGTGCCTATGCTTCCGCGAAAACTCGTCCACCCCACAACGTCTATTTCGCGTCGGTAACTGCTGAAGAGCAGGGCCTGCTGGGGTCCAAATATCTGGGACTACATCCTCCCGAACCCATTCGCGATCTTGCGCTCGATCTGAACTACGATGAACTTCTACCCATCGGCGTGCCGACCTCGGTGAAAGTCGAGGGTTCGGAGCGCACCAGCCTTTATCCGGTGGTTGAAAAGACTGCCGCAGCCTTCGGTTTCGAGATCCAGCCGGATACCCAACTCATGGCTGGTGTGTACTATCGTTCCGATCACTTCAGCCTGGCCCGGGTTGGCGTGCCTGCCTTTTCCGTGGACGAGGGGGACCAGTTTGCCGGCCATCCTGCGGGGTGGGGAAAGCAGCGGAAAGCGGAGTATGATGCCGAGCGATACCATCGCCCTACCGACGAATATAGAGACGATATGGACTTCCGCGCCGATGCCAGATTGGCTCAGTTCGGGTTCTTACTAGGGTGGCAAGCAATGTCTTCGGCTCCGGTGACCTGGAAGCCAGGGGACGAATTTGAGGCTGTCCGAAAGAAAAGCATCGGGCAGCCCTAGTTGCAGCTTTAGAGGCGACCGTGCAATTTCCGCGATGGAGTCTTCTGGCTTTACTCGTCCTGGCCCTCTCACCCGCCTGGGGGCAGAGCAAATATGTGCCGGTACTACATCGCCGCGTTTCCCAAATGGATAACGAGTTCGATTACGCCACCCGGTCCGTTGGTAGAACCGCACTACCGTCCGAAGCCTCGGGAGAATACGCCCTGGGCGGCGGAGGAACGATTGACATTGACCTGCAGCCTGACCGGCTGAGCGGCTTCATTACCAGGCTGGGTGACCGGGAGAGTGACGAGGGCACGCCGCTTACTTTCTTTTTTGCCACCAGCCGCCTATCTTCGCAGCAATTGGCCTTCACCACGAGGCAGGTGCACGGTGTTTGGTGGGCTTTCCAGGGAACGATCGTGCGCGGCTCCGCCCGCACCCGCGACCAGCAGGGATATTACCTGCTGCAGGGCCAGTTGGTGATGCACGATGCTGCCAGCCAGACAGAGCAGGCGCGCATGGTCTCTTTGCCCCTGGCCCGACAAAATCCTAACGGCTGATTAATCCGTGCATCAATACAATGAGACGGGACGATAGTTTGTGTCCCAATTCGTCTCAAGAGGAGTTTGTATGGATCGCACAGCAAGCGCAGTGTGGCACGGCGGCCTGAAAGACGGCAAAGGGAAGATTTCGACCCAGAGCGGCGTGTTAAAAGAAACCCAGTATTCGTTTAGCACCCGGTTTGAGAATGGAATCGGCACCAACCCGGAAGAACTGATCGCGGCCGCTCATGCGGGCTGCTTCACCATGGCGCTCAGTGCCCAGCTCTCCACCGCGAATCTGCCGCCAGAGTCGATCGAGACCAAGGCCACGGTTACGTTTGATAAGACCGATGCCGGTCCAACCATCACCAAGATTCTGTTGACGACCACTGCCAAGGTCCCGGGTGCAGACAAGGCGGCCTTCGACAAAGCAGCGCAGGATGCCAAGAACAACTGCCCGATTTCCCGGCTCTTCAAAAACAATACGGAAATCACCCTCGACGCCAAACTAGCCTGAGCAAACCGCAGACCTCTGCGTTAGAGTGGGTGGCCCAGGTCTCGCTTTTGAGACCTGGGTTTCTCATGCCTAAACGGTTAGCTATTGGCAACGATGTAATCGCGCAGACTGCGGTTGATCCCGGCCGCCTGCACTACGCCGTTGTCGAGCAGCTTGATCCACTCTTTAGCCGACTCGTCATGTGACATTGCGCCCAGCAGGTAATTGGCTTGAACAATGATTTCCAGCGCATTGCTTAGATCATGAGACAGGCGGCGTATCTCTTGCGCCTGTTCTGCCGGGATGGAGGATGGCTTTGTTGTCATTCAGACCTCAACCTGGTGGTTACGTTTGCGGCTCCCGCGCGTGACGGCTTTTCCACATTTGCGTTTCCTCTCTTTAGTAACCGCTGTGCGGTTATTTTGAAGAAGAAGAGCCCGTTGCCTTTATTGTAATGGGATGAATCCATACGCACGACACCTGGGCAGCCGCGACCCTCTCAAAGTAGTGGCTACCACTGCCCGGCATCTCGAACAACTTTCCGTAGCTCTCGGCCCGGCGCGGATCGAAGAATCACCCGCTCCCGGAAAATGGAGCCCTCACGAAATTTTGTGCCACCTGGCAGATTGCGAGCTGGTTTTCGCTTTCCGCCTTCGCCAGGCTCTGGCGGAGGACCATCATGTCATCCAGCCTTTCGACCAGGAGATCTGGTCGGCCAACTATGCAGGCTACGATCCACAGGCGGCCATGATGACTTTTTCCTGCGTCCGGCAATGGAATCTGATGTTGCTGCGTTCGATATCTCCGGAGATGATGTCGAAGCCCGTGCTGCATCCAGAGCGTGGAGAGATGTCCTTTCGAACCCTCGTCGAAACCATGGCAGGGCACGATCTAAATCATCTGGCGCAGCTGGAAGCCATTGCCGTGCAGGTACCCGTGAGCCGGTAACGTACAAGCCTTTACGGGGAGCTGAGAACACTCTACGAGAAACTCTGCAGGGCGGGTCGCGTTTGACATCGCGGCCCGCTTTTGTACACTAAGAGTTGCTGCCTAATCCAGCCGTTCACGCTGGATCGTATCGTGCCGGAGTGGCGGAATTGGCAGACGCGCATGGTTCAGGTCCATGTACTCGCAAGGGTGTGGGGGTTCGAGTCCCTTCTTCGGCACCAAGACTACCTCACTAGCCACGCGTTTCAGTCTTTTCTAACGCCTGAAAGAAACGATCGCGCCAGGTAAGGATGTCGTTCTGACGAATCTGATGGCGCAGGCGAAGCATTCGCCGTTTGCGTTCCTCCTGAGTCATATCCAGTGCTTGTTTCAGCGCTGCCGCAATTCCCACTTCATCATTGGGATTGACCAGGATGGCGCCCACCCGAAGTTCCGGCGCCGCACCGGCGAATTCGCTTAAGACCAGTACTCCACTCGCATCCGTCTTGGCCGCACAGTATTCCTTTGCCACCAGGTTCATGCCATCTTTGAGACAGGTGATCAGTGCCAGGTCGGCAGCCCTATAGATCGCGACCAACTCCTCCCGGGGCACAGAGCGGTAGATGTAATTGATAGGAACCCACCCCGGCTCACTGAATTCTCCGTTCACGTGCGTCACCAGGCGCTCCACTTCGCGTTTGAGCTGGTCGTAGCGGGGTATTCCTTCCCGGCTGGGTACGACAATCTGGATCAGTTCCACCTTGCGATGAAACTCCGGATAGGTGCGTAGAAAATTGCCGAAAGCCTTCAACCGCTCGGGAATTCCCTTCGTATAATCGAGCCGGTCAACGCCCACGCTGATTTGAATATCGTGGGTCTTGGCCTTAATCTGCTTAGCTCTTTCCACTACCGCTGCCGATTCGGACTGCTCCGAGAACGAGCGAAAATCTATGCTGATGGGGAAAGCCTCGACGTGCGTGTGCCCGTGCCGGCTGATCACCGTGCGGCTTTCGCCACGTCCGGAAATCTTAACCCCGGGAACGAAGGAGCGTAGGCAGGCAATCAGATTCCGCTGGTCCCGCCCTGTCTGCAGTCCAACCAGGTCATGAGCCAGCAAATCCTCAAGCAACTCCCGCCGCCACGGGAGCTTGGCAAAGATATCGGGCGAGGGAAAAGGGATGTGGAGGAAGAAGGCTAACCTTGCCTTGGGCCGCCGTGCACGAAGCGTTTTGCCTACTTGCATGAGCTGGTAATCGTGAATCCAGATCAGGTTCCCGGGTTTCGAGGCCTTTTCGACTGCATCAGCGAATTTGCGATTGACCCGCTGGTAAAACTCCCAATACCGCGGATCAAAATTACAGCGCGATTGCAGGTCGTGGAATAACGGCCAAATAATTTCATTGGAAAAGCCTTCGTAGAAATTGCTCTGCTCCTCCTCAGTCAGGAAGATGGGGGAGAATTTATAAGGACTGTCCCCACTCGCCTGCTCCAGGATCTTGCAAATTTCCGGAGAGGCGTCCGTACCGCCCGACCCGACCCAGATACCTCCGTGATCCTTCAGCAGCGGCTCGAGTGCGCTAACCAGGCCACCGCTACTCGGGTGCCCTTTGAGCTTCCCATCCTCAGTGGTGAAGGTAATGGGAATGCGATTGGAAACCAGTACCAGTTTGTGCCCGCTCATGGGCGAGCCCCCGCGATCCAGTCGTCCAGAAACGACAGCAGCTCTTCCGGGGGTCGTAGCCAAAAATGGGCACACGATGGGCGAACCTCATTCCTTACCAGTATGGAGTAACCCTGGCCACCCACTGCCGCAAAGGCGTCCTCATCCGTGAGATCGTCGCCCAGGTAAGCTGCCGGGATTCCGGCTGGTTCCTGCTCCAATATCTCCGCCACCGCAGTTCCTTTGGTGCGGTCGAGAGAACGCAGCTCTAAACCACCATCAAAGGGCAACAACTGCAGACCACCGGTTTGCGCCAGGTGGCTAAAAGCGGATTTGGCTGAGGAGCGAATCTGCTCCTGTTCCGCTGGCCTGAAACTGCGCCAATGGATGGCCACAGAAGAGGGTTTGACCTCCAGCGTTTCTTGAAAGCCAAGATCCGACATCTCTTTTTTCACTCGATCCAGAGCGGATAACTGCACCGGTGTGAGTGAAAACAGTTTGTAAGACCCGTCGCTTCTCAATTGTTCCCGGCCGTGGCTACCCCAGATTTCGGTCTTGATGCTGGGGTCCAGTAGATCGCGAAGTTCGCGCGCGGAGCGTCCGGAGACCAGCACCAGACGGACCCGGGAAAGCCCGCACAACGTTTGTAGCCGTTCTTCCACCCCAGGGTACGGGGTAGCTTCAAAACGATCGATATGGAAAGGCGCCAGCGTGCCGTCGTAGTCGAGCATCAGCAGCGATCGCGGCGCACCCCTGAGACGTCCCCTCAAGCCCGCTGCTTCCGCCGACGTTGCCCAGAGTGAGGGGATTTCGTTCATAAACGTGGTTGGATGCCCCGACGGGGAAAGTTGCTGCAACCCCTTTGTCCAGAGTAGCTGGTTTTCGCCCGGCGGAAGGTGCGCGAGCCCCGCGGCATATACTGATAATTCGCATGGAGAGCCAACTTACAAAGATCCTGGCAACTACCCGGCGTGGACTCGAGGAGCGGAAAAGCGCTGCCTCTACCCGGACTCTGGAGCAAGCGGCAGCGGCTCATCAGCCCCGGGGTTTCGCCCGAGCCCTGCGCCAAAAGGCAGCCAGCGGCCCCGCCGTGATCGCAGAGTTGAAAAAGGCCTCGCCCTCGAAAGGGCTGATCCGGGCTGACTTCGATCCGGCTACGCTGGCAAACGGGATGGCCCAGGCAGGCGCGGCCGCATTGTCCGTTCTCACCGAGGAGCACTTCTTTCAGGGCAGTCTGCACAATCTGGAAGTGGCTTCCCACTCCTGTAATCTTCCCTGCCTGCGAAAAGACTTTATGGTCGACGAGTTCCAGTTGCTGGAGGCGCGCGCCCATCGCGCCGATGCGATTCTGTTGATCGCCGCCGCCTTGAGCGATTTGGAGCTTCGCCAGTTGACAGCCCAGGCGCACGCACTGGAGTTGGACGTCCTCTGCGAGGTCCATACCGCGGCAGAGCTGGATCGGGTGCTGGATCTGAACTGCGATGCGGTCGGAGTCAACAACCGCAATCTCAGTACATTTGCTGTAACACTCGAAGTCTCGTTTGACTTGGCGTCGCGGCTTCCGGCCGGGGCAGTTCATGTGAGTGAAAGCGGGATCGAGACGGCCGAGGATATGAACCGGCTGCGCGCGGCAGGCTTCCATGCCTTTCTCATCGGTGAATCGTTGATGCGTCGGCCTGATCCAGGAAAAGCGCTCGAGTCCCTGCTTCAGGCTGCGCCCGTGAGCAGGTGAGAGGCCATGTGGATCAAAATTTGCGGCAACACGAACCTCGAGGATGCGCGTTTTGCCGCGGAGTGCGGGGCCGATGCCGTCGGCTTTGTCTTTGCCCTCAGTCCAAGACGTGTCGAAGCTGACCAGGTCCGGCAAATCACCCAGCGGCTGCCTGCGGAACTGGAGAAATACGGCGTTTTTGTGGACGCCGGATTTGACGAAATCGTGTCAACCGTCGAAACGTGTGGCTTAACCGGCGTGCAGCTCCATCGCTCAGCAGACGAACATGTACCCCTCCGGCTGAGCGCAACATTTTGCTGGCCGCATCCGCATCTTGCGGGTTTTGAACTACAAAGCGCTCGAATTCGAGCAGCAGTTAAAGGAATTGATGCAAAACGAGGATCCGATCCTGGTGGACTCCTCGACGGCCAAAGCGGTAGGAGGCACCGGCACTAGCTTCGATTGGCATGACGCGCGAAGCACGTTGCAAGCGGACCGCGCCAAACTTGCGGCTGATTGCCGCTGGCGGCCTGGCGCCAGAAAACGTGATGCAAGCAATTGAGATCCTGCAACCCTGGGGAGTCGACGTCGTCAGCGGAGTCGAAAGCAAGCCAGGCAAAAAGGATCCCAAGCGAGTCCAAGCCTTCATCGAAAACTCGCGCGCAGGATAAAGAGGGTGTGTGAGCAACGGGAAAGAAACCGCAGCCTCTTTAGCCTCCACATCGATCATGGTATTGGGAAAGGGCTTAGAGTCCGCGCGAGAACCAGGTTTTGTATCAGGACACGACTTTAGTCGGGCCATCAACGCTTGAGATACGACGGGCTTTAGCCCCTGCGGGCGTTGCTCGATCTCAGATTTTAAAGGGAGAAGAGGCGAATCGTGAGCACAATGACCACCACCCTTACGGGTAGGTTTGGCGCCTATGGCGGCCGCTATGTTCCAGAGACTCTCATGGCTGCACTGGAAGAGCTGGAGCACGCCTACTCTCAAGCCCAGGCGGATCCGCTGTTTCATGCTGAGCTCGATTCACTGCTTAAAGACTATGCAGGACGGCCGACGCCGCTCTACCTGGCAACCCGTCTGACCGGCCAGCTTGGCGGCGCCAAAATTTACCTCAAACGCGAGGATCTGCTGCACACCGGCGCCCACAAGATTAACAACTGTCTCGGCCAGGGACTCCTGGCCCGGCGCATGGGCAAAAAGCGCATTATCGCCGAAACCGGCGCCGGACAGCACGGCGTAGCCACAGCCACGGTCTGCGCACTGTTCGGTATGGAATGCATTGTGTACATGGGCGAGGAAGACATGCGCCGTCAGGAACTGAATGTCTACCGCATGCGCCTGCTAGGCGCCGAAGTCCGGGGTGTCAGTTCTGGATCTCGCACATTGAAGGATGCGATCAATGAAGCGATGCGGGACTGGGTCACCAACGTACGCACCACGCATTACCTGCTTGGCAGTGTTTGGGCGCGCATCCTTACCCGACCATGGTGCGCGACTTTCATCGCGTGATCGGGCAGGAAATCAAGCAGCAGATCCTGGAAAAGGAGGCCCGCCTGCCCAGTGCCGTAGTTGCATGCGTAGGCGGCGGCTCCAACGCGATTGGCGCGTTTTATGACTTTATCGAAGAACCGGATGTTCGCCTGATCGGCGTCGAGGCAGGCGGCCGGGGTACGGAGCTCGGCAACCACGCCGCGCGCTTCCGTGGCGGAAGCCCCGGTGTGCTGCAAGGTACTTACTCCTACGTGTTGCAGGATGACGCCGGCCAAGTCTCGTTAACCCACTCCGTCTCTGCGGGACTGGACTACGCTTCCGTTGGACCCGAGCACGCCGGCTTACACGATTCAGGCCGCGCCGAATACGTTTCCGCGTCTGACCAGGAGGCTCTGGAAGCAGCTCTGCGCCTCGCCCGGACAGAAGGTATAGTCCCCGCACTCGAGAGTGCCCATGCGGTTGCGGAATGCATCCGGCTGGCGCCCAGGCTGGGCCAGGATGACATACTGGTAGTGAACCTTTCCGGCCGCGGCGACAAAGATATGGGCATCATGGCCCGCGAATTAAACCTCAGCTCGGAAGCAAAAACGAATGGCGATTGAATTCAAGAGAAAGCCCGGCCTGGTCATTTACCTCACCGCCGGAGATCCCGATCTGCCGGCAAGCCGGGACGTGGCCCTGGCCGCGATCGACGCAGGGGCAGAGGTCATCGAGTTGGGGGTGCCGTTCAGCGATCCGATCGCCGATGGCCCGGTCATCCAGCGAGCCAGCGAGCGAGCAGTGGCCAACGGTACGCGCCTGAAAGATGTGCTTGCCGTGGCCGCCGAGCTGCGCGCCCTGAGGCCTTCCTGCGGAATCGTGATCTTTTCCTATTTCAATCCCATTCTGCGTTTGGGGCTGGAGCGCTTCTGTGACCAGGCAGCCCACTCCGGAGTCGACGGTGTCCTGATTACGGACATGATTGTCGAGGAGGCCGAAGAATATCTGACCCAGGTGCACCACTATGGCCTGATGCCGATCTTCCTGGCAGCACCCACCAGCACCGACCACCGTCTGAAAATGATTGCCAATGTTTCTCAAGGCTTCGTCTATGCCATCTCGCGCGTCGGCATAACCGGCGCCCAACAAAGCGTGGCCGCCGATGCGCGCCGCCTGGTCGAGCACTTGCGTCATTTCACCCAGTTGCCGATAGCCGTGGGTTTCGGCATCTCGACCGCCGAGCACGTCGCTGCCGTGGGCGAGTTTGCCGATGCGGCCGTGATTGGCAGCACCATTGTTTCCTTAATTGAAAAGGCTGAGCCGGGCCAGGCTCCGGCCGCGGTTGCCGCCTTCCTCCAGGGACTCAGGCAGCCTGTGCTTCAAGGCTAGTCATGGCCGCGCCGTATCATATAAACCAAGGACAGTGCATGGATATTGCTGGTTGGCGAGAGAAGATTGATGAACTGGATCGGCAAATCGTGGCGCTGATCAGTGCGCGGGCGCAAGCCGCGCAGGAGATTGGCAAGTTGAAACGTTCCACCTCGCTGCCGGTCTATGAACCAAACCGGGAGCGGGTGATTTTCGAGAACGTACGCGCGGCCAACAAAGGGCCGCTCCCGGACATAGAACTGACCCACATCTACGAGCGCATCATCGATGTGATGCGGGCGCTGCAAAAAAATGAGCTGGCGTCGAAAGCCGGAGAGACAGGAAAGTAACCATGATTGTAGCAATGTTGGAGAGAGCGACCGAAGAAGACATTCAGGGGGTAATCGAGCGCCTGGTGCAGGTGGGCTTCAATGTTCATCGCACCACAGGAACTGTCCAGACCGTTCTGGCGGGTGTAGGTACGCCCTCGCATTTCGACCACAAAGATTTCGAACTCCTGCCCGGTGTTGCCGAGGTGGTGCGCATCTCGTCCCCCTACAAGCTGGCGGGCCGTGGCTTCCGGCCCGAGGGAACCATCGTTCGTTTTCCCAACGGAGTCGCTGTGGGTGGCGATGAGATTGTTGTCATGGCGGGCCCGTGCTCGGTGGAATCGCGCGAGCAGATATTTACCGTGGCCGATCAGGTTAAGTCCGCAGGAGCCTCATTTCTACGGGGAGGGGCTTTCAAGCCGAGGAGCTCGCCCTACTCCTTCCAGGGCCTCGGACTGGAGGGGCTCAAGTTGCTCAGGGAAGTGGGGGATCGAACAGGCCTGCTGATTATCAGCGAGGTCATGGAAATTTCCCAGATCGATCTCATGTTTCCCTACGTAGACGTTTTCCAGGTGGGCGCGCGCAATATGCAGAACTTCAACTTGCTGCGCGAGATTGGCCTGGTGCGCAAGCCGGTGTTGCTCAAGCGCGGCATTGCTGCGACCCTCGAAGAGCTGCTGCTTTCGGCGGAGTACATCCTGGCGGGCGGCAATTACGATGTGATGCTCTGCGAGCGAGGCATTCGCACCTTCGAAACCTACACTCGCAACACCATGGACATCTCCGCCATCCCGGTTATCAAGAAGCTTTCCCATCTTCCTATGCTCGCCGATCCCTCGCACGGCGTAGGCCGTCGCGACAAGGTCGCGCCGATGGCCCGCGCCGCGGTCGCCGCAGGCTGTGATGGCCTGTTGATCGAGGTTCATCCCAACCCGGATAAGGCCCTTTCCGACGGAGCCCAATCCTTGTTTCCGGAACAATTCGAGAAGCTCATGGACCAGCTAAGGATCATCGCTACCGCCGTGGGCCGGAACGTAAGGTCTGAACAGGCTGCGGAAAAAACCCTGGTTGTTGAAGAGTACGGGCTGTAGAGTCTCTGTGAGAATTTGGCTTTGTATCAGGGCACGACTTTAGTCGTGCCGCAACACGGTTGAAATATTCCGGGCTTTAGCCCGAGAGGGCCGCTTTTGCGAGTTCTCACGCAGACTCTTTAGCCCGTACGTATCGGACCGAAAGCACTCGTGGAGTACAGTGACAATCGAGCGCATCACCATCGTGGGTACGGGACTTATCGGCGCCTCCGCGGGCTTAGCGCTGCACGCTGCCCAATTCCCTGGTGAGATCATCGGCTGGGACCGTAGTGCATCCCAATGCGGAATCGCGTCCGACCTCGGCGCCATCGATGTCATCGCACTCGACCCAACCAATGCCGCGGTCAGCAGCGATCTGGTTCTTCTAAGCGGTCCCGTTTTTGCCATTCAAGATTGGATGGAGAAACTCGCACCAGTCCTGAAACCGCATCAATTGGTGACCGACGTCGGCAGCGTCAAAGTTGCCATTGCCGAACGGGCGCGGCCACTTTACGGCGGTCCCGATCAGCCCGGCTTTCTTCCCGGCCACCCCATGGCAGGCAAAGAAGTAAGCGGCGCCGCAAACGCCGATGCCAAGCTCTTCACCAATGCCGTGTGGCTGTTTACTGAATTTGCCCATCATCCTCTCGCTGCGGAGTGGCGCGCCTGGGTGGAGCGCTTCGGTTGCCGCACCATGGACATTCAAGCCGACAGACATGATGAGATCTGCGCCTGGGTCAGTCATCTGCCCCAGTTCCTATCCACCGCTCTGAGCGCCATGCTGGAGGATCGTTTCGGCAACGCCCCCGATCTCCGAGCCATCGGAGGCCGGGCCCTAAGGGAAATGACGCGGCTCGGAGCCAGTCCCTATTCCATGTGGCGCGACGTCGCCCACACGAATCAGGGGGCCATTTGCGAAGCCCTGCTGGCCATGGAGCAGCGCCTCGCACATCTGCGCGAAAACCTCAAGACCCCTGAATTGCGTGATGAATTTGAGCGCGCCAATCGCTTTCGAGCCAACTAAACCGAAAGCTAAAATTCCGCAGGAATAGACGTAACTTCTGCAGCATCAAAACAGTCAGATCAGTTTCCGGAACGTCAGGGACCGTGGCTCAGGTTATGATGCCGGGTGGGGCTTAGGAGCGACTGGCGCCGGACGCAAACGATGGCTATAGAAAACTGTAGAGCAAAATATTCTGCCCCCCTCCAGGGAGACCCGGAGAGCTTGTTCGAACGATGTTCATGGCTTTATGCATTCTGTCGTGAGCATTTGTTTCGCGATCACACCGCAGCCATTTCCCATGCCCTTTGGCCGGGCGCCCGGCCCGGCCCTGATACACACCTCCTAGAAATTGCCTGTGGTCCCGGCTTCTACGCCTGCAGCCTTGCGCAGCGTTACCCTGACATTCACATCACCGGCGTAGATCTTTCCGAGCGCTTGCTTTCGCGTGCCAAAGACCGGGCAGACAACCGCCAATTAAAGAACTGTCATTTCATCAAAGCCAATGTGCTTGCTCTTTCGAAGTCACTGGAACCGGTGGATGCGATCGTCGCCTCGCGGCTTTTCATGGTCGTAGGCGATCGTCCCCAAGCGCTGCGGGAAATTTTCTCCGCTCTGCGTCCGGGTGGCCGCTGCTTCATCGCCGAGCCCACGTCCGCCTTGCGGGCCATGATCCCGATTTCCTGTATGCGGCTTTTCGCGCGCATGATGGGCGACTGGAGTACCCGGTTCCCCGAAACCGGCCAGCCAGCGGTGCTGAAGCAGCATGAATTCCAGTCCCTGATCGCGTCCCAACCCTGGAGCACTGTCAGTCTCTGGCAGGACAACTGGTATCAGTACGCAGTCTGCGACCGGAGCTGCTGACACTTGCGCTACAAAATACTCGCACCCGGAGAGCCGGCGGGGGTCAGTGAGAACTGTTGCGCCTTAGCCGTGATGGCCAAGGCCCCGCGTCCGGGCAAAGTGAAGACCCGGCTTTCTCCTCCGCTGACTCCTGAGCAAGCCTCGGACGTCAACATCTGTTTCATCCGCGACACTACGGAAAACATTCAGCACATAACCGAAGGCAGCAACAGCGCCGGGCTGGTGGCCTACACGCCCGTAGGAGATGAGGCAGCGTTTGACGGCTTGCTGCCGTCCGGATTCCGGCTTCTACCGCAGCGAGGACAAGGGTTCGGAGAGCGCCTGCTTTATGTTTGCGAGGATCTCTTTGCTGCGGGATTCGGCGCCGTCTGTCTGATTGACTCCGACAGCCCCACCATGCCGCAACACGCGTTGCTGCAGGCCGTCGAGAGCCTATCCCGCGAGGGAGATCGCATGGTCTTAGGCGGTTCCGACGACGGCGGCTATTACCTGCTTGGCATCAAGCGCCTGCACCCTCAGTTGTTTGAACAGATCGACTGGAGTACAGAGCGGGTTTTCCACCAAACACTCGAGCGGGCGAAGGAAATCGGACTCTCTACCGAACTGTTGCCAACCTGGTACGACGTCGACGATGTTACCACTCTCGAACGGCTGCGACAGGAACTTCGCTGCCCCTCGAATCCGCAGGGTACGATGCCAGGCACACCCGCCTGTTTCTTGGGAGCCTGCGCATCGAGACAATCAGCCAGAGTCGCCCATGCTGACACTGCGACGCGGCAGCCACTGGTAACCAATAGCGCGCTCGCACTGTTGGGACTCGCAATGGTGGCTCTTTGCTGGCAGGGTGTGGACGAGATCCATCATTTCGTCATCGGCTTCGGCCTGGTCGCCATGTTGCAGGCGTTGCTCTACCTGGTCGCAGTGTGGGTGGTACTCAACCTGCCGGTGGATCGGAGGACTATCGTGATCATCGTAGTCTGCGCGATCGCCTGCAGGCTCGTCTGTCTCTTTTCCCCGCCCTTCCTCTCTTCCGACATCTTTCGCTACGTGTGGGATGGGCAAGTGCAGGCCGCCGGCATCAATCCTTTTCGCTACGTTCCGGCTGATCCTCATCTGGCCTTCTTGCGCGATCTCAACATCTACCCCCACATCAATCGCCGCGATTACGCACACACGATCTATCCTCCGGGAGGGCAAATGCTCTTTCTGCTCATCACTCGCATTGGCGCGACCGTGCGTTGGATGAAAACGGGGATGGTTGGGCTGGAGGCGCTCACGATCTGGATTTTGGTCAAGCTACTGCAGGCACTGGAACTGCCCCGCGAACAGGTATTGGTTTACGCCTGGCACCCGCTGGTCCTTTGGGAAGTCGCTAGCAGCGGACATGTAGACGGCGCGGCACTTCCCTTGATCGCTCTCGCGTTGCTTTTCTACGTCCGCCATAAGCCGGTGGCAACCGGAGTCGCCTTAGCAGCAGCGACCCTGATCAAGCTCTACCCCATCGCCCTGTTCCCCGCGCTTTACCGGCGGAGTGCCTGGCGCGATTGGAGGATGCCGGCCGTTGTCGCCGTCATCGTAGCCGCCGGGTACGTTTGTTACTCGAGTGTAGGCAGCCATGTCCTGGGCTTTTTGCCGGAGTACGCCAAAGAGGAGGGACTGGATTCCGGAAGCCGCTACTTTCTCCTCACCCTGGCCCGTCATGGCCTGCACTGGGACGCCTCCCACTTCCGCTTTTTATGTCTTCTCCGCATTCTATGTCTTCTCCGCGTTGTTGTTGCTGGGGTTAGCCGTATGGGCCTTCTTGCATAGTGAGGCCGGCGCCGTGACTGCGATTCGCTGTGGCTTCGTCATCGCAACCGCCCTCATGCTGCTCTTTTCTTCGCATTACCCCTGGTATTACCTGTGGCTGCTGCCTTTCCTCAGCCTGATCCCCTACGTGCCTATGCTTTATTTCAGCACCGCATGTTTTTATCTCTACACCACGCAACTTGCTAATCCCGGGCCGGCCATGTACTACATGTTTGAATGGTTATATGGCACCACCGCCCTGGTGGCGTTGTGGTGCATGGCTCGAAAAGCATTTGCGTTGCATCCGAGGACCTCATGATCGAGACACTTTCTGCAGTGCCGCAACGACGCTACTTCGAGAAGCCGGAAGACCAGCTCTCGGTAATCATGGAAGCGGATCCGGTCTGTCTCTACCTGGAGACCACCAATCGCTGCAATCTCCTCTGTACTACCTGTCCCCGCACCTTCGAAGAACTCGAGCCGGAAAAGGACATGTCGTGGGAATTGTTCACCAGCATCATCGACCAGTTTCCAAAGATTGAGCGCGTGGTGCTGCATGGGGTGGGCGAGCCAATGCTGGTGAAAGAGCTGCCGCGCATGATCCGCTACCTGAAAGACCGCGGGGTCTACGTGCTCTTCAACACCAACGGCACCCTGTTGACGCGGGCCAATGGGCAGGCTCTTATCGATGCGGGCCTGGACGAATTGCGGGTCTCGCTCGATGCCGCGGAGTCTTCTGTTTTCCAGATGGTGCGCGGCAAAGACATGTTCGACCGCATCGTGACCAACGTGGGCAATTTCGTCGCCATGCAGCGCGAGAACAATTTGCAGTTGCCCCGTGTATCTCTGTGGCTCACTGGGTTACGCGAGACGTTGGCGCAACTGGAGGCTTTCGTTCGCCTGGCCCATCGCCTGGGAGTGATGGAAGTCTATCTGCAGAGAATGGTTTATCTCCCCGAGGGTCAGGGACTCGCGCGTCCTGAATCAGCGCTGTTTGAGCACACCTCGCAGCAGGAGGAAGAGATTGTGCAAAGAGCAGAAGCCGTTGCCCGCGAGCTTGGCGTGCTCTTCAGCGCGTCTGGCGCTACCGAGCCACAGGTGAGCATCAAGAAGCGCAAAGACGACAGCCCTTGGTCCTTGTGCCGCCGCCCCTGGAGCCTGATGTACGTCACTGCCAACGGCCAGGCTCTCCCCTGTTGCATTGCACCTTTCTCGATGCGTGGTTACGAAAGCTTTACGCTTGGCAATGCAACCCAGCAGACGATGCGCGAAATTTGGAATGGCGAGAAATATCAGGAATTTCGCCGAGCCCTGCTAAGTCCGCAGCCACCCCCGGCCTGTTCCAGCTGCGGCTTGCGCTGGAGCCTCTAATTTGGCCGAAGTTTCGGTTGTCATTCCCGCGCTGAATGAGGCCGAGAATATTGCCGCAGTCGTCAGGGAATTACCCTGGACCCTGATTCGCGAATGCATCGTGGTGGACAATGGCAGCACCGACGCCACCGCCGCTGAGGCGCGAAGCAGCGGGTGCTCGTGTCGTTGTCTTACCCCAGCGGGGCTATGGAAGGGCATGTGCCGCCGGAGCGGCTGCGGCCAACGGAGTCATCCTGGTCTTCATGGATGGAGACGGCAGCGACGTCTCCAGCGAAATGCATCAACTGCTGCAACCAATCCTGACCGGGCAATGTGATTTCGTCATTGGCTCGCGTCTCCGCGGCACACGAGAACCGGGGAGCATGCTCATCTCGCAGATTTTGCTGGCTGGCTCGCGGGCATTCTTCTCCGCCTGCGTATCGCGTGAAGTACACCGACATGGGACCATTCCGCGCGATCACCAGGCAAGCACTCCAGAGCCTGCACATGAGCGAAGAGACCTACGGATGGAATCTGGAAATGCAGATGCGTGCCGCCCAACGCGATCTCCGCATCCGCGAAATTCCCGTCAGTTATCGCAAACGAGCCGGAGGCCAAAGCAAAGTAGCCGGTTCGCTTAGCGGCTCGGTGCGAGCCGCCATCCGCATCGTCCAAACCCTGCTGCGAGTAGCCTCAACCTCGTCGTAAGGGATCGCGCTTTAGGTCTCAACGGCTCTGTCGTGGACCTCTTCGTGTGGAGCATCCGTTTAGGCGTCAACGAATAAGTCGGGGTGGCCCATGTTCGCACCAGCATACCTGGGCCGAAAACGAAATTTTTCAAATGCTTTCATTTCCCCGAATGCGTCTCAGCTCTAACCCTTTTCCGCCGCCTTCTCGATCGCCTGCCACTCTTCCGCCGAGAGATGCACCTCGGCAGCGCCAACATTCTCTTCCAGATGTTTCACCGAGGAAGTGCCTGGAATAGGCAGCATCACAGGAGAGTGATACAGAAGCCACGCCAAGGAAAGCTGAGCGACGGTAGCCCCATGCTTTTTTGCCGCCTGATCGAGCACGCCGCCGGGCTTCGCCAATTTTCCCGCCGCCACCGGAAACCAGGGGATAAATGCAATCTTCTCCTGCTCGCAGAATTGCAAAACCTTCTCATGCCTGCGATCGCTCAAGTTGTACTGGTTCTGCACGCTGACGACCTTGACCGTCTTGCTCGCCCGCTCAATTTCCTTCGTCGCAACCTCCGACAAACCGATGTGGCGAATCTTGCCCGCCTTCTGGAACTCTTTGAGCGCCCCCAGACTCTCCTCCACCGGCACCTTGCGATCGATTCGATGGAGCTGGTACAGATCAATGCGCTCCACTTTCAGCCGGCGCAAACTCATCTCCACGCATTGCCTCAGGTATTCGGGCCGTCCGTCCTCGGCCCACTTGTTAGGGCCAGAGCGTGTGAAACCGCCCTTGGTGGCAATGATCAGATCCTCCGGATACGGATGCAGAGCCTCTGCGATCAGGTTCTCGCTAACCTCGGGGCCATAAGCATCTGCGGTGTCGATGAAGTTGACACCCAACTCGACCGCCCGCCGCAAAACTCTGAGCGCTTCGTTGCGGTCCTTGGGTTCGCCCCAGATGCCCTCACCAGTGATGCGCATTGCGCCATATCCAAGCCGGTTGACCGTAAGGTCTCCACCCAGCGTCAAAGTTCCAGCTGATTCCGTCAGCAATGTCGTCATACCGCTTAAGATTCGCGGCCCTTATGATTGGTTTCTCATTATGCTGGGTCCCGCCACCATCGTCGGAGCTGGTCCTAACGGCCTGGCCGCTGCTATCGTCCTGGCCGGAGCAGGATTCAACGTGGAAGTACGTGAAGCCGCATTGGTCGCCGGCGGCGCGTCTCGCTCAGCTGAGTTGACCCTTCCCGGCTTTATCCACGACTTGGGCTCAGCCGTCCATCCCATGGCCGTAGCGTCACCCTTCTTTTCCACCCTGCCTCTGGGCGAAGCTGGATTGCGCTGGATTGCCCCATCTGCGGAGTTGGCCCACCCCCTGGACGATGGAACCGCCGTAATGTTGGAACGGGGCATCACCGACACGGCCGGCCAATTAGGGCCAGACGCTGCCGCTTACCGCCGCCTTTACGCTCCGCTCCTCGAAAACTGGGACGATCTTCGCCACGACCTGCTCAAAGCCATTGGATGGCCGAAGCACCCGATCGCCATGGCGCGATTTGGACTTCTTGGCCTGCGCTCCGCCCGTTCCCTCGCCGATGGCCATTTCAAAGGAGCCCGCGCCCGCGCGCTTTTCGCCGGATTAGCCGCGCACTCCTTTCTTCCCTTCGAATCACCAATGTCCGCTGCCTTCGGGCTGGTGCTCGGAGTAGCCGCACACGCGGTCGGCTGGCCGATTCCGCAAGGCGGCGCGCAGTCGATCGCGGATGCGCTTGTGACCTGCCTGCAGAAAGCCGGAGGTGCCGTCATCACCAACGCGCCCGTTCAGTCTCTTCGCGGCCTGGGAAACCCAATTCTTCTCGACGTGACGCCCCGGCAATTCCTCGCCATTGGCGGCGAAGGCGTCCCACCGTCATTCCGCCGCCAACTCGAGCAATACCGCTACGGCCCTGGAGTTTTTAAGGTGGATTGGGCACTGAGCGAGCCCATCCCATGGCGTGCCCAAGAATGCCGCCGCGCGGGCACCGTACACCTCGGCGGTACCTTCGATGAAATAGCCGCCTCAGAGCGGATGCCTGGAACGGGCGCAATGAGCGACCGCCCCTTTGTCTTGCTGTCCCAGCCGACGCTGTTTGACCCCACCCGGGCTCCTGCGGGCAAGCACGTAGCCTGGGCCTACTGCCACGTTCCCAATGGTTGGTCTGGATCTGCGCTCGAGGCCATCGAATCTCAAGTGGAACGCTTCGCACCTGGTTTTCGCGAGTGCATCCTGGCCCGCGCATTTTTCAACACCCAGGCGATGCAGGCCTGGAATGCCAACCTGGTGGGGGGAGACATCAATGGCGGTTCCTTTTCAGGGCTGCAATTCTTCCTCAGGCCTACCTGGCGGCAGTACGCGACTCCGCTCCGCGGGGTATACCTTTGCTCGTCCTCAACCCCTCCGGGCGGTGCGGTCCACGGTATGTGCGGATATTG
Source organism: uncultured Acidobacteriaceae bacterium (assembly GCA_963763905.1). Classification (GTDB taxonomy): domain Bacteria; phylum Acidobacteriota; class Terriglobia; order Terriglobales; family Acidobacteriaceae; genus PALSA-350. The sequence goes on along the minus strand of CAVXRU010000006.1, from coordinate 54,987 downwards.
GGCAGCTCAGTGGGCACTCAAGCGCTATAGAGAACCTCGAGCATCGTGAAGTCATCATTGGGTGGGGCGCCAGCCATAAAGCTCTCCACCTTGCTCAGCACGCCCTCGATGGTGGAACCGGCAAGCGCAGCTTCCAGCCGGTCCTCGCCAAAAAACTCGCCGTCTGTGCTTTCTGCCTCGGTAACGCCATCGGTGGCCAGCACAATGCGGTCGCCGGCGTTTAGCTGCAGAGCGCTCAGACTGGAAAGTAGCCTCTTCGATCAGACCAACAACCATGTTGGCATTCTCCAGTCGCTTCACGCCGTCACTATTAGCCAGCATTGGCTGCACATGTCCGCAATTTACATATTCAAAGGTGCCGTCCGGTCCGAGCTTGACCAGGATCATGGTGGCGTATTTCTGCACATTCTTCTCGCAAATGTAACGATTGGCCACTTCCGCAATATCCGCCAGCGGCTGACCGGCAAGCAGCAACCCATAAAGCAATCCCTGCAGTGTCGAAGCAAGAATCGCTGCTGACACGCCTTTGCCGGAGATGTCGGCAATGACGACATAAAGACCGTCCGCAGTGGCGATGACGTCATAAAAATCGCCCCCAACCTCCTTGCAGGCGACGCTGCGCGCGTGGACTCGCGCATAGGGCAGGTTAGGGATGGCAAACTCCATCAGCCCTTGCTGAATTGCGGCAGCGATATTCAGTTCTTCCCGGTAGCGGCGCGCCGATTCTTCCGACTGCGCCAGAAAAGCGTTCTCCACCAATGCCGCGGCTTCGGTCGAGATCGTCTCCAACAGGTCATTGTCCACCTGGCTCAGTTTGCCTGCCTGCAACCGGCTATCCAGGTAAAGCACGCCGAGAATGTCTTTTTCGTGGAACTCATTTCCCGGCAGAACGCTTGCGCAGCGGGATGCAATACACCATGCGGATGCTTTGCTGCACCATGCTTTCCGTGCGTGAATTAGCCTCCGCCGATAAGGTGTCGGTGACGATGAACTTCGACGCTTTTCAGGCTTGCGCGATGGCGCTGTGAGAAATGGTCGAATCATCTTCCAGCCGCTCGCCCTTGAGGCTGCGACCGGCGGCCAACGTTAATTTTCCCTTCTCATCTCTCAGAAACACGTAGCCGCGCTCGACCTGGGTCAACTCCAGCGTGGCTTCTACCAGCGTCGCCAGAATCTCATTGACCGCACCCAGCGTGTTCAACCGCTGCGCCGCACTCAGGAACCAGCTTAGTTTCTCGAGGTCCGACGTGGGTGTCGAAATCGCGTGCAGCTCGTCCAACAATTTGTGAATGGTTGATGTATTTTCCTTGGGCGGACCGAAACGCAGCGAGGGCCCGTTCAGCGACCCCAGGCGGATTTCATCTCCGGGCTTTAACGCCTGGCGCTCCACCAGGGGTTTCGCATTCAGAAATGTTCCATGCCGGCTGCCACAATCGACTACATGAAACTGGCCTTTCTCATAGAGAATGGCAGCGTGATCGCGGGAGATGAAGGCGTGTGCCAATACCAGGTCGCGGTCCTGCAGCCGGCCGATGGTGAAGGGGGTGTGGGTAACGTTAATCTCTTCCTGGCGGGATTCATCGATAAGCATCAAAGCAGTGGCTGGAATGGGTTCGGCCATAAGGCGATAGCTCCGGAGGTTGGTTGCGCTTGCCGGGATCACCGGACGGATGTTAAGAAAAGTACCACATGCATCTATGGGAGGAGACCCTCTCCGAGGGACTCGCCTGATCCACAAATTGTTGTCTTCGTGAGAGTCACTATAGACTTTCATCGGCATCCAAGCGTGCAGAAAAGGCGCGACCAGGCGCCATGTAACATTCAAGGCAGAGGAGAAGAGAAATCGTGCGAATGTCCCTTACACCACCCCCCTACAACCAAGGCTATGCCAGCTACCTCGCCGCCATGCAGCTGTGGGACGAACCGCACCAGCTGTCATCGCTTGAGCTTCTCAAGTCTCTGGATGATCTGGATGAAGAAGACGACGAGGACGATGACGAGGAAGACGATGACCTCGAGGACCTCGATGAAGAAGAAGACGAAGATGACTTAGATGAGGATTATGACGACGAAGATGACGAGGATGAGGACGAGGAGGAAGACGACGACGAGGACGGAGGCGTCAAGCCGCTGAAAATGAATCCCTAAGGAAAGCCGCAGGTGGGTTTCGTCTTCCATTGGCTCCGCTGGCAATTGCCTGAAAGTGGAAGCTCTGATGAGTCCCATCTGCGGTACCCTGACATTGCCTTCCGGCTGGAGAATGAGTGTGAAAAGGCGCATTCTCGTAGTGGACGATGATGATGCAACACGCCAGGCTGCGGCGCAAAGCCTGCACACGATGGCGGGATGGGACGTGGTCGAAGCTTACTGCGGCGCCCAGGCCATCGAAAGCGCTACGCGGCATCAACCGGACGCGATCCTGCTCGATGTCATGATGCCGGCCATGGACGGGCCCGCCATGTTGGCCAAGCTACGATCTGCTCGCGCCACCAGTCACATTCCCATTGTGTTACTCACCGCAAAAGTACAAGCGGCGCAGGATGGCTCTTTTGCCCACCTGCCGGTCGAAGCCATCTTGCTCAAGCCATTCGATCCCTTGCGCCTGGCCAGCCAGGTTGCCGACGCGCTAGGCTGGAAGACCGAATAAGCCGGTTTAGGCCAGCAGCGGTCGCCCGGCGCGGAACGACTGCACAATTCGGCCCTCCGGCGACAGGGCCACAAAATTCGCCTCCCGTCCTACTTCCACGCAACCCCATTGCCGCTCCAGGCTCATCAACCTGGCTGGATTGCGCGCCGCGCATTGCACGCTGGCGGCGATGCCGGCGCCCGTAAACAAGGAAAAGTTGCGTACCACTTGATCCATGGTCACCACGCTGCCTGCCAGGACTCCCGGTGATCCAGCAGACGTGCAGCGCCCCTTAGAGACTTCCACGTCCATCTCGCCCAGCTTGTACCGCCCATCGGGCATGCCGGTCGCTGCCATTCCATCGGTGATCAATATGGATTTCTCAGCTCCCTTCGCTTTGAAGAACAGGCGGATCATGGCGGGATCTACGTGAATGCCGTCACAGACAATCTCAGCAAAGAGGGAATCATTATCGAGCACGTACGCCGCGATGCCGGGATCACGGTGATCCAATGCGCGCATGGCGTTAAAAGTGTGGGTAGCACTGCGTGCCCCGGCGTGGAATCCCGCTTCCGCCTCGGCCAGGGTCGCATTGCTGTGCCCCAGGCTGCATACCACGCCCAGGCCGGCCGCATACTCTGTCAATTCGAGTGCCGTGGGCAGCTCAGGAGCGATGGTCATGATCCGGATGTGTCCCCGAGCCGCCTGCCAGAACCGATCAAACAGGGCAATCGACGGCTGCACCAGCAGTGCAGCCGGATGGACCCCACGCTTGGCAGTGGAAAGAAAGGGACCTTCCAGATGAATGCCCAGTGGCGCCGCGCCCTCGGCCGCCGCGCCTTGCTCGATCACCCCGGCAATCATGTCCAGGGCGCGCAGCGTTTCTTCTGTGGAAGAGGTAACCGTTGTGGGGTAATACGCTCCTACCCCGTGGCTGGCAAGAGCCGCTCCAATCGCCTGCAGTGCCTTCGGAGTTCCTTCCATGACATCGTGGCCCACGGCGCCGTGGACATGAATGTTGACGTAAGCCGGGGCCAGCAGCGCTTCAGGATACGTATCGCGCACCCCGCCGTGCTCGCGGCTGGTAATGGAGGTAATATGTCCGCCCTCGACCGCGACCTCGGGGTACTCTACGATCCCGTTTCCGCGCAAGAGTCGCCGTGCCGTAATGGTTGTGGTCATCCTTGTTGCCCACTGGCAAGCATATAGCAACCGAAGAATGTCCTGAAACGAGTCTCGCCGCCAAAGGTTGACCCTTGGCGGCGAGAACAATCGAGAACCCCGGCTACAAAAAATCGAGCAGTTAGAAACTAGATGAAGAAGCCAATTTGCTCCAGCACCTCATCGCTCATTTCGATGTCGCTCAGTTTGGCTGCACGTGTGAACTTCAGTTCTTCCCGAAACCGGTCCAGAACAGCCGCATTCAGGTCCGTCCGCTTGTCCAGCAGGTGAAGCAGCTCTGCGGCCGTGGTGGCATGTTGATAATTGGCCTTGAGACCACGCGAATTTTCGATAGTGACGGAAAGGGGCAGAGTACGAAAGTCGCTGGATTGCTGGTGGGGTGAGCGGACTCGAATGTTGACTCGCATATTGGAGACGATAGTGTCACGCGAATCTGACGTCGAAAATACTACCTTAAGGGCGAATCAATACCTGGAAGGGGTATCAACTAAGACGCAAAGGGCCAGTATCGTTGCCGTCGCGCCAGGATCAGGAAGCCACCTACCCCAGTGACGAAAACCGCCAGCACGTAGAGCATGTACTTCCATCCGTCGGGCTGGAAGGCCTGCACCAGGAAGATATAGAGCCAGCACGCCATAGCGAATAAAGCGGGTAGTGGATAGAGCCACATACGGAAGGGACGAGGCGCCTCCGGGTGGCGCTTTCTGAAAAGCAGCAGGCCGATGATCTGGCCCACGAACATGATCAGGATTCGCGCCAGTATCAAAGCTGTAATAATTTGCACCAGGTTAAACAAGCTTGCGATGGCGGAGAGGATACCCACCAGCAGCAGCGACCGGTGGGGAAAGTCCTTTTTGGGATGGGTCTTGCCGAAGAAACGGAAAAATGTGCCGTCAAGCGCCGCGGCGAAGGGAATGCGCGAATATCCCAGCATCATGGAGTAGACCGAGGCGAAGGCGGTCAGCAGCACCATGACAGTCAGCCACTGCGAAGCCCAAAAGCCAGCCACCCGTTGCATGAAAACCGACCCCACGGCATCGTAAATGACGGTTCCGGGCACGATCATTTCCCGCCAGGGCAATACTCCGGTGAATGACACCGAGATCGCCAGGTCAAGCAACAGAACCAGGAAAATCGAGCCAATGATGGCCCTCGGGATCACTCGTTCGGGCTCACGAACCTCGTCTCCCAGGTGGCAGATGTTGTAATAGCCGAGAAAGTTGAACATCACCAGCATGGTTCCATTGCCCAGGCCCAGCATGAAGGCCAGATTCAGGTGAAAGGCTCCGGGCGGAAAATCGAACAGCAGGTGCGGTTTTAAATGGACCATGCCTTCCACCACCACCCAGAGGCTGGTGAGTAGCAAACCACTCCAAAGCACCAGCATGATGCGGGCAATATCGCGGATCTTGCGATAGAGCAGGACCATGGCAGCCAGGGCGAAGGCCGCCGCCAGCAAGCGCATAGCCCACGGCCGGCTGACCAATCCCTTGAATACGAAGCCGGTATACAGCGCCATCCCTACGGTCCCGGTGGCAATCTCCAGGGTGGCGCTAAACAGGAACTGCCAGACGAACAGCCAGGCCATCAGCCGTCCCAGACCTTCTCGCCCGAAACACTGGCGAAGGTAGGTATAGGAGCCGCCGGAGCTGGGAAAGGTGGTGCCCAGCTCCGCAAAGACCAGCCCATCCGCAATCGCGATTACCGCTCCAACAAACCAGCACACCAGTGCCTGAGGCCCGCCCATGGTGGCGAGAATGGCCGGCACCGTAATGAACGGTCCCGTGCCCACCATGTTCGACATGTTGATGGAGATCGCATTCAGCAGGCCGAACTTTTTGGGCAGATGGACAGTGGGCATGAAATAGGGGTCGAGAGCTTCAATCTAAACTATTTCCGCGGAAGAGAGTGCAAGCAAACGAAAACCGCGAAGCAAAAGACCCTTATTTCATCAAAGCGGTTAGCCCTTTTGAGTGCACCCTAACGCGCTTTGCGGCGTGCTTTGGTCACCAGTGCCGGAAGCCCGGCGGCCGCATTCAAATTGGCCGACCCGTTCCGCATACCAAAACCGCAGGATTCGCGCACACACAGGTGAGGAGCAATCTTGTGCGTCACCGCGGGTCTGTTCTTGCCTTCGATCCGATCTATAAGCAATTCAGTCGCCATGCAGCCCACTTCATACTTGGGTAATTCCATAGCCGTTAAGGGCGGATCGAATAAGCGGAGCCACGGATAGTCATCCAGGGTGACCAAAGCAAAATCCTGTGGACACCGCATACCCATTTCCTGAGCTGCCTGCAGAAACCCAACCGCCATAAGAAAATTGGCCACAAAGACAGCGTCAGGACGATGTGGCAGCAGAGACAGCCCGGCCCGATGGCCGGAGTCGATGCGATAGTCCCCTTCATACACCAGTTTCGGATTGAAGCGTAACTTGCTCGCTTTGAGCGCCTTCTTGAACCCCTGGAGCCGGGCTCGGCCGTTGCTCACACTCAGCGGACCGCCCACCATGGCAATCGTTTTGTGTCCGATTCTGGCCAGATGAGAAACTGCTTCATAGCTGCCCTGCAGATCGTCCGTGATTACGGCCTCCTCTGTGAGGCTCGGATAGGTCCGCATCATGAGGACCGTGGGAACATTCATACCCGACAGCAGATTCTTGGTTTGAGCACTCAGTTCACCGGGGGACTTGGTAAGCAGGATGCCGTCCACCCGTTTCGCCAGCAACAAGTCGAGGTAATGCTCTTCTTTCTCCAGAAGCCCGTCGCTGTTACAGAGGAGAATACTATAGCCGCGCTTTTGCGCCGTGTCCTCGGCGCCGCGCACCAGCATTGGGAAAAACGGGTTGGAGATATCGGGAACGATCACGCCTAGCGTTCGGGTACGTTCGTTGGCCAGGCTTTGGGCAAGAGAATTGGGGCGGTAGTTCAGTTTGACGATCGCCGCATCAACCCGTTTCTTCAGCGGCGCACCGACGTGGCTCTTGTTATTGATGACCGCGGAGACGGTGAAAACGGAAACTCGTGCTTCGCGTGCTACATCATAGATCGTAGCTGTCTTACGTCTGGAGGTTCGTGAACCGCGTACTGAATCTACCATGCCTCTCGTTTCCTCAATCCAGTTAGCGGCGGATCAAGACTTCAGGAATTCTAGCATTCGTGCTAATCGCTTCGCCGCGGCGAGAAAATAGTTGCCAGCAAGTCGGGCTTGCCGGTGATTCGGATAAGGTGAGGTGAGCGCAGACCCTGGTGATAATCAACTGAGAACTCCGCATAGTAACCACCGGAGATAGTAAGAAGGTTAATAGGTCCCGAAGTCGTTTCTGCATTCACGATTGCCTCGCGCAGTAACTCAGCGGAATACACGCGATGATTTACGCCCACGACTTTGGTTGCCGGAGCCAGCCCGGCCCGGCCTGCGGCGGACTCAGGAACGATATCCACGATCGTGCCATCCTGATCGAGCACCAGGCCGATGGACGTCGATAGATCGAGTCTGTTGAGAAGTAATTTCCTGATCGACCGCAGCAGAATTCGGCTCGTCGTTATAAACCACTCTCCAGCCTGCTTCTTCGAGGCCAGGAGAAACCGGCTTCGGCCGCGTAGCCAGGAGATCACTCTGGAATAAATTATTCCAATTGGAAGCGACGACATGATTCAATGCCGCAACCAGGTCGTCGTAAGTGTAGGGCTTGACAGTAATCGCCCCGTCCGGCGGCCCAAAGAACTCGACGGCGAAGGTATCCAGGCTGCGCGTTCCCTTGCTTTGTTCCCGTAGAACGCTATCAACCTGCAGCCACAGAAGTGGTCCTTCCTTGTAAAAATCCGTGGAGCGGCGAAGGATCGTCCACTGCTGTTCAGCGGAGTAGAGTAATTGAGCCGCTCTCGACACGTCCTGCAGGTTTCGCCAGCTGCGTCCGGAGCGCGCGTCCATCTCCGCCTGGTAGAGAGCCAGGCGATCCTTTGCCTGTTCTTTTGTTACCAGGCCCGAGCGCGTGGCCAGCACCTCTGCCCAGTAGCTGGTAAGCCCCTCATAGACCCAGAGCAGGTCGCCAATCATCGGTTGCTGGTAGTCAGGCGTAGCCAGGCCGGCCGGCCGTCTGAACTTTCCATTCCAGGAGTGGATCATCTCGTGCGCCAGCAAATCTGCGGCTTCGGCGGAGAAGGAAGAGCTCACCATGCCCATGGTTGGGACTTGCTCATCGCTGGACTCGTGATGCTCCAGACCGTCGCTGCTCTCGCTTTGCGCTTCGACCAGGAAATGGTAACTGCCATAGTGATGCGAGCGGAACAATGCCCGGGCTTCCGACACCAGGTTCCGGTAAGCCGCAATGCGCTCCGCCGGCAGGTTAAGGCCTTCGGGTGATTCCTCAAAGATATCCAGCAGGTGCCGTTCGGAAACTCCTTTGGGAGTGATATCGAACTCGCGCATGATGGAGCCGCACATCAGGGGAGAATCGATCAGCGTCGTAAGCGAGACCGGATCGAAGTGAATGGTCCCAACCTGGCCGGCCGCGTGCGGCAGCGCGGTGGCGTAAGACCATTTGTCGGGAAGCTTGATGGACGCAGTGACTGTTATCTGATCGGCGGGGGTGTCTGCCGGATACAGCACCAGCTGATCCCAGTTCACGTCTCCTTGCACCGGGGTCGACGTATTGCCGGGTGCGAAATCATTGCCCGGGATGTAAGCCCCCACCAGGCTGAAGTCGGCCGCCAGGCGAGTCGTTCCGGCTGGAACGGAAATATGAAAGCGATACATATCCACCGGGTCGCGAGTCCAGGTGACGCTATTGCCGTCCGCACTAAAACGCAAGCTAACCAGATCGGCGATGGGACCGGTCGGCGCGTGGTTTCCGGGTATCCATTTGGGATATACGAGATCCACCGTGTGCGGAGACGGCGAAGTCACGGGAAAAGACTCGCGGGCGGACAGAATCTTTCGCGGTATGGTCGTTGCGTCCACCTCCAGCACAATGCCTGGGGACTTCTCCTGCGGCAAGGCAGCCGCCGGTGAGAGCATCAAGCCAAGCCACAGGAATGTCGGGCATAGGGGAAAGCGACAGACACGGTCCAACAAAGGAACGAACAATGATCCGTGTACTCCTTGTTTTCGATGTACGACATCATCGTACCTGCAATACTGCCTTAGACCTTCGACCAAGGGTCGAAGGTTGACTGAGGCTGTCCATTGGGACTAGAAGGTTTGGGGCACAAGGGAACCGGTGAAACACAGTCTCTTTGAACTCTTCAAGATCGGCATCGGGCCATCGAGCTCGCACACCATGGGGCCGATGCGCGCCGCACTGCGCTTTATCACCGAATTGGAGTCCATGGGGCAGACCCTGCAGACTGCATCCCTGCTGGTCGATCTTTATGGGTCCTTGGCGCTAACCGGTCTGGGACACGGAACCGACCGCGCCATCCTGCTTGGGCTCTCCGGTCAGACTCCAGAAGGCGTCGATCCGTTTGAGATCGATTCAAAGCTCTTTGCGATTCGCACTGAGAAAAGCACTGCAAATGCCGGGTCACCATACCATCGTCTTCGATGAGCGCAGGCACCTGATCTTTCATCGCGATCAAATGTATCCCGTGGCCGGTATTGTGTCGCACCCGAACGGCATGCGTTTTTCCGCCTTCGATCGCGACGGTGGTCTGCTCCTGGAGAGGATATTCTTTTCCGTTGGAGGCGGTTTTATTGTCACTGAAGAGGAGCGCATTGCTGCCGAAGCCCCTCCGACTCCGAGCGATCCTCAACTCAAAACAGTGCCTTACCCCTTCCACAGTGCCTTGGAACTCCTTGAAAAAGCCGCCGCCGCCAATATCACCATTCCGCAGCTGATGCTTGCCAACGAGTGCGCATTGCTTGAGACTCTGGACGAGCAGGAAATTCACCGCCGCATACTGCAGCTCTGGAAGGTTATGCAGGAGTGTACGGAGCGCGGCATCGAGGCCGAGGGCATCCTGCCTGGCGGCCTTAAGGTTCGTCGCCGCGCTCGAAAGCTCGCAGCGCGCCTGCGTGCAGGGGATGTGAAGGACCCACTCGCTCAGCTCGACTGGATCACGGTCTACGCCATGGCCGTCAACGAAGAGAACGCGGCAGGAGGGCGTGTTGTCACCGCTCCCACCAATGGCGCCGCCGGTGTGATACCCGCCGTCGCTCACTACTACCTGGAGTTTGTCGACGGAGCCAACGAAGACGGAATTCTCCGCTATTTCCTGACCGCCGCGGCCATTGGCATTCTCTACAAAGAAAACGCCTCCATCTCCGGAGCGGAAGTGGGCTGCCAGGGCGAAGTGGGTGTGGCCTGCTCCATGGCCGCGGCTGGCCTGGTCGCGGCCATCAACCCGCCGCAGCAAACATCGCTGACCGCAGCAGAAATCAATGACCGTATCGAACACGCTGCAGAGATAGGAATGGAGCACCATCTGGGCATGACCTGCGATCCCATTGGGGGTCTGGTACAGGTTCCATGCATTGAGCGCAACGCGGTCGGAGCTATCAAAGCCGTAAACGCCAGCCGTATGGCGATGAATGAGTCAGAAGGCCACAAGGTCTCACTCGACCAGGTAATCAAAACCATGTATCAGACCGGCCTTGATATGCAAGCCCGCTACAAGGAAACCTCATTGGCCGGCCTCGCCCTCAACGTTATCGAGTGTTGAGCCTTGGATTGCTCATAGATCAACGCCGGATCAAAATCGAAGCAAGAACCACTCCTGCCACAACCATCCAAGGGCGCATTTTGCCCAGAGTCAGCAAGGCCAGCGCGGCTGCGGCGACGAACACATCGAGCACGGAATGAATGGCAGTGCTGCAGACGGGTCGCAAAAAAGCAGCGGCCAGCACGCCCAGGACGCTCGCGTTGATACCCGGAAGAGCCTTCTGCAAGAAACGAGATTCTCTAACCCGCGACCAGAAAGATAGCGCCGCTCCCATTGCTAGCAGGCCGGGGAGGAAAATCGCGATGAGTGCGACCAATCCCAAAGCAATACGAGACCCGTGGGATTGGATAGCGGCCCCCAGAAAAGCCGCAAACGTGAACAGCGGACCGGGAAGAGCCTGGGCGAAGCCATAACCAGTCAGAAATGTTGGTTGCGTCACCCACCCGGGCGATACAACCGCGTGTGCCAGCAGCGGCAAAACTACGTGGCCTCCGCCAAACACGAGCGCTCCGCTCCGATAGAACGCACTGGCCACCTGTAAAATTTCTGGGCCGGTGTTTGCTGTAAGCAGACTCGCGATCAGCAAACTCACATACAGTGCTCCGGCAATCATCCCTGCACGGGGAGAGAGTCGCAGGTCAAGCGGCGGCAGCAAGGGTGCGGAATCGCCGCGCAGAAAGATTTCCCCGCAAAGAGCGCCCGCGGCGATTGCCAGCAAAGTGCTGACCGACGCTGCGGTATACGTGGCGATTACCACCGCGGCGAGCGCGATCAGAACTCGCTTCCAGTCCGGCGTAAGACGCTTTCGCATCACCAAAATCGCCTGCCCAACCACGGCCACGGCCGCGACCTGAAGTCCGTGCACGACGGCCATCCCCGTCTTGCCATGAAGCGATGGTTCGGCAAACGCAAACCACAACATCAGGGCTGCGGAGGGAGTCGTAAAACCTACCCACGCAGCCAACCCTCCGAGCCATCCGCCGCGCAATAAGCCGAGTGCAAAGGCCACTTGACTGCTCGCGGGCCCGGGCAATGACTGGGCCACTGCGATGATCTCGGCGTAGGTTTCCTCAGAGCACCATCTGCGCCGCTCGACCAGTTCCGTGCGAAAGTATCCCAGGTGAGCGACGGGTCCGCCGAACGATGTGCAACCCAGGCGGAAAAAGACGCTCAGGATTTCCACATGGGCACAATTAGGTAACATCGGTTTCTGTCCTTATGGAAGTACACCTCATTGACGGCACGTACGAATTGTTTCGCCACTACTATGCTCTGCCAAAAATGCGTGACAGCGCGGGGCACGAAGTCGCAGCCGTGCGCGGCGTCGTTGCCTCGCTCATCGGCATGCTGGGAAATGGTGCCACTCACATCGCAGTAGCCACCGATCACGTCATTGAGTCCTTCAGAAACGATCTCTGGCCCGGTTATAAGACAGGAGAAGGAGTGGAGCCGGACCTCCTAGCCCAGTTCCCGCTGTTAGAGGAAGCTGTTGCGGCGCTCGGGATCGTGGTCTGGCCCATGGCGGAGTTCGAGGCCGATGACGCCTTGGCTGCGGCGGCAACCTCAGCCGCAGCGGACCAGAGAGTCGAACGGGTGATCATCTGCACCCCGGACAAAGACCTTGCCCAGTGCGTACGAGGCACGCGCGTCGTGCAACTGGACCGGCGCAAGAACCTCGTTCGGGATGAAGCCGGGGTTGTCGCCAGGTTCGGTGTGCCGCCTCCCTCCATACCTGATTATCTAGCCCTGGTGGGAGACTCCGCAGACGGCTTTCCCGGGCTACAGGGCTGGGGCGCAAAATCGGCCGCCGCTGTGCTCGCCCGCTTTGGCCATTTGGAATCCATTCCCGCGGACTGGCGCCAGTGGGGAGTCAGCGTGTCCAGCCCCAAGGCGCTCTCTAGCCGGCTCAGCGCCGAGCTTGATCGCGCCTTGCTCTTTCGCGTCCTGGCTACGTTACGCACAGACATCCCGCTCTTTGAGTCTGTGAACCAGCTGCAATGGAACGGGGCCACTGCCGCTTTTGCGCCAATGGCCGCCCGGCTCGATTACTCAACCAGCAAACTTTTAGTGCAGTGACGTCTTAGAAATCTCTGGACTGTGGCCGGTTTACGCACCTTCAACGATGCGGAAGTCGCGTTCGGCCCCGGAGCCAAGTGCCTGCAGCGCCTTTTGGTAAGCCTCACTTTTGTGGGCTGCCAGGGCGATATCGTAGCTGTCGAATTCGACAAGTATCGCCCGCAGCGGCAATCCGGCTTCGTGGACCTGAATCTGGCTCGCGGACTTGGTTAAGACGTGCCCGCCGACTGACTCAATCGCCGGCAGTGCTAATGCGGCATAGGCCTTTAGCGCCGATTCATCCGAAATCGATCGATAAGCAACGGCCCAATAACCCTTCTTCATGGTGTCTCCTTTCAAATGTGACGCGTCGATTTTACTTCTGGGCGACGGCCATGAGGAGGCGTCCGGCCGGACCCTCCTGTGTGACGGTGAGGCCGGCTTTGCGTAAAGCATCTGCGACCCAACCGGATCCAAGGCGAAGCTTTTCGTAGCTGCTCTTGTTCAGTTTCCATCCACCTTCGCGGCGCACGTAGACGAGATCGTGGACCGTGACAGCGTCGCTGGTCTTGTACTCAAGGAAGCAGGTCATGATGCGGTTATCGTCAGCCTGTACCGGCAAAAACCGGTCGGTTCCTGCGAGTTCGCCGGTCAGGTCGCGGTAGCTAAGCACGAAGACTCCGCCGGGTGCGAGTTTCTGAAACACGTCCGTGAACAACCTTTGCACCGACTCCTTCGAAGGAAGATGCGTCAGCGTATCGCCCATGCACACAACGATCGAGGCACTCTCCGGAAGGGCGGCCGAGTCGAGCCTGGTGATGTCAGCCTCTCTGGTCTCGATCTCATAGGATCCCTTCCGCGCATGCAGCTCTCGAAGCAGCTCGCGACTGCTATCGACCGCGATCACGGGCGAGTATCCGAGCTCTGCAAGGGCGATGGATTGAAATCCCGGGCCGCTGCCCAGGTCCACAGCGGTGCCGGACCTCCTCGCGGCCGGCAAAGCACCAACCACCTGATCGAGCAGCGCTTTCTGCTCGGCGACCTTCTGCTCAAAGGGGACGCCGAACATCCAGACATAATGCTCGGCCAGGAGTTGCTCATAGTGGTTGACTACGTTCGACATAGTCCTCAGAGACTGCGTTGATTCAAATCAGGCGGATTGGTTTGCCATCCGCGCGTTCCACGACCTGGCCAATGCGCACGGCCGGCGTTCCTGCCTCGCCGGTGATCTGCTCCAGCCGTGCCGCATCGCGTTCGTCAATAGAGATCAACAATCCACCAGCGGTTTGCGGATCAAAGAAGAGCGTCATCACTTCCGGCGCGATCGCGGTTCGCGCATCCACGACGCATTCGGCGAAGTCGCGATTTGCGACCAGGCCACCCGGCACTGCCTTTGCCTGCACGCATTCAATGGCCCCGTGCAGAAGCGGAATGCGATCGATCTCAAATTCAATGGCGACACCGCTGGCCAGAGCCATCTCACGCGAGTGTCCGGCCAGTCCGAATCCCGTCACGTCGGTCATGGCGTGAACGCGCAGCCCGGCCTCGGTGATCGCGATCGCAGCGCTCTTGTTCAGCGTCGTCATGCTCTTGACCGCAGCATCGATCCACTCCTGCCGGGCGAGCCCGCGCTTGATTGCGGTGGTGATCACGCCGGTGCCAATCGACTTGGTGAGGAACAGAACATCGCCAACCTGGGCCCCCTTATTCTTGAGCACGCGGTCGGGATGGATCGTGCCGGTGACCGCGTAGCCGAACTTCATCTCGGCATCCTTCACGCTGTGGCCGCCGATGACAGCACAGTTGGCCTCAAGCATCTTTGAAAGGCCGCCCGCCATGATGGCCGCCAACACGTCAAGGTCGCCATGTTCCGGGTAGGCGAGTACCGCCAGCGCACTGATGGGAATGCCGCCCATGGCATAGACGTCGCTCAGTGCATTGGTGGCGGCAATCTGCCCATAGGTGTAAGGATCGTCCACCATCGGGGTGAAGAAGTCGACCGTCTGCACCAGCGCCAGAGTGTCGCTCAGCTTGTAGATACCGGCATCGTCAGCCGTCTCAAACCCGACGAGGACGTTCTCGTTGGTCTGCTTGGGAAGCTGTGAGAGCACCTGGTCGAGGATTGCCGGGCTGATCTTGCTGGCGCATCCGCCGGCCTTCACCTGCTCTGTAAGTTTTACGGTTTGTACTTCGGTCATCGCTTCAATCCTCCTTTGTCTCGCGGGCCATCACGATAGTGGTGCAGGCGCTTTCGCTCTTGGGTAGATCGCGGTGCGGAGCCATGGTTACAGTCAGGGGTTTGGATTCTCCGCGCACGATGGGGCAGTAGAAATCAGGCTTGGCTAACTCATGATGCAGCCTTCGCCGTCCGGCGCAGCCTCCGTGGCAAGCATCCAAATGCGCGCACGGCACGCAGGCCTCGGGCAGCGAGCGCGCATCCCGAAATGGTTCTGTATCGACGATCTCCGCACCCAGTTCGAGGAGCAGGCTCATTGGGTCGCCCTGACCCGGCCAATAAACGCAAGGCTGCACTGTTCCGCGAGGCGTAACCCTGACCGTAGCGCCGCCGCATCCCCCTTTACGTGCAGGCAGGCCGGCCATCGCGCGAATCAGCGGCTCCCCCGTGCTGATGAGGTCAGTCTGTTCAAGCAGGAGCTTGAAACCCTCCCAATACTCGTTGTACGTAAGCGCGTAGAGATCGGTGCGGACCGATTGATAGACGTTGATCCGCAGCGGTGCGTCGTAACGCCTGGCGATGCGTGCCACGTTCGCCAGGTTTTTGTAATTTGATTTCATCATGACCGCGATGATGGTGACCGGCACTCCGGCCAGGCGGCATCGCGTGGCCTGGCGATGTACCAGATCCCAATTTCCTGGACCGCGCTGTCCGTCCTGCTGGGCGCGATTATCGTAGTCGAGCGAGAATTCGATGTCGCTGAAGAAGCTCAGCTCCTCGTCTGAGAGCAGCTCGACGCTGTGGCCATTGGAGGTCATGGTCATGCGCAGTGGCTGATCCTTGAGCCACCCGATGATGTTGTGGAAGTCCGGGTGCATTCCGTTCTCACCCGTGCCCAGGTTCACCGAGCGCACCGGAAGCGCGGCGAGGATTCGTTGCACCTGGTCGAGCGAGAGGCGGTCCAGGCGCGCGGGGTCGCGATAGCAGAACGAGCAGGCAAGATTGCACTCGTTGGTCAGCCCCAGGCCAAGCGCGAACTGTTCTTGAATCGCTACCGCGTCTGTTGCCATTCGTGCCCCCTTGGAAAATGAATTCGCACCGTACTCATGTCCGCACCTCGAACTGCGGGCTGGGCTGGCTGAGCCAGTCGGAGGCGATCACGAGCACCATCACCGCCCCAATCAGAGTGGAGACTTTGCCGAAGTCCGCGAGTTGAACATCGTTGTAGAGTGCCTGGCCCAGCCCGCCGCCACCCACCAGGCCCAGGATGGTTGCCGCGCGCAGATTCATGTCCCAGCGCAGCGTTACATAGCGGCGCATCATCGGCCAGGCCTGCGGCAGCAGGGCCCAGAAGATGCACTGCAGCGGGCTCGCCCCCAGGGCGAGCATCGCCTCCACGGGCTCCTGCGGGCACTCCTCCATGATTTCAGCAAACAGCTTGCCCAGAACGCCGCCGGTGTGCAGCCCTAGCGCGATCGCTCCGGCAAACGGGCCGAAGCCGACGGCGATTACGCAGATCAGCACCCACACCAGCTCCGGGATGGCACGCAGAAGATTCAGGATCATGCGGGCTGTCCAAAATATTGCCTCTCCCTGCGCTCGGCTGCTCCACGATCGATGGAGACACTCGTGCCGGGCGCCGCGCAAGCGTGTCGCCGGAATTGCCAGCAGCACGCCGAGCACCGCTCCGGAAGCAGTCCCGACAACCGAGATGCTGATGGTCTGGAGCGCGAGACGCCCGACTTCGCTCAAGAACGGCGCCGAGATTTCCGGAGACAGCAAGGTGCGGGCAAAGCGAATCAGATTGCGGGCCGTGTCGCTTTGCAAGAGGCTCGCCGGCGAAATGCCGGCCGGTGAAAGGGAGAGAAACAGCACTACCGCCAGAGCCAGCCCCATCAGCCAGCGGCGGCGCAGATGCTGGGCAAAGATGGAAACAAGGTCCGGTGATGTCTCAGGATTGGCCTTGAGACGCGCTCGCAAAGCACGGCTCAACAGGTCCACCAGGAAGAGCAGCAGTACAAAGCAGGCAATCAGCGTGAGCACCTGGGGAAACTCGAAGAGGCGCATGGACAAGCTGATTTCGTACCCCAGGCCGCCGGCGCCGACAAAGCCCAGCACTGCCGCCGAGCGGACGCTGCACTCAAACGAGTAGAGAGTGTAGGACGTGAGCAGCGCCCGGCTTTGGGGAAGAATGCCAAAGAGAAGTATCTGCAGGCGCGTTGCTCCCAGCGCCTGCAGGGCCTCGAGCGGCCGCACATCGGTCTCGTCGAACACATCTGCGTAAACGCGTCCCAGCAGTGCGGTGTAGGAGACGGCCAGTGCCAGCGTTCCGGCCGTAGGTCCCAGCCCCAGCCCGGCAACAAACAGCAGCGCCCAGACCAGGTCGGGCACGGAGCGCACCAGGCACATGCCGTGAAGAACGATCCAGCTTGCCGGCCTCATCCAGGAACTGGCTCGACCGTTCGCACCGGCTGCGATAATGCCCGTCCTCCACAGGCGGCCGCTGGCCAGGATACCCAGTGGAAACGCGAGGATAGAAGAGATCGCGGTGGCGATCACGGCAGTCCCCGCTGTGGTCAAGGTGGCGTGGAGAGCGACCTTAAGGAAGGACAGAGAGAGGTCTGGAGGAAAGAGACGTTGCAGCAGGTCGAATATCGCCGCCCAGGTCTGCCGGGAAAACAACACGCGCACATCGACCCTGGAGGTCCAGCACGCCCAGAGCAGCAGCGCGCTAAGCCCCACGGGGAGGCACCACCTGGTGACGGAGCGTGCATCGATTTCACCGAATGCAGGCGCGCTTCTGGCTAGACTCTGCGCCATGGGAAGCTCCTCCTGGTTCGTCGCACGGACTGTTGGTTGGCTGCGTCTCGCGCTCGCTGCGATAGAGCTGCGCGAGCGAGCGCTGGTCCAGCTCCCGGGTCGGCACATCGAAGGCGAGCTCGCCGCCGCGCAGGGCCACGATTCTTTTGCTGTTGCGAAGCGCCAGGTCGACCTGGTGCAGCGAGGTAAGCAGGGTCAGCTTCGCCTCCTCTGCCAAGCGGACCAGAAGCTCAAGTATCTCGTCGGCAAGCACCGGATCCAACGAAGCGACCGGCTCATCTGCCAGGATGACCTCGGGCTCCTGCATCAGCGTGCGCGCAATAGCCAGGCGCTGCTGCTGGCCTCCCGAGAGCTCATCACAACGGAACCGCCGTTTGTCCGCCAGCCCCACCGACTCCAGGCATCGCTCCGCGCGCTCCACCTCGACGGGGCTTGGGCTGGCAAGATTGCGCAGCGTGCTGGCCACGCCCCAACGTCCGAGTGCCCCACTCAACGTGTTCGCCAGCACCGACATCCCCGCCACAAGATAGTGTTGCTGATAAATGCTGCCGATCTTCCGCCGCATGGCGCGCAATTGCCTTTCGCTCATCGCAGCCACATCGCGCTCGCGATAGAGCAGGTTGCCAGAGGAGGGAAAGAGACTGACGTTCAGCAAGCGAAACAGCGTGGTCTTGCCGGAGCCGGAGGGGCCGATCAGTGCGATTCGCTCCCCTTCCGAGATCGCGAGGGTCACATTGCGAACCGCAACAGACCGATGCTTTCCCTCGCCAAATTCCTTTCCAACTTGGTTGAGCCTGTAAATCAATGCAACAATCCTGCGCTCTTCGCGGCATCGCGAAGCTTTTGGTAGTCCGCGTCGTTGGCGGCAACATAGTCTTTAGCATTCAGCAGGTCGAGCAGCGCCTTCTGGTCGGGATTACCGGCGTTTAACGCCCTCATGGAATCGCCAAAGGCGCTCGCGATCTTCGGGTCAAGGTTCTTGTCCGCCACCCAGACATAATCGAAGAAGGGCGGCGTGGTGTAAAACACGCGGACAACGCCGGGCTTCAGCTGCCCATTTGCTGTCATCTTCCGGTAAACCTGTTCATCCATGGCGCCGGCCTCTGCCTTGCCGTTGGCAACCGCGAGCGCTGTGGCATCGTGCGCGCCGCTGTAGCTCGCGTTCTTGATGACCTCAGGGTCGACCTTCTCCTGCTGCATGTAATAGAGGGGCATCAGGTGGCCGGAGGTCGAGTTCACGTCGCCAAAGACGAAGTGCCCATGCAGATCGGCCAGGGAATGGATCTTCGAATCGGTCTGGGTAATGAAGACGGAATGAAACTGCTGATCGATGGTGCGCTGAACCAACGGCTTAACGCCGGCTCGCGCCGAGGCCTGGACATAGGTGAATCCGCCCAGGTAGGCAATATCCACCTTGTCATTTACCAACGCCTCGACCACCGCGGCATAACTGGTGGGGATGGTCAGATCCGGCGTCTGGCCCGTCTGCTTCTGCCAGTACGCCAGCAACGGTTGATTCTCGCGCAGAGCCTTGCTCGGGTCTGTGGTTGGAATCATGCTGATGCGTAGCCTGGCTTCATTGGCTGGTTTGGAGTTGCAGCCGCCCACAAATGCCAGGGTGAGAAGCGCAGCACTCAGACCAAGGCGATGACTAAACCGCGATAGGTTCTTGCGCAAACTGGTTCTCCGGTTCGAGGTGGAAACTTACCGCTTAGCGAGCCAATCGTAGCAGACGTGAGCCCGGTCTATTGTCACCCTGCTCGCGCTTGGCCAGCAGTACATCCAGGCCCAGGCTGCGTCCGGGGGGGTCTGAAAAGAACAGCCCCATCACCACAACAAGAAATACGTACGTCCACGGCCACTCCCCCGGCGAGCGATACAGGCCGAGCGACAAGTTGATGCCCATGGCCAGTCCCAGGAGCGAGCCAAACCGCGTCCACAGGCCCAGCAGCAGGGTCGCGCTGATGATCACTTCCACCAGGAAGACCTGCGGCGCGAAGAAGGAGAAATGGGCCAGCACGACACTAGTGAGAAAGCTGCGCTGCAGATCGGTTGAGGCATACTTGACCATTTCGCTGGTCCAGAATCGCAGCCCGCCGTAGGTCGGCGGAGTCTTCCAGATGACCTGTTGCCACCACATCGCACCCATCACGGTGCGGGCAAACCATATCCATATGTGCCGCGCGGTGCGCTGTTCGGGCGAGTTGCGAAAAACCAGAATAGCCACGGCGATGCCCGCGAGCAGGAGCAGGTCAAAGGTAATCGTCGTCCAGCTATTGAAGCCGAAGATGTATTTCAAACTATCGAACAGCTGGTTTGTTCTCACTTGTTGCCTTCGCCTTTCACGGCAGCGGAAAAACTTTGTTTTGTATTATCAGGGCACGACTTAAGTGTGCAGCGATGCTAGCTGCCATTCTAGCGGGTGGAAGTCCCGCCGGTGGAAATTACCCAGTTGCCACCGTAGCGATAACCGGCGACGGAGCGGGCGACCAAACCGTGGGAAGCCCGGTAGTAAAAATCCTCGCGGGCTGTGTGCAAGTGCGGTCCGATCCGTCAGGAGGGTGAACAAATCAGCAGGTTGTAGCGCGAGCGAACCGTAGTGAAGCTTCGAAAGGTGCCCCCCACGTGGAACGGATTTGTGGGAAGTATGGGAGTGCCGAGTCTGTACTAAAGGGACGAAGGCCAGCGTTGGCGGTGAAGGAACTGGGTGCATACAGCCGCCGGACTCCCCGGAGTCGCAGAGGACGACATGTTGAGAAAGAATGAGCGGTGAAAGCACGGAACCAGTCGCGGGTCGCCTAGGCGGAAACGAACAGCGAAGGCAGGGCGTATAAGCTGCAGAGCAGTGAAATCGTGCTGTGCCTGCGAGTGGGTCGGATGGGGCCGGATAAGTGTAGATGGATCGGGACAGCATAACCCGGACCGGAGCGAGGGCCCCTGGGGTAGAGCGGCGTAGCCGCTTGAATGGCGGTGCTTGAGCGCACAGCGTACTCCGACACTGAGCGGAGAAAGTCACGCTGCAGCGGTGGGCACGAAGGCGGGAAGCAAACCGAGAGGGCGCGCCACGTGGGCGCCATTCGCGGGAAGGCGCCGGCTGATACGCCAGCCTTGAAGCCGTACTGGGGAAAACCCGCCGTGCGGAATTTTAGGGGGGCCGGTAGCATTGGTGGCGTTTCTGTTTCTCGGCAGCCTTTGGATTTCGGAGTATGGCACCTCGTGGATCTGGGAGCTGCTGGTTCCTGTGCTCGCATCGCTCGGGCTCGCAATCGGACGCGCCGGCCGCAAATGGGGCGTTGACGCGTGGCTGGCGGAACGGTGGCCATCTTCTCCGTGGTGGTAACCGGCCAAGTTCACGTGCGCGTGTCCGTCATCATCCCCACCCATAATGAAGCTGGGGCGATTGAGCATGTTTTGGCCGATCTCCCGCCTAATCTCACGACGGAGGTCATAGCATGACCGGCGCTGGTTACCCACGATTTCTTGGCGCTTATGCGGACGCCGTCACCATCCCTTTGTGCACGAGAAAGGGGCGCCCAGAAGTGACTGCGGGAGCCGGCCTCACTAAAAGCGAGGGTGGATAAATGCCGGCCGGCGCCAATTTCCCGCAGTATGGGTGCGAGCGCCTGGGCTGCGCTTGGGCGCGCTGCCGAGAGAGTCGCGGTCCCGAGGATGTGCATCAGGTAGACCATTGCGACAGAAGCGTCTGCCTCAGCCAGCGCCGCCATCACGGCGGCAAATGTGCGGGGACCTAAACCTGAACCGCCAAAATCCACGGGGAGCAACAACCCAAGCAGCCCGGACTCGCCAAGGGCCTCGATGGCCTCGCTAGAGAATCGTCCCGCCTTGTCGTTTTGCCCTGCGGACGGCGCCAGCACGCGATTGGCGATCTCGAGGGCTTTCGAAACAGCCGTGTCATCGGTCACGTCGCACCTATCACCCACAAATTTACTGGATCAAACGAGGATTGTCGCCGAGGATGCGCCGAGGGGTCAAACGGGTCAGCAAATACAGTGCGCGCTCGTCTTCGCCATCGAAAATAGATTGTATGGATAAGCTGCCGCTGTTGAACCACCCTCTTGACGAGCCAAGCGCGTTCACTCCCCAGAGCCTAATGGATTCCGTCCGGCATGCGCGTTCCATTCCCAACGGTGACGTGCCGCCGATTTGCATTCTTGAATTCGATGGAGACATTACGGATTGGCTCAATGACCAGGGTCTGGCGCGAAAGTTTCCCTCATGGTCCTGCTTTCACACAACAATGTTTGCCATCGAGGTTGAGGACGTGGTCTGTGGCATCATTCCTCGCACAATCGGCGGCCCCTATGCAGTTCTGATCGCAGAGCAATTGGCTGCTTCCGGTGCAAAGCTGATCGTCGGCCTAACGTCCGCGGGCCGTGTTGCGCGGGATTTGCCATTACCCTGTCTGGTGGTCACAACCGACGCAATTCGTGACGAAGGAACGTCCTTTCACTATTTGCCGGCCGGCAGGGAGGTTTCCTGTCCGTCGCCTCAAGTAAATGCTGTGTTGGAGGAGGAATTGTCCAAGACCGGCTGGTCGGTTCGCAGCGGAAAGGTTTGGACCACGGATGCTCCCTATCGGGAAACCGAAGCGCAATTGCAGCAGTGGAGCAACGATGCGATTCTTGCCGTCGAAATGCAGGCAGCCTCGCTCTTTGCCTTTGGTGCAGTTCGGGGTGTGGCGGTAGTTTCTGTCGCCATGGTCAGCAACGCGGTCGGTCACGATGGTGAGCAGTTCAACACGGGTTCCCATCACGATGGACTACGGATCATCGAGGCCTGCGCGCGTGCGTTCAAACGATCGGAAGCACTTTCTCCATTCCGGTGAGCCTGAACAATTCCTGAACACGAGAGCTCACGCCAGTAATGCTCAATCGAATCCCTTTGCTTTGACACCGGGCGTAATGACCGGCCAACATACCGAGGCCGGTCGAGTCCATATAAGGAACTCCCTTCAGGTCAAAGGTTTGTGCCGGCGGCTGTTCATCGCCCGGCGCCGGTTCGAAGACGTTGCGAAAGGCATCAGGAGACAGCGAGTTGTACATATCCCGCGTTGTTAAGGGCCCGGAGAATCGAAACACGGTGCCGTGCACTTCGCTTTTGCCGCGTTCGATGGTGAGTCTCGCGCTCTTCCATATCTCGGGTTCGATCGTTGGCATAGTATTTCCCTTCGAAATTGCGGTTGCCTGATGAACAACTCCGCTCGGTTGAGATTAGCTATGAGCAGGCGCTCCTTGTTGGAACGCCTGCGCGAAGTGCCGCCTCCTCGCTTCTTTAGCTCGGCTGGGGAACGAACCGAAGGTAAGGCTTGATCGCCTTCCAGCCGCCGGGATATTTCTGTTTAGCTTCCTCGTCCGATACGGCTGGCACGATGATCACATCCTCGCCATGCTTCCAGTTCACCGGCGTTGCAACCTTGTGTGTGGCCGTGAGCTGAATCGAATCGAGGACCCGCAAGACTTCGTCAAAGTTGCGTCCTGTGCTCATCGGGTAAACGAGCATCAGTTTGATCCTTTTGTCGGGGCCGATCACGAACACGGTGCGTACCGTGGCATTGTTCGCCGCGGTGCGGCCGTCGCACGTGGTTCCCGCATCCGCCGGCAGCATGTCATAGAGTTTGGCGAGTTTGAGTTCCGGGTCGCCGATCATCGGAAAATTCACGCGGTGGCCTTGCGTCTCTTCTATGTCTGTTGCCCATTTTCCGTGACTGCTCACTGGATCGACACTCAGCCCGATGATCTTGCAGTTTCGCTTCGCGAATTCTGGCTGCAACCCGGCCATGTAGCCTAGTTCGGTAGTGCAAACGGGAGTAAAGTCCTTGGGGTGCGAAAACAGAACGGCCCAGCCTTTGCCGATCCATTCGTGGAAGTTGATCGCGCCCTGGGTGGTCTCGGCGGAAAAATCAGGGGCTTCATCATTAATTCGTAAACTCATTCGTAGTCTCCTTTGTTGATGGAAGGTTGGTAGTGTCAAAAATTAGGGCGCAGCGGGAGCGACACTGAGCGAGGCGGCGTCCCAGGCCGCGAGGCCACCGGCCATCTCGATCAAATGGGTGATCCCATATTGATGCAGGATGCTGGCGGCGATCGAAGACCGGTAGCCGCCCGCGCAATGGACGGCGATCCGGCGATTGCGGGGGATTTCGGCGATGCGCTCCTGCAACTGGTTCAGCGGCACATTCACGCTGCCCTCAATGTGCCTGGTCGCCCACTCGCGCACATTCCTGACATCCAGTAACACAGGCGGATCGGGGCTCGCCATCTCTTCTGCCACCATGGCGGCGCTTATCCGCTCGGTCTGCCACACCAGGTCCGGTCTGCCCGCGAGTGCTTGCATGCCCCCCAGCAGATAGCCTTTGACGTGATCGAAGCCGATCCGGCCCAGACGCACGGTAGCTTCCTGCTCGCGTCCGGGCTCCGCGATGATCGCGATGGGCTTGGCGCGATCAAGCAAAGTGCCGGCCCAGGTGGCGAACTGCCCGCTGAGCCCGATGTTGATGCTGCCGGCGAGGTGCCCGTTGGCATATTCGGCGGCGTCACGGACGTCGATGATCTGAGCCCCCGCATCTCCCATCCGAAGCACCTCGGTGAGATCCACGGGGTGGAGAACCTGCTCGAGATTCTTGTCCAGGGTTGCGTGCTCACGAGTATTGAGGATGGCATCGTAGGTGAAATACGGAGGAGCGTCGGGTTGGTCCGCCGTGACCAGACGAATGAATTCCTCCCTGGTCATCGGTTGCAGGGCATAATTCAAGCGCCGCTGATCGCCAAGGGAAGAGACGGTTTCGGAGGAAAGCCGCTTGCCGCAAAGAGAGCCGGCGCCGTGCGCAGGATAGACCAGGGTCTCGTCATCAAGCATCAGGAGTTTGTTGTGGAGTGAGTCGTAAAGGTGTGCGCCGAGGTCGCTCGCCGTCCACCCGAGCGAAGCGCGTAGGTCGGGGCGGCCAACATCACCGATGAACAGCGTGTCGCCCGTAAGGACTGCGTAGGGTTTTGCCCGGTCTTTCTGCAGATCGAACACCAGGATCGAAATGGACTCGATGGTGTGGCCCGGGGTTTCGAGGACCTGTAGGCGCAGACCCGGGAAGTCGAGCGTTTCGCCGTCCTGCATTGCTACAAAGGCGTATTCCGCCTGTGCGCGGGAACCCAGACGGATGGTCGCGCCGCAACGGTCGCGCAGTTCCAGATGGCCGGCGACGAAGTCGGCATGGAAATGGGTTAGGAAGACATGGCGGATCTCAAGGCCGAATTGTTCGGCGTCGGCAAGGTACTGCTGGATGTCGCGCTGAGGATCGACGATGATAGCGGTCGAACTGGCTTCGTCTCCAAGCAGATAAGACGCGTGGGCCAGGCATCCCAGGTAGTACTGTTTCAGAACCATGCATTCTCCATCGGTTTACCGCGCTTTCTGATTTGGTCAGTCCCGTGCAGAAAATGCGCTCAGCAAACCCGTCACCTCGAGGAGGTTGTCCTTGAGTACATACCCACAGGCGCCCGCATGCTGTGCGCTTTCACGCAGAGCCGCGTCGTCGTAGTCAGAAACGAGAACGACCCTCGCTGCCGGATCCATTCTCTTGATCTGCCTGCATACTGCAATTCCATCCAGGTCCTTCCTACCGATGTCCATAATCACGAGATCCGGCCGACTGGCCGCATACGCTACGATTGCGTCAGAGCTATCGACGCACTCTTGAATCCAGGTCCCCGGCGACCGCACCAACTGCCGGAGGAACCCACGTACGGCGCTATTCTGTTCAACCAGCAGGACCTTCATTGCCGAGAACGTTAAGCTCTGTGGGTGTAAAAGGAAATAGCGGCAAACACACAATTTGGCTGTGTGCTACCGCACGGGTAGTTTGGACCGTTTAAGGCCAAATCAGGGTTACTCTGGGTATCCGACGTTTTGAGTACCGCCCTATAACTCGGATTTGTGCTGAAGCGCAAACCGCAGCAGGCTGTTGGTCCCCCGGAGGCCAAGCTTCTGGCAAATGTTAACCCGGTGGTTCTCGACGGTGCGGTAATGAATGAAGAGTTCTGCGCCGATCTCTTTGCTGGATTTATTTTCGGCGATCATATGCAGAATCCTGCGTTCCGAAGCCGTTAAACTTTTGAGGCCGGGTTCACTTTCGAGCAAAGCCTGCGATCGATTGCGGCGATGGAGAAGATAGGCAACCAGTGGGTGGCTCACGTAAAATTGGCCCGCCGCAAGGGTGTGGATCGCTTCGGCAACTTCGATGAGTGCACTGTCTTTAAGGATGTAGCCCTTTATCCCCAGATCCATGGCGGCATGGAAGATAGCTTCCTCGTTATGGATCGTGAGGAAGATTACATCGACCGGAAGTTTTCTCCTGTTGATTTCCTTTGCTACCGCGAAACCGTCTTGTTTGGGCATATCGATATCGACGATCGCGATTTGGGTCCGGCTTGGCTCAATCTCCGCGAGCAAGACTTCTCCATCGCCTGCCTCCAGGACCACTTTTATGTTCGAATCGGCTTCAAGTACCTGGCGAAGCCCTTTGCGTAAAAGTGGGTGATCGTCGGCAATCGCAATACGGATTTCAGCGGCCATCGCGCAGCCCATTAGTATCGATGTCGATGTTGATTGTAGCGCCCTTCATGGGTGTCGATTGGATTTCCAATTTGCCGGCGAACAATTGCACTCGCTCGGAAATATTGATCAGTCCGAAGCCGCCCTTGCGTACCTCATTATTGGTTCCGCCAGGTGTGAAACCCTTGCCGTTATCGCTAACCGAGAGTTGCAGCCTAGTGCCGTTGCGCCGCACAACAACGCTAGCTTCACTGGCCTCTGCGTGCTTCAGAATATTACTAAGACATTCCTGAGTAATGCGATAAAAGCCGATCTGAAACTCAGGCGTAAACAGATCGTCGATGTCGTCGATCGAAGCTGAAAATGCGGTTGTCGAAGCCTTGCCAACGCTGTCGACCATGGACCGCAAAGCCCTGGTCAGGCCCAGGCGATCTAATTGATAGGGCCGCAAATCATGAGAGATCTCTCGTACTTCAGTAATGGCCGAAGAGGCTTCGGCGCAAATCTCTTCCACCTGTTCCCGCTCGACCAGGTTCCCATTCAAATTCTGCAGCCGGAGGAGAGCCAGGTTTTTAATAACGACCAGCCGTTGTCCGATGCTGTCGTGTAATTCAGCCGCGATGCGCTTTCGTTCACGCTCTTGAGACGCCAGCAGCTCCCGCGAAAAGGCTCGCTGTGCTGCTTGCCGCTGTTTCCATTGTGCGGTTCGCAGCCGCCATATCAGGTAAATCAACCCGGCAATGGCTAAAGCGCTCAATAGGCGAAACCACCACGTGCTATAGAACGGTGGTAGCACCTGCACCGCCAGGCGTGCTCCTGTCTCATTCCAGATTCCATCACTATTCGCTGCGATCACCCGGAACGTATAAGTGCCCGCGGGGACGCGCGAATAGTAGGCTGTTCGCCGAACGCCGGCGTTGATCCAATCGGGGTCCAAGCCGTCCAATCTGTAGCGAAAGCGAATCTGTTGCGATTTGACCCAGGCTCAGCGCTGTGTATTGGATCTCCAGATTCTCCTGCCCCGGCTTGATCTTCACGCCGTCACGAAAATCCATCGCATGCCCGTCCACGGTCAGTTCTTCAATTACGACAGGGGGCGGCTGCCGATTGAATTTAACTGCTTTCGGATCGACCACTGCTAACCCCTGCGTGGTCGGGAACCAGAGCTTGCCATCGTGTGCTTTAAAACCGGTGGGCTGGCCTTGACTGCTGCACTCGACGCTAAGCAGTCCATCTCCTTTTCCAAAGTGAGAGGAGGTGATGAGTGAAATGCGGCCGGCCGAGAAATCGTTCAGGTCCTGCTTCTTGATACGGTAGATGCCCAGGTGACTGCTCAGCCACAGGAAGCCCTGGTCATCTTCCAGAATCTGAAATACTCCGTTGTTGAAGAGTCCGTCCTTCTCGGTATAGCGAGTGAAAGTTTCGCCGTCCAGCCTCGCCAATCCGGTATCGTAAGTCCCGATCCAGAGCACCCCCACAGCATCTTCATGCAGGGCCGTGATATTCAAATCCGCTGCAGCGGGAAGCATGGCGAAGCGTCCCCGATCCGAGCGCGCAAGGCCGCTTGCGGTTCCGATCCAGAGCGTGCCCCGGTGGTCTTCAAAGATCGTCTGGACGTACGGACTATCGCTCGCTAAGCCATCGCCACGTCCCAGTTGGGTACAGCGACCGTCGTGAATTCGATACAAACCCTTTTCACCGCCTACCCATAGGTCACCGGTACGGTCGCGAAGGATGGCGTTGATGCGGCCCTGGATCGCTGCGCTGGAGGGTTCCGGGATGAGGTGCGAACCCTCAAGTTTGGAGACGCCATTCCATGTGCCGGTCCAGATTGCTCCGTCCCGATCCTCATAAATTGCGGATACGATGTTCTCCCAGGCCATTCGCTTGGAGGCCTTGCCTGTGTGGTAGAAATTCTCGTACTTGCCGTTGTTCAATCGGAAGAGCCCCAACCGGCTGCCGAACCAAATGCTGCCGGTTCGGTCTTGCAGCACGGGCTCCACGACATTCCATTGCGAACCGTTTGGATGTTGATACATGGTGATCGCCTGCGGGTCCGCGCGATACAGCCCTTCTTTCGCTGTGCCGATCCACAGTGTTCCTTCCCGGTCTTCCAGCATTCGGTACATGAACGGCGTAGAAAAACCGGAGAGAGCGGTGGAATGTCCGTCCTTCCAGAGCCTGGAGTGTCCGGACGGATTCGTTGCCCATAAATTACCCAGGCGGTCCTTGTACATGACAAAATCTTCGGCGTCGATGCCCGTGTACTGAGTCAGGACGCCGCCATCGACGCAATAGTACACATTTGGAGTTTCGGGCAGCTTGTACCAAAACCTGTGTTTTGAATCTTCGATGCTTGACGAAATGTGCAGTTTCGAAGGGTCCTTCAATGGGAAGGGCAACGGGAAATGCGACCAGTGCCCGTAAGCGAAACGCTGCCATCCGTGCGCCTCCATGCGCCATAAACCAAACAAGTACCCGTCGGCGCCAACGTTGTAATTGGACGCCGTGAGGTAAGGATTGAACGCTGATCCGGGTTGTGGAGCTACACGGATCAAACGGCCATTCTGCCATTTGGCCAGACCGGGACTCGTGAAGATCCAGACCGTTCCTTCCTCATCTTCATCGATCCGCACCACCGTGTTGTTCGGCAGGCCATCCTTCACCGTGAGTGAAGTAAAGGTGCCGTTGCAATAACGGATAGCGCCGCCGGTCAATGTGCCGGCCCAGAGGCAGCCTTGCCGGTCTTCAAGCAGGGCGAAGAATGAGAAGCCGTTTGTTGTGAGGGCGGGCGTATTTTGCCGATTAAAGATTCGAAAACGAAGCCCATCGAAGCGCACCAACCCGTCCAGCGTCGACATCCATAAATAGCCGTCGCGAGTTTGGAGTAATGCTTGAATCGAGTTTTGGGGAAGTCCGTTTTCCGTGGTCCAGGAAAAGAAGCGATACGGTGGCTGGGCTGGAGAAGCGCCAACCAGAACAAGCAATAGGTACGCAAACAACGCTGTTCTGTGCGCGAATCTTCGAAAGGTGCCGCACATACGCTTCGCTTTCTCTTTGAGCCTATGTGGGAGTACGCCCTGCGCTGAGCGCAGGCGGGTTTTTCCGTTCAGCTTGGATGCGATTCTACCTAAGCATTCAAGCTAGTGGCCAGAGACGGGATCGGAGCCTGTAAGGCCATTTAGAATCTGCAGCTTACACGCTCTAGAGAGTGAGGAAAATGACAAAAGTGACAGAATGCCCTGGGTTGCTTTCAGTTTGCTTTCATTTCTATGCGCCCTGGCGATTTGCTCTGGATCTGGGTTTGCTCAAACCGCGACGCCCACAGCGAGCCGGCGTTCGATACCTGATCTATCTCTCTACACTGGGAGCCTCACCGAACTCTCGCTTTCCTATGTCCCGCGATCATTATGAAAGCGAGGGATTTCTCAAAGAAACCGGAGTGCCGCATACGATCCTGCGGGACAGCTTTTACTCCGAGCTCGCCGTACAGATGTTCAATGAAGAAGGCGTAATGAAAGGACCAGGCGGAGAAGGGAAAGTGTCATGGGTTGGACGCGAAGAAATTGCGGAAGCCGCTGCGAAATTGCTCGCCGGTGATACACCTTTATTGGGTACGTTGCCGATGACTGGACCTGCAGCTCTCAGCCTGAATGAGACAGCTGCATTGATCGGCTCCCTGAAGCACCGGTCGCTGAGCTACGAAGATGAGCCGGTTGATGTTGCGAAGGAGTGGCGGAGCAAGCTCGGAGTTCCAACGTGGGAGGTGGATACCTGGGTGGGATCATACGAAGCCATCGCAGCGGGCGAGTTCGAGGCCATTGACCCTGCCCTCGGGGAAATCCTTCGAAGACCCCCCAGTGACCTTCAAACGTACATCTCTGGTCGCCCTGATCTCCAAGAACCCTATTACTGCTGGTTAAGTCTCAAAATGCAAATGAGACGCATAGTCTTTTTTTTGCCACTTGGCCGGATAGTCGTTAGCCTTGATCGGAAATGCCGGTTGATACGTCCACTTGGATTACTGTTCTCGCGCCACCGGCATGGAACTTCCATCCTGACATCACTGCTCACACGACCTCGCAACCCCGAACAATAGTTTTCGGTTTCCTCTGCAATCGGATTTGCGCTTGGCTCCAAACCTCAAGCGCGCCCGAATAGAGAGGCGATTGCGCTGAATTCCAGCCTTTAATCTTATGCCTGCCCCGGTTCCAAGGTACGGGCTCGAATTAGACTACGCTCCATGCCGAAACAAGCCGCCGGCTTCATCGAGACGATGGATTGCCTTCCGGTCTCCATAGGCTCCCTGAGGGGCCGGGATGGACCTACGAAATCAGCTGGACGGCTACCGGCTTGAGGTCGTCCGGCGTGGCCACGAAACAACGCTCTATTCTCGCCGGCAGAACCTGTTCAACCAGAAGCTCCCTTACATTGCAGCGGCATTGAACAGCCTTCCGGACGACACGGTGATCGATGGCGAGGTGGTAGCTATGGCCCAGACGGGCGGCCAGATTTCAATCGGTTGCAGAACTTTCGCGGCAGCATTGGTCATCTAAATATGTTTTTTCGGATTTTGATCATGAGACCGGACACGACAATCCCTCGGCGTTTCCTTATTCGCTGTCAGTAGTACAGTGTTGCTGATCGGAGTAAAGGTTCAATCCCATGGCTCACGAGTCTCGACACACCATGCACGAACCGGTCGATTTGCCCACCCGAATAGAAACGAGACGGCATTGTTGGTCCATGCCGTGCCGGATGGTGACGCTCAAGGCATGGAGTCAGGCATTGCTCCTAGCCCCATTTCTGGTACTGGCGGGTTGTGGCAGGTCGCCAAACGCATCGACGCAAAGCATCGCGATCACGAGAATTCCATCTGCCGACGGAAACAAGTACGACACAGTTGCTGCCATTGAGGGCACCGTGGTCGGTGTCCGCCCGGACCAGCAGATCGTGGTCTATACCAGAAGCGAGGAGTTGTGGTGGGTGCAGCCCGTCCCAGACCGCCCGTTCACGCAAATCCAGAACGGTTCACGTTGGCAGAACCAGGTCCACCTCGGTACTGAGTACGCCGCATTGCTCGTCGAGCCTGGTTATCACCCGCCGGAGACTGCGGAATCGTTACCGTCAAAAGGGGACGGCGTCGACGCAATCGCAGTCGTACAGGACAAGCGTGCACCGGCAAGTTTGAAACAACCGAAGCTGCTGCATTTCAGCGGTTATGACTGGATTGTACGAACAGCAGCCAGTAATCGCGCCGGCACAAGAAATTCATTTGATCCGGCGAACGCGTGGACAGACGAACGCGGCGCATTGCATTTGCGCATCTCCAGGCGCAAGGACAAGTGGACATGTGCGGAGGTTAAGCTCACCCGCAGCCTGGGATACGGAACCTATACGTTCGTCGTGCGCGATACCTCGCAATTGGAGCCCTCCGCCGTTCTAACGCTGCTGACGTGGGATGGGATCGGCGGTGAACCAAATCGCCGTGAGCTTGACGTCGAAATCAGCCGCTGGGGCTTCCTCGATAACGAGAATGCACATTATGTCGTCCAGCCCTACTTCATTCCCGCAAATATGCTTCGATTTCGAGTGCCGGGCGGCGTGCTCATACACTCATTCCAGTGGAAGGCCGGTCGTGTGACATTCTCAACTGTGGCCGGATCGCCGGCGCGCGTGATCCAACAACATGCTTTTACCTCCGGAGTGCCACCTGCGGGTGGGGACGCGGTCCGTATGAATCTGTATGTCTTCAATAAAGGTGAGGTCCCCCTAAAAAATGAAATGGAAGTCGTGATTGAGAAATTCGAGTTCTTCCCGTAATGCTTAGTGTAGCGGCATATCGATTGGTTACGTTGGCGGTGATGGCATGCTTCCTCAGCGAAGCGCATGCGCTAGACGCACATCGCCAATTCTCTCAGTATGTCCGGGAGAAATGGAGCGCTGCGAATGGTCTGCCGGGCGGTGCGGTTCATGCTATCGCACAAGGCCCGGATGGCTATCTTTGGATCGGCACTGACAAAGGCCTCGTACGCTTTGACGGGTTCACCTTCGTGCCCGTGCAGCCGAAGTCGCTTCTGCTTCAAAACGATCCGATTCTGGGATTAATGACTGACGCCGAGGGCGATCTGTGGGTGCGCATGCAAACCGCAGGACTCCTTCGTTATAACCGTGGAAAGTTTGAGAATCTCGCATCCGGACCCAATGCCACTGCGACTCAGGTGACGGCGATGGCACGGGAAAATACCGACGGAATGCTGCTCTCGGACCTGATGAGCGGGACCCTCCGGCTGCGAAGGGGAAAGCTGGATCGGGTAGCTCCGGCGAATATCGCGTCCGTGACGATGTCGATTGCAGAAACTGCAAGTGGCAAAATCTGGATGGGAACGCTGGGAGCTGGCCTTTTCTATCTGGAAAACGGACGCGCCACGCGGATTACTCAAGGACTCACGGAGACGAAAATTAACTGCGTGTTGCCGGTTGGCGACCACGAATTGTGGGTGGGCACCGATCACGGACTGTTTCGATGGAGTGGTACGGGATTCCGGCGTGCTGCCTTGGGGCCTTCGCTGCGTGACCAGCCAGTGCTGACGATTCTTCGCGATCGCGATTCGAACATCTGGGCGGGTACTGCGCGAGGTCTTTTGCGAATCAATGCGAGTGGTACTTCCTTTGCTGAGGAAGAAGGCATCCAGGGAGCCGGTGCTGTCAACGCGCTGTTTGAGGATCGCGAAGGAAATCTGTGGGTTGGGAGTGCAATGGGATTAGAGCGCATCCGAGACAGCGCATTCATAACTTACTCCACGGATAAGGGACCTTCCTCGAACCCGAGTGGTCCCGTTTACGTCGACGGGGAAGATCGCGCATGGTTCGCTCCCGAAAAGGGCGGACTGAACTGGATCAAGGATGGCCACATTCACGCCGTCGAGCCGGCGCTGCTGGGGAAAGATGTGATCTATTCCATTGCCGGACGCGATCACGAAATCTGGATCGGACGCCGACAAGGAGGCTTGACCCATCTGGGGTACAGCAGCGGACGCGTCACAACAGAAACCTACGGCCGGGGCAATGGGCTGGCGCAGAACAGCGTGTACGTCACTTACCAGAGTCGCGACGGAGCGGTTTGGGCGGGTACCCTGAGCAGTGGCATCAGTAGACTCAAAGACGGAAAATTCACTACGTACACAACCACAAACGGACTGGCCTCGAACGTGGTCTCATCAGTCCTCGAAGGTCACGATGGAACCATGTGGTTTGGGACCCCGAGCGGCCTGAGCACGCTGGCAAACGGGCAATGGAGAACCTATTCCCTCCAAGGTGGACTTCCATCCAACAACGTAAATTGTCTCTTTGAAGACTCGGCCCGTGTATTGTGGATTGGAACCTCAGCGGGGCTTGCGTACTTCCAAATGGGCCGTATGCACACTTTTCAGGAAGTCCCGGAGTCATTGCGTGAACAAATAGTCGGAATGGCGGAGGACAAAAGCGGAAGGTTTTGGATCGCGACCTCAGATCGTGTTTTGCGCGTAGCGCGCGACAAACTGCAAAGCGGTGTTGTGACGGCAGCCGATGTTCGCGAGTATGGGCAGGCCGATGGTCTCGAGAGCACTGAAGGAGTGAAACGAAGCCGATCGGTGGTCTCAGACTCAGCGAGCAGGATCTGGTTTTCACTCAGCAGCGGCTTGTCGGTTGTTAATCCATCCCAGATCACTGACAATTCAGTTCCCGCGCTGCCTCACATCGAGGGGATCACCGCCGATAACAACACCGCAAACCTCGACGCCTCCGTTCGAATTCCTCCATCTCCAAGGCGAATCACCTTTGAGTACACGGGGCTGAGCCTCGCGGTGCCCGGGCGGATTCGCTTTCGATATTTTCTCGAAGGTTTCGACAGTAGCTGGAGCCAGCCGGTTGCAGCGCGAGAAGCCGTTTACACGAACCTTGGGCCCGGCTCCTATCGATTCCGGCTAGTCGCCTGCAACAGCCAGGGGCTGTGGAACGGGCCAGAAACTGCGATCGCTTTGAACGTCGCTCCGGCCTACTATCAAACTTACTGGTTCAGATTGTCGTGCGTCGCCGCTTTCCTCGGAATGCTCGCCGCTGCCTATCAATTGCGTCTACGGCAGCTGGCGCGGCAATTCAATATACGTATGGAAGCGCGCGTTAACGAGCGGACACGCATCGCGCGGGACTTGCACGACACGATGCTGCAGACCTTCCAGGGCGTGTTGCTGCAGTTTCACGGCTTATCGGTCATGCTGGCGGATCGCCCGGAAGCCCAGCAAAAGCTGGAGGGCCTCTTGGCGCAGGAGCAGCAGGCGATCAACGAGGGCCGGGAGGCGGTGCTGGGACTGCGGTCTTCGACCGTCATCGCCAACGACCTTGCCCGTGCCTTCACGGCGCTTGGAGAGGAACTCGCCGCGAAACAAGACAGCCACAATCCTGTGGTCTTTCAAGTCGAGGTGGAAGGCGAGACGCGAGATTTGCATCCGATTCTTAGGGACGAAGTGTACCGCATCGCCTGCGAGGCCCTGCGCAACGCCTTCCAGCACTCCGGCGCGGCGCGAATTGAGGTTGGCATCCACTATGACGACAGGCAGTTTTGGGTGTGCATCCGGGACAACGGGAAAGGTATCGACCCGAAGGTTTTGGACGCAGGTGAGCGTGAGGGACACTATGGCTTGCCGGGCATGCACGAGCGCGCCAAACTTGCGGGCGGCAGATTGGTTGTTAAGAGTAGAGTCAATTCCGGCACGGAGGCCGAGATCATTATTCCCGCGGTCTTGGCCTACGCAAAATCGCCTTCTCCGAGCCGGTCCATTGGATAGCAAATCACTGTACTCCATGTTCGCTTCACCTTGGCTCAGGCTAGCATTCATATTTGCCGGGACTGGCCAGTGATACTGTGGTCTGTGCGTAAATACGTCAAATAGGTCCCATGCTCCTTGTGCCAAAATCATTTGCTTCTGGCACATGGCACAACGCAACTTTCGGTTCCCGGAATGAGACTCTTGCAGGGCGCTCCGCAGTGAGCCTTTTGGAACACCCGACCAGCAATTTCAGCTCACGCGGCTGGCGGCGCGACGGGCAACTTACCGAGAATCCGAGACTTCTCAGGCAATCGGGCAGACGGGCCTGTTCCGCGACTCAGAGATCACTTCCGAGAAGCCGACTTATCTTTTTTGCTGATCTCGACCATGCGCGAAGCGCCTCCGTCCTTGCGCCAACTATACGTCCAATACAAGGTCCTCTCTAGATAGCCTCGATGCTCAAATCGAAACCGCTAGAATAGATGGCGGCTGTTCAACAGCGGATAGCGCATTCCACCACCAGTTCCCGAGAGCATTCAAATGACAGTCGGCGTCGGAAAAAAGACCTATCGGTGGCTCTGGATGATACTCGTCATCGGTTGCGTTGGCCTGATCACCGCAGCTGGTCTCCTGGTCGATCAGCATCGCACCATCACCCGCCGCATGGGATGGAAATGTGTCACTTTCGAGGATACTGGAAATGTTCAGTATCCTCATGTCGAAGTGGCTGCTTTTTGGTTCAGGGACAATCCACATTTCGAAGAGCGTGCATCGGGACCAAGGCTGTGCGCGGATCTGCGAGCCTCAGGGGCATCGGATGTGGAGATGACATTTGACACTTGGGGAAATAGATTCTGGGGCTTTCATGGATACGACACCACAAAGCTGACAGCAAGCGGAAAAGAGATCGTTCTTTTTGACTCCTCCGGGGGATTTCACGACGATGAGGGTCACTACGGATCCTTCAGTAGCACCGAGGATAAGAAGCTACACCCTGAAAAGTACAAGTTTCCAATCGATACGTTCACACAATAGAATTCGACTGGCGGTCAGGTCTGAGTCAGAAACTCAAATTCCCCATTCCCATTCATATGGGGCGCGAAGTCGCCCCCTAGTACACTCGCCAGGGTTAGTACCGATAACGCGCTTATTGTCATCTGGCTCTGTAGCGCCCCCGGTAGGCGCAGCGCCCCGCGATCTCTTGAGCAGTTCCCGTGAAACGGTGATTTCCGGTAACTTGCTCCTGCGTGGCCACTTCGGCTGGGGAACTTACTGAAAATGCGACTTTGCAGGCTATTGTCCAAGAAGCTGTGCCGGTTCACCGGACACTTGGATTTGCGTTCTTCGACTGGGGCGAGTGCGCCACTTGATCAAGTGGTAATTGACGGTTAGGCGGTAATGCGGCAGCAGTCGCGCGAGATGGTGACGATTTCATTGCAAACTGGCAGAACTACCAGTTTCACCGGGGTGGCGGGCGCTTGTAGTCTTCTCCCATCTGCAATAAATGACAGGCGGAAGGAGACAACCGTGGAGACCACACTCAATATTCCCGCACTGGAACGCTCCAGCGGCAACACGACAGGCGAGATCAGCTCCCGCATCGGCACGCTCGACTTCGACCTAGGCGTGCCGACGAGCCAAACCGCCTCCATGCTCTATGATGAGATGGACTTCCAACGCGCCGTGCAGTGCTACCTCTGGGGCATCCCTATCGTTGGCATGGAGCAGTTCAAACAGGCAGAGCAACAGAATGCCGGGCCCAAAAGCGGGGACCTCGTTGTCTACGATGACTACCGCAGCAAGAGCGTGATTCTCACCGCGAACACCACTACCCCGTACATCTCGTCGATCATCAACCTCGCAGAGAGTGGGCCAGTGGTCATCGGCTACCCGGCGGGTGCGACCGCAGGTGCGCTGATCGACTGGTGGGATCGCCCCATCACCGACTTGGGCATACCTGGGCCGGACAGAGGGCAGGGCACACAGGTTCTCCTCGTTGGCCCTGGGCAGGAAGTACCTGCATCTGGGGACTATCGGGTCCTTCATTCCCGCACCGTTAGCGTGTGGTTCGCCTACCGGATTCTCGACCCAGACCCCGAGAAGGCCAGGGGCCTGCTGGAAGGTGTACGAATCTACCCCTATAGCGAACGCGACAATCCACCTGTCACCCGCGTGCTGAGGCCCAAATCAGAGGGCGAATTGCAGATTGGGTCACAGCCTCGCGGGCTTGCTTACTGGGAACGGCTGACGCAAGCCCTCGGCCCAGAACCGGGCGAGGAAAGAGACCGCTTTTTCATCGCGATGCTCAAACCGTTGGGCATCGAGAAAGGCAAACCTTTCCAGCCCGATGAGCGGCAGAAACAGATTCTTGTCGAAGCTGCGCTGGTTGGCGAGGCGATGGCCAAGTCCAGCTCGTTTGAAAAACGGCTCGCGGGCATGCGCTACCGGCCAGACGCGCAATGGGAGTTTGTGGTCGCGCCCTGGTACGCCGTTGATCAGGATGTTGACGGCTCTACGCAGTTCGAGGAACGGACCGGTATGTTCTATGAAGCGATTGGAATGTCCGCCGGCTCGATCACGAAAACTCCAGGCGTCGGCCAGACTTATTTGGCTTGCTACCGGGATAGGGACGGCCACGCATTCGACGGTGGCAAGACGTACCGGCTGCACGTCCCGGCCTACGTGCCCGCGAAACTGTTTTGGTCGATCACGCTCTACGACATCGAGACGCGCTGCCTGATCCAGAACAATGAGCAGATCGCCGACCGCTCGTCGCGCTTGGATCTGGTGAAGAGCGCAGACGGGTCGGTGGAACTCTACTTCTGCCCGAGCGCACCCCAAGGCTTTGAGGAGAACTGGGTCCCGACCGTGCCCGGTAAAGGATGGTTTGCGTACTTCCGCCTCTACGGTCCATTGGAAGCCTACTTAGACAAGAGCTGGCCGCTGGCTGACATCGAGAAGGCGAAGTAACGAAAAGATTCAGGAGAACAACACATCTCTTGAGTTGAAGCCCAGGTTCAGCACGGGTCTAGTTTGAATGCAATGCCGGTGGGGTTGTCGGCAATCCTTCCCGAACCCGAAAATCAGTTAAATGAAGCGACGCAAGTCGCCGCAAATTTGCATTGAGGAAGTGTAGGCGGCAACTCGCGAGCAATCAGTGTCCGCCTTCCGCTCGCGGTCTGACCAAAAGCCACTGCAACTCTTGGTCGTAGTTACCAGATGCTCGCCGGTTCGCACAAGAAGCTGTACACGCATCAGATACAAGTATTCGGTTAGGGTATTCTCCATTCCTATGTGACGATCTAGAGGGGCCTGACAACGCCGGACTGACGGAGACAAGTGCTCACCGACTATCTCTGCGACCGTACGGGCGCTCTAATATTGCGACCCCAGGTGCTCGGATGCTGGTGGAACTCTGGCTTGTTTCGGTCGTTGCGACGCGCACCCAAGCCCCGGTCCTAACATCCGTTTCTCCAAGAAAACAACTCGCTCATTCGCCTCTCCTTCCTCGGTGAAGAGGCGAAATAGTTATTCCTCGAACCGCATACTGGGAGTTTTACCAGTTGTTTCGCTGAGGAGGGTGTCCTAGCCTCTGACTGAAACCCTACGTGGACGGTCCATGTTCTCTTCTTCGTCACGGCGCATTCCAGATTTCTACTGAAGAGGAAGAATCCCAAATGAACGAGCCTCTCGATGTCTCCCCATTCCGGATCGGCCGCTCAGAGGCTAGTCACCTGGGCGTAAAGCGGCTCGGTGACAAGTCACTGGAGAACATCATCCGCACCGACGAGCGCTACGGCCACGATGGATTGTTCAAAGGACCGCGGGGCTGGAGCTACTGGAACCACCTGGAAAATCCGAAGCCCATCCAGAATCCCAATCTCTGGCCTGACGTGTCATCGACTTATTTCTTCAGCCAGATGGCGATGCCCCCTGGCAGCATCGTGACGTTGCGTACAGCCTATCCGCGTGCACGCTATTTTCAGTTTCAGCTGTATAGGGCAGAGCGCAACACTTTTGTTGCTATCGGCGAAGCGTTCGCAGGGCACGAGATTGAGCCGGATCCAGGCTCCAGCAATCCGTTCCGCGTGGGCGCCAACCGGCTCGCCGAGCCACGGGACGTTACCCTCAGACTCCGGGCCGTAGATGCCCCGGCTGATCCGAAACTTCGCGAGAAAAACACGCTTTATGCCGGTCACGATGGCGGTGAGCTTCAAGGAGTAATTCGCATCTATCTCTCGGATCAGGGCAGTGACGGCGCAGGATGGGGACCGGCGTCATCACCTTTCGC
Source organism: uncultured Acidobacteriaceae bacterium (assembly GCA_963763905.1). Taxonomy (GTDB): domain Bacteria; phylum Acidobacteriota; class Terriglobia; order Terriglobales; family Acidobacteriaceae; genus PALSA-350. The sequence continues at coordinate 15,800 of CAVXRU010000006.1, read as the reverse complement.
TGGACGCGGACTGCCGAGCTACGAGGCGACGCTCGTTGACGGAACCCGGCTTTCGGCGGAGGAAGTCGTCAGGCGTTTCGCGCGGCCGATGGAAGGCAATACTAAGCCGCCGTTTACTCCTGAGCAGTGGATGGGGATTGTTCATGCGAAGGATAACGACCCGAGCCTCGATCCGATGACCGCGCCGGCGCGCAAAGATGCAATTTGGGAGAAGTTTTGGACCATCAGATACAGCGTCTTGGGCGCCTTCAGGACGCCGGAAGAGCGCGACGAGATCCCCTACGCCGGGGCCATGGAGGGCGGCGGAGAGGGGCCATACTTGATCACCTACCTTTCGCGCAGGTTCGGCCCGGTGTACGTCATGCGCGGCAAGATGCCAATTTTCCCTAATACCTACGCCGGCGCCGGCGACCGGGGGCTCGAAGTCATGCCGGAGGCGCAAACCCAATACTGGTCGCTGGTCAGCTGCGAGGCGGCTCCTTCGGGGCGCGTCGTGGATGGCGTGACCGACATGCAGGTGCCGCTGGATGAGGATCGCAACTACACGATCGTCGTCAGCCGCCCCGAAGACCGGCCGAAGAACGCGACAAGTGAGAACGGAATCGCATGGATTGAATGGAGTGCTCGCGGCGAAGGTCTTGATGATCCGAAGAATCGCACGGACTTCGGAATGCTCTTGCTGCGCATGATGGCCAACAACCCAAGCTGGTCTCAGAGCCCGAACAAAGTCACCAAGCCTGGCATCGAGGAAGCCGTTATGGGCCCTTACTACCCCAAGGGCTACTACACCACCAAAGAGGAGTTCGAGACCAAGGGACCCATTCCGCCAAGAGGAGACAACAATGGAAAGAAAAGTTACTGAGGTGACGTTTAACGAATGTCGCAATATGCGCTACGGCGAGTTCTTTCTTGTCAAGCCAGGGGCCATCGAGGTTTACAACACGACCTATCTTAACGACTGTCCGGCCGATAAGTGGAATGCGCTGGATCTTGAGAAGCTTGCCCAGCAGTTTGGTGTGGTGAAGGTCATACTGAACGGACCGCAATATTGGATGATGGACTCTCAGACGGTGTCACTCGGCGAGACGCTCTCCTTTGGCGGCATTGACGCTCGATGGGTCGCTTCGCTCAATCCTGCTTTGGCGAAGGAGAGCCCACCGTACACGGATTTCATGCCGAAGAAGACACAGAAAATGGTCTACTCCACCGGCAAGCTTGTTTACGAACTCGTGAATCCCGACGGCAAAAGCTACCTCCTTCAGGCCCGGAAGGAGCGTGTCCCAATGGAATCGCTCGCGACGCTCGGCGAGCAGCTGAAACAGTTGCCTGTGGGCTGGCAATACCGGACGCGGATCCTGAACCAAGATCTGGTGATGAACCTTGGACCAGAACAAACGATCCATGCCGTTGGAGACGAATTTCATCAATATTACACGCGGATCCCAGAATGATTCGCACGCGCCTGAACTCCCGCAATCCCTCTGCGCTGCCGGGAGATTGGACAATGACCTCGTGTTCGATATCAACAAGGAAACGGTCGTTACACAGAGCGGGGATAAAACGCTGTCTGAACGCCAGCACCGCACGAGTTCCCGCGAAACGGGGTTATAGGTATGTATGGTCCGCCCGGTGCCCTGGCTACGGGGAATTTACCGAAAATCCGACTTCTGAGGCTTTGTCCGAGTAGCCCGTTTCAAGTAAGCCGCTCGCGCGGCGGACGCTACGCGTGCTCAGAATTGGGCATTTTCTTATGCGTAGAAGCTTCATTGCTAGAGCATAATGGAGGCATTGTGACCCGCTGCTTCTCTCAACGATACCGTTCCCAGGCAGTCGTGAAGCGGTCAAACAGCAAAAGTACGATTGAATTCCCATAGCAAACCGCATCCGCCGCAAACGCGAGCGACCCGCTTGAAACGGCTCTATCGAAACTGCCCACCAGAGATGCCCTGGCTAGCCGCTTTTGACTCGGGGCAGTCCCGATAGAGTCCTAACGTAAATCGTACAGTTGACCTGGCTTGCCAGTTTTCCCGGCCGCCAAATATCCGATTAGGCGGTTTGTCGGACATCTAGATACTGGCCACTTTGTGATGAGTCGCCTTCGGAGGTTTTGCAGCCGGTCAAATCTGGTCATCTGGAACTCTAAGGCGCAGGAGGACATCGCGGCGTTCCCGCTTCATTCGTCGGTACTCACCCCATAGAGGCAATGCGAGAAGCACCGGCAGACTCACGATGTAGCCGACGACAGTCGTACGCCAAGAGCTATATGCGCAGCCGACCAAGATCCACGCGACAAGTTCGATCCAGAGTAGTGGCCACCGCATCTCGGTGATCTTCTCGATGTACCGTTTTCCGAACAAAGCCCGTCCGGAAGGGGAATTCAGGACGTAAGGCCACTCACGTTTTGCCTTCGCCTGTTGAATATCCTATGCGGCCTTTCTCTCTGCCCTCCTTCTCTGACGGAGTTCTGGAGAAAGCAGTTCCTCTAAATCCTCACGGCAACGCTTCCGCCTCTCCTGAGGATCATCGGATAGGAAGATGTCTTCGTCGTCGAAGAAGCCCAGCTCGATCAACTCGTCAATGTAGCCGGCTTCCTCCATGAGTTGGCGAAAGTAGGGCAGGGACAGCAGAGGGTCCTCGCCACTCTGCAAGATACGCTGCGCACATTGGCGAGCCAGGCGCAGTGCAGCCTCTTTAGATGAGATCGAACGGCAGCCTAACTCGTCCATCATGGGCGGTAGAGCTTGATCAATGCCCCACCCCGCATCAGGTTCAAGAATCGCCATACGGAGGATGTGAGGCCCCTCAAATCCTGCTTCCAGAGCATCCTGCGCTATCGAGGGCAGCCGTTCCGTTGGGATCAGCTTGAGAGCAATTTCAGCCTCGAAAGTAGCCGGATCGAACGACATGGTACCTAGCTTACCCGAGCAAATCCGCCTCGGTAATGCAATTACGTTCAAGTGGCCAAGAAGTCGGCAAATCGGACAATCGGACAGTTGGCGTGCCGGCCCGCGGGGGAGATGAAAGCGACCCGTTGCGCTGCTTGAGCAACGGGTCTTTTGTCCTGAGGTCTGGAACTGGGCAGCACCGTGATGCCCCGGCAGGCGGCAGTGTGACAAGTGGATTCGCCTTCGCCGCCTGGGGCGTGTGGGCTCAGATCACTTCCGATTTGCCGTTACCGACTTGGAGGTCGAAGCTAGAATTGCCTTGGGGTTCAGCCGGTGATTCGTTTGTTGCGGTAACGCCAGGAACCGTTATCGCTTTCAATACAACCAACCAGGCCCGAAGAACCTACTGCGATGGGAGACAACTGTGTTCAGTTGGCAATGGGAAAGCTTCAAGGAAATCATCCAGACCTATGCACCGACGGTAGACGACCATGGGCCGCTTGCGGGGCCCATCCGCCGCTTCACCATATGGCGTGATGCTCACTTGCGCCTCTGGATGGAGACTGAAGCATCTGAGTCCGCCACAGAACCACAATCACATCACCCGCCGGGTACGGTCCGGATCAATGATGACCGTGTCACGTTCCGAACTAGCATGGGACTTGAACTTGAGGCCATCGGGGCTAGCCCTACTCATCTAAACAGACACTTTGAAGGTACTGCACCCGGAATCACAACACAAAAAGTCAAGATTAACCGGCTCGTTGGCAAGTTTTCTCAGTCTGAGAGGCCACGCTACACCATTGATTGGCTGGAGAATGTTCCTACGGAATTTTCCTGGCCCGACAACATCACAAACACGAGTTTCGTCACCTTTACAGTGATCCTCGGTGGCATCCTGCCCACACGTCCGAAGCTGGTCATCAATGGCAGTTCATCTTCGGGTGGTGGCTCGTGGGCAGCCGCGCAATTAGAAGTCGAGGGCAGCCGTTTATATCTCTGCCAATCGCAAGGACTGAGCGGTATAGACGCGAAGAAGCCCGGCTTTATCGTCTACGACGGCGTCCCCACGGACGAGTTTCGGGATCGTATTCGTCGTTGCCTCTCCTTTTCATTGGGTACCTATTTGGTTAATTTGGGAGTGTCGCGCTTCGATGAAGAATGGAACCTGACGGACTTTGAAGTCGTTTCACCGTACAGCATGCGTGGATGTGCAATTGCTCTTCCGCCAACACCACCAAGTCCGCTGGGACCTCGCTCCTTCTGGGACATAGACGCGGTGAAACTCTCCCGCATGGTAAACGCCATCTACGCAAAGTACGATGCTCTCAACTTTGGAGTTGTGAGTTGGGCTTATTGGCACGCCGTGACCGCAACACCGCATATTGCGGCGGTGCATTTCGGGGCTGCACTTGAATCTCTACAACGGGCCTATTTCAGCAGCACGGCAGCGCCGGCATCCTCCAAGGTCGTGGACGATCAAACCTGGGACAAAATTCGGATCTCGCTTGAGTCCGCCTTAGATAACTCAGATCTTCCGGGCGAAACTCGCGAGACATTCAAGAACAAGATAAAAAACCTGAACAACCGATCGCAACATTCAACGGATAAAGACCTCGTCGACGAGTTGGGGCTTGTACTCAGTAACCGAGAAAAGCAAGCGCATGATGCGAGACACTTAGCAGCACACGGGAAGGACGACGAACTGGACGTCGAATGGATACGAGACCTCAAGCTTCTTCGAGTCCGATTTCACCGGGTATTTCTAGCAATGACAGGCGCGAACCACGAATATTATGACTACTTCACGGTTGGCAATCCGATCAGGCGAGTCGAAGAATCCGTACCCGACTCGTGATATTCCGGCACGGCGCGCCGCTTCTATCAAGCCGGTTCAGGCCTTGCGTGCGGGACAGATCTCCAAACCAGATGCTGAGCAAACACAGGATCTGTAGAATGTTTGAATGTTTCAAAGCTTCCAAAACGCCGGCAGGTCAGGCGGCGTCCCAGGCCGCGAGATAGGGAGTGTGTGCCGATGACTCAGGTTCAGATCTGGAAAAGTTCTCCTTTCACCATCGAACGAAAGCAAGGTAAAGCCCCGGGCACCGTGATCTTCCGTCTCTGCGGACCCTTCACTGCGCGCGACATGTACGGCTCTTTAACACCCGTCGACCTGCACAACATGCTCGATTTCCAATCAGCACCGAGCGAGCAGCTGCCGGCCATTAGCATCCTCGACCTGACCGAAGTCCCCTACATGGATTCCACCGGCTTGGGCATGATCGTCAGGCATTATGTCCGCTGCCAGGGCAAAGGCGTCCGGATGATCGCCGCTGGGGTGAGCCCACGGGTACTGGCATTGTTGAAGCTCACCAAGATGGACGCGGTCATTGCCACAACCGCCACGGTTGAGGACGCGGATCTCCCTTAAATGTCCAAAGTGGAGTCCAAGAGGGACAGGCTACCCATCAAAGGCTAAAAACATACAAACTAGTCCCCTCGCTCTTTCATCCATGCGAAATAGACGAGGTTCAAGTCACGCGTAGTCAGATTGGATAAACGCGGTCGTTTGCCGCTCCATTTGAGTTCCCGCACGACTTTTCAGGGCTTCATGGAGAGAGTAGCGTGGGATTGCGTTTCGGGGGCCCGCTTGCCATAATCTGAACCCAAGATTTAATGCTCCTGAAAATGTCCGATCATGGTCGAACCTAATCCCGCACGGACGGGATTTCAACAAAAACCGATTTCTGGTTCCACCTATGCGGCTGGCTGCTTTCCTCTGGATAGCGGTCAGCATCGTAGCAGGCGTCCAGGTCCAGGGACAGATTCTGCACGCCGTTGCCCTCGTTTGAAGTGGCAACGATCAAACCTAGTCAACCCGGCGCTACGGGTATCCGTGCCTTTGGACCCAAAGGTGCCGATAGATTCCTCGCGATGAATGTCACAGTGAAAGACCTAATCGACTTCGCCTATACGATCGACGATGACCGTCAAGTTGTTGGGTTGCCCGGTTGGATGACTTCCAAGCGATACGATATCGATGCAAAAGTCGGCGATGCTGAGATTGCAGCGATGTCGAAACTGCCTCTGTCATATAACCCATATCGATTCATGCAGCAGGCCCTACTTGCTGATCGATTCAAGCTGAAAGTTCATTTTGAGACAAGGGAGTTGCCGATCTATGCGCTGGTGGTGGCGAAGGGCGGTCCGAAGCTGAAGGCAAGCGTGATGGATCCAGCAAATCCCGGGGAAATGGTGAAACCGCGATCTCTCCAGGCAGGATCGGGCAAGGCTGCCGGCGCAGGTACGACAATAGGTATGCTGGCTGAAGTTCTCGAAAGACAAGACGAAGTTGGCAACCCATCGGGTGGACGCGGACGGATAGTGGTCGATAAGACGAATCTAAGCGGTCTATACGATTAGACGCTGCACTGGACGCCAAGGCAAAACCTGAGCAGCGGCGAATCGTCTGATTCGAACGGTCCCTCCTTGTTCACGGCCCTACAGGAGCAGCTTGGACTTAAGCTGCAACCGGCGACAGGTAAGGTAGAGGTGGTGGTGATTGACCACATTGAGTTTCCTTCTGAGAATTAGTTCCGCCAGCTTCACCTAACGGACATCGTCGTTACCGGCAGTTGCGGACCGCGCCCCCTCGGCAATCCTGGAATTGTCACATCGCCGAAGTCCATGCCGGACAATCCAAGTGTCTGAAAAACGGGATTTCAGTAACTTCGCCCGTTTACCAGGTAGTCGCGGGAACTTATCGAAAATGCGACTTTTCAGGCGTTTCTTCTCCGAGTCGCTGCCAGCACAAATCCTAAGCGGGTTTAGCATGCGCTAAGGTGTCTGCAAATGAAAACTACATCACGCTCTTATCCGATCGACTCATCTCTGACCATGGCTGAAGCCGGTAGTCAGTGGCTCGATCAGCACAAACGGAATCTCAAACCCAGTACAATTCGCGTCTACAAGAATGCCCTAAAGTCGCTGAATCCACTTTTCGGTCAGGTCGCAGTTTGTAAAATCGACGTCGGCCACATCCAGAAGTATCAAGAGGAGCGAAGCGCCAAAGCTGGGCCCCAACATATCAATTATGAGTTGTTTGTGCTTCAGCAGATTCTAAAGCGCGCCGGGCATTGGAAAAAGCTACGGGAGTTTTACAAGCCGATGCGGGTCTCCAAGCGGCTCGCGGGACATTCGTTAAGCGAAGAGCAAGAAGGAGTATTACGCCAGGTTGCATTCAGCAAACCCAAGTGGCGGCTCACTGCTCACTGCATGGCCGTCATGCTCTCTACGACTATGGGGTTCGGCGAACTTCGGATGCTGAGGCGTCGCGACGTAGACATGCAACGTCCATCCGTAACGGTGGGAGAGGGCGCGAAGAATACCTACCGAGCACGAACCATTCCCCTCAACCAGTCTGCCTACGACTCCATGTCTTGGATTTTGGATCGGTGGAAGATTCTTGGTGGAACTGAAAGTAATCAGTACATCCTTCCGCATCGTCCACGGTCAAAGAAGGGACGCTGGATTTTCGATGAACCGATGTGGTCGATCAACACTGCATGTGAACGGATCAGAAAGGAAGCTGGCCTTGCGCGCTTCCGGGTATATGACTGCCGCGTTCAGGCCATCACGAAACTCCTCTCTAACCCTGCGGTTTCTCCTCAGGTATCAAAGGAGATCGCGGGTCACATCTCACAGGCTATGCAGGATCGCTATTCGATACAAACCTTTGAGACCAAGAAGGCGGCGCTCAATGCCTTAGAAGCCGCTCCTCGTGAACGGCAGTCGCCTGATACAGCGTTCGTGCAGCCTTCAATACACGATTTCATCACGCATCCGGCCATTCAGTCGGAGATCGCTCGTCAAGTAGCCCTTCAATTGCGTGAACATCGCATAGGAGGCATTCGACCGATGGCTTGCTGAGCACTGTTAAACTGCTTTTGCCCGAGACAGCGGACTTTTCACACGCTCAGCAGTCGGTCGCCTCCGCGCTGAACTGCCCGCAAAGACTTTTCGGGAGGTACTGTGGTTTGTCGAAGCACTGTCCATTCAGTTTGCGCCAATAATCACTTAGCAGTGAGCGACGTTGAATGACTACGGGTGAGAGCTGCGGAAATGGTTCTAAACAGTCTTGTGCGCTGTCAATAAAGCGTAGCCGAGTTCACCACGATCAAGCGCTTTCGAAACGGCGGCAAGGAAGCCTTTGGCCTGGTTTAGATCGAGATTGGGCAACGGCAGCTTCTTCAAACCCACCATCACTTCGGCTAGTAACATCTTGCCTCGTACCTGCTTGACCATTTCAATCAGGCTTTCGCTTCGGTCAAGCATCTCATCTACCGTGAAGCCGCTTTTCGCAAGCCAGGAGGCGTAGCGAGCGACGGGCTGCGCATCGCCGATACACACGATCCACGCGAGCAGGCCCTCGAGCTCCGGCGGTGTCCCGGCACACCTGGTGAGATCGGTCAGGCCGACTTGCCCATCGGATTGGAGAACGCGAAAAAACTCGCCTGCCGCCTTTGCCTTGTCCGGAAAGGTGCAGAAGGCACATTCGCAGATGATGGCCGAAAAGCTACCGCCCGCAAACGCTAGCGATTCGGCATCGCCCACTTCACAGCGCACCAGCTCTTCCAGCCCACGAAGGTTAGCAGACTCTTGCGACAGGCGGACGTTCTCTTCGCTCAAATCGAGGCCTACGACTTTGCAACCGAAGGTTTCCGCGAGGTAAAGCGCGCTCGTTCCTCGTCCAGAGGCCACATCAAGCACCGTGGAATGAGGGCCGAGCGCAAGCCGCTCACCCAGTTCATGGGTCAGCTTCGTTCCACCTGGGTGGAAGCTGTCGCCCAACAGGAAACGGGCATAGTCACTGCCGTAGAAGGCGGCGCAACACTGTTTCACTTCGGCTTGCGACATCCCGGCTGCGCCATCATTCATCGATCGCCCCCAGGTTGAATCGCGATTAGTTCGGCGATGATGCCGGTACGCTCCCAATGCACGTTCTTCACGTCGAACACGACCGACTGAGGCACAAAGGGAACGCCTTCGCGCCGCGCCTGGCGACGGTTCGGCTCCATGGCATCGAGCTGTGCCCTGGCCTGTTCCCGATAGCCGATGCGTGTTGTACGCACAAAATGGAATTTGCTTTCCGCCGGGCACAGGAATTCTTTGCAGCACTTCATGAGGTTCTTCTGGTTGAAGGTCCAAGGATCCATGAAATCCTGCAGCATGATCATCAGCATATTGGCGGCAAGGTCCCCGAGTGTTCCGTTGCCGGGGATTCCGCAGGCCTCGCAGGAGAGTTGGAACTGCTCCGCGGACTTCTGCGAACCGGGTACGGAAGAGGACGACCAGAGACCTTCGAGGGCTTTGCTGGATTTCGAGCGAAAAGTCGGGCATCACGCGATTGGTGATGTAGTCCAGGTAGTCGTACACGTTCACAATGCGGGACAGCGGCGTCACATTCTCGCCGTCGATCATGGCATAGGTAACGGAGTTGCAGGTGGGAAAGCAGCAGGGCACGGGAATGAAGTCTGAAACCATAAACTGCTGGCCGGTCTGCTGCTTCAATGAGCTTCAGGATGTCGGGATTGGTGATCCGCTGCATGGGATCGTGCTGCATATGACGTCCCGCGTGGAAGGCCGGCTGGAAGTTAATGCCGCGCACCGCCGGATGCTTGATAGCAAACTGAATGATGCGGCCGATCTCATGTTCGTTGACGCCGCGCTCGATTGCGGGCACAAGGGTCACGTTCAGTCCGATCGAAGCCAACCGGTCGAGCGCCTGCAGCTTTTCCGGCAGGATGTCGCGGTTCGCCGCGGATGATACGGTAGGTGTTCTCGTCGAAGCCGTCGAACTGGAAGTAGATGGACGGCCGCACTTCGGCCAGCTCGGCGAGGAACGGTCATCGCGGGCGATGCGCTTGCCGTTGGTGTTGATCATCACGAACGGTATGCCGCGCTGATGAGCGGCCCTGACGAAGTCGAGAATCTGCGGATGGATGGTTGGCTCGCCACCGGAAAACTGGACGACCTCCGGATTGCCCTTCAGTCGCGACGAAGTGGTCGAGCATCTGCTCGACCTCTTCCATGGTGAGCGATGAACCCCGGGCCGGCGTTTGCGAAGCACAAGGGACAGGCCATATTGCAGGCGCTGTTGACCTCGATGATACCGAGGCAGGCATGCTGCTGGTGATCGGGGCAAAGGCCGCAGTCGTGCGGACACCCTTCAACAATTTCGGTTGAGTAGGCGAGCGGAATGGTCCCTGGCTTGTTGTACTTTCCGAAGGTTGTATAGGCCTCCGCGTCGCCGTAGATGAGCCCCTCGAAGGGACCACAATCGGGGCAGCGCTTGCGCATGTAGACCTTGTTGTCGCGGAGCAGAATTTTCGCGTCGATGACCTTGCGGCAGACGGGCAGATGCTTCGCGTCAGTTCATAGAAGACGTAGTTCGCATCCTTTTTCTGTTGAGGCTTCTGCTGCGACTGGGGGTTTGTGTCCAGCCTGGTTGCAGTCTCCATTGGATGGTTCCTTTCCGTTGCGAGACTTGGCGCTGCAATCTGACTGGCTTCGGCGCGCAGAATCGCTTAGGCTTGGGCTTGCCTTGGCACTCTCCTGACTGGCGCCGGGTGCTATCAGCATACGCCTGAAAGGATAAGATGCTGTGACACCACTCCGCAGCGGATCCCTGGTTACGACGCTCTCCGCCAATGCGCTGCTGCGGATCGCTGGAAGCGCGAGCGGGGTTCTGATCGGTCTCTATCTGGTCGAACTGGAAGCCGTCACGGGATCACACGGGGTAGGGACCGCGGGAACGTTAGGTGCGGTTGCTTTCGCCGCGGAGCTTCTGTTCTCAATTCCCCTCGGCATGCTCTCGGACGTCGTCTCGCCTCGTTGGGTGATGGTTCCCGGTGCACTGCTTGGCGCAAGTGCGGTGCAGCTGTTTGGCATGACCCACCATGTCTCTGTCTTCTACGGAAGCCGTCTGCTGGAAGGCATCGGAGCGGCAGCGATTACACCGCCGTTGCTTGCTTATCTCGCCGAAAACACGCAGCACGACGCCGGGCAGCGAGCCCGCGTCATGAGCCTGTTTGAGCTCACGCTGCTGGTTGGGCTAGCGCTGGGCGGCGTAGCGGCAACACAATTCTGGCATCGCTTCTCTACGCGCGCCTTCAGCCTGGTGGCGGCTGCCTACCTTCTGGCCGCCGTTCTGCTAGCCATATCAGTGACCTCCGGAGATAAGCATCCGTCGCATGCCGCGCTTGCAGGACTTCGCCACGCCTTTCAGGATGCCTCCGTGCGGCGGCTAGCGCCGGTCTGGTTGTGCGTCAACGCCGTCACCGGCCTGTGGCTGGGGCCAACGCTCTCCTTCCTGCTAACAGAGCGCAACGCCCAATCATCATCTCATCCGCAGTATCTTGACGGCATCTACGCAGCCGATCCCACGCACCTGGGCTGGGCTTTGCTGCTCTATGCCATCCTCTTCGCCGCCGGCGTCACCGGCTGGAGCATCTTACTGCCCCGCATGCAGGTGCGAACCGCTATGCTGATCTCGCTGGCGACCATGCTGCCCGTCTGCCTCGGCTTCTATCTAGTCAACCACTATGGAAACGTGTCAGGAACGTTGCGATGGAGTATCGGCCTGGCGACAGCGGGACTTATTCTTATCGAGAGCGGTTTCACCCCAGCCGCACTTTCGTGGCTCGCAGGGTCGCTTGAGAAAGGTAGCGGAAAGGGGAGCGCCATGGGCATTTACTCAGTGCTTCTCAGCGTCGGGGCCATCGCAGGTTCCCTGCTTGCGGGTGCTCTCGGTAAGCTTTTTCGCTTCGATGGACTTCTCCTCGGCACAGGGCTGCTCGCGGTCTGCGGTCTGATTTTACTCACGCGGTTGGGGGCGGCGCCGCAGGCTCCAGCTGAGGCAGCCTGGTGAGCGAACCAAAGTATGACCTGGCGATCATCGGCGCCGGCGCAGCCGGATTGATCGCCGCCGACTTCGCCGTTAAACTCGGCGCTCGCGTCGCTCTGCTCAAGAAAAATCGCATTGGCGGCGATTGCACCTGGACGGGTTGCGTTCCCAGCAAGTCGCTCATCAAGGTTGCGTCGGTCGCACAGAATGTTCGCACACGCCCATATGACACGACGCAGGCAGCGTCGTCACGGATGTGTCGCGGGTTCGCGACTATCTCCGTTCCACCATTGAGCACATCTACGCTCCTACCATGCCTGAAGTTCTCCGAAGCAAGGGAATGGATGTCTTGGTGGGCGCGGTAGCTTCGTCGATGCCCATATACTTCAAACCGGTGCCGGCCGCATACACGCAAAGAAGATTCTCATCAGCACCGGAGCTCATCCGCGGCTACCTGAACTTGCCGGCCTCGCCCAGGTTCCCTATTTCACCTATCTCCAGATCTTTGAAAACGACCGTCTGCCGAGGCGCATGACCATCATGGTGGAGGTCCCATCGGCTGCGAGGTGGCGCAGGCCTATTGCAGGCTCGGCGCGCAGGTGACCGTCGTGGCGGAGAAGCTGCTCCCGCGCGAAGATGACGAGATCTCGCGCGTGCTGGAGACCGTGTTCGCGGCCGAGGGAATCGAGCGCCGTGCCGCTGGGCGACAGCTGTCGCCGTGACGGTCAGACTATCGTCGTCCCGACGCAGGTGGGCGAAGTCGCAGGCGATCTGCTCTTTGTCGCGACCGGTCGCAGCCCTGCGATTGAGGGGCTCAACCTCGATGCAGCGGGCATTGAACACTCCCCCGGGGGCATCCGGGTCAACCGTTATCTTCAAACCTCCGCGCGTCACATCTTCGCAGCCGGTGATGTGATCGGTGGTCCGCAGTACTCTCACCTGGCGGGCTGGCAGGCATTTCAGGCTACCCGCAACGCACTGCTGCCGGGCCGTAGCTTCGGCATTCCGAAAGCCATGCCCCGCGTGACGTTCACTTCGCCCGAGGTGGCGCAGGTTGGTCTCACAGAGCGAGAGGCGCGAGCCCGTTACGGCGACGCCTTGAGGATAGATTCACTCGATCTTGGCAAGGTAGACCGTGCCGTCAGCGAAGGTGACCGTCGCGGCTTCCTTAAGATCATCGCGCAGCCCTGCGGCCGCGTGAAAGGAGCGGCCATTGTCGGCGAGCGAGCAAGCGAAGCGATCACCGAGCTCGTCATGGCAATCCAGCGCGGAATTAAACTGCAGGACATTGCCGGCATCGTTCACCCGTACCCTACCTACTCGATTGGCGTGCAGTTCCTGGTAACGAAGATGGCGATGGACGCGACCTTCCACGGGCCGAAGGGCAAGCTGTTGCGGATTGTGTCTCGACTTTACCAGGTAGTCTCCCCCTGTACCTACCCGCAAAAATACCCCAAGACACAACGTTCTGATGGCCTTCACTCCGCGCGGGAAGGAAGCGTCAGAAGCAAGTTACTCAAAACCCGAACTTTTCAGGCATTTCGGAATTGGCGGCAATCCTACCGGAGCGCAGATAGCCAATTTCCGGGAAACGCATAGGCCCTGGATTGTAGGTCACTCTTGGCAGTAACGGATTCAGTACATCGCCCACAATCCGCAGTCCGGAATCAACAGAACAGCGACCTCAATGGGATTGAGCGTATGCTTTCTTGATTGCAGGTTTCGTCCAGGCACGCGCGGCGCAGCGGGGACAAGGGGTTGTGGTATGCGGTGGATCCTGATTACGGCTTTGCTGCCCATAATGGCAATCCCATCCTGGGCAGCAAAGCGAATGACGGTTGCGCAGCTCGAGCAAATGCTGAGCACGGAGAAGGCCGCACACAAGTCCGATATTGAGATCGCGCGAAAAATCAGTGACGTCGAACTCTCAGAGCGCCTTACCGATTTAGCGCTGGGCGAATTGAGCAAAAAATTCGCTGGTGGCTCCCAACCAGCAATGGCATTGCTTCTGCTGGCAGACAGGTCGTCTTTTCTTGATCCGCCTGCGAAGGAATTGCCACCCACCCCCACACTCGACGCTGCCACGCAACGCCATGTGCTGGAGGCTGCCAAAAGGTTTGCGGTCGAGACACTCCCGAATCTGCCCAACCTACTCGCCACGCGAACCACCTTCAGCTTCGACGACAGTCCCCAGGAAGTCACGAAAGGAGGGTATCCCCAGCGCATCGGGCTGCACTCCGTGGGTTCTTCGAAAGCAGAGGTTTCCGTTTGGAACGAGAAGAAGAGCCCATTGGCACGCACCGGGTTTGCTTCCTCGCCAGCGCAGGTTGAGACTTACAAGCTGGGTTGAGTTTGGATCTCTACTCCTGATCATTCTGAGTGATGCCGGTGAAGGAGGGGTACGTATGAAGTCACTGGGAAAACACTGCCGCGGGTGTGGTGGCCATGGGGGACTGGATGAGGTTCCCAAGACAGCATCTCACTATGAGATCAACACTCCCGTTGAACAAATTCAGCACAACACCGCTTCCAATCGGTGGGCTTCCGACGGGGGGATGGCTGCAAGAGTTCACGACGGCAATCATTCACAACAAGCCCGGCTATAAAGGATCTTTGTGGGTCGATCCAGCTACGGGGACAATCGTTCGTGTGACGCTAGTGGCCGATTTAAAAGGGGATTCGGCCATTCAACGCATTGCGATTCTCGTGGACTATGGCCCGGTTCCAATCAAAAACAAAACGGTGATATGCCCGGTGCGGAGTCTGGCACTCGCGTCTGCGCCGGCCACCGTCGATGCAAGTCTTAAAGGCGCTGCGACCGAGTGGCTCAACGAGAACCTTTTCACCGACTACCACATGTTCGCTGCTACGTCGCGAATTCTCACCGAGCAGTCTGCGGCAGCAGTCCTGCCGCCGACATCGAATAAGGAAAACGCACCTAATGTCCAGGCTTCACCTGCCGCCGGTGAGAAGTCGCCTCTAGAAACCGCTTCAACCCGATCTCTGCCGCGGCAGGCGGCAATCCCATCAGTCAAGGCGCCCTCAGGCGTCCTCGCGACAGCTCCTCCACCGCCCAGTGCGGAGGCAGAACCTGCGAGAACGGAATCCAAACAGGAGAGCGCGTTCAGTCTGAGAGCGCCAAGCCCTTCGGCGATCCCGGCACAGGGTCCGGCGGAAGGCCAGCCGCTTCCGCCGGCTGGAGAGTCCACCTCCTTGCCTGCTGCGAACATGCAGGCCCCCCATGCCGGTGCTTCCTCGCCGGAAAGTGGAAAGAGCGGCAAACCACCAGTTCAAGCCGAGCCGGTGACGGAACAGGCCACTAAGACTGTTGCAGTCAACAATCCGCTGCCCTTTGACGTTGCGCCTCCGGGGAAGGTTCCTGCCGGCGGAGTCACGCTGCATGTCGAGGTACAGGAACTGCTGATTCCAGCGGTGGTTCGTGATAAGCATGGACGCGCGGTCGGCAAACTCAGCCCAGAGCGACTTCACGGTGTACGACCAGGGCGAGATAAAAGCTATTACGGGGTTCACCGTCATCAAGTCGGCCGGAGCTGAGACAGGCGCGGCCGCCAGTCCGGGTGTTGCCGTTTCCGGACCTTCGGCCGCTCCGGCGTCTGCGCAACACAGATTCATTCTTTTTTTTTTTGACGATCGGCACCTCAACTCTACCGACCTTGCGATTACCCAAACGGCAGCAATCAAAATGCTCGACGAGCCCCTCGCCGCAACCGATTACGCGGCTGTCGTATCGTTCTCTGGCGTCAATTCCGGGATAACGCGCGACCGGGCCGTGCTGCAGGCGGCAGTCAAGAATCTGAAGGTTCACCGGACTTTTCAGCACGACACACGGGATTGTCCGGATGGCGACTATTACGCGGCCGACAAGATTCTCAACCAACACGACGCCACGGAATTCGCGGTAGCGGTCGCAAAGGCAAGAGCCTGTGGTGGGGGTGGCGGGTTTTACACGCTCGGCCCCCCTGGTGGGATTGACGATCCGACGACTTTGC
>CAVXRU010000005.1:0-49769 GCA_963763905.1 uncultured Acidobacteriaceae bacterium | reverse complement strand
AGTCTTAGTGTGATATGAGAGGTAAGGGCCTTTATGGTTTCGTTTGTTTATACATGAAACCATCGCGGTGCTATCGAGTAGCCGGTAACAACTCGATTCTCAACCTGACACAACAATCAGCTGAGTGGGAGGCAAGACGACGGTGATTGGCTGTCGCCTCTGCCATGAGGCTAAGCAGTGCATCTCGATGCGTTACTGAAGTCATCTCTTGAAGCGATAGTTGATCGTTAGAACGTGGCAGGGTCGCGCCTTGCCACAGGCAATGCAAGTCTTGGATCAAGACTTTCAATATGGAGGTTTGCGAATGGAATGCAATCGAAGGGTGGGCTTTCCACTTTAGGCAGGTCGAACACAACGACATTAAAGATGAGCCGATCCATGCCGATAAAGTCAATGAGTCCGAAACCTCTGAATCGCTCGACTCAACGATGACCATCAGCAGCGACGCGGACGAGGTTGTGCTCACGCGCACGGCACTGATCGCCGGCCTTGTTATCCACCGCTTCGTTTAAACGAAGCCGCACCGTGGATCGAAAAAGGTTTCGAAACTGAATCCAGGGTCTTGCTCATCGCGCAAGACTTTATTGCTAATTCACGTCCTTGGTAAGTCAGCCCGCTCTGTCTAACTAACAGAGGGCTAGTGACTGCTGCCGCGAAGTACGTGAGCCAATCAAGCGTCCGCAGGATGGCAGGTTTTGAAACAAAAGCAGTAGCACAAAGGAACGCATTTGTTGACTATTCATCCGGTTACCCTGAACTCCGTCAAGACCCTTTCTTGGCGAAAAGGCGCCAGCGCGTGCCTCCTCTTTTTCTCCCTGTTTGTCTTGTCGACGATGCATGGATGGGCGAGTTCCACCTACTACATGTCGCCCAGCGGCAGCGACTCCAACAGCGGCCTCAGTAGCAGCGCTCCATGGCTTACGCCGCATCACTCCGTCAACTGTGGCGACACCATCATCGCCGCTTCTGGAGAGTACAACAACGAGAACCTCGGTCGCGGTGATGGGGTACAGTGAGCTGCCCGGCAGGTAACAACGTGGCCTGGCTGCAGTGCACCGCCTTCGATACCTGCAAGGTCGATGTGACCGCGGGAAACAATCAGGCAATCGTGATTGACCAGAGTTTCTGGGGCGTGCAGGGATGGGAAGCTTCTTCTTCCTCCAGTACGCTGTATGGATCGTGCTTCACCGTCAGTCCTTCGGGATCAGAGAATGTGCACCACTTCATTTTCGCCAATAATATAGCCAATGGCTGTGCTACCGCTGGGTTCAGCGCGACAGCCCGGTCGGCTACAGTATCTACCGACTACGTCACGTTTATCGGCAACATCGCCTATAACGCCGCCGGCACAACCGTGAATGGCAGTTGTGGCAGCGGGTTCAATATCTGGGAGCCGATTGCCACTGACAACAATCCCGGTACTCATAACTTCGTCGCGGGTAACTTCTCCTGGAATAACTTCGACGGAAATCCGTGTGCGGGCACCAAGCCTACTGATGGCGAGGGCTTTAATTTCGACACCTGGGATATGTCTCAAAGCGGCGGCCAGCCCTATACCCAACAGGGTGTGATCGAAAACAATATCGAGTTCCTGAATGGCGGCTACGGCATCGAAGTGGAGAATAACTCGGCCGGGAGCACGCACGCCCCTATCTATATCCTCCACAACACTTCCTACGGCGACCGGCGCGACATGAACGAGGGGTATTGCACCGGCAACGGCGATCTGGACATCTACAATGCGCAAAACGTGACGGCGGAATACAACCTGATCGATTCCGGTTATGCCACGAACTGTTCGAACCAGGCCTTCTACGCCTTCGCCATCAGCAAAGGCAACGGTACAGACACCTTCGACTACAACTATGCTTCCGGCGTCAGCGGAAACAATACCTTTAACTATTCCAGCACCGGTTTCGCGCTGGGTTCGCATAACACCATCGGCACCAATCCGTCCTTCGCCAACCCTGTCAATCCGGGTGCACCCGCATGCGGCGGTTTTGCGAGCGTTCCTGCATGTATGGCTCAGGTGATTGCCGACTACACTCCAACCGTGGCTGCGGCCAAGTCTTACGGCTACCAGCCTGTCTCGCTCACCAACACCCCTGATCCGCTTTACCCGCAGTGGCTCTGCAATGTGGCCCTGCCCGCCGGGTTGGTAACACCAGGATGCGCGTCAGGGACCGCCCCAACCTCGCCTACTTCGCCAACTTCCCCTACTTCACCGGCGTCACCAAGCACAGTAGCGGCCCCGGTCATCACTCCGCCGAGCCAGTCTTTTGATGGAAGTATTACTGTTTCCATCTCGACCGCAACCGCGGGCGCGACGATCTACTACACCACCAACGGCACGACGCCAACCAGCGCCAGTTCCAGGTACACGGGACCCTTTACCTTGTCGGGCAGTGCGACCGTCCAGGCGATCGGGGTGCTCAAAGGAGACACCAACAGCGCACCAACCAGCGCCACCTATACGTTGAATGGCAGGCACCACCACCGGTGAAACTGATGAGGTGCAAATGTCAGCATAGATAAGTAGGACAAACAATGGCGCTAATGGAAATATTCCATTAGCGCCATTTCTCTATTCGACTGCAAAAATCAGATAGACAGCTCGCTAGTTGTCAGGTTTCTGAAACGCTGCTGTTCCGATCTCCACCACCTCAACCCACTTCGGGTGAACGGGAGCGCCGGCAGCGTATTCGTCGTGCCAGTTCCACCACTTATACGGT
Source organism: uncultured Acidobacteriaceae bacterium (assembly GCA_963763905.1). Lineage (GTDB taxonomy): Bacteria > Acidobacteriota > Terriglobia > Terriglobales > Acidobacteriaceae > PALSA-350. The sequence continues at coordinate 47,037 of CAVXRU010000005.1, read as the reverse complement.
GGGGTCTGGGGGTAGCCCGCCGGCGAGTCCTCCCACTCCTCCTGGCGGCCGAGCGGGGTCAGGTCGAGGTAGCTCCACGTGCTCCCCATTGCCTCGTCGCCGCGGCTGTTGACGAAGTAAGTGCGGAACACGCTGTCGCCATCGCGGAAGAACACGTTGTGCCCGTGCCATTCGTCCACGCCGAAGTCCGCGTCGAAGCTGTCGGTGATGGTATACCAGGGCATCACCCAGCCCATCCGCGCCTTCATCCGCGCGATGTCCGTCTGCGGAGCGCGGGAGGCGAACACCAGCGTAGTGTCGCGGGCGTTCAGATGAGCGAGGTGGGCGACCTGGTCAGCCAACATGGAGCAGCCGCGGCACCCATGCTCAGGCCACCCGAATACGCCGGGCTCGAAGAAGGCGCGATAGACGACTAATTGCGGGCGGCCGTCGAACAAATCCAGCAGGCTTACCTTGCCCTTGGGCCCGTCGAACGCGTACTTCTTGTCGACAGCCAGCCAGGGCATCCGCCGCCGCGCAGCAGCCATCGCGTCACGGGCGCGGGTCAACTCCTTCTCCTTGACCAACAGTTGCTGGCGCGCAGCCTCCCACTCCTGCGACGACACGACCGGGGGCGTCTTCATGTTGCTCTGGGCCTTCTTACTGTTGTCCATGTCTCTCTCCTTCCTTGTCGTTGTTGCCGTTTGTCGCGTGTTGGCTCTTGCCGCGGAGCCTGCCTATGACCAGCGCAGAGATGCCGCCCGTCGAGGTTGCGCTCGCCGCGATCCAGGCCACGGTTGTCATACACATCGGACACATGGCTAGCACTCCTTTTCGTTCAACGTTCACTGCCGCGTTGCTCCCGGGCCTTTCGTTCGGCCCGCTCCTTGATGTGCCCAAGTTGATGGGTCCAGTACCGCTCGAACGTCTTCACCCAGTCATGCACCGGTTTCAACTCGTTCGGATTCAGTTTGTACATGCGGTGTTGTCCCCGCTTGACCACCGACACTACGCCAACTTTTCGCAACACTCCAAGGTGCTTCGACACAGCGGGCTGCGACATCCGCAATCGCAGTACCACCTCACCGACCGCGTACTCTCTGCCATCTGCCAGCACACCAATCAGCTCCCGCCGTCGGGGCTCTGCGATAGCGTTGAAAACATCCGTCGTGGTTGCCGCTCTTGCCATTCTCCCAATATATTCCTATATAGGAATTAGTCAAGCAGTTCTTTGGTGAGCCCTGCAGTTTGCGCGTTTTGCAGTGAAAGTCTTGCTTACCCGGCGGACTCGAAAACCGGCGTGCTAAAGCGGGCACTCGACGCTTCTCCAATGCCGAGCCGGGTGAGGACGAGGACAGTGATGTCGTCATCCTGACCAAACGCAACCGCAGCTTCCGTGGCTTTGGCGGCGTCGGGTTCCGCCGCGAACAGCGTCCTGACTCGATCAAAACCGTAAAGCTCACCAGTGGCACTGCGTGCTTCGAGCAAACCATCAGTGTAAAGAGCCAGATGATCCCCAGCGCTGAGATGGATCGCCACTTCCTTATAGTTGGTTCCCGCCATCAAGCCAAGAGGCAAGGCTCCTGGCAATGCGACCTCGCGATCGTTGAGGAAAGGCGCGGGATGGCCAGCAGAAGCGAGGGTACACGCACCGTCGGGGTCGAGCCGTAACGCAAGGCATGTGGCAAAGCCGCCGTGCAGGCGGCCGTACAGGCGCCGGTTGAGCGCCTCGAGCAATTCGGCAGGGCTAGCGGTGGTCTCCGCCGTGGAGCGGATGGAACCGACGATGAGGCAAACGGTCATCGCCGCTTTAAGGCCTTTGCCGCTGACGTCGCCCAGCACGACGAGGGATCCACCGGAGCTCAGCGGGATGATCTGAAAGAAGTCCCCACCGACCTCTTGTGCCGGGCGGTAGGCGCTGGTGAGGGTAAAGCCTGCCAGCGTAGGAACCGTTTCCGGGACCAGCACCTGCTGCAGCTCGCGGGCATTCTGAATTTCCTGCTCCAGACCGATCTGGTGCTTGCGTTCGCTAATGGTGTAACGGATGACTGCGTAAACGATCGAAACGAAGAGCAGCGTCCTGCTGAGGGTAAGCAGACCGATGGGGCTGGCGCCCAAAAAGAATAGTGGCCGATTGAGCTGCGTGGCCAGGGTCCAATGAGTATAGCGAACACCCTGAATGGCGATGTTGCTGACGGCATAAATCATGGCGCTGAGAAACGCGAAGCCGGCTACGAACCAGCGAGCCGGATCAAGATGCTGCCGGCGGAGGACGGCGAACACCACGATGACAACAGGTACGATCTCGAACACCAGCAAAGGGACGGTCAGGATGGCATCGGCGATCTCTACCTGTAGATCGTTGAGCAACGATGGATAGAGAAAGAAGACCAACCCGTCGGCGATGCCGCCCAGCAGCGCGCTGATTGCCGCGAAGCGAACGAAGCGTACCAGCTTCTTGTGATCGTGGAGCAGCAGTATCCAAAGAAGAAGGAACCACTGCGATGCTTCTCGCACCTGGATCTCCACCTGGACGGCGAAGTTGAGCCACGCCCCGTTGTAGGGGATGTGCAAACCGCGGAAGAAAAGCTCGACGATCGGCGTGAAGGCAAAAACAGTCATCCAGAACAGCAGCCACTGGTCGCGGTCACGGAGCCACGCAATCAGGCTGAGCAGAGCGACCAGTGTGTACAGCAACGTGAGGGCGAAGGTGAACTGCTGTCGGCGCAGGAATTGATAATCCAGGATAGTTTTTGCCGCGCTAATCGCATCCGGGCTGCCAATGTTGGGAACCGCGAAGAAACCGCCGAAGACTCCGATGGAGTTCGATGGCTGGGGAAGGCACCAGAAGCGGACGGCAAGAACGCCGGTGCGGGCAGGACCCAGATTATAAATCTGGGCGGGTCCTCCGGTGATCGCCCGCAATTGGGGTGGCATGTGGCCCAGGTGGCCTACCTCGACCCCGTTCCAGTAGACCTCATACACGTCGGCCAGGGGAGGAATAAGAATACGGAAGTCCGGCGATGCTCCCGCGGCGGGCGTGATCGAGAGTGAGCGGCGATACCATGCGTAGCCGGTGTAATTCGGGTGACCCTGCAGGCTCCAGGGCTTGCCGGCGGTGACCTGTTCCCAACTGTGATCGTCCCATGCGGGATCCGCCCACTCAGGATTGTCTCCGATGTGGAACTGCCAGGGTCCGTCTACGGGAGCGATGCCCTTCCCAAGCTGGTCAATGACCAGAGTCTGCGCGCCGGGCAGAGCCGCTGCGTGGACTGCGCCGGTGCTAGTCACGGCTAGAAACACCAGTAAAAGAGCGCTGCCTATCCTACGGCAAGTAAGCATACGAAAGCATACCTTGCCCGTGAAATGAAATGGTTTGGCGGTATTCTCTTAGGGAGCGGAAACAAGTGACAGCACAGGCTCGACTGGAACAATTGCGCAAGGTCGTTGACGAGGGCGTACACCGCCCTCTTTCCTGGCGCCAGGCACAGCTCGACGGCTTACTTCAATTTGTCTCCGATCACGAAGAGGCGATGCTGGCTGCACTGAAAGCCGATCTCGGCCGATGCGCAGCTGAGGCACGGCTGGCCGATATTCTCCTGGTGCGTTCTGAGCTGAAGCTCATACGGCGCAACCTCCGCCGATGGCTGCAGCCGCGCCATGTACGCACCCCTCTTGCCGCGCAGCCGGGAAAGAGCTGGTTGCAACAGGAGCCGTTTGGATTAGCGCTCATTCTGGGGACCTGGAATTATCCCTTTCAGCAGATACTTCTTCCGCTCGCCGGAGCCCTGGCGGCCGGAAACGCAGCCGTCGTCAAACTGCCGGAGCTCGCGGTTCATTCCGCATCGCTGATGGCTAACCATCTACCGCAGTACGTAGATCCGGCAGCTGTCATTGTGTTCACCGGAGGTCAGGAAACGGCATCCAGACTTCTTGCGCAGCGATTCGACAAAATTTTTTATACCGGTTCGAGCCTTGTGGGCCGCATCGTGATGAAGGCCGCGGCAGAGCACCTCACACCGGTGACGCTCGAACTTGGAGGGAAAAACCCGGTCCTTGTTGCTCCCGATGCTCCACTCGGAGTGACCGCTCGCCGTATTGCCTGGGGCCGCTTCATCAATGCCGGGCAGATTTGCGTTGCCCCGGATTATGTCCTCGTACCGGAGCCGCTGCGTCTCCCTTTGATCGATTCTCTGGGCCGCGCGATTCTGCGATTCTACGGGCCCAACCCGCAAGCCAGCACATCCTACGGACGCATCGTGAACCAGCAGCACTTTACCCGGCTGGTTGCGCTCATGGGTGAGGGCAGGATCGCGATAGGCGGAAACCGTAACGCGGCTGATCGATATATCACACCGACGATACTCACAGACTTGCCTGCGGACGCGGCTGTGATGCAGGAAGAGATCTTTGGTCCGCTTCTGCCCGTGGTTGGGTATCAAACCATGGAGGAAGCTGTAGCCTTCATCAGGAAGCGGCCGAAGCCTCTCGCGCTTTATTTGTTTACCAGGGAACGTTCGCTGCAATCGCAAATCGTGCGCGACACAAGCTCAGGCAGTGTCGTGGTCAATGACGTGGTGGTCAATCAGATAGTGCCCGGACTGCCGTTTGGCGGTGTGGGCAATAGTGGCATGGGCAGCTTTCACGGCCGATACACCTTCGATGCTTTCTCCCGTTCCAAGGCGGTGATGCGCCGCTCATTATGGCCCGATCCAGACCTGCGCTATCCACCCTTCAACGACAAGAAAGACCGCCTTGCGCAGCGGCTCCTTTCCCTCTAACCTGCATTCCATCCGAACTTCTGTTCAGCAACGTCTCTCACTGGAAGCGCCGCCCTACCCTTTGTCATCCCAACCGCGGAGGAATATTGAGTGGGTGGCCCAGGTCTCGCTTTTGAGACCTGGGCCACCCACTTGCTCCGGGCCATTTAACATCCCTGGTGAAGTTCTATCGTGAGTCACGTAAGGTGAGACCAATGACTGCAAACCGGCTGCTGAAAGTATCTCTACTCACCACCCTTACCATCATGGGCAGTTTGCCCGCCATTGCCCAATCAGCCAAGGCGCAGCAGACCATCCTCTACGGTGCTGCCTACTACGAGGAGTACGCCCCCTACGACCGTCTCGACGAAGACGTGAAGATGATGCAGGCCACCGGGATCACTGTTGTTCGTATCGCTGAATCGACCTGGAGCACCCTCGAACCGCAACCGGGAGTCTTCGATTTCAGCCACGTCGATCGCGTGCTAAACGCCATGGACAAGGCCGGGATCAAAGTCATTGTAGGCACACCGACCTACGCCGTGCCTACCTGGCTCGCGCGCGAACACCCGGACATTCTCGTCATCACTCCGGAGGGGCCGGCCCAGTACGGCCGCCGCCAGAACATGGACATCACCAACCCCACATTCCGCAAGGCCGCTGAGCAGGTTATCGTTGCGTTGGTGGATCACGTGAAGGATCATCCCTCGGTGATCGGCTATCAACTGGACAACGAAACCAAGGCCTACGGGACCAGCGGCCCCAACGTACAGGCGGCCTTCGTCGAGTGGATGCGCCAGCGCTTTCCCGACCTTGCGGTGATGAACAAAGAGTTCGGACTTGATTATTGGAGCAACCGGGTCAACGACTGGAAAGACTTTCCCTCCGTGAATGGTTCCATCAATGCCAGCCTCACCTCAGCGTTTGCCGAGTTCCAGCGCGGCCTCGTCACTGACTATCTCGCGTGGCAAGCCGGCCTGGTTCGGAACCATGCTCGTCCGGGTCAGTTCGTGACCCAAAACTTCGATATGGACTGGCGTGGATATTCCTATGGCGTCCAGTCCAACGTCAACCACTTTGAGGCAGCGCGTGCCGTAGATGTCGCCGGCATCGATATCTACCATCCCACCCAGGACCACCTCACCGGGGCTGAGATAGCCTTTGGCGGAGATCTGGCGCGCTCGATGCGTTCCGGCCAGAACTACCTGGTCATCGAAACCCAGGCGCAGGGCTTTCCCGAGTGGACGCCCTATCCAGGCCAACTGCGGCTGCAAGCTTTCAGTCACCTCGCCTCAGGCGCCAATATGGTGGAGTATTGGCACTGGGGCACAACCGCAAATGCGATTGAGACCTACTGGCGCGGCCTGCTGAGCCAGGACTTCAAGCCCAACCCCACGTACGATGAAGCGGGAACCGTTGGCAAAGACTTTGCCCGGTTGGGTCCGCAGCTGGTAAACATGCGCAAGCGGAATCGTATCGCCATCTACGTGAGCAATCGCGCGCTCACAGCCTTCGACGCTTTCAAGTTCGGTTGGACTTCGAAGACCACTTACAACGATGTGCTGCGCCCCTTCTATGACGCGCTCTACCGCATGAATGCCGAAGTCGACTTCGTCGATCCTTCGACCACCGACCTTTCCGCCTACAAGCTGATCATCGTACCTGCACTCTACGCCGCATCAAACACGGAGATCGAGCGGCTGAATGCCTTTGCCAAAGCTGGAGGTCATTTGCTCTACACGTTCAAGAGCGGCTTCTGCGACGAGAATGTACGAGTACGCTCCAGCACTCAGCCGGGCCTCATCACCGAGGCCGCCGGTGTGAAGTACAACCAGTTCACCCTCCCCGAAAGCGTTTCCCTTGAGGACGACCCCTACCAGGCCGGCGCCGCAGACAACACGGCACGTTGGTGGATGGAGCTACTGACACCCACCACGGCAACCGTCGTCGCTCACTATCACCATCCGGTTTGGGGTAACTATGCAGCCATCACCCGAAACTCCTACGGCAAGGGCGAAGTCACTTACGTTGGATTCATGCCCAGCGACATTCTTATCGAAAAAATTCTCGAAGACACCATAAAGCGCGCCGGGCTTTGGGAAACGCAGCAGTCGCTCCATTTCCCGGCCATTGTGCGCAGTGGAGTGCTGTCCAACGGAAACCCCGTGCATTACTTTCTCAACTATTCCGCAGCCCCTGCACGGCTCACTTACGCCTTCACGAATGGGACCGATCTTCTATCGGGGAGTCGTGTGATGCAAGGCGGCAATCTTTCGCTGCCCGCATGGGGCGTAGCCGTGGTGGAAGAAAGAGGTAAAAACTGAAACTCCTCATTTCCCTCATCACTTCGCTATTGACCTGCGGATTGCTTGCAGTCGTCCCTTCGCCGCGCGCATTGGCGAAGCAGCGAGTGGATCTGACCGTGGTCCACGGCACTTTGGTCACAATGGACGGAAAGCGCCGCGTTATTCAGGACGGCGCGGTGGCGGTTCAGGGAGACACCGTCGTCGCCGTCGACTCGAGCGCGACCATCGACTCTATGTACGAATCGGGTAAGGTGATCGACGCCCGCGGCGCGCTTATTCTGCCCGGACTTATCAATGCTCATACACATATGAGCATGAGCTTGTTTCGCGGCTTGGCAGATGACCTTTCACTGGACGATTGGTTGCACAACTACATCTTCCCCGCAGAGAGCCGCTACGTCACCCCCGATTTCGTCACTTGGTCGACGCGGCTCAGCCTGCTGGAGATGCTGCGCGGTGGCACCACCACCGTTGCCGATATGTATTACTTTGAAGAGGAGGTGGCCGAGGCTACCAAAGCCGCGGGCATGCGAGGCGTGTTGGGGGAAACGTTGATTGGCTTTCCTTCGCCCGACAGCAAGACTTCCGCTGAGGCCATTGCTTATACTGAATCCTTTCTGAAACATTGGAAGGGTGACCCGCTCATTACGCCCGCCGTTGCGCCGCACGCAATTTACACCTGCCCTGAGGAGCTTCTCAAGCAGGCTGCCGCGCTAGCCCGGAGCAGTCAGGCGCCGCTTCTCATCCACATGGCCGAAGCGGGTTTCGAGATCGAGAAGAGCCGGCACGATCATGGTCTGACAACCGTGCAGTACCTCGCACGCATTGGCCTGTTGGGACCGAACGTTCTGGGCGCGCATTGCATCTGGTTAGATCAGGCGGACATCCAGACCCTGGCTCACTTCAGCGTGGGCTGCTCCTACAACCCTTCCAGCAACATGAAGACGGCTGCTGGTTCGATGCCGGCTGTGGAGTTGCTCTCGGCCGGAGTGGCCGTCGGCATCGGAACCGACGGCGCTGCCAGCAATAACAATCAGGACATGTTCGAAGAGATGAACCTGGCAGCCAAGCAGCAGAAGTTGGTGCGCATGGATCCCAAGGCTTTGTCTGCGCAGCAGGTGGTCGAGATGGCTACCATCACCGGCGCCCGGGCACTCCATCTGGAACAACAGATCGGCTCGCTCGAAGTGGGCAAGAAGGCCGATCTCATCGTGGTCGACACCACCGCGCCCCATGCCACGCCGATGTACAACGTGTATTCGGCGATTGTCTATGCGCTCAAATCCTCCGATGTAAGAACCACGGTGGTGGGCGGCAAACCTGTCATGGAAGATCGACACATGCTCACCCTCGATGAGCCCGCCATCCTGGCGAAAGCGGCGCAATACGCCACTTCGATCGGCGCCTCCTTCGGGCCGAAAACGAACTAAGCTTACTTTATGAATCCTCTCGTCCCAACCTCCTGGTTAGCCGGTCGCCTGGATGATCCGCGTACCGTCATCCTGGACGCCACTCTGCCTCCCGTGGGAATCACGCCTCCGGTAGATACTTTTGCGCGATACGTTGCCAGCCATATCTCCGGCGCGATCTTTTTCGATATCGAAGCACTCTCCGATACCTCCACTCCGCTGCCCCACATGATGCCCACGGCAGAGGCCTTCTCGCTCGACATGTCGGCGCTGGGTATTGATGACCGCATGGCCATCTGTATCTACGAGCAGGAAGGCGTCTTCTCTGCTCCCCGCGCTTGGTGGATGCTTCGCACCTTCGGAGCCCGCGAGGTCTACATCCTCGATGGAGGCCTCAGTGCCTGGACCGAGGCAGGTCTTCCCACGTCGTCTGGCCCCGTACACCGCATGCCGGCCAACTTCCGCGCCACACTCGACAATGAGGCGCTCAGAACTTTTCAGCAGATACAGCAGCTGATCGCCGAGCGCGGGCAAATTCTTGATGCCCGTTCTGCCGGTCGCTTCACCGGCGCCGCGCTGGAGCCACGGCCCGGAATCAGTTCAGGGCATATGCCTGGTGCCACCAGCATCCCCTTCACTGATTTGGTCCAGGATGGACGTCTAAAGTCTGTGGAACAGCTTCGCGAGGTATTCAGGGCCAGGGGCGTGGACCTGGAACAACCAATCACGACTACCTGCGGCTCTGGCGTCACCGCTGCGGTTATTGCCCTCGGCCTCGAAATAGCCGGCGCCGATCGCGTTAGCCTATATGACGGCTCCTGGGCAGAATACGCCCAACGCCCCGAAGCCGTGATCGAAAAGAACGACTGAATATATGCGGCCTAAAAACCGTCCCCGAACCACTGCCGGGTGCCCCACATCTCGCTCGTTTTTCGCGAGATGTGGGATACCACCGCTCTCACCCCTAAGCCCGTCGACACTACCGCTTCTGATAACACCCGATGTCGATGTCTCCGCCTTTCATGCGCGGAGAACCCTCAAGATCCTTTTCTCCCACTGACAATCCCGCAGACGTGCCCGCCGCAATCGCAGGCGAATCCGACCGCAGGTGAAAATCCCTCCCTGCAGGATCAACAAAGCGCGGGTCTGAAAAATGAGAATGTCGATCATTCCCAATCGACTGAACGTATTGTTCGAATCCTTTCACTGTGGCGGGATATTCTTTCCACTCGCTTGCCTTCGATCCGGAAGCACAGAAATAGAGGTTGTAATCAATACTCACGGGAGCCGAATTCGCTGCTGGGGTGCTCTTGTTCACGCTGATGAGGCAGCGGGGTCCTGCAAACACGATGTTGCTCTTGAACACATCGTCCTGCATGTTGTACTGCATCTGGAACTCGCCCGATCCCGTTCCCGCCGTATCGTTTTCGTAGAGTGTGTTGTTGATGACGGTGCAGTGCTCGGTGCGTCCGCGTTCGGGATCATAGCCCCCTATCGATACACCCGCGGTATTGGCGTGATAAATGAGATTATTGCGTGCAGTGATGTAGCTGGTGGCGCGCCCCTTGTGTTCGCTTGCCAGCTCGATGCCGAAGTCCACGTCATGCATGATGTTCCGTTCAATCAAAACCCGGGTGCCGCCATCTACATAGATACCATCCGAATTCTGCTCATTGCCGTATGCCGGGTTACCACGCGAAGTAATGTTGTACACCAAATTTTCGCTGACGACCCCGTCACGCGCCTGATCGACGGCTGGGTTCGGCGCCGTGCGTTCAAAACCGATGACGTCGATCCCGATGTTGTTATTGTCGTGGACGATATTGTGCGTGATGCGGAACTTCGTCACGTTCCCGTTCACCACCAGCGATTCGCTCGAACCGGTCTTGAGGTGATGGACCTCATTACCGTCAATCACCAACTCACTGATAGGAGTGTTTGCGTCGGTGCCGTACACGGCGATGCCAAATCCGTTACCGCCTCGCCCCGGAGCATCCCGCCCCTGAAAATTCTGCTCAATGTGATGGACATTGTTGTGCAGAAGCTCTATATGCGTTCCGGACCCAATCACGCTGATACCCAGGGGAGTAAGCCGGTGTTCCGCGGTGCGGTAATTGCGAATTTCCAGGCCTTCGACTCGCACGTAACTCTGGTTATGAATCGTGAGTACACCGCTTCGGCCCCCCGGTTCCAGATGCCCGGCATCTAGAATGGCGGTTTCCCCTGGATAACTTCTAAATGTAATGAACCCGTCGCTCGCATTGCCGGAGGCGTTGATGCTCACCCGCTCCTCGTAGATTCCGCCTCGCACGTTGACGGTACTTCCTGCACGCACCGTATCTGCCGCATGTTGAACGGTACGCCAGGGTGCGCGCTGACTGCCCGGATTCGCATCGTTCCCAGTCGCTGACACGTAGAAGGAGGAGTTGTGCTGGCCAAAAGTTCCGCAGGAGCACACTAACAACGCAAGAGGAATTAAGAATTTAGCCTTCATACCCGCCCCGATCTTGGCTGCTCGAGTTAATCGATCCACGCCACCGCGCCACGCTCGACGGCCGGAAGTGTGAACCGGACTCCGCTGCCTTCCGGCTTGCTCGAAACGGCTGACTCCGTCCCTAGAAACGGAAGGATATGGAGTTGCGATCCGGAATGCGCATCGAGCTTGATTTCTATGTCCCGCTGGGTGCGTGGAGTGGCTACTTCGCCGGCCTTCAATCCATCGAAGTTTGCCAGAAAGATGTAGTGGCGCGTCCCAATGGTCGCGACGTGAGCGACCACGTTGCGCGAGGCAACGACCTCTAGTCCGCTGGATACGCGCAGGGTGCTCATGAGGTCCGCAGCCACTGCAGGATCCGCATGGTCAAAATCGACTTCCGCACTTTTCAAATACGCACGCTCCGGCGAGTCCGGATAAAGGTGCGCCTTGCTCAGGTCGTTCAGCTTGGCGTCGGGTTGTCCGGTCATGACCAGGCTGCCGCCTTGGTCACTGAACTGATGAATCGACCTCGACTCAGCGTCGTTGACAATGCGGACGTCGGGAAGGACGAGCACCTTTCCGTTGAAGCTGCTCACCGTGCGCGGAGTGACAATCCTGAATTGAATATGATTCTGCAGCAGAAGAAGCAGCACGCCACGATAAGAGGCGATGAATTCTTTGCTGTAGAAATTGCGCGTGGTATCAGAGAAATACACGCCCACTTCCCCAACCGGTTCACGGTGGACGCCGAAAATATCCTCATGCGCTGCAACCCAATGATAGACCTCGGTGCGGGTTGCCATATCATTAGAGCCAGACATCACATGCCCGCGTGCATCCCACAAGTTCGCGCCGGCCATCAACTCCGACATAAACAAATTGAGCATGGCGTCTCGCGGTTTCACATGCGGCGCGCCATCCCACGAGTAATTAAGAATCCATGTGGGCTTGTCGCCGGCAAATGCCCTGAAGCTGCGAATACCAACCTGGTACTGAAACCAATCAAGCGGTGTACGAGAAGCAGCAGTGTGATCTTCACTCTCGCCGAACTCATATTCGTGAGCGATGGCATCCGCCACGGTATAGAGCTGGTAGACATCCGCACCCACCCGCGGGCTTTCCGCCTCAATCCCGGGATAAATTTCAGGGATCAGCGAAATAGACGGGTTCACCGTAACCGCATTGGTGCGGATCTCCGCCAGAAACTCCGTGATGGTGCGAATGCGAAACTCCATCCATTTACGAAAGGCGGGATCTGCAAAGTCGCCGATCTTCACATCCTTGCGTGCATCGAGGCCTGTTTGCCGGCGGAACTCCGCAACCGTATTGTCATCAAAGCTCGCCCAGGTATCTTCCCATCCGGTAAAGTGGGTCATCCAGTACGGGATGTCCACATAAATGCCGTCGATACCGGTCGCAGCAATCTGGCGAATTCGCTGCATGTACAGCTTGCGCCAGTCTGCCGCATACGGACTGACCCAAACATCCTCTTCGCCTTTGGCAATCCAGAACGCGGCCTTGGTGTCGAAGACTGCCGGTTCCCCGGTGATCTTGCGCTGCAACCACTCCGGATGCTCCTTCGCCAGCGTGTGCGGGCTATCTGCGTGGGCCGAGATACATTCAAAGCCGGCGATATACACAAATGCCTTGTTATTGACCTTATGTGCCGCAACGGCTGCGCGACGAATCGCTTCGAGCTTAACCTCGGGCTTCCATAAGCTCTCGTATCGTCCAGGGATGTCATTGTCGACTTCGACCCCATAGACACCGCTAGCCTGTGCCTGCTGCACGCTTTGCTCTGCGTTTTCTGGGGTCAGCGAATAGGCGGCAATCCGTACCTTCTTCAGCCATTCCCGATCAGCATTGTCCTGGGTCTGCTGCGAACGAAGTTGCATGGCCGGAAGCGCAGCCAACATGAGCAGCGCGAACACACGCGCGCCGCCACAGGAAAAGCGAATTAATCGGGTCACGGAGTGCCTCCGCCGCATGGGCTGCGACAGTTACTCAAGCGTATGAGTTGCTAGAACTGGTACCTGGCGCCGAGCTGCATGTTCCTGGGCAGTGCTCCCTGTGCGGTACTGGAGATGATGCCAAACGTCGAGTCTCCAACGCCGACATCGGGAAGGCTAAAGCGTTCCGTGTTGGTGCAGTTCAGGCAGTCTCCATGAATCTCGATTTGCCCCCGGTCGCCGAACTTGTAGATGCGTTCGACGCTGATATCGGTAGTATGGATACCGTCGCTGCGTAAATTAGAGAAGTAGCGAGGTGCGGTGCCGGCCTGCTGATCGCCAGGGTCCGCAAAGCAATTGGCGTTGACGTAAGGCATTCCATATTCCGCCGACTGGTGAATGCTCATCCCTGTCGTAAGAGATTGATGATTGGGACAGGTGACATTCGGCCGCTGATTGCCATCCTGGATTCGGTTATTGCTCATGAAGACTGCGATCGGCTGCCCAGTCTGAAAAGTGGTCAGCGTGGTAAGCTGCCATCCCCCTACCACGGCATCCAGCGCGCGGTTCATGTTGGAGCCGATTAAATACCCCCGCCCTACTGGTAGTTGAAGCACGGCGGCGAGTGCGAACCGGTTGGTGGCATCGTTCGCGCTGACCGACCATTCGGCCTTCAGATTGTCCAGCTCCTGCGGGTTTCCATTATTCAAGGTGCCCACGAATGCATTGAATCCGGTTGACGAGTCATCCATATTCTTTGACCACGTGTAGTTGCCTTCGAAATTCACGTATTTGCCTTCGCGCTTCTGGAAGACAACTTGCATCGCGTTGTACCAGGAACTCGCAGTAAGTTCCGGCAACCCCTGAAAGGGCCCGTCGAATTGGGGATACGGACGCAGCAGGTTCCCCAGCGGCAACTGTGCATCGCCATAGCGCGATTCCGGCTCGTTGAAGATCGCCCCCGGCCCGCTGAAGAGGCCCTGGAAAGGATTGTTTACCAGCGAATTTAATTGGTCGCTGCTGTACTGCTGTCGCACAGCAGAAGGAATGAAGTTGCGATTGCTCGTGCTGTTGTAGCCGCCCCAGGGAAGGTGTGTGCTGCGGTTAGCCGAGTAATTGATACCCAGCACAAAATTACCGGGGAAGGCTTGCTGAACACCAAGGTTCCACTGGTAGATCTCAGCGTTTCGAGCGGTTTGCGTACCCAGATTATTACTGTTCGGCAGGCCCCATTCCGCCAGCTTGCCGTATTTCGTGCCCTGCGGTTGCTCGATGCCTCCGGGGAATGGATTTTCAAGGGTAGCGGAGCGTGTTAAATAGCCGTCCAAGGTGAAGAAGGCTTGAGGGCTGGAGGTAAAGGCAGTTCCGGGATACTGAAAGTTCGTCGCCACGCTCATGCCGTAGTAGACTCCGGCACCACCGCGTATCACCAGTTTGTCGTTTGCCAGGTAGGCGAAACCCAGACGCGGGGCGACATTGTTCCAATCCGTCGGGACGCTTCGCTTCTGGCTGGAAGCGAAGATGGTCGTGCCCAACAGGTTGCCGCTGATGCCGGCAATCCCAATACCGCTGTCTCCGGTAAAGTCGCTGAACTGCGAGTTGTTCCGCCGTTCCGTGTAGGGCGTACTCCACTCATAGCGAATGCCCAGGTTGAGGGTTAGCTTACGATTGACTCGCCAGTCATCCTGGGCGTAGAAACCGGTCTCCTTAGACTTATCCGCCACCGATTGGCTTACGTTGATGCTTCCTGAGTCCCCATAGCCAATCAGCAGACCGGCAAACGAATTTCCCTGGATGCCGTTGTCCGTGTCATAGGGTATCTGCGCCGTAACATCCTGATCGAAGCTGAAAAGCCCGTTGGGATAATTCGGTTGGAAAAAATTGTTATAGAAGAGCCGCTGCTCCCCGCCGAACTTGATCGTTTGTTGACCCTTCGTCCACGAAAAGGAGGCGGAATAATTCCCCAGTGTGTGGGCAAACAGTGTGTCCACGCAGCATTGATCATAGATCGAGGTCCAGGGCGCTTCCGGCATGATGATCGAGGGCATGCGCACGACGCCGTTTTGTTCGAGGTAGCTGGGAAAACCGACCGAGGTCGGGCTCGGATAATTGGTGTGGGATGGGCTGGTAACCCGATCCAGGCCAGCGGTCAGGGTCAAGAGTGTGCGGGGAGTAGGGGTGTAGGAATAGATCAGGCCATCGTTGAAAACACGCTCTGTATAGGCCATGCCGTCGCTCCATGTGTCGCCATCGCCGAACACGGTCGGTGTGCTGCCATGTGCGAAAACATTGCTATACCGGCCGGAAAGAGTCGACTTGTCAGTGAAGTGCTGATCAATCTTGACGTCGAATTGCCATGCCGTTGAGGTCGAGAGGATAACGTCCCGGAAATTGTTGGCCCCTGAGACGGCATCCCCAGCTGTATTGGGTTTTGGATACAGGTTCAGAATCGCCTGGCCAACGGGATCGATTTCACCTTGGGGAATGACGTTGTTTGCGTACGCAGGCCGGCTATAGGCCACCGGATCGATCAGAAATGGATCGAAAATTTGATTCTGAACAGGATTGCCATTCTGGTCATAGGTCATCGCCTGCGAAAAATCGCCATTAATCTGCGCCGCCGTAGGGACGGTTGCGACAATATTGACGGGGTTGCTGGCGATCACAGACTCGAAGTCCGCAAAAAAGAAAGTCTTGTTTTTCCTGATGGGGCCGCCGATCGAGGCACCAAACTGGTTTTGCGAGTGCCCCGGCTTCGGACCGCTGTTGAAATAGTCGCGAGCATCGAAAATGGAGTTCTGATTGAACTCATACGCGCTGCCATGGAGTGAGTTCGTGCCCGACTTCATCACCTCGTCGAGGACGGTTCCACCGTTGTTGCCGTACTCCGCGGAGAAGCTGTTGTTCTGGACCTTCACTTCCTGCAGCGCTTCGACCGTCGCCTGGTAGTAGATGTTCGATGTGCCCCCTTCCCCTTGTTCCGGTGCGGTCGTCAAGGTGCCATCGAGACGAATTTCTGCGGTCGCGTTGCGCTGTCCATTCGAAACAAAGTTAGTCCCCGTCGGATAGCCGTCCTGGATACCGGACCCTGCCGTCTCGGTCACGCCGGCGGCAAGAAACGCCAGTCCGAATGGGTCGCGGTTTTCGAGCGGTACCTGGGTTAGATATTTCGTTCCTACATCTGTGCCCAGGGTTGCGTTATCGGCGTCCAGCAGCACCGGCGTACTTTCGACGGTGACACTCGCATTGGCAGCAGCCGGCGCCAGGGTCACGTCCAATGTTGTCTGCTGATTCGCGTCAAGAGCAATGCCGGCCTTCTCCACTGGCCCAAAACCGGCCGATTCGATCAGCATCCGGTAATTGGCCGCCCGCAATCCTGTAAAGACATAGAGCCCGTGATCGTTGGAGGTGGTTTTTTCGGAAACGTTGGTCCCCACCTCGGTGAGGGTGACGTTTGCCCCTGGGATAACGGCCCCCCTGGAATCCGACACCGTGCCGCGGATTAGGCCCTGGTCGTTGGATTGGCCATTGACCATGGCAGGTAGGCAACAAAGACCCAGGGCAAGCGCGCCGATGCGGAACAAGCGAATACACTTCACCGCCAACCTCCAAAAAAACAACAGGGATTTCCAGGGACATTACGTTTTCTTACGTAGATGAGTGTTTAGCGTCTTTTCGGAGGGGTGTCAAGGAAAAACTCTTTACGGCAGGCTGGTCAGACGAGGGTTACATCGATGTTGTGGGCCCGCAGCGCATCGACAGCCGCACTTGGGAGGTTGCGGTCGGTGATGAGGTAGTGAATGGCGCCGGCCGGAATGATGCGCGACAAACTACGGTGATTGAACTTACTCGAGTCGCACACCACGACGACCTTTCGCGCGGCCTTTACCATGGCTCGATTCACCCGCGACTCGAGAAAATTGGGCGTCGTGATCCCGACTTCCAGGTCGAACCCATCCACGCCAAGGAACAGGATATCGGCATGCATCTCTTCGAGATTGTCCTCTGCCAGCGGTCCGACCAACGAGAAGGAATTCTTCCGCAGAGTCCCGCCCACCAGGATCACCTCGAAATCCGTGCCGGCGAGTTCCGCGGCGATATTGACGGCATTGGTGATCACGGTCAACCGGCTGAAGCGCTTCAACCCATGCGCAATCGCGGTTGTCGTCGTTCCCGAATCCAGAATGACGCACTGGCCTTCTTCGACCATCTTGACTGCCGCCGCGGCAATCTTCTGTTTCTCCAGGTGATGGTGTTTCTGCTTTTCCTGCAAGGTTGGATCAGCTAGGGCGCTGGAAGTTATCCGCAGCGCGCCGCCGTGGGAGCGCTGCACCATTCCATGAGACTGAAGCCAATCCAGGTCCTTGCGAATCGTGATCTGCGAAATCTTCAGTTCACTCGACAAATCGGTGACCAGCACTCTTCCCTGCTTCTGGACCAGTTCCAGGATGTGCTGTCTCCGCTCGTCGATCAGCATCTCGTACTTGTCGTTGCTAACTGTGGATGTGGCCTTCGTTTTCTTCCGCATGTCAATTAGGTGGGATGATAACCCAAACCCCCTCGATCTCAACAGCTGATTCCGGTAGTAAGTTAAGTGTGGAATGTGGAGTGGGTGGCCCAAAGTCTGGAGGTCATGTTATTTTCTTCCGCAATGAATGATAATCATTCGCAACTTTGGGACGGCCAATCCGCGTTGGGGTTGAGGAGATGACTCTTGAAAAGATTCTCGCTTCTATTGATCGCAGTGCTGGCACTCGTAGCATGCAATAATCGGCAAACATCGAACCCTTCCCAACCAGTTTCATCCTCGCCAAGCCCAGTCACCGGTCCGTTCTCAGCAGAAGAGCTAAGTAAATTCCAGCAGCTGGATCCCGTCGATACCCACGTTCACATCTACCAGACCAACCCCGCCTTTCTCGCCCTGCTGCAAAGGCTCAACCTTCACGTTTTGAATATCATTGTTGCCCACACGCCCGACCAGCCTGCGTTAGACATGGAGCGGAAGCAGGCCTGGGATTTTGTCCTTGCAAGCCACGGCCAGGCAACGTTGTGTACCACCTTCAATCCCTTTGCCTATCGGACCCCCGGATTTTCCCGGGCCGCCATAGCCCAGCTCGATCGAGATTTCTCGCAGGGAGCCGTGGCCGTGAAGATCTGGAAAAACATCGGCGAGCAGGTCAAAGATGCAAAGGGCGATTACACCTTACCCGATGATCCGGCATTCGAGCCCATCTACAAAGACATCGCCGCGCACAATAAAACGTTGATTGCCCACGTCGCCGATCCCGACACGATATGGGAGCCACCTACTCCCTCCGCGCCTGACTACTCTTATTACACGGAACACCCCGAGTGGTACATGTATAACCGGCCGAATGCTCCCTCCAAGCAGGCAATTCTCCGCGCTCGCGACCACTTGTTAAGGCAGAATCCCACCCTTCGCGTGGTGGGCGCCCATCTCGGCAGCATGGAAGCCGATTTTCACCAACTCGGTCAGCATCTTGACGACTATCCCAATTTCGCCGTAAACCTTGCCGCGCGCATGCCCTACGTGGTGATGCAGCCGCGAGCGGATATCATCGCCTTCATCGAGAAGTACCAGGATCGCTTGCTCTTCGCGACCGATAACGAACTCA
Organism: uncultured Acidobacteriaceae bacterium; assembly: GCA_963763905.1. Classification (GTDB taxonomy): domain Bacteria; phylum Acidobacteriota; class Terriglobia; order Terriglobales; family Acidobacteriaceae; genus PALSA-350. The sequence continues at coordinate 28,522 of CAVXRU010000005.1, read as the reverse complement.
ACGCCGGCGAAGATGTGTCGGACGCTATCCGAAGTTGGGAGAATACCTACGCATTCGACTGGCGGTTTCTGTCCACCGGCGACACCCTCCAGTACAAGGATCGCAAGCTTCAAGGGCTCAATCTGCCGGCCCCTATTCTACGCAAGCTGTATCACGATAATGCGGTTCGATGGATCCCCGGTGTCATGCAGAATCCCCATTGAGCGAGTTGCTTTAAGTTTCGCCTTGTTTCTATATCTTCCGATTATGTATAGTGGGCGCACGTTTTTCCATCTCACGGCTCCTGGCTTTCGAACCAAGGAATTCTTTAGTAGCACCAGAAAAGGAGTCCCACTTGCCCGAACGTCCACTTAACAACAACGGTCGGCGATCCTTCATGAAATTGTTGGCGGCGGCCCCTTTGTTCGCCGCAATCAAATCTCGCGGAATTGTGGCCACAGTAGCGGCCGCTCAGGGAAAATCTTCTTCCTCGGAAGTGTATAGCCGCCTGGGAGTGCGGCCGTTTATCAATGCGCGAGGGACCTGGACTTATCTGAGTGGCTCGCTCGAATTACCCGAAGTGCGGCGAGCGGTGGAGGCTGCGTCCCAGCATTTCGTCGACATGTTTGAACTGCAGCACGCGGTGGGACGCAGGCTGGCGGAACTTTCGGGCGCCGAATCAGGAATGGTCACCTCTGGCTCGGCCGGTGCGATGGCTGCCGCGACAGCCGCGTGCATTGCCGGCTCCGACCCTGCAAACATTTGGCAATTGCCCGACACCGAGGGCCTGAAACATGAGGTTGTGATGCTCGGCGGCCGCAGTGCCTTCGATAGCGCAATCCGTCTGGCCGGCGGAAAATTGGTGCTCGCCCACGGTGTGGATCACCTGCAGTCCGCAATCAACCCACAAACCGCCATGGTCTACACCACCTGGCGTGACGACCGCCTCGCCAATGCTCTTACCATCACGCGCGCAGCAGGCGTTCCCCTGCTGTTGGATGATGCAGCGGGCATCCCCCCGTTTGACAATCTCAGCCGCTACGCAAAAATGGGCGTCGACCTCTATTGTTTTAGCGGTGGAAAGGGCCTGCGTGGGCCGCAATGTTCCGGCATCCTGCTAGGCCGAAAAACTTTGATCGAAGCGGCCCTCGCCAACTGCAGCCCCTGGGAAGGAGCCGTATGCAGGCCCATGAAAGTCGGCAAGGAAGAAATCATCGGCATGCTTGCGGCCATTGAATACTGGTCGCATGCCGATCTCAATGCGCTCAACAAGGAGTGGCGGAGCCGAGTCGAGCGCATTGCAAAATTGGTAGAGACAGTGCCCGGAGTCACCACCAACATAACCATTCCTGAAGAAGGCAATAGCTATCCAACGCTGACTGTCTTGTGGGACGAAAAGACCTTTGGCCTGACCGTCGCGCAATGTGATGACCATCTACGGGCGGGCGAGCCCCGCATCGAGGTTTTGACAAATAGCAATCCTAGCCTGGTCCCGGCTGTCCACGAAGGCGCTGATCCAAAGGCGAAACACGAAGCCCGTCCCGATCAGCTTCAAATTATTTCCATGACGCTGCAATCGGGGGAAGATCTCATCGTCGGCAATCGCCTCCGCCAAATTCTTGTGGATGCGCGCAAAAGCGCCGCCTGAATTGCATGGATTCCGTTAAGCGATACGCTCTCACACTGATTGCACTGTTCGCACCCCTTCTTCATGCCGGCGAACGCAAGATAGACCCGACTTTCCTTTACCGCAACACTTCCACGGCGAAGGAGAAAAACTCCGATATTACAACTGCCACCTGCCACTACAAGCCGTTGTTCGGCCAGGGAGATTCAGACACATCCGTGGTTGTCGGCGTAGCGCGCTACGGTGAGACAGTCATAGACCCCAACGGCAAGTGCGCGCCCGTTCAATACCCAGACGAAGATCAGGTGTACGTTGTTCTCGACGGGAGCGCCTCGGTCAAATACGGAAATGACAACGTATCCCTGAAGACGGAAGACTATCTCTATATACCGTCAACCATTCCGCATGCTGCCAGTAACCCGTCTACCAAGGCGTTGACAGTACTCATGATGGGTTTTCGCACGAAGGGATATGAGCCAACTCAACCGCCGCCTCGTCCCTTACACGCCAACATCGAAGATGTGCCCACGAATTTTGTGAGTGGTCATCCATCTTCGTCTCTCTTTCGCTTGCTGATGGGCGATGTGGACAGCAAGCGTGACCGCATAGCAGCCGGCCGCGTTCTGACCAGCCTCTTTCTCATGGAAATCGCGCCGCGTGGGACGAACTTTCCTCACCACCACGAACGCGAAGAGGAAATTTATCTGGTCTTGAGTGGCCACGGAGTCATGGCGGCGGGCAGCGGAATGGACGGAATTGCCGGGCGTCATCCCTCCAAAGCGGGGGACGCTTATTTCTTTCGTCTTAACTGCACCGTCGGATATTACAGTGCACCCAACGTCAAATCCCGAATTCTCGCCGTTCGTTCGTGGTATCCGGGAATGGCGGTAAAAGGCGCGGAGCACTAGACCGGGCTCATCATGCTAAACATCGATCGCAGGACTTTCTTACAGAATGCGGCAGCTACGGCTCTTACTGCCGCTGTACCGTCCACACGTTTGGCGGCGTCACCGCTGACTCCAAAGGATAGGACAATCGGCATCCAGGTAGGAGCAGTTTCCTTCGTCGACGAGGGCACAGAGAAAGTGCTGGATGAGTTTCAGCGCGATGCTTCCATCAACACGGTATTCCTTGCTACCTTCACCTACGGTCGCGGTATCGCTGGGCGGCAAATTCCGGGCCAGCCCTTGCCGGATCATGGCAAGCAGCAATATGACACTGATACATTTTCCGGCGGAAACTATGCCACGATCCATCCCGAGTACTACAAGGATACGGTCTTCCACGGTACGCGGCCGGCAGAACTCGGCGACTTCGATGTGCTCCAGGCAGTGTTGCCACAGGCGAGAAAACGGGGCATAAAAACTATTTGCTGGTTCGAGGATGCCTTTCGTGAAAACCTCCCCAACATCTCTCAGCTTCAGGAAAAGGAGCTGTCTGGAAAGAACGCAACTACGTTGTGCTTCAACAATCCCAACTATCGAAACTTTTTATTGGGAATCGTGGAAGATTGGTCGCGATCGTATGACATTGATGGAATCATGTGGTGCTCGGAGCGTCAAGGCGCCTTCATCAATGCGATTGGCGCCGGAGATGAGCGCGACGATGCCTACCGTGTGACCTGTTTCTGCCAGTTCTGTGAAGCCAAGGCAAGAGCGCGTGGCATTGATCCCGAGCGGGCTCGGAAAGGTTTTCTCGAGCTGGCAAAATTTGTACAGACGAGTCGCCAGGGGCGGCGGCCCATCGATGGATACTACGTCACACTATGGCGTCTCATGTTGCGGTATCCGGAGCTGCTAGCCTGGGAGATGCTGTGGACAGACAGCCTTCGCGAGACCTATGCAGCCATCTTTAAGAAAGTGAAGGAAGTGAAACCCTCTCTCGGAGTAGGCTGGCATATCTGCCATAACAATTCCTTTGATCCCATCTATCGCGCGGAACAGGACCTCGCGGCCATCGCCCCCTATGCTGACTTCTTCAAGATCGTGATGTACAACAACTGTGCCGGCGAACGGATGGCGGAATACGTTGAAAGCGTCGGCAGCACGATGTACGGCGATCTCCCGCGGCAGGAGACCCTGGACTTTCACTACCGTGTCCTGAACTACAAGGAAAAGAGTCTGGCCGAGATACCTCTCACGGGATTTTCGCCGGACTATGTCTACCACGAAACGAAGCGAGCAAGCGAGGCGCTCAACGGGACGACGACCTTGCTATGGCCTGGAATTGATATCGATGTTCCCACTGCTCCAGGTCACAGCAAGTGCACGCCAGACGGCACCAGGGATGCGGTCTTGGCGGCATTTCGCGGTGGCGCCGATGGCGTGATTCTTTCCCGCAAATACTCTGAGATGAAGCTGGTCGATCTGCTGGGAGCTGGTTCAGCGATTCGCCAGGTGCTGGCTCATAAGGCATGAGAGCATGCCGCCGCAAGTCACTCTTCTCGTAGAACTGCCGCCGGATCAGCCTTTGTCGCTCGTCGCGCGGGGACATAACAGGCCAGAAGGCTCACAAATGTCAGGACACAGGTTACAGAGATCAGGGTCACAGGATCGAGGGGCTGAATCTCGAAGAGAAGACTGCGTAGAAAACGAGTCAGACCGATAATGGCTACCAGTCCGACCATTCCGCCGATGAGCGTCAAACGCAATCCATCTCCGAGGATCAGGCGAAATATGCCCGCTCGCGAAGCGCCGAGTGCCACGCGAATGCCGATCTCTCGCGCCCGCTGAGCAACGGAGAAAGCGATCAACCCATAAAGGCCAATACTCGCGAGCCCCAGCGCAATCACTCCGAACAGCGTCAGCACCGTTGCTTCCAGGCGCGGCCGTGCGATTGAGTCTGAAACCATTTGTTGCATTTCTTCTATCTTGGAGATGCCCTGGTCCGCATCCACCATCCTCACCTGCTCCCGTATGGCCCGCACCAAGCCGGCGGGCTTGCCAATGGTGCGCACTACCAACGCCGTAAACGGAAATGGCTGCTGGTCATTGGGCATGAACAAACACGGATCGGGCGGCGTGCTCACACCACCATGACGAATATCGGCGACAACGCCCACCACTTCCACAGTCGGCGTGTTAGTCCACCAGACCTTAACTCGTTTTCCCACTGGATCCTGGCCCGGAAAAAGCATCCGCGCCGCCGTTTGGTTCAGAATCGCCACCGGCGGTACGCCCGCGCGGTCATCGGAACTAAAGGCACGACCGCGAATCATCGGGATGCGCATCGCCTCAAAATAGCCCGGAGTGATAATCGAAACATCTCCGCCTGGCCGTGCATTCGGTGCGGGCTCGGGGCGGTCCGCATCGTAATACCAGGTTCCCGAGTTCGTGCCCTCCATCGGCAGTATTCCAATCGAGCCGGCTGTGACTACCCCCGGTAATGCACGAATCCGATCCAGCATCTCCTTCACCACATCGGCGTGGTACTTCTCTTTTTCCACCGGCAGCAAGAGCATGCGCACGGTCAGCACGTTTTCGGCATGGAATCCAGTATTCACGCTTGCCAATCGAAGAAAGCTGCGCACCGTCAATCCCGCTCCTGAGACCAACACCAGCGCCAAAGCGATTTCTGTCACGACAATCAGTCGCCTCACTTTGCGTCCCGACGTCACCGAACGCGTGGACTCATGTAAGTCCTCACTCACGTTTCTCTTAAGCGACTGAAGGGCCGGCGCTAGCCCGAAGAGCACCGCTGAAAGGATGGATACGCCTGCTGAGAAAATAAGCACGCGAATATTCAGCGTCACCTCGTTTAACCTGGGAATATGCAGGCTTTCCGGTAGCGAAGTCTTCAACAGGTGCAGTGCCGTCCAACCCAGCGGCACACTCAGAAGACCGCCGCATATAGCCAGAAAGAGGCTCTCGATGAGCAGCTGTCCCAGGATGCGATTGCGGCTTGCACCCAACGCCAGCCGCACGCTCATCTCTTGCGCCCGCCCCGACGCTCGCATCAGCAGCAGGTTTGCCACATTCGCGCACGCCAGAAGCAGCACCAGCCCTACCGCAGCAAAAAGAATCAGCAGCGTCGGCCGCACGGATCCTACCGAATGCTCCAGCAGCGGCACAGCGGTCGCGCTCCAGCCCGAATCCATTTCGACGTTATCGCGCGCAGTCTGCGCAGCAAGAGTGCCCATCTCGGCGTTGGCTGCATCCGGACTCACCCCCTGCCGCAGTCGCGCTATAACCGAATAGTTCCGTCCATCGTGCAGGTCGATACCCAGAGGAAGATAAAGCTCTGCACTCTGATTCGGTAGGCCGAACCCCGGGGGCATCACACCGATAATTTCGTGATGGTTCACATTAATCGAGATCCTTTTTCCGATGACATCGGGTCTGCCGCCAAACAGCCGCTGCCATGCACCGTAACTCAGAACCGCTTCGCGGGGCTCATTCGTCCAGTATTCGCCCGGGCGGAATGTTCTGCCGAGCACCGGTGCCGTACCCAGCGTGCTGAAGAAGTCTGCCGTAACGTCGAGACCCGGAACCTGCTCGCTTGCTTTATCGAAGACCAAGTTCATTGGCAGCAACATAAATGCAGCCATCGACTGGAATGAATGGTTGCGCTCCTTCCAGGCAACAAAATTATTCATCCATACGACATTCAATTTCTGGGTTTTCGGAGGAAGCTCTCCGAGGATCATGAGTTGCTTTGACTCCGGAAATGGCAGAGAGTGCAACAGGATGCCGTCGAGCAAACTGAAGATCGTTGTAGAGCTTCCGATTCCCAGCGCAAGCGTTGCGATCACAATCGCCGAAAACAGCGGCGTACGCACAAACCCCCGGGCAGCATAGCGGACGTCGTTCAGCGCCTGTTCAAGCCATGCAAGTCCCCACTTGCTGCGCGTCACCTCGGCCACTAACTCTACGTTCCCAAATTGCCGCAGCGCCGCTTGCCGTGCAGCTTCGGGCGATTCACCCTCCTGCATCCACAAATTTGCCTCCATGGCGATATGCGAAGCAAGCTCATCGTTCAGCTCTTTCTCTAATTGCGCCCTTCTGAAGAACCGGCGAAAAATGAACCGCAGCGAATTCATAGCCATGACAACCTCACGCCGGATCCAGTACTCCGGCAACTGCCTGAACCAATAGCCGCCATCGATCCTGCTCGGCCGCCAGCTGTTTCTTGCCTGCCTTCGTCAGCGAGTAATATTTGGCACGCTGGTTGTTCTCCGACACTTTCCACTCCGAGTCCAGCCAACCCTTCTTTTCCAGACGATGAAGAGCCGGATACAACGATCCCGTCTCAACCGATAGCACCTCGCCGGAACGCGCGCGGATTGCCAGGGAGATTCCATGCCCATGCTGCCCACCGCGCGCCAGCGTTTGCAGAATGAGAAGGTCGAGTGTCCCTTGCAAGATCTCAATACGGTTCTGGTATCGTGCTGGATCTGCCATGGTAGTAGACTCCCTACTACTATCACCAACTGTCGTAGGGTGTCTACTACTTTGTGCCACACCTCCGTTCCCATTACGGTGCAATAACGAGCTGATGAAGTGTTGCGCATGTTGCAGAGAGAGCTAGCTTTTGCGGAAAGCCGTGTGCGCACAGGCTCGATGGTGCCGTAAGATCCTTCGTTGCCCAATCCGTTTGGGATAGCACCCACAACCTGCAGAGTGGCGTATTCGTCATGCCACTCTGCAGACGTCTCTAGGCTGCCTTGGCGAGTTCGATCTTGTTGGGTGGTTCAGGCCTTATGTCGGAAACCTCCTTGCGCCACACCCGTATCAGTTCTCGCAACTCATCCTGAGAGTATTTCGTGATATTTGTTTGCTCCTCTCCCGTCTTTGCATTCATCGGACGGATTGCGACAGCCGCCTTTACCCCGGGCCGAATACGCAGAAACACACCGTGCTGATGTCTTGGACTTGGAGCAGGAGGAGTGCAAGCCATTCGCAACTCGCCATTCGGCTTCATATGAGGCAGCGCGTAGACTGCACAGTTTCCATCTTTCAGTAACTCCCGAATCAAACTTTTTACCAACTCTGACTGGTTGGAGTTGAACTCAATACCATGTACATTTGCCATGGAAGTGACCTCCTTGCGCACTCATCTCAGCCTACGAAAAAAATGCTAAGAAAGGCATAAAGGAAAGGCAGAATCGACATCGACCCGAGGCTGCGGGTTCGAACCTTTACTGCAGCTCTCAACGCCCTGCTTCGGAAATCACTACGATAATGGAGGTGGAACGAGCTACTCAAACCCGCGAGTCACATGCAAGCGGCCTATTAACTGTTTCCGCTCCCTAGTCCAGTTTCTGAATTGTCGCTGCTTCTGGGGTCTTCAGTTCGAACTTGTCGTCTGATATCGAAAGGTTCACGGTCAACTTCTGAATGGTGATCAAAATCTGCAACTCCTCCAGGGGGCGCTTGATGGTAACCGTTCCCGGAAATCTCTGCTGACCAAAAGCAGCGCCACAAGAAGTAGATTGGCTGGTAGACCCTGCGCGTAAAGAGTAAAGAGCCCCGTACGTCGCCTCAACGTACGCGATAGAGCCTCGTCCCGTGCGCAGGCAGCTCAGTCTTGAGCGAAGCGGCTGGCCCCAGATCTTTGCTCGCCCATAGATCGCGAACCGCATGGCTACCCTCGGGCAATCCCAAGTCCTTCCAGGAGTAGCTCGCCTGCTGCGCCTTATCACCCAGGTTGAAGAATGCCAAATAATCGCCACCCCCGGACTCAGGCGTAGCCTTCCACACCACCAACGAGCCGTTGCGTGAGAGCTGTCGATTATCCCGCGAGTGCTGGTCCACCGCGATCACCTCAGGATTGGTATAAAGAGCCTCCGTCACCGGATCCATTTTGGTGAGATTCGTCCCGGCAATGAGCGGCGAGCGAGCCATCGACCACAGCGTCATCAGCGTCCGCGACTCATCCGCAGTAAGCCGCGACATGCGCGGCTTGCCCCATCCAGGCCGGGGACCAAGATAGCCCAGGGGCAGCATGTCGGCGTCGGGCCAGTGCCCTACCTCGATATGCGGCGCCCACTCCGCGGTACGGTCAAATTGACGTACCAACCCGGCCGGAAACGTCTGCCCCGCGGGGCCCGGCCAGGTGTCCCACATATCGTCGGATATCCGCCAAAGCTGAGCATATTTCCGCACGTCATCGGCTTCCTCAACCGGCGTCGGTCCGGGGGAAAGGCTCAGCACCATCGCACGGCCAGACTTCTTGATCGCCGCGCTCATCATATGAATCTCATCGGCTTGATAGGGCTTGGAAATGCAGTCTACCTTGATGTAGTCGACGCCCCATCCAGCATAGAGCTTGATAATGGAATCGTAATAAGCCTGGGCAGCGGAATTCGCATTGAGCCCATAGTTATCCGAATTCCATCGGCAGGTATCGGTCGTGTTGGCCGCATCGGCAGCATGGAAGGATGACCCGGCTATCGGTAGATTCCTCTCCACTGCCTGTCGCGGAATGCCGCGAATGATGTGGAGTCCGAACTTGAGCCCTTGGCCGTGCACCCAATCCGCAAGCGGCTTGAATCCGGAAGACGAAAAGCGATTGTCCGCCACGATGTAACGTCCGTAGTCATCCATCACAAAACCTTGCGCGGCTCCCTTCTGCCCCGGGGCACGCAGGTACCAACCCTCATCAACCACGACATAGCGCCATCCCAATGGCTGCAGATGCTCATGCAACCAGGAGACATTCGCTTTGAACTCGGCTTCCGTTACGGTCAGCCCGTAAGAGTCCCAGCTATTCCAGCCCATTGGCGGAGTGGGCGCAACGTCAGGGGCTGCGAAGCAATGCAGCCGGCTTAGCATGACCAGCAGGAATGGGAGATAGCGTCGGCAATTCATCTTGCCGATCAGTCTAGAGGAAAATGCCTCACCAGGTTTTCTTTATCAACGTATCGAAAGCGACTCCCCCGTTTTGATCGCGTGTAGTGCTCACCGCGACTCGGGGCGAAACCTGGTACTGGCCCTGAATCGTCTCGTTCTGCGTCGAAGCCACATTGCTGGAGAAGGTCACAAACAGGTTTCCAGTGACCCGCTGCTGAATAGTGATATTTGCGCCCGGAGGCCCCTGGCTGGTGCCTCCCGCCAGGACCGGGTTAATGGAAAGCTGGGAAATGCCCGCAACCTTTGAGATGCGGCTCGTCACCTGGCTGCTTACCTGCGAAGCCACCAACGATGCCGCCTGTTGGTTTGCCGGCAGAGAAGGACTATTCGCGCTCGCTTCTGTGGTTTCTCCAAATGCCAGCAGGTTGATAATGTCGGCGGCCGGCAACGAAGGGTCAGAAGAGTAATTCGTGCGCAGCTGATCGACCGGCCCGTTGAAACGCATGGAGATGTTGTATTGCTGAATCGTGGTGTTGAGCGCCAGGTTGACCACCGGCTGCGTTTCCGAAGGGTTGACGAACTCAATGGTTCCACCGTTCAGCACGTAGCGATTGCCGTTGAGAATGATGTCGCCGCCATCCAGGTTCACTCGTCCCAGGATCACCGGCTCTGCTGCCGTGCCGCGTACTCGCAGGTTTGCCGAGCCATTGATGCTGAGAGTTCTGCTCACCAGGTTGATGTTATTTTCGGAAGTTACCCCCAGGTTCAACTGGATACTTTGCGCCAACCCTGGAGTCGCGGGTGCAGAAACGCCGCCCGAGAATTGATCGATGAAGCTGTTCAAATCAAAGGCCGGAGTAAAGGAGAGATCGGCAAGTCTCACCTGGCCCCCGAGGACCGCGTTATCGGTGCTTCCCGCGAGACGAATATCCGCGTTGACGGTCTCGCGAACCCCCTGGGGATAGAGAGCGCGAATCCCCTTCGCGGACAGCCCCAGATCAAATTGGATCGAAGGACGATACGCAACGCCGCCCTGCGCAGTCACCGTGCCACCGCCGACGGTGCCTTGAAATTTCGTGATGTTGAGCCGGTCCTTGGTGAGCGTCAGCACGCCGTTACCGTGTTGCAATCCCACCGGCAGATCATCGCTGGCGAAGTTGGCATCCACGATTTCTACCTGGCCGCCAACGTCAGGGCTATCGGTCGCTCCACTCGAATTGATATTGAACTTCAACTCACCCGAGCTCCTGATGTCGGGAGCAAATGCCTGGGCCAGGTGCAGATTCACCGTACCCAACAGCAGCAGAGAAACGGGAGCGCCCTTGGTGGTGGACATCGAACCCTGAAACTGCAGATCGGTATCGGTTCCCTTGAGTCCCGAACGCTGCAGCGTGATCTTCGTGTCTTTGTAATCGACGTGGATGGGCGAGGTCTCTGCCAACTGGATGGTATTGCCGTAAGCCAGCTTCAAGGTAGGGATGGTAACGTGCGCTTCCAGCAAATTTTTATTCTTGAGTGGTCCATGCAGCGTGGCGTGCAGCTCGGTCTGGCCGGTCAAATCGCCGGCTTGCCCCGGAGCGTAGATCGCAAAGATCGGCTGCAACGGAATCGTCTGCGTATCGAGCGTGGCATCTGCCGGGTAATCGCCGGCCAGTCCCACCTTAGCGTTTGCCTTGATTGTCGTACCGACCGCTGCTGAAGTCAGATTGGCCGTAGCCAGGTGGTTGGCCACGTTCATTTGCAGATTGACGTCCGCGATCTTCTGATCCTGTATATCGATTTGCGGAATCTGCAGCGTTGCGTCCAGCTGAGGGTTGTCAAATGTGCCCGCCCCGTTGGCTTTTACGCTCACCGCGCCCTTGGCGTTGATGTTCTGCGCTTTGATTGCCTGCAGTTGTTCCAGGCGAATTCCTGTGGCGGTTAGTTGAGCGTTGTAACTCTTTTGCCGCGGCCGGACGCTGACTTTACTCTTTACGTTGCCCGCGGGAAGCTCCACTCCAAGATCGCCGTGGACTTCTTCTCCTGTGCCATCAAAGTTCAGAGTCGCAGACGTAACCGGCTGATCGTACGCAGTGACATGCGTGAGCGAGACATTTCCCTGGCCAATTGGACTCAGCTCAGTCCCATGCATCTTGACACTGGCGGCTAACGTGCCCGTTACGGGTACTTGTTGCCGGGAAAGTTTTACCAGGTCCTGAACATCCAACTGCGAGGCTTGCAGATCAACTTGTAACGGGCTCGAGTCGGTAAAGGCCCATTTGTGCAAACCGGTACTGGCGTCGAAAGTGATCTTTCCGTGAGAAGCGGGCTCCAGGTCTGCATGCTGCAGGCTGGCCATTGACTGATTCACATCCACATTTGTGCGCAGCACCCGCCACTCTGTTCCGTTGAAACGGAAGTTGGAAGCCGTCAATTGACCGGTCAGATGGGGATCGCTCGTTGATCCGCGCACCGTACCCTGAAACGAAGCGGTCCCGGCAAGCCCGAGCGGCGGCCCTGGAGCCCGAAACACATCAGCAACCGTTTCCAGTTCGCTGAGGTTATTGGATTGAAATTTCAGGTCGAGGCTCGACCGCCGGCTTATCACGCCGTCCATCGTCAGGGTGCTTTGTGGCGTTCGCAAGAAGCTCTGCTTAAGCGCCAGCTCCTGGCTCTTTCCGGTGTAGTTACCGTGAAGCCCACTCTCTACGGGAACGTCCCTGCCCTGCCCGGATACTTTCCCGTGAACGGCCGCGTCTGCGTGGGCCACGACGTCGTCAAACGTCTTTCCCCAGGAAGCATTAGCGTCGGCACTCAGCACACCCCCGAGACTCACTCCCTTGGGCAGCGCCGACGACTTCATAGCGCCATTCAGAGCTGCCAGCTGGATACCGCGCAGCCCGGCGTTGAACTTCGAATGCGTGTTGCCGTCGATGCTGCTCATTGTGCCGTTCGCCGTAAGCTGGCCGCCCAACAGGCTGGCGCGGAAATCCTGCAAAGTGGCGTCGCCATTTTGAAGCAGGTAGTGCGCCGCGATGTTTCTGATCTGCGAACGAACGGTTGGCGTCTGCACGTCCAGTTGCTGGCTGCTAAGGTCACCCTTGATCAGCACCGTATCCAAAGGAGAGCGATTGGCCATTTCCTGGTACTGAACCGAACCGCTGGCACGAATGAATCCAACCGGCATGGAAGGGTTCCCTAGAATCTTGCGGAATTGGCGCCCGTCCAACGTGGCAACGTAGGTTCCCTGCACCTGTGGGTGGCTGTAGTCCTGCAACGTAGCCGTGAGAACAACCTGTGACGTTTCGCTGGTCAACCTGGCTTGGGTTAAGTGGAAAGTAGTCGGCGTCGCATCGAACTCAGCGTCGAGGTTGTGCGGAATTGGTTTGAAGCTTCCGGATTGCAGATGGCCGTCGGTGTAACTAAGCTTGCCCGAGTACTTCTGCAGCAGGCTGTCGAACGAAGCCCGAAAATCTACGTTGTGTAAGTCCGCTGAAAGAACGCTCTGGCGATCGTTATAGTAGACCTCTCCTTGATCGAGCACGGCATGGCGAATCCCCAGGTCGAACAGGCTGGTATTACCGTTGCTGGACCCGCTGCTTTTGATCGTTGGGATGTTGCTGACTCCGTGCGCATCGGTGAACACCTTCACCACCGGCTGATCAATGACCAGCCTATCGAGATACCACTTGCGATGAAGGACGGAGACAATGCGAACTCCAACTTCGCCATGAGCGACCTGGAGCAGAGGCGGATCCGGGTACGGGCTGGCGCCGGCCACCGTCAACCCGTAAAGATCCAGGCTCAGGTTCGAAAGATTGAGAGCAAAGTTCTGCAGCTGTACCTTTGTCCCGATGCTCTCGCTGGCTTTCTTTTCGACGGTGGTAAGAACGTAGTTGTGGAACCGCGCACTGTGCAGCAGGATGGTGACAGCAAGGCCCGCTACGAGCAGAAGAGTTATCAAAATGCCCGCGACCCACGCGGCCGCTTTCCTCATACTCACGTGGTCACCCCCGTCAAAATGCCTGGCCGATACTAACAAAGTATTGGGTTGATTTAACTCCCGGAACCGGGTTCAGGTTATGCCCGAGATCGATTCGCACCGGACCCACCGGGGTGGCATAGCGCAGCCCCAACCCCACACTGTTGGTGTAGAGCGAGGTGAAGTCGTGAAAGCCAACCAAGGGGAACACGTTCCCGCCGTCATAGAACACAGCCAATCCCAAGCCTTTCTTGATGGGTATCGGAATGCGTGCTTCGGAGTTGATGATCAGCAGCTCATTTCCTCCCGCCGGAACCTGTATGTAGGAACAATCGGTAGACGAGCCTGTGCTGCAAACCTGAACCTGCCGCTGGGGTCCAGCCCCATCCAGCGGAAAGCCGCGCAGCGTGTTGCCGCCGCCGGTAAAGAACGCTTCGCTCAGAGGAACCTGGCTGCCGGAATATGGCTGCGCCAGTCCAATACGAATGCTGTTCGCCCAAATGATGTTGCGAAAGATCGACCGGTAGTACGCAGCCTGTCCATTGAATTTGACAAAGTTTACGCTGGAGCCCAGCTTGGTATCGTTGAAATCGAGTTCGATCGACTCCAGCGTACCTCTGTGCGCGTCGAGAGGATTGTCACGCGTATCGTGGGTTAGGTTGGCCGCAATCGTCGAGAGCCTGACATGCTGGTCCTGCGGCGGCACCAGTTCGGGGATCAGGATCCGGGTCAAATCCGTTTGGCTAAAACTGTAACGCAGGAAGAAAACATCATGTTTCGCCTTGTCGATAAATCTCTGCAGCTGCACACTCCCATTCTCAACCTGAGAGGAATAGACGGGATTTTCTTCATCGCGTTCCGCCAGGACAGACGTCGTCGCGCCCCAACTCGACCAGAGGAAATTTGGGTTGATATAGTATCCCGCGACACGCTGATCGAGGCGTCCGGCAAACGCTGTCGCGGAAAGCGACTCCCCTTTACCGCGGACATTATTACGGGTGTATTGGAAACTCCCTCGCGGCCCATAGTAGGTAGTTTCGCTGGTGGTGAAATTGGAAGGCAATCCGACCGGCGGCAGACTGGGCAGTGCTACGGTCCCACTGGGGATACTGCCACCACGATTGATCACTTCAAATCCGAAGCCGTAGGTCATCGAGTTCCGCTTGGCTTCATGGACTTTGATCAACACATCTTCACTCGTCTGCGTCGTTATCTGGCGCCTGGGGTCTACTTCCGCCCAGTCGAACACTCCAGTGTGGCTGTAGAGCCGGCTCTCGGAGCTGAGCAACGCCGTTTCTGTAAGCGGCTGGCTCGGAACAAGGGTGGCCACATCCCTGTCGATGAGCCGTTGCTGCGTTCGTACGCGCCCCAGAGTGAGTACATCGTGGGTGTGGACCTGCGGGCCCTCAAAAATGTGATAGACCACGTCGATGAGATGAGGATCGTTCTTGGAAGCGACCTTGGCCGTTTCGCGGAAGCTGGAGGTCAAATAGCCGGCCTGCAGATAGCGAGCAACAATATTGGCGCGGTCTGTCGCAACCAGTTTTTGTGAGTAGGGCTTCCCCGGCGCAAGCTTCAGACCGTCCGGCGCGAATTTCGATTCCGGAAAGGTATCGGCTCCCTCAATCTTCAGAGAGCTCACAATATCCCGCGGGCCCTCCGTCACATGAAAGACCACCGACACGTTGCCATCCTTATGACTCACCGCCGGAGTGACCTGCGCATTGCTGAAACCCTCAGACCCGTAAAGCGCGGTCAGATTCTTTTGGCTGGTACGAACCAGTTGCTCGCTGTAGTCGCCCGGAGAAAACAGATGTGCCTTCTTCACCGTGACCAGCGCCATGAGATCCGGTGTCTTAAGCTCGCGGTTACCGGTCACTGCCACGTCGACCACTTTGTGCTTTTTACCCTTGTTGATGGTATAGATGATGGTGTCGACCGAATCTTTTTTGTCGAACTGAGAGTCGACGGTAACGTCGAAGAATCCCTTCTTCTGGAAGTAAGAGACCAGGGCTTCACGGCCTTCCTGTACCAGCTCCGGATCAACGCCAACCCCCTGGTAGACCGGTAGCAAGGATTTTTTTGTCCAGCTCCACAGGTGGGCGCCTTTCACCTTGACATGAACGGTTGGACCTGCCTTCACATCAAAGTGGATGTCGGCGCGATTGGTCTCTGCCGTGTAAGCTGCTCCGGCAAGTTTTACCTGAGCGGACAGCTTTTCCCGCTTCTCTAAACGATTTTGCAGGTATTTCTGGGCGTTATTCAACGTCGAGCGGCGGTAATTCTTTCCTGGCTTGATGGCTGCTCCCCGAATCCGCGCGTGAAACCCCTGCAGGCTTTTCGCCATGTTTCGAGCTTCTTCGGGGGTGGTATCTGCGACATTCACCGTGCCAAATTTAGCGCGGCGATTCAGGCTGACCTGAAAGGTCACATTGGCGACATTGTGGTTCGTGTCGAGCTTTACCTGGGGACGAACCTCCACCTCAAAATACCCTTGCTGCTGGAAGTAGCGAATCAGCGCGTCTGTGTCCTTCTGCACGTCGCCGGCGTTGTAGGGGGCCTGCGGAGGGTAGTTTGCGATTTGCGCCAGCTTGGAGTACGAAAAGCGTTCCGCTCCAGGAAATTCAAAAATGCCGAACCAGACGGCGGGCTCCGCAATCAGGAGCACCCGCACCCCGTTAGCCTCCGGTTCGACTTGCAGTTGCACCTCGTCGAACTTGGCCTCCTTTTTCAGGGTCGCAATGCTTTGATCAACTTTCTCTCTTGCGAACGGTTCCCCTGGGTGCTGCTCGAGGAGCGGCATCAGCTTGCTGGTATCCAGGTCCGGACGGCCAGCGATCTCAACGGCAGTTACGGTCTGGCCCTCGTAGGAGGACAAGATTGCCTGAGTTTGCGGAGCTGTCTTGGGCTGTTGGGACGGCTGCTCCGTGCTCTGCGCGAGCATGCTCACGGATATTGCGAGAATGCTCAGGGCTCCCGCGACTTGCATGCGTGTACCCCTGGTCGTGGAATTGAATTGAGCCGTCACGCTAAAGTATCCCAGAAACAGCTCAAGCCATGCCATCTGCACCTGAGATGCATGAACGGGGCGAAGCGGTCTGATCCAGAATGGAGCACTGTGCAACCTAAGACGCTGCGGCCGAAGGGCCTACAATCTCAGGTTTCAGCGCTTCCGTAGCGGCCAGAGTCTTGGCATGCACGGCGGCCTCTATTTCGCTATTGATCTCGCCTCCCAACAGCAGCATCAGCCCACTGAGATAAAACCAGGTGAGCAGGATGATCACTGTACCCAACGAACCGTAGGTAGCGGAATAATTGTTGAAGTAATGAACGTACACCCGCAGCCCCAACGATCCTAACAGCCAGCCCAACATGCCGAATGCGGCGCCAGGAGTAAGCCAGCGCCATCGGCTCACCTTAACATCGGGGCCAAAATAGTAGATGAGCGCAAAGAGCAGGGAGAGAAATGCAGTGGCGAGCACCCATCCAATGGTGCGCGCAGAAGTCGCAGTAAGGACAGCCAGCAAGTGCTCGCGGATGCGAAGATGAGCCAGGCGCGCGAAGAAGTCTGCTATCAGTAGCGACGCCAGCATGAGTGAGACGACGATGGAGAGAAGAAACGTGACGCCGATTGCCGACAGTCTTGCTCTCCAATACGGCCGGGTCTCTTTCACCCGGTATACGACATTCAGGGTCCCTTGAATTGCGGAGAAGCCTACCGAAGCAGACCACAAAGCCGCCACCAGGCCGAAGGTTATCTTGCCCGTGCTTGCGGCAGCCGCTGTTTGATTGAACGCTTCCAGGACCGTCCCCAGTGCCGACGGTGGAACCACGATCGACAGATATTGCAGCAGATGCTCATAAATGCTTGCCGCCGAACGGGCCGCCAGACCGAGTACGGCGCAGGCGGTGAGCAGGGTGGGAAACAGGGCGAAAAGAAAATAAAATCCCAGCTCGGCCGCGCGTCCCAGAAGGTTGTCGTCAAACATGGAATCCCAGGTATTGCTCAGGACCACCTTGAATGGAACTCCCTGCAAGTCCCACAGAGATTTAAGAGGGGAACGGGAGACATAACTCCATACGCGGCCAGATGTGCCTGGGGGTGCCTGTGGATTGGACTTGCTGTTGGCCACGGAATACCTCCCCTCACGATCTGAACCACAAGATCGCGTGTTTAGAGAGATAGGTCTTAGCCCTTTCGTGTTGCTCAATGCTTGACTTCCCTTACACTTTTATTGTTGATGAGTTCGCAAGTGGCAGCTTCCATTTTTGAGCTGCTTGGCCGGGCAAACCTCAGATCTCTCCACTCGCTTCGCTTCGGTCGAGATGACAAAGGGGAGGGCGGTTATGGTCCGGAACGGAGGTCAAGGGAACAGAAACCGCAGGTCCCTCCACTTCGCTTCGCTCGGGATGACAAGGGTGGGTACTCAACATTCGTCCGCGACATTCTCCCGCCGAGCCACGGAAGTGGGCCGAGCAGGCCGGCCAATCAGGTACACGGGGGGAAGCCAGCTACCCTTTGCATAACCCGCCGTCCACTCGTACTGCGCAAAACTTTTGCTCAACTCCAGCAACTCCTCCGGTGTGCGGGTGCGAAAGCATGAGACGATTCCATCCCACACGACCACGAGCGGAATCAGAGGCACGAGGTAAGTCAACAGCAGCCGCGACCAGCGGAATGGCCGCATCAACGGAGTAAGAAGCCAGACCAACACTGGCAGAAACAAGATGGTCGCAAACGCTCGAGGAGTGCGCGAGGTCACCTCGGCCATTGCGAAACCCTCTCCGCGTCGCACTGCATCCCCAAGTACCTCGCGCGCGACCGCATCGGGAAAATGATGGAAGGACGAGAAGATAGTGCGGAATCCGCAAAGAGATTCAGGAACGCTGACCGCATCCACGGGCACATCGAGGCAACTGATCGATGGATCGTGCTGCAAGCGGGCGGAGAGCGCACTGCTGGGAAATTTGTCTGTGAGCACGACCTCGAGCAGAGAGTGTTGCGCGAGCGCGGAGCGCCACCCCGGACTCAACCAGGGACCTCCGCCGCCGGAGCAAAGGTCGACGACACGAGCAGCACCGCTCTCACCAATGGCGCGGAAAATATCTGCCTGAACGGTACGGTAGACGTCTGCCCGGCTGATGATCGCTTCAAGACAATCGGTGGTTCCATGGCGGACCGCCGGGGGGCACCACGCCTGATCTAACACTTCGAAGAAATGGCGGCGACTTCGAAGAAGTGACGGCGGCGCAAACCTTATTGCCAATCTCTCCACAAAGCCATTGCCCCGAGCAGACCCTCCTCGTTGGAGATTATCTTGATGTTGGAACCGTGCTTGAAAGTTATCTTCTTGGCGTTGCCGCCACCCAGGTATAAAACGTCCCAGTTAAACGTGGCAGCGGTTTGATCGATGGCTCGTTGCAGCAACTTGTTCCACCGCTTTTCGCCATATTTATCGAGCCCGCGCCGCCCCAGATAATCCTCATAGGTTTTCTTCCGCCATGGATGGTGCCCGAGTTCAAGACCGGGGCAGAGAAGACCTTCGGTAAAGAGTGCGGAGCCCATCCCGGTGCCCAGGGTGATGACCAACTCCACGCCATTGCCCTTGATCACCGCGTAGCCGCCCACGGCGCAATCATTGGCGATCCGCGTCGGCTTGCCCCAACGTTTTTCCAGCGTTTTCGCCAGCGGGAAACCAATCCATCCCGGATCGAGATTCGCCGCGGTCAGCGTCTTGCCGTGCTTGATGACCCCAGGAAAGCCGACGGATACGCGGTCGAAAAGAGGAACGCCTACTTTGAGTTCTTCCAGGGCAGTCAGGACTGAGCTGGTGGTGGCCGGTTCAGGGGTGGGCACGCGCAGCCGGTCGCTGATGGGACGACCTTCCGCGCTGAGCGCCTGCATTTTTAATCCGCTGCCGCCGATGTCGATCGCCAGCGTGATCGGATTTGTTGCTTCAGTCACCTCTCGAGCCATAGACCTCCGGTGTTCCAACCGCTTGCTATTCTACTAGTTACGGAGCGGTAAGAACTCCCGGGGTGCCGTCCTTCTCACCCCAACATCTGCCTTTTAGGGCTTTGCCAGGGCTCCCTTTTCCTTTTTCGCCGGCTTTACCACTGCTTCCTTTTTCTTTGCCAGGCGGAAACCGGCTTCTTCCGCCTGCTCGCCGGCCTGCTTGACCTTCTCCTCGATCATTTCCGGCGACGGAACCGAACGCGCCGGCGACCGGCGTGGCTTCTTCCCCGCAGCTGGGCCAGCGACGACAGGCTCCGGAACCGGCGCCGCAACGGCGAGTTCCAGCAGAACCGGCACTTGCAGCCACCAGACCATCTGCTCGTGCAGTTCCTTGTTGAAGTACTCTTCCCCACCCGATTCGTTCACCTGCAGCAACCAGCGGGCATCGCCGTCTTTCCACAGTTCCCAGGGCAAACCGGCGAACACTTCCTCCTGTGCCTTTTTCACCGGCGCAAGCGTTTGTGCCAGGAAAGCCAGCCGGATCCGGGCCGCCGCGCGCCAGGCGTCCTGGGTGATTTCACCGCCGCCAACATAAGCACGAGCGAAGGATTCGCGTAGCCGGAGCCGGTCGAAGAGCCCAAGTGCTGTGGCCGCGGTGTCTTTGCCTCCGATCGCTTCCGCCAAACCCTGGAGGAGAGCAAACCCAAGTACCGGCCCCCAGACGGCGCTCGGATGCAGCTTTGAGCTTGTGCTTGGCAATATCATCCTGGCCTCGCGAGACCAGGGCTCGGAGAACTCCGCCTCCAGGTTTGCCAGATTCTTGACCGCATGCACCTGGCGGCAAATCACCTGCCACAGATCTTTCTCGCTTACCTGTACCGGTGTGCCCGTCTTGCGACTGTAGATGGCAAACGCCTCGCTCGCGAAGCGCCAGCTAAGTGCCTCGATTCGCTGCATCAGTTGGGCTGCTGGAGTGGATTCCTGGGCCTCCTGCCCACACGCAGGCAGGGGTTCGGAGACACTGGCTAATTCCATGACGAGATCCGGGTGCAGAAGGCTAACAAGCGCATCGTGCATCGGAGCGAGTTCCAGGGCCACCAGCGCGTCGTCCAGGTTCGGTACCCCGCGGCCCCCCAGAGAATCACACAGCAGATCCCAGCGATATTCCTCGTTCGGCCGGAGCTCTCGCCAGTTCAGAAAGACGTGACAGTTGTACGCCTGCAGCTCGATCGAGTAGCCGTTAGAGACGATCTTCGAGGCCCGCTCCAGGTGTTCCAATCCTGTTGAGTTATCGCGGAAGGCGAGGAAGAGGTTGCTGTCGTTGGGCAGGCCGAAGGCTCCGCCCAGTGACTGCTGACGCAGATGGCCGGCTCCCTTATCGGCATAGGCGGCGGATTGGTGGATAGTGCCGAAGGTCGTGGCGAACTTGTTGTGGTAAATGACCAGCGCCCGGTGTTCGCCGCGGCGGTTGGAGTAGGCAAAGACATCCTCATTCACTGTGCCGTCGGGCTGGTAAAAATCGTAGAGAAGGAAATTCTCGCTCTCGGCAAACAGCCAGCGCTGGTGAAGCAGTGGAGCAATCTCACGATCGTGGCGCGCCACCAGGTGCTGATCAGGATCCTCCTGGTGACGGGCGCGGCGGTACTCCATACCGTACTTCTCGGTGAAGCCCTCAATCTGACCGTGGCCGAACATAGGCAGGCCCGGCAGAGTAGACATCATGGTGGAAACCCCGAAGAACTTGTCACCCTTGCCAAACTGGTCAATGGCTGTGCGCTCATCAGGATTGCTCATGAAGTTGACGTAACGCTTGAGGATGTCCGGGTCGAACTCAATGGTGTTCTTGATCACCGAACGATATTTGGCGTTATCCTCGTCGCGCATCATGTTCATGAAGGCGCTGTTGTACACCCGGTGCATGCCCAGGGTGCGGACGAAGTAGCCTTCCATCAGCCAGAAAGCCTCTGCCAGCAGAAGAGTGCCCGGAACTTCGCGGGCTACGCGGTCCACCACTTCGCGCCAGAATTCTTCCGGCATGGCGCGATCGAAGTCCGCCTTGCTCATGCTGTACTCGGCGCGGGAAGGAATGGCTCCACCGGTGCCGGGAATGGGAAACCATAAGCGCTGGAAGTGACGCTTGGCCAGGGTCATGGCAGCGTCAAAACGGATGATGGGAAACAAGCGTGCCACGTGGAGAATGGTCTGGATCACCTGCTCCCGGGTGGCGGGGTTCAGGTAATCAAGTTGCGCGGTGTCATTCCAGGGGAAGCTGGTGCCGTCGTTGCCGTGATAGACGTAGCGGGTGTCGCCGGTCCACTTGTCGCGGCGGCGGAAGACCACGGCCGCATCCGTCTGCTCGTAGTAATGGTCTTCAATCTTGATTTCTACGCGGCCGTCGCGGGAGAGGTCCGGCCCCTCAAAACGGTACGCAGGGTAGGGGCTATCGGGGCGGGACATGAACCACTCGGGATGTTCGATGACCCAGCTGGAATCGATGCCCATGTGATTGGGCACCATGTCGCTGGCCAGCCTTACCCCGTGATGGAAGGCCCGGTCGCGCAGATGGGTATAGGCCGGCTGTCCGCCGAGGTCGGCGGCAATGTCGTATCCGTAGAGCGAATATGCAGAGGCAACTGCGTCGTGGTTGCCGCACAGTTGCTTGATCGTCTGCGAGGCCACGCTTCTCTCCCAGACGCCAATCAGCCACAGCGAGTTAATGCCGTGCGCTGCCAGCCGGTGGAGCTCTTCGTCGGGAATCTGATCCAGACGATAGATGTGGCGGCCATAGAAGCGGGAAAGCTGCTCCAGCCACACATAGGTGCTCTTGGCGATGAGCACGGTGGTGGGCATCCATTCCTGGTCAGGGGAGAAACGCTCACTCTCCTGGGTCGCTTCGGCGAAGGACGGCACTACCCCTTGCTGGTCGGTGGTCCAGGGAAAGTTTTTCCGTCCCGCCCTCGAATCCGGGGGATGAAACCGCATCCAGATGGCAACGTCTTCTTCCTTGAGAACGTCAATGGCCAGCAATAGCTTGGCCAGCGCATCGCCGATCAGCTCGGCCCAGTGCTCGATAATGTACGCCAGCTGGCCGCTGAGCGAATCCGGCGAAGCCACGGCCGGAGCACGCAGCATATCAATTAAATTCAGTTTTTTGGAGCCCAGCGGGGGCCGGGTGCCGAAATAATCGCGCAGGCCAGCGGTGATCAGCTGATAACGAGTGACTGCGGCCAAAGACTGGTCGGTAAACAATTCGGTAAAAGGTTTGAAAGCCGGGTTGGCATTGGCCAGCCACAGCAGCATCATTTCTTCGAAGGCTACGGCCCGGTTAGAGATGCCATCGGTTTGCCCAGCCAGCCACTCCTCGGGGGTTTTCTCCTTGCGGTAAACGTCCGCTGTCGGAAAGCGCTCAATGAAGGCAAGAATCGTCTTATCCAGCTCTTCTTTGCTGAGCCGGGCGTCGAACCATTGCAATGCCTCCGCCATCGCCTTGGGATCGACTTTCTGGCGGTAATAGGCAACCAGGACGTGGCTCATCTCGTCGATCAGCCCCATGGCGTAGAGGGCTCCGGGCTGGATCGTTTTCGAAAAATCCTTATCCGGTCCCCGGCGCTCGTTCATGCGATGAGCGAATTCCTTACTGGCGCCGAGGTTGGCGAAGACTACGTTGCCGCTGAAGGCAAACAGCGTCTGATTGAATTCATAACGATCGCGAGCTTCGCGGGAGACGTGAAATTCCATTTGGTACCCTTCCGAAACACTTCATTTAATGGGCAGCTTCTCTGTTCGATGCGAAATTTCGCCCCGGCAGGTACCTAAACTGCTTGAAACCGGTCGCGAGATGCCCACAGTCCAAGCGCTGGATGGGAGATGAAGAAGACTTCTTCGCCATCGACAGTGTTGAAGCCGTCGTGCAGTCGAGCCGGGTTGTAGCGTGCCGTGGTACTGGCCAGGTCAGCATAGCGAAATCCTACGCCTTCTATCTCTTCCCGGCTTAACCCACCGGGACAATAGGTAATGTTGAATCGTGATTCCGAAGAACTGTGGATGAGATGGGCAGCGGTTCCGAGCTCCGCGGCCAGGTCTGGATTGTTTTTCACTTTTTCGAGTGTGGCCGGGGTGCCGTAATAGCCGAACTTGCGGATTTTACCGTCGATGGTGGGGTCTTCTCCAAACTGCTCCACTCCGGGAGCAAGCACGATCAGGTCGGCGCCATCCGCCAGCGCCATGCGGGTGCGGTAAATGGCCTTGTTTCCCAGCCAGGTGCTGTGGAACTCTTCGGGATCGAGGTAGACAACGGCTTTATGGATCGGCTTATCCAGCAGCTGAATGTTGACTTCCACGCTCAGCTCTGAGGCCAGGCGGAAGCACTCCACGTCATCGCCCACGAACAAGCCTCGGACAACGAGTTCGCCGGCCTGGTTGGTTCCAATGACCGTCAAGACATAGACGATAGGGATATTGCTGAGAAACTGGTCCGCCGCCCGATTGAGGACGCGGCGCACTGGATTATCCGCTCTTCCCATGATCCGCTCCATGCCCACCACTGCTCCCAGGTAGTGGCTGCGATTGATGCTGAGCGGGCCGGACGTACCTATCAGGATGTTCTTGTTGTAATTTGCCATGCCGATGACTTCGTGGGGGACTACCTGTCCGACGGAAAGGATCAGGTCGAAGCCGCCCTCGGCAATGATGCGGTTCACTTGCACAGGCCAGGTGTAATCCAGGAGGCCTGCTGACTGCTCCTGAATGAAAGACCCGGGCAGCTCGCCCAGCATGACTACATCCGTACGCCAGTTGTGGACCGCGAACAGCTGGTGCGGTATGTCGCCGAACATGCGGGTGAGCCCGGCTGCGGTCATCGGCATGTGGGTTCCCAGGGCGGGCAGGACACATCCCAGACGGTCGCCGTAGTACTGATAGGCATATTGAGTGAGGTCGCCGGCTCGAGAGTGAAAGCGGCTGCCGTCCGGTGGGACAGCCAGGACTTTGCGCCTGGGCCCGAGAAGGTCGAGCGCGCGGTGGAGCGAGTTGCGCAGGTTTACTTCAGCCTGCGGGCCGCCCTCCTGCCAGTAGAGACTCATAGACGATAGGCCTTTCGCGCCAAGCCGTAGGCTAAGGCGTGAGCCAGCTCGACGGCTTCGTCCTCGTCCAACTGATGCTCCGCTACCTGCCTGGCAAGGAAGGCACAGTCCACCCGGCGTGCCACGTCGTGACGTGCTGGGATGGAGAGAAAGGCGCGGGTGTCATCGTTGAAGCCGACCGTGTTGTAGAAGCCGGTAGTCTCGGTGGTCAGCTCGCGAAAGCGCGTCATGCCCGCGGGGCTGTCGTAAAACCACCAGGGCGGCCCCAATCGGAGGCAGGGATAATGTCCCGCCAGGGGCGCCAGCTCGCGGCTGTAGGTCGACTCATCGAGGGTGAAGAGGATGAACGTAAGGTTCGTCTCGTTGCCAAAGCGATCCAGCAAGGGTTGCAGCCCGTGAACGTAATCCGTTGCAGTCGGAATGTCCGCGCCCACATCCCGGCCAAAACGCTGGTAGATCTGGTGATTGTGATTGCGGTAGCTGCCTGGGTGGAGCTGCATCACCAGGCCGTCCTCTACGCTCATGCGCGCCATCTCGGTCAGCATCTGGGCACGAAACAGCTCCTGTTCGGCGGTATCGGCCCTGCCCGAAATCACCCGTTCGAACAGCGCCGATGCAGCGGATAGAGGAAGGTTCGCGGTCTTTGCGGTGGGGTGGCCATGGTCAGTTGCCGTGCAACCGAGTTTCTTGAAGCGGTCCCGGGCGTGGCGCAGCGCGAGCAGATAACCTTGCCAGCGGGAAGAATCTTCTCCGTGAATTTCGCCCAACTGCTGCACGTTCTGACGAAAGCCGTCGAATACAGGATCGACCACCGAGTCAGGACGAAACGTGGGCACGATGCGCGCTTTCCACCCGGAGTCGCGGATCGCCTGGTGGTAGGTCAAGGGATCAAGCGGCGAGTTGGTGGTGGCCAGCACTTCGATATTAAATTGCTCGTAGAGTGCTCGAGGGCGGAAGGAGGGCGATGCCAGCTTTTCGCTGATGGTGTCGTAGTAGGTGTCGGCATTGGCGGCGGACAGCCGCTCTTCCAGGCCGAACTGTTTTTCAAAAGCAAAGTCCAGCCATAACCGAGTTGGGGTGCCGCGAAACAGGTAATACGACGCCGCGAAGCGTCTCCAGATCTTTCGCGCTTCGTCTGCAGTTAACTCCTTCTGGCCGATACCCAGGTCTTCGAGCGGAATGCCCTGGCTGTAGAGCATGCGGAATATGTAGTGATCGGGAACGATGAAGAGACTGGTTGGGTTAGGAAAAGGCTCGTTCTCGGCATACCATCGGGCGTCGGTATGGCCATGAGGGCTGATGATGGGTAAATTGCAGACGGTTCCATACAGCTTGCGAGCAATGGCTCGGGTGGTGTGTTCGGCGGGGAAAAGACGGTCCTGGTCGAGTATGGTCACGGCATCCATTTTCACCTGTTAGCCGTTTTTCTGCACGCGGCAGGGGGTGAGTCGGAGGGAGCGGCAGCCGCGCGTGGCCCTTTGTTTCCTGAAGGTGGTCAAGTCCGTACTATTTTTTGCGGAGTCTCGTTTTGTACTGGCGGGGCCCGCGCTCAGCGACGCCGCTCGAAAAAAAGTCCGAAAAGTGCGCAAAAAGCGCAAAAAGCCCCTGCTGTTGGCCGGAAGAGGTTGAAAGTGTCGCGGGTGAGGGGCATGGAGGGGTTGTCCGGAAAATATGCGTGATAAGCGTGGTATGCGTGATAAGGGTCTTCCGGAAAATACGCGCACTAAGCGCACTATGCGCACTAAGGTTCTTGCTGTGCGATTGCGGAATCTGGGTTCCGCGTCCGGGAGAGTTGACCAGACGTTGGCGTGTAGGGTGGCGGCTTGGTGCGGAGATAGAAATCGTCCGCTGTTTATTAGTGCGAACTATGCGAACTAAGTCGCCGGGAAGACTCGTGACGGGGTGGATGGCCCGCTGGCGCGATTGGCGAGCGATTTGGATTGGCAGCGTGCTCTCAGTGGACACGTCGTATAGATGCGAAATTGAGCAGCTTTGTCGCGTTAGCGATTCGTATTTTTTCGGGGCCGTCCGCTATGAAGGTTAAACCGCGCCTGCCAATTCCCTGCCTGAAAATGCCGGCTCCAAAGAGGTTGAAGTCGACCAGCAGCGCCAATGGGGGGTAAGTCCTTTGTTTCACGAAGGTGCTCAAATGTTACCCCAAGGTGATCAAAGTTGGCGGCTAAGTCCTTTGTTTCATGAAGATGATCAAGATGCTCAAATTAATTAATTGAGCATCTTGGTAAATGCCGATCATAGATGACCCTCTTATGAGCGTGGTAATACACCCAAGTTATCGTGCCGGCAGGCGCTGAGGCTTTCCCGGTGGTTGGCGGCAGATGCACGGGCGGATTACGCCGGTGCAAAGCCAAGCAGGACCGTCATACAAGACGGCTCTGATGGTAGTGGCTAATTCCACAGTAGTACGGTTCTTGGCACTCGTCGAGCGAGTTAGAAGATTTCTTTAGTAACCAAGGTAGTGCTCTGTTTGCTTATCGTCGGGGCGGCGACCACCGAGGAGGGGCCTCGGCTTGCGCCCCATCCTTCGCGCTATGGCGAGGCATGGGAACAAAACCATTTTCACTTGAACGGATCGTCGAGCGCGGCCGGGGGGTCTGCTTTCCCACCTTCGCAAAAAGCGCGAAGGATGGGGCACCCGAGTCATTTTTGCACGGCAAGAAATACTCGCCTCTATTCGTGACGCAGTACACTAGATCGTGCCACTGGAGAATTCGGAACTTCTTCCCGGTACGCCCTGGTTTTGGAGCGCGATCTGCTGCAGGGCGTCGATCGATTGCGCAAAGCGCTCCCAAAAGAAGGAACCGTTCATGATCTTGTAGGGCAGCGTGGCCGGGGTATGGTCCAGGGCGAACAGCAAGCCTTCTTTGTTACGCGTGTAGCCCTGCACCATCTCCAGAGAGTCATTGCCGATCACCATCATCTCCGCCGGAGACCTTAACTGTTGCCTTTGCTAAGTCCGTTCACAACCGGGTTACCTCTTTTGTCCAGAACCGTCACATCGAGAAAAACCAAGCGCGATGTCACTTGAATGGTTGGGACGTTGGAAGGTCCTGATTGGTTCTTCAGCTGGCCTTGCGGCATGGACTGTGAGGCCGGAAATGCAACCAACATCACCGCCCACAATAGGCCCCGAAGAGACGGCATAGAGTACCTCGGGAACAAGGTTATTCCGTCACACCATCCCAGGTAAAGGATTGCTGCCAGCTGCCATCAAGGCAATGTTCCTTCAACCAGAGATCCGCGGATGGCCCCGGTCTCACTCTTGGCGCTTGAGGTTTAACAGGTTACCAAGGCTACTTATGCGAATGCTACGTGTTATGTCATCGAAGGAAGGCGGGAAAGACGGGACGTTACTTCCTTGTTGCGATTGCTGTTACTTCGTCCGAATTCAGGGGGGTCCCTTCTCGCATCGGCGTCATTCAGAAACGAGCCAATCTCCTCCTCCGTTGCTGTCACTTTGGCGTATGGCAGGTCTTTCAGAAAGTCGGCGGCGCAATTGTGGAATTCCTCCACCAACGCCGAGTACTGATCTGGATTGAGCTCGAATGGGAGAGCCTGTAGCGAATCGCGGACTTCCATGCAATCATCCATTGCGGTAGCCGCGCTCCTGTAACACCCAGCTGTTGCCATCCGGATCGGAGAAACGAGCGAAGCTCGCATAATCTCCGCGTGCGGGGTCGAGCCCGGATTCGAATCCTCCGTCCCACGCTCCAACAGGGGTCTTATGCGTGATCTCACTCACCGCAACTCCACGCTGCAGCAGACTCCTGCGTGCGGCTTCCAGGTCCGTGACGACAAGATGCAGATTGCGAACTGAACCAGGCGGCGCGTTGGTGATTCCTTTGCCGATATGGATGGAGCAGCGAGACCCAGGCGGCGTGAGTTGAACGACTCGAAACGCATCGGTCGGAGAGTAGTCCACGTCAAGGGTGAAGCCGACTCGATCGACGTAGAATCGCAGCGCCCGCTCGACGTCGCTTATGGGCAGCACAACCACTTCGATTGAAAATGTCGGTGTTCTCACCATTCGTTTCCTGTTGGCCGGCCGCCTTAAAGTCCCACCGGTTGTTTGCGTTCGCGTTCTGCTATTCGCGTGGATGTGCTTCCGCA
>CAVXRU010000004.1:0-22399 GCA_963763905.1 uncultured Acidobacteriaceae bacterium | reverse complement strand
CGTCCGAATTTAACATCTTGTTATTCCCTGATCACTAATTCTTAACAGAGCAGAATTAATGCTGGACTCCGTGTCAATTTGAAGGGAGCCCTGATGCAGAAGCTCGTAGCAACTTCGTTAGCCTCGTTGATGTTTGCCGGGACATTTGCCAATCCAACCGTCGCGGCAGCGCAATCGGGCACCGCCACACCGATCAAGCACCTCGTTGTCATTTATCAGGAAAATGTCTCATTCGACCACTATTTCGGCACCTATCCAAAGGCCTTCAATCCTGCTGGACAGCCGCGCTTTATAGCGAAGCCCGGAACGCCCGCGGTGAATGGTTATACCGACGGGTTGCTCTACAACAATCCGAATGCCCTGAACACGGTTAACGCAGACGGAGCGACCAACCCCTTCCGCCTCGATCGTACCCAGGCCGCAACCAGCGATCAGGACCACGACTACACGCCGGAACAGCAGGCGTTTCACGGCGGGTTGATGGATTCGTTTCCCAAATACACAGGCACACCCGGTCCCCCGCCCAATGGCCAGCCGACGACTGGGCTCGTGATGGGCTACTACGACGGCAACACCGTCACCGCATATTGGAACTATGCCCAGCGGTTCGCCATGAGTGACAATTCGTTCGGCACCAACTTTGGTCCTTCGACTCCTGGCGCCATCAACCTGATCTCAGGCCAAACCAACGGCGTGAGTGACCAGGTGAACGCCACCGGGGATGTCATCTCAGACGGCGGTGGCGGATACACCTTGGTCAGCGACGCGGACCCGGTCGGGGATGTTTGCTCCACCACCACCGGGGCGCAGGTTGCGCTCAGCGGACAAAACGTCGGTGACCTGCTCAATGCGGCCGGCATCAGCTGGGGCTTCTTCGAAGGCGGATTCGACCTGACGATTAAGAATGCTAACGGAACCACTGGATGCAGCCGGAGCACCACTTCCGTGGTAACGATGACCGACAAGGCCGACTACATCCCGCACCATCAGCCGTTCCAGTACTACACCTCCACCCAGAACCTGAAGCACACCCGGCCGACTTCACCCAGCACGGTTGGCATCAACGGCGACCCTGCAAACCATCAGTACGATATCCACGACTTCTACGACGCCATCAAAGCCGGCAACTTCCCCACGGTCAGCTTCCTCAAGGCGCCGGGCTATCAGGATGGCCACGCAGGCTACTCCGATCCGCTGGACGAGCAGACGTTCGTGGTCGGTGTCATCAACTTTCTGCAGCAGCAGAAGGACTGGGCGAATACCGCAGTGATCATCGCCTACGACGACTCTGACGGCTGGTACGACCACCAGATGGGTCCGATCGTGAACCAATCCGCTACTGCCATGGATGCCCTGACCGCCCCCGGCCAATGCGGGACTGGAGATGGCGCCCTTGCGGGTGTCACCATCCAAAAAGCACAAGGACGTTGCGGGTATGGTCCACGTCTTCCTCTTCTGGTGATCTCACCCTACGCCAAGCAAAACTATGTCGATCACACGGTGACTGACCAGAGCTCGATCCTGCGGTTTATCGAGGACAACTGGCTGGGCGGCCAACGGATCACGGGCTCCTTCGATAACCTGGCCGGCCGCTTGAACTCGATGTTTGAGTTCAAGAACCCCGACACCACGCCCTACATTCTTGACACTTCAACCGGTTTGGTTACGAAATAACCATCACATTGCTGTTTGTTTGACAGGGCAAAGGGCTTCGTCCCTTTGCCCTCTTGATTTATGTTGCTTGAGTGAGGCTTTTCATTGATTACCCGCCGCAGGTTCCTGGAGCGAACCGGACTCTTCGCTGCCGGGATATCCGTCAGCAAATTGCCGTCTACCGAACCCCAGCTGACGACGCTCGACCCTGACACACTGACTCCTTACGTCGATCCACTTCCTGTTCCCCCGATCGCACAACCCAGCGGAATGCGCCCCAGCCCTGACGATACGGGGCTCAAACTTCCCTACTACCGCATGGCGATGAGGGAGATGGAATGCAAGAGTCCATCGGGATTTACCTGCGACACGCATGTGGGGGTTTGGCTCCTGCTCTCCCGGACCGACCTTCGAGACCCGTAGCAACCATGGGTTGATTGTGGAATGGGTGAACGAACTGCCTCAGCGCCACTTTCTTCCTATCGACCACACTCTGCACGGCGCAGAAGCGAACCTGCCTGAGGTACGCACCGTCATTCACCTGCATGGCGGCAAAACCCCACCTTCCAGCGATGGCTACCCCGAACACTGGTATGTCCCGGGGAAGTCAGCGACCTTCCACTACCCCAACCGCCAGGATGCCGCGACGCTTTTTTACCACGACCACACCATGGGCATTAATCGGCTGAATATCTATGCCGGACTGCAGGGCATGTATTTCATCCGTGACGAAGCGGAAGACGCACTCGAACTTCCCCGAGGCAAATACGAGATACCGTTGCTGGTCTACGACCGTTTTCTTCTCCCCAACGGCCAGCTTGAGTATCCCGTTTCTCCTAAAAAGGATGCGCCCTGGGTTCCCGAGGTGTTTGGCAACGCCATCCTGGTGAATGGGAAGCTGTTCCCTTCCCTTGAGGTGGAACCGCGCAAATATCGCTTCCGGTTGATGAACGGTTCCAACGGCCGCTTCTATCGCTTTTCGTTCGGCAAGCTACTTAGCTTTCAGCAGATCGGCACCGAGCAGGGGTATCTTCCTGCACCAGTGGTTGGGCAGAGGGTGGTGATGGCTCCGGCGGAACGAGTTGATTTGGTTTTCGATTTTGCCCCGCATGCGGGGGAAAACATTTTGCTGCGCAGCGATGCGTTCGAGATCATGCAGTTCCGGGTCGCGGCCAAGGGGGCCCCGGATACCTCGTCTCTGCCGCCAGTGCTGCGGTCGTTTTCCAGGATCCCTGAGAGCCAGGCGGTCAGGACGCGACGGCTTACCCTCGATGAGCGCATGGATCTGGTGAAGCAGTCGATGGGCATGCTGTTGAACAATACTCCGTGGCACATGCCGGTTACCGAGAAGCCGGTGCTCAACACCACGGAAATTTGGGAGCTGGTCAACCTGACAGAGGATGCGCATCCCATTCACCTGCACCTGGTCAGGTTTCAGATCCTCGACCGCCGGCCCCTGGATACATTTGAGTTCCAGGACAAGGGGACCATCCGCTTTACCGGGCCGGCCAGGGCGCAGGCAGCGAGCAGAGAGCGGCTCGAAAGATCCAGTACGCGCCGATCCGGGAGTGATCACGCGCATCATCATCCCCTTCGAAGGTTTCACCGGCCGTTACGTGTGGCA
This sequence comes from uncultured Acidobacteriaceae bacterium, assembly GCA_963763905.1. GTDB lineage: Bacteria > Acidobacteriota > Terriglobia > Terriglobales > Acidobacteriaceae > PALSA-350. The sequence continues at coordinate 19,122 of CAVXRU010000004.1, read as the reverse complement.
TTGCCACATCCTGGAGCATGAGGACGACAAGGTGATGCGGCCGTATGAGGTAGTCGCCACGTAACTTGTGATCGCGCGGAAAGGAAACCGCAGGTCCCCATTCGACTTCGCTCAGGGCAGGCTCTCCACTACGCTCCCCCGAATTTCCTGCACAGATAGGTGGCGTTGATCCATGGCATGCGGCTCTTGTCTACGGAGAGCCGCGCACGTGGTCGTTGCTAGCATTGCGAAGTAGGAATTCCGGGGTCCACTCGGGATGACAAGGGAAGGGCGGTTACTTTTCACGCGAAGGGCGGCGACTTGGATGGACGGAATTAGGGAGCGGCTACGCTGCGAAGACTGCAGATCCCTCCGCTGCGCTTCGCTCCGGTCGGGATGACAATTCTGTGGTGCCCGCAAGAAGCTTGAGCGCGAAAAACTTAAGTCCCCAGCGACAGAGCGAAGCGTAGTGGAGGGACCTGTGGTTTCTTTTTCCGGTGCTCACACCCTCCTTAGGCGTAGCAAGCCAACGATCAGAGACTAAAACTCTTCACGGTGCCCACGTTTGGCAGAGGAGTCTTCACGCTTTCTTAATGCAGCTTAAGATATCGTATTCCGATGACGTTGAATTCGATAAGTAGTGCGAAGGCCAACAATGACAAAAAAGTGAAGAAATCCAGGGCCTCTCCGAGGTTAACTAGGTTTATGGGGCGTTTTAAAGAACGACCGCCAAAATGATGGACGATGATCGCGATCTCTATTCCGGGATGATCACGGGCTCCACGGTCTCCGCCATGCGGACCCAGGGGCTGATCTTTGGCGCGGGAATAGCCCAAGAATTGGCTCGTGGTATTCGATTCAAGATCAGCCCAGGAACTATGTATCCGATTCTTCATGGACTCGAGCAGCGCGGTTATCTACGGTCCAGCCAGGAACGATCGGGAAAGAGCGTGCGGCGCGTTTACAACATTACAGCCTCCGGACGCCGGGCCCTCGGGGAAGACGAACAGCGGGTACGGGAGCTTTTTGGAGAGCTGATTGAAGAAAAAGACGCCGCATGGTGCTCCAGATAGCTTGCGCTATGGCGCTTCTTGGGGAGACCCATTCATCAATTCCTGGGCTCTGTCAATTGTCACTGTGGTTGAGGATGCGGAACGTGATTACCCGCTCATCCATGTGACGGAAGCGGAGCTCAATGCATCCATTGCCAACATCCGGCTTTCGCGGACGGCTTACCTTCCGCGAGTGGTGGGCTTGCACAACTCAATCGGGCTACCCGGAACAATGTTTTTTGGGGCTCTTCTGCCGCAAAACGCAGTCCCCTCCATGTCAGGTCCGGTGATTGGCAGCGATGATCAGCAGGTCGGTCTGGGGAAGCGCCGCCGGATTTCTAGTCAATTGGCAGCCATTCGACTTCGGAGTGCGTCATGCGAACGTGGACACTGCGATTGCTGCCAGGGATCCCGCAGCGGCAAGCGGAAAACGGACCCAACTGGAAGTCGCAACCGCCGCCGCGGACGGCGTACCTCTGACGGTGGTGGTTGCCGGACAGGCGAGACAAGCAGCGCAAGCGGCGGTGGACAATTGGGAGACGCTTCGGCAAAGTGTTCATGCGCTGACTTTAGCCCGGCAACTCCTGCGGGGGCTGATGAGTGCCGAGAATTGAAGCTCGGAAAAAGCCCTGGCCAGCACCCAACTTGCACTGGCTGAGGAAGCAGTGGAGATGAGCCAGGCAACGCTCGTGAAATTCCTGGTGAAAGCGAGTGAGGGCGGACGCCTGAGCTTACGTCAGCTGAAGCGCTTTTACGACTTCCGGTGATGACAGACGGACTTCCACCCCTTTTGACGCATCGGCAAACCCGATCATGGCGGAGCAGAAGGCATCGGTTGCGCAATGAGCGGCCCAACTGCACGCCCTAGAGCGAAGCTGGGTGCCTCAATTCAACCTGGAGGCGGCAGGTTATGCGCGAGGCACGGGAGCGGAAACGACCGGGCCCAGACTCGGCGGCGCGGATGGCCTGGCTCCTAACGTCGGCACAGTTCTGCTGCTGTTGGGTGAATATCACCTTTCCATTTATGGACTTCGCCAGTATTCATGCGCGCGAAGCTGCTCAGGCTTCCACTCTGGCCGGAGCACGAGCGAATGAACAACTGGCTGACCGCACTTTGCAGGAACAGTTTTCCCAGGCCGCAGCGGCTTTGCGAGCGACCCGAACCTCGCGGAGAACACTCCGATCGCGTTGTCGGCGGCACAACAAGCTTTTCCAAGCCAATGCACGCTACAAGGCCGGGCTTTCGCCGATCGACGTCTTGCCCAGGCCCAGCGGCTCCTGGTGCAGGCACAAATCGACGACTCCATCGCGCGGCTCAATGTTGGCGCGCTTTTCTCCATCTGCAGGCTGTTCGGGGCGACCTGCAGCCTTTCTTGAAGGCGGCGAATTGACATGCGATTAGTGCTGCTGGCTTTAAGCCGGCCCCTGACGCTGATCGTGGCTTTGATCGCGATCCTCGCGGGCTTCTTTATGGCCGTCGGACGTATGCGCATGGACATTTTCCCCCAGGTGGGAAATCCGGTTATCTACGTGGCGCAGCCGTACGGCGGCATGAATCCCGCACAGATGGAAGGCTTTCTTACCTACTATTACGAGTACCACTTTCTCTATATCACCGGCATTCAAGCCGTGGACAGCAAGAGCATCCAGGGAGCCGCGCTGATGAAGTTGACCTTCCGCGAAGGCACCAACATGGAGCAGGCAATGGCGGAGACCGTGGGCTATGTGAATCGCGCCCGCGCCTTCATGCCTCCCGGCACTGTACCGCCTTTCATCACCCGCTTTGATCCCGGTAGTGTAGCCGTTGGACTGCTGCTATTTACCAGCTCGAATCATACGCAAGGGGAATTGCAGAACATTGCTTTGAACCAGGTGCGGCCGCTGTTTGCGACGTTGCCGGGTGTCTCCGCACCGCCTCCCTTTGGCGGCAACCAGAGGACGATCGTGGTCACCCTCGACCCGGACAAGCTGAAGCAGTACAGCGTTTCGCCGGAGCAGGCTATTTCTGCTGTGAGCACCGGCACGGTCGTTGTTCCTTCAGGCAATTTGTACGACGGTACGCTCAACCGCATTGTGCGCACCAACGCAACGCTTGGACCGGAGCTGAACGATCTGATGGCGACAGCCATTCATCCCCATGCCGGCACAAATATCTATTTGCGCGATATTGCTTCGATTGAGAACGGCACTGACATTGTTACGGCTTATGCACACGTGGACGGCCGGCGTACTGTTTATATACCGGTGACGAAGCGGTCCGATGCCTCGACTTTGGCTGTGATCGCGGCAGTCAAGGCGGCCATTCCAGGGTTCAAGAAGGTCATACCCGACGATGTGGACGTCCAATTGGCCTTTGATCAATCAGGCTATGTCTCAAATGCGATCAATAGTTTAGTACGCGAGGCGCTGCTGGGAGCGGTGTTGACTGGGGTGGTTGTATTACTTTTTCTGCGCGATTGGCGCAGCGCGCTGATTGTGGTGGCAAATATTCCGTTTGCGCTTTTTGGCGCTGTCCTCCTTTTATGGGCAACCGGGCAGACCATCAACATCATGACGCTGGGTGGACTGGCGCTCGCGGTCGGTATCCTGGTGGATGAAGCGACGGTTGAAATCGAAAATATACACACGCAAATGCTGCCCGGCATTTCTCGCGCCAGCGCTGTGGTTGAGGCGTGCCGGCGCACGGTCATTGCGCGTCTGCTTTCCATGCTGTGCGTGTTGGCGGTCTTCGTTCCCTCGATCTTCATGAGCGGCGTGGGACGCCAGCTTTTCGTGCCGCTTTCTCTGGCCGTGGGATTTGCCATGATCGCGTCGTACTTTCTCTCCAGCAGCCTGGTTCCGGTCTTTGCCACCTGGATGATGAAAGAGTCGCATCGGGGAGAGGAAAAGGAAGGCGCGTTCGGCAGGCTGCGCGAACGCTACGATCGCTACCTGGAACGGGCGTTGGGATGGGGATGGCCCTTGGCCGGCGGGTACCTGGCGTTGACCGCGATCATTCTGCTGCTGGTGGCGCCGCTTCTTGGCACGGAGATCTTTCCCGAATCCAATGGGCCGGTGCTGCGCATGCGATTGAAGGCGCCGGTTGGCACACGTATCGAAGAGACTGAACCCATGGTTCTGCAGGCACTCGATCTTATCCGCAAGACAGTGGGCAAGGAGAACGTTGAGATCACATCGGACTATGTCGGCGTTCAACCCTCCAGCTATCCTGTCAACCTGATTCACCTGTTCACCAGTGGACCGGAAGAGGCTTTGGTGCAGGTCCAGCTACGCGGTAGCCACCCGGACGACGAAGCCTTGCGGGAGTCGCTGCGTTCGGCGTTTCGAGAGCAGATGCCGAATCTGAAGATGTCGTTCGAAGCAGGAGACATTATTTCCCAGGTGATGAGCTTCGGTTCACCAACCCCGGTGCAGATTGATGTGCAGGGGGTTGATCTCGATCAGGACTACGCTTACCTGGGTAAGGTCGAAGCCGAGTTGCACAAGTTGGATTTTTTGCGCGATATCTCGATCGTTCAGTCTCAGTCTTACCCGATCGTCGACGTAAAGATCGACCGGGACTACGCCGGCCAATTCGGGCTGACGATGGCGGATGTGACGGCTTCTCTTGTGCCGGCGACGGGTTCCTCGCGGTTCATTGCACCCAACTACTGGCGTGATCCAAGAACCGGGAACGCCTTTCAGATCCAGGTACAACTCCCACCCAACCGCATCCAGGGGCTGGGCGCGCTTTCTGTGCTCCCTGTGATGCGTGAAGGTGCGTCTCAGCCGCAGCTGGACCAGGTGGCGAAGCTGCAATACGGAACGATGCCGGAGACAATTGAACGGCTCAGCGGGCAACGGATCGTGAGCGTCACGGCAAACCTGCATGGCATTCCACTCGGCAAGGCACAGACGCAGATTGGGGCAGCTCTCAAGCGTATCGCCGCTCCCCCAAAGGGTTCCACGGTGGTGGTGCGTGGTCAGATTCCAGCGTTGGAAGAAACGATCTCGGGATTGCGCACTGGTTTGCTGCTGGCGATTGCTGCCATCTTTTTGCTGCTCATGGCAAATTTTCAATCACTGCGACTCCCATTGGTTATCCTGTCGACCATTCCAGGCGTCTTGTGTGGTGTTGTTCTGATGCTCCTTTTGAGCGGTACCACGCTCAATATCCAAAGCTTTATGGGAGCGATTATGGCGGTTGGAATCTCGGTGGCGAACTCCATTCTTCTCGTGAGCTTCGCCGAGCAGGCACGGCGTGAGAACCAGGCGGTGGAAGTGGCAACACGCACCGGAGCAACGGGCCGGGTGCGCGCTATCCTGATGACGGCAACGGCCATGATCGGCGGCATGATTCCCCTGGGGATCGGCTTCGGTGAGGGAAGCGCGCAATCTGCGCCCCTGGGGCGGGCGGTGATTGGCGGGCTCATTTTTTCAACAGTCACTACCCTGCTGGTGCTTCCTGTGTTCTACGCCCTGCTGCAAAAGAGAGCGAGCGTGACGTCGAACTCTCTCAACCCTGAAGACCCTGCGAGTCGCTACTATGTTCAGCCGTAAGCTTGCCTGCTTCGTTCTACCCCTGGCCGCGTTGGCGCAAAATGCCAGCCACGTGGAATTGGTCAAGGTAGAGAGCCATTCCGCTTCGCGTACCGTACCGCTCACCGCCGAATTGATGCCTTACCTGCAGACGGATATCGAGGCACGTGTTCCAGGATATGTGGAGAAGGTGCTGGTGGATCGGGGAAGCGTGGTTCATCGCGGACAGTTGCTGGTTCAGCTGTCTGCTCCGGAGATGCGTGCGGAGACCAATGCGTCTGAGTCGAGCCTGCACCAGGCCGAGGCCGAGCAGGCGCGAGCAGAAGCACAAGCGGCAGCGGCGGCAAGTACTTACACCCGGCTGCAGGAGGCGGCCAAGACTCCGGGGGCGGTTGCGGGGAACGAACTCGTGCTGGCGGAGAAGCAGAAGGATGCAGCGGACTCGCTGTTGCAAAGCAGGGCGGCGGCGGTGCGATCAGCCAAGGCCAAGATGCAGGCGACCGATGAAATGGAGTCCTACCTGCGGGTGACGGCGCCGTTCGACGGCACGATTACAGATAGGTTTGTGCATCCCGGGATGATGGTGGACGCGAGTCGGCGAACTCCTTTGTTGAAGCTGCAGGAGACAGCGCATTTGCGGCTGGTGGTGCCGGTGCCGGAGAGCTATGTAGGATCGATCGCGAAGGGAAAGACGGTCAGTTTCCGAGTGCCAGCACATCCGGGTAAAACCTATAGCGGGAAAATCGCGCGGGTGGCCAACGCGCTTGACCAACAGAGCCGGACGATGATGGTTGAGTTGGATGTTTCCGACCCGACGCTGGCGCCGGGTATGTATCCTACTGTTGATTGGCCGGTGGGCTCGGGTGACACGGCGCTGTTTGTGCCTGGTACCAGCGTGGTGACCACGACGGAACGAACTTTTGTAATCGTGGCGGTCAATGGGCACGCCCATTGGATCGATGTACGCAAGGGACCTGCCGCAGGGGAGCAGGTAGCCGTTCGTGGGCCAATCTCGGAAGGTCAGTTGGTGGTCAAGCGAGCAACGGATGAGATTCGGGATGGTAGCCCTCTGAGGTAAGCTGCAAAACACTGGGGGCTTCCCTGGATTTTCCTCGGCAAAGTTAGATGTCGCCGTCGGAACATAGGCGGTACAAGACAACGATCAAAGACCTTGGCGCGTTGCACCGTCCAGAATCATCCGGGTAGCATGGATGAATGACTTCCGGCGACGCCACAGATCCACAGCAGAAGAGTCAAGCCGATGAGCAGGATATGCCGTACTCGATTGTCCTGTTATTCCGCGCCTTTTTGCCGTTGTCAAAGCATGACCTGCGATCCGCTGCAGAACGAGGTTGGCAGAAAAGCTTTGACGGAGAACACGATCCGATGTATTTCGTTCATGTCTCAGGGGAGCATGCTTTCGTGAAGGCCGGCTCGCACGTGATTAAGGTCTTGTCGATAGGCCAACCTTATTTGGGAAACCCCGAAAAGATTGCAGAGCAACTTCCCCAACCTGAACAGAAATCAGCCTGGAAAGATCATCGTGCGTGGGTAGCGTTGGACTTCTGGAATCTAGAACTGCCCAGGGCCGACGCATACGAGATGCTCTCCCGGCTCAGTCTTCAGCTTCTCTCTGATAGATGTTGCGGAGTCTTCCTTCCGAAGGAAGAGGTTTTCATGCCCAACGATGGAAGCGCCGAAGAAGGACTAGAACTTCTCATCGCGAGAAGCCTTTTCTAATGACAACGAACCCGAATCACAGGGCCCCTCATGATCGATGTTTTGTCGGCAAGCCGTAAGTAATTTGACCAATATTTATCCGAAGGTGACCGCGGACTTCCCGAAAACTATGTTCCAGGTAACTTGCTGCTCCACTCGCCTGCCTGAGGGCCTACATACCGATAACCAGACCTTTCCTGCACTACGGATTACATGCAGTTTTCCGTTGCCCACCCGCAACCGGCTAGAAGCCGACACTATGGAATGTCCAACTTCTGGAAATCCTGGCCCAACCGGATTGGGAAGATGATGATCGGCGTATGATCCAGCAAGATCACGAATGCTTCTATCTACAGGAGGATCGGGAGATGAAGGCGAAACGCGCGGTCATTGCGGCATGTGTTTTGGTTTCCGGCCTTTCGATTCTACAAACGTGCACGAATAGTTTAGCCCTGCACGCTCAAGACCCCAGTCCAGCAACACACGAACACCTTCTCGTACCGGGGTGTGTGAACATCCCTCCGGGGCAGAAAAGGCCAGAGTTTGGCTTCTTTTGTCTAGCTACCGAAAGTGGATTGCGGTTCTCAGAGCCGACCGTATATTGGCATCTACGAACGTTTCCCAATCGCGCTGCTGCAGATGCGGCCAAGAGTGCAACGGGAATCGTAGTCGAAGAAGATGGCCGAATATGGCTCTCAGAATTTGGCCCCCGCGACCTCGCTCTGGAGGGTGGGCAACCGGTTGCTGTAGTGGGACCGATGGAACTTTCCAAAGCGGAGTTGTACGCAGTGGCTCTTGGCTACGCCGTTCTGCGTCCCAAGGATCGGTCCATCGTCCACATCCATCCCGGACCAGAAGGCTGGTACATGATCTCGGGCGAGCAATGTCTGGAAACTCCAGCAGGCGCGACCAGAGCGACGGCCGGCGGCACGGCGACAGTGGCGCCGAATGTTCCAATGGAACTGACCGTCACAGGCACCGCTGTGCGAAAGTCTCTGGTCTTGGTGATCCATGATTCTTCGCAGCCGGCCGGCAGGCCTTCGGATTGGAAACCCCAAGGCCTCTGTGCTCAATAACTGCGCTCCGCGCTATTCGAAAGCAGCAACAGCGCCGCTGGCGCGGTGGATGCGGGCCGGTCTATGGGATTTCAATGCCCACTTATTCCGCACGAAAGCCCCTGCTGGCTCTATCGAGGCGCCCCGGCTTCCGACCCATCTGCAGCGGAACGAAGAGGATCTGGGACGGAATCCGGCGGAGTGGCTGCCCTGGAACTACCACAGCCAAATCGCTGAGCCCTGAGAGTCTGAAATATGATGGCTCGACCGCAAGGCCGGATAGGATCCTCCGCGGCCGGCGCGAGAGCAGCGGGAAATGCTGGGAAAATACGAAAATACAGCTCTATGACCTGCGAACCACGAAAGGTTTTCGGCCGCCGTTCCAGACGAATCAGGCCGTTCTTGACGCCGCTCATCCGACCGGTGCGCCGTTCATCAGAAACTCCACCCATTGAATGAATTGATAGCGAAGAATCGATCCATGAAAACAGGAAACGCACCGTATTGGGCATGTCAGATTGGTGGATGGAGCGTATTTAGCGCGCTCGGTCTCACAACCGGAGCGATGGAGAACGGCTGGCGGCCAAGCCTCGTCATCGGATACTTCTTATTTTTTCTCTATAGCATGGGCTTCACACATCTGCTCCGGCTAATGTCTCTCCGGCAAGGCTGGACAAACCTGGCCCCAGCCAGGGCGTTTGCGCGCTTGTCGGCGGGCGCCATTCTCATCGCCACGATACAGACTGGGTTAGTCGTTGGAATCTACAGCGCAATCGAAGGAAGCCTCGGCGTCTGGCGCCAACCGTCTTCGATCGTCTACATGTTTCTGTGGTTGTCGGTGGTCGGCAACATTTGGGTAATTCTCTACTTTTCGATAACATCTCTTCGTCACACGAGGGAGGTGCGGCGCAATGAAACCCAGATGAAGCTTGCCCTCAGCGAAGCCGAGTTACGCGCCCTCGAGTCGCAACTGAATCCCCATTTTCTCTTCAACTGCCTGAACTCGATCAGAGGCATGGTCAGCGAAGATCCACCACAAGCCCAGGACATGATCACCCGGCTGGCCAACATTCTCCGTTATAACCTGCAGCGGGATCGGCATCATACCGTGCCCCTGGCCTCCGAAGTGGAAATCGTTTCCGACTACCTGGCCCTTGAGTCGATTCGTTTCGAAAGCAGACTACGGGTACGGATCGATATTGACGAGGCGGCTCGCGAAGTCCCTGTGCCCCCCATGCTGCTGCAGACGCTCTTCGAAAACGCGATCAAACATGGCGTCGAAGATCTGCCGTCCGGCTCGGAAATCTCCATTCGAGCCTCCCTCGAGAACAGCTCCTTGCGGATTGCGGTGGAGAACGCGGGCGCGTTGACCGAAACGCAGGCAAGCTCTCCCCGGATCGGGCTCGTCAATGCGCGGGAACGTCTTCGCATTCTGTACGGTGAGCGCGCAGCATTGCAACTCGCCCCCAGCCCAAACGGACGCGTAGCCGCCACTGTCTTGATCCCCCGAATCTCATGAATGCGCTGATTATCGACGACGAGCGGATGGCGCGGCAGGAACTGAAGCGGCTCCTCTCAGCCCACCCCGAGATCGAAATAGTGGGCGAGGCGAATACCGGGGAACAGGCGCTGCAGTTGATTCCACGGCTCGCCCCAGATGTCATTTTTCTGGATGTGCAGATGCCGGGGATGACCGGTTTCGAGCTCCTTGAACGCTTGGACGATGTGCCGCAGGTGATCTTTACCACGGCCTACGATGAGTACGCATTGAAGGCGTTTGAAGTGAGCGCGCTCGATTATCTGGTGAAACCCGTCGCGCCAGCGCGTCTTGCTGGCGCTGTCACAAAGCTCCGCCCACGGTTGGACCGGATGCGTCCGGAACGGGTTTTCGTCAAGGAGGGCGAGCGCTGCTGGTTAGTTCGGGTCTCAGATATCTTCCTCCTCGAATCCGAGGGAAATTACACCCGGCTGCACTTCGCGAATGAGCGGCCGCTCGTTTGCCGATCCTTGGCAACTATCGAGGAGCGGCTGGATCCCACGGTCTTCTTCCGCGCAGGGCGTAGATGCATCCTCAACCTGAAGTGGGTAGAAAGTGTCGAGACGGGCGTCGGTGGCAATCTCGTTGTCAGGATGCGTGCCGGAGTTAGCGTTGAGCTGTCGCGGCGCCAATCAGCGAAATTCCGTGAAGCTTTGAGCCTTTGATAGATCTGCTTGCATAGAGCTTCGGCGATTATAGTTTCCGCGCTTCCTCACGGAGCTTGTCTGCCTCTGCCGTTTCCCCTAGGCCCGCCAAAATCTGCGCGTGGAAGGTGAGAACGGATCGCAGCACACCTGAATCAAATTTCCTTTGCTCCGGAGTGCGTGGAACCTCAAGCGTTGCCCGTTCAAGCTCTTCCGCTTTAGCCAAATCGTTACCCGCGCCATGCGGGTCTCCGGTAAGTCCAAACGCTTGTCCACGAAGACCGTAAGCTACTGCCTTGTCGGATATGTCCATAAAGCCAAGATCACTGGCGGCGACAGCCTTCTGGGCACAGGCAAGAGCTTCTTTGCTGCGATTCTCCAGCATCAATGCCGATGCATAATACGTGTAGGCGGCAACTCGATTCTTGTTGTTGCGCATAGTGATCAGCTTATCCGCTACCTCGGCCGCCAGCCGGCACTGATAAACCGCTTCCGGTTCAGCCTTGGCCGCGGACAAGGCTGAGCATTTGTTGAATAGGGGAATGAATTTTGCTTCTGTTTTGGCGTCTGCACTATCGCCGTGTCCGAGTCCAGCAGCATATCTCAGAGAGAATCGCACACAGACAGGCTGTCCATTTTCCTGAAACGGATAGAAAGTAATCCGCTTCACTTCATATTTAAATAAGTCGGTCAGCTGACGAGACCCGTTCAGGGGGACGGCAGCGATTACATGGCCGTTGGTGTCAACATCTACTTGTAAGACAGCAACCCCCGATACCCTCTCCTGGAAGGTCACGATTCCGAGCTCGGTTTTGTCTTGCGTAGTCATCGGAAAGTTCTTTGCATGGAGTGACCCTACTGCGTCATCCACCCGGAGAGGCGCGGCAGGGCAAGATCCCAATTGTGCATGAGACTCCAAATGGATCATTACAAAGAGCAGCAGGAGCTGCCCAAATGCGACGACATGCTTCGATGCCGTGGGGCGTGTATACGAATGATGTATCCCGTACTGGCCGCTGGGCAAACAGGCGATTGCTGTCCATTTAATTCGCACCGAAACTTCTTCTGCGCGCTGGATTTCGCCGGCTTAAGTCTCGAGGGCGTTCTCCAGCGTTACGGCCCACTTGGCTATTTCATGTTTACCTGGATTCCCCTTTTCCCCAGCCGCCAATTGGATCGCGAAATTGCCGATGGTAGCGCTCTCGACGTAGCCACAATGGACATCGAGCCCCGTGGCTTGCCGGGTGAGCCGGTTGAGCAACATGTTGCGGCTGCCACCACCCACGATGTAGAGCTGGCGCAATTGCTTCCCCGTCACCTCGGTCAAATCGCGAAATACCTCTGCGTAACGAGCAGCCAGACTGTGCAAGATCAGACTCGTGAAGGCCGGTGCGTTCCCTGACCCTTCATCGAGTGGAACGAAACCCGCCCGCAGCCGCTGCTGGTTGATGCGAGCCAGCACATTGCCGGGCAGCATCAGGTCCTCCTGATCCACCTCAAAAAGATGGTCCGGGGGCGGTAGACCGTCGGCCCGCGCGATCAGATCGGGCACGGTGAAGCCTTCGTTCCCATGCTGATTCCAATGCTCGATGGATTGCCGCAGCAGCCACATCCCGTTCACGTTCTTGTGGAAGGACACTTGCCCGCCGACCGCGCCCTGGTTGGTGAAGTCTTTCTCAAAGGCCTGCTCGGTGTTGCAGGGCCGATCGAGGAGTGCGCCCACCAGAGACCAGGTGCCTGAACTGATGTAGGCGCAGTCATCCGCGGTTTCGGGAATGCCGGCGATGGCCGAGGCCGTGTCGTGGCAGGCCGGAGCGATCAACCGCGTTCCCCGAAATGCGGGCAGTTCCGCCAACGGTCCTTTTAAAACGCCGACGTCGGTTCCCGGCGCCACCAACTCCGGCGCGGCCGCCGGGTCAAGCCCCACCGCAGCGAACACTTCGGAACACCAGTTTCCCGTAGCTACGCTCACCAGGCCGGTGTGGGTGGCCATGGTGTATTCGGCCACCCGCCTTCCGCCCAGGAAGGAGAGCAGATACTCAGGAAGATTAAGCCAGGGTACGGCGGGAGGAATGCCGGCCATTTGGTCCGCATACAGCTGGTAGACGGTATTGAAACGTAACCGTTGCAGTCCAGTGAGCTCATACAGCCGGTGGAGACTGATGCGCTCATGCACTGCTTGCTCCGCAGCGATGTTACGCAGGTCGCGATAACAGAACGGATCGGCCATCGCCAGGCCGTCTTCGTTCAGGCGAACGTAGTCGGTGGCCCAGCCATCAACTGCGATCGAGGCGATGCCTTCCACGGCGATCGAGGCGCATCGGCGCAGACCTTCCTCGACTCCGCCCCAGATCGCATGCAGATCCCATCGCAGGTGATCTCCGTGGGCTACCGGACCGTTGGGGATTCTGTGCACCAGCGTAATCCGCGGAGTGCCTTCGTTCCACCGCAGCAAGGAAACCCGGCAACTTTCCGCCCCAAGATCGACGGCGACCCTCGCCAACGTCATTTCACTCCCCAGATCCCCTTAAGCGGAATGCGAGAATTGTGTAACATGCCAACTTCGCCTAGGAGAATAGCAGATTGAATCAGGATGTGCGGATGGACAAGTGGCTCTGGGCGGCGCGGTTCTTCAAGACTCGCGCCCTGGCGGCACGGGCCTGTGAGCTGGGCAGGATCACGTCGAACGGACAGCCGGCGAAGAGTGCCCGCCCGGTTCGGGTAGGGGATCTGTTACAAGTGAAGAACGACAGCGGTGAATTCCAGGTGGAGGTGCTGCTTCTGAGCGACGTGCGGGGTCCAGCAGCGGTGGCGCAGACGTTGTACCGGGAGACGGAAGCGAGCCGCGCGTTGCGTCTGCAACTGGCAGAGGCGCTTAAGGCGATGCCGCGCTTTGAAACTCTACCCGCGGGAAGACCATCGAAACGCAATCGCCGGGAACTCAATCGGATTCGGGGGCGAGCGTAGATGACTTCTCCCACGGCCTCTGTGTTGGGCGAGATCGGACTCCCGGCGCCCGTTTCTCAACTGGCTTCGCAGCCGTGGGACGCCATCATCGTCGGCGCCGGCCATAATGGTCTCGCCTGCGCCGCCTACCTGGCCCGCGCGGGCAAACGCGTCCTGGTGCTGGAGAGCCGCCCGCGGGTGGGGGGCGCCTGTACCATCGAGGAGCCTTTCCCAGGGGTGCGCATGTCGCCGTGCGCGTATCTTGCCGGATTGCTGCATCCTCTCGTAGTGGACGAGTTGGGTCTGGTGGAACGAGGGTTTCATTGGACGCCTGCGACGAATGGCCTCTTTGTGCCTTTTCTCGATGGCAGCAGCGTGCAATTGTGGGATGACGACGACGCTTGCGAGGCTGAGATCCGCCGCTTCGCTCCTGGCGATGTGCATGGCTGGATGGCCATGACGGCAGTGATCCGGCGCCTTCGAGATGCCTTGCGGCCGGCAGGCGATGGTGACCTTTGGATTGGCGACGCTCCTACCCCGGAAGAGCTTGACGCCCGCCTGGGCAAGGATGAGGAAGCGCGCCGGGTTCTGTTCGATTGGTCGATGGCCGAGTTCGTCGAGCATTATCTCGAGGATGAACGCCTGCAATATGCCTACCTAGGCCAGGGCGTGATCGGCACCAACGCCAGCCCATTCGACCCCGGCACGGCCTCCATCCGTTATCACCACTCTTCCGGCCGCCTAGGCGGCATTCCCGGCATGTGGGGCTATGTCCAGGGGGGAATGGGCATGGTCTCGTTCTACTTCTGCGACGCTGCGCAGGAAGCTGGGGCGGTGGTGGCCGCTGGGGTTGCCGTGGCAGAGATCCTGCCGGGAGAGGGCGTTCGGCTGGAGGGCAGCGAACGCATTTCCGCTCCAGTGGTGATCTCGAATGCCGACCCGGTGGTCACCCTTCGCTTGCTGGGGAAATCGGCGGCTTCTGACTTCCGCTCAAAGGTGGAGAACCTGGCGATCGAAGGCTGCACCGTAAAACTGAATGTCTTGCTAAGCGAGTTGCCGGACTTCGTTTCCCGTCCCGGCCAGTTACAGGCTCACCACTATGGACAGATCAATGCTCCGATGACCCCTGCGGAATGGAAAGCCGGCTTCGCGGCCAGCCGCAAGGGTGAATTGCCGAAGCATCTGTGGTGCGAGATTTACTTCCAAAGCGTGCATGACGCAAGTGTGGTCCCCGCCGGCCAACACACCATGAGCGTGTTTGCGCAGTACGTGCCGCACACCTTTGCTGCCGGCTCCTGGGATGACCATCGGGAGAAGGTACGTAAGCTGGCTTTCGATTCCATTGGCCGCTTCTGTTCAAACCTGCCCGATGCTGTGCTGGAAGCCCAGGTAATGGGGCCGCCGGATATTGAGGAAAAGGTCGGCCTCACGGGTGGGCATATTTTTCAAGGTGAGTGCTTGCCGGGAAACATGTGGAGCCACCGTTTGGCAGCGCGAACCTCGATGCCCGGAGTGTATCTTTGTGGAGCCTGCACCCATCCCGGAGGAAGTGTGATCGCCATGAACGGCCGCAACGCCGCCATGGCCGTGCTTAAAGACCTGAGGTAGAAATGGCGGAAAAGCTTAAACGAGCACTCGGTCTGCGCGATGTTTTTCTGTTCTATATTGTCAGCGGCCTAAGCCTGCGCTGGATCGCAACTGCGGCGGCCGCTGGACAGTCCTCCATCGCAGTTTGGGTGCTGGCATTTCTCGGTTTCTTTTTACCCCTTGCCGGCTGCGTGCTCGAGCTTTCTTCGCGCTATCCCGACGAGGGCGGCCTCTACATCTGGACCCGCGAAGCCTTCGGGGAATTTTCCGGCTTTATGGCAGCCTGGACCTACTGGATGAGCAACCTGCCTTACTTTGGAGCGGTGCTCTATTTTGCCGCCAGCAGTTTGCTCTTTGTCTCTCCTCGCGCCAGCCACCTTGCCGATTCGAATATTTATTTCCTTCTATTCACCACGGGCATGCTGGTACTGATTACCGTGCTCAACGTCATCGGACTGGGGGTTGGTAAGTGGCTCAATAATCTTGGGGCGATCGGAATGGCGCTGCCGGTACTCATTCTGATCGCTATGGGTGCACTCTCGTTCTTACGCTTTGGCTCAGCCACCCATTTTACCTGGGCGGGCGCCGTTCCCCGGGTTCAGGTACGCGACCTCATCTTCTGGTCCACGATCTTTTTTGCCTTTAGTGGCTGCGAATGCGCTTCGTTTATGGGCGATGAAATCAAGGACGCGCGCCGCGTAGTGCCTCGAGCTTTGCTATTAGCGGGTGTGGTGATCACCATCGGCTACCTCGCGGGCACGGTTTCCATGCTGGTCGCGCTGCCCTCGAGCACCATCAGCGGTCTGGGCGGATTTATGACCGCGATCGACTTCCTTTGCCGCCGGCTGGGTATCACTGCCTTAATTGTGCCGGTGGCGGTGTTGGTCGGCATCAGCAATGTTGGCGCGGCCGCGGCGTATCTGTCATCCACCGCGCGATTGCCTTTCGTAGTGGGTATCAATCATTATCTGCCGGCAGTTTTTGGCCGCATCCACGCACGCTGGAAAACTCCTTATGTCGCGCTCATTTCCTTTGGTCTTGCCGGAATACTGTTCGGAGTGCTGAGCCAGGCAGGCACCAGCGTCAAGGCAACCTACGAACTGCTGGTGAGTATGAGCCTGATCGCCTACTTCATTCCTTATCTGTTTGTGTTTGCTGCCATGATCAGGCTGCAATCGGTTCCGTATCCGCCCGGAGCGCTCCGCTTGCCTGGGGGTAAGCGCGTGGCCATCCCGCTGGCCTGCGTGGGATTTTTTTCTACTACGGCGGCCATTGTTCTATCGGCGTTTCCTGTCGAGGATGAGAGGAATCCAGGGATGACACTGTTCAAGATCATCGCCATGACGCTGGTGTTGCTGCTTTCCGGCAGGGCAGTGTATCTCCGGGGACAAAAATCGATCAACCGTGCCCGGGCTGCTCTGGCGGGAGAGGTCGCGCTATGAACGATTCCCTCTCCGATTTGCTGGCGCTTTATGACGAAGAAGCACCGCTCGAGTACGCTTACACCATTCCCGCCGCCTGGTATGTCGATCAACGGATCGGGCGGTTGGAGCGCGAGCAGGTGTTCTCCAACAACTGGATCGCGGTTGGGCGAGTCGATCAGGTGGCGAGCGCCGGGCAGTTTTTCACCTTCGAGTTGGCGGGCGAGCCGCTCATCGTGGTTCGCGGAGCGGACGGTCAGCTGCGCGGATTTTACAATGTCTGCCGCCATCACGCGGCTGCGGTTATGACCTCGCCGTCTGGAGTGGCCCAGCATCTGCGCTGCCCGTACCACGGATGGACTTATGGCCTGGATGGCTCGCTCAAGGGTGCGCCGGAGTTCGCTGGTGTTTGTAACTTTGATCGTGACGCGAACGGATTGGTCCCGGTACAGGTAGCCACCTGGGATAATTTCGTTTTTGTTCATTTAAACGAAGAGGCGCCGGCGCTGGAAGACTTTTTAGGCGACCTGGCAGGGCGGATTTCCACTTCGCGCTTGCGCTTCTTTACCCGCAAGAGCTATACGCTGGCTTGTAACTGGAAGGTTTACGTCGACAACTATCTGGATGGCGGGTATCACGTCCCGCATCTTCATAAGGCACTCAACAGTGTGCTCGACTACACCGAATACACGATTGAGAATGGAGCGAACTATTCGCTTCAATCGAGCCCCATGGTGGCTTCTCAAGATCAGTCTGTCGCACAGACACGGACAGGTGATCGCGCCTACTATTACTGGCTCTACCCTAATTTCATGATCAACCTTTATGAGGGCGTCATGGACATCAACCTGGTGCTCCCGTTAGGCGAAGAGAAGTGTTTGGTGGTCTTTGATTTCTTTTTTGGGAACACCACCCCGGAGTACAACGCGGAGAGCGTTGCGGTGAGCGAACGGGTGCAGGCCGAGGATGTGGACATCTGCAAGTCTGTACAGCGCGGACTGCATTCGCGTGCCTATGGTGCCGGCCGGCTCTCCGTTCGCCGGGAAACGGGAGAGCATCTCTTTCACCGTCTCCTGGCACACGACCTAAAGCGTATCTAGCACACTGTTCCCTTAACGTTAAGTGGGTGGCCCAGGTCTCGATTTTGAGACCTGGGTTTCTCGGATTAGCTGATTTGTCCGCAGAACCCAGGTCTCAGAAGCGAGACCTGGGCCACCCACTCACTGCATCAGGTTTCCGTCAGATCGCGGCGTCGGCGATGGCCAGGGACTGATCCAGCTGCTCAACCGCGAAATCTATCTCCTGCTTCTCGATAATCAGGGGCGGCGCGATGACGAAGTGGCTGATCCAGGCCTGCAGGCTGACTCCTCGCTTCATCATCTCCGCGGCCACGCGATCCACCACAGTTACCTTTCCGTCGACCTTGTCCTGCATCGTGTTGAAAGGTGTCTTATTGACCTGATCTTTAACCATTTCCAGTGCCCAGAAAAGACCCAGGCCACGTACTTCGCCGATCGACGGATGTTTGGGTTTGAGCGCGTGCAGCTTCTCACCCAGGTACTTACCCATTTCACGGGCGCGGTTTACCAGGTCCAGCCGTTGCAGTTCTTTGATAGCGGCCACGGCTGGGGCCAGGGTGATCGGATGCGCTTCGTAAGTATGGCCGTGAGCGAAGAAGTGATCTTCAAAATATTCGGCAATCTTGCCCGTGGTCGCGCACAGCCCAAGCGGAACATAGGCCGAGGTGATGCCCTTGGCGGTCACCAAAATGTCTGGTTTCACATTCCAGTGGTTCATGGCAAACCATTCCCCGGTTCGGCCCCAGCCGGACATGACTTCATCGGCAATCAACAGGACACCGTGACGGTCACAGATATCGCGCAGCCTGGGCATGTATTCCTTCGGGGGCACAAGGACGCCGTTGGTGCCGACCACCGGCTCGACGATCACCGCAGCAACGTCGCTTTCGTTGCTGATCATGTGTTCCAGGTAATCCGCGCAGGCAATGCCGCACTCGGGATAGGTGTGCTTGATGGGGCACTTGTAACAATTGACTTCGGGCGCAAACAAAAAGCCCTGCCCTTTGCCCCCCGGCTCCAGGGGCCAGCGGCGAGGATCGCCGGTCGCTGCGATCGAGGCCATGGTGGACCCGTGATAGGAGCGATAACGGGCAATGATCTTGGTCTTGCGCGTATACATGCGGGCGATCTTGAAAGCCGCCTCGTTGGCCTCGGTGCCTGACGTAGTAAAAAAGAACTTGGTCAGCCCCTCAGGTAAAACTTCGAGCAGCAGACGGCTCAGCTCGACCCGGGTATCCGTCGCGTAGGACGGCATGATATAGGCCAATTTCCGCGCCTGCTCTTCAATCGCCTGAATCACGGCTTGATTCTTGTGCCCCAGGTTGCAGCACATCAATTGCGCGGAAAAGTCGAGGTAGCGTTTGCCGTTTCCGTCGGTAAAGTAGCATCCTTCCGCATCCACGATGTGCAGTGGGTTCCAGCTCTTTTGGTAGCGCCAGGTGCCGTAATTCAGCTTTTTGGTCCATTCGGACACTTCCTGGCTGGTCATCGCGGCGTCGGAAGAAATTACGCTATCGCTCATATGTTTTCCTTTATTTACTACTTTACAGCGCCTATGCCGCCCAGGCAGAGATACTTCATTTGC
>CAVXRU010000003.1:0-77440 GCA_963763905.1 uncultured Acidobacteriaceae bacterium | reverse complement strand
TGCGCGCGATGAGCACCCCCATCCCCTTGACCGAAGCGGAAAGGAGCAGCTCGTGGATACCTGCGGTACGGGAAGCGATGGCCAGGGAACCTTCAATATCTCGACCGCTGCCGGGCTGGTGGCGGCTGCGGCAGGGGTCAAGGTAGCCAAGCATGGCAATCGAGGCGTTACCTCGAAGTGCGGTTCTGCGGATGTACTGGAGGCATTGGGTGTCCCGGTTGTGCTGGAGCCGGAGAAGGCAGTGGAATGCCTGCGCCAGACAGGGTTCATGTTTCTGTATGCTCCGGCTTTGCATCCGGCCATGAAGCGCGTACAACCGATCCGCCGGGCGTTGGGCTTCCGCACCATCTTCAATCTGGCCGGTCCGCTGGCTAATCCTGCCGGAGCCCGGTCGCAGGTGGTCGGCGTCTTCGCTAGTCTGGAACTGGTGGCCCAAAGCCTGGCACGGCTTGGGGTGAGACATGCTTTTGTGGTTCACGGACGAGATGGCCTGGATGAACTGACCCTCAACGGTGTCAGCGAGGTCGTTGAGGTGCGGGAGCATACCGTACGCAGCTTCACCCTGGAAGCAGGCGATGCTGGTTTGCAGCAGGCGCCGCTGAGCGCGTTGGAGGGATGTGATGCAGCCGGGAACGCTTCCTTGATCGAACGACATTCTGGAGGGTGAGCCCGGGCCTCGGCGAGACGTTGTCTTGCTCAATGCAGCAGCCGCGCTGGTGATCGCCGGCCGTGCAGCGGACTTTGCCGCGGGTGTCCGCTGTGCGGCGGACGCTATCGACTCAGGTGCCGGTCTGCGGCTGCTGGCGCAGCTACGCAAATTTGGCTGACCGGCGGGAAGAACCATTACATTTGCGCAAGAAGCAAATGATCGGGTGCCCCATCCTTCGCGCTCTTTGCGAAGGGTGGGATACACTACTTCCCACCCGAAGCCCTTCCCCGCGCACTCTCCTTCTCCCACCCTTCGCAAAGAGCGCGAAGGATGGGGCACCCGATTATTGGTTCGGGGAGAGACAAAAACGGACCTTGGTCGGGCTTCGCCCATCGTTTTCGTCCCACGTACGCTGGTGCGAGCGAGGGGCACCCGGACGGAGTGGTGGGAGGAACGGAGCGGATTGTGAGGACACTTCTTTCATCCGCCGTGGGCCGGAAGAGCCGGTGGTCAACTTTGAGAAAACCGCATACTGTTGATCAACGCCAAAAGGAGTTTGCACGATGGCTTTTTCACTACGACCGATTGCCGGCATGGTTTTGCTGGCTGCGGTAGCGATACCCAACTACGCGCAACAGATTGTGGTCAGCAAAGATAACCGAACCATCGCCGTGACCACCAGCGCCGACGCCGAAGCTCAAGCCGACACCGTAACCGTGCAGATCGGCTTCGTTGAGTACGGGGCTGACCAAGACTCCGCCTATGCTGCGGGCTCGAAAACCTCAAACGCAATTGCCGCGGCGTTGAAAGCGGCCGGCGTTCCGCAGGACGCGATTCAGAGCGAGTCGCAGAGCATCACCCCCGTCCAGCAGTACACCAACCAGGACTGGACTCCGGCCGAGAAAGCCGAGCGCAAGTTCCAGGTACAGCAGGGTTGGAGCGTGAAAACGGCAGCCGGGAATGGCGCCAAAGTTCTCGATGTAGCCATCAAGGCAGGCGCCAATCAAAGCGGCCAGATGACCTGGAGTGTGCAGGATGAAGACGGCCTGCAGGCCAGGGCTGCGAAGCTGGCACTGGATCGCGCCCGGCAGATCGCCCAGCAAATGGCTGGTGGGCTGAACGCCAGCCTTGGCGCCCTGGTGTACGCCAGCAATGAGGCGCCTTCGCGAGGGCCGCAGCCGCTGATGATGAGGGCCGCAGGCGCGATGGCGGCCGGACCGGCCGCGCAGAAGGTCGAGCCACTCAGCATCAGCGCGCACAAGGTGACTGCTTCCGCGACCGTTTACGCCGTGTTCAGCATTCAATAGCATCGTATGCTGGACATAAGGACGCTTAACCATGGCGAGATACCAGTATCGTGACGTGAAACCTACCGCCGAAGCCGAGGAGCTATACCGGCGCTGGCTGTGCCATCTGGACGAAGAATTCACCCGTCATAAGGAATCCCGGCTGAGGGGGGAAATCGTCCGCGACTCGCTGCACCAGATTTACCTTGGCCGTCCCCACGGAGGAAAACTTAACACCTCGCTGATTTCCGAGTTGCCGGGCAACGTCCTGCAGATGTCTTTGGACCCGGCCAACGTGACCCTGGAACCGGAGTACTACGGCGACGTTGATAAGGAAAGATATTGCGAACGCAAGCCGTTGATCTACTTCTGGCAGATGTTCGACCGCTCGGCACTGGGACTGAACCACTGGCTGGGTTTTCGCTTTCGCAAAATGCTAGCCAAGCACATCTTCAAACACGTGGGCAAAAACGTGAAGATCTTCCACGGGGTTGAGTTCAGTTTCGGTTACAACCTCACCATCGAAGACGAC
Organism: uncultured Acidobacteriaceae bacterium; assembly: GCA_963763905.1. Classification (GTDB taxonomy): domain Bacteria; phylum Acidobacteriota; class Terriglobia; order Terriglobales; family Acidobacteriaceae; genus PALSA-350. Next base: position 74,973 of record CAVXRU010000003.1, on the reverse strand, counting down.
TGCACCATTCACAAATTCGTGATGCTCGATGACCGGGGAGAGCTCATCATCCGCAAAGGAACTTCGATATCCGATTATGGGGCGGTGTACTCGCATCGGCATAGCACCAACGACTCCCACGATATTGAGAATGTCACCACCGAGATCGGTCCCGGCACGCGGCTCACCTATCACTCGTCAGTGATGGCGGGGGTTAAGACCGGGGAAGACTCCATGCTGGGCGCAATGGGCGTGGCCACTCACGATATACCGGCGCACTCCATCTGGGGAGGGGTTCCGGCGCGCGAGATTAAAGCCAGAAAGCCAGGCTTGGAAGTCGCCCAGGGAGAAGATAGCAAACGTACTTAGCGCTGGCCGGCGTGCTAACATCAGGCTTCCCATGGGAACTCCTCAGATCGTCCTGGGCATTTGCGAATTTGTGGTGTTGCTGTTCGCGCTCAGTCTTCACGAGTCGGCACACGGATGGATGGCCTCGCGACTGGGAGATCAAACGGCTCGCATGCTGGGCCGGATTACTCTCAATCCCCTCAAGCATATCGATCCGGTCGGCACCATCATGCTGCCCCTGGTGGCCATGGTGACGCGTATCCCGTTGATTGGCTGGGCCAAGCCAACGCCGGTGAACACGCGCAACTTCAAGAACCTGGTACGCGACGATATCCTCGTCACGCTGGCCGGCCCGGTCAGCAATGTCATCGGTTCGGTGGTTTCGTTGCTGGTGTTGATTGTTATCGCCAAGACGTCTGCCATCGGTTTGCTCTGCGTGCACTCGGTCGCGATGGGCGGCATCAGCCGGCTCGATCCTCAGCTGCTGACGGTGAGCCCGGTGGCTTACCCGCTGTCTTTAATTTTCTTTATTGGTATGCTGCTGAACCTGTTTCTGGCCGCCTTCAATTTGCTTCCCCTGCCGCCGCTGGACGGAAGCCACATCTTTCGCCATATGCTGCCGTACCGGTGGCAGCCGATTTACGACCGTCTGGGCATCCTGAGCCTTTTTATTATGCTGCTTTTTGGCGGAGGAGTGACCATGGCGATCGTGAACCCGGTACTGGGCTTCTTCCGTGTTTTGCTGCTCTCGATCTGAAGCTTTTCCGTACAATCGAGCCAGTGAGTCACCCCAATCGTAACCAATTGAAACGCGTGCTGAGCGGCATGCGCCCCACCGGCAAATTGCATCTCGGCAACTATATGGGCGCCCTTTATAACTGGGTGCGCCTGCAAGACGTCTACAACTGCTACTTCTTTATCGCCGACTGGCACGCGCTGACGACCGATTACGCAGACACCTCGAATGTGCGGCAAAACATCATGGATGTGGCGCTCGATTGGCTGGCGGCGGGCCTCGACCCGGAGCGTTGCGTGCTGTTTGTGCAGTCCCTGGTACCGCAGCACGCAGAGTTGCATTTGTTGCTGGGGATGAGTATGCCCCTGGGCTGGCTGGAGCGCGTACCCACTTACAAAGAGCAACAACTGCAGTTGGGAGATAAGGATCTGACGACGTATGGCTTCCTCGGATACCCGCTGCTGATGGCGACCGATATCCTGATCTACCAGGCTGATTTTGTGCCCGTGGGGCAGGACCAGGTGGCCCACGTGGAGGTCGCCCGGGAAGTGGCCAGGCGCTTCAACCACTTGTATCCGGGCGAAGGGGGAAGTGCGATTCTGCCAGAGCCGCAGGTATTATTGACTCCCTCGCCCAAGCTACCCGGCACCGACGGGCGGAAGATGTCAAAAAGCTATGGGAATACCATTCTGTTGACGGATCCGCCGCCAGTGGTGCGGCAGAAGTTGAAGACCATGGTGACCGATCCGGCGCGGGTGCGGCGCAGCGACCCGGGCGATCCCGATGTATGCCCGGTAGGGGATCTGCATAAGGTCTTTTCCAGCCCGGAGACGCTGCTCAAGGTTTATGAAGGATGCCGGTCGGCCGGCATTGGGTGTATTGAGTGCAAGGGGTGGGCGGCGGACGCGATCGTGGCCGAATTAGAGCCTATCCAAGAGCGGCGGCGGCAATATGAGGAGCAGCCTCACCTGGTCCACGATGTTCTGCACAGCGGTTCGGAACTGGCTCGGGCACGAGCCGAAGAAACCATGAAGCAGGTGAGGGAAGCGATGCACCTGCTGCAACCGGAGTCTGGAGAGCGCGCACTATGAACGAAGAAACGCGCGACAAAAAGCGGGAAGAAAGCGCATCGCCCTACAGCATCACGGTGGGGGCGGTGTACGACGGACCTCTTGACCTGCTGCTCGATCTGATCCGCAAGCAGGACATCGATATTTATGACATCCCCATCGGTAAGATCACCGCTCAATTTCTGGCCTACGTAGAAGGTCTGAAGCAGACCGAGGTGGATGCAGCGGCTGACTTCATTTATGTGGCGTCACTCTTGATCCACATTAAGAGCCGCATGCTTCTTCCCCGGACTTCGGCGGAGGGAGCAGAGGGCGAGCAGGAGGATCCGCGGCGGGAGCTGGTGGAGCGGCTGTTGGAGCACGAGCGCTTCAAAAATGCGGCTCAGATGCTGCTGCAGAAGCAGCAGATCGAGGCTGCTACGTGGACCAATCCGGCGATCCGCCAGTTCATCCATGAAGAGGGTGCAGAGCAAGAGATCGCTGCGGATACGGTTGACCTGGTGCGCGTCTTCCGGGAAATCCTCGATCGGGCGCGGCAGAGACCGGTGCTCGATGTCGACGAGGAAGCGGTGACTGTTTCGCAGATGCTGGACTATGTGCGGCGCCGCCTGATTATGGAAGACAGGCCCGTGTCTTTGAGCAGCCTGCTGAAAAACACCCGTTCGGAGCGGGCGCTCATTTGCATGTTTCTTGCCCTGCTTGAGCTGGTGCGGCTGCAGGCGGTGCTGCTGAGGCAGGACAACAACTTCAGCGAGGTTTACATCAAGAAGCATCCATCCTTCGAAACGGTCGTGAACCAGGGGCTGATCCAGGCTACCGACGACTGGCGTTAGTTGTTGGGTCTGCGTCCTGGGGTGACCAGGTTCCGTTAGCGGCTGCTGGTCGAAATTCTCGGGATTTTAACAATCCGGGGTACCACAATTCATACTGGCAGCCGACGCACTTTGGTACCGTTGCCAAACCCTATAAGTGTTGGAGTGTGTGCGCGTGAACGAAGGATCCTCTGCAGTTTTGAATCCCCCTGGCAATAAGTCCGTACATGACAAACTGAACCGGAAACAGGGCAAGATCCCGATGATCATCTTTGGGATTGTGCTTGTTGGGGGTATCGGATGGGCAGCGTCCCAGCTCCTGGGCGACCTGTTTGCGGTCCCGCACAACACCTCGGTAACGGCGTACACCCTGCTCGGTATCGCGTTGCTGATCGCGCTGGGGTTTGAGTTCGTTAACGGGTTTCACGACACTGCCAATGCGGTGGCCACCGTGATCTACACCCACTCTCTTGAACCGCATATTGCCGTGATGTGGTCTGGCATGTGGAACCTGATCGGGGTGTTGCTGTCTTCCGGGGCGGTCGCCTTCGCCGTGGTTTCGCTGCTTCCAGTCGAGCTGATCCTCAAGGTGGGATCGGGCGCCGGATTCGCCATGGTTTTCGCCCTGCTGGTTTCGGCGATCCTCTGGAACCTGAGTACCTGGTGGTACGGACTGCCGGCCTCCAGCTCGCATACCCTCATCGGTTCCATCATCGGCGTCGGCGTCGCCAATCAGTTGATGCAGGGTGCCAATGGCACCTCGGGCGTGGATTGGTCGCAGGTGGGCAACGTCTTCCGTTCGCTGCTCATTTCTCCCATCGTTGGGTTCGTCCTTTCCGGTGTGTTACTGCTTCTGCTCAAGTTCGTCATCAAGGATCCGCGCCTCTTCGAGGCGCCCAAGGGTGACGCACCGCCCCCGTTTTGGATTCGTGGCCTGCTGGTACTGACCTGCACCGGCGTCAGCTTCTTCCACGGCTCGAATGACGGGCAAAAGGGCATGGGACTCATCATGCTGATTCTGATCGGCACGGTGCCTACTGCGTATGCGCTCAACCACGCGGTTGGTTACAGCCAGGTTCAGGATTTCGCTGCCGTATCTGAACAGGCCGCCAAGGTAATGACTGCGCACGTTGACTCGAACGCCGTCATCGATGATCCGCGCGCTGATTTGACCGAATACCTCCAGTCCAAGAAACAAACTCCGACCACGATATTGGCGGAACGCCAGATGATCCTCGAGATCGAACATGAAGTCCTCCAGTACAAGACTCTGAAGGCCGTGCCGGCCAATCAGCAATCGAACATCCGCAACGACATGTATATCTCGAGTGAGGCACTCCGTCTTTTCGCCAAGTCAAAGAAGCCGACCTTCACCCCGGAGGAAACGGCGGTGATGGCGAATTACAAGAAGAAACTCGATCTCTCCACCAAGTTCATCCCACCGTGGGTCAAGGTGGCGGTGGCAATCGCTCTCGGCTTGGGCACCATGATTGGCTGGAAGCGCATTGTCGTCACGGTAGGCGAAAAGATCGGGAAAACCCACCTCACTTACGGCCAGGGTGCTTCGGCCGAAATTGTGGCGATGTTTACCATCTGGGCGGCGGATAGCTACGGGCTACCGGTCAGTACCACCCACGTCCTCTCCTCCGGCGTGGCCGGAACCATGATGGCCAATAAGAGCGGGCTGCAGTGGTCGACCATCCGCAATATTGCGGCGGCCTGGGTCTTCACCTTACCAGTGGCTGCTCTCATGGCTGCCGGCCTCTTCTGGATCTTTGTGCAGTTTGCTCCCAAGGGGTAAGCTGGCCAATCAAAGACGAGCCAAAAGACAGGTGCTTCGATACTATGAATCGAGGCGCCTGTTCTTTTTTGGGGCGCCGTTGATCCCCCATGAGTCTGAAAGCCAAATTAGAAGCCGTGGTCTATGCAGCCGAAGAGCCAGTCACGCTGGCCCAGCTGGCCGCGATTTTCGCAGCCGAGGTTTCGCCGGAATTGACTGAGGCCCCTGCCGAACCGGCGACCGAGCAGATCGCCTCGGACGGTCTGGCCCCTGAGGCTGTCGCTGAAGATGCTCCCGCGGTGGAAGGTGCTGCCCCCGCAGTCGAAGATGAATCAACGGTTAAGGCGGAAGGCAGTGAGGGCGACGAGAAGAAAATCGCTCGTCAGCGCGACCGCCAGGTCCGGCAAGTCTTGCAGCAAGTGATGGACGAACTCATCGCCGAATACGCGAGTGGCGAGCGCGGTATGGAGATCCGGGAGATCGCCGGTGGCTACCGCATGGCGACCAAGCCGGAATATCACGATGCGGTGCGTGGCTTTGTGAAGAGCCTGAAGCCGCCCATGAAGCTCTCGCTGCAGGCCCTGGAAACCCTTGCGGTGATTGCTTACAAGCAGCCCGTGACGGCGCCAGAGGTCAGCGAGATCCGCGGCGTCGATTCGGGAGGAGTGCTCGGCAGCCTGGTCAGCCGCAAGCTGATCACCACGGCGGGAAGAAAGCCGGTGATTGGGCGCCCCATCCTGTACAAGACCACCAAGGAGTTTCTGCTCCGGTTTGGGCTGAAAGATGTGAACGATTTGCCCAGCATGGAAGAGTTCGAGAAGATGGCCAGCGAACTGGCTGAGTCTGAAGCAGAAGGCGAAGCGCAAGATGCCGCCAATCTCGTCGCGGACGATGGTGCCACTGAGTCCCAATTCAGTGCCGAAGCAGAGCAGCCCACTGCAGAAGCAGAGCAAACTGCACAAGAACCCGCCGCAGAACAGATCGCCGAGGAAGCGCCGGCAGAGCCGCAGGCCGAGCACCAGGTATGACCATCATCCCGGAGGGCGAGCGCAACGAGCAGCGTTTGCAGAAGATTGTGGCTGCTGCCGGGATCGCCTCGCGCCGCAAGGCGGAAGAACTGATCATTTCCGGCCGGGTGCAGGTGAATGGTCAGACTGTCACCGAGTTGGGCTCCAAGGCCGACCCGGAGCGGGATCATGTCCGCGTTGATGGCAAGCTGCTCAAAAAACCGCAGCAATTCCGCTACTTCATGCTCAACAAGCCCAAAGGGGTGGTCACCACGGTTTCCGATCCCGAAGGCCGGCCGACGGTAATGAAGTTTTTTGCTCGCGCCGGGGCTCGCGTTTTTCCCGTGGGCCGGTTGGATTACCAGAGCGAAGGCTTGCTCTTGATGACCAACGATGGCGAGCTGGCCAACGTGCTCACCAGCGCGGCGTCACAAGTGGAAAAAACCTACCTGGTGAAAGTGAGTGGCAAGCCCACCGAAGGCGAGCTGGAGCAGCTGCGCCGCGGGGTGATGATTGAGCGCGGACGCCGGGGTGAGCGCGAAGGACGGGTGATGACCCAGCCGGCGAAAATCAGCCTGGTTCGCGACACTGACAATCCGTGGTACGAGGTGGTGTTGACCGAGGGCAAGAATCGAGAGATTCGCAAGATGTTCGAAGAGGTCGGGCATTTTGTCGAGAAGGTCAGGCGGGTTGGCTTCGGACCGCTGGTGCTCGATGTGCCCCCGGGCGAAACGCGTGAGTTGAGCGACGAGGAAGTAACCCAGCTTAAGAGGGCGTCGCGAAGGAAGGCTGCGGCATCAGAGCAACCTCGGCGGCGCCCCAGGTCGGGGCCCGCGGCTTTGCCACGCCCCGTTCGCAAACGGATCAAAACCCGCTCATCCCCATCTAACAAGTAAACGGAGGATTTATGGAGACAGCAACATTTGGCGCAGGGTGCTTTTGGGGGGTCGAGGCTCGTTTTCAGCAGGAGCCGGGAGTGACCGAGACCGCCGTCGGCTACGAGGGCGGCAAACTCGACAATCCAACCTACAAGGACGTATGCACCGATCGCACCGGGCACGCGGAAGTGGTGGACGTGAAGTTCGATCCCGCGAAGGTAAGCTACCAACGCTTACTGGATTTGTTTTTTGAGCTGCATGACCCCACTCAGCTCAACCGTCAGGGCCCGGACTGGGGAGCACAATATCGCAGCGTGGTATTTTTTCACACGCCCGAGCAGGAGGCGGCGGCGAAAGCGACCATTACCCGCCTGACTGAGCAAAAGGCGTTTAAGAAGCCGATCGTCACCCAGGTGGTGCCGGCGGAGACCTTCTGGCGCGCCGAGGAGTACCACCAGAAGTACCTGGAGAAGCGCGGCGCGGTCTCCTGCCATATCTGACAGCCGCAGCGGCTCCCATTATGACGTGCTCATTGTGGGAGCCGGAGCCGCCGGCCTTTTCTGTGCCATGCACGCAGGCCGCGGGGGGCGACGGGTTCTGCTGCTGGATCATGCCAACCGCATTGGCAAAAAGATCCTGATCTCCGGTGGCGGCCGCTGTAACTTTACCAACCTGCACACCACGGCGGAAAACTTCCTCTCCGCCAATCCTCATTTCGCCAAGTCTGCGCTGGCCCGTTACACCCCGGCGGATTTTCTGGAGTTAGTCGAGAAGCATCAAATTCCCTGGCATGAGAAGACGCTGGGGCAACTCTTTTGCGACCGTAGGGCGAGTGACGTTGTTTCCATGCTGGAACAGGAGTGCGCTTCTGCCGGGGTAACGATTCTCCTCAATGCCCGGGTGGCCAGGGTCGAGCAGGGTTTCTATTTACAGACAGACCGTGGGGAGTTCTACGCGCCCTCTCTGGTGATCGCCAGCGGAGGTCTTTCCATTCCGAAAATGGGCGCTACCCCCTTTGGCTACCAGGTCGCGCAGCAGTTTGGCTTGAAGATTCACCCCTGCCGGCCGGCCCTGGTGCCGCTCACCTTTGCTTCTCAGGACCTCAGGAGCTACGCGGATCTGGCGGGGGTTTCGACTGAGGTCGTGGCTTCTGCAGGAAGCGGGAGGTTCCGGGAAAAACTTCTTTTTACTCATCGGGGTATCAGTGGGCCGGCGGTGTTGCAGGTTTCGTCTTACTGGCGGCTTGGGGAAAAGGTGGAGATTGATCTTGCGCCGGAACGGTCCTGGACTGGGCCTGTTCGCGCGCAACGTGATTTAGCCGCTGCCCGAGCTGCGCTGCGTGGTGTTCTGCCGCATCGCTTGGCCGACCGCTGGCTGGCGCTCGAGCCCCGGCCCGCCTGGACCAACGCGGGTCTCGATCAGGCGGAGAGCGCGCTGCACCACTGGACTGTCTATCCTTCCGGGACTGAAGGCTACGAAAAGGCAGAAGTCACGGCGGGTGGTGTCGATACGGGCGAGCTGAATGCGCGAACGATGGAATGCCTCAAGGTTCCCGGGCTTTATTTCATTGGAGAGGTGGTTGACGTGACCGGTCACCTGGGCGGTTTTAACTTCCAGTGGGCTTGGGCATCCGGCGCCGCGGCAGGGCGTGCGTTGGGGACTAAGTAGGGACGTGCGGTTACTTCTCCGGATCCACCATCAGCGTGCCATTTGAGCTACCGGGCGATACGCGGCTTCGGGTATTTCTGCCAACGTCGATTGCCATACCCTCTCGCCCAGGCCGTAGAACTGGCAAAAGCTCATGATGAGTGGGCGCCACTTGTCAGGATCAATTCGATTTTCGAATCCCTCCATCAGAATGCGTTCGTCGATGTGGGTGCGAACGATCCTCACCTCGAACGCGATGGCCGTGCAGGCCTTATCCGGACGGGTGCCGAATGGGCGTGTGGTCTCGAGCACCGCCTCCAGTTGCACCGGGCATTCAGTAATTCTTTGCGCGTTGACCAAGCCGGATGTGGCGGAGGTAAGGCCGGCAACCCTGAGCTTATCCTTTTCGTGGCGATAGCCCATCGAAAGCTTATGCGGAGGAACTGGATCTGATCCAGTGAGGCGTGCGAGCCGATTCACTGCGCTCGTCATCTCCACCGAAGGCAAATTCAGGACGCATTCCTTCTCCCGCAACAGATTCTGCGCAGTATGGGACCTGGCACCCAGGCCCAACATACAATTCCAGCCCAGCCACCAAGCGGAAGACATCGGCGCAACGTTGCAGGTTCCGTCAAGATTCCTGGTGCTGATGAGTACAACCGGAGTGCCGAAATAGAGGATCGAGGGTTCGACGTTTCTATGCATGCAACCAGATTGAAACGGCATGGCCCAGCGAGCTATCCGCTTCTTGCCTTTGCATGCGAAATTGCTATCCAGCAGGTTCGGCGAACGAGAGGGTCACTGCCCACCAAAAGAGGATCAGCAGGTAGACAGAGACGCGAAAGAAGGAGAAGAAAACGTAGTCGCGCATCTCACGTCCGGTAGTGAAGTACCCGCCCCCGGCCAACAGGGATGCTGAATAGATTCCGAGCCCAAGGCTAATGGCGACCACGTGACTGCGCCAGGAGAGACGCAAAGGCCGGAGCAGAAAGGCGAGCACGATCGCCCACTCCACCATCAGCACAGAGAGCAGGAAATGCATCAAAACCAGGAGTGAACGTAGCGAAGAATGACCTGCCGGGGCCAGGCGGATCACCATAAGCACGCCGCTGGCTACGAGAAGCAAAGGCAGGGTAAAGCGGCGGACCCCACCCAGTGGGCGCAGCGCGATCCAGGTTAGTTCGGCTAACACTGCGCACTGCAGGAGAACATCCATCAGATCCAGGATGACCGTGGTGAACTGGCGCGCCGGATGGCCGGAAAGACGCAAGGCGGCTTCAAGCCCTACCGAGCGCAAAAAATAGAAGAGGATGAGCAGGGTGAACCAGGGAAATCGCGCCACACGCCTGCGCACAAACAGGACCGTGAGCAGCACGAGATGGCCGAAGAGCCCAGCGGCCCAGATGAGATGATTGGTCATTGCCATGTTTGGCGGTAAAGTTGTTCGATCTCAGTTGCTGTTGCAAGACGCGGATTATTTGCAGGCGATCCTGAAGCAAGGGCCTGCGTCGCCATCGTGCCCAGCAGCGCAAAGTACTGCTCCTCCGGAACGCCCCATTCTTTAGGCGACGGAACCTGGAGTTCCTTGTTTCTACGGTGTAACGCACCTACCAAATGATCAACCGCTGCTTCATCGCTGTCGTGCGCCTGGGCCAGGCCCATGGCACGGGCGCATGCCGCATAGCGATCGACGGCCGATTGCACTGAGAACGCCGTTACGGCGGGCAAGAGCATGGCGTTCGAAAGCCCATGCGGGATGTGAAAGTGTGCACCCAGGGGCCGGCTCATTCCGTGCACCAGGGCGACACTGGCGTTGGAGAATGCTATCCCTGCCTGGGTTGCGGCCAGCATCATCGCTTCACGCGCTGGCCGATTGCCGGGTTCACGGAAGCTGATAGGAAGCTCTCTCCAGATGGTCTTCATGGCAGAGAGCGCAAGCGCGTCGGTGAATGGATTTGCCTTGCGGCTGACAAATGCCTCGATGGCGTGCGTGAGCGAGTCGGTACCGGTATCGGCCGTGAGCCTGGCCGGCATGGTCAGCGTTAGTTCATAGTCCACCACAGCGGCTGTGGGTTGAAGATGTTCGCCCGCCAGCAGCATTTTCTCCCCGCTCTCCGAGTCGGTGATTACGGTGAACCGGGTGACTTCTGATCCCGTGCCGGCGGTAGTCGGAATCGCGACGTGCATCGGACCAGGCAACGGAATCGGTTGGGGAACCCGATAGTCCCTGACCTTACCCTGGTTGGCGGATAACATGGCGATGGCCTTGGCCGTGTCAATCGGGCTACCGCCGCCAAGGCTTACGAGGCTGTCGTGTCCGCCGCACCTAAAGATGCCGGCGCCTGCCTCGACAACGGTGGTGGTGGGGTCCGCCACAGTCTCATGGAAGATTTCACAGCTTAGTCCAGCATCGCGTATTTGTGCAGCAAGTTTTACGGCCAGCTGACTCTTCATCAGAAACGGATCGGTCACAATTAATGGCCGCTCGCAGCGGAGCCGTTGAAGCAGGGCGGCCACCGTGGAAAATGAGCCTCCTCCAATCTGCAAAACGGCCGGAATTCGTATCTCAACTGCCATGGGTATCTCCTGATAGGGTCTTCAGTATCCTACGAACCCGAGCAATCACCCAGTTGGTGTATTGTTGCAATCCGTTTCGCCCTGCCTAATTACGGTAGTACCATGCCTTCACCGGCGAAACTCGCGCGCATAGGGACATTTCAGGCAGAAACGCGGCGCTCCCACGCACCAGCTGAATCTTGTCATCTTTGTGCAAAAGGAAACGATGGCTTCTTTTCTAACCGAGTTGGGCGTCCGTCCCGCAAGCGCCGCCGGCCCGACTCCTTGTCCGGTCAAATTAACCAAGCTGGAAGGTCTGGATGTCAGTGCGCGATACCATTCGGATCGCAGCGGTGGGGACTTTTTTGATGGCCTGACGATTGGTTCCCGGCTGGTGTTCCTGTTGACCGATATTGCGGGTCCTCGGGAGGAAGCCCATGCGATTGCAGCCGAGGCCCAGGTTGCGTTCCGGCAAAGCGCCCTGGAGTTATTCAGCGCTGACGATACGAATGAGTCGGACTCCGTCGCGACTCTTGCCCATGAGGTGAATCGATCGCTGATGGAGGCTGCCGGCGGGGTGCGATTTGCCCCAACCTTTCTGGGCTGCTTTAGTACAACGCTCGGCATTTTGACATATTGCAATGCGGGGCGTGTTGTTGCGGTCTTTCGCGATGCTAGGAGCGCGTGTGTTCTGGAGCGGGGCGGGGTTCCGTTTGGTCTTTTCACGCATGTGACGTATGAGCCGACGGTCCTGGCTTTCGAACCTCAGGATAAGCTGCTCCTGGTGACCAAGGGCGTCATTGAGAGCCGGCGAGGCGGCAGTGAATTCGGCGCCAAACGCGTAGAGCGGCTGTTGGAACATTGCCATGCAGAGACAGCAGCGCAGATATGCGATAAAGTGCTGCGGCAGGCCTATGACTTCGGCAATCATCCCTGGTCGCGCATTCGGGACTTTCTGAATTCGAGTAGCCCGCGACGTCGTGATGATCTGACCGCGGTGGCGCTGGTGCGCCGGTAGGAACATTTCCAAGAAATGTTTTTCATCGCGCCCTAATACAGAAAAACCAAAGCTCAGCATCCAAGCCAGCTTCTCTGCCCGTGGAGAGACTCACTGGGCGAAGCGGCGGAAGAAACTTGTTGGCTTCCATGCCGGGCGTTGATCCGCATCGGCCACACGCAAGACTAGAGCTTTAAGGATAGCGTCGAACTGTGCTGCGGCTGCCAGGTCGACCGGTTGCGTGAGGTCATCTGCGGGGCCATGGTAGCGCTCGGCATACCAGGCTTTAAAAGTCTTCTCTTCAGGAGTACCAGCCACCCAGCCGAATTTGAATGCCAGCGCCGGTACACCTTTCTTGATGAAACTGTATTGGTCGCTGCGGATGAAGCGGTTGTGCTCGGGTTCCTTGTCGGCCTGTATCCGCACTCCCGCTCCTCCCGCAACAGCGCGGATATCGTCGCCCAGCGTGGACTCGTCCAGACCCTGAACTTCAAGATACTTCAACGGAAACAGCGGAAGATACATATCCATGTTGATGTCGGCGACGATGGGGCCAGGGACGGTGGGGTGCGCCGCAAAATACTGAGAGCCGAGCTCGCCTTTCTCCTCCCCGGTGACAGAGAGAAATAAAATCGAGCGCTTCGGCCGTGCATCTTTCATGGAGCGGGCAATCTCAATCAGGGATGCATCCCCGGAAGCATCGTCCATTGCGCCGTTGTAAATGCGGTCGCCTTTCACCGGCGCGCCAATCCCAAGGTGGTCGAGGTGGGCGCTGACCACCACATATTCTTTTTTGAGCTGCGGATCGCTGCCAGGAAGAAGGCCGACGATGTTCTCAGATTTTGCCTGCGAACGAACCAGGCCCACGCGCGCGTGGATCGCCACCGCCAGCGGAAAATGGGGCAGGGGCTTATCAGCGTCAAGGGCAGCAAGAATTTCCTGAAAGGTATAGCCGCTGCCCGCAAAGAGCATTTCAGCACGCGCAGGATTGAATGTAATGCTCAGCGGGAGCGGAGGCGGCACGCCTTGACCAGGATCGCTCAGTTCCATGCGAGGCTGGAAGCGCGACGCCGCGGTGCGCGACCAGGGCACCTCAGCGGTCTTGGGATTCTGGATGGTGACGGTGCCGATCACGCCTGCTTTCGCCAGCGCCTTCCGCCGCTCTTCCCCTGATTGATAATGCGCTTTTACCGGGCCTGGCATGTCGCTGGGGCCGCCGGTAACCAGGACTACGATCTTGCCCTTCAAGTCCTGGCCTGCCAGATCGTCATAATGAGATTCGGCAACCGTCAGGCCATAGCCGACAAACACTGCGGCGGCTTCCACATTTTCCGCGGCATGCGAACTTACGCCCAGAGTGGCATCGTCCCCCAGTTTGACCGGTTCCGTTTTTCCGTCGCGCAGCAGTTCGAGAGAGCAGCGAGCTTCATCAATCTTCACCACCTGGAAATCCATCGGTTGGCGATAACCATCAACTCCGGCGGGCTCTAATCCCGCGGAACGAAATTGTTCGGCCATGTAATCGGCGGCTTTCTCAAAGCCGCGGCTGCCGGTATCTCGGCCCTCAAGGCTGTCGTCGGCAAGAAACTGTACATGGGACCACCAGCTTTTGCCGAGCGCGTTCCAGTCAGGCGTTTGCGCAAGAGCAACTCCGCCGGCAAGAGTCATCGCCAACAAGAGTTTATTCGAAGCACCGAGTTTCACCCGGAATACCCTCCATGTTTCGCTTCTGCGAATGTACCTCAATGCAGGCGGAACAAAAAAAAGGACGCTCCGTGAGGGCGTCCTTTCCAGTTGCGCAGTGGGAAAGCAGGCTACCTGAGGTCGAGATAAGGAAGGACAGGCGTGCCTTCCTGCCGGACCGCATACAGCTGCCAGGGATCGAGGCCGAGTGCTTTCAGAATAGTGGGCGCCACCTGGGCTGTTCCCACACCTGAGCGAACGGTCTTGGCTTGAAAAGAGGCATTGGAGACCAGCAGAACCACATTGGTGTCGTCATGACCGAAACCGCCGTGCTCTGCCTGCTTGGCCTTGCTGCCGGAATAAGTAACCCCCACGTTCGGTGTGACAATGATATCCGGAGTGCGCGGGTCCTGAGTCGGGTCGTTGTAGTTGAGCGAGAGCGAAGGACCGTAGTAAATCTGGCCCAGCCCAATGCCTGTGCTGGTAGAGGGATTGTCTTCCAGAATCTTTACGCTGGCCTCGGTATCAGCAGAGCTCTTTAGCCAAACCAGCGAGACGTCATCTTCCGTTGGCCCAATGCCAGTCGGGTTGTTGGTTGATTCAGAATTAGGGATGTAGCCTGCATTGGAGAGCAGAGTGACAGGCGAGGTGCCGTTGATCGTCTGACCGACATACCGGCTGGGATCGATCGGAGACTGGCCGTGCTTGGCAGTGATCACGATCAGGGTCGAATCGTACAGACCCTTGGACTTCAGTTCCGCAACCCAGGAAGCGATGGAATCATCGACGAACTTGAATTCCCCCAGTAGCGCCGCGCTAGGCGTGCCGGCGGCATCGAGATATCCGCCCGTCACCCCGTTGCTCTTCTCAATCAGCTTTTGGCCAACGCTGACAGCCTGGAAGTTCATGCCGAAGACGGTCGGTACCTTGGTTGTTTTGTCCCCCAGGTGGTCCTTGCCTTCGATCTCGTTCAGGATTGCGTTGACTTTCAGCTGGTCGTAGCACTGGATGTTCTGGAAGCTGTTGGTCCAGGCGCTGGTGTCAGAACCGGAATCAGGAACACTGGAGCAGGAGATGCCGGTCGGTGTCTTTACCCCGGGCAGAGGGACCACGGTCGAGTTAATCTCAGGCCCGTAAAAGTCGTCCAGTGCCGCGGGACCGATCCCGGCCGCGACTGCTGAGTAAGCAGGGTGCTTATCGGACCATGCGGCGTAGCCGCCAGCCTGGTGGATGACGCTGAAAATGGTGTTGGCGCGGACGAACTGCCAGGGATAAACAGGAGCGCAGCCCTTGGCAGGGTCGCGGATAAGCTTCTTGGGATCGATGGAGGCGATGCCGCCGTCGGTGAGCTTAGCGCCAGGTGCGCCGCCATTTACTTTGGTCTGGTCAAGGTCGATACCTTCTTCATACTCGCTGGTGGTGCCGGTTGGGGCCGCGCCCGGAGTGCAGGGGCCGGCGCCGAGGCCGTTGCCGGTCTTGATGGTCGGAGCATCAAGATTCCGGGCATAGGCGACGTCGTAGTAGATGCCAGTCAAGGCCGGGCTGCCACCGGTCACGATCGCGATCAGGCCAGGGAAGGAATCGGAAGGTTTGGAAGTGCTGGCGGCCACGTAGTTCACGCCGGTCTTGCCTAGAGCAGCAAGAGCCGGGCAGTAGGGTTCGCCATTATTTACGGTGCTAATCCCCTTTGCGCAGTTCTCGAAGTCCACAGCGTGCATGCCGTCGACGCTGACCAGAAGTACATGCTTGATGGGACCCTTGCCCCAGTCATTGTCTTGAGCGACCGCGAAAACGGGCGAACACGCAGCCAACACGCTTAGTACAGCAATTGCATTCTTCATTACTACCTCCGGAGACAACTGTTATAGAACCCTCGAAGAGATTGCGTTGCGGAAAGGTGAAATTTCGATGAAAAGTCTTAGGGTGTTAAGATATGCTTTACGGTCGAGCGGCTTTTGTGCGAAGGATTATTTTGCGAGTTGCCACCAGACCTCTGGCAGAACCGCGGTCCCTTCCGCTCTCACCGCGTCCAGCGCTGAGGGGTTCAGACCCAACGCTTTCAGGATCGTCGGTGCTACCTGTGCGGTCGAGGTACCGTCGGAGACTGTCTGTGCCTTGAAGCCTGGATGTGACACGAGCAGCATGACATTGGTGTCGTCATGCGCGAATCCGCCGTGATCGGCGATCATGGTGGTGCTCCCGGAATAGGTCACGCCGACATTCGGCCGCGTTGGGTGTGCAAGGAGCTGCAGCTAGACCGGTGCCTGTCGTTATTTGCGGCCCATCGAGCGTCCGGTCAAACGCCACATCGTAATAAATGCCGGTCGATTTTGGCGTACCGCCCGTGACCAGGGCCATGAGTCCGAGTGCAGAGTCAGAAGGTTTTGAGGACGAGGCGGCTACATAGTTGATCCCGGTGCCGGCCAATTTGGCAAGATTGGGACAATAGGGATTGCCGTCGTTCGCTCCCGCGATCCCATGTGCGCAGTTATAAAATCCACTGCGTGCATGCCATCAATGCTCAGGAGCAGCACATGCCTGACCTTGTCCGAGCCCACGGTGCTCGTGTCCGCTGCTACGCCATACGTCAAAGCCGGCAGCGTTAATGCCAATGCAGTGCCTGCTGTTACCAGTTGTTTCACCTTCATGCCATGCCTCCACGCGAGTACTAGCCGCGGAAGGATACGAAGGCGTGAACCGTTTGTTAAAAAAACTAAGTTTGCCTGAGAAAGGGGTTTGCCGGGCAGAGAAGTGGCGCGAGTTCACAGTGACTTAATTTCCGCGCACTATTACGGAACAGCAGGCCATTTCATTCTTTCGCGCCGTGCCGCCCACTCTGCGGTTGAGAACAGCCCTGGACCTATTTCGATGAGCCGCGGAATCATCTTGAAGACTGAAACCTGGTTCCACAGTTTTCCGTCGCGGGAGCGAAAGCCCTTCTCGTTCAGATCGCTGGCTATGCTGGAGAAGGGAAAATCCTGGACCACCAGGTCCATCATCTGGGTGAGCACCATGCGCTCGCGGGGATCGAACTCCAGCCGCTGGCAATCCTCGGAGATGCGCAGGCCATAGGGAATCTCCTCGTTAAAAGCACCCTCACTCGGTGCTTCATCCCCTGGGAGCTCCCGCCGCCACTCGATGGACACCAATTGCCACCCGGCCGCAATACGCTGCTGCATCAGGGACTGGCTAAACGGCCCTGAAACGATGTCTCTTATCCGTTCAAAGTGCGCCATGGGTCGATCTCCTCCGAGCGGTCGGCTTGGTTAGTATGCAATCGAAGCGCCAATCGCAAGCGATTGAATGCAGAATGCTTGGCGAGGCCTACATTCAGACGGAAACGTTCGAAATCGAAAATCGCTGTTCGCCTTCGGACAGACGCCATTGCGGAAGAAGTTTGAGCTGTGTACGGTGAACGGTGCGATGGTATTTGCGGATCTTGATCTTTCCCGGCGATTGGAGCGGGCCGAAGGCCAGGCGTGCCTCCAATTTGCTGAATCCCGCGCCCGCCTCTTTCCCGAGAGAGGGGCGGCGTGGATAGAGTGCGCGGGCGCGTACGCTGTCTTTGACGGCGTGGATTCCCCCGTCACGCAAAGCTTCGGTTTGGGGCTTTTTGAGGAGCTCAGCCCTGCCTCGTTGGACCGGATCGAGAGTTTTTTCCTCGAACGTGGAGCGGCCGTTGTGCATGAGGTCAGCCCACTCGCCGGCATTGCGACCATGGACTTGCTTTGCTCTCGGGGATATCGGCCGATTGAACTGAGCAGTGTGTTGCATCGGCCCGTTGAGCTTCCGAATACGAGACAGGATGGCGGTGTAACGGCTCGTGTGGCAATTAGGCAGGAAGCGTCGCTGTGGGCGGACCTCAGCGCGCGGGGATGGGCCGACGGAAATACTGAGCTGGTGGGCTTTCTGGAGCAGTTTGGCGCGCTTGCTTTTGCCCGGAAGGAGAGCGTGAATTTTATAGCGGAGTTGGATGGTAAGTCTGGAGCGACCGGTATGCTCTGTCTGCATGATGGGGTCGCGCTGTTTGCCGGGGCGTCGACCATTCCGGAGATGAGGCGGCGCGGACTCCAGGCCGCACTGCTCGAAGTAAGGATGCGCTACGCGTATGAGCATGGCTATTCGCTTGCCATGATGGTGACGGAAGCGGGCAGCCAGTCGCAACGGAATGCCGAACGCAAAGGTTTTCGCATTGCGTATACGCGCACGAAATGGCGGTTATACCAGCCTTGATTCTGTCGAAAATGCTGCAACCGCCACCCACCCGGCCTTTAAACGCACTGCCAGCCCCGGACTTTACAGGCTGCTGAAAAACCGAGGTTTTTGAAGGGTACGGCCTTTAGGCCGTACGTAACCAATCGAGAATCACTACGGCTTTAGCCGCTGAGGGCCGCCTTCTACTCGCAACAGCGAATTTTTCCGCAGCCTCTTTAGTCCGGGGGAGCGGGTTTTTAAAACCGCGTGAATGCTCCGGTAAAAAAATTAGGGCTTTTTAAGCCCTGGTGGGCCCGTTAATTTACCGGATCGGTCATGCGGCCCATGAACAAAATGCTTTGTGAGCCATTGTCGCGAATGAAAAAGATAAATGGATGATCCGCGCGGAAGACTGGCGGTGGCGGCCCCGCGCGCATGGCGAGCGCTCTCATCGTCACAGCCGTAGCTGCGGCCGCTTCGGTTCCTTCCTCATTTACGTCCACAAAGGCTTTGTGAATGACTGCTGAGATAGCGAAATCGCGCTTGCCTGTCATTCCTGAAAAGTCCGCGCCGGAGGCAAAGGCCTGCGGCATCCCCAACGCACGCAGGGCCGCGCTTAGCTCAAATTCTTGCGTGGATTTGAACCTCGGGATGGTCACGATCACTTTGGAAACGGGCGCTACCTGTTTAAGCCATTGCTGCATATTCGAAGCAGTCATCGAGTTTTCCAGCACAGGCAAGCCGCTGCGTTCTTTGGGCAGCAGGACGATCAGCGAAAGCTCATTGCTCTTGTAGGGAATCTCTAAAACCTGGAAGGTACCCCCATCGAAATAACCGAAGCTCCCCTCGCGGTGCATCAGCGGCGCGGTTGTCGACTTGGTCTGCGAGAAAAAGAAGTCTTCATTCCTGGTCTGCGCCTTATCGAATTGGGTCTGCCAGTTACCCTTGAAGTAGATTGCATTGGTTAGCACCAGGCGTGTGTCAGGTCTAAGTGAGCCGGGCGCGAGCAGGTCCTTGATCTTATTCTGTGTTTTCTGTTCGACCCATTGGTTGATGGTCGAGCGAGCCGCTTCCGGCGCGCCTTCGAAGTCTACCTGCTGTAGTCCTGCGCCGTAATCGGTCTTAAGCAGGTTAAGAAATTGGTCAAGAAAGGTGTAGCCCTGCTGGGCCCAGAGAGCATTGGCCACATTGAGCTGGTAGTCAGAATGGGTGGCATTCAGATCACGCAGCAACGCGCCCATCGCTGGGTGCAGCTGATCCGGAGGGAGGGTATAGTGCAAAGCCTTCGCCATTTCAGTTGCAGTGTTGCCGCGGGCCCCCGCGTAGGCCATAGCGAGTGCGGTCGAGATGCTCTCGGGCGACAAGAAGAGATTGCCGGCTCCATGACCCAACTGGCGGTACAGGGCAACGGCAAATGCATTGTTGCCTTCGACCACCGCTGCTCGATCGGCATCGGTCACGGACTTTGTCTCCGCCCCGTCCGCGTTTAGCAGCAAGAGCAGACAGGGAATGAGTAAAGATAGCAGGAGTTTCATACATATTTCCCTCGGGAAGTGGGACCTTCCCTGAGTTGATCATAGGTCACTCGACGACTATGAGTGGCGCACTACCCTAGAGCGGCGCGGGTGATGAGTCTAATGTGGGAATGAATCACGATAGAGAACGTGCTGTCGCGGATGCGGCGGCGAAAAGACGCTACTGTCATGTGAAAAGCGGACATTTTTTTGCTTGACATGTACTAGTACACTAGTACACCATTGTTTCGCATGAAAACACCGGTTCCAGTCCGGCGCCCTTTTACCTTCCGCTTGGATATGCGAAGCGGCGTCCCCCTTTACCGCCAGCTTATCGATCAGGTTCAAGCCGCTGTTGCTACG
The DNA here is from genome assembly GCA_963763905.1 of uncultured Acidobacteriaceae bacterium. GTDB lineage: Bacteria > Acidobacteriota > Terriglobia > Terriglobales > Acidobacteriaceae > PALSA-350. The sequence continues at coordinate 55,409 of CAVXRU010000003.1, read as the reverse complement.
GGAGTCTTGCTTGCCGGAGAACAGCTGCCAACTGTGCGCCAGGTGGCGGTCGATCTTGAAATAAACCCCAACACGGTGGTGCGCGCGTATCGCGAAATGGAAATTCGCGGGATCCTCGATACGCAGCAGGGGACGGGGACTTTTGTGTCGCAGCAAACTGTGGAACGGGATGCGGTCGAGCACTCCCGCGGGCTGGAGCAACTGGTGGACGAATTTGCGGCTCGGGCCGGTGCCGGGGGTTTCAACCTGGAAGAGCTACTTATGGCCCTGCGCGACCGGCTGGCAGAAGGCAAACAGGGGAAGGGCCAGAAAGCAAAAGGAGATAAACGATGAACAGCATAGGCAAAACCTTAGACGTTGATATAAGCGGACCGGGAATCGCTGCCTTTCTTGCGTGCCTCGCTTGCGGGCTTGCGGGCAGCAAGGTAATTCACTCGCCGGTACCTCTGCTTGCCGGTCTGGCAATCGGCGTTTATCTCATGTTCTCGATAAAGGTCGTGCAGCAATGGCAGCGGGTTGCGATCCTCCGTTTTGGACGGTACCGCGGCCTGCGCGGCCCGGGGATTTTCCTCATCGTGCCGATCATGGACACCCTCAGCCGCTTTGTGGATCAGCGTGTTCGGGTGGCTACGGTGACTGCCGAATCCACTCTCACCCGCGATACGGTTCCGGTCAATGTGGACGCCATTGTGTTCTGGCTGGTCTGGAACGCGGAGAAATCCATTCTCGAGGTTGAGAACTTCAGCGAGGCGGTGAACATGAGCGCGCAAACGGCTCTTCGCGAATCCATCGGCCGCCATGAGCTGGCACAGATGATCACCGAGCGCGAGAGCATGGGTCAGCAACTGCAACTGATCCTTGATGCCAAGACCAACCCCTGGGGCATCACCATTCAATCAGTGGAGATCCGCGATGTCCGCATCCCGCAAGCCCTGGAAAACGCCATGTCCCAGCAGGCCCAGGCGGAACGCGAGCGCCAGGCTCGGTTGATCCTTGGGGATGCTGAGACCCAGGTCGCTGTCAAGTTTGCAGAGGCTGCCAGGACCTACGGCGATAATCCTGGCGCCCTGCATCTACGCGCAATGAACATGCTCTACGAAGCAATGAAAGAAAAGGGAGCGATGGTCATTGTCCCCTCAACCGCCGTCGAGACCATGGGTCTTGGCGGCACACTGGCTACCTCGGTCATTGGCCGCGAACGGTAGCCGTTCGTCAGGAGCATCCAATGAGAAACCTTCAGAAATACACAATCGTTTTGTTGCTCGTGGCTGGCTCGATCGTTGCTCACGCGCAGAGTTCTCTGCGTGGTAAGTGGCGCGGTATGGACGGCAATGTTCCCAATGTCGAACTTACGGTCGAGCAGAATGCAGGCCACGCCACGGGCAGCGCCGTCTTCTACATGCTCAAGAAAGACCATGACGATAGCGCTCCTCATGTGGAGGGCCAGGCTGCCGGTCCTATGGAGAATTTGAATTACCAACCGGAGAAGCTGAGCTTTGATATGCACCGCCGGGACGGGTCGGTGGTGAGCTTCCGGGTGGAATTAACCGACGTAAACCACGCAAAATTGTTCCGTACCAGTGACAATGACGGGCCAGCCCAGGGTTTCGACCTTGCCCGGGTTGAATAGTGAGCGAATCCAAGAATTTCACGAATTCCTCCTTCGCGTGCCATAGACTTGTCGTCGGACCGTCGGAGGGAATTGCATGCGTTACTGCCTGAAAGCCGTGTTGCTGCACATCGTGCCTGGTTTGGCTTGTGCGGCGCTACTGGTGGGCACAGCCTATGCCCAGGTGCTCACCAGTAGCGACCTTTCTCGGCTACGCTCGGTGGGCAGTGTGGCCCTTTCGCCTGACGGCCGCTACATCGCGTATACGATCACGATGCGTGATCTCCCCGGCCGGCCTTATGACCAACTCTGGGTGATGGAGCTGAACACGGGGAAAAGCATCCGCCTCGGAGGCGACAAGGCCGCCGGCGCGCCACTGTGGTCGGGCGACAACAAGTGGATCGCGTTTCAGGGCCAGGACGGAGACAAGAATGGTCTCTTGATTGCGTATCCTGACGGCAGCAACACTATTTTTCTGGCGCCCGGGGCGGGTACCAATTCTCCTTTGCCGGGTACAGGGAAGGCTTTTGCGTGGTCGCCGGATGGAAAGCAAATCGCCTTCGTCTCTTCAAAAGAAGGCGAGGGCGGTGTCCAGGCCAGCGTTGATCCTATGGTCATCACCCGCTATCTTTACAAACCTTCCGCTTCGGAAGGGCTCACTCGCTTCAACGACAATCAACGGCTGCACCTTTTCGTTGTGGACATCGCTTCCCGGCAGATCCGTCAACTTACCCAAGGCAACTACGACGAGCATTCCGTAGATTGGTCGCCTGATGGGAAGCAACTCATTTTTGCTTCCAACCGCGAACCGAATCAGGATGAGTTTTTTAACTATGACCTTTTCACCTTGCAATTGGCCGACAATACAATTCATCGGCTGACTGCTACTGAATCGTGCGAATACAGCCCTGTCTGGTCGCCGGATGGAAAATCGATTGCCTATTTAGGGACACGGCGTGGTCTTACCGATCGCGAAACGACGATGGAAGACACACACGTTTGGGTGATGAACGCGGACGGCAGCAATCGGCGCGAAATTGGCGCGGCGATCGATAACCGCCAGAGCGCCCCCCATTGGGCACCCGATGGGAGTGCTGTCTATTTCACCGTGCAGGAACGCGGCAATAGTCATCTCGTGCGCATGCCCCTGGCCGGCGGCCAGCCGGAATATGTCGTCAAGGACGAGGGAGGTATGGGAAACTGGTCAGCCGGCAGTAACGGCGCGATTGCTTATGCGTTCACCACGCCGCGTGACACCTATCAGCTTTATTTGAAATCTGGCGCCGAAGCCCCGCGCAAGCTCACCAACCTGAACCAGGAACTTCTGGGTAATAAGACCGTCGCCGAAGTGGAACCCTTCACCTTCGTCAGCAACGACAACCGGTTTGAGGTGGAAGCGTTTCTGACCAAACCGGTTGGCATGACCGCCACCTCCAGACACCCGCTCATCGTGGTGATTCATGGGGGACCGCACTCAGCGAATGGACCATGGTTCAACTTCAAGAACCAGGTCTACGCTGCGCACGGTTACGCAGTGCTCAATGTGAATTACCGCGGCTCCACGGGTTATGGGCAGAAGTTTGCGGACGCTGTTTTTGGTGACCAGGATGGTAATGAAGGTCAGGATGTTCTCTACGGTGTGAGCGCAGCCGTCAGACGCTATTTGTGGATCGATCGCGAACGTATGGGGATCGAGGGAGTAAGCTACGGCGGGCAACTCACCGATTGGCTTATTACGCAAACCAACCAATTCAAGGCGGCGATTCCCACGGCCGGGATTGCGAACCTGGTTAGCTATAACTACATGACCTACTACAACCAGTACGAGGAGATGGAGTTTGGACAATTTCTGCACCAGGGAAACCTCATGGACCTGGCGTGGGAACGTTCCGCACTGAAGCATATCGCCGGCGCGCATACGCCGACACTCATTATTCATGGGGAGAACGATAATGATGTTCCTATTGCCGAAGCGGAGCAACTCTTCATAGCCCTCAAAGATGTGGGAGTGGAGACGGTCTTCCTGCGCTATCCTCGTGAAGGGCACGGCCTCTCCGAAGTGAAGCACCAGATCGATGCGACGGATCGTTCGATTGCCTGGTACGAAAAGCATTTTCCAAAGCCGGGCGAGGAAGGCGTGACCAACGTTCAGCCGTAGGGTTGGAAGAGTCTGCCAGAAAAACATTTTCAAGAAAGAGCATCCACACAGAGATCTCTCCACTACGCTGCGCTTCGGTCGAGATGACAAAGGGGAGGGCGGTGCTTCCATGGAGGCGGTCCAGATAGAAGCCGCTTCTCACCACCTTGAGTGAATCGTGATGAAACATATTTTCTTATTCAGCAACTTCTCTTTCTGGAAGCGCTGCCTTCCCCTTTGTCATCTCGACCGAAGCGCAGCGTAGTGGAGAGATCTCTGTGTGGATGCTCTTTCTTGAAAATGTTTTTCTGGCAGAGCCAAACTGCCAGAGTAGAACCATTACCCCTGGCTCCGTAGCCATTGGCGAGAAGGGTCTTCGCCGTTTGCCTGTGCACCACAAAGGATCAATGCAAGAGCAAACACTGGACAGCGAGGACGGATCGTCATCGAGTGACTAGGTGGATCGTCCCCAGCAGGCCCGACGGCACAGGCTTGACTTGGTCGAGATCCTGCATCTGAAAGCGGTCTCCATACTTTGCGATCAGAGGCTGGTAATCATGAGGCGGTAAAGCTGCCCAGGCATTGATGGCGGTGTTGTAGACCTTGATCACAATATGGTTGTTTCCAGGTTTTAAAAAGCCTCCGACGGGCAGCCTGTAAGGCGGATGCCAGAGCGTTCCCACGCGACGGCCATTGATAGTTACAATTGCGGCGTCCCGCACGGGCGGATCGTACCAGGCTCTCATGCCGGAACCGGTGCTCTCAGTTGGCTGGGTCACTGGCGTGCCGCCGTCGACTTCAAGAAAAAGCGCGCCAACAGGCAACTTATCAAGGGTGAGATCCCGTTCGTAAACTGCCTCGCCGGAGTAGAACCTGGTGGCGGGGTCACTGGTCCAATCGGCTAGAACGGGTTCTGAGATGGTTTTCCTGGTAGACGTGAAGGTAACTTTCCAATCTGTGCTGAGATCGGCTAGCGGAATCTCTGTGGTTGGCGGAGCGGGCGCGCGCGAAGATGTGTCACTGAACACAAAGATAGCTGACTCGTACGCGGCCAGGCTCAGAGGTATGGCAGCCGGACCGGAAAGAGGAACAGCGGCTCCGGTTTCAGCGTCCCAGCGCTCGCCGAATTTGTGAGTGGTCGCGAAGGAGGTCTGCGCCGCAACTGGATGATTCGACGTATTGGCTACGAAATAGATGTCTGCACCCGGAAGTTTGCGGCGAATAAATCCAATCTCATCGTTGTTGTTCTGCAACTGAAAGTCGGGAGCCACCGACTGGTGCAGTGCCTCTCCCACAGACGATTCGTCGGCGACGTGCTGTGCGCCGCCATCGATAGGGGGCGTGCCTCCAACACAGATCACCTTCCCTCCGCCCGCCAGGTAATGTTGAATGTTAGCCAATGTTTTAGCGGGGATCCGGGTGGTGGGCGGAATCACCAGCACCGGGTAATGGATCCCGAGTTTGTTGACGGCGTCAGCGTCAATGTAGTCGATGTTGTAGCCTGCGGAGAGAATGGCGGACATGAGCGCGGGAGAAATCAAGCGCTCCATTTCCTCGGTGACACTCACCTTACCGGGCGAAAAGGCGGCCCACGCATCGTCGGTCGGCAAGAGCAGTGCTACCTGGTTGGCGGGTTCACCCTGGCGCAGAAGAAAGCTAGTGCGTTGGATGTAGCGTGCGACCTCGGGCATGACCGGATGCCACGGATTGTGGTCGTTGAAGACGGCTGCCGCATAGAGGGACCAGCCGGGCTCACCCACCTGGGGAGGGGAATAGGGCCAGCCGTGACCGATGACCTGGTTGACGCCGATCAGAAAATGAAGATCCACATCCGCCTTCATATCCAGCGGTGTTGCGCGAAAGGCTGGTGAATGAAGCCAGGTGAAGGTCTCGGCAGACGTCACTTTGTTACCCAGGAGGTGGTTTGCCGAAGTGGCCCAGCGCAACGTAGAGAATGCCCGCCATTGCGGACCTTCGCCCTCCGGCAGCGCCACCAACCGCTGGCTGAACAGACTCACCGCCGGCTCTCCGTAGGTTTGGGAGCGGAATTGGGTGTGATGAGCAATCGCCCAGGCATTGATTTGAGTGAGGTAATTCTCGTCGACCAGTTCGGTGAGTGTCTTCCCCCAGTCGTGGCGGACGGATTCCGCTTCAGGGGTTCCACCGGCGACCAATTCTGGCAGATGGGGCAATAAATCGTAACCGCGGCGCTTGCTGAATTCTGCGGGCAGGTCCGCTGTCCAATCCGCTCCATAGGCTTCCAGCGAATCGGAGAACACCGCATAGGGCGGCGTTGCACCGAACGCCTTTACCAGCGGCTCACCGACCGCATGCAGATGAGTGGCCACGGCCTGGTGGCTGAAAGGATCGAGCACCCAACCTTCAGCGCCCACGGCTGCTCGCTTTACCCGCTGGGCGGTATGGCCGGCGATGAAGACGAGCGCCGTCCGCGGGACCGTGCCTGGAGGGAGGTTTTTTTGTTGTTCCGGCTTTAGTTGTAAAGACGGGGCCATCTGCCAGTTCTTTGGATCTCCACCGACCAGAGAAATGGAAAGTAATGTTTCACCATCCGCCAATTGAAACGGCGGCAGGCTGGTTGCTCCCGGTGCAACCGGAAGCTCCAGAACGCGCAGGCGTGCGGCTGCTTCTGCCAGGGTCGTCGCCGGGCCCCCGTAGGGCCAGCCGCTGCCCAACGTTACGTCAAGGCGAAGACCAAGGGCGCGGGCTTCTCGAGCAGCATACGCCACGTTCTCCAGCATCGCCGAACTCAAGAATGGTTCATTGACAAGGCCCCTGGCAGGATCGTCGACAACCTGGGGATAAACGAAGGCGAGCTCCGCGCCGCCGATGCCGTCTGCCTTCATTTGCTGAAGCTCGCGGAGAATCTCCGGCTTTTCAACGGCCACGCCGAACCACCACCACCGCATCATGGGCCTGGTGTCATCCGGCGGATTTTCGAAATGGGTCTTGAGATTGGCGATCGACGTCTGCGCTGTCAAGGGACGGGCCGGTAATATGCCCAACGGGAGCGCCGAGAAGAGGCAGAGTACACAAAGTAACTTGTTACCAGCCAAGATAGACCTCAATGGAAGGACTGCGGAATTCTAGTCGATGAATTCTACCGGCTGCCACTACAATGACAGCTATGAGAACTTCGATCCATGACATTCCCGTACGCCGCATCACTGGCGAAGACACCAAACTTGGCGAGTACCGCGGTAAGGTTCTCCTCGTCGTCAATGTTGCTTCTAAATGTGGACTAACCAAGCAGTACGAATCTCTGGAAAAGCTCTATCGCGATTATCGCGATCGCGGCCTGGTGGTCGCTGGTTTTCCTGCCAACGACTTTAGAGAGCAGGAGCCGGGTAGTAACGCCGACATCGAAAGTTTCTGTACCAGCACCTTTGGTGTCGATTTTCCTCTCTTTGAAAAAATCACCGTGGTTGGGGAAGGAAAGCACCCGCTCTACAAGGAGCTGATTGCAGCCCAGCCAAAGGCGATCAGCACATCGGAGCAGCCGTTTAGCGAGAGGTTAAAAGGCCACGGGATCGAGCCCAATGCGGAGCCGGAAATTCTTTGGAACTTCGAGAAGTTCATCGTTGACCGCACGGGGAAAGTGACCGCCCGATTTGCCCCCAACACCACACCCGATGATCCGGCGCTGGTGACCGCACTGGAAAAAGAGCTAGCCAAAAACTGAGCCTTTGGTGCGGACGAATATTGAGTGGCCCAGATCTCAAAAGCGAGACCTGGGCCACCCACCCATAGTCTGCAAGTGGCAACCCGTCCCGGGACCCCGGGATCTGGCCAAACGGGGGCGCTCTTGCCTGCCTCGCTATAATAAAAGAGGTGACCCAGGGCTGAATCTCGCTCCTCGCCACTGTGTACATTGCCATGCTAAAGACCCTTCAGGAAGAAATGACGACCGCCCAGCATCCCCTGGTCAAGATCCTCGAACGTCGAATCGCCATCATCGACGGAGCCATGGGCACGACGATCCGCACCTACGGCATGAGGGAGGCGGACATCCGCGGGGAACGCTTCAAGAACTCGACCAAGGACCTGCTCAACAACGGGGACCTCTTTTCGCTGACCCAGCCGGACATGATCTGTGACATTCATCGCCGGTTTTTGGAGGCTGGCGCGGACATCGTCGAGACCAACACATTCGGTGCGACCAGCATCACCCAGAGCGAGTTCTTCGTGGACGATCCCCGGGAGCACGGCGGCCGCAAGGATCCCGAGTTCTACCAGAAAGTCATCGACGATCCGTTCCTCAACGACCTGGCCTGGGAGATCAACGAGAAGTCAGCCCAACAGTGCCGTACCTGGGCCGATCGGGTGGCAAACGAGACATCCGGGCAACGGTTTGTGGCCGGCGCAATCGGTCCGTTGACCGTGTCTCTCTCCAACTCGCCGGATGCGGATGATGCAGGCTTTCGCGTCGTCACGTTCGATCAGGTAAAAGCTGCTTATAAGCACCAGGCGCGTGCCTTGATCGCGGGTGGCGTCGATCTGCTTCTGGTTGAAACAATTTTTGATTCCCTCAATGCCAAGGCCGCGCTGGTCGCCATCCGCGAGGTCTTTGATGACGATGGTCATACACTGCCGGTGATGATCTCGGCGGCGGTCGGGCGTGGCGGTGAGACGTTGATCTCGGCCCAGACTACGGAAGCGTTCTGGAACGCGGTGAAGCATGTGAAGCCGTTGTCGGTGGGCCTCAACTGCTCGCTCGGCCCCGATCTGATGTATCCGTTCCTGGAAGAGCTCTCGGAAAAGGCGGATGTGGCCATCTCGTGCTATCCCAATGCAGGCTTGCCCAATCCGCTGTCCGAAACCGGGTTTGATCTGGGACCGCAGGATATGGCCCGCTACCTGGGCGATTTTGCCAAGGGCGGGTTGATCAATATTGCCGGCGGCTGCTGCGGCAACACGCCTGAGCACATTGCGGCCATCGCCAAAGCTCTCAAGGACGCCCCGGCGCGAAAGTGGAACGGGAGTCGATCTTGAGTGTGGCGGAAGCAGTAGAGGCGAAGCCGCTTCGCCTGTCAGGTTCTCAACCCTTCACCCAGCAGCCCGGCGTCTACATCATGATCGGTGAGCGGACCAATGTGGCCGGCTCGCCGAGGTTCGCCAAGCTGGTGAAGGAAGGCAAATACGAAGAAGCGGTCAGCATTGCCCGGCAGCAAGTAGAGAATGGGGCCAACATTCTCGACATCTGCATGGATGAGGGCATGATCGACGGCGTGGCCGCCATGACGCGCTACCTGCAGTTGCTGGCCAGCGAGCCTGAGGTTGCCAAGCTGCCATTCATGGTGGACTCCTCCAAGTGGGAGGTCATCGAGGCCGGGCTCAAGTGTCTTCAGGGCAAGGGCATTGTGAATTCGATCTCGCTGAAGGAAGGCGAAGAGAAGTTTCGCCAGAATGCAGCGACGGTGATGAAGTACGGCGCGGCCGCTGTGGTGATGGCCTTCGACGAAAAGGGGCAGGCTGCAACATACGAAGACAAGATCCGTATTTGCGAGCGGGTCTATCGGATCTTGGTCGACGAGGTTGGTTTTCCGCCCGAAGACATCATCTTTGATCCCAACATCCTCACCGTGGCCACCGGGATGGAGGAGCACAACAACTACGCGGTCGATTTCATCAACGCGACGCGCTGGATCAAGGCCAACCTGCCGCATGCGAAGGTGAGCGGTGGCGTTTCGAACATCTCTTTCAGCTTTCGCGGAAACAATAAAGTACGCGAGGCCATGCACTCGGCGTTTTTGTATCACGCCATCGAAGCGGGCATGGACATGGGCATCGTCAATGCCGGCATGCTTGAAGTGTATGAGGAGATCGAGCCGGAGCTGAAGGAGCTGGTCGAGGACGTCCTGCTCAATCGCCGTCCCGATGCGACCGAGCGCCTGGTGGAGTACGGCGAAACCCTAAAGGGCGCCGGCGCCGTGGTCAGCGAGAAGAAAGCTGAGGAGTGGCGCAACGGCACCGTCGAGGAGCGTCTCTCGCACGCGCTGGTCAAGGGGATTGACACCTATATTGAGATTGACGCAGAAGAAGCCAGGGTGAAGCTGGGCCGTCCTCTGCTGGTGATTGAAGGCCCGTTAATGGCGGGCATGAGCGTGGTGGGTGATTTGTTCGGAGCCGGAAAGATGTTCCTGCCCCAGGTGGTCAAGTCTGCCCGGGTAATGAAGAAGGCTGTGGCTCACCTGACACCTTTTATGGAGGCAGAGAAGGTGTCGATGGCTGCAGCTGGCCAGACGGTCAAGGCGCAAGGCAAGATCATTCTGGCCACGGTCAAAGGCGACGTTCACGATATTGGCAAGAACATCGTTGGCGTAGTGCTTGCCTGCAACAACTACGAGGTCATCGACCTGGGGGTCATGGTCTCGAGCGAGAAGATCCTCGAACGCGCCAAACAAGAAAAGGCTGACCTGATAGGGCTGAGCGGGCTCATCACTCCGTCGCTGGACGAGATGGTGCATGTGGCCAGGGAGATGGAGCGTCAGGGTTTCAAGTTGCCGCTGCTGATCGGCGGGGCCACCACCAGCCGCGCGCACACCGCGGTCAAGATTGCCCCGCATTACAGTGAGCCGGTTGTGCATGTGCTTGATGCCAGCCGTGCGGTGCCCGTAACCACAAGTCTGCTCAGCGACGACGGCAAGCCGGCTTTCGTAATCCAGCACCGTTCCGACTATGAGGCGCTGCGCAAAGCTCACGCCTCGCTAAAACAGAAAGTGGTATCGCTTGAGACCGCACGCAAACGGCGCACTCCTATCGAGTGGCGTGCCGAGGATCTGCCCCAACCCAAGTTCACGGGGGTGCGGGTGCTGGATGACTTTCCGCTTGCCACCCTGCGTGACTTCATTGACTGGTCGCCGTTCTTCCACACCTGGGGTCTGAAAGGCATTTACCCGCGTATTCTCGACCACCCTGAGCAGGGTGCGCAGGCGCGCCAGATTTTTGCAGAAGGAAATGCGCTGCTCGATCGGATCATCGAGAAGAAACTGATTACAGCTCGAGGCGTGTACGGCTTGTTTCCCTCGAGCGCGGTCGGGGACGATGTGGAGTTGTACACCGACGGCAAACGGACAAAGGTGCTGGAGCGGTTTCACTTCCTGCGCCAACAAGCCAACCGCGAAGGCAGCGAGCCGTGCCGATCGCTCGCGGACTATATCGCGCCCAGGGAAACCGGGTTGCGCGACCACATCGGTGCCTTTGCCGTCACCAGCGGCATCGGTCTCAAAGAACTGTGCGACCGGTTCCGGGCTGAGAACGACGACTACAACGCCATCATGGCGGAGGCCCTTGCCGATCGGCTGGCCGAGGCTTTCGCCGAATGCCTGCACAAGCGGGTGCGCGATGAGTGGGGTTACGGATGTGAGGAAGGTCTGAGCAAAGCAGATCTCATTGCGGAGAAGTATCGCGGCATCCGTCCAGCGGCGGGGTATCCTGCGTGTCCAGATCACACGGAGAAGGGAACGCTTTGGCGTTTGCTCGATGTGCAGGCCAAGACCGGCATGCTGATTACTGAGTCGTTTGCGATGTGGCCCGGTTCCAGCGTGAGTGGACTCTATTTTGCCCATCCCGAATCGCGCTATTTCAGCCTGGGCAAGATCGACCGTGATCAGGTCGTCGACTACTCTGGACGAAAAGGGATGACCGTAGCAGAAGTCGAACGGTGGCTAGGTCAAAACCTGAACTACGATCCTGCGGAATCCTCTCTTTAAGCGTTCTTTAACAATCCTGCAGAATCGTCTCTTTAAAAGTTCTTTTTCTCGCCCTCCAAACCCAAGCGGGTGGCCCAGGTCTCGCTTTTGAGACCTGGGTTCGTCGGACTCCACTGCATTATCCAGGCAAGTTCAACCTGCACCCGCCCTGCCTCTCCGCAAATAGCACCGGTGACTTGACCATGGCCACTGCTCCATGTTCTCGACCAAGCCTCGTTTGACGGAGTTGTAGTGCATGTAATCAAGCTTCTCCGTTCGCTTGCTTTCAGTGAATACGTTGAAGTCGTAATAGCGGGCCTGCCAGAATGGACGTTGCGCCATCCGCCGCGCTGCTGAAAGCTTAATTGCCTGCATGGCTGTCGAGAGGGATCCCCTGCCAGGCTCGCTGACAAGCAGATGAATATGCTCGGGCATCACTACATAGCCGATCACCTGAAAATCATTGCGGCAGCGGATTCGCTCCAGAGACTCTTCAAAAATTCCTCTGGCTTCGGGTGTTTCCAAGTGCATTTGGCGGTGATAACAACAGAAAGTCACGAAGTGAAGGTGGCCGAGTTGCTGGTAGCGCTTTAAACCCAAAGCCATCCAGCCATACTAATCGGGAGGGGCAACCGAAACACCCAGGTCTCAAAAGCGAGACCTGGGCCACCCACTTATTTGTGGATCAGCTGATTTGTGGATCAGCCGAGGTTATGGAGTCATCGAACCGGGTTCACCGGCGCCTTCACCAGCCGTTTTTGCCCTGGCTCGAGCCAGTCAAGGCATAGCCAGTGGAGGCCTGGGCGTGCCCAATCGCGATCAACTGCGTCCAGCGTTCGAGCTTGTGATGGTTGGTGGCGTGGAACATGTAGGCGACGGCGAGGTTGAGTCCTACCCCTCCGCCGTAACGGTACACAGATCCCCATCCGTAACCGTAGGATTCGAAATGTTTTTCGAAGGGATCAAGGGTTCGCCCGCGGGCAGCCAGAGCGCCGGTGCAAGGTGACTTTGCGCAGCGAGCCATTCCGCCTCCATCGTCATGAGACTGGATCGCCAGTAAAGCAACGGTTTGCGATAACACGTTGACGCTCTGTAACTTGAGGTTGCTCCGGTCAAAGAAGTCGTGGTACGTCGTCGGTTCAGGGGCTCGTAGGTACGACTGAAAATGCTCCTGAGCCGTGGCGGCCAAAGGCAGGGCGATCAAAAACATCAAGATGCAATTCCGCAATTTCATGGGCCCGCTCTCTCTCTTGTCGTACAACTTGTGCAGTAGCTCGTACCACTTATTGGTAGCTTGCGGTTTGCCGCGGAGTATGGCAAGAAATCAAGCGGTTTCGTGCCTTACGTCAGGGCAGAAAAACCGCTGACGGTCGCGTTTTAGGGTGTGCCGATGGTAACGGGAACGTCCAGCCACGGGCAGCCTCGACCGAACGGTCCCCGCCCCGGAAAATTTGCGACCGAGTACACTGGATCTCATCTCAGAGTGTGTCGGTGATTAAGCGTTTTCTAGCGAGCACCCCGAGGGTGCTGTGTAGCGAGGGGCCACTCTTCTAGTGGGCTCACCCTTTCCATTTCTGGCACGAATCTTCCGAGCCTTTCGCTATCGTGATTTCCGCCTGATGTGGTTTGGTGCATGCGCATCGACGATCGGCACCTTCGTCCAACAGTTTGCCCAGAGCTGGTTGGTTTACGACCTGACCAAAGACCCCTTCTATCTGGGTCTGGATCTCTTCCTGGGCCAACTTCCCATCATCTTGTTCTCGTTGTTTGGCGGAGTTTTTGCCGATCGTCTAGACCGGCGAAAGATGCTGCTCACCTCGCAGTACATACAGATGGCATGCGCCTTCCTGCTCGCCCTTCTGTTCTATACCCACGTGGTCCACGTCTGGCACATCCTGGCGCTCTCTTTTGTGGTGGGTCTGGGCCAGTCGTTTGGCGGCCCGGCTTATTCCGCGCTGCTGCCCACCCTGGTCGGTCCTGAGGATCTGGCCAATGCGATCGCCATGAACTCGATCCAGTTCAACCTGGCGCGCATCCTGGGCCCAACCCTCGGAGGCTTTACTTACACCCTCCTGGGCGCGACCTGGTGTTTTACGCTCAACGGTGTTTCGTACCTTGCGGTGATTGCGACGCTCTTCATGATTCGGGTCAAATTCGTGCCCGCCAAGTCCCACGAACCGGTCCTCACCAGCATGGCAGAGGGCATACGGTTCATACGATGTCGCGATGGGATGAGCGCTTTAGTCGTGCTGGCGTTCTGCACCACATTATTCGGGTTCTCCCTTACCGCATTCCTACCTGTCTTCGTACAGACCATCTTTCACAAGGGTCCGGAAACCTACACCCTGTTGCTGGTTTTCTCTGGAGCGGGATCAATTTGTGGCGCTCTCATCGTGGCTGCCATGGAAAAATTGAAGGGACGGACGCGCCTTACGGTGCTGATTCTGGCCTTTCTGGGATTTGTGATCGCAGGCTTTGCTCTTTCCAAGTGGCTTCCACTCTCCTGCCTGCTGATTTTCCTTCAAGGCGTGGCGATCATGGCCTCGGCCTCGCTCATGCTGGCCCTGGTTCAGCTCATTGCTACCGATGCCATGCGCGGACGAGTGATGAGCGTATACAACCTGGCCTTCCGTGCCGGCATTCCCCTGGGCAGCCTTGTCCTGGGAAAATTGATTCCCGTGTTCGGAGTGTCTACTGCGCTATCGGGCGCCGGATTCTTGCTGGTGGGCGTGTCAGCCTATTTTCTGCTGGCTAAAGGCGGTATCAACGCGACTGGCTGAGTACGATTCAGCTGTATCTTAGCCAGCGCAGCATCTCGGGCAGCGTCGGCCGTTTTCCATACATCAGGATGCCAACACGATAGATGCGCGAGGCGAGCCACGCCATCCCATAAATTGACAGCACCATCAGCACCAGGGAGAGAGCGAGTTGCCACGCTGGAACCGGCATGGCTGCCATACGCAGCGTCATCACAATCGGCGTGCAGGGCGGAAAGAGCGATAGCAATACCACCGGTAGCGCACCTGGATTGCTCAAGATGTACACAATCAGCACGATTCCGATTACTTGCGGCAACACAATCAGCATGCTGAATTGCTGGACCTCAGACTCCTGGCTGACAGTGGCACCCAGGCCTGCGCTTAGTGAGCTGTAGAAGAAGAATCCCAGCAGGAAGTAAAGCACAAAAAATATCAGCCGTAGCGGCGTCAAGCCATAGGTGGCCAGCCCTCCAAGTCCCATGTTCATCCACAGAGACGATGAACTCATCAGCAGGATAAAGAAAATCCAGACCGCCATCTGCGTCAGCCCCACTGCCCCCACACCCAACAGCTTGCCCAGCATCAGCGACTCCGGCCGGGCGGAAGCCAGCAGCACTTCGAATACGCGCGACGTTTTCTCCCCGACTACGGATTGGGCAACATTCACGCCGTAAAACACGACCGCGAAGTACAGCATAAAGGCCATCAGATACGCGCTCCAGAAGCCCTTGCTCGCATCTGCTCTCACCGCTCTGCCATTGGTTAGCTGCAATGTCTTCAGGTCGACATCCGTGAGCAGCGACTTCACTTCTTCGCTGGTTGCGCCGCGCTTCATCAACTCTTCCCGAACCAGCGCATGCCCGATCGAGTCCTGCATCCGGTCTTTGCCCAGAAAATCCGCTGAGCCGCGCGAGGTGTAGGCCGCCTCGAGTTGCCGGTTTCCTGGCCTTACCTCCAGCCACAGGTAGCCATCCAGGCGTTTGTTGTCTACGTCGGCATTCAAGGTTGCAAGTTCCGGCTCTGCGATCGGAGCGCGCACGTCCACGCTGAGTTGAGCGTCTCTTCCCGCTGCCATCAGCTCGGCCCGCTCGCTTTCCGCCAACACCGCGTCATTCGAAGCGACAACGATATGCTTCGGACCACCGGTGAGCTTGCCGGAGAGTGCGCCGATGCCGAAGATGAACGCAAACGCTAACGGAATAAGGACGGTGCTGATGCGGAAGGCTCTACTGCGTATCCGCTCCACATATTCGCGTCGGGCGACCAGCAATGCCTCATGCATCGACTTTCTCTCCTACCGTCTGGATGAAAATTTCTTCCAGCGAGGGCTCGACCAGCTCGAAGCGATAAATCCTCGCCTGCTGTTCGGCGGCGCGCAGCAATGCCTGTGCGTCGGCATGGTCTTTGAGCGTGATTTCCACGTGGCCTGGATATTGCCTGTATTCGGCGATTGCTTCGTGGCTCAGAAAAGCGTCTTCGCCCTCGAAATCGATGACCACGCGGTTGCGCTCGTAGCGGGATTTCACCTCTCGCATGCTGCCCTCCAGCACCGCCTCACCGCCATTGATCAGGCAAATTTCGTCGCACAATTTCTCCGCCTGATCCATGCGATGGGTGGAGAAAAGGATGGCCCTACCGGATTTCTTTAGATCGATGAGGGTGTCCTGCAGCAGGGTTGCATTCACCGGATCAAGCCCTGCGAACGGCTCGTCCATGATGATCAGTTCGGGCTCGTGCAGCAGGGTCACGATGAACTGGATTTTCTGCTGCATCCCTTTGGAGAGTTCCTCTGTCTTGTTCTGCGCAGCATCGAGGATCATCAACCGCCCGCACCATGCGCGTGAGCGCTGGGCAGCCTCCTCTGCGGTTAGACCGTGGAGCTGACCCATAAAGATGAGCTGATCCATGACCTTCATTTTTCGATAGAGGCCGCGCTCTTCCGGGAGATAACCGACCTTCTTGAGGCTCTCACGTGCAAACGGCCGGCCGAACAGGCTGACGGTGCCGGAATCCGGGATGGTGATTCCGACCATCATACGAATGCTCGATGTCTTGCCCGCGCCGTTGGGGCCCAGCAGGCCGAACATTGTCCCTGGCGCAATCCGCAGATTCAGATCACGCACGGCAAGCTTCTGCTCGTAAGCTTTTGATACGTGATCGAACTCGACGATTGGCACCATTCAAAAGCCCAACAATATCCGCAGAAATCTTCGAGACATAAATTTCCGGTCGTGAGCGCAAGGCGATGATACATCGACCGCTTTAGGTCCAGCGTAACAAACCGGAGGCGCGAGGAGCTGAAGCCTGGACCTTCGCGGGTGTTCATCGGGAGCAAGCAGCCTTCCTGGAAGAGCGGGGCCTGAAAGTTTGCGTGAGAACTCAGCTTTGTATCAGGACTCGACTTTAGGCCGTGTCCTGATTTGGTGCCAGCCCCGGACTTCAAGTCCGGGGGAGCGGGCTTTAAGCCCGCGGAAACGCCGACATATGAATTGAGGGCCCTGGTGGCGGGCATTCATGGGACGGTAACGACGATCTTGCCAACTTGCGCGTTGGATTCGAGGTATCGATAGGCTTCGACAATTTGTGCGAAAGGAAAGGTCTTCGCGATCTTCGGATGGAACCGTCGCTCCTGCAAGCGGTCATAAACATATTTCTTCGCGGCCGGAAGCTTATCAGGGGAAGTCGTAATTTCCATCAGCGAATATCCCCGAACGGTCAGCCAGTTATGTATCGCGAGCCCCACCGGGAATGGCGTCGGCTTCCCGGACAGAAGGCCATACTCGAAAATAGTTCCACCGCGTGCCGCTGCTCCGGCGAGGGTCTCGAGGTATGGGCCGGCGACAGGATCGAAAATGATCCTAGCCCCCTTCCCTGTGGTGATTTCTTTCACCCGGCTGACTAAGTCTTCTTCTTCGGTGGCAATGACGTGGGTTGCACCGTGATCAAGCAGTTCCTGCCTCTTGCCGCTGGTTCGCGTGGTCGCGATCGAAATAGCGCCTTCGGCTTTGGCAATTTCAAGTGCGGCCAGCCCCACGCTGCTGGATGCCGCCGTGATGAGCACAAAGTCCCCTTTGGCCAGCTGGCCGAAATGAATAAGCGCGCCATAGGCGGTCAGGTATTGCATCCAGATCGCTGCCCCTTCGACCGGTGAAAGGTTGGGCGGATATTCTCCCAACGCCAACACCGGAACAACCGCCTCTTCGGCCACCGCGCCATAGTGATTCATGGAAAATGCGGGTATGGTCGAGACCCGCTTGCCAAGCCAACTCTTGTCGACATCCGGGCCTACAGCGTCAACGACTCCCGCAGCTTCGTAACCAAGGCGCGACGGAAGTTTCGGCACTTCCACGTATCGATTGTGGAAAAACATCGATTCCGCGCGGTTCAAACCAATGGCTTGAACCCGCAGCCGTACTTCACCATTGCCCGGCTGCTGCTGTGGAGCCTCTTCTATCTTGAGCACCTCGGGTCCCCCATACTCATGAAAACGCACAATTTTAGCCATCGGAACCTCCCGCTAGCTTAGATGGATGGCGCGCGCGGGAAGATTCTAGCTTGCTCCAGGCTTTCCAGAGCGAGGACATGCCACCTGCAAAGTAAAAGAGGGATGGCGCCGATGACCCCGAAACTGCAATCGATGATTCGCCACGCAATCGGACTGCCGCGTATGGGGCCGGCGATCAGGGCGAGCGGAATAAACTCCCGCGCAGGCGACAAGACCGAAGGTGATGATCCACTTGTTGCGAGCGGCATCGCGGTAGGGACCGAGGAATGCAACGGCGATGACGAGGTGTGCAAACGCTAGCCAATCTGTGCCGTACGCAAGAAATGGGTAGTGGATGTTGGTGATGGAAACCCCATCGTAGACGCGTGTGATCCAGGGAAGGAGATGGGTGTATTCGGCAGTCCGGCGCACTGGCCCGGTGCCAAGAACATGGAGAAACCAGTGAAGCTCGGCCTCGAGTGGGAAGGCCGTCACTCCGCTTACGATCAGACCTGCGATGAAGAAAGAGAGCCAAAGACGGATGGCTCGTAGATGGTCAGACTTTTGCAACGAGATTTATTCCCCCTTCCCTTTATCGTGTTAAACCGCTCCCTGGAGGGTTCTGGGCCAGGCTGCCCACCCTGGCCGCAATGAGTTCGGCTGTGCCCCTGTACCAATCCACATTTCGGGTCACGAACATTACTGTGGCCAACACGCAGAACAGCATCGATGAGCCAAGCACCAGCGCATTGTCTTCCGAGATGAGCAAGCCATAGATTGCTGCGTACAGCGTAGTGAGAGTTGCTCCAAAACCGAGCCCCCGTTCCACGCTTCGCAGCACATAGGAAAGGTAGAACGTCAGCAGCCCGATACAAGCTATGCTCGCGATCAGGTAAGCGAGACCGAATGCCATGTGTTCCGAGAAGCTCACCAGCAAGAGAAAAAAGATCGCCAGCCCGAAGCCTACCAGAAGATATTGCACCGGATGAATGGGCAACTGCTTGATCAACTCAAACATCAAAAAGCCGCCAAAGGTAAGCACTACAAAAAGTATCCCGTACTTCACCGCCCGGTTGCTGAGCGTGTAGGGATCTACCAGCGTGGTCAGACCCACATGGATCAGGTCTATCGTTTTTGAAGGGTTGGTTTCCAATTGCATTTGCGTCCCGCTTGCCAGGGACGACACATCCCATGCCGCGCGAAAACCGCCACTTCCGACTTCACGTGTCCGTGGCAAGAATTGTCCGTCGAAGAGAGGGGATTTCCAGCTCGATTGAATCTCCAGATGATTCGAGTCTCCAACCGGGGCGATGCCCAGCGTCTCTGTACCGGCAAGATTCAACTCCAATGCAAAATTCAAATGCCCTTTCTGAACGCTCACTCCGCGCAACGGGACGCGCAGATTGGGCTGCCATCCTGTGGTCTCCGGCGCTCCCTGAAGCATCGTTTCCGAGACCCCATTGGCCAGAACTTTTGGCGTCCCGACGATGCCCCGCACGTCTGCCACAGAAAGCTCCAGATACGGCTCACCCCATACCACGATCCCCTCCGTAAGTGGGTCCACTACATCGAGACTCCCCTTTAACTCGCCCTGAAACTCATATACCGGCACCGTGTACAAGCCATGCCGGCGCACGCTGGGCAGCATAGCGCCGTGCACATCCAACACCTGGGGAAAGGTTCTGGCGGTCAACTCCAGTTTGTGAGCAATCGTTTTCTTCACACCGTTCGCGCTGACCTCAGCGGTTTCCATGGTCTGCGTGTACGGTCGTACGAGCACCGGCCCAATAAGCACCTGCGGCCCGGCGTAACTCGCTTCAATCGAGTGCACAGCTGCACTGCGGTACTTCTCTCGATCATCAATGACGCCGCTCACCATAAAAAGCGCAATCAGGATTACGCATGTAAGGGCAAGAATCGCGAACGCCTTTTGTGCCAGTACCTTATTCATCGTCAGCCTCCCGAAGTCTAGTGCTCAACCGCTCATTCAGTGATCGTTCTCTGCAGGTTCTGCCACTCGGATCGCGACGTATTCCTTGTCCTCGTGTCGCTTACTAACGCGAGCTGCGCCGGCTTAACGTGTGTGGGAGACTCGATGAAGCCTGCGCCGGAAGACCGCCAAAACGGCGCTGCCTTCCACGGAATTCTTCCAGTGCCGCGTCCAGGTCGCTCGCCTCAAATTCCGGCCACATACGATCGGTAAACCAGAGTTCGGCGTAGGCAGACTCCCACAACAAGAAGTCGGAAAGGCGTTTCTCGCCGCCAGTGCGAATGAGCAGGTCCACCTCGCCGCTTTCCGCGATCAGCTCCTGGGCGAGCTTGTCCCGGAGCAGGGAAGCCGAGGGTGTCTGGTCCTGCGGAAGACTGGCAGATACACGCAGGGCGGCGCGCATGATGGCATCGCGCGAAGAGTAATCGATGGCCACTCGCAATCTGAGTCGCCGTCCCTCGGCAGTCACAGCTACCGCCTGGTCGATCTCGCGCAACAATAGTTTCGGTATGCGGTCGCGCCGGCCGATGACTTCCAGGCGGGCACCGGCCTCGCGAAGTCTCTCCCGCTCCAATCGCAGAAACGCGCGCAGCAGCCAGAAAATGCTTTGTACCTCAGCCATCGGGCGGCGCCAGTTGTCGGATGAAAATGCGTACACGGTCAGCCGCCCGATGCCCACCTTGGGAGCGTGCTCGACGATGCGCCGTACCGCCGCGACCCCGGCACGATGGCCCGCGACCCGGGGCAGATTGCGGCGCGCGGCCCAGCGCCCGTTGCCGTCCATGATGATGGCGACATGCAGTCCAGCGGGCTGTTCACTTTGCACTGTAAAGTTTTCACGCGTGGTCATATCACTTTGCATTGTAAAGTTACCTCGCAAAAAAAAGGGTTAGGCTCGAGTGGCTGCGAGACCGCGGAGCAGGGTGGATGCGGGTTCGTCTTTGGTCACCTTGGCCGCGTCTCGAACCACCTGTTCGAGCGTGGAGAGATATTCCAGATAGCGCTTACGTCCGGATGCTGTCATGCGGCAGGTGGTCTGGGGGCGATTGCGATCGTGATCCTTGACGATCGCGACCATGTTTTCCTTTTCCAGCACTTGCAGGTGACGGCTCAAGTTGCCGTCGGTGAGCCCGCATAGTTGTTTAAGATCGCCAAAAGTCAGTCCTTTCGGATTGGTGATCAGGGATGTAAGCACGCTCAGGCGAGCGCGTTCGTGAATCACGCGGTCCAATCCTTCATAGGCAAATCGTGCTTCGCTGGACCCCAATTTAGCTTTCATCTGTGCCCTCATGCGTGCTGAAGAGGAGAAGAGCTGCCACCAGCAATTGTCCGGCTCCATAGGGAATGCCCATAGCCCAAGGGGAAAGGGCGCGGTTCCCGCCCAGTGCGATACAGAACAGGCCAGTCAACAGGTACCAGGCGCCAGCGGCGAGCAGCGGCCGGGGCAGAAATCGACAGGACGAAAAAATGCCCAGGCTAAAAATAACTTGCCAGACGCCAGGGATCATCCACAAGGCTGCAGGAACGTAGCGCACCAGCACGATGGTCATCAGCAGGCCTGCTCCAACCGCGGGCAGGAATTGCTCCACGGCTATGTGCATCATCTCCTGGGACATGCCCGAGTGCATGCGGCGCGTGCGGGTGTACATCTGTACCCCAGTCAAAGCAGCCGAGAGGCAGGCGGTCGAGATCCAGATGGTTAGATACCCGGGCAGATGATTCACCGGATCAGGTAACCAGAGCGACTGCACCGCCGCCGCCAAAACCGCGATCAGCCCCGTACAGGCCAAGGTTGCGGGCCCGTAACCACGAAACTCCGTGCTGCGCGCCATCTGCCTGCGTATGCTGCTGATGTCGCCCAATGCTCTATTCAGATCATTCATCGTCGATTGCACTTTACAGTGCAAAGTAAACCGAAGAAAAGACGTTGTCAACAAGATTGAATGGCTTTGGCCATTTCGTATTCGAACAGAGCGGGGTCGTTTTGATACGGTTGAGTGATCCCGGTGCGGGTGAAGCCGCATTTTTCGTAGAAATTCTGAGCGGTCGAATTGTTGCTGGTGACGTGCAAATACAATTCGCAGATTGCCAGATTTTGCGCCCAGCGCTCGACTTCATCCATAAGCCTGGCGCCAAGACCCGATCTCCGGTGTGCCGCCGCGACCCACATCGATAACACCCAGGCTCGCCGCGGCGCAATCTCATCGAATTTGCCGGCGATCATGCCGCAGGGGGCGCCCTCATCCATGGCGATATAAAACACGGACTGCCCGCTACTCCAAGCCGAAGCCACCTTGAGCCAATCTTCGTTGGACCGTTGAGATTCCCTGGCGTAGGTGCTGCTGAAGGCACTCGGCGTATCTTTGAGAGCAGTCAGCCGAACTCGCTTCAGGTGCATCGCAAAAGCTGGTGACAATTGTTCAATAGTGACCATGGCTGGACACGATTCAATTGTTTCTTAGATTATTGGCCCAATATGAACTCAGTCTTTCTGATGAAAGATCTTGCCATTGATGTCAGGCCAAAACTCCTTGAAGACAAACGTGCCGCCGTCGATGGCCAGGCTGGTGATCCAGCGTTGATAAGTCTTGACGAAGGTGCGCTCCTGGCTGGGATAGTAGAGGGTCGAAATTCCTGCCGAAGCACCTGAACCGAATACCTCTGAGGCATTAAATGTTTCACGACCGCTATCTGCCCGGGTAATGGCTATACGGGAGAAAGAATAGACCAGTCGCTTGGGAATACCGCCATGGCCCTTGGTGTAATAACGGGAATCCTGACGTAGCGCTGCCGGAAGAATAAATTCCACCCACAGGTTTTCGTCAATCGTATCTGCAAGTGTATGCCAGTAATAGCGGCCGTAACCGGCTGCACCCTGGCGAAATTCGGGATAGGAATTACTCGCCTGCGCAATGCCCGCCTGAATGCCCACGAAGATAAACGAGGAATAATCGACGCTGTCGAGAGCCGCTGTCTTAAATTTTTCTTTCACCGTCTGCGGCGGCAGCTTCTGATCCGAGTTCACTGCCCGGAAGTTTGGAAAGATGTAGAGGATTCGCTTGGTCTGCTGATTTCCGTCACCGGCCGGGGCTGGGGAAGGAGCACCCGGGGTAGGCGATGTTCCGGGTTTAACTTGCGGGTCCTGTTGGACCGAGAAACCCGGAGCGTCGGGCAGCGAATCGCTCTCGATGTTCAGCTCCGCCGTGCGGGAGAGTTGGGGGGACGTTTCCCATGTTCCGGCGTCCCGTGCGGCAATGGGCTCTTGCGGCGTACCGGCCTGTGCTCGCAGAACTGCGGCAGATGCCAAAACAGAGGCGATGGCGAGAACGTTGATCGTCGCCGCTTTCCATGTCACTAGGCTCTCTCCTGTGGACCATCAAGGCCCAACCATTGCTTTCCAGGTTCCCCATGCACAGCGTACCACTTGTTCTAACCCGTTACGATGCAGCCGAACAGGACAGAGACAGTTACAGTAAATTTGACCCTAATGGGAAGCTGCCCCGGCGCCCTTCGGGTGATAGGCATGCGCGAGCGCCGCGGCGGTTTGCAGCTGCTGCCGGGCGCCCTCGTGGTCGCCCTGCTGCTCTAACAAACGGCCCAGGTTCGCAGACACCTGGAAGGCGGGAGAATCGGCTGATTTGTTCGGCGAAGCGAGATATTGCCGCAATAGCTCGATGGCCAGTGGCAGGTCCAGGTTGTTGCGCGTAAGAAGCCCGGCACCTTCTACCAGTGCGGGTCCGTGCGGCCGGGCAGCTTTTGCATCCGCATCAATCCCGGCATGTAGCGCGGCCAACATCGGTTCTGTTTGATGGCGTCGCGAGTAAAAGGCAGCCAATGCCATCCATGCGTCGGCCGACTGGCTTGAGGCTTCCACTGCTTGCTTGAACTCGCTTTCCGCCAGCGTGTAATTCTTGTCTTTTTCCGCCAGGCGGCCTTTGAGTTGATGGGCTTGTGCCGGCGCGTAACGTTCCAGCGTTTGGGCCACATTCTGGGCCTTTTTCTTGCCGCCGCCGACGATCCCCGGGGCAGCAGTATAAAACTCGCCCAGGTCAGAGAGCGCATCTACGTTTTCGCTGTCGAGTTGGACCGCTCGCTCGAACTCGTCTCTTACCTTTTTTGCCAGCCCGTAGGCCTTGATGGAATGAATGCTGTCGGCTTTTTCACCATAGGCCCGGCCCAGCCATAGATGATAGCTACCGTCCCTTGGCTTCAGCTGAACCGCAATTTCGCACTCGTGGATTGCATCGTCCCATCGTTCTTCCTGGTAATACACGCGGCAAAGCAGATTGTGCGCTTCCGGGTCCTGCGGGTTTGCGGCCAGCGACGAGCCCAGCAGCGAGATTGCGTCGTCGGCCTTGCCTGATGTCAGATCAGCGTGAACCGGCTGGAATACATTGCTCGGGATGGAAGCTGCGTAAGTCACCTGCAGCTGCAAGACGCACAGCACAGCGAGATAGACGCGAAAAAGTGTTGCGAAGTAGGACATGGTACTGGATGACAGCGGAGACCGGTCGATTCATCGATTCGTTGATCCCTATGTCCCAGAGTTGATGATCCAGGGAAGGCGGAGGATTCGTCCATCCCGGCCTAAATTCAACCCTGAGCCAGGGTGTCAGCGCTTCTCTGGCGTGTAGGTTTCCTCGAAGACCACGCCCTCGAGCGGGGACCGTTGCTCCCAACCAACACGCTCAAGTTCGGGTTCAGTCCCAAAGCTCTCCACATATCCCAGGCAAAGATAGGCCACCGGCATGATATGGGCAGGAATATTCAGTATGGAACGCAGGGCATCCGGGGAGAGAATGCTCACCCAGCCGACGCCGACGCCCTCTGCGCGAGCCGCGAGCCATAGATTCTGTATCGCGCAGACGGTTGAGTAGACGGCTGTCTCCGGCATTGTCTGGCGGCCGAGTCCATGTCCCTGTTCACTCTCCGGCTCGCACAAGATGCAGAGATTTTGAGGCGCGTCCAGAATGCCTTCGAGCTTCAACCCGGCATATTGGTCCCGCAGTGCGCCCTGATACCTGGACTGCGCCTGCTGGTTCGCGTTCAGAAACGCGGCATGGACCTGGCGGCGAATCGCGAGTGAGCGTATCACTATGAAGCGTGTGGGTTGCATCAGTCCGACAGACGGTGCGTCATGAGCCGCTTTGAGAAGGCGTGTCAGCAAGGGATCTGGCAGCGGCCTGGGCAGGAAGCCGCGGCGCACATCGCGGCGCGCACGGATCACACGATAGATTGCATCTCGCTCAGCTTCAGCGAAAGCTTGGGACGCGGCTGTAGGCTGATTCATCCCCGGGCCCGAGACCGCAGCCATCGGCTGACCTCTTCAAAGTAGCCTCTTTCCTGCATGCTTTAAGTCTACCTTGACGTCCGTTCGAGCGATGAGAACTCGACGTCGGCACCGGCAAAAGGACCCAGGCGCCTGAGCATTTGTAAGATGACGACCTGGACATCAGAGCGTCTAAAGGCGTTCACTGCATCCATCCGAAACGCCATCATCGGTGGTGTTAGGCGAGTAATGATTGACAGCCCCATCGAGTTGAGTCAGCCGATGGGATCGGTCCAAACCGTCGAGTCGGATTTTGCGCCTGGCGTAAAGGAGTGCAGATGCGCGAGATCATGTTCTTCCTCATTGCCATAAGGTCAGCATCAGCCAAGCTCGCTTTGGCATCCCGTTTACACCAACCCAACGCGCGTTCGGAGCCAGGGCGTCAATGACCGTTTCCTTTCCGGATGTGCCCATTTAACAGTGCAAAAAATGAAAACAAATGGTCAAAATGGCCCGTTTACACTGTCGTGGACTTCCGATTCTTTGAATGACCCTAGGCCGTGGGAAAGAACCAGGGTAGGGTCGTCTGATGAATCCGGAAGAGAGAGAAGAGAGAATTGAAATCCGGGGGCCGGCCAGACCCGGCTTTGCCTGATGCCCGGCAACACGGCTGGCGTACCGGAGGCGCGCGGTCATCCGGTGCCCAAAAGTACCTTCTTTGCGATTACCTGGAGTTACTTCTGACGAAAAAATGTGTCGTTTTTTCCCGGTAAATCGGTTACCTTCTTCTTCAGAAGGTAATAACTTCTCACAGGGCGCGGAACCCAAAACGAAAAGGGAAGGGTCTGCAAAACCTTATTTGGTGGTTCAATTCCATCCCGCGCCTCCACCCTCTTTTCAATCCAAACGCATGAAGACAAAACCTCAACCAGGGCCCACGACCCCGTTCTATAAGAGCAGGGGCAAATGGACCTTTTACGTCTTTCCGAATGGGGTTGGCGAAGAAGCCGGCGATTATCCAGATCAGGAGACGGCCCGGGCGGCATCCTGGAAGGCGCACTGCGTCTGGCAAGCCAACGGCTGCAAATACTGAGCTGGTTTCGCCGTAACCTGCGCCTTAGCTGCGGACCATTGAAGGCCGCTTCTTATTTCTGCCTTGTAAGCGTTCCAATCATCCACTCTTCGGCCTCGGTCAGAACAACGCAAAGGCCGTCATGACATTGGAACCGGCCGAAGTACCCGCTGGCCTCCATCCAGATATCCTGGACCATGGCAGCGCCGGAGCCGGAGAGTCGGACAATCTGGCCTCGATTCAAGTCCCGCAATCTACGAATTCCGTGCACGTAAGCAGACTTCAAGAGGCCCTCCAGCAGGCAGATCAAATGTAACTGATATTGCTGATTATCCCGGCTACAAATTAGTACAGTCAATGTGACCTTTAGAGGATCCACGTTACCTGCTTGTCGGTAATACGAACTCCAGGTAACCGATATGCGCCGCTTTGAACGGTTGGCTCCCACCTTCGATGGATCGCCCTGACGCTGAGGCGGAATGGTCACGGCCCGCTCTTCAGCTCTGCTGGGCTAAACTCGATTCTGAAGTGAGGCAAAAGATGAAGCAGGTTGATTTTCATGGGCGGCGGGCAGCGCAGATCGAAAGCGCGGAGCTGCGTCTTATTGTTACTCAGCAGGGTGGCCACGTTGCCGCGCTGCTCGACAAGAAAAGCGGTATCAGTCCCCTCTGGGTCCCGCATTGGCCGTCCATCGAGCCTTCCGAGTACTCCCCGGCGCGTCATCCCGAATATGGCGAGGGTGCAGAGGCTCAGTTGCTGGCTGGCATCTTCGGGCACAATATTTGCCTTGACCTCTTTGGCGGTCCCGATGAAGACGAAGCGGCGGCAGGCATACCTGTTCATGGCGAAGCCGCGATTGCACCCTACCAAATGTCAGGAGATGAAAGGCAAATCGTGCTGCAGGCGGATTTGCCCAAGGCGGAGTTGACGTTTGAGCGGAAGGTCGAGCTGGCAGCGGATGGAGTCGTGGTGTTTTCCGAAGCAATTCGGAACAACTCCTATACCGGCCGTCCGATCGGCTGGACCCAACACGTGACACTTGGCGCTCCTTTTTTAGAGCCCGGGCAAACCAGGTTCCGGGTCTCGGCAACTCGTTCCCGGGTCTTCGAAGGAGCCTTCAACCATGGCCTGGGCAAGCAACTGGCGGGGGCGGAATTCGAGTGGCCATTCTGTCCCCAAAAGGACGGCGGAGTCGAGGACCTGAGCACCTTGACCCAGGAAACCTCTTCCGGTGGCTTTACCGCTCACCTGATGGATCCAATCCAGGAGCACTCGTTCTTTCTCGCCTGGTCGCCGCGATACCAGCTTGTATTTGGCTACGTGTGGACGCGGAAAGACTTTCCCTGGCTTGGGCGATGGGAGGAGAATCATCTACGGTCCTGGGCTCCGTGGAACTCTGCGGCGTTCGCTTTGGGTATGGAGTTCGGCGTATCTCCCATGGCTGAATCGCGCCGCAGCATGGTGGAACGAGGCAAGATGTTTGCTACCCCCACCTTTTTCTGGGCTCCGGCGCAAACCCGATCCACGGTTCACTACTGTGCCTTTCTGCGACAGTGTGCGCAGCTGCCCCTTGGGGTGCAGTGGGACGGTGATCGCACCGTTGCTCTGCTCTAGCCAGTCTGGCGCCAGCGGCTGATACAATCCTGGCGCAGTCACTCTCGTTCTCGATGGAGTACCAGCTTGCGGCAATTCAGTCGGTTACTACTCGCTACGGTGATCCTGGCCATTCTGGGTTGTGTTTCTGGTGTCGTCAAAGGTCAGAAGGCGGCGCACCTTCCAGGGGAGGATTGGATCCAGCTATTCAATGGAAACGATCTGACCGGTTGGACCAACATCGGCCACGAGAGCTGGACGGTGGAAGATGGGTTGATCCACGGCAAAGGTCTAACGAAGGATTACGGATATCTCCAGACGGAGAAGGACTACCAGGACTTTCAGCTTTCCTTACGCTTCAAGTGTGTGGGCGATGGCAACAGCGGAGTCTTCTTCCACACCGCCTTCAAACCTGGAACCGCGGATGTGACCCAAGGTATGCAGTTCGAGATCGACTGCACGATGATGCACCACACTGCAGGCGTATACGCGGAGGATGGGCGGGGGTGGGTAGTTTGGCCGGCTCCGGAAAATGAGGGCGTGGTCCGCATGGGCGAGTGGAACGACTACCTGGTAGAGGTAAGTGGGAATCGCTATCAATCCCGGCTTAACGGTGTGCCCATGGTGGATTTTACCGACCCCAAGCCGACCTCGTTCGATGGCAAGATCGCGTTGCAGTTGCACGCCGGCGGCCGCGGCAACATGCAGTTCAAGGACATCTGGATACGTGATCTTTCGCATCGCTAGCCGCGGATGAGGTGAGAAATGGCACCTGATTTACGTGGAGTGTCTCCCCTTTTACAGGTGTACGACATGCCCACATCGGTGAAATTTTATCGCGATCAGTTGGGCTTTGAGATCGTGAGCCACTCTCCAGCTCTGGGTGAGGATTACTTCCACTGGGTTCTGCTGCGACTCGGTGGGGCAGAGCTGATGCTGAACAGCGCGTATGAATCGAATACTGAACGACCCTTGCAGCCGGATTTGTCCCGCACCGCCGCTCACGGGGATACGGTGTTGTACTTTGGCTGTCCGGATGTGGAAGCAGCCTATGAAGAGCTGCGCGGGAAAGGTGTCTCTGTAAGCACGCCGGCGGTTGCCTGGTATGGCATGAAGCAAATGAATGTGCGCGATCCCGACGGATATTTACTTTGCTATCAGTGGCAGGTCTAGTCTGTAACGAGCAATCCGGGGTCACTCCACCAACGAAAACGATCTCGCGCAAAAAAGGAGCGAGCTTTGTGGCTGGCCTCTTCAAGAAGCCGCAAGTTTGGATCAGGCATTCAGCGCTTTGCGAACTAAATCAACAGCTAGAACACGTTCCCGGGTTCTTCCACTTCGAATCGCATCGCATAGAGCTAGAAGTTCGTAAAGCCTGGAATCGTGCAATGCGGCTTTCGGCGCACTTTTGTACAGGGGCGAGAAGGATAAGCCGCGGACGGAGCCATCCGGATAGGGCCAGACCGGCGGTGGCTCACCATCGTCCAGGAAGTGCGACTTTAGGGGCTCGGCCGCGGCTGCGGTAGGAACGCCGCGGACAAGTGCTCCCCTCTTGGGAGGGAAAACGTGTCTCAGACCTTAATGGTGTCCAAGATATTTCAAATTTGCAAATTCGAAATTCGAATCAGCGGAACGATTCCCTCGACAACTGCGGTCGATATTCACCACAGCGGTTGTGCCCTAGGGGAAGCGGGTCGATTTCCCGGATTCGTCGATAGTGTCGATAGTAATGATGCCATTCGCTGGGATGCGCAGAGGTGAGAATGCCAAAGACCTTTCTTCATGTGGGTTGCGGTAGCGCCACAAAAAGCTCAACCACAAAGGCCTTTGCCGAGACCCTGTGGCACGAAGTTCGACTGGATATCGACCCCGCTGTCCAGCCCGACAACGTGGGCACAACGACCGATATGTCGATTGTTACGTCGGAGAGCGTGGATGCAGTCTTTTCCTCGCATAACATCGAGCATCTCTATGCGCACGAAATACCCGTTGCTCTGCGCGAGTTCATCCGGGTGTTGAAACCTGATGGATTTGTGGTGATAACCTGTCCCGATCTGCGTTCAGTCGCGGAGTTGATTGCTGCCGACAAGCTGACCGATGCCGCGTACATGTCGGCAGCGGGACCGATTACGCCATTGGACATCCTGTACGGCCACCGAGCCTCCGTGGCACGGGAAAACCACTACATGGCGCATAAGTGTGGTTTTACCAAGAAGGTCCTCGGAGCCACTCTATTGGAGTTCGGGTTCCGGCATGCCGCCACTCTAGAGCGCGGTGCGCCCTACTTTGACCTGTGGGCCCTGGCGACGAAAGGCGCCATGGCCGAAACGGACATCTTCAAACTAGCGGCGCTACACTTTCCGGCATAGCTTGAACCTCAAGGCAGGACCAGGCGTCATACGCGGCAACCTACTCAGAGACCAGCCAGCGGTCGTACATGGCCTCGAAGGCATCCTCCAGCGCTCGCGCTAGCCCCTTCCCGTCACACAATTCGCTCTTTCTCAGGTCAGAACGAAGAGTCGTGCGTAGCGCTGCGCGGCCTTCTACACCTCGCGCCAGCGCGCTCACGATTGCAACATATTTTTCTTGACTGCCGACGACCCAGTCAGGCCTGCCGAGTACTTTCAGGATCGACGCCGCCATGCGGCTGCACACTCGTGTCCCTTCCAGCGCAACCAGTGGAACCCCCATCCATAGCGCGTCGAAGGCGGTCGCACCGCTGTTCGCCGGAATGGTATCGAGTGCGATGTCAACGCGATCGTAGAGGCGCATGTGCGTCGCGAAGTCGCTGTTCTCCACGCGGGGTAAGAAAACGACGCGATCGCCGGCGACCCCGTTCTCGCGAAGAACCGTCTGGATACGCTGGTGCGTTTCTGCCGGGCACGCTACCCGATCTTCAAGCAACAGCCTGGCGTGCGGCAGCGCCTTGAGAACTTTCGCCCAGTGCGAAAGCGTCTCGCGGCGTATTTTGTTGTAGCGATTGAACGATCCAAGCCAGATGGTTCCATCTGGGTCGGGAGCCCAGGCGCTGCCCGGCAGTGATTCATCCGCATAGTAGCAATGAGCGTGGTGGGGAAGCTTCCATAGTTTTTCCGTGAAGTGCGTCTCGCAGCCGTGGGAGTAACCCTCATCCGTGATGTACCAGTCCATCTCCGTCAGCCCGGTCGTACTCCAGTAGCCGATGTACGAGCACTGCACCGGGGCTGCGCGATGAGCGAAGATTCCCAGATGACAATAGCTCGTGTGCCCCGTTGTATCGATCAATAGGTCGATTCGTTCGTCGCGGATGCGGGCCGCCGCCAGCGCATCAGGGACTCCAATGAGAGGAATTGTTGCGTCTGCGAGTGAGTGAAAGTGGTCGGCCAGCGGGTCCTTTCGCAGCACGGTGGGAAAGAGTGTCAAATCCACACGTCGATGGTCGAGCTGATCCAGGAAAGGCTGCAAGAACACGGCCACGACATGGCGACCCAACTCGGCGGAAACAATGCCGACGCGTAGTGCTCTTCCATTCCGTGGTTCTCGAGAGAATGCGCCGCTACTTGCCGATGCCCGGGCACGAGCGGCTGCTCGCTCCTCGCCGCGCAGCCGTACCTTCTCCCAGTTTCTTGCCAACTCGCACTCCCGCTGCGGCGAGGCGAACTGGAAGGTGGAATGCATGTAGAGCAGGGCGCTGAATGCTTCGTTCCTCGCCGGCGCGTACTCGATCGCCTTCGAATAGCTCTCAATTGCCTCTTCGACTTTGTCCTGCTCTGCCAATGCATTCGCCATGTTGCCGTGCGCAAGTGCATTTTGGGGATCTATTTCTATAGCCTTTCGGTAGGTCGAGACCGCTTCGCGCAGCAATCCCTGGTCGAGGTAGGTGGTGGCAAGGTTGATATAGGCAGAAGCAAAATCAGGTTGGATCTCGATTGCTCGTTTGCAGCACCGAGCCGATTCCTCCAACTCTCCTTGTTTGCGAAGCGCCTCGCCGAGATTGCTGAGGACTTCAGCGGATTCAGGAGCATGATCGAGAGCCTGCCGATAACAGGCGGCCGCGTCATCGACGCGTCCTAAATCGTAGTGAGCGACTCCGCAGTTATTGAGGACCGAGACACTCGCGGGCTTAAGAGAGATTGCCTTCTGAAAGCAGACAATCGCCTGCTCGAGCCGGCCCATCCTCTGCAGCGCTTTGCCCAGCCCGTTGATCGCTTCATGCGAGTCAACCTGTATGCCGAGCGCCTTTGAGAAACTCATCGCAGCCTCGGCTGGCCGGGCGGCGTCCAGCAGCGCGGTTCCCATCCTTACATGCCCCATTTCGGCACCGGAGTCCAGGGCGACTGCCTTCTCATAACATTCAAGCGCGCGATCGAGCAGGCCGCTTGCCTCGAGGATCTGCCCAAAATTTATATATTGATGTGCGCCTCCAGGGCCTGTCTTGAGCGAGCGCTCCATAAGCGAGATAGCCAGCTGGCTATCTCCGGTCTGATGAGCTGCTAGTCCCGCAAAGTGGAGCGCGTCCCGATGGGAGGGATCGCGCTCAAGGATTTCCGAATACAAACCCTGCGCCTCTCGGATCTGGCCGCCTTGATGCTTTTCGAGAGCGCGAGTCAGGAGCTGATCGTTTTGGGACGGTGGCGTCGGACGCGATCTCCGGCCTCGCGTTGCCGTCACGCTGCCGAGGCAGCATCGCTTGTACTTCTTTCCGCTTCCACACGGACAGGGCTCATTCCGTCCGGCCTGCAGGCTCTGGTTTTGCGCCACCAGGTCGATCAGCCCGTCCACTTTCTTCATGGCCCACCGGATGGAACTCGAATCCACCTCTCCGCAGATATTCCAAGATTCCGCGCACGGTCCAGACGCTGAATCCTTCATCGGCAGTGGTGACGCCGACCGTTAAATTACCTGGGTTTCACTGTAAATTCGAGCCAAAGGCCAGCAGCCGGCCGTCGCAATCCTTCACCACAAACTCTCGCGAGTGCCATGGTGTGTTGGCAAGTTCCCGCGCAAATTCCACGCCCTTGGCTGCGTACTCGGCATGAAGCGCGTCTACATCCTCGACCAGGAGGTATGCGTCCAGCAGTTCGTCTGCATACTTGTCCGGATTGGCTGTGGGCGGCTCGGCGCAGCGGAAGTGAATCGCCCGCTGATCGCGCGCCACGACGGCGTAGACCGGCGGATCTTGCCACGTCCCCAGACACTCGAAGCTAAGCTTGTCTTTGTAATAAGCGACCGTGCCGGGAATGTCAGTGGTGAAGAACTGAGGTGCAATCTGACGGATCATCGGTCAAGTGTACGGCAGCCTTTCCGGGACTGTCACCGGCGAGGTCAGGGGCTGGGCTGCCTTCGACGTCCGAAGAACAAAACGTAGCCGTCAGGGTCACAAATCTCGAAACCGCGCAGGCCCTCGTGCGGCGAGCAGTGTGCCGCACGTACACCACATGAATGAATTAGTTGGAACGCTTCGCGACGGGAAAGTCTGTTTGGTGCGCCCGGAGAGATTCGAACTCCCGACCTAACGCTCCGGAGGCGTTCGCTCTATCCAGCTGAGCTACGGGCGCGCAAGTCAAGGATACAACAAGTGCCGCCACCCGGGTCCCCAGTTGCTGGAAGACCACTGCTGGATCCCATCGCGGCCCTGCATCTTGCAGGACGTCTGGGCGTGGACTAAGCTTGCTTAGCTAAGGAGCGGCCATGAGTACAGTCACTATCCATGAGGCCAAGACGAATCTTTCCAAGCTGCTGCAAAAAGTTGCTGCGGGGGAAGAAGTGATCATTGCTCGAGGGAAAAGACCTGTGGCCCGGCTAGTTGCGGTTGGTGAGGTGAAGGGCAAACGTCAGCCGGGCTCGCTCAAGGGCACATTGCGTGTGGGCCCGGAATTTTTTGAGCCTCTGCCCGAACACGAGTTGTCTCGCTGGGAGTAATCTATTTTGCGCGTTTTATTGGATACCCACGCTTTGCTCTGGTGGCTCTCTGACGATCCGGCCCTTTCGCGGACAGCGGCAAGGATCATCGCGGATACCAAAAACATCGTGGTTGTGAGTGCCGCTTCAGCCTGGGAAATCGCGATCAAGGTTCGATTTGGCAAACTGCCCACGGCGGCCAACCTCATGTCGGATTTTTGCAGCCAAATGGAGCGCGAGGGTTTCGACCTATTGGCTATCTCCGCGGAACATGGCGTTCGCGGAGGGCTCTTGCCGGGGCCTCACAGGGATCAATTCGACCGTATGCTGATCGCACAGTCACAGGCGGAGAATATTCCCGTGATTACCAACGAGAGAGCATTTGACAGTTATGGCGTGAGGCGTTTGTGGTGATCCGCTCTACAGCCGTTCTGTCGCCTGCTCGCTCTTGAGGCGAAGCTGCTCCATCACCGATTGGATCAGCTCTTTCGCTCCACCGACTTGCCCCAGTACTGTCTCCAGGTCGAGCGCGGGCTTAGCGGGGTTGCGTGTGGACGCGCAGTAAACGCCGTGCTGCCCAATCAGGATGAGCGCATCGGTCAGCATATCGAGGGTGACCGCCAGCCGGCCACGCTCGGCCCCCATCATGAACTCGAAGCGCTCCAGATCTTTGCGCCGTTGCGATATCGCCGATTCAGCTGCCGTCACGTCGTTCACTTTCTCAAGAACTATTTCTCGCTGAAGCTTTTGCGGGCAAAATAGAATTGTCATCCCGACCGGAGGAGTCATGGGCCTTCGGCCCACCCAAGGTGATGAAAAGCGGCTTTTGTTCAGCAACGACTCTGCCTGGAAGCACCGCCCTCCCCTTTGTCATCTCGACCGAAGCGTACCCGGATTTCCTACTTCACTGCTGCTAGCGACGACCACGTCTGCGGCTCTCCGTATAGAGAGCCGCATGCAGATCATCAACGCCACGGATCTCGACAGGAAATCCGGGGGAGCGCAGTGGAGAGATCTGCGGTTCAGCGGTCCTTTCTTGGAAATGTTTTTCGACAGAGCGGATCCGGATTTCCTACTTCGCATTGCTAGCAACCGCCACGTTTGCGGCTCTCGGTATATCTGCGGCTCCTTTTCCGGGTACTCATACCCTCTTTAGCCCGTATTCCGCCAACAGCCGCTGAGAGGATTAGCCCTTTTCCGCAGCTGGAGTGTAGCGCAAAACGGGTTTGCGCGCTGCCATCACCTCATCCAGCCGCGAGATGCGGGTGGCGTGCGGTGCATTGAGCACCAACTCGGGATTCTCCTCTGCCTCACGGGCGATCTGACGCATCGCGTCAATAAACAGATCAAGCTCTTCCTTCGATTCGCTTTCTGTCGGCTCGATCATCAACGCGCCGGGCACGATCAACGGAAAAGATGTGGTGTAAGGATGGAAGCCATAGTCAATGAGCCGCTTGGCTATGTCTCCCGTCTTGACCCCCTTCTGCGTCTGCCTGCGATCGCTGAACACCACTTCATGCAGTGTGGGGGTGCGGTAGGGAAGCTCGTACACATCTTCCAGGTTCTTGCGGATGTAGTTCGCGTTCAACACCGCGTCTTCCGTGGTCTGGCGAAGGCCGTCCGGGCCGTTGGCCATAATGTAGGCCAATGCACGGACGAACATGCCGAAGTTGCCGTAAAACATGCGCACCCGGCCGACAGAGTCCGGGCGATCGTAGTCCAGCCGCAGCATGCGGCGGCCGTCCTGGTCAGGCGGGCCTTCCACCACGACCGGCGTCGGCAGAAACGGCTCCAATATTTTCTTTGCGGCCACCGGACCCGATCCAGGACCACCGCCACCATGCGGTGTAGAGAAAGTCTTATGCAGGTTCAGATGCATCACGTCCACGCCGAAATCCCCGGGGCGTGTCTTGCCGACCAACGCGTTCATGTTGGCGCCGTCCATGTAGAGCAGGGCGCCCTTGGCATGGAGAATGTCGGCGATCTTGTGAATCTCGCTTTCGAACACGCCGATGGTGCTGGGGTTGGTCAGCATCAGCGCCGCCGTGTCGTCGGTGACGATCTGCTCCAGCTGGGCGACATCCACCATCCCCAGCGAATTAGAACGAAGATTCTCTACCTGGTAACCGCAAATGGCTGCCGTGGCCGGGTTGGTGCCGTGCGCCGAGTCGGGGATGATGACCTTGCGGCGCGGATTTCCTTTTGACTGATGGTAAGCGCGTGTCAGCAGGATGCCGGTGAACTCCCCATGCGCGCCGGCCGCCGGCTGCAGAGTGATGGTGTCCATGCCGGTGATATCGAGAAGGCACGACTTAAGCAGGTGGATGATGGCCAGCGCACCCTGCGAGAGCGACTCCGGTTGATAAGGATGAGCTTCGGCGATGCCTTCCAGACGGGAAACAAATTCGTTTACCCGCGGGTTGTACTTCATGGTGCAGCTGCCGAGCGGATACATGCCCAGATCGATGGCGTAGTTCCAGGTGGAGAGACGGGTGAAATGGCGGATGATTTCGATTTCACTCAGCTCCGGCATCAGGCCCAGATCGCCACCGCGTGCGGCTTCTCCCAGCAGGGTTTCTGGGTCCACGTCGGGCACATCGAGTGGCGGCATCTTGTAAGCCTTCTTGCCCGGCGACGACTTTTCGAAAACCAGAGCCTCATTCTGGCTCAGGTGGGAACTTACTTTGCGGCGATTGCCTTCAAATGCCATCGAGTATTTGCCTTTCAAGCCCGGGTGAGGGCTTCTTCGGACTCATGCTGCAGCAGCGAGACCGCATGATCGATCTGCTCCCTGGTGTTGAGTTCGGTTGTGCACCACAGGCTGGCGTGGCCGAGTTCCGGGTACCAGCGGCTCAGCGGCAGGCCGCCGATCACTTTCTGCTTGAGCAGTTGGGCGTTGAGTTGATCCGGAGATTCTGAGGTCTCGAGCACGAATTCGTTAAAACGCGGAGAGCCGGCGAAGAGCAGGCGCGCGCCTCCAATGCTCGAAAATTGCCTGGCCGCGTAATTGGCCTTGGCCAGGTTGTGGGTTGCCAGCTCGCGCATGCCCTGTTTGCCATATACCGTCAGGAAGATGGTTGCCATCAGAGCTACCAGCGCCTGGTTGGTGCAAATGTTGGATGTCGCTTTTTCCCGGCGGATGTGTTGTTCGCGGGTGGAAAGGGTGAGCACAAAACCCCGCCGGCCTTCGGTGTCCACGGTTTCGCCCACCAACCGGCCCGGCATTTGCCTCAGATACTTTTCCTTGGCGGCGATTACACCACAGTAGGGACCGCCAAAGCTCAAAGCCACGCCAAAGGATTGCGCCTCGAGCGAAACGATATCGGCTTCGACCGGCGGCCGCACGACACCCAAAGAGATGGCCTCGGCGATCGACACAATCAGCAGCGCGCCTTTCCGGTGAACAATATCGGCGATGGCCGGAATGTCTTCGATCACGCCGAAAAAATTTGGCGACTGAACCAGGACGCAGGCAGTCTCTTCGCTGATGCTCTGCTCCAGCGCCGCCAGGTCAAGCCGCCCGTCGTCGCCAGATGGCAGCGTCTCTGCTTCAAGCCCCTGGTGCTGCGCGTACGTACGCATCACTTCCCGGTATTCGGGATGCACGGTTCTGGCCACGAAGACGCCGGTCCGGTCGGTAATGCGTACCGCCATGGTTACCGATTCCGCCGCCCCCGTGGATCCCTCGTACATGGACGCATTGGCAATATCCATGCCGGTCAGCTCGCAGATCATGGTCTGAAATTCAAAAATCGCCTGCAGCGTTCCCTGGGTAATCTCTGCCTGGTAGGGAGTGTAGGAGGTGAGGAACTCGCCCCGCTGTACCAGCGAGTCGATAACGACCGGGCGGTAGTGGCGATAGGCGCCGGCGCCCAGAAAGCTGGTGTAGCCGGTTGCGCAATTGGCCGAAGCCTGGCGAAAGTACTCGACGATCTCAGACTCTGCCATCTGCCGGGGGACAACCAGATCCCTTTCCAGACGGTACTCCTGGGGGATAGTCGAAAATAGATCATCGATCGAGCCGGCGCCGATTTCCTGCAACATGGCAATCCGTTCGCCCGGCGATTTTGGCAAATAGCGCATTGGGGAGAGTCCTCTTTAGAGCACGTTAACAGTTACTGACGTTCGTAGTTACGGAACGGTTCAATTTCAGTTGGTCTCTTCCTTTACGAATTTCTCGTAGTCCGCCGCACTGAGCAGGCCGTCGACTTCCTTCGGATCGGTGATTTCCACCTTCAGCAGCCACGCCCCGTGGGCGTCGGCATTTATCTTCTCGGGAGCCGTAGCCAGTTCCTCATTGACCTCCGTCACCGTGCCGGTAACCGGGGAGTAGAGGTCGGAAACGGCCTTGACCGACTCCACACTGCCAAAAACCTTGCCCCGCTCTAGGCTGGATCCCACCTTGGGCAGATCGACGAAGACGATGTCGCCAAGGGTGTTCTGGGCGTAGTCGGTGATGCCTATCTTGCCGATTTTGCCTCCTGCCTCAATCCACTCATGCTCCTTGGTATAGCGATACGTCGCTGGATAGGCCATTCGGTCCTTATCTCCTCCTTCATTTTAGAGCTTGCACGCGTCGCAGCAGGGGTGATGCCGCGGGTACATACCTGCAGATGCGCCTTATGCTGGTTTTACCGCTGGCTTTTTCGCCCGGCGGTAAAACGGGGTCGGCACTACCTTGGCCTTGACCGGGTTGCCTCGGACCTCGACCGCCACCTCGGTGCCCGGCGCGGTCAAGGCGATGGGCACGTAGGCGAGCGCAATGTTCTTTTTCAAATAGGGCGATGGCGAGCCGCTGGTGACATAGCCGACTGCTTCGCCCTCGAGGCTCAAAACTTTGTAGCCATCACGGGCAATCCCGCGCTCGATCATCTCCAGGCCAACCAGCTTGCGCTTGGGCGGGCCCGCGGCAAGCAGAGCCTGGGATCCCAGAAAGTCGCTCTTACCCAGTTTCGAGAACCGTTCCAGGCCCGATTCAGGCAGCGTGATGTCTTCCGAGATCTCATGCCCGTAGAGAGCCATTGCCGCTTCCAGGCGAAGGGTGTTGCGTGCTCCCAGGCCGCAAGGCAGCAAGCCAAACGGTTTGCCCGCTTCCATGACCTCATGCCATACCCGGGTGCTGGTGGGTTCGTCGGAGGGGATGTAGATTTCAAAACCGTCTTCGCCGGTGTAGCCGGTGCGCGCAATCAGCACATTGGGCAGATCACACACGGTGCCCCAGGTGAACCAGTAATTCTTGACGGCGCTCAGGTCCACCTTGGTGAGTTTCGACAGCGTGTCCTGCGCCCGTGGGCCCTGGATGGCCAGCTGGGTGTAAAAGTCGCTGTAGTCGCTGATGTGCACACCCGCAAAAGACCCTACCTGGGAGCGAATCCATTGGTAGTCTTTTTCCCGCGTGCCGGCGTTGATGACCAGCAGGTAGTCGTTGTTACTGAACTTGTGGACCAGCACATCGTCGACAAAGGTTCCCTGGGGATACAGCATGGCGGAGTATTGCGCCTGACCATCGGCTAGTTTCGAAGCATCGTTCATGGAGAGCGCCTGGATGGCCGCCAGCGACCCCGGCCCCCGGAACTGAATGTCTCCCATGTGGCTGACATCGAACAGCCCGACCGCGGTGCGGACCGCCATGTGCTCGGCGGTGATCCCGGAGTATTCGACGGGCATATCCCAGCCACCGAAATCAACCATCTTGGCGCCGAGCTGGCGGTGGACACCATAGAGCGCAGTCTTGCGCAGAGCGGCAGGGGAGAGGGGACCAGCGGACACGGGGGATCCTTTACCGGAAAAATAGCTTATCTTTCACGGTAGCACGGACTCGGGGAGGTTTGCGCCTCCCGCTCGCAGCGCGGGCTGTACCAAGGTTTTTGCCGGGCTTGAGAGGGTGTGCGCGTCCAGCTTAAGAATTGTCATCCCGCGACCGGAGCGACGCGTAGTGGAGCGACCTACGGTGCGTTTTCGCCTTTCGCGCTCAACAGCAACCAGGAACGCTTAGATTGGCTGCCCAGGCGTCTTCTGGTGCTGGTTGTGGACTCCGGAGTGAGAGCCAGCCGCTGCCCAGGCCAGGCCATCCACGCCTTTGCCTGCATCGATCAGCGAATCTACTTTCCACTGTGACAGGTCAACCACCGCCACCTGCTTCGAGCCGGAGCAGGACACATAAGCAACTTTGCCGTCGGGGCGGGCCAGTACTTTGACCGGATGTTCGGGAACGTCCACGGTCCGGACCACACTGAGACTGGCCAAATCGACCACCGCGAGTTGGTTCGCTTTGGGCAGTGCGAGCAGCAGAAAGCGGCCGTCCGGGGTGGGCGAACTCCCATATCCGATGGCCGGCAGCGGCACCCAGGTTTTGATCTTGTTGGTCGCGGTATCGATTACTGCCAGTTGGGGTTTGGTCTGGTCGGAGGTAAAGACCATCTTGTCGTCGTTCGAAATGGCGATACGTTGCGCTACTGAGGAGATGGGAATGATGGCTATGGTTTTGCGGCCAGGCAAATCGAGCACTGAAACCGAGCCGGCGCCCACGTTCGACGTATACCCACGCTTACCGTCGCGAGAAATTACCAGCATGTGCGACTCTTTTTGCCCGGTGGGAACCGTGCCCACGATCTTGAGGGTCTTGGGATCGACAATGGTTACTGTCTGGTCTAGCTCGGTCGTGACGTAGAGCATGCCGCTGGCCCGGTCATAAACCGGGCAGTGAGGCCGCACTCCATGGCCGAAATCGACCTTGCCCGTGACGGTCCGGCTGGGGATGTCGATCACCACCATCTCCTGTCCATCGGTGCCTGGCTGGCCCACGCCGGCGCTGCCATAGATCGGCACATAGACAGTTCGACCGTCCGGCGAAGTGGCCACTTCGTGGCCGGTAACGCCGCCTTCGGGCACAGTTGCCACCTGCTTGGCCGCAACCGGGTCGATGATGCTGACGTCCCGGTCGCCCTGGTTCGCGGCCACCAACAGGGGCGTGGCCGTCGTTCCCGGGGTGGCATAGGCTTTCATCATCAACAGGCTCAAGGGAAGGACCAGCCATAGCACCAAACAGAGGAACACCAATCCAAGCTTATTCATAGCGCGAGAATTATATATCTGTGAACAGACCGCGAGGGGGCTGACGCGGGTGAAAGAATAACCTCGATCAGATCCCCATTCCCGATGACACAAGTCTCTCGCAAAAAACCAGCCCAACCCGTCTGGCCTGCCATGCTCGCCGTTCTGGCTGTGGGCGGCCTGAATCTTTCGCTGCCGGAACCGCTGACCTTTGGCCCCTCCTGGCTTTTACTGGTGGTGGTTACCGTGCTCCTGATCCCGGTCCTCGTAGCCCGCATGCGGGGATCCTTTGAGCTCAATCAAAAGCTTGGTTATGTTCTCCTTTGGGTGGTGACCGCGGCCTTGGTGTGGTCGGTGTGGCTGCTGGTCCGCTCCCTGCCGCGGCATACCCTGGCGCCGTTAGCTCTGCTGCGCTCGGCTGCCGCACTCTGGATCACCAATGTGTTGGTCTTTGCCTCCTGGTATTGGCGGCTCGATGCAGGCGGTCCGCACGCTCGTAATTTGAGCACTTGCCACACCAAGGGAGACTTTCTGTTTCCCCAGATGACGCTGGCTCCCGACACGCAAACCCCGCTCGATCCGGCCTGGTCTCCCGGGTTCGTCGATTATCTGTTTCTCGCCTTCAATACCAGCACCGCTTTCTCGCCCACCGATTCGCCTGTGCTTTCCCGCTGGGCGAAGGTCGCGATGATGGTGCAATCGAGCATTTCGCTCGTCACGTTGGCCCTGCTGGCAGCGCGCGCAGTAAACATCCTGTGATTGTGGAGAACTTCTCTCGAGCAAAGGAATCCAAGTAGCCATAAAGCTCTGAGGTGGTTTGGCTATGAAAGTCTCCGAGGTATTCATCGCAACCCTGGCCGAGGCCGGGGTGAAACGCATTTATGGCGTCACCGGCGACTCGCTCAATGGGATCACCGACGCCGTTCGCAGAAACAAGCAGATTGAATGGATGCATGTGCGCCATGAGGAGGCGGCCGCCTTTGCCGCCGGCGCCGAGAGCCAGCTTACGGGTGAGATTACCGTATGCGCGGGAAGCTGTGGCCCGGGCAACCTGCACCTGATCAATGGCCTTTACGATTGCCACCGCAGCCGCGTGCCGGTGCTGGCCATCGCCGCCCAGATCCCAAGCCAGGAGATAGGCAGCGGCTACTTCCAGGAAACCGATCCCACGCATATTTTCAGGGATTGCAGCCACTATTGCGAATTGATCTCGCAAGCCGACCAGATGCCGCGAGTGCTGGGTATTGCGATGCGCACCGCCATAGCCCAGAGAGGGGTGGCGGTGGTGGTGATCCCGGGAGACGTGTTGCAGCGCGAGTGTCCCGACCCCCCGCTCGCGCTCGGAATCCATCATTCCGCGTCGGTGGTTTGTCCCTCCGTGCTCGAGCTGCGGCTGGCGGCGGATTTTCTCAACCGGGCGCAGAAAGTCGCCATCCTGGGCGGCGCCGGATGTGAGGGTGCGCATACCCAACTATTGGCGCTGGCGGGCAAGTTGAAAGCGCCTATCGTGCACGCCATGCGGGGCAAAGAGTTTATTGAGTATGACAACCCCTACGACGTTGGCATGACCGGGCTGCTGGGCTTTTCTTCCGGCTACCACGCCATGATGAACTGCGACGCACTGCTCATGCTGGGCACAGACTTTCCCTACCAGCAGTTCTTTCCCAAAAATGCGCAGATCCTCCAGGTCGACCTGCGCGGGGAACAGATTGGACGGCGCACGCCGGTCGACCTGGGTCTGATTGGCCGGGTCGACGATACGCTCGATGAGCTGCTGCCGCTGC
The DNA here is from genome assembly GCA_963763905.1 of uncultured Acidobacteriaceae bacterium. Classification (GTDB taxonomy): domain Bacteria; phylum Acidobacteriota; class Terriglobia; order Terriglobales; family Acidobacteriaceae; genus PALSA-350. The sequence continues at coordinate 13,070 of CAVXRU010000003.1, read as the reverse complement.
TCGAGGACAAAGGGGACCGCAGCTACCTCGACGCCTGCCTGGAACACTACAAGGCTGCGCGCCAGGGTCTCGACGACCTGGCCGTGGGCGAGCCCGGCCGCACACCCATTCATCCGCAATACGTAGCCAAAATCCTCGATGAGCTGGCAGCGGAGGACGCGGTCTTTACCTGCGATGTAGGCACGCCGACGATCTGGGCTGCCCGCTACTTGCGCATGAACGGAAAGCGCCGGCTGCTGGGCTCCTTCACCCATGGATCGATGGCCAATGCGTTGCCCCAGGCCATCGGTGTGCAGGCTGCCTTTCCCGGGCGGCAGGTCATCAGCATGTCCGGTGACGGAGGCCTGGCCATGTTGCTGGGTGAATTGTTGTCCCTGCGTCAACTCAACCTCCCGGTCAAGCTGGTGGTCTTCAGCAACAGCACGCTGGGATTCGTGGAGCTGGAGATGAAAGCCGCCGGGCTGGTGGATTATGCCACCGAACTGGTGAATCCCAATTTTGCGCAACTGGCGGAGTCGGCCGGTCTTCTGGGCCGGCGGGTAGAAAAGCCCGAAGATCTCCACACCGCTATCGAGGCAGCGCTGAGCCACGACGGTCCGGCCCTGGTCGAAGTTCTGGTCAACCGCCAGGAGCTCTCCATGCCGCCCACTATCACTGCCGAGCAAGTAAAGGGCTTCAGCCTCTACATGATCCGCGCCGTGCTCAGCGGCAGAGGCGATGAGGTAGTCGACCTGGCTAAGACCAACCTCTTTCGCTAGCCGAGCGCCTGGGCTCTGATTACCGCTACTTTGAGTGGGTGGCCCAGGGCTCGCTTTTGAGACCTGGGTTTTTCCCGCAAGTTCATCTTCTTAGGTAGGCCGCATTCTTTCAGGTTGACATCCGACCCAAAGCAGGAGTTTACTTGGGTCGGATGTCAACCCAAGAGAACAACGACCGCATTGCCTTGTTGCAGGGAACACTCGACCTGCTGATCCTGAAAATTCTTGTCCTCGGACCCTGTCATGGGCAGGGTGTGGCGCGCTTGATTCAACGCCAGTCGGAAGAAGTGTTTTTTGTCGACCATGGCTCGCTTTACCTGGCCCTGCAGCGTCTGGAAGACAAGAAGTGGATTCGCGCCAAATGGGGCGTGAGCGAAAACAACCGCAAAGCACGCTTTTATTCGCTGACCCCCAAGGGACGTGAGCAGCTTACGGAAAAAGCAAGCGAGTGGCGGCGTCTGGCGCGGGCCATGGGATTGATTCTGGGCGGCGAGGAGGCCTAAGCGATGTTCAGGCGCAAGCGGAGTGCAGAAGATTTCGCAGCAGAAATCAAGGCCCACCTCGAACTCGAAGCCGACGAGTGGAAACAAGAGGGCATGAGCGAAAACCAGGCGCGTACCCAGGCCAGACGCGAGTTCGGCAATGTCGCCGCGGCCCAGGAACGTTTTCATCTCAAAGGTCGGTGGCAGTGGCTGGACAAGTTGCGCCGCGATTTAGGCTTTGCGCTACGCGGACTGCGCCACAGCCCGGGATTTGCGGCGACCGCCATCCTGACGCTGGCGCTGGGCATAGGCGCGAACACGGCGGTGTTCAGCGTGATGAACGCGGTGCTGCTGCGCTCATTGCCGGTTTCTGATCCTGAGCGGGTGGTGTCGCTGCTCACCTCGAATACCCCGAACCGTACCGACTCGATCGATGACCAAAAGACTTTTTCCTATCCCGTTTATGACGCGCTTCGCCGGCAGAAGGGCGCGCTCAGCGAGGTCATCGCCGTGGCCCAGCTTTCTGGCGGCAAGGTGAGTGTGCGCGTGGGTTCACAGCCGGAACAGGCCGGGGCCGATATGGTGAGCGGCAACTTCTTCAGCGGACTGGGAGTGAAACTGGCACGCGGGCGCGGATTTACCGTCGAAGATGAGAAAGACCATGCAGCAGTTACGGTGCTCAGCTACCGCTACTGGGTGCGCCGCTTTGCCCGCGATCCGAATGTCCTGGGCAGCACTTTGTTTGTGAAAGGCGTTCCCTTCACGGTGATCGGTGTGAGTGCCGAGGGGTTCGAAGGCACCGAGCCCGGGCAGTCTTTGGACTTCTGGATTCCACTGCAGAATCGAACCCAGTTCAATGTGCTGGGCAATCCGCCGGACAAGGGCAAGCTCTATCAGCAGAATCCGACCTGGTGGTGCATTCAGCTGTTCGGACGGCTGGCTTCGGGGGTGAGCCAAAGGCAAGCCCTGACGCAGATACAGAATGTTTTTGAGGTCGCTGCATATGTGGGCCTGGGCTCGCCTATGGCGGGCGAAAAGCCGCCGGTGCTGCGCTTTGACAAAGCCAGGAACTTTTACGGCTATGACGAGCAATATGGCAAACCGCTGCGCATCCTGATGGCCATGGTGGGCCTGGTATTGCTGATTGCCCTCACCAACGTGGTGATGCTGCTGATGGCGCGCAATGCCGGACGGCAAAGAGAATTTTCTCTTCGTCTGGCACTGGGTGCGCAGCGGGGTGAGCTACTGCGGCAGTTGCTGACCGAGAGCCTGCTGCTGGTCACAGCGGGTGGGATTCTAGCCTGGGGGTTTGCCGTGATGGCGACACGGGTCTTGGGCGAATGGGCGCTGATCGAGTCCAGCCTGGCGCCGGATAAGACCGTGCTGCTGTTTGCTTTGGGCACACTCCTTTCAGCGGCAGTGTTGTTTGGCGTGGCGCCGTTCCGTGCGGCGATTGCCGGTGGTGCGGAGTTGACCCTCAAAACCTCGGCAGCGACCTCAGCCGGCGATGCAGGCAAAACGCAGGCAGGAAGGCTCATCATTGCTGCCCAGATGGCGCTATGCGTGGTGTTGCTGGTGGGCGCTGGACTTCTGATACGCACCCTGCGCAATCTTGAGAACATTCCGCTGGGTATGCAGACAAACGGGCTGGTGGTTTTTGCCCTTGATCCGCAGACCGTCCATACGGAGCCGGAGTTGGTGCGCTTTTACCAGGAGCTCGAACGCCGACTGCGCGCGCTGCCGGGCGTGGAGGCCGTGACGGTGATGAAGTCCCGGCTCGGGTCCGGGTGGTCGAACAACTCGGATATGCAGATCGACGGTCGAAGCCCTGTGCTGGCTCAGGGAAGCTCGGCGACGGTGCGCAGCAATGAGATCGGCCCGGACTTCTTCCATACCCTGGGGGTACCGGTTGTGCTGGGGCGAGAGTTTACCGATGCCGATACAGCCACTACACAACCCGTAGCGGTGGTGAGCGAACTGTTCGCGCAGCGTTTTTTGCCCGGCCGGAACCCGCTGGGGCATCAGGTCAACGGCATGACCATTGTGGGGGTGGTGAAGAACCACAAATTTCGCAGTATGGATGAAGAGCCCATCCCCATGGCCTGGTGGGATTACGCCCAGGCGCCGAATGAGGGCGAGTTGAATGTCGAATTGCGCGTGCGCGGCGATGCGTTGGCGATACTGCCTGCGGCGCGCAAAATCGTCACTCAGCTAGACGCGGATGCGCCCCTGATCCAGCCCATGCTGCAGCGGACACAGTTTGAGCGGTCCATCTCCCAACAGGTGATGTTTGCCCGGCTGGCGGAGTTCTTTGGCTTGGTCGCCATGGTGCTGGTAGCCACCGGGCTCTACGGAACGCTGGCCTATCGCGTCAACCTGCGCACGGCAGAGATAGGAGTGCGCATGGCCGTGGGCGCACGGCGCGAACAGGTTGTCTGGATGATTCTCAAAGACAGTCTGCTACTCGCGTCGGTGGGCGTTGCGGCGGGTATTCCGCTGGCTATGTTGGTGGGAAGGGCGTTGACGTCCTCCTTGTACGGGGTGAAGCCATTGGATGCGGTGAGCTATCTGCTTGCCATGGGGGCCCTCGCCGCAGTTGCCTTGGCCGCCAGTGCGTTGCCCGCGGCGCGTGCGGCCAGCGTCGATCCTCTGACTGCCCTACGCACCGAATAAGTCCGGGCTTCGCTCCGTGATAACTCGGCGGGTGCCCCATCCTTCGCGCTCTTTGCGAAGGGTGGGATCAACAGAATTTGCGGGGAACGGCTTCGGGCGCCACAGCCGTATCCCAACTTTCACAAACAGCGCGAAGGATGGTACCCAGGCAGCTTTAGCACCCAAAACTGTTACAGATCAGATTGCCGGATGTTCGCCGAAGACCTGGCGCAGACTTCCGGCAATCTCTCCTACCGTGGCGCAGCTCTCGACTGCTTCGAAGATCGCCGGCATTACATTTACGGCGGACTTTGCCTGCTCTTGAACGCGGTCGAGCGCCGCTCGCCAACGCAAGGGATCGCGTCGGGCGCGCAAGCCACGCACGCGCTCGATCTGCTCTCGTTCTCCCGCCTCATTGCGAGTTCCAACCGGCCGGGGGGCCTGACCGCCACCGGTAAACCGGTTGACCCCCACTACCACGGTTTTGCCGGAATCTACGTCCTGCTGCTGCTGGTAAGCAGCCTGCTCAATTTCCTGCTGCACCCACCCACGCTCGATCGCGGCCAGCATGCCACCCAGCTCATCGATGCGGTCGAGATACGCGCGCGCTCCCTGTTCGATCGCCGTCGTGACCGATTCTACGTAGAAGGAGCCGGCCAACGGGTCAACGGTCTGCGCCACCCCGGACTCTTTGGCCAGTATCTGTTGCGTGCGCAGCCCCATGCGCGCCGATTCCTCGCTGGGCAGCCCCAGGGCTTCGTCATACCCATTGACGTGCAACGACTGGGTGCCGCCCAGAACCGCGGCAAGGGCCTGCAGGGCGGTCCGCGCCAGGTTGTTTTCCGCTTGCTGCGAGGTCAGGGTCGAACCAGCAGTCTGAACATGAAACCGCATAGCCTGGGCCACCGGATCGCTCACCCCAAACTGCTCGCGCAGCAGCCGGGCCCACAGGCGGCGGGCGGCCCGGAACTTGGCGACTTCTGCAAAAAAGTCATTGTGCGCGGCAAAAAAAAAGGAGAAGCGCCCTGCTGACCGTTCAAGGTCGAGCCCGGCATCCCGCAGCGCTTCAAGGTAAGCGCGCCCGTTCGCCAAGGTAAAGGCTACCTCGTGCACCGCCGTCGCCCCGGCTTCCCGCAGATGGTAGCCGGAGACGGAGATGGGGTTCCAGGACGGCAGGTATTGCGCGGTCCAGGCGAACAGGTCGGTCGCGAGGCGCAGGCTGTGCCGGAGGGGGTAGATGTAGGTGCCGCGCGCGACGTACTCCTTCAGGATGTCGTTCTGCACCGTGCCGGTCAGCCTGGCAATCTCGCACCCGGATCGGCGCGCTGCCGTGACATAGAGGGCGAGCAGGATCGTGGCCGTGGCGTTGATCGTCATGGAGGTCGAAACCGACCCCAGCGGGATTCCGGCGAAGAGCCGTTCCATGTCATCGAGGGAGTCGATCGCCACCCCGGCCCTCCCTACCTCCCCGGCCGCCCAGGGGGAGTCGGAGTCGTAACCCAGCTGCGTGGGCAGGTCAAAGGCGACCGAAAGCCCTTCGCTGCCCTGAGCGAGCAGAAATTTGTAACGGCGGTTGGACTCGTCCGCGTCCCCCATACCGGAGTACTGGCGCATGGTCCATAGGCGTCCACGGTACATGGTGGGGCGAATCCCTCTGGTAAATGGGTACTTACCCGGGTAGCCGAGGTCGCGATCAGGGGCAAAACCCGCCAGGTCGCCGGGTCCCCATACCGGTTTATCTTGAGGGCGATCCACTGGGGCCCTGCTTGCTCCTGCGGTACGCGCGAGCGAAGGAACTGAAGGAAAACCAGGCAAAGGCAGCCGCCAGGGCGCAATAGAGCAGCAGGTGGCTATGCTCCGGTCCCTGCCTCCACGAGGTGCGGACGCGGTACACGTTCTGGGCAAAGTAAAGTGCGAACAGGGCGAAAAACAGGCCGGTAATCTCCAGCCAAAGCACCTTGCCGGCGTGGGTAAATGGGCCCAGGAGCCCTTGCCCAAAGGCCTTAGCCCCGCGTTTGGCGGTGATGACCCGGCTGCTGAGGGGAGGGGACGGCGCCGGCGGCTGGCTAGCTCTGGCTTCGGCGGCCTGTTCCACCCGCTGGCGGAGCATGTTCGAGGCCACCCGGACGCCAATGCCCAGGGTCCGGCCTACCTTCTTTGGCTCCATAGCAAAAGTTTAGCAGCCGGTTGATTCAGATTGCTCCGCTTCGACATCACAAGTAAGGTAGGTAAAACGCGCCCAAGGGTGGCGGGTGGGGGTACATCATTGAACCAACGACTTCGTCGTCTTATCCAGCAACTGGGGGAAGCTATTCATGAGTCGGTTTCCGAGTCCGAGCAGATCTCCGAGGTCGTGCAGGACATCCGCAAGCAGGGCTTTGACGTGCTGCTGATGCTGGAAGCGACGATTGGATTGAACGAGGTAGAACAACAACCATCCTCTGAACTGGAAGCCGCGGTGGACGAAAATTCGCCTGCGGATGAGACTTTTAACGCCCAGGATGTACACTTTCTGCGCTCCCTGCGCATCTCGGTCGAAGAGGGTTGAGATCCACGATTAGAGATGTCACGGGCAGCGCGGTGAACCCATGAAAGACACACTTGGAGTATTGCTGGCAGGGGGGGCAGGGGAGCGTCTCTTCCCGCTGACACGCGATCGAGCCAAACCGGCGGTCCCTTTCGGTGGCAACTACCGCATCATCGATATCACGCTATCAAACTGCATCAACTCGGACCTGCGCCGGGTCTACATCCTGACCCAATACAAGGCGCTCTCGCTCAACCGCCACATCCGTGAAGGCTGGACCGGTATCGTGGCCCAGGAACTTGGCGAGTTCATCGAGATCCTCCCTCCCATGCAGCGGGTCAGCGCCAACTGGTATATGGGCACCGCGGATGCGGTATACCAGAACATTTACTCGATCGGCGCCGAGCAACCCAAGCATGTGCTCATTCTTTCCGGCGACCACATTTACAAAATGAATTACGGGCTGATGCTCGACCACCACAACGATGCCGGCGCGGATGTGACCCTGGCCACCTTGCCCATCCGTCCCGACGAAGTGTCGCGTTTTGGAGTAGTCGAGGTGAGCCGAACGGGAGAGGTGGTCGGATTCCAGGAAAAACCCAAGACCACCAACCTGCGCTCTCCCTTCAATCCCAGCATGGTCGATGCCTCGATGGGTATCTACCTCTTCAACACCGATGTGTTGCTGCCGGCCTTGATGAAGGATGCTGAGGATCCCAACTCCAAACATGATTTCGGGCACAACATCCTGCCCGGTATCCTTGGCCGTTACAAAATCTCCGCCTACAACTTTGTCGACGAAAACAAGCAGAACGCGCTCTACTGGCGCGACGTGGGCACGCTCGAGGCATACTTCGATGCCAACATGGATGTAGCCTCGGTTTCACCTATCTTCAATCTCTACGACAAGGCTTGGCCCATGCGCACCCGGCAGCGGCAGTATCCGCCGGCCAAGTTTGTGTTTGGCGAACCGGGGCGTACCGGCATGGCTATCAACTCGGTCATCTCCGCCGGCTGCATTATCTCGGGCGCGGTGGTGCGCAACAGCGTGCTTTCGCAGGATGTGCGTGTGAATTCCTACGCCGAGGTGGAATCGAGCATCATCTTCACCCACGTCGATATTGGCCGCCATTGCCGCATCCGGCGGGCGATCATTGACCGCGACGTGCACCTGCCCGAAGGCACGGTGATCGGCTACGACCGGGAAGAGGATCGTCGCAATTACTTCGTGACCCAAAGCGGGTTGACGGTGGTCACGCGCGACTACTCGCTCTACGAGAATCCTGTCTCCCCGGATTTCATGCAGCAGTCCTAACCCGGCTTCCTTTGCAAACAGTCGGCAAAGCCTTGGCTTAACGGCCTAGAATCAACCAGCGTCGACTCAAAACTGTCTCAACAATGGGTGGGTGGCCCAGGTCTCGCTTTTGAGACCTGGGTTTTGCCCTGGAACCAATTTGCCCGCAGAAACCCAGGTCTCAAAAGCGAGACCTGGGCCACCCACTGGTGCGCAACGGCTTCTGCCTGCCAGGCGCTCCAAGGCGTAGGATGGCTGTCAGATGAAGCGCCTTTGGGCACGAATTCTGCAACTGTTGCTCGCCGTTGTGATCGTCCTCTACCTGGGGGATTGGATCGGGTTGCGCGTTCGGGCGCAAACAACTTCGACCGTCCAGGTGCAGCAGTTCCTCAGAACGCCGCTCAAGGGGCAAAAGGAGGAGTTTGACTATATGGGCACTGTGGACCAGCCCTGCGTGCGCTCCCTGTTTCCTCACAACTCCCAAAGTCCTTGCTGGTGGTTGGAGCGGCACAAAATACGCTGGGTTTCGCCTTGAGGGATGGCCGTGTTTCTGGAACTGGCAAAATTCGCTTCCTTGCTGCTCAGCATCCTTTCGCTCGACGCCCTTTTTCATGCTGCCTTTCTTGAGCCCGCCAGCCATTTCGAGCAACGCCTGCTTCCTTCGCTCGACATGTTGGTGGTGTCGGCCGCCGTTTGCCTGGGCGGGGGATACATCTTTCGTACCTGGGAGCAGAAGGCAGGCCGGCGCGACGCCAGCATCGCCGGATCGCTGCCCATGTTGATTTTCTGGTGGGGCGCGGGCATCATTGCTTTGCTGTTTGCCGTGGCCTGGCTGTTGGAACGCTACTTCTTCGGTTTCCGGCGCCACTAACGCTTGTCGGGGTATGGATCTGCGCGCTTTGCTTGTTCTTTCTGCGGCTCCAGCCCGGGTGAGCGCTCTCAGGCGGATGGAACCGAAGCTCGTACTCGTGCGTATGACCACCCATGAGTCTGGCTGCCACGCTTACCCTGAACAACGGTGGAACGGGAGCAAGCGGTGAGCGCTTCCAGCCCGATTCCCGGAGGCGCTATCCTACAGCCCGAGGAACGCCCGCTTTGAATCCTTCTTCGAACACGCCGCCGGAACGGGAGGGCGGCGCGCGCCGGCAATGGCCCGCGGAAAGAAGAGCGGAGACCCCGGAGATCGATTTTCCTGCTTTGGTCAAGCGCTGCCTCGATGGTGATGCCGCGGCCTGGACGGAGTTGGTGGCCGCCCAGCAGCGCCGGGTCTACGCGCTCTGCTACCGCTTCACTGCTTCCTCGCATGATGCGGAAGATCTGACTCAGGACGTCTTCATCAAGGTCTACGGCAACCTGCGCAGCTTCGATGCTGCCAAGGGCAGCTTTCCCACCTGGATCACGACCCTGACCCGCAACCTGCTGGTCGACCACTTTCGCCGCTCCCGCCAGCAACGGGCGACCGATTCGCTCGACGCCGGTTGGGACCAGGGCCTGGACGCGCCCCGGCCCGAGCCCCTGGTTGACCCCCGCAGCACGCCGCTGCAGCATGCCGTGCGCAAGCAGCTGGAATGCCTGGTGCAAAACGCCCTGGCAAGGGTATCGCCGGAATTACGCGAGGCTGTTATTCTTCGGGACTTGCAGGATATGGATTACAAAGAGATTGCGCAGGTACTATCGATTCCTCAGGGAACCGTCAAATCGCGCATCAGCCGGGGCCGGGCGGAACTAGCGCGGCTGCTGGAACGTACTAAAGGGCAGGTGATGTAAATGTCTGAGCAGGAGCAAACTAAGCCGTTAGGCGGGCAGGGGCGGACGCTGCGGTGCGACGAATGGGAAAACTTCCTCGCCGATGCGTTGGATGGAACCCTGAGCGCAGCCGACCAGGCGGCCTTCACGCGCCACCAAAACGAATGTGCGCTGTGTGCCCAGATGTTCAAAGAAACCGATCAGGGCAAGGCCTGGATGCAGTACCTGACGGTTGAGCCCGAGGTCCCCGCTGATCTGCTGGGGAAGATTCTTGCCCGGACGAGCGAAACCGCGGGATCCGGAGTTCAGCCGGGAGTGGCTGCCCCGGGCCGCACCCTGCCCGCCCGCCCCTGGCGGCGGGTGGTGCTGCCCGCGGTCCGCCAGGTGATGGAGCCAAGGTTGATGATGACCGCGGCCATGGCTTTTTTCTCCATTGCCCTCACCCTGAACCTGACCGGGATCAAAGTCACCCAGCTGCGCATGGAGGATCTTCAGCCGTCCCGCCTGCGGGCAAATCTAACCCGGACGTTCTATTCCACCAATGAACAAGTGACCAAGTATTACGAGAATTTGCGCGTAGTCTACGAGATGGAATCGCGGGTGCGTGAATTGCGGCGCGCAGCCGAACCCGCCCCCACCCCCCGGGAAACACCCAAACCACCGGCTCGCGACGGCACCGGCAGTCCCAGTTCGAGAGCTCCCGGGGGACAACAGGTTCCCGAGGCGCCCGGCGGCAGCCCTGCGCAATCGGAAGATAATGCCGGTTCAGCGGCGGAGATGGTGGCCGCCGGCTTTCATCGGTCAGGCAGAACCGGCACCTTTCACCAGGAAGTTTTTCGAGCCTTGCGATCAACCTATGAAGGCGGGCGCCAGAGGAGTTTGGTATGAACTGCCTTAACCATCCCGATGTTGCCGCAGTGGCCTATTGCCAGAACTGCGGTAAGCCACTGTGCTCCACGTGTATGCGTACCGTCGGCGGCGTGGTCTACTGCGAAACCTGCCTCGCGGCCCGCCTGTCCGCGCAGGCGGCTACCGGCCAGGCGGCCCCGTACCCCATGCACGCGCATCCTGTACTCGCCGGCCTGCTGGGCTTTATTCCCGGCGTAGGCGCCATGTACAACGGGCAATTCGTCAAGGCGCTGGCCCACGTGCTCATCTTTGCCGTGTTTGTCAGCCTGGCGGACAAGAGCGTGGTTTTCGGCTTGTTGGTTGCGGCATGGGTCTTCTACCAGGTTTTTGACGCTGCCCAAACGGCCAAGGCCCGGCGCGATGGATTACCCCTGCCCAATCCGTTCGGCCTCAACGATCTCGGAACCAGGCTGGGGATGACTCCGGCATCCCCGTATGCCGCCGGCTTCGCTCCCCCGCCAGGCACGGCGGCGCCCGGGGGACCGGCGGCAGCCAATCCCAATCCCGATTTTGGGCAAAGTGCCGGGCCCTATGCAGGGCCAACTCCACCGCCCGGCTATACTCAGCCCCCGGCCTATCCGGCCTCCTATGTCGTGCCCCCCGATGCTCCCGGCCAGTCTGCTGGCGGCGTAGGGCCATACACGTCGGGGTTGCTCCCCTCGAGAAAGCATCCCGTGGGTGCCGTGGTGTTGATTGTCATCGGTCTGATGCTGTTGCTGCACACGCTGGGGGTATTCGAGGATGAATGGATTGGCCGTGCCTGGCCGCTGGTCCTCATCGGTGTCGGTGTATGGCTGCTGTACAGCAGAACCCGCGATCTTCCCCGGGGAGGTCCGCGATGACCACCTGGCTGCTCATCCGCAGGCTGCGAGGTCCGGCTTTCCTGATTCTGTTCGGCATTACCGCCATGTTGCACCAGTGGGGGGTGCTCAGCTTTGGCCGCAGTTGGCCGCTCTATCTGATTTTGGCCGGAATCCTCGGTCTGGCGGAGCGGGCTGCTTTGGCCGTAGGAACCCCAATGCCGGACCCCGGGTGGTACGTACCGGGCCAACCGTATGCCACCCCGCCCCCACCGTATACCGCGTCACCCTCCCCTGCCATCGACCCGCTCGCTGATCCCAGCAGGAGGCCCTGATGGCCACCCTGCCTCCACCCTATTCCCAACGGGACGCAGCCCGCGCGCAGCGCTACTACCAGCGCTCCCTTCGCCCTCCCTCGATCGTCGGCCCCTTGCTGCTGATCATCATGGGAGTCATCGCCCTGCTGGTCGAAACCAATCAACTGAATCCGGTTCGCTTGTGGGACTGGTACATGCGGTGGTGGCCGCTGTTGCTGGTCGGGGTGGGTTTGCTCTCGCTGGGGGACTGGTGGCTGGATCGCAGGCATGCGGACGTCGGCCGGCGCTGGCATGGAGGGTCGCACGGGGGACTGATTGCCCTGATCATCTGTCTGGCCGTGGTGGGCTATGTGGTGGGCGCCACCAGCCGTGGACTGCACGGCATGCACGTGTTCGGCCACGGCGGAGAGCAAGAGGACATGTTTTCCCGCCTGCTGGGCCAGGAGCACAATGATGACCGCAGCCTCAATCAGGAAATTCCGCCGCACGCGCCGATCGACATCCAGGTACCCCATGGAGATGTGACCGTCACCGCTTCCGGCGACGAGCTGCTGCACGTGCAGGCGCACTTGGTCGTCTATGCGGCGAATGATCGCTCCGCCCAACGCAACCTGGACGCTCTGGCTCCGCAAATCGTGGTGAATGGCGGGAACGTGACCCTGCGTACCGGCGACGCCGGCGATGGTCATGCCGATCTGACCATCGAGATCCCCAAGGACGCTGTTCCCAGCGTCACCGCCGCTCACGGGGATGTGACGTTCGAGGGTTTAGCCGGCCCGGCGAATGTGAACGCTGCGCGGGGTGACGTCAAAGCCGACAATATTGCCGGCCATGTCCACGCGCATATGGGCAAAGGTGATTTTAGCGCCCATGCCATTGCCGGCGATGTGTCGCTCGAGGGCAAGCTGGACGACGTGTCCATTTCGGAAGTCGGCGGCAGGGTGGGATTGGACGGCGATTTCTTCGGGGATACCAATCTTGCCCATATTGGCGCCGCCGTTCATTTCCACTCCAGCCGGACAGACGTCGAGGTGATCTCGATCCCCGGAACCCTGGCCATCGACAGCGGCGACCTGCAATTAAACACCGCCACCGGTCCAGCCAGAATCTCGACCAGCGCCAAGGATGTTGAGTGCACCGGGATCACCGGCGACTTGCGGGTCGAGGATGGCGATGGGGACATCTCTGTGGGGGTGGTGGCGCCGCTAGGGGAAGTCTCGGTCCACAACCGGAATGGGGCCATCAATCTGACCGTGCCCCCGGGGGTTGGCTTTCAGGTGCAGGCGACCGCCAGGAACGGGGAGATCGAGTCCAAGTTGAGCCTGCCGGTTACCAGCGCCGGGCAAGGCCAAAGTGTAAGCGGACAGGTAAGCGGCGGCGGCCCACGCATCGAACTGGTTGCCGATCACGGTGACATTACGATCACCCCGATCGAGGCTCCTCCGGAACCCCCGGCAATGCCTGCACCGCCCGCGCCTCCTGCGCCCCCCGCTCCGCCGGCCGGAGCCAAACAGTTACGCCACTTTCACGCCAAGGATGCCGCCAGCAATCCGCAGCCGGTAGTGCAGTAGCGCGGCCGGCAACA
>CAVXRU010000002.1:0-37989 GCA_963763905.1 uncultured Acidobacteriaceae bacterium | reverse complement strand
CCTTTGTAATCTTTACGGCGTCAGCTGGAGCAGTGTAACCTGCCCACATAGTGAGTCACGATGAGGGCCAGGTGGGGATGACAGAAAAAAGCAAAAAGCCGGGAACAGACGACGCAGGTCATTCCGACCCGATGTCAGCCACGGGAATGTTCTTAAACGCCTTCGCGCCCGCGGCCGGAACCATCATGGAGCAAGCGCAGGAAAGCCCGGCCAGGGCCGCAGTTAAGCCGGCGCAGGCTGGCGAGTTCACGCAGATGTTTCACAAGCTCGAGCCTCCTCCGTCCCCACCGTTGCCGCCGGCCAAGTCGGCCAATAGCCCTTCGCAGGAGCCGGGTGACTTCACGCGCATGTTTGTCGCTGCTACTTCCTCGGGTTTCCGGCCTCCGCCGGCCACACCGGATGCAGCGCCGTTCACTCCTCAGTCTCCGCCGCGGATGAGAGGCTTTTCTACACCGGGCGTCTCAGACTCAGCTTCCGCTGAGGGCAGCTTCACCCAGCTTTTCCAAACCCCAGCTTCTTTCCAGGCGCCGTCACCGCTTCAGCCGTTCACGCCTTTGCCCACCGCGCCGCCTCAGGCCGCAGATGCTGCGTGGCCGCAGAGCCTGAAACCGGTTCCCAGCGAAGATCGGATGGCGCCAGGCGGACTCAGCCAATTGTTTCGCTCCCTCTCAGAGGAGAGCGAGTCGCCCTTGGTCAGCCGCCCCCCATCCCCGGCGCAGCCTCCCGCCGGCACCCCGGAAAGCGTAACCATGTTGATCCGGAGGTTAACTGAGGATTTGCAGCAGGCTGTGGGTCCCACACCGCCAATGCCGCTGCCGGCCGAGCCTGCTGGCTCGTCTGGGCCGGGCGAGTTTACCCGCATCATCGCGGGTGGTGCGATCAATCCGGTGTTCGCCTCAGAACCGGCGGTGGCAGCAGGAAATTACGCTATGCCTGTGCCCCCAACGCTTGTTTTCCCCGCAGTGCCGGTTCCGGCTGTTGCCGCACCGCCCACTCCGGCCTTCGCTGCACCGCAGGCTCCCGCACCGCCCGCTCCGGCCTTTGCTGCACCACAGGTTCCGGCGTTGGCGGTCCCGCCGGCTCAGCCACCCAAGGCTGCCCCAAGCGCACCTCCGAAGCAGAGCAAACTCCAGCAGATGCTTCCCATGCTGCTGGTCTTGAACGCATTTCTGGTGGTGGTGCTGATCCTGCTGTTGGTCTTCGCTCTTAAGTCGAGATAGGAATTAGCCTCAGCCGTTCGATTGCGTATCAGAGCGCGACTTTAGTCGAACCGCAAGCCTGCGGTTTCTTTTCCTGGTGCTCATACACCATAGGCTAGGCCAGGAGACCGTTCTCCTTCAGCTGAACCTCGGTCCGCTCAACGCCGGCGATTAGCACCACGCCCTGACCGCGCGTCTTGCCTACCCACCGGCTCGCCTCGTCTTCGCCCATCTTTAATTCCATGAGCAGGGCTTTTAGATCGTCGAGGTTCTTCACTCTAACCGGCGTGGTATTCAGTCTTCCCGCGTAGGGAACAAAGGCCACCTCGAAGTGGCCTCCTGCACCTTCCGATGCGGGATTGGCAGTAATCCGAATCGTGCCCATCACTTTCGGCATAAGCCGGCTCCTCACCTCAAATCGCAGTCATTCTTTCATAAACAAAGGTAACGCGTTACTGCGGAGTAGCTTCAATAAATCCTCGCTCGATAAGTTTGCGTAAAATCGCCACGCACTCCTGCTTCACCGTGTCCATTGGCGCGTCCACACGTTCCGCCAGAGCCTGTATTGCCTGCCCGGCAGTGCGCGTTCCGTCGCAATTCACCAGGAATTCTGCCACTAGCGGTTGAATTTTCATGGTGAAGGGAAAGCCACGCGCCAGCCGCAAGGTAACTGAATCCGAGTGCCAACGTCCGCCGGCCTGGCTACAAATCTGATCCAATCGTACCGGGGACGAAAGCTTGATCTTAACCGCAAGCAATCGCTCGTCGCTCTGCACGTTCAGCAGCAAATCATGAGCAGCAAACGTGGCCAGAACCATCTCGCCAAGGTCGCCTGTCATCGTCGCCTTTGGTACCTCTTCAATGCGCGCCCAGTTGCTTCCACTGCGCCGCCTCATCACGATCATGCCGTCATGAATCGCCTCCACCTGGTGGCGGCGGTAATAGGACATGTATCCGTCGTAGAGATCCTGATCGTGGCCGGTGTTCGGCGCCGTCTCGGAGATTCGACTCTGAGCATATTCCTCAGGGTACTGGGTCAAACCTTTCATGACCCATACATCGCATCCGATGCCATCCAGCCACTCCTCGATGCGCTCCTCCCAGGGCTGTCCGCTTACCTGCGCCCATTCGCACAGCATCTGCATGTAGCCGTCTTCGTTAAGATAATCCGGCGCCTGCCGGACGAGTTGGCGGCAGAGCTGATCAAGCTCGAGTGGATTATCGCAAAAACTGAAGTCGTTCCTGGGGGTGATAAAAAAGGGCGGGTTGGAGAGAATCAGGTCGAAGCTGCGTCCGGCGACCGGCTGAAAAGCATCGCCCAGCAGCATTTCAATCTTTTCGATTCCGTTCAACCGCGCATTGAAATTTACAAAGCAGGGAACCCTCGGATTTACATCAGTGGCCACAATCGAGTCGCTGTGCGCTGCCGCGCCCAGGCTAAGAATCCCACTCCCGGTCCCAAGATCCAGAGTGGCGCGCGAATGTCTGCGAATCGTGAACCGAGAAAGAAATCTGCTGGTTGGGTTTGGCCACAGAACCATCTCCGAGTCGCCGCGTTCGATCGCGGACGGGTGATCGGACGCAACCAGAAACTCCTGCGTCGACAACAGCATCGTTGTTGGTGCAAACAGGTCGCCGTGCCGGGCCAACAATCCTGCTTCAAGCAACAGAAGCATCATCGATTGCGGCACATGGGCGACGTCATGCGCGGATTGACTGCGTCCCAGCCAAAACCAGCGCAACAGGGTGTTGAGCAATGTTACCTCGCGGGTCCGATCCAGAAGTCTGGGTTCGTTGCGCAGGCGATACGAAGGTAACTCCGCCGCACCCAGATGCTTCTGGAGGTTGGCTTCGGTATAACCCGCCTCCTCGAAGCTGCTGCGGAGCCGCAAGGAATCGTCGATGGATAAGGGCTGGAGCATTCGCTTCACACCATACCATCACCATCGCCGTGCGGCTGAGGAGAAAAGTCCACGTTCATCGCCGCCGCGACGTCGACGCAGCTTTTTTGTTTGACGCGTGGCTAGCGAGGTGGTATCAACATAGCGCAGATTACATCGGTCTCAACCAGGCTACCAACCTTTGCTTGAATCCGTGAACGGATCTCGAGCGAATTCATCCTGTAACGTTCAACCGCTCTCCATCACGATATTCGCGGTAAGGAGCCAACATGGCCAGACAAAGCGCGCAGCACAAGCTTGATCGAGTGCGTCCTCCCCGGGTGCAAATCACTTATGACGTAGAAGTGGGTGGCGCCATTGAAATCAAGGAACTGCCCTTCGTTGTGGGCGTACTTGGTGATTTCACCGGCAACCCGGAACAGCCATTGCCCAAGCTGAAGGATCGCAAATTTGTCGAGGTGAATCCTGACAATTTCGACACTGTCCTGGAGGGCATGAAACCACACCTCTCCTTCGCGGTTGAAAACAAGCTGAGCGACGACCCCAGTGCCCCGCAACTCAAAGTTGATCTCAAATTTCGTAAATTCGAAGATTTCGAGCCGGGTAATGTAGCCAAGCAGGTTAAGCCTTTGAAAGAAATGCTTGATCTGCGTAGCAGACTGGCCAATCTTCGTAGTTCGCTGCAGGGCAATGACAAGCTTGAGGAATTGCTCCTGGAAGCGGTCGGAAATACGGAGAAGCTGGAAAAGTTGAAGGGTGAAATCGGCGCCAATGACGGAGGGTCCAATGGCTGAAGCGGCTGCCTCTCAAAAAGCATCAGCGCCCGCAGTCGCCACCGAGGAATCCAGCCTGCTCGATCAGATCGTTGAGCAGGGCCGGTTTGGCAAAGAGACCGCGTCTCGCGAACGCGGTAAGGACCTGGTAAAGGAATTCGTAGCCCAGGTACTCGATGGTTCCATGACCGTCGCCAAAGACGCGGAGATGATGATCAACGCGCGCATCGCGCAAATCGATCATCTGCTCTCGCTGCAGTTGAATGAAATCATGCACCATCCCCAGTTCCAGAAGCTGGAAGGCTCATGGCGAGGGTTGAAGTACATGATGGATAACACCGAAACCGGCGTCGGATTGAAGATTCGCGTCTTCAACGCCACCAAGAAGGAACTGCTGCGCGACATCGAAAAGGCTCCGGAGTTCGACCAGAGCGCTCTCTTTAAAAAGATTTATGAAGAAGAGTACGGTGTCTTCGGCGGGGCCCCCTTCGGAGCCCTGATTGGCGATTACGAGTTCGGCAAACATCCTGAAGACATGGCCCTGCTGGAAGGCGTCTCTCACATTGCCGCCCAGGCCCATGCTCCATTTATCAGCGCTGCGTCATCCGACCTGCTTAACCTGGAAAGCTATACCCAGCTCGACCAACCTCGCGATCTGGCAAAAATCTTCGACAGCACCGAGTACGCCAAATGGAAGTCGTTCCGCCAGAGCGAAGATTCCCGCTATGTCGCGCTCACCCTTCCACGAACACTGGGACGTTTGCCCTACGGTGCGGAAACCAAGCCCATCGACGAGTTCAGCTATGAAGAGCAGGTCGACGGCACAGACCACTCGAAATACCTGTGGATGAACGCGGCCTATTCGCTGGGGTCAAAGATGACCCAGTCTTTCTCTCTTTACGGCATGTGTGTCGCGATGAGGGGCGTCGAGGGTGGTGGCCTGGTGGAGGGTCTACCTACCCATAACTTCGCCACCGACGAGGGTGATATCGCATTGAAATGCCCCACCGAGGTACCGATTACCGACCGTCGCGAAAAAGAGCTCGCCGACCTCGGATTCGTACCTCTGGTTCATTGCAAGGGCACCGACTACGCTGCTTTCTTCAGTGTACAAACCTGCCAAAAAGCCAAAGTCTATGACACGGACTCGGCCAACGCGAATGCCCGCTTGTCCACACAGCTGCCGTATATCATGGCGGTCTCGCGCTTCGCTCACTATCTCAAAGCAATGATGCGCGACAAGATAGGCAGCTTTATGTCTCGTGAAGAGGCGGAGATTTTCCTGAACCGCTGGATCACAAACTATGTTACTCCGGATGACACGGCTTCTCCGGCGGCAAAAGCTAAGCGTCCGCTGCGTGAAGCTCGTATTGATGTGGCAGAGGTCCCGGGCAAGCCCGGTGTCTATCGTGCGGTGGCTTTCCTTCGTCCGCACTTCCAACTTGATGAACTTACCGTTTCCCTGCGGCTGGTGGCTGAACTGCCCGCCTCGGTGAAGTAACCCTAACCTGGACGAAAGCTGATGTGCTGTATTTCCTAATGCCGAGTCCCCGATGTGAATCTTTTTGAGGAGAAAGAAAAATGGCAGTCAATGCGTATTGCGTAATCAAAGGCCGTCCAGGACCGAGTACCACCAAGAAAGACGCCATCGACATCCTTTCGTTTAGCTTTGGCGCAACCCAGAGTTCGGTGATCGGGGCTGGTTCCTCGGGAGGTGAGGCCCGGGCAGGCCGAGCTGATTTGTCGAATGTCAGTATCACCAAGGTGACCGACAAGCTTACTCCCGCCCTCTTTGAGGATTGCGTCCTCGGAACCTACCTGGATGAGATCGACATCATTTACGACAAGCCGTTGGGCAAGGGTCAGGAGGACTACTTCAAGATTCACATGGAGAAGGCTCTGATCACTTCCTGGCAGACGAGTGGCTCCTCCGAGAACCCTACGGAATCCCTCAGCTTCGCTTTCGAAAAGGTTAAGGTCAGCTATAACCCTGAAGAAGGTGGCAAGCTCAAGGGCTTCGTAGACAAGGGCTTCGACGTGCTCAAACTCAAGCAGTGGTAAGCCACGGACGAGCAGGGAAACGGTGCCGGTAACCGCCAAAGAGCTGTTTGCGGCAGGCAAGGTGCGGGACGCGGAAAAGTGGCTCACGGCGCACTTGCGCGAGCACCCGGCCGACACCGCGCAACGTGTTTTTTTATTTGAGCTGCTTTGCTTCGCGGGGGAATATACCCGCGCAGAAAAGCAGCTCGCCGTTCTCGCGGGAAAAAACGCTGAAGCGGAAACCGGGGCCATCGTCTACTACGCCGCTCTCCATGCGGAGAAGACGCGGCACGAGATTTTTGAAAAGCAGACTTTTCCGGCGCACCCGACCACCTCCCCCAGAGGCGAGCTGAATGGAAAGGCCTTCACCGAATTGCTTGACGCGGATCCGGATATAGGCGCACGGCTCGAGATCTTCGCCGCCGGCGCCTATCTCTGGATCCCCTTCGAGCATGTGGCCTCGATTGAAATGGGACCACCGCAACGGCTGCGCGACACGCTTTGGGCCCCGGCCCTGGTGCAGACCGCGCCGTCGTTTCAAGGCAAGGACCTCGGAGAAGTGCTGATTCCGGCGATTTACCCATTCTCCTGGAAGAATGCAGACCAGGCAGTCTGGCTGGGGAGAATAACGGATTGGGCGGCTGACGACGAAGGCCGCGAATATCCATCGGGCCAAAAGACTCTGCTGGCCGACGGCGAGGAAGTTCCATTCCTCGAAGTTCGGTCAATCGTATTCACCCAACCGGCGGTTGCGCCGTCTGAGCCGTAAAGCCGTGTTATCAGGTCGTTCCACATATGCCACTGCGCGAAGATATCCTCGCTCCGATTGCCGGTGAGAACCCCAGTGGCATCGATCTTCGCTACGACACCAAGCTGCTGGTATACGACAAGATAAAAGAAGCTCGCCGCAAAGACGATGAGCTGGCGCAGGGTGATTGGCAAACCGAGCGGAAGACGGCGAACTATGCGCTGGTGATCAAGCTGGCGCAGGACACCCTGGCAACCGTCTCGAAAGATCTCCAACTGGCGGCATGGCTCACCGAAGCCCTGCTGGTAACAGAACATTACCGCGGTCTTTGCCAGGGGATCACTTTATGCCACAGTTTGTTGACTCAATTTTGGGATACGGTTTATCCGGTCATCGAAGATGGAGATCGCGAGCTTCGGGCCAAGCCGCTCGACTGGATCGGCCTCATGCTCGACTTTCCGTTGCGCTCAGTGCCTCTCGCCAACGGCGGATATTCCTGGTTCGTCTATAAGGACTCTCGCGTCGTCGGCTATGAAGACCAGCTCAAGACCGACAAGGAGCGTCAGACTCGATCCGAATTGATTGCGGCCGGTAAGCTTCCGCCGGAGATCTTCGATAAAGCCTTTGCTGATACTCCTAAGGCGTTCTATCTCACAGCCGAGAAGGACCTGGATGCCTGCCTCCAGGCGCTCGAGAGCCTGGAGACGGACTGCGACGAACGTTTTGAGGACGACGCTCCCGCCTTCACCAAACTGAAGAACGCACTTACGGAAATCCGGCAAACGGTGCACACCTTGCTCAACAAAAAGCGTGAGAAGGAACCGGATCCCGTGGAAGTGATTCCGGTTGCCGCCGCTGCACCAACAAAGGCCGGCGGAGACAACGTCTCGCCGGGCTCGACGGGAGCCCTTGCAAGCGTGAGTTTAGCTGAGCCCGCCGACCGCCTCCAGGCGGTTGCCGTCATTGCCACAGCCGCGGCCTTTCTCCGCAAGCAAGAACCGCTCAGCCCAGCGCCCTATCTCATTCTGCGGGGTCTGCGCTGGGGTGAGTTGCGCACCGCATCGCGGTTGGGCGATAGTACGCTCCTCGAGGCACCGCCTACCGAGCTTCGCCAAAGGGTGAAGCGGTTGGCGCTGGGCAAGAACTGGAGTGAGCTACTCGACGCCTGCGAAGAGGCTATGGCCTTACCCTGCAGCCGCGCGTGGCTTGACTTGCAGCGGCTCTCCGTCGCTGCCTGCTCGGCCCTGGGTGATGAGTACCAACCGATCGCGACCGCCATCCAGTCGGAACTTCGGGCTCTGCTGAATGATCTTCCGGAATTACTGGATGCTACTTTGCTCGACGATACTCCGGCTGCGAATCCGGAGACCAAAGCATGGCTCGAGCATTTGAAAGGGCCTGTGCAGGCGAGTGTGTTGACCGGCGACGAGTCGAATGCTGTGTCAACAGCTGAGCTGAATGGCACACCCACGTGGCTCACGCAAGCGGCGGACTCATATGCCCTGGCGAAGCAAGCGTTGGCCCTTGGACAGGAGGAGAAGGCATTCGGCTTGATGCGTTCCGAGATCGCCCGCCAGCGCTCCGGCCGGGGCCGCTTCCGCCGCACCATGCAGCTGATCGAGTTGGCGGTGGCTGCGGGGAAGGATGCCATTGCTCAACCGCTACTCGACGATGTAACAGCAACGATCGAAGACCATAAGCTCGACTCCTGGGAAGACCCTCAGGAGGTCGCCAGCTACCTCCTGAAACTGATGCGTAACAGCAGGAAGATTCAGGACAGCTTCGATGATAAGCAGGCGCTGTTCGAACGAATTTGCCGCCTGGACCCTGTCCAGGCGCTGGGCGCGGAGTAAGCGATGGCAAGAAACCTCGGCGAAACCACCATCACCATCTCCGTACTCGACCGGCTGATCGATCTTGAGCCTCAGAACAGCGCCGAGACTCCCTTGACCCGCTCGCAGTCTGTGCGGCTGCTCAAGGGCGCCGTGCGCCGCGACCTGGAGTGGCTGCTCAACTCGCGTCGCATCTTTGATTTTCCCGAGGACGAATTGAAGGAAGTGAACCGCTCTGCCTACGTGTACGGTCTGCCGGACCTTTCAACGCTGACGATGGCCACCTCGGGGGACCGCAATAAGCTGTCCCGGCAGGTGGTAGCGGCCATCAATCTGTTTGAGCCAAGACTGGCAAATGTGCGCGTAGTCTTTGTGGAAACCGCAGACGCTGCCAAGCAAGACGTGCGTCTCCGCATTGAGGCCATGCTGCGCATGGACCCGGTGCCCGAACCTATCTCCTTCGACACGGTTATCGAATTGAAGAGCGGCAACTGCCGCATCTCCGGGGCCGGCGATGCGCGATGACCTGCTGCTCTACTACGAGCGCGAGCTGGACTACCTGCGCAAGTCCGCTGCCCAGTTTAGTGCCAGGCACCCCAAGGTTGCTTCGCGCCTGGTGCTCGAGCCTACGAAGTGCGAAGACCCTCACGTGGAGAGGCTGCTGGAGGCATTTGCCTTTCTGGCGGCTCGCGTTCACCTCAAAATGGATGACGAGTTTCCCGAGATCACCGAGGGACTGCTCACGGTCGTTTACCCCCAGTTGGTGCGTCCGCTTCCGTCCATGTCGGTGGTCGAGTTTCAGCTGGATCCGGAAAAGGGCAAGCTTACCAGCGGATTGAAGATCGAGCGTCATGCACAGCTGCTTTCCAAACCCATCGCCGGCGTACCCTGCGCGTTCCGCACCTGCTACGACACCACGCTTTGGCCGCTGACGGTTGCGGCCGCGGAATTGCGCGCGCCCAGCCGCCTGCAGCCGGCCTTGAAGACCAGCGATTCGGCCTGGGCTGTCCGTTTAGAGCTGCGGTGCGCAGCCGATGTCACTTTTCCGGCTTTGAAGATGGATAAGGTCCGCTTCTACCTGGATGGCGAAAGCGGCCTGGTCAACATACTTTACGAGTTACTCTTCAGTCGCCTGAACCGCATTGTGGTGCGTGATCTGTCCGCCGGATCAAAGGCGGCACCAGTCATCCTCCCGGCCTCCGCACTTCGCGCTGTAGGGTTTGGTGCCGATGAGGGGATGCTCCCTTATTCCCCCTCTACCTTCGCCGGCCATCGTTTGCTGATGGAGTACTTCGCCTTTCCCGAAAAGTTTTTCTTCATCGATCTTTGTGGTTTGGAGAGCGTAAGCGCGGCCGGCTTCAAGAATGCGATCGAAGTTGTCTTTCTCCTCTCGGATATCGAAGGGGATGGACGCGTTCAGCGGCTGGAACTGGAGCTCTCAAAGAAGACCTTTCGCCTGGGATGTGCTCCCGTGGTCAACCTTTTTCCGCAGGTCGCCGAGCCCATCCAGCTCAACATGAGGAAGTATGAATATGCTGTCACCCCGGATGTGCGGCGGCCCCACTCGATGGAAATCTTCTCCATCGACGAAGTAAGCGCCATCAACGCGAATACCCAGCAGATTACCCGTTTTGAGCCCTTCTACTCCCTTCGCCACGCCGCGCGAAGCGAGGACCGCGCCTGCTTCTGGCTGGC
This sequence comes from uncultured Acidobacteriaceae bacterium, assembly GCA_963763905.1. GTDB lineage: Bacteria > Acidobacteriota > Terriglobia > Terriglobales > Acidobacteriaceae > PALSA-350. The sequence goes on along the minus strand of CAVXRU010000002.1, from coordinate 27,801 downwards.
GCGGCGCCGCGCCTCCAGCCGGCCTAATGATGACGGGACAGAGGTCTCGCTATCGCTGACCGATCTCTCGACCAATACCATCAACCCGGATGCCACCGTGCTATCCGTTCGCACCATGTGCACCAACCGCGACCTGCCGGCGCGTCTTCCTTTTGGTAACCAGGACAGTGACTTTGACATGGAAGGCACCGCCGCTATGAAACGCATCGTTGCCCTGCGCAAGCCGACACAGCCGGTCCGTCCTCCCTTAGGCAAGAGTGCACTATGGCGCCTGGTCTCTCATCTTTCCCTTAACTATCTGTCGCTAGTGGAACAGGGCAGGGAAGCGCTGCAGGAAATTCTTACTCTCTACGACCTGGGCCGCACAGCCTATTCCCAGAACGTGATCCAAAGCATCCTGCAGATTCGCAGCCGGCCGCATTTCACACGGCTCATTTCCGAGCAGGGCGTCAGCTTCGCCCGTGGGCTGCGCATCGATATGGAAATCGATGAAGATCAGTTCACTGGCGGCGGTGCATTTCTATTCGCCAACGTGCTGGAGAAATTCTTTGCTCTCAGTGCATCGCTGAACAGCTTTACTCAGCTTAGCGTCACCACGCCGCAGCGGAAAGGAGGGCTTCACGAATGGCAACCACGATCGGGCCGAAACCTGCTCGTCTGAAGGATTCGCCGCTGGGCGAGAAGCTCACCGAAGAGGCTCACGCGTTTGGTTTTTTCCAGGCAGTGACGCTCCTGCAACGGCTCAACGCCGCGGCGAGCCCGGTCGGAGGCTTTTCTAATCCCGAAGAGGAGTCGGTGCATTTCCGCGTCAATCCCCGGCTTGGCTTTCCGGCTAGCGAGATTCAAAACCTGGAACCTGCTGAGAAGGGTCCACCGGAAATGACGGTGAACTTCATGGGGCTTACCGGCCCCATGGGCGTGCTCCCCTACACTTACAGCGAGCTAATCCTGGAGAGAAGCCGGGCCAAGGACCACACGCTGGCGGAGTTCCTGGACATATTCAACCATCGCGCTGTTTCACTCTTTTACCGGGCCTGGCAAAAGCCGCGTTTTCCTGTCACCTATTCCAGCGGAACGCACGATCACTTCACGCATTATCTGCTCGACATGATTGGTTTAGGCACTGAGGGTTTGCGCGACCGCCAGGAGATAGAGGATGAGGCGCTGCTGCATTACACCGCGCTACTGGGAATGCAGGCGCGCTCAGCAGCAGCGCTGGAACAGATTATCCAGGACTACTTTGAGGTACCGGTGGAGGTTCAGCAATTTACCGGAGGCTGGTACGGTCTGGACGCCCTGACCCAGTGCGCGATGAACGACGAAGAGAGTGCGTCGTGTCAGATTGGCTTCGGCGCAGTGGTGGGCGACGAGGTGTGGGACCGGCAGGCCCGCGTGCGCATCCGTCTCGGCCCGCTTAGCATGGAGCGCTATGGCGACTTCCTACCCGAGGGAAGCTGCTACGGGGCATTGCGCGCCCTGACCCGCTTTTTCAGCAATCAATGCCTGGAATTCGAGGTACAGCTGGTGCTCGACAGGGCGCAGGCGCCAGGCACCGAACTCGATTTCGAGGCCTCCAATCCGGCTCGCCTGGGTTGGATTTCCTGGGTAAAGAACACGCCGCTGGGAAGTGATCCCGACGACACAATACTGATTTTGTGAGAGGAACGATATGGGACTGAATCTCAAAGCACTCATCGGCAAATTGAATGAACCAGCTCGATCAGCACTTGAGGGTGCGGCGGGCCTTTGCCTCTCGCGCACCAACTACGACGTCGAAGTGGAACACTATCTCACTAAGCTGCTCGAATCAACCTCGGGCGACTTCGCCGCCATCATCAAGCATTTCGAAATAGACAAGTCGCGGCTCACCGCTGATCTGGGTCGTAGCCTGGACAAGCTGAAGTCCGGCAACGCGCGCACTCCGGCGATCAGCCCCACGGTGCTCAAGATGCTGACCACCGCATGGACCATCGGGTCTATTGACTTCAATGCGGGGCAGGTGCGCACCGGGTTCACCATCCTCGCCCTGATTTCGGACGAGGAACTTGCCAGGCTGGTCAACGATGTAACCCGCGAGTTCCAGAAAATCAATGCGGATGCGTTGCGCAAAGACTTGATGGGCATTGTTGCTCTCTCCAGCGAAACAACTACGGCGCCCGCTGCTGCTGCAGGTGGCGACGGGCCAAAGCCTGGCGGCGGCAAGACGCCGAACCTCGACCAGTACACAGTCGACCTCACCGGCAACGCTCGCAAAGGAAAAATCGACCCTGTGCTTGGCCGTGATCCTGAGATTCGCCAGGTCATCGACATCCTTACCCGGCGGCGGCAGAACAACCCGATCCTCACCGGTGAGGCCGGTGTGGGCAAGACAGCCGTGGTGGAAGGGTTTGCGTTACGGGTCGCCCAGGGCGACGTTCCTCCGCCGCTGAAGAACGTGCATGTGCGGACTCTCGACCTGGCATTGCTGCAGGCCGGCGCCGGCGTCAAGGGAGAGTTTGAGAATCGGCTCAAAGGTCTGATTGAAGAAGTAAAAGCTTCGGCGACGCCCATCATTCTCTTCATCGACGAGGCTCACACCATGATCGGCGCTGGTGGACAGGCTGGGCAAAATGACGCCGCCAACCTGCTCAAGCCGGCGCTCGCCCGTGGTGAACTGCGCACCATTGCAGCTACCACGTGGTCTGAGTACAAGAAGTACTTCGAGAAGGACGCGGCGCTTGCCCGGCGCTTCCAGGTAGTCAAGGTAGAGGAGCCCAGCGAGCATCAATGCCTCATCATGATGCGCGGGCTAGTGGCTTCTCTTGAAAAGCATCACAATGTCCGCATCCTCGACGAAGCGGTTTATGCCAGCGTCCGTCTTTCGCACCGGTTTCTCGCCGGACGCCAGTTGCCGGACAAGGCGGTGAGCATCCTCGATACCGCATGCGCTCGGTTGTCGCTGGGACAAAACGCCACTCCGCCGGCGCTCGAAGACACCACTCGCCAGATTGACGCCCTCGAAGTGCAGAAACGGATCCTCAACCGCGAGACGGTTGTCGGCGCCGACCATCAGGAGAAGCTGGCCGAGATCGAGGAGCAAAAGACGGCGGCCACTGCGAAACTGAAGGCTTTACAGGAGCGCTGGGACAAGGAGCGCGAGCTGGTAGTGAAGATTCGCGAACTGCGCGAGAAGCTGGAGGCAGGGCACGCGGCGAACGGGACCGGCGACGCAGCCGCAACCACTTCGGCTGCAACGAAATCGGAGCTACAGGCACTGGAAGCCCAGTTGGCTGCGCTGCAAGGCGAGACTGGCCTGATCCGTGTCTGCGTGGACGCGCAGATTGTGGGAGAGGTGCTTTCTGCCTGGACCGGCATTCCCGCCGGCAAAATGCTCAAGGATGAAATCACCACCGTGCTCGCACTCCAGGACCACCTGGGACGGCGCGTCATCGGCCAACCGCACGCCATGGAGATTATCAGCCAGCGCGTGCAGACTTCGCGTGCTTCGCTCGACGATCCTAATAAACCCGTCGGAGTTTTCATGCTGGTGGGTCCCAGCGGTGTGGGCAAGACGGAAACGGCGCTGGCACTTTCTGACCTGCTTTACGGCGGCGAACACAACCTCATCACGATTAATATGTCCGAGTTCCAGGAACCCCATACCGTCTCCACACTGAAAGGATCGCCTCCGGGCTACGTCGGCTACGGCGAAGGCGGGGTCCTGACTGAGGCGGTCCGCCGGCGGCCTTATTCTGTGGTGCTGCTCGACGAAGTCGAAAAGGCTCACCCGGACGTGCTGGAGCTCTTCTTCCAGGTCTTCGACAAAGGAAACATGGAGGATGGCGAAGGACGGCAGATCGATTTCAAGAACAACATCATCATCCTGACCACGAACGCCTGCACCGATCAGTTAATGAAGCTGGTGGCTGACCCGGAGACCGCGCCTAGCCCGCGCGCTTTGGTCGACGCGCTCAAGCCGGATCTCAACAAGATCTTCAAGCCGGCCTTCCTGGGGCGCATGGTCCTGATTCCTTATTACCCCGTGCGCGACGAGGCGCTGAAGCAGATTATTCGCCTGAAGCTAGGCAAGATTCAGCGCCGCATCCTGGAAAATCACAAGATCAAGCTGACCTATGATGACGCGTTCCTCAACGAAGTAGCCAGCCGTTGTACTGAAGTCGAGAGCGGCGCGCGCAACGTGGACAATATCCTCACCAATTCTTTGCTGCCGGATATCTCGCGGCAAATCCTGGGAGGAATGGCCGAGGGCGAGAAGATGAGCGCCATTCATGTCGGAATCGGAAACGATGGGGAATTTGTCTATCAAATGCCGGTAGAAGCAGCCCGCCTGCAGGCTTTGGTCTGAGAAGCAGTAAAAACTTAGAGCGACACTCGTAAGAAGAAGACGCTGATGCCATATTCTCAAGAAGACCGTCTTGTCTCCCTCACCACACCGCTAGGCAAGGACGTATTGCTATTGGCTGGTTTCACCGGCCATGAAGCCATTTCGCGCCTATTTAGCTTTCATCTGGATCTGCTCTCCGAGGAGCAGGACCCAATCGATTTCACCCAAATCATCGGCAAAAACGTAACCATCTCCGTAACTCAAGCAGACAACACACCTCGTTACTTCAATGGCATGGTAAGCCACTTTGGCCAGGGTGGCTCTGACGCCGACTTTACCCATTACCACATGGAAGTAGTTCCGTGGGCATGGATGCTGACCCGGTTTGCCGACTGCAAGATTTTTCATAACAAGAAGGTCGACGAGATTCTCAAGCTGGTTTTCGACGATCGAGGCTTTCAGGATTATAAGTTCACGCTCAACGGCACCTACTCGCCAATGGAGTACTGCGTTCAATACAGAGAAACAGACTTTAACTTCATCTCGCGCCTCATGGAGCAGAACGGCATCTTCTACTTCTTCCAGCATGAAGAAGGGAAGCACACCATGGTCATAGCGGACTCTTCCAGCGCTCATGAGGAGTGCCCTGGGCAGAAAAATGCCGGGTACAACCTGGTAACGGGCGGCCTTGATGATGCCGACGTTGTCAATTCCTGGCGCCTCGAGCAGGAATTGCGCAGCGGAAAATACACGCTGACCGACTACAACTTCAAAACCCCGTCCACGAGTCTGCTGGCCACAGAGCCAACCATCGTCTCGGTTGGAGGGAACCACAATTTTGAGATTTTCGACTATCCCGGTGAATATCCGACCCGCGCCGACGGCACAGCCTTTGCCAAGCTTCGCATGCAGGAGGAAGAAGCTTCTCACCTGGTTGCCACCGGATCGAGTGTTTGCCGCGCTTTCACGACCGGATACAAATTCAGTCTCACCGATCACCAGCAGGCGTCTATGAACACTTCCTATGTGCTCACAGAAATCCAGCACATTGCGTCGGTAGGAGACAGCTACAGCAGGGCAGGTGGGAGCGGAGACACCTATTCCAACCACTTCACCTGTATACCCGAGTCAGTTCCTTTTCGCCCTCAACGCCTTACGCCGAAGCCGTTCGTTCAGGGGCCGCAAACGGCGGTGGTCATCGGCAAGTCCCAGTATGGCGATACCAGCGGCGACGATGGTTCCGGCGATGGCGAAGAGATCTGGGTTGATTCCTTTGGCCGAGTTGTCGTCCGTTTTCCCTGGGATCGTGCCGGGAAGTGCTCCTGCCGCGTCCGTGTCTCGCAGGATTGGGCGGGGCAGGGCTGGGGGGCCATCACCATCCCGCGCGTTGGCCAGGAGGTTATCGTCAGTTTCCTCGAAGGCGATCCTGACCGCCCGATCATCACCGGCCGGGTTTATAACGCAAGTGAGACAGTGCCCTATACCCTGCCTGACTACCAGACACGCAGTACCTTTAAGACCCGCAGTTCCAAGGGCGGGGGCGCTGACAACTACAACGAGTTGCGCTTCGAGGATAAGACGGGCGGCGAGCAAGTCTTCCTGCGCGGAGAGAAGGATCTGGATACGCGGTTGAAAAACGATAGCCGTGAGTGGATCGGGAATAACCGCAGCCTCATCGTGACGCAAGATCAGATGGAGCAAGTGGGGGGAGACCTGCACGGCCAGATCACGGGGAACTTCAATCAAAAGGTAGGGCAGACCTTGTCTCTTCAGGTGGGCCAGAACTTGTACGAGAAGTCAGGTACCAACTTCGCCCACGAGGCGGGTCAGGTAATTCACTTGAAAGCGGGTATGACCGTGGTGCTGGAGGCCGGTACCGAGTTGACTCTGAAGGTTGGCGGCAACTTCATCGATATCAATCCGTCTGGCATCTCCATTGTCGGAACTATGGTGATGATTAACAGCGGCGGCGCGGCGGGTTCGGGCTGCGGATCCAGCCCAACCGACCCCAAGAAGCCCGATCAGGCGGATGATGGCAGCAAAGGCGGCAAAATGAATTAATGCAGTCGAGGGACTGCTGCATCAAAGCCTTCGAATTTGCTGAGGAGTGAGGTTAGGTACGCAGAGTTGATAATCTCCCCCAATCAGCAGGACGTTCGCCAAGGTCGACGGCTGCTTAGGATCCTGGTAAGCGCGCTGCGCATTAATCAAGCCCACGAAACCCCACACCGGTTCCAGGAGTTGCACTTTCAGGATTGAACTCATCGCGTTCCACTGCTCCGTAACCGCACCTCGTGCGCGTGCAAATTCCTGGGGGCGTCCAACGCTGCCGCCGGTGTTGCGGTACCTCATTCTCAGCTCCTTAAAACCGGGGATCTCGCTAGCACCCAATCTGAAGCTTGTCCAGGGGAACCAATATTGAGTAATCTTCCGGTTTTTGGGGTTCACGAGACCGAATTCTGTCCACTTGTAAAAGCAAAAGTCCTTTTCAAAGCGATGAAGAGCGGGAGGCGGCATGAGACGAAAGGACGCCTGCTCATCCTGGGTCAGGTCGGAAAAACGGAGATTCTCGTTCAGTTCGGTACCCACTGTCACGCCTCCAATGAGGAAGAGACGATCCGGTAACGCCTAGATTACCTTAGATTGTTCCCACGAAATCCCGCTTAAAAGTTTGCGATCGCGTTTTAATCCCTTATTCTTGTCGGAGTCTCGGTAAACAGTCCCAATGAAACAACTGCAACCCGTTCTTTGGACCAAAGGAACCTTTCTTACGCCGCAGCACCTGCAACTACAGGACCGGTTTCTCGAAGACAGTCTCAATTTCCGCCTGCAGGCGCTCAAGTTCTGCGCCTGGGGTTTCAGCGAAGTCGTGCTCGACCAGGAATTGCTGGCAGATGGACAACTGGCCATCTCCCGCGCCTCGGGAATCTTTCCCGACGGATTGCTCTTCGAGATCCCCGCCTCGGATCAGCCGCCTCCGTCCAAGGCACTGGCGGAGTTCTTCGATCCTGGTGTCCGCGACCTTGACATCTATCTGACCGTGCCCGATTACCGCGATAAAGGTTTGAACGTTTCCGCGGTGGGCCGAAACGGCGGTTCACGCTACCTGGCGGAGATCACCACCGTCCGCGACGAAAACACGGGTACCGGGGAAAAACCAGTGCAGATTGCGCGCAAGAATCTGCGGCTGCTGGCGGCCAACGAGACCCGCGAAGGCAGCTCGGGCCTGCGTATCGCTAATGTGCAGCGCACGGAGGCCGGCGCATTTCGCCTGAACACGCGTTTCGTTCCACCGCTGCTCGAAGTGCGCGCGAGCGACCACCTGCTCGGCCTGGTCAACGGGCTGCTGGAAATTCTCTCCGCAAAAAGCAGCCAACTCGCAACCGGGCGCCGGCAGAAGAACCTGAGCTTGGCGGACTTTAGCGCATCAGATATCGCAAATTTCTGGCTGCTTTATACGGTCAACTCGCACATTCCCGTGCTGAGCCACCTGTTGCAGGGTCAGCGGTGCCACCCAGAGGAGCTATTCTCCGCGCTTACCGCCCTCGGTGCTTCGCTCACCACCTTTTCTACCACTATCCGTCCGCGCGACCTGCCCTTGTACGACCACCTCAATCTCAGCAAGGTCTTCACCGACCTGGACGAGAAACTCCGCTTGCTGCTGGAAACCGTGGTGCCCACCAACGTCGTCTCCCTGCCCCTCAAGCATGTAAACAACACCATCTACGCTACCGCCATCGACCAGGATAAGTACCTCAACAACACCCGGATGTACCTTGCCATTTCCGCCGAGACGGCCGAAGATTCCATCATCCGCAAGGTTCCGCAAATGGTGAAAGTCTGCTCCGCCACTCACATCGAGCAGCTCATCAGTAATGCGCTGCCGGGCGTCACACTGACTCACTTGCCTAACCCCCCAAGCGCCATTCCGGTTAAGATGAAGTACCAATATTTCAGTCTGAACCAGTCCGGAGCTGCCTGGGAGTCAGTGACCCGTGCGCGTAATTTCGCCGCCCATGTTCCCGGAGATTTTCCCAATCCGCAGATGGAGTTATTAATCCTGCTGCCACAGGCAGGCTGAGACCATGAAGCTGCTGAACAAACCGGTCTGGGCGGAAGGCATGTATCTGGGCCCGCACCACTTTCAGGTGCAGAGCCGCTACTTCGAAGATTCCCTGAACTTCGTCACTGCCAATCTATGGCGTGATGCCTATGGCTTTGCCGGTCTCGAAATCGACAACGACGCTCTGCGCAACGGCACACTCTCCCTGATCCACGCCCACGGGCTTTTTGAAGATGGATTGGCTTTTGATCTGCCGGGTTCTGATCCTTCACCGCCGCCGCGCGAATTCCGTGCCTTGTTTTCTCCGGTCGCCGACCATCTCGTCATGCATCTTGCCCTTCCGGCAAATCTGGCGGAAGGGCGCAACACCAGCCTGGACAATGGGTCCACGGCGCCCACGCGCTATCAAAGCACGGAGCAGATACTGCCCGATGAAAATACAGGCCGTGACGAAAAACCAATCAAGGTCGGGCGCAAGAATCTACAGTTGCTCGGCGAGGCCGAAGTTACAGATCAGCTTGTGAGTCTACCCGTCGTCCGCATCTTGCGCGATGGTTCGGGCCGCTTTGAAGCTGACCCGTCTTTTGTGCCGCCTTGCCTTTCCCTCAGCGCCAGTGGGTATCTCACCGCAATGTTGCGCCGCCTTATCGATATCCTGGATGACAAGAGCGCCGTTTTCAGCCGTGAGCAGCAGCAGCGCAGTGGTCAATATGAAGCGGGAATGTCATCGCGGCACGTAGCGCAGTATTGGTTTTTGCACGCATTGAACTCCAGTGTCTCCACCTTGCGCCACTTTCTTCTAACCCGGCATGTGCACCCGCAGGAACTTTTCCGCGAGATGTCCCGGCTGGCCGGCGCGCTTTGTACCTTTGGGCTCGAGGTCCATCCGCGATCGTTGCCGGTCTACAATCATCGCGATATGGGGACAAGTTTTGATCTGCTCGACCACCACATTTTGCGCCATCTGGAAATTGTGATGCCTTCCAAGGCGATCACCATCCCACTGCGCAAAGTCGACAGCTCGCTCTATGCCGGCGAGGTGAAAGACGAGCGCTGCATCGGGCCTTCACGATGGCTTCTGGAAATCCGCTCGCCGATGGGCGAGGCGGATTTGATAAGACGTGTACCGCTGCTGGTCAAGGTCTGCTCCGCGCGTTTTGTTGTCGAGCTAGTCAAGCGCGCCTTGCCCGGCCTCGGATTGACCCACCTGCTCGCTCCGCCGGCTGAGGTCGCGGCAAAAGTGGAGAGCCAGTATTTCGTGATCAACCGCAGCGGACCGTGCTGGCAGCACATCGTTGAAACTCGCCAGGCCGGAGTTCATGTCCCGGGAGAAATTCCCGCGCCGGAAATGAACCTGATTATCTTACTCGACACCGTAAAGTAGCTGGTGCTGCTGCTGCCGCGGCCTGTAGTACCCTCGGTATGACCATGGTCAGTGAAGCAACGAGCCAGGCGCCGCCGTTGAAGGTGCGCGCAGAAGTTAACCCCGGCGATTGGCGTGAATTTCAGTTTCGCCAGCCTTTCAAGATAGGACGCCTCAAAGACTGCGACATTGCCATAGACAACTCCTTCGTGAGCCGCGTTCACGCAGAGATTGTTTTTGAGAATGGGTGCTGGGCGATCCGCGATCTCGGCAGCGCCAATGGTCTCTTTCTTTTGGGCGAGCGCGTACCATCCGTGCCCATTGCAGGCCTGACCGTCGTGAGACTGGGCGTCGAAGGTCCAGAGGTCAAGTTCGATCTGGAGAAGGTCCAACCTGACCGGGCAAGCCAGAAAACACTAAGCACAAAAGACCCAGCCCTTGCCCACTACATCAATCACTATTTCTCCAAAGCGAAGGTGGACGAGCCCGTCGGCGAGCGCACCATGTTCATACGCCAGGCCTTCGCGCAGGTCGAAACCAGGCGCAAGAAGAAGTATGGTGCAGTTATTGCCGTCCTGGTCGTGCTTATCGTCGGCGCCGGACTCTTCGGCTATCTCGAGCATCGTCAGCTTTTGCAGCAAAAAGCCACAGCGGAAGATCTCTTCTACGCCATCAAGACGCAAGACATCGATCTTGCCAACCTTGATCGGGCACTTGCCAATACAAATAGCCAGGCCGGAGCCGAAGAGCTCAGCAAATTTCGAGACCGGCGAAGGGAAATGGAAGAGAGCTACGACAAATACCTCGCAACTCTGCAAATCTATAACCCAAAGCTGAGCGAAAAACAGCGTGTGGTGTTGAGGGTGGCTCGTGTGTTTGGCGAATGCGAGATTGACATGCCCCCCGATTTCGAAAAAGAGATCAACCGCTATATCGAAAAGTGGCGATCGTCTGGACGGCTGAAACAGGCAATTCAGACAGCACAGCAAAACGGATACGCCGCTATCATCTCTCGCGACCTTCTCGCCAAAGGCTTGCCTCCGCAATTCTTCTATCTGGCCCTGCAGGAGAGCAATTTTAATCAATACGCTGTTGGCCCCAGGACGCGAATGGGATTCGCCAAGGGGATGTGGCAGTTCATACCCGAAACCGCTGTGAAATACGGCTTACACCTGGGACCGCTGGTGGACCAATCGCGCCCGGATCCCGGCGACGATCGGCATGACTACAAGAAGGCGACCAAGGCAGCCACTCTCTATATTCAGGATCTCTACAGCACCGATGCGCAGGCTTCAGGATTCCTGGTCATGGCCTGCTACAACTGGGGAGAGAGCCAGGTGCTGCCGTTGATCCGAAGCTTGCCGGCCAATCCCCGCGACCGCAACTTCTGGAAGTTGCTTACCAGGTATCGCGACAAGATCCCCCAGGAAACCTACGACTATGTTTTTTCCATAGCGTCCGCCGCCGTGATTGGGGAAAACCCGCGCCTCTTTGGCTTTGACTTCGACAACCCGTTGGCCAATCTGGATGCAAACGCGAAGTGACTCCCGACAGGCTAGCGCCACGAGCCTCTGCGGAAGCGTATAACCTTTTTTGCCGCAGCGGCTTCTGCTTCGAGAGCGCGCAGATCCTCTTGAGCTTGTGAGGGGGCAAGCTCAAGCCAGGGCATTGTTTCCTTTAGCAGCGATTCGGCGCCGGCACTGTCATCCTGGCTGAGTAACTCCCGGGCTGCTCCAATCGCCGAGGACGCCTTCTCCCCGTACACCTGTTCGCACCGTCGCCGCAACTGCCTTTTCGTAGCCTCTGCTGAGAGAGGAGCATCTGACGCTGGGATGTTGAGGGCTCGCTTCAAGTCTGCGACGCCTTCAGCAGTGCCCATCTGCGCATAGCAGCGTCCGGTCAATGCGGCGAAATCCGCTTCCGCCTGTTGTAGCTTCCTGGCACGGCGCAATGCCTGGTCTATTCGGGGCAGCCTCTTCACGCCAGGCGATTGCTCTTCGAGCACCACCACCGCCTCGGCAAACAAGTCCATGCCCGTCAAAGTCTCTGCCTTTTGCAACGCATCGTTGGCTCTTTGTTCGGTCGCCCCCTGCTTCTGGGTGGCCTCTTCCAATTGCCGGTGCAGAACTGGCTCATCCACCTTACGAAGTGCGCCCCGGAGCAGCTGCACCGCACTGTCGTAGTCTTCCTCATCGATCAATCGTTTCGCTTGACTGTAGGTACGTTCGAGAAGTTCCTGGGAGATGCGCTGCGAGGCTGCTGCTTTCGCGAGCTCGAGCAGGCCGTCGACCTCATACGAGGCGAAACCGTCTGCCTTGCAGCGCTCCAGGATTTTTACCGCTTCAAGAAAGAGACGATCATCAATGGCTTGACGAGCCTGGCCCAGCCGCTGTACCAGCTGCTGCTCCCGGGTCTGACGCGCCACACGCTCAGAAAGTGCAGACTCCAGGCTAAACAACTGCTCATTTCCGGGCACCCGGGTCAAAGCGCCTCGAACCCGTTCGAGAGCTTGTTCCGGTGTCAACTCGGCGGCACTCTTACAAACCTCCTTGACGAACAGCTCGTCCTCCAGTTGTTTGACGCGGGGTTCAAGATTAAATCTAAGCCGGAGGAGCGAAGGGTCATTGGGAAATTCCTGGAGCGCCTTCGCCAATTCCGCAGAGACCTGAACGCAGCTTGGCCACGGTTGTGCTCAGGGCTGCCTTCTCTTCAAGCCTGCGCACAATTGATTTGCGCTTCTCTTCCATCAGTGCGGCGGTAAGTTCATCCTTCGTGCGCAGCACTTCCGCATTATCCGGAGCAAGGGTCCCCGCTTTATCGAGCAACACAAACGCTTCTTCGTACTCACCTGCCGCCAGATGTTCCCTGGCAGCCAGCATCACCTTCCTGAGCTCTTCTTTAACCCGTTTCTCTTCAATTTCCTGTTCCAACAGCCGGCACAGCGCCAGAACCTGGGAGTTGTGCGGATCGAGCCGCTGGGCGGTGGCCGCACGCGCCTGGGCACGAGTAAGTTCTCCCACCTTTCTCGCGTTAGCGCTTTCGGCCAGATAGCTGAGAAACCTTCTCCTGCGTTTGCTTCCCATCCACCACAGATTTGCGCAGTGTGACCAGCGTATTATTTCCAGGACTCAGGCCAAGTGCTTCGTCACACAACGCGAGTGCCCGGTCCCATTCCCGCTCACCCACGGCTTGCTGCGCCAGTCGCGCCAGTTCCTGGGCTTTGCGTTCCTTTTCCTGCTGGGTCAATCGCTGATCAACCAGTGACAACAGACGCTTGCCGGCTATGTGCTGAGGGTCCCAGCGCAACAGTTGGCGGAGAGCGCCTTGGGCGGCCATAAAGTCACGGTCATTGAAGTGTTGTTCGGCCTCGGCCATCGATTCGGCGATCTGGGCGCGGGTGATGCCTTCGGCCACCTCGTGCAAGTCCATGGCCATGTCATCCGCATTCGCGTATCGATCTAGCTGGAGACTTTGCCAATGCATGCGCAATGATGGTGTCCAGAGAGGTGGGGCAGTCCGCTACCAGTTCCGAGGGCGGCGGCGGATGAGAGCGCATGATCTGATCGATCACGGCGGGATATTCGAGATCGAAAGGTAGCCTTCCGGTCAGTAATAAATATAAGAGCACGCCAGCGGAGAAAATGTCGGACCGGCCATCGATCGCCGAGCCGGCAAATCGTTCGGGAGCCATGTAGGGCGGGGTTCCCACCAAAGATCCTGTGCTGGTGATGCTCGTGTCGACGCGGGTCTCGTCGCGCGCGATCCCGAAGTCAAGCAACTTGATGGATCCGTCGGCGCGCAAAATAACGTTCGCCGGCTTGATATCGCGATGGATGACACCATTGCGGTGGGCATACGCGAGCGCGTGACAAAGCTGCTCGACGATCGTCAGGGCATGCTCCAGTTGCATGCGTTCGCGCTTAATGGCTCTGTCGAGGGGCTCACCCTCGACATATTCCATGACGATGTAAGGCTCGCCATCCTGATCGCCGGCGTCATACACGATCACGATGTTGTTGTGGCGGAGAGCTCCCGTCTGGCTTGCTTCACGGTAAAACCGCTGCAGCATGTCTGTATTGCCGCTGAAGCCCTCGGTCAACATCTTGATGGCAACGATGCGCCCTAACCGGGCATCGCGGGCACGATAAACAACGCCCATCCCCCCGCGCCCGAGAACATCCAGCACATCGTATTTGCCGATCTTCTCTGGTTTTTGCGGCTTCAAGCGTTTTTCCTGCGCATCACGATTTCGGCGGCTCGCCGTAGGCCTTGAAATTATAGGTATCCAGGAGAAATTTCTGCGCTTTTTTTCTTTCCGGAGTGGGTTCGGGGCTGGTCGAGTTCAGGTAGAGCATGTATAACTCCGCGGCTCCATCGTTATCGGATTCCGTAACTTTACGGTCTGCGGTCTGAAGGATCAGCGGGGGCAGGCTGATCACCTTTTCCCTGGCTTGGGCGAGGAGTTGATCGCGAGCCGTATTTTCCACCTTTTCCAGGAACTGGGTGGGCGTGGGAACCTCGCCTTGGGGGCGTACTCCCATAGTGTCGTCCGGCCTGACGTTTTCCAGGACGACAAAGGTCTGCTCCTGGGTCACAGGTATGGAGACGGTGGGAACGATGACCCTTTCCGAGGTGTCCTGAATTACAAATCCCAATTCGACGGTCGCTTTCAGAGGATGTTTCACCTCGTTGTAGGTATAGGTCTGCTCCGTTGACACATGACGGAATTTCGGGACGGCGTCCCGCTTGGTCAGAGCGTCCATGACTTTTTTCTGCGCTTCGTCGGTTTGCCTTTGGGCGTCGGCGATTCTGTTCTTCTTGCCGCCTGCCGTGGCGCCCTCAAGGGCTCGCCGGTCGGTCTCGAGGGTGAGGTTGGCGGCCTGATATTCCCGATCGGCGGCCGCCCAATCGTCGGTTACCTGATCTTGTTCGCCAGAACGATATTTCGAGGGCTTGGCAGTACGCTCGAGCAGGGTCTTCGACTTCACGTCTGCAGCACGTCTCCAACCAGTACGAAAGTTCGGCTGCACCTTGGTTTCCTCGTTGGGACGCACCACTTTGATGTTTGGACCAAACGAATCAAGTCCTCCCGCCAGAGAGTCAGTGAGCTGGCGGGCAAAATCAAGCCGCATCCCGCCGTGAAGTCCGATCACGGAAGGTGACGCCGTATCGACAACCTGGAGCGAAGCTGATGAACCGGATTGGCGAGAGTCATCTCGTCACGCACATTTCCCGCTTCGGTACGGTTGTAAGCCAGCGCCTCATCCAGGTAGGCCCAACCCACGTTCGCGCCCGTTCCCTCCGGACGCCCCAGATAAAACTTCGCCCGCTGCGAGATAGTAGTCGCCCAGTCGCCCCCCGAGGACCTTCATCCGGTCTTCCATATTGGGATCGTTGGTCAAGGCATAGCAGCGGCTCAGGAGCTCGTACGCACGCTGAACCCCGCGCTCATTTGCCTACTCCTTTAATGGGGGATATTGATTCGTTCCAATTCCCGGGCTCGCGCGTAGCCGCCTTAATATAGCGATCCTTCAGCGAATCCATCCGCTCTGCAACCGCTTTCCGCTGGGAGGGCGTCAGGTCGGCCAGGACCTCGTAGGCCTTTACATAATCCTTGTCGTCTTCCGCCGCGGTGCTGGTGGTGGTCGCGAAGGCGATCGCTGCCTTATCGGTGCTTTCCTGCAGCTGCTGCCGAGCGGTTTCGAGCATTGCGCCAATCTCGGGGTTTGACTCTATTTCAGCGGCTTTTTCATACGCAGTGACTTGGCCTTGCAGGTCACTTTTGGCCGCGCATTTCTTCCCTAGCTCGACATAGTAGGTATAGAGGTCATGAAAGCGGTCGTGAACCCTGGGATATTCGCCGGCGAAAGGGCGAAGGGGCTTGATGGCCTCATAAGCCTCATCGGGCCGGTTGGCGGATAGCTTGTTGGCAAAGTCGACAAAATGGTGATCGAGATTAGTTCTCTCCTGAATGCAGGCCTGGCTCAGAGAGGCGGTCTCAGGCGACTTTGGATCCAGGCCCAGAGTAAGTTGG
This sequence comes from uncultured Acidobacteriaceae bacterium, assembly GCA_963763905.1. Classification (GTDB taxonomy): domain Bacteria; phylum Acidobacteriota; class Terriglobia; order Terriglobales; family Acidobacteriaceae; genus PALSA-350. The sequence goes on along the minus strand of CAVXRU010000002.1, from coordinate 12,017 downwards.
GAAATCGTCTCGGCTGCCACCAGGTGAGAATAGCCAGGCACTTGCTTTATCAGTGCGTCCTGATACAGCGCTATTTCGCTGTGGCCCTTGCCGTTGAGATTGCTGGTTTCCGCGCTGATTCCAGTGGCGAGTGCATCCATTTCAGGGCTTCTGGGCACCAGGGCGTTCGCGCTGTCTAACGCATACCTGGCCGCCTGCAGCTTCCCATAGTTTGGCTGGCCAGACTTCAGTGAGGACTCATAGGCGGCCAAGTCAGCCTGCCCACTCAGTACGTAAAGATGCGCCAGGGCAGCCTTTCGCCTCGCCGGTGTGTTGGCTGGTGGGATATTTGCCCAGGTAGGATTTCCAGCCGGCAATACTGCTCTGAACTCTGGGCGAGCAGGAACTCGGCCAATTCCGTGTCCAGGGTGCTTACCAGCACGATCTTCACCCCAGGAGTGATGGGGGAAATCGTGCCCGGCGGACCCGACTCGATTTCCCGACAACCTGTCCCTGCAGGTCAGTCTTATCGGCTAGTTCGGAGGGCGTTACCCCCTCAGCTTTCTCTAATTTCAAGTTGGCCGGGACGACGCACTCGGGTGCTCCCCCACGGTTGAGGAGAAGCACTCCATCTCTTAGCCCGCTCCAGCGACCAGCCGGGGCCTAGGGTTAGCTTGGGAAGTTTTCCGTAGCTATTCTTGTTGATTGCCTGCCCGGCGGTGCACAGATGCACCTCGTTTTTCCCATTCAGAGTGAAGCCCGAAATCTGGACATACGCCCGCGAATCGCCGGTTGGATACACCTCGATCGCTGACAATTCCGGCGCTTTTGCTGCCGAGGCCGACCCTGACAAGAGACCGAGGAGCACAACCGCAACTGTGGTGCGGCAAAATAGTACCCTGCAAACGAAATACCTTGACGACGCCATACTTCCCCGTCATAGATTTGCTTTACCGCATGAGGAGGCTGCGACCAACAGGGGATTTACTGATTGGCTAACCGGGGGAACCGACTCAGAAGCTATCATTTCCCCCATTCCGTTTGCAACCAAAGTTCTTGTGCTCGCTCTCTGCCCCGTGCCTTGTTTTCGCGACCCTACTGCTAAGACCTTGATACCTATGCAAACTGTCACTCCACATCGCCGAGCCGCCGAGGGCCATTTTGAAGTCGTCATACGTCTGCGACAGTCCACAAACGGCCAGCCGTCGGACCCTGCCCTGCGTTTGCGTGCACAGGCGCTGCTCAAAGACATCCTGATGAGCAGGTTGGAGTTGGAAGCCGATATAAATGCACACGAAGCTGTGCACACCCGGGGATTCGGCGATTTGGGAAGGGCTCTGGCCGCCAGCCGTGCCCTGCAGCTTGCCTTTGAAGGCTTCCGCACGGCGGTTCCGGCCGCACGGGCGAACGTGTCAGTGGTTCTTGACTCGTCTGCGCCGGAAGAGACTGTCTCAGCTCAGGCCGGCATCTCGGTCGAGCAGAAGGATTTGCTTGACTTAGCAAGGCCGTCTCAAGTGCTGATCACACAGGCTTTCTACGACCGAATCGCGCTCTATCAACCCGCCTTGCGCTCTTCTACTCTGCGCGCGGGAGTTTATGAATTTCTATGGACCAGCGAGCAACGACTGAACGAGCTGCAAGCCGAAGCGGAGTTCATGCCGACCCTGATACAGCCCCCGCCGGTGGTGGTTACTCTCGCGGATACCGTCATCGTCCCGGCTGATTAAGCCAGTCCCCGTATCCCGTTGGAAAGAACCGGACCCCACCTACGCTCCTGCGCCCGAGCCCGTCCTAGACGATCAGGTACCTGCCAGATGGCTGTCTATCTCAGGAGCTTTTGGCCATCGGGAGTGCGATCGTGGTCCTGGTGCGCTTGGTTACTTCGTAAACTTCATACGTTTTCGGTAACCAAACCAAGCCGGCGTCCCAGGTTACCCAGGCAAGTAGAACCCTCGCCGGTTCCGCCGCCGGAACCACCTCCAACGTGCTCACCCTAGCACGGTCATACCGGCTGGGCCAGCAGCTAGCAACGCTCGCCAGAAGTAATAGCGCCGATGCTATCGTGAAGCCGCCAAATCCTACCGTCGCTTTGGATCGCTGACGGTGTTCACCATCCTACAAACCGTTTCAAAGCCGCTCCAAGAACGCGCGGTTGCACGCATTGACACCGACGAGATAGCCAGTTATCTCAGCTTGGCGGACAGCAACAGAAGCCAAGGCAATTACGAACGCGCAATTTCGGATTACAACATAGTGCTCGGCTGCCAACCAGGAAACCGGTCGGCTCAGGATGGGCTGCGGAAAGCAGAAGACGCGGAGAAGTACTCCTAACCCTAGTCTCGCCTTGGAATGCCGGCTCGCTCCGGCCTCAGGAGTTGGCTTACCCCTTCGGCGTGACCCGGAACAGACCGCCTGTCCTGGAATCCTCGAGCATCCACAATGCGCCATCGGGACCGACCTCTACATCGCGGATTCGGTGACCAACGTCCCACCGTTCCGCAGGCTTGGCGCCACCCTGGCCATCGAAGGTAATGCGGTTGAGCGTCTTGCTTCCCAGGCCGCTCACCAGGGCGGAGCCCTTCCACTGCGGGAACATCGCACCGTTGTAGAAGATGAGGTTGCCTGGCGCGATGACCGGCGTCCAGTAGATGACCGGCTTGGTCAAATCAGGTCGCGTGTCCGGACAGGGAATCGGCACGCCATCGTAGTTAGTCGCGTAGGAGACGAGCGGCCAGCCATAGTTCTTGCCGGGCTCGATCAGGTTCAGCTCATCGCCGCCCTTGGGGCCATGCTCGATCTCCCACAACCGGCCGTCCGGGGCGAAGGCCAGACCATAGGGCGTACGGTGTCCGCTACTCCACGTCTCAGACGGAGTCAGGTTAGGTCCGGGGAAGGTATACGTTCTCAGGACTGGAGCAGTCTTCGCAGCTTCAGTATCCATGGGTGGGTCAATTACGGGCACGCTGGCCGCGCCCGTCTTGCCGGCCATCGGATTGTCCTTAGCAGGCTTGCCATCCAAGGTTAGGCGCAGAATCTTGCCCAGCGGCTGGTTAGGATCCTGAGCCGGCGTCATGCGCTGCCGATCGCCAACGGTAAGGAATAGATAATGGCCATCCGGGGAAAAGGCAATCTGCGCGCCGAACTGTCCGCCATTTCCCCTCTCGCCATCACGCCAGATCACCTTGAGCCCCTCGAGGCTCGCCGAATCCTGGCCCAGCGCCAGCCGGGCTCGTGCAAGAGCCAGGCTTGAACCGCCCTCGCCCGGTTCCGAATAAGTGAGGTAGACACTGTGATCCTTGGCGTAGTGCGGGGAGAGAAAGACACCCAGCATGCCGCCTTGCCCCTTGGAAAGAACGGCTGGGACATTCGTGACGGGCGTCTTGGCTCCCTGCTGAGTGACCAACTCCATACCGCCGACCTTCTCGGTGATCAGCATGCGCCCGTCGGGCAGGAAGGCAATCCGCCAGGGCAAATTGAGGGTCGCCACCTGGACCATGTTGAAAGGCAGGCCAGGCTCCGGCTTCTGCTCGCCGGCGTTGATCTGCGCATTCGCTTGGGTCGCCGCCAAAGACAGAAATAGTCCCGCGATTACTAACTGTTTCATCCGTTTTCCCTTTATCTGTATGGATTGGTCCGGCGTTAGCAAACCCGTAATCCCACTAAACCTGTGAACAGGCCAGGGGACGCAGCACCAGGCTCGTCACACTTGATACCGTTGGTGGGTCCAAGTTGAACCTCGAATCGGCAGAGAGCTTCTTCCAGTCAGGATCGGCGGAAAACTTTTCCCAATCTGCCTCAAGCGATGACATATCAGGAAAGCTCAGCATATAAGTGAGATTCGGCAGATTCGGCCCGACCAGTGTGTCGGCGTAGAAAACTCCGGTAGCGCCGGCCTTTGCGAAAATGCCGAACTCGCCGTTATGAAACATCTCCACTTTTCGGACGTGATCCATGTTTGTCGGCGACTGATACTGGCGAAGCTGATAAATGCGTTTTCCCTTGGTTGCGGCGGAGGCTGGCGGAGTGACCTTGGGATAACCAGGGAACGCCCGCAATAGGGAACTCTCTATACGAATGTAGGGCGGCGTTGCGGCGGGAGCATCCCAGAACGGCGCTGCTGCCTTCATAAAGACCTCATCCTTCGCCAACTCAAGGTCAGCGGTAACTAAGGTCTCCAGCTTCGAACTTGGCATCAGCAGGTAAAAGGACGGGCTATCTGGTCCGAAATAAACAGAGAACGCACCGACTGGCCCAATGCCGAGCCGGTTCAGTGCCGGAATGAAAGCCCCGGCAAAAAAATCATTCGTAAGCTTTACGCCCGGCCCATTCGCCAGATGGTAACGCCGCAGATCGATGTACTCCGGCGCAGATTGGTCCGCAGGAGAGCTTGTCTGGGCGGCTAAATCACCAGCAGTCGCAAGCGAGAAAGCAGAAGCGGCGAGAGAGCCGGAAAGAAAACTGCGACGATCCATGAAGTCTCCTGGGGATTGATAACGTTAGTCCGAACAACATATGACGTCTCTTCGTCATTTGTTGTACTGTACAGTACAGTACATTATGGAGCCGTCCCATTGCAAATCTTTTACCCTGCATTCAGGACGGAGGGATGGAGAGGTGAATGCCTAACAAGCAGTCGCGAGGAGAGGTTCGAAACAGCAAGCTTCAAAAGGTCGCAGCAGACTTGTTTCTAAAACGCGGCTATGAGGGGGTCTCCATCGACAGGATCGTCGAGCTCGCAGGCGGTTCAAAGAGTACGGTTTACAGCGAATTCGGCGGAAAGTGTGGGCTATTCATCAGGAGTATCGAAAACCTGTGCCGAGAAGCGAATAAACCGCTCGCGAAAATTGACTACACCGGATTGAGTCTTGAAGCGAGCCTGAAGAAACTCTCTTTTCAGATCCTGAAGCTCATCACCGCGAAACGGTCCGTGGAGCTTCATCGTCTCGCTATCGGCGAGGCTCTGAACTGTCCTGAAGTAGGTGAGGCTTGGTACACGCACGGTCCTGCCAAAACAGCTTCGTTCATACGATCGCTGTTGGAAAGCCGGCGGGAAGAGCTGCGAAAGCCAACCATTCCAATTGACCGGATCGCGGTGATCCTTCATGACTCACTAACCGGAGACATCCTCTACCGCCGGTTGGCAGGAGTCGGTAAGCATGAAAACGATGCCGAGCTCGAGCGAATGGCTTGCGCCGCTGTCGATCTGATTTTCGGAACAATTTGTCGCGACGTTTCCTAAGGGCTCTCAGCCACGCTTCGGAATTACCAACGAATCAGTTGGGGATGACAGGCTTGCCCGTCTCCGCATATCCAGTCATCTCGAGGTACCCCACACCTCGTAACGGTGACTGATCGTTGTTGCCAACGACGTCGATGGCTCCCTCCCAATAGCTGGTTCCCAATTTGCTGGCCAGTTCCTGGCTTTTTAGCGGAGTAGTTACATCCAGCTCCACGTGCAGGCGCGGAATGGAGACATGCCAGCGCACTGGATACGTCGCCTTAGTCGCCATGCTGGTCCAGGTTTCCGCCGCAGGAGTCATTACGAAATCCCCGGCGGACAAAAATTGAGACTTCCCGCTGGCATCCACGTAGCTGCCTGAAGAAGACGGATCGATGCTGCCATCCTTATGTCGCAGCCGGTACAGCATGAGTTCGACCCCATCTGCGAGTTGCACGCTCAACCAGTCCCAGCCCGTTTCATTCGCGGCCATGGACCCGGTAAAGAACTCGTGATCGATCCAGGACGTTCCCTCCACCTGGTAGGTCTTGCCGTAGAGTGCAATGGACCCTGTGGTTAAAAGGCGGGGTAGGGAAAAGTAGTGGGAAGCATGCCCAGCACCCTCAGCCTTCTGGCTGATGCCATCCTGGCCCTGAACCACAGGCTGCTTGACAGGTCTGAGCTGCAGCGCAAGGCTGAACTTGTCAGCAACGCCGCGCAGCTCTTCAATTTGTTCGGATATGTGCGCCTGCCAATTGCCGTTCCAGACCAGACCGGACTGCGCATCCACGCCGGCGATGCCCGGGCCGGATCGATTCAACCGCTCCTCACTATAAAAGCGCTGCCCGGTAATATCGCTCAGCGCGATGTGTGCCATCCAGAGGTCGTTCACAAACCAGGGGCCTGTGCGGGCAGCGCGCGAAACTCCTTGCCGGAAGAAGGTCAGCTCAAAGCCGAACCGATGACCATCCGCTGCCTTCACATTCCCGGTGTAGTACCACCACTCAGTCTGATAGTCCTCATGATTGAAGTAGTCTCGCGGAAACGCGAACGTGTAACCAGGCTGTGCGACGTGGTAATCCTGCGCGGTGGCGCAGCGTAACGCGCGAGAAACAGCAGTGCAAGCCACTTACTCCTCATGCACCACCTCCATGGGATCCAACCGGACCGCGAGCCGCGCCGGAAACAGCCCTGCCAGCACGGTGGCAACATACACGATGCTCAGCGAACCCAGGATCACCGCAACCGGCCAATGGAATTGAATTGTCCATCCGAAGGATTGCTTGTTGATCACATACACCAGGACCAACGACAACACGTAGCCGAGCACCAGGCCCAACCCATTGGCCAGGATGCCAATCAGGCCGGCCTCGACCAGGATCAGCTTGCGAATCTGCGCGCTTGTGCCACCGAGGTACCGCAACACCCCGAACTCACGCCTCCGGTCGATCACAATGGATATCAACGCACCTGCAATGCCGCCGATTGCCACCAGGATCGAGATGGCCTCAACTGCATAGGTAATCGCAAATGTCTGATCGAAGACCCGTATGGCCTGGTGCCGTATCTCGCCATTGGAAAGCATCATCAGGCTCTTGTTCGCAATGGCCTTTTTAATCGCGGCGCGAGTTTGCTTGAGATCTGCTCCTGGCGCTAGGTAGACAGCGAGGTTGGTGGGTGCGGTGTCGGGAAGATACCGGTGGAGAGTACCCCAATCCATCACGATGTAGCCTGCTTCGTGGCCATAGTCGTAAAAGATATCGATCACGCGGAAGCTGACCCGTTGTTCGCCCAGCGGGAGTGTGATGTCGTCGCCGGCCTTGACATGATGCTTATTGGCAAAGGGCTCGCTGACAACCACATTGTTGCCCGCGGCCAACTGTCGCAGAATTTCCGCGCCTGGTTTTCTCGAAAGGAAGGTCAGGTTCTGGCGAGGTGCGTGGCGACCCTGGCTTGCGCCCGCCAGCGAAGCGGGCAAGCCCTGATACTGAATCTCGTAGGCGCGAAGGCGGCTCACGCTCTCGACGCCCGGTGTCGCCGCGATAAGGTCAGCCACCTCCGGCGCAATGGTAGGATGCAGGTCGCCGCCCATCGCTCCGGCGGGGGCCAGGTAAAGGTCGGCGGGCAGCTCACTATCCAACCAGGTCAACACCGTCTGCCGGAAACTGCCCACCATGATGCCCACCGACGTCATCATTGCGATGGCCGTGGCCAGTGCCGCCACCAGCACGGACGTTCTGCGCAACGATCCGCCCAGGCTGCGCGACGCGAGCAATGCCTCGACCCCGAGCAAGCGGCGAAGCTCGATCGACCCAGCCAGCGTGGCGTGGTACACCACCAACGGAGCGGCTAACGCAGCAGCAGCGACAAAGAGCAGGGCCGCCAGGTAACCAAGCAGAGGCTTTCCCCCGATCGGCGGGCCAAGTGCGGAAAGGGTGCCCAACGCCGCCAGCGCCAGACCAATCCAGGCATCGCGCTTGCGATCGACGCGCGCTTCAAATTCGCGCCGGCCGCGGGCCATTGCTTCTGTCGGCGGCACCATGCTTGCTTCCCGTGCGGGGGCCAACGCAGAAACGACAGCCACACCAATGCCTGCCACAAGAGCAAGCATCACGGATCCCGCTGAAAGAATCATGGGGCCTGGGCTGCTGGAAATATAAAGCGCATTGACAGTGGTTGAAAGCATGCCCACGGCTCCGGCGGCAAGCACGCGGCCCAGGGGCAATGCAGCCAGGGAACCTAATACGCCAAACAGCGCAGCCTCAAACAGAAATGCAACCGTGACGGCATCGCGGCTTGCGCCCAGGGCGCGCATGGTGCCGATATCGGCGCGCCGGCGCACTACGGAAACGGAGACGGCGTTGTAGATGAGGAAGGCTCCCACGAGCAGCGCGATGCCGCTGAGCATGCGAAGATTCCAGCGGAAGGCCGCCAGCATTCGCCGGTTGGCAGCGGTCTCCGTCCCCTGGGCATTGAGCAGCGCGCCCCCGGGCAGCGCCTCCTGCAGCTTCCTTTGCCACTGGTCGAAATTGTTTGTGTCGTTATTCGCGGTGTTCGCAGCAGGAGTCTTGATGAGGATGCGGTCGACACGCCCCGATTTCCCGGTGGCCAGTTGCGCAGCCCCGATGTCCATCAGGATGGCATCCGTGCCCATCTGCGCCGAGTTTGGAATCAAGCCGCGCACCACATACTCCCGGGCATGGTCATTGATCAGCAGTGGGATGCGGGCTCCAACAGCTTTTCCCAACCCGCGAGACACCCATACCGCATCAGGGTCATTGATGTGTTCAAGACCTTCGCCTGCCGTCGCATCGCCGACGAGGGTGTCCGCGTTGTTTGCCTCGGCAACCACATCGACCCCGATCAGGGGCACGGTCTGTCCTGTGCCAACAACCATCGCGTGATCTTCGATGCGGGGGCTCACGCGCAATGCGTAGGGCAGCCTCGCAACACGGGCAACGATCTCCTCGGGCAGGCCGCCTGCTGCGGTAACTTCGAAATCATCCTTCCCGGCCAGCGTTTCCATGGATGAATGGAAGGACCCTGCCGCGGCATCGCCCGCAAGATCGATGGCAACGACGGCGGCGTCGCCCAGCGCCACGGCAAAGAGGATCACCAATGCACGTCCGGGCTGGCGGAACAGAGGGCGTAGGATGAGCCGGTAAAGGAGAGCCAGGCGGCCCATTTCAAATCCTCTCTTCGACGATGCGCCCGTCGCGCATCCGCACGATGGTGTCGGCTATTGCAGAGGCCTCTTCACTATGGGTCGCCATCAGGATGGTCACTTGTTGTTCTGTGCACACACGCTGTAACAACTCGAGAATCGCGTTGCCGGTTGCGGTGTCTAAATTGCCCGTCGGCTCGTCGGCGAGGATCAGGCGAGGGTTGTGAACCAGCGCCCTCGCAATCGCCACGCGCTGCATTTGGCCGCCGGATAGCTGGTGCGTCATGCGGTGCGCAAGTGGGGCCAGTCCGACATCGGCAAGCCGCTCCATGGCCCTGGAACGAACGTTCGCTTCGCTTGCCAGCAGCAGGGGAACCTCAACATTCTCGACCACGCTTAGCGTATTCAGAAGTTGAAACGACTGGAAAACGAACCCGACCTTCTCGCGGCGCAACCTGGTGAGGCCGGCTTCGGTCAACTGATCGGTGGCGACGCCATCCAGCCGCACATGCCCGGTGGTGGGAAAATCAAGAGCGCCTGCGAGATGAAGCAGCGTTGATTTGCCGCACCCGCTGCGACCCATCACGGCAACAAATTGGCCAGAGCCGACTTCGAACGAAACATCGTCGAGCGCTCGCACTCGTTCGCCGGCGTTGGTGTAGTATTTACCCGCGCGGTCAAAGGAAAGCAAGGGAGCGGCTGTCTGGGAGGGATTCTGCAACAGAGCTCCTGGTTCGAGATTTATTTTACGTAATAACCATTGGATAGGAAGAGTGCGACTGAAGCCGCGAAGAAATGGCGACCTGCTTCACTACATCAAAATTCGCTCGCGACGAGTCGTGAGAGGCCGCTAGCGATGTCTGCGATTTGAATGCTTTCATTACTCTCGTCCTCCCGTCCCTTTCTCCGCGCCTTCCATGCCCACAATCTACTGAGGTGGATGCAATCCTGCCTGCGGCGCTGAGGAACAGATGAGACGAACGAAGGAAATGAAGAAGGTTGCCGCTATCGTTCTGGCCGCGGCTGCATGGGCCCTCACCGCCCAAGCTCAGGACTCACAGTATAGGCCGGTGAATCAGCAAATTCCTCCGCCCGCCTGCCTCAGCCTTAATTTTGCCTGGGAAGGTCCCTACACACCCTGCACCGACGTGACTCATCAGCAGTGGCTGACCGATGTTACGCACTGGCGCACCGAACGACTGATTCGTATCGGCTTTGACGATGCCCGATATCGCCTGCCGGCGCTCGAATGGGCGCAATCCGCATTCATCCAGCCGCAGATGATGGTGCAGGATCGATATTTCTACGATCCTGTCGCCCATAAATATACCGTCGACCGTTATCTGGATGACCTCGATAAGCGATACGGAGGCATTGACGCGGTGCTGATTTGGCCGACCTATCCCAACATGGGCATCGACGATCGCAATCAGCATGACATGATTCGTTCCATGCCTGGCGGCGTGGCGGGCGTTCGCCAGATGGTGGAGGACTTCCATAAGCATGGAGTGCGCGTTCTGTTTCCCATGATGATGTGGGACCAGGGCACGCGCGAGCCGGTCAAGTCCTGGCCTGTCGAGATCGCCGGCCTCATGAAGGAGATAAACGCTGACGGCATCAACGGCGATACCCAGGATGGCGTGCCGCTGGCGTTTTCCCTGGCCGCCGAATCTGTGGGGCATCCGCTGGCGTTCGAGCCGGAGGGCAGCGCTTCGGATGAGGCACTCGCCTGGGACGTACTCAACTGGGGGCAGTATAAGTTCCAATTCGTGCCTACACTGGATCGCTTTCGCTGGCTCGAGCCCAGGCACCAGGTCAATATTCAGGGTCGCTGGAATCGAGATAAGAACGACGATCTTCAATTTGCATTTTTTAACGGAGAAGGTTGGGAGAGCTGGGAAAACGTGTGGGGCATATGGAACGGCGTAACCCCACGCGACGGAGAAGCGACCCGGCGCATGGCGACGATCGAGCGCGCCGTAGCGCCATTCTTTTCGAGCAGCGGGTGGGAGCCTTTCTACCCCATGCACATGTATGGTGTCTTTGCCAGCCGTTGGCCGCTCGAAGGCCGCACCGTCTGGACGATCGTGAACCGCAACGAATACGATGTGGCGGGGCGGCAGATGACCGTTCCGGCCGAAGATGGGGTTCGCTACTTCGATCTGTATCACGGCGTCGAACTGACGCCAGAGCGTGACGGAAAAGAGGCGGTGCTTTCGTTTCCGCTGGAAGCCCATGGAATGGGAGCAGTGATGGCCGTGCACGGCGCGCCCGAAGCGAGCATACAATGAAATGATGTCCCGCATGAAGAAGATGACGGCAACGCCACTCTCTTCCTATGCGCATGAGTGGAAGCCCCTGGGGCAGCAGCTATTGGAAATTGAGAAGACCAAGGCTCCGGTGGCGGCGCCTGAAGGAATGGTGAAGATACCGGGCGGCGACTATGTCTTCAAAGTGCAGGGAATTGAAATCGAAGGATCAAATGATGTGGGCGTCGACGTGCAATATCCCTGGGAGGACTCGGCGCGGCGATTCCATGAGCATCCGATGCACGTCGATGCGTTCTATCTCGACAAGTACCCGGTCACGAATGCCGACTTCAAGAAGTTTCTTGATGCGACTCACTATCATCCCCAGGATGACATGAATTTTCTTCGCGACTGGAAGAACGGTACTTATCCCGAAGGATGGGCCAAAAAGCCCGTGACGTGGGTTTCGCTTGAGGATGCACGCGCTTACGCGAAGTGGGCAGCCAAGCGGCTGCCCCGCGAGTGGGAATGGCAGTATGCAGCGCAGGGCGGCGAAGAGAACCGCGTTTATCCCTGGGGTAATACCTGGAACGCGGCCAATGTTCCTGTGCCTGATAAAGGACGTACTTTGACGTCGCCCGATGATGTGGACGCTCATCCCGCGGGCGCGAGTCCGCTGGGTGTGATGGATATGGTAGGGAACGTGTGGCAATGGACCGACGAATATGTCGACGATCACACGCGGGCCGGAATTCTGCGCGGCGGGAACTACTACCAGCCACGGGGCTCCATTTGGTACTTTCCGGAGGCATATCGAAATGATCAGCACGGCAAGCTGCTCTTAATGGCGCCGAGCTATGACCGGTCGGGGACTCTTGGCTTCCGCTGCGCCAGCGAGGCCGAATAG
>CAVXRU010000001.1:0-22292 GCA_963763905.1 uncultured Acidobacteriaceae bacterium | reverse complement strand
TCAGGCAAACATATCGGCTGGGGCCAAGTTGCGCCCCTTTTCGAGATTGCTGGTAACCGGCAATGTCTTATTTCGTTTAAACAACGAGGGGCTTCACTTCAAGCCATCACCTTTGATCGGCGTCTCATACACGTTCTGAGTTCAAAAAACGTGGTAGGTTTCAGGTTTGTCTCCAGTTTCCTTTCCGGCATTCGACAATTTTGTCCTCGATTTAACCGCCTTTGAGCCAGCCCCCTGTGAACCACACGTTTACGCCCACGATCAAATTCAGGGGACCCTTCCTTTGCGGCACGCCACGCAATCTATTTACAGGGCGAGCTGCCGAACGCGTCGACCTATTCGCAGTGCGGACGGTTCGATACCCCGGGGAGTCGGTCTCTCCGCCGACTGCATTGGGACGTCGCTCTTGAATGCGTCACGTATAGAAGACTCTACCTTCACAGATTTCAAGGGAAACACCCACGCGAACGTTAACACGTTTACCTCCACCGTCAACCAGGCAAACATCTCGTTGGGAGCCAAGGTGAGACCGGTTTGCCAGGCTGCTGGTTACGGGCAATGTCCTGTTCCGATTGAACGATGAGGGCCTGCACTTCAAGCCCTCGCCATTAATCGGCGTTTCGTACGTGTTCTGAGCCACGCTAACGGACAGAAGTAATGTGCCAGGAATTGTTTGCGTCTTTTTTCAAGGTCATCGTCACCTGCGATTTTGCCGCTGCATTGGTGATGATTTGCTGTTGAAAGGTGACGACGGCCACGGTGCCTGCTACTTCTGGACCTTTGGTGATCGCGTAGGTCAGCGTGACTCTGCGCGCATCGTGGAACGCTGTCCGCAGCCCATTCACCTGTTTCGGGCTCATATCTGGCCAGAGCTCCTGGAGCCTGGCCAGATCCTTGGTGTCATACGCGGATTTATACCCATCCAGAACGCCACGAATGGCATTGATATCGTCGGCGTTATCGGAAAGCTTCGGTGTCACCGTGGGAGCGGGCGGAACTGGCGCAGGCGCCTGGGTTGCCTGGGGCGGAGGCGCAGCTACCGGCGGTGGGGTGAGTTTGGCCAGTTGCGTTGCCGCTTCGTCCTTGTGCCTGCCTGAGGGATAGGTGCCCTGGTAGCCCTTGAGACTTGCGGTATCCCCTTTACGCTCCGCATCATGCCAGGCAAGATCGTCGAGCAAAGCCACGGCGCGGTCGTGATAGGGGCCGTTGGGATTGTGCTCCAGGAATTTCCTCACTGGAACAGGGTCGTTTGTGTTCTGGATAGCGTCCCACTCCAGCCGCGGGATCTCTGCCATGGCAGCTTGCAGATGAGGACCCGGCGGAGAGGTATACCTGGCCACATATTCCTGATAGCCGCGAAGACTGCCACTGCTGCTGGCCTTCGCCCAATTGAGCGCTTCCAGTTTGGACTCCGCCTGCGACCGGAAGGAAGAATTGGGATAGCGGCGGACGAATTCTTCGACCGCAGCAGTGTCGGCGGTGCTGTTGATACGATTCCAGGCAAGCTGCTCTTCTGACGTCGCTGGAGCCGGCTGCTTGAAGTCTGCACGGTTGAGGACGACGGTTGCATTTGCCTTGAAGGAACGAGGGTCTGCCACCAGCTCTTGATTTCCAGCCATGAGCCGCAGGCGATGAGAGCCAGGCGTAAGCTCCCAGGTACCCGGCGGCCCGCTCGCAGCCAGCCGGACATCGTCCACAAACAGCTGGTCACCGGGATGCGCCCCCTTAAGAATGAGCCGGGCCATTACCGGCGCCTGAACAGCCGCAGGCGCAGGAGGAGGAGGAGGAACCACCGCGGGTTGCGGAGGCGTCTCAGCGCCAGCGGGAATGCTCTGCACGGCCGGGACAGGGACCTGAGACCGGATGAGAGACCTGATCACGAAACCAACCACCGCCAGCAGCACGCATGCAATGACCACAGGCACGAGCAGCCGCTTGCGAGGCGTCCCTGCCGGGCGCGCGGCGGCCTGGAGTACACGCTGCCTGATTTTCTCCTGCTCCGCGGCCAGGCGGTCGTTTGCTTTCTGTGCCGATTTCTGTGCGCTCGCCAACAATTTCTCAAGCTGCTTTTCCCCCGGCCATTGCTGGCACGCGACCTCAAGCACCGCGGCCGCCTCAACATAGCGACGGTTGCGAAGAAGGTCCGAGCCTTTATCAATCGCAGCCTGCACAGCCGCTCTCTGCGCGCTGGCTTGACGCTTGATCTCCTCCTCTGCCTCGATCTGCTCTTTGCACTGCACCAGCAGAGACTGTAACTGTGCGCTCTCGGGATACTTGGCGGCCGCTTCTTCCAGGGCGCTCAGCGCCCTGGGGGCCTGCCGCGTTTCCAGCAGCCGGGTATATGCCTTGACCTCAAGATCGATTGCAGACGCGCGGGCGGCTGCCTGGTCGCGCGCTCGTTGCGCGCGCTCCAGGCTGTCTTCCGCCCTGAGCAGCATCCCGCGAAGTTCTACGCTCTCCGGGTAAGTCTTCAACAATTCCTGCAGCTTCTTTACCAGCGATGCTGTGTCGGTCGTTCCCAGCTGAGAGGTAAAAGACTCGACCGCCTGATCGTGCGACAAGCGGCGCAGCTCGATCTGCAACAGCTTTGCGCGCGCGTCGCGAACATCCGTTTCTACCTGCCCGCAAAGAGCGGCAATCGCCGGATCCGCGGCATGCTTGTCTCGTATCTGCAGCGCGCGGCTCCGGATAAGGTCCAGATCGGCCGGCGTAAGCGCCTGGCTAACCGACGCGCTCAGCGAAGTTAATTCCTCGCAAACCAGGTCATGTTCGATACGCCGCCCATGGACCTGGGCGGAAACGCGGCCAATGGTCTCCTGCAGGTCATCGAGTTCGGGGTGGGCTGAGGCGCGCTGTTGCGCCTCGGCGAACAACTGCTCCGCCTGCTCGACGCCCAGAGCCACCAGGGCGCGGTCCGCAAGCTGATTGATTTCAGCCAGCAGGCGGGAGATTGTCTGACGGCGCGTCTCGGCCGCCGCTTTCACCCGCTCGAGAGCGGCCAAGACGTCCGGCTCCCCCGCGGCGGCCGACGCGACCGAGTGCGCGTTGCTGACCAACTGGGATAGCCCGCTGATCGACCGAGCCCGGGTAGAAGCACCCTCCAGTTGCGCAAGTTCTTCAATCAGGGCTTGCCGTTGAGCGAGGCGGCGATTCACCTCGGACTCGATCTGTTGAATCAGGGCTCCCACTTGCGGCTCCATCGAAAAGTTCGACGATATGCGGGCTGCGCCTCTGAGGAGATCGGTCGATTCACTGAGCGGAACGTGCTTGACCGCTTCGGCTATTTTGCTCAGCTCAGCAAGGATTCGTGCGTGTTCCTCTCCGCGTGCATCCAGGGCCCGCACCACTTCTTCGCAGGCGTCGCGAACCTTTCTTTCATGGGGAAACTCGGCCTGCACCTCCTGCAGGCGTGTCTTCGCGCGCGCCCTCGAGCCGGGATCGAAAGAATCCTCAACACTCTTTCGCAAGTCCTGCAATTCCGCCGACACTTGCTCCTTAGCCAACTGCCGGGCGCGCACCTGCTCAAATATCGGGTCGAACGATCGACGGGTTGCCTCCTCGAACTCGACCCCCGTCAGCATGCGCCTCAGTTGCAAGGCAAGACCTTCCAGATGCTCCACTTCCTCCCGCTCATCGAGCGCTTTGCGCAGCGTCTCCGCCTGGCGTTGCGCAGCCTGGTTCTGAAGCAGTGCGCGCTCTGCCGCTTCTTGCGCGGCCTGAGATTGCTGATCCTCAGACTGCCGCTCCGACTCGGTTCGCGCCAACGCCAACAGAGCCTCCAGGTTTGGCTCTGCGGGAAGCTTTTGCAAGGCGGTTTCGAGTATCTTGATGGCTGCGGCGAAGTCGCTGCCATCAAGCAATTTTTTCGCTGCCAGGCTCTGGTCCTGCACAAACCTTCGCCGCTCGGCGATATCTCTCTGCTTCTCTGCAATCGATTTCAAGCGCTGCAGGGTCGGTTCGTTGGGGAAACTCCCCAGCCCTACTTCGCAGATGGTGTAAGCGGAGGAAAAATCCTCTGCCCGCAGCGCACCATGAATCTGGTCTGTCAGATCCAGTAGATCCTTACGACGCTGCTCCTGATCCTGGCCCCGGCTGGCCCATTGCAACAGCTCACGAACATTGGAGTCGCCGGGATCCAACTTTTCGGCCTTGCGCAATGACTCAATCGCGTCGCCAAACAGCCGCTGGGCGATTCCCTGCCGGGCGCTGTCGACCAGGCCTTGTACCTGCAATCTGCGTGACCGCTCTGACAGTTCCTTTTCGATAATCTCTGACAGGGCTCGTGCTTCGGCACTATTGGTGTCGAGACGGAGAGCCGCGTCCACCGCCTCTCTAGCCTCGTCGAAGTCTCCGGCATACAGGGCTGATTCGGCACGGCGCAGCGAATCACGAACGGCCTTACCCAGCGAGATGGCCTTTTGTATTTCTTCCCGAAGGGCCGTCGAGACCTGGTCAGCCGGATCCAGTTGCAGGGCCTGATCGGCGCAGGCCAGAGCCTCTTCATACTGCTGACCGGCTAACGCCACCTGGGCCTGGGAACGCATTTGCACGATTTGCGCGGAGCGTTGTTGTTCCTGGATCGCCTTACGCACTTCGGCCAGCATGCGGTTCGCCTGGTCGTGGTGGCGGTCCAGGCGAAGAATCTCCTGCAGGTGCTGCTTCACTCTTTCCAGGTCGCCGCGGTGCATCGCTGCTTCCGCTCTCTGCATGAAGTCAGCAGCCATCCCTTGCTTGATCTTCTTTTGGATCTGCAGCAGGTCGAAGCCCAGTTCTTCGGCGGTTTGATACCGGTCGTGGGTCTTTTTGGCCAGCGCTCTGCTGACGCATGCCTGCAGCTCCGGGGGAACTTCGCCCAGGTAGGTGGAGAGAGGCGGGGGATCTTCGCGTAGTATCTTCACGAACACCGCAGCCGCCTCATTTCCCTTGAATGGCAGCGCGTAGGTCAGGAGCTCATAGAGCATCACGCCGGCTGAAAAAATGTCGGTGCGGGCATCGATCGGTACAGAGTTGATCTGCTCTGGCGACAGGTAGGACAAGCTGCCCAGCAGCTGCCCGGTCTGCAGAGTGGAGGTTTCAATGCCTACGACTCGAGCAATCCCGAAGTCGACAATCTTCGCGGTGCCATCTCGCAACAGGATGACATTCGCCGGCTTGATATCACGATGGATGACCTGGGGCTTGCGATCGTGCGCGTGCTGCAGCCCATCGCACACCTGCACAAACAGGTCCAGTTTGTCGACAATCGGCATGGGGCGTCGTTCATTGATGACGCGGGAAACCGGCTCGCCATCGAGGCACTCCATCACCAGGTAGGGGTTTCCGTCCTGTTCTCCGCTCTCGTAGACGGTGACGATGTTCCGGTGCTGCAGGCTGGCGGTCGCGCGCAACTCGCGGTTGAAGAATTGCTCCAGCTGGTGCACTTTGCCGGGACCAGCCTCCACCCGCTTGAGCATTTTGATGGCGACGGTTCGATTCAAGGCAGCATCATGGGCGCGATAGACGATGCCCATCCCGCCTGAGCCGATCACGTCGATGACGGCATACTTCCCGATCTTCTGTATCAGAGGATCAGAACTTTTCACACCGCTTCTTGGCTACCTCCGCTGGACCTGAGCTAAATTGCAGGGCGGCGATTAATTCGCAAGGCAAAATGCATGTGGTTTGGCGCGGTTATTGTCGAGTTCACACGGTCAATAGCCGGAATTTTCCAAGAAACAATGGTAACGCAAGCGTTTCATTCCGCTATCCGGTTTTTGCCGTAGGGAAGCCGAGCCGTATCCCCCAGATCTTTTCGCGCTCAGCCGGGCGCATTGAAGCCGTCCATACAAAGTCCGGCTTAGACATAGTGCAGGGCTGACGGCCACCGTTACATCGGTAAAACCGCTTAGAACGGAGACCGTGGGGACCAGTCTGAGCGGGTCAGGACAAGAGTCTTTCCATACAGGGCACATGACTTCATGCGCCGGAGCAGGCTCGCCGATGAGAGCTTGCGAGGGAAACCGCAGGTCCCTTTCCAGTGATTACACGCCCGCTAAATCCTGACGTGTTTGTCAATCCATTTAGGTTTCGTCCCTCCGGGCGCGGAACAGGCTGCGAGGACATTTGTTGTTAGGAGTAGACAGCATTTCTCAGCAGCTAAGGCAATATTTTTCAATCAGTTACGTACGGGGCTGCGGCAAACTGCGGAACGATCCTACGGCTAGAGAAGCAGCCACCAGGGCTAAAGCCCCGAATTTTATTGCCCAACGTTTAAGCGGGTTTGAAAACCCGCTCCCCCGGACTGAAGTCCGGGGCTGGCACGGATCCGCCTTTCATATCCCACGAAACTGGGCGAGACCAGGGGGTGAGGCAACAATTACAATCCATTCACCTTATGGTCCCGCTTCCCCCCAAGCAGAACCCTTTCCCCGAGCCTGGGGAGGAGACGCAAAACTCTCCCGAATCCGCGCAACCTAGTCAGGAGGGTGGGGTTACAAAGGGTATGGGTACCGTAGCCATTACGCAGAATGGGTTTCAGGGCATCCAACAGGATGTGCCGGTCCATACATCCGGAGTCGACTGGAGCCAGCTTTCCGACGCGGAAATTATGCTACGCGTTCGGGAGGGTGACGACTCGGGCTTCAGCGTCCTGATCGAGAAGTACCGGAAGCAGATTGTACATTTCATGTTCCGGATGTCTCGCAACCAGGCAGTCGCCGAGGAGCTGGCGCAGGAAGTGTTTCTCCGCGTCTATCGATCGCGACAAACGTATCGGGCGGAAGCAAAGTTTAGTACCTGGCTGTACCGAATCGCGACCAACCTGGGCGTGAACCATGCGCGCGATACGAAATATGAGCGAACCGCGCAAAATGTTTATCTCGATCAGCCGGATGCAGAAACGGGGACGACACCCGATGTGGCCGACAACACCCTCAGCGTGGAACAAGCGCTGGTGCGCGACGAGAGAATGACGGCCATCCGCAAGCACGTGATGGCTCTGCCGGAACGGCAGCGCAACGCGGTGCTGATGCACAAGTACCAGGAAATGGATTACAAGGAAATAGGTAAGGTGCTAAAGCTGAGTGAATCAGCGACCAAGTCCTTGCTATTCCGGGCGTACCAGACATTGCGCGAAAACCTGAAGGATTTCGCTTAGCAGGAATTGAGGAAGATGATGACTTGCCCTGAGATGAAGAACAATTTGGCCGAATCGGTTTTCGAGTCCCGGCCCCTGCCTGAGGAAGCCCGTAAGCACCTGGCGGAGTGTGGCGACTGTGCGACCGAACTGAAGGAAATGGAAGCTACCTGGAAGCTGCTGGACGAATGGCAGGCACCGGAACCCAGCGCATTCTTTGATGCCAAGCTGTATGCGCGGTTGCGGGCGGAACAAAGCAATGCGCCGGCCAGCTTGTTTGAGCGTGCCAAGGCGTGGCTGCTTTATAGCACCAACCTGCAAATGCGTCAGCTAACGGCAGGCGCACTGGGTGCGGTGCTGGTGATCGGCGGGATCGGCGGGGGAACGTTTGCTCTGCTGGGCCATCAGGAGACGCCGGTTCCTCAAACTTCTGCCACGGTGCGCGACCTGCAGTCTTACGATGGAAACGCTCAGATGTTTCAGCAATTGAACGCCTTGGACACGGACGAGGATAGCGGGACCGGCAGTTCGAACTAATAACGCAACCGGGAAACGAGGCGCCCGCAAACGACGGTCGACGTAACCGCTTCGAAGGGCTCCAGCATGGCACTCAACAACCAGCACGAACGTAGATCCCATCGCGGGAAGCTGGCTAGAAGTGTGTTCACGTTGCTGCTGTTGGCACTCCCCCTGGCGTCTTGTTTTGCCCACCCTGCGCAGCAGGGACAACGGCCACGATTTGAAAACAATCAGCAGGCACACCTGGGGACGTGGTTGCAGCGGCATGGGAACCTGACCCCCGAGCAGCAGGAGAAGGCTCTGCAAAGTGAGCCAGGCTTCAGCCGGCTGACCCCGGAGCAGCAGCAAAGGTTGCTCGGGCGGCTGCAACAGCTGAACCGGATGCCCCCCAACCAGCGCCAGCGCACGCTCGACCACATTGAGGCGATGGAACGCCTGACACCGCAGATGCGGCAGCAAGTACGCGCCTCGTTTCAGGAATTTCATACCCTGCCCGAAGACCGGCAACGGCTGATGAAGAAGGCATTTCGCGATTTGCGGGAATATCCTCCCGAGCAGCGCCAGGCGATGATGAATTCGGGCCAGTTTCAGGCACAGTTCTCGCCCCAGGAGCGCAACATTCTGGGCAACCTGCTTGCTGTTGAGCCTTACGAGCCGGCACACGGGGCGGGCCTGGATAACGGCGTGCAATACGGGCACTAAAACAGTGCTGGACTCAGGCAATTATCTGATAGATGAGCGGATCTGGGGCAGGCTGCGCGTCGCTTAGTGTGTAACAGCAATTGAGTATTGTGGCCACAGCTTCGAGGCGCGCCTCGTCCTCTACATAAATCGTAAACAGCGTTTCGCCCGCAGTGACATGGTCACCGACCTTTTTGTGCGTCCCCACACCGGCATGGGCAGACACCGCTTCCCCGGGCACGATGCGGCCCGCTCCCGTGCGTTGCACCGCCCAGCCCACCTGGTTGCAGTCCACACTCGACAGAAAGCCGGCGGATGGCGACTTGATGGGATGCTGATAAGCAGGCTTATGCAGCCATTGCGGACTTTCAAACCAGGCCAGATCGCCACCTTGCGCGGCGATCATGCAGCCGAATTTCTTTAGCGGCAGACCGCTGATCAACAGTTCTTCTGCCAACTGCACGCCATCCTCAGGACTGGGTACTTTGCCTCCCAGGTAGAGCATCCAACCGGAAAGCTCGAGCGAGAGCTGGCGCAGGTCTTCGGTGAGACGGTCGCGGTGGTTGCGCAGCAATTCGACTGACTCGACGATCTCCGCTGCGTTGCCTGACATGCGCCCGAGCGGCTGATTCATGTTGGTGATCAGCGCGGCCGTCTTTGTCCCGGCATGATTGCCGGTGGCGACCATCAGTTTGGCGAGGTGGGTCGCCTCTTCTTCCTTTCTCAAAAAAGCACCCGAGCCATTTTTCACGTCAAGGACCAGAGCGTCGAGCCCGGCGGCGAGTTTCTTGCTCATGATGGAAGCGCAGATCAGAAATGGACTTTCCACTGTTCCGGTACGATCGCGCAGCGAATACAGGGTGCGGTCAGCGGGCACCAGCCATTCCGTCTGGCCTACAATGGACGCGCCGCAGCCGCTCAGGACAGCAAGTATTTCATCCTCCTGCAGGTGCGTTCGATAGCCGGGAATGCTCTCCAACTTGTCCAGGGTTCCCCCGGTGTGACCCAGAGCTCGGCCAGAAATCATGGGCACATAGAGACCAGCAGCAGCCACGATAGGCGCCACCAGGAAGGAGGTTTTGTCACCCACTCCTCCGGTCGAATGCTTATCCACTTTCACCCCGTGCAGGCTGGTGAAATTCAACACTCGGCCGGAGTAACGCATATGGGTGGTGAGGCTGTGCAACTCCTCAGCGTCAAGGCCCCGCCAGCAAACCGCCATGAGCCACGCCGCCAGTTGATACTCAGGAACTGAATTTGTCGCCGCCCCGGCGACTAGAAATGCTATTTCCGCATCGGTCAGCGCGCCGCCATCCCGCTTCTTCCTAATCAGTTCCACCACATGCATGCTGCAAACTCTCCTGTTGTTGCCATTACCGGCTGCGGACTGCCACATGTCAAGCCAGGCGAGCTCCATTACTACTTGCAGTTACCACAAGTTGGTGGTTTATTACTCAAGGACTGTGGCGGATTCCAGCAGAAGAGCTATGCTCTTTTCAGGCGGCGATTTTCCAAGAACGCTTTCATCGATTCTTTCGGGGGAGGGATTCGATGAAAGGGAACAAAGAAAATCGCCGTTAGAACTACTCGTACCTCAGGGGCTAGAGCCCCGGAATATTGTTAGCAGTTACGGCCTGACTAAAGTCGTGCCCTGATACAAAACAGAGCCCGTTCCCTCCCACCTTCGCTTTTCCTGCGCCTGCGGACCTACACCATTTCAAGCCAAGAATCAATAGTAAGACCTTCGAGAAATGGTTCGAACGTCTTGCCATGAGAAAGGCAAACCTTTCCGATATTCAACCATTGCATTCGGACGATAAGCTCAGACTGGTCAGAGCTGCATCTCTCGTCTCGTTTGTGCAGTTCTGAAGGAACCTGGTTACTGACCGGAACGGCTGGGCTGGCAGCGATTGCTAAGTCAGGATGGCGAAGCCCTGCCCAGAATGCTGGAGATCGCACGAACCAGCCGCATTTTGTACCCAAGGGCCATGCTGACCAACGGAACCGCAGCTTCTCTTCCCCGCCCCTCCCATGAGCCGGCCGCTCGCAGGTGGTTTGCCGTGCTCACAACACCGAAGCACGAGAAAGCCGCGGTCAAACATCTCGACATCGCAGGAGTTGAAACCTTCCTTCCGACCTACGAGTCTCCACGCGTTTGGCGAAACAGGCAGAAAGTGAACGTGCAACTGCCCTTGTTTCCCACCTACCTTTTTGTACGTATCGATCACCAGGACCGGGGAAAGGTTCTGCGAGCTCCGGGTGTACGGCAGCTGGTCGGTACGAGCCGTGAGGCACTTCCTCTACCCGACCATGAAATAGAGTTCCTGCGCAACAGTTTGTGGGAGCAGAAGGCAGAGCCTTACCTCGGCCTGGTCGTGGGCCAGCGGGTTCGCATCAAGAGCGGCGCCATGCAGGGCGTGGAAGGCTGCCTGATTCGAAAGAACAGTGGATGGCGTTTCGTGCTCACGGTCGAGATCATTCACCAACATGTGGCTGTAGAGGTGGATGCATCAACCCTGGAGCCAATCCTCGATTAACGCGGGTGGCGATTTGCATCAACCATCGCTACTTACCTCATTGCCTTCCGGCATCGTCGGAACCTACTCGAATACTTGAGATCAGAAGATGAACTCCTCAGCGTACTGGTCCTTGACCCCGGTCTCCCCCCGCGCACCACTGCGCGGGTCCGAAGTAGCCCGAATAGCTGTCGGCCATGCCTTGATTGACAATTGCACCTCCGAGCAAGTGTGTGCGGCAATCATTGCCCACGCACGAAACGGTGGTAAGCCGGCGTACGTCGTCACGGCCAACGCGCAACATATCGTGCTGTTGGAAAAGGAACGGGAGCTTCAAGAGGTTTACGACAATGCCGACCTGGTGATCCCGGATGGAATCTCGCTGCTAATGGCTGCGCGGCTTTATGGCCGTTCCCTGCAACAGCGGATCGCCGGGGTCGATCTGTTCAGGGAGTTGTGCGGGCTTGCGGTCGAGGCCGACCTGCACGTTTTCCTGCTCGGTGGACGTCCGGAGTCGGCAGAACTTGCCGCAGCCGCTTTGAGGAACGACCACCCGGGTTTGAAGTGCAGCACCTATTGCCCACCCATGGGCTTCGAGCAGAGTGCCATCGGCCTGAAGAAGACGGCTGACGCGATTACCAGGGTGCAGCCTGACCTGTTGTTTGTGGCTTTGGGCGCGCCCAAGCAGGAACATTGGATTTACAGGCACGGTTTACAACTCGCAGTTCCGGTGTGTATCGGCGTCGGCGGCTCATTCGAGATCGTAGGCGGAGTGGTTCCTCGTGCTCCCAAGTGGGCTCAAGAAATTGGCTGCGAGTGGCTGTACCGCCTTTGCCGAGAGCCGCGCCGGATGTGGAGGCGCTACCTTATCGGCAACCTGGAATTTGCGGTCATTGTTCTGCGGCAACGCATCCGCCGCCATCTGCTCGACACTTTTGTGCAGTTTGTCAACGAAGATCGCTTCGCCGCAGAACTGAGTGAGCTGACTTTGCTGCGCAACGGCTCCCTCAATATTCTGCCCAACGTCACCACTCACGATCTGGATGGTTTGACGAGTCGCAACTTTGAATAGTCCGTTCACTCCCAGAGCTTAGGTGAATAGCTCTGGTAACGAACTTGAGTCCGAACTTGAATCCGAGGTTGAATGATGCTCAGTAAAAACGATCTTGTGGTTGCTCCCGCGGTGATCGCCGGCACACCGGCGCCGCTGCTCCCGCGCAAAGAAATGACCATTCAGGACCTTTGGGGAATCTTGTCCCGGCGGCGCAATATAGTTCTTAGCGTGCTCCTGCTCACGATGGGAGTGGGCGCAGTTTTGTTCGCGACATCCACCCGCCTATACAAAGGCTTCGCCGAGATCCAGGTACAAAAGGAGGCCGCCGACGCCTTGAGTATGGACACCGTGATGGGGCCCGAGTCTCAAGGGGACGCGGTTGACGCAAATGTCACGCTACAGACACAGGCACAGATATTGCAGTCGGAAACACTGGCATTGCAGGTGATCAAGGAGTTGAACCTGGAGAAGACCCCGGGGTTTCGACCCCACTTCAATCCCATTGGTTGGGTGCTGGGGTTGTTTGCGCCCGCGGGCATACCGGATCCGGTCAATGTGCCTTTAGAAGAGGCTCCTAGCCGCCGTGCGCGGGTGGTCAAGATCTTTGAATCCCATCTCAAGGTTAAGCCTGTCCCCAACACCCGCCTGATCGACATCGAATACCTGAATGAAGATCCGCGGACAGCCGCCGCAGTGGTGAATCGCCTGGTACAGGATCTGGTCGATTACAACTTTCAGACGCGCCACAACGCTACCCGCGAGGCGAGCGTCTGGTTGGGAAGCCAGTTGAGGCGATCTGCGTAAGCAGAGCGACGATTTGCAGGCCAAGGTGGCCGACCTGCAGCGCGACTCGGGAGTATTTTCGTTTGGTCAGACCGACACCCAGGGACACGACCAGATCTTCACACCGGAGCTGAACCGTCTGCAACAGGCAACCGCTGAATTGGAACAGGCACAGTCCGCGCGCATCATGAAAGGCGCCCTGTACCAGGTAGTCAAGAACGGCGATCCCGAACTCATCTCCGGGCTGGCAGGCAACGGGATGCTTACCGGGGCTTCGCCGGGCCTCAGCGGCTCGCTCACCCTGCTGCAGAACCTGCGCAGCGAGGAAGCGCAGACGAAGGCGCGATTGAATGAGCTCTCGGCCAAGTTCGGACCTGGATATCCGAAGCTGGCCGAACTGCAATCCAACCTCGAGAGCACGCAGAAATCCATCCGCGATGAGGCGGCGCGCGTTGCCTCGCGGGTGCACAACGATTACATGATCGCGCAACAGATTGAGGATAAAGATCGCGCCATCTACACGGATGAAAAAGAGCAAGCCGAAGCCCAAAACGACAAAGCCGTTCAATACCAGGTGGCGCGCCAGGAAGCCACACAAAGCCGGACCCTTTACGAGAACCTTATGGGCCGCATGAAGGAAGCTGACCTGGTTGCCGGCATTCGTTCCAGCTATATCACCCTGGTGGACTCGGCCCATGTGCCCTCCAGGCCGGCAAAGCCGAATCCACTTATCTACGCAGCCGGTTCGATTTTCGGCGGACTTCTGTTCGGCATTTGCGGAGCGCTCTTGAGTGACGCTACCGATAATCGCATCCAGGAGCTGGGCGAACTGGAGATGCTCTTTGCGGAATCCTCCATCGGCTTGCTTCCTTTCCACGATCCGAAGGTTGAACGGAAGCGTCTATCTGGCGCAAGGACGCCGTTGCTGGCCACCGCTTTCGCCTCTCCGGTCGATTCCCCTTCACCGGCGCTGACCGAATCCAATGCGACCGTTGCGGCCGCGGAGCCAAGAGCTGCTTATACCGAAGCGCTTCGCGTACTTTGCACCTCGCTCATGCAGGGAAAAAACGGCGGACCGCGCGGTCAGGTCATCCTGGTCACCAGTTCTGTCTCCGGCGAGGGCAAGAGCATGCTCTCCTCGAACCTGGCGATCGTCTGTGCGCAACGGGGCAAGAATGTGTTGCTGGTCGACGGCGACCTGCGCACTCCGGTGCTGCAGCAGGAACTGAACCTGAAAGGCACGAACGGGCTCAGCTCGCTGCTTATGGCAGATAGCGAACGATATGCGATGATCGCGCCGGAGGTTCCGTTCCCGCGCATCCCAAGCCTCTCTGTTCTTGCGGCTGGCCCTTTGCCAGCGTACCCTGCCGAGCTGCTTGCCTCAGACCGCATGGCGGATCTGGTGCGCCTGTGGCGGGAAGAATACGACTACATAATGATCGATGGTGCGCCCATACTGCCCGTCACTGATTCGGCTCTGTTGAGCCAATACGCGGACTACACCCTGGTGGTGGCCCGCCATAACGTGACTGACCGCAGATCGGTCGAACGTACCTGCCAGATACTGCGCTCGCAGGGAACTCGTCACATGGGTATGGTGCTGAATGGGGTGAAGGCATCGGGGGGCGCCAGCCACAGATATTACGGATACAAACACATGTCTTATTCCGGGAGCGATCTGTATGCGTAAAAACAAACTGATCGGCACCTTCTTCCTGCTTGGCGCGCTGGTAGTGCCCTGCTATGCGCAGCAGGAAAGCCTCTTGATTGGACCTGGGGACCTGATCCAGGTCGATGTGATGGATACACCTGAGATGCAACAGCAGGTACGTGTGACCGACGATGGCTCGGCGCCGCTGGCCTACGTTGGAAGCATCCATGTGGGCGGGCTAACGCCGGCAAAGGCCGCTGGTGATATCCAGGCTGCCTTGATCAATCAACATGTGATGTACCGGCCCCAGGTCACGGTCCGCATGATCGAGCTCGCCACGCAGGATGTGTCGGTACTGGGCCAGGTGCACACGCCCGGCACCTACTCCATCACCACTCCGCAAACAATTCTTAAAGTGCTGTCTCTTGCGGGTGGCCTTACGGAGTCGGCGGATCGCAACGTGGTGGTGAAACGAGGCAAATCCTCGGAGCAGCTGAAGTACTACGTCTCCAACGATTCAGAGGAAGCCTTGTCGGGTGTCGTGATGGTCTACCCTGGCGACACAGTACTGGTTTCGAGAGCGCCCATGGTTTACGTCATGGGCGACGTCAACCGTCCGGGAGGATATGCGATCGCCACCAACGACGGCCGGTTGAGCGTGCTGCAGGTGATTGCCATGGCGGGGTCGGCCAATAAGACGTCGGTGCAATCACACGTCCGCCTCATCCGGACGACAGATCGTGGCCAGGTAGAGTTGCCGGTTCGCCTCGATAAAATGGAAAAGGGCAAGGAGCCGCCCCTGATGCTGCAATCGAACGACATCGTCTATGTGCCGTTCAGTTGGATGAAGAACGTTGCCATGAGCAGCGCAAACATTGCGGCTTCGACAGCGGGCGCTGCGGTTTACGTGGTGCATTGATGCCGGAACGGTGCGGGGCCTGCGAGCCTTATACGAAGACCAGGCATAAGCGCGGGTTGCTCATCGCAAGCGCCACGTTCTGTGTGTTTGCCAGCCAGGCCAACGCGAAGCCCCCCGCGGCCATCCACTCTTATCTGCAGGAGAGCGGCGCAGGCGCGTCCGTGGGGAAGGTCAATGTGGCTCCGGAAGTGATGGATGGGCATTGCATCACAAAGGTGAGCCCGATCTACCCGCAGACTGATGGGACCCCTCGCAAACGAGCCACCGTCGTGGTGCGCGTTGTCATCTCGAAGTCCGGCAGTGTTTCTCCCGTGAGAGTCGTTTCAGGAGATAGTTCTCTGGAAGCTGAGGCAACGAACGCGGTCCGGCTGTGGCGCTACAAACCGTTTCTTCGCGACGGCGAGGTGATGGACGTGACCACGGACATCAGCGTTGATTTTGACCCTCAAACGCAGGGCGGACTGATCAGCCATCCCAAACATTAGTCAATGATGCACACCACCTACTTCATCGCACTTTGTCGAAAATAAAGCGCGGAACCAGCAGACTTTGCGTGGGTGGTCCAGGTCTCGCTTTTGAGACCTGGGCCACCCACTCAATACTCAACATTTGTCACTCAACATTCGTCCGAGCCATTTTCATCTTCCCATTTTCATGTTCTTGGACGGGCCGTAGGCCTATCAACACTTCGACGAAATATCTTGCGAGGAAAAGTGAAACAATTCACGCCGAAGGTCAGCGCCGTCATTCCATCACGGAACCGTCCCCAGATTGTGCGCAGAGCCGTGCAGAGCGCTCTTTCACAGACCTGTACAGATCTGGAGGTGGTGGTCGTCATCGATGGTCCCGATAGCATCACGGTCAAGGTGCTGGAGCAAATGAACGATCCGCGCGTGCGCGTGATTGAGTTGGCCGAGAGCGTTGGGGCTTCTGAGGCGAGAAATATTGGCGCCTCGCGAGCCCGCGGCCAATGGATCGCACTTCTGGACGATGACGACGAGTGGCTGCCCACCAAGATCGAGAAACAGCTGGAGGCAGCGGAAGCCACGACAACCCGGTTTGCGCTGGTTGTATGCAGTTTCATTCTCAAGACAGAAACCATGGAATCGGTTGCCCCCAGACGGCTACCCAGACAAGGCGAGCCGATTAGCGAATATCTCTTTGGTTCCCCGCGTAATGGATTCCAGACATCGGGTTTCTTCTGCTCGCGCGAGTTGATGCTGCAGGAACCGTGGCGGAAATTGAAAGGGCTGCAGGACATCGACTGGTTCCTGAGAGCCACCGCCGATCCTGATGTTCAATTGGCGATTGTTCCCGACCCTCTCTGCGTGTATTGGACAGAGAGCATTGACACCATCACCAGCAAGCTGGGTTGGCGGACGTGCCTGGAGTGGGGGCAGTCAAATCGTTCCTTGATGACGCCGCGAGCCTACTCGAGCTTCATTGCCAAGGTGTGCGCCCCCAGGGCCGCAAGCCAACAGGCGGCGGCGCGGGACAAGTTTCTGTTGCTGAGCGAGATTCTTTGGGAAGGGTCTCCAACGCTCAAGTCCCTGTTGATGTTCGCCGCTTACAGCGTGTTGCCTTACAAGACGCGGCGTAGCCTGGCAAATTCGGCGGCCACGCTCAAAAAGCGTATGGATGCGCTGAAACCGCGGAATGACTACCAAGGACTTGAACAGCGGGAGTCGCGGTGAACGTAACACACGACAGCTCCGATTCTCCCCCTTTGAAGCATCGGGTTATCACCTGGGTGGTGCAGCTACCTCTCCTCTTTTATTCGGTCCACGGCGCTTTTTCTATCTTTTCGCCGAATGGAGCCTTCGCCGTAGGAGGAAGCACCGTCGTTGATACAGACCCCGGTGCCGGGGCCGTCCGCCTCATCGCGTGGGCGTCTACTCTGCTCGTTGTATTGCTGATGTTCCCTATTGCCAACATCACCCTCACCATCTTCAGTCGAAGCCGGTACGTGGCGGCCCTGGTTGTACTCGCCGCGGCCTCGGTGTTGTGGTCGCAGGATCCGGCGGCAAGCCTGCAAAAAGTCATCTACCTGTTCGTAACCACTTGTTTCGGGCTTTACCTGGTCGAACGATTTTCACCCAGGCAACTGATGCAGGTGGTGATGATTACGGGCGCAATTGCGATCATCGCCAGTCTTGTTCTTGCCATCGCCCTTCCCCGCTACGGCGTGTTCACCGGCCGCGCAGAGGAGTCGTCTGGATGGCAGGGCATTTATACGCATAAGAACACCCTCGGCCTCATCACCATGTATTTCCTCGCTCCGGCACTTTTTCTGCCGGTGAAAGGAATAAAAGAAAAGTTTTGGCGATCTCTTTATATTGGCTCGTCACTGTTCCTGATCGCTATGAGCCGTTCGCGCGGGGCGTGGATCATGTGCGCATCGCTGCTGGTTTTTGGCCTGATCGTCACCGTGGGAAGCCGCCTCAAACCTGAAGAACGGGTGGCCGCCTATTGGGCTCTGGGTGTCTTACTGGTTGTCGGTGCAGCAATCATCTGGGCCCTACTGCCTCTGTTGCTGACACTCCTGCACAAGGATATGACCCTCACCGGAAGGACGACAATCTGGTCTGTTCTGTTCACTTCTCTTGCCAAGCGGCCGTGGTTAGGCTTCGGCTATTCCGCTTTCTGGGTCGGCACCAAGGGAGAGTCGGCGAATGCTATTTATGCCCTGAAATGGCCACGGCTTAGCTATGCGGAAAACGGTGTGCTCGAATTAGCGCTCGAACTGGGAGTCGTGGGCGTCGGTCTCTATTTCCTGGCGTACCTGCGGGCCTATCGCCGCCTGAAGTTGCTGTTCTCCTGGTCGAGCGGCACGCCGGAGCTTTTCTGGTACGGAAGTACCCTGTTCCTGGCCGCCATCACCAACATCGAGGCGGGCTCCATTGCCTCCCCCAACAGTTGGGAATGGCTCATCTTTGTGATGACTGCGGGAAGCATTCATAAGAAGTATGAGGAAATCCGGCACAAGGTAGAAGGCCGGGACCGTTTAATGATGAATCCCATGTTGGCGCGAACTGCTCGGCCTGGGGCGTTTACGTATCAGGGGAGGTCCAGTGAGGTCATGGATCGATAAGGCGAAAGTGCTGCTGAGCGGTAAGCTTGCGCGCAACGCGAGCTGGTCTTTTTTCGGCCAAATGGTATCGATCGTTTTGCAAGCCGGCTACTTTGTGGTCATCGCACGTCTTCTGGGAAGCACGAATTATGGGATCTACACGGGCGCCTTTGCGCTGGTGTCCATCGTCAGCCAATATAGCTCGCTAGGATCGGGATTTGTCTTTCTGCGGCGCGTGAGCGCGGACCCCGGCTCCTTTTCAAAGTACTGGGGAAACATCCTCACCACCACAGTAACTTTTGGCAGCCTTCTTGTTGGATTGCTGGTGCTTATTGGACACTTTGCCATCAGTAGCGTGCACGCTTCTCTGATACTGTTTATTGCGATCGGCGACACCGTGTGCCAGCAACTGATCAGCACGGTCGGCCAGGTCTTTCAGGCTTTTGAGAACCTGCGGACGATGGCCACATTGAATATGAGCATGAACGTGCTGCGCTTCGCCCTGGCGCTTGGTCTGTTCATTAGCATTAATCATGCGAGCGCCTATCAATGGGCCTTCGCGTCGATGCTGGTTTCCGTTATCGCCGCGGTGTGCGCTATCGTCGCCGTTTCTGTCACCTTTGGCCGACCCACCTTCAGCTTTCATACCGTGTTTGAAAACATCAGCGAAGGGTTTGTCTTCTCTCTTTCCGGATCAACGACCTATATCTATAACGATCTGGACAAGGTGATGCTTGGGCATTATGGAATGAATGCGGCCAACGGCATTTACACAACCGCTTACCGGGTGCTCAACATTTGCACGACGCCCATTACATCCATCCACAACGCGACCTTCCCGCGTTTTTTCCAACTGGGCGTTCGAGGGGCGAGAGCCACAGAGCCATTTGCCAGGAAGGTACTGCGGAAGACGACTCTCTTTGGTATTGCCGGTGCGATTGGAATGTTTGTTGCCGCACCGGTGATTCCCTCATCTCGTGGGCAAAAGTTTCGCCGACTCGGTCCTGGCGCTACGCTGGCTTTGCTTGATTCCGCTCTTTCGCTGCTTCCATCTGAGCGCCGGCGATGCCCTGGCGGGCGCCGGCTACCAGAATTACAGGCTGGTCACGCGCATCTGCGCGGCACTGCTCAATTTCGGTTTGAACTTGATTCTGATACCCAGATTCTCCTGGCTTGGAGCCGCCTGGGCCAGCCTGGCGACAGACGGCGGTCTGGGAGTGATTGATTGGGTTGTTATACGGTGGCTGATTTCAAGAGAGAAAAATAGATCTGCTCCAATTCTTGAGTTTGCTTGACCAGATCGAAACGCTCTTCCATCCAACTCATGGCACGGCCGCTGCACGCCTGCCAAAACTCGTCGTCCTGGAGGAATCGAAGAATGTGCTTAGCCAGGCCATGGGAGTCATGCTCGGCCGCCAATAGTCCAGTCTGTCCATCGAGAACAACTTCCGGGACGCCGCCATGGTAACAACTCACCACCGGCAGCCCAGTGGCTTGAGCTTCGGCGAACACCATACCGAGCGCTTCCGCATCTCCATCGGGTGCGGTGATGCTGGGGCCAACAAACACCCTGGCCCGTGACAACCACTCCCGCTTCTCGGTATCGCTCACTCTACCGAGGAATTCGGCATCTACGTTCAACTCGCGAGACATTTGTTCAAGTTCAGCTCTCTTCGATCCACCACCAATGAAGACGAGACGCGCATCTGGGATTACGCTTTTGACCTCCGCCATGGCCTCGAGTAGATCATTGCAGCCTTTCCTCTCCTCGAGACGACCGACGAACAGTACCAATCGGGGGTCGCGCCGCTGGGTTGAGGGCTTGAAGAGCCTCCGGTCGACACCGATGTAATGGACACGAAGTTTGGCCGCAGGGTAGCCGAGTTCAAGTGCGCGCCGGCGGACGAACTCGGACACGCAGATAAACAGGGATGCCCGCTTCCACAAGGTGGGGAGCCGGAGAGAATAGACCATATTGTCCAGCGAGGTTCGCGGCAGCGCCTTACCAAAACTGGTTGGGGCGTGGGCGTGGAGAGTCACGATAAAAGGTACCTGGAGCCTGGACACAATTGGCAACGCATGTACGCCGTCGAGGACAAAATGTGCATGCAGCAGTTGCGGGTGTGACTCAGCGACGCTGTTCAGGAACTCCGGGGCGAAGCCTGCTGTTTTGAATGCCACCTTGCCGAGCCTGGACAGGAGCGACCGTTGCTTCATGAGGACGATGGGCTCGGATTCAAACTGATGCCCGTTGGCGACGCGCTCGAGCCCGACGTAGCAAGGCTCAAAGGCCGCATCGCATTCACCTGGTCGGGAATGAACGTCTGTGTGGGCGGTAGCATGCCGGTCTTGTAAATGGCTATCTTGATCATTTTGTGGCCGTCCTCCTGTTTCAATGACTTCCTCATAGATTTGTTCGAGGTACGCGGTTTGTCGCTGAAGGTCGAAATTATCCGCAACCCATTTGACTGCCTTTCGACTGCAATCTTTCCAGAACGCGTCATTCGCGAAAAACTGATGATGTGCTCCGCCAGCTTATTATGGTCCCGTTCGGGGGCTAACAATCCCGTTACACCATCCCACACCGCCTCGGGTATACCACCATGCAAAGAACTGACAACCGGAACCCCCATTGCCTGCGCCTCGGCAAACACGATTCCCAAGCCTTCGCTATCTCCGCTTTTTGCCGTTACACTAGGTACACAGAATACGCGCGCGGAACTGATTTCCTGGGACCACCGGGCTGGGTTGCGCGCCGCGAAAATCGCACTGGACTCCTGCTGCGCGCCTGCAATTCGAGGCTCGCTCTTTCCGGTCCATCACCGATTATGGCGGGCCGGGCATCCGGAAACCGGCTCTGTACCTGCTGCATTGCTCGAATGAGGTGCGTGCAGCCTTTTTTCTCGACCAGGCGAGCGACAAAAAGAACAGATTTCCTGAGGGACACGGGATATTCCGGAACATAAGAGTCTAAAGAAGTTAATGTCAATGCCAATATTTCAGGTGCGGAGCTTGTGCGCTGGAAAGCCGCTCTCCAGCGCTTTGCGCCGCATGAAGTCAGATATGCACAGAAAAGCCGAAGCCCTATCCCACAGCCGCTGCCGGTGAGCAAGGTAGATCCGCCCGGTAGTCGAGCGACGGTATGATTCGTCAGTTGTGGTCACATCAATGGCCATGAAGCGTAACAATCATTGGCTTTTGGATTGCGCCGACAAGCGGCAGTGCGTTGACGCCGTCCACAGCGAAATGAGCATGCAGTAAAGCAGCATCAAGGCGTTTTGCCCTCCGGTGAAACAGTGGCGCGAAACCGGTCGCCTTGTAGAGCATCCCACGAGTTTTTGCAGCGGCGGTGTTGGGACACAGGAGAACTGGCTTGTCTCGAAGCGTTAAGCTGGGTTCGTACCGTCGCAGGCCGACATACACGGGCCGAAAGTTCGTCAATTCCGATGCCTGTTTTTGAATAAACGTCTCGCTGACGGGCAATAGCTCGTTGCGATAGATAAGCACTGTACGCATCTCAGGATCAGTCCCCGCACAGAATAGCATGACAACGCAACATCGCCTTCGAGTTGAAGTATCTGACACGCAGGTTAGAACACAGGGAGATAACTTATGCGCATAGCGATCGTTCATCCGTGGTTTATAGGAGATGGGGGCGGAGAGCGCGTCATTGAGGCCATTGCAGAGATCTGTCCCACGGCAGATCTATTTACACTGATTCTAGATCCAGATGCCCTATTTCCGAAGTTACATCGCAGTCCAAACGTACCAAACATCCTTTCTTAGCGGGATCCCTAACGCCGGACGCTTTTATCAGCATCTGATGCCGCTCTATCCTATGGCGACTACGACGTTTGATCTCAGCGGATACGATCTGGTAATAAGCTCCGGCGGCCCGGCGACCAAGGGAGTGATTGTCGCCCAGGGCGCCCGCCATATTCATTATTGCCACAGCCCGGTGCGTTTCTTGTGGGATCAATTTGCA